>NZ_FOKK01000006.1 GCF_900112005.1 Algoriphagus aquimarinus | reverse complement strand
TGTAAGGTCCGTTTACTGTAGCCACTCTCCATCACTAACTGATCCAAAGTCCTTCTTCCTACTACCCATTTGTAAAACCAGATAAACCGATTGGAGTCTGCTACTCCGGTATTAGATGCCGTAAAAAGAATGCCACAGTTTTTACATTTATATCGCTGCTTCCCTCCTTGTTTTCCCCATTTAATTGAGTCTAAAAAGCCACATGCCCAACAACGCTTTTTTTGAAGTTTTCATAAAACAAAAGAACCTTATTGAAACGCATTTCAATAAGGTTCTCGTAAATAATTATATACCAGTTAATTACACGGGTTTTACCAACTATTTTTGACCATTATATCCACAGACTCAAACAGCACGAATTACCCCTACAAGGACAGTTCTAGATCTACCTAATGCCTATTTCTGACGAAAGGTATCTGATACAAATGATAACACTTCGGGAAGGGATGTTCTCCAATAGGTCCAATTATGAGCTCCATCCCTTATTCTGAACTCATGGGGGATATCTCTTTTCTTCATTGCGATATGTACTAGGCTATTTCCTTCATAAAGGAAATCATCATCCCCACAATCAAAATACCATTTTACCGATTTCATCGCTTCCACTTCATTCAATTCGATTTGCCTTAGTGCGGAATGCCGGTCATAATAGCCTTGGAGGTTATCAGTATTTTTTACCTGAGTTTTATTGGTTTGAAGTCCTTGATTGAATTCTTCAAAAGTGGAATTCCTCAATGCTGCACTTAAGGGGCAAGCTGAAGAAAATAAGTCAGGGCGGTGCATGGCATAGAAAAATGTGCCACCGCCTCCCATGGACAATCCAGCTATTGCCCTATACTTTTTCTCAGATTTGATTCGGTACTTTTTTTCTACCTCAGGCATTAGTTCCTCAAAAAAGAAATCTTCATATCGCCATTCATTGTTGATATCATTAAAGTAACCCCGCTTACCGGTATTGGCATCGGGCATGACAATGATCATGGATGTGGATTTCCCTTCCAAGATGGCTTTGTCAGCGATATGTTGGACTTCTCCAAACTGCACCCAACCTGTCTGATCATCTCCGGCTCCATGAAGGAGATACAAGACAGGGTAAGAGCGCTGCGAGGTCTCATATCCGGGTGGCAGATAGATCGCATATTTGCGCTCCATATTGAGGATTTTACTCTGCATTGTCATTTGGTCAAAAACCTTACTGTCTTGTGCAAAAGCAATTATTGAAAACAATAAACAGAAGGATAAAGCAAGTGTGTATTTTTTCATATCGGGTAGGGAATTTGGATTTGAGTAGCTGTTTGATTTTTTGAACAAAAAACTATGAATTCATTAATCTACCATAAAGGTGAATGTATAATAACCTTTACTTTTTTTGCGGTCGTGCAGATTTTCCGATGGTCAATTTTTGTTTTTTTAATTAGGTTTAAAGATTTTATGTGTCTTCGGACCTCTGCACGTATGTTCAATCAGGCTTCGACTTGGTTCGACGAGCTCACCAACCGGCGCTCAGCCTCCGGTCAATTTTGGCTTAAAGGGAAAGGATTCAAAATATTATTTTGGTACGTGCATTCAAGCGAATACACATAAAAGATTTTATATTAAGTGACTACCCACTATTTTCAACCTAGAGTCTATATGAAGAAAATGTCAAAATCGTTGGCTTTCAAATTTTTGAAAGAAATATTTCTACGGAATGGAAATCTCAGAATTAAAGATGAGGTAAAGGTTGCAAAACTTGGATCTCAAAAACATAAAAAGGGCTACGAAGTACGGCTTTTGGCCAAGGACGAACAGGAGTTGGAACACATACAGATCGCAATTTCTTCTTTAGACTTATATGTAGCAAAATCATATCTGAAAGGAAAACAATTTGTTCAACCCATTTATGGGAAGGAAATCACCAAGAAATTTGGGGAGATAAAGACTAGTGAGGCTAGCAAAAACAAGCTCAATACCCCTGTCTGAGCATATTCTAATCGTGGAAGTAATAAGGTTTAGTTTGCCAGGCCGGGAGGCAGGTTCGTTTATAATCGCTAACTTAAATGCGACAAAATCCTAAAATAAAGTAGAAATGAAATTAAAAGTATTGACGTTATTGTTTGCACTCACAGTTTCGGTTTGCAACGCACAGGAAACCAGACCAGGACCTCAGCTACCTCCTGAAACTGGTGAAAGTTTTAAAGTAGGAATAGCGGGTTTCACCTTCGCGAAATTCGATCTCGACAAAGCACTTGAAACATTAAAAGCTGTAGATGTACATTATTTATGCATCAAGGATTTCCATTTGCCAATGACGAGTAGCGATGAGGAAATTGATGCTTTTCATGCAAAACTGAAAGCCAATGATGTAGTAGGTTACGCAGTTGGTCCTATTTATATGAAAACCGAGGAGGAAATTGACAGGGCTTTTGACTATGCAAAAAGAGTTGGCGTAAAGCTGATTGTTGGCGTTCCCAATGTTGAGCTGCTTCCTTATGTGGATAAAAAAGTAAAGGAGTATGATTTTAAATTTGCCATTCATTTACACGGACCGGATATTAAAATCTTTCCAGATGCCGAAGATGTTTGGAACCACACAAAAGACCTCGATCCTAGAATTGGAATGTGCTTGGACGTTGGTCACGATACACGCAACGGTAAAGACGCTGTGGCCGACCTTGAAAAATACCACACCCGCGTTTTCGATATGCACATAAAGGATGTAACAGCACCAACTAAATTGGGTTATTCACTTGAAGTTGGCCGTGGTGTAATCGATTTTCCTTCACTAGTGAAAATGATTAGAAAAGTTGATTACACAGGTGTTTGCGCTCTGGAACACGAAAGAAACATGGACAATCCATTTATGGGAATTGCCGAATCTGTGGGTTATTTTAGAGGTGTTATAGAAGCCACTAAATAATAGTTAAATACAATATTTTTGTTGTATAAAAGGCTGAATTCGAAAGAGTTCAGCCTTTTATTTTTAGAATTTTAAAAAACAATTTTTATACGAGAACAAATGAAATGCTGCCCCCACCGAGCGTAGTCTAGGCTTTTGGCTAGGTGTAATTTGCCAACCCTGCATTCTTGTCACTCGCTAAACATCTTCTCTAAAGCTGGTTTAAACGCTCGATCCTACTCCTCTATTAATTAGATTTTGTAAATCAATCTTAGACCATGCAACCTTTCTTTTGAATCACAAGGGTATAAAACCACTTTTTTGCCACCCGCTAAAACTGTAATTTAACTTTTTCATTACCCCTGATAACCCACTCTCAATGAGATTTAAGAAAGTATCCAGCTTAGTTACCCTTATCGTCAGTCTTTTTAGTACTGCCACTTTTGCACAAAGAACTGATTCCATACCGGTAAGGCATGACGTCACTTTACCGCAAGCACACAAGGGAACGTTGGAAATTGACAGTTTGCTGCTCGATAGTTATGTGAGATTACCTGAGAATATTAGAAAGTTTTATTTGGAAGCTAGGTCGGTATTTGAGGAGAATGAAGTTGATTTTACAGACGAGAGAATTGTAGCAGTTGCTGTCAAAAATGGCATTCCTTTGATTTCAGGCCCGATGTTGGGTGATTTAAAAGAGAATAGCGTAACTATCTGGTTTAGACCAGCAAGTATAAATCTGATTGAAATTGAAATAGCTGATTTAGCTGGTAAAGAAACAAAGCTATATATTTTTAATCCCAGCGTGGCCGGACAAGCTGAGCGAATCGTCTTAGGGAATTTGTCATCAGCGACGAAGTATTCCTATAGTGTAAAAGTTCAAGGTTCTGAAGTAGCGGAAGGCACTTTCCAAACCACCTCAAAAACCGAAGAAACAAGCGAGTTACGACTAGCTTTTGCTTCAGATTTTCATAAAATAGGTCTGCACAATCCTAACTTGATGGACGCTATTTTAGAGAGAAATCCAATCGCGATGCTGCTACTCGGAGACCTTGCTGTGGATGATAGAGATACTAAGCTGAGCATGCATAGAGCTGATTACTTGCTTCGGGATGTTTCGCAGCCTTGGAAAAAACTTAGTGCAAATGTTCCCTTATACGCCGCTTGGGATGATCATGATTATCTCAATAATGACCTCAGCGGTCTTCCGGAAGGAGTCAGCAATGAGGATAGAGAGGCGTTACGGAAACTTTGGAGCGAAAACTGGAATAATCCAGAGAATGATGCAGCAGGAATCTATTTCAATACGCAAATAGGCGCTGTAGAGGTAATCATGCTGGATACCCGTTCTTTTCGTGAGAACGACAGAAGAGGTGAATACAATTCCTATTTGGGCGCAGCCCAACTCAAATGGCTAAAGGATGTGCTGGCAAAATCCAGCGCTCCGTACAAGCTGATCACAAGCGGGACGATGTGGAGTGATTACATCTCTGAAGGAAAGGATTCTTGGGGAACTTGGGACACGCTGGCTAGGGAAGAGATATATCAATTGATAGAAACAGAAAACATCCCTGGTGTGCTCTTACTAAGTGGAGATCGCCATGGTGCAAGAAGTTTCACCATCCCTAGAAATCCGGGATTTGAGTTCTACGAATTTGGACCAGCATCCTTAGGAGGAGTTCCTGGCCCAGAAGCGATCGCTAAGGATTCTTCCAAGCAATTGTTCGGATATCTGGGTTTGGGATTAAAGGCTTTTGGCGAGTTCACCTTTACTATCGAGGGGAGTTCTCCTCAGGTAACTTTTAGATTGATCGATGAATATGGAAGTATCATGGAAGAGCATGTCCTCTCCTATGATCAATTGATTCCTCAAAATAAGTAGTTGGTTTTTGCTTAGTTCGATAGGTTTTTGCTCCGGCCCCTTCTGAGGCTAGTCTTGACCTTGAGCTAGGTGGAATTTGTAGTTAGACATCCATATCCTGCTCTAATCAAATCCAAGCATCGAGTTCACTGGCTGTAGTCTGTTGATTGCTCAGATGTATCTAAACTTTTCTATCATTTCAATCATACCCCTATTCCACTTTTTAGGACATACAACAGGTTTAGTATCAGACTAGTTGGGTATTTTTTTTGACATTTACTTTTACTAGATTTATTCCAGATTTCGACTGAAAATCAGGTCAATACGGAGCATTACCTTGCGTAATTCGATGATCGATGGTACGGATTCAACTCCGTTAATTTTACCTACAATTTACTGTACCTAGTTTCCCTAAATTTTTATTGAGAGGGAATAATTTTTAACTAAATCATAATCAAAATGAAAAAGATCATTCAAGCGAGTGAGAAGACTTTCTCGCGATTAAAAATCACAGAAAGCGAACTGAAGGCGCATAAAATTGCGCCTTCAAATCTGTTGCATGTAGAATCAGATGAGGGCTTGGAGCTTCAAGTTGACAAACCCAAAAGAGTTGTCGTCAAAAAAGCTGAGATCCTAAAGAAATTTAACTCTACCAAATTCGTCGAAAAATTCCATGAGGCGATGAAGGATAAAGTAGTTGGATACGCATTTCAAATCCGAAAGAACGGTGCTCCCCATCAGACCATTATTTGGAACTGGTCAAGAACCCATGCCGATGGAGGAAAAGGATGGACACTAGATACGAGAATGCACATCGCCAGTGTGAGCAAAATGATCACAGGTATCGCGATCTACAATCTTCTCCTAGATAAAGGGATTTCAGTAGACGCCTTGATTCACAGCTATCTGCCATCCTACTGGACGAAGGGCCCGAACGTTTCGCAGATTACATTCCGACATTTGCTAAACCATACTTCAGGTTTTAATACAGGAGATTCGAAGTCCGATTTCTCCACCATGAAATCGATGGTAAAAAATGGTGTAGCGCTTACCGGTGATGTAAGTCTGGGCAAAGGTAAATATGCCAATATGAATTTTGGCTTATGTAGAATCCTAATACCGATCATTAATGGAGACATCTCCAAAAACGAGGACTACAAGGAGCTAACTCAATTGGGAATCAATATCGATGTTTTGTGGGATGCCTTTTCCATCGCTGAATACAAGGATTATGTGCAGAAGAAAGTACTGACCCCAGCAGGCGTCGCTTCAGCGGGCTTTAACCCTAGGCCGCTGATCGATGCGATAGCCTATAAATTTCCAGCGACTACTGCAAAAGGCTGGGATTCTGGCAAATTAGGTTCAATGAGTGGAGGTGCAGCTTGGAGACTATCTATTAACGAGGTTCTCCAAGTAATGCATCACGTCAAAAGAAAGGGGACCATACTTACTTCCACTCAAGCAGAATATCTATTGGAAAATTCTTTAGGATTGGATTGGGATGTAGAGACTCCCGCTGGAAAATGGTATTCAAAAAATGGAAGGTGGGCAAATAGTTCAAGAACTGAGCAGTGTGTGGCCGCTTTTCTCCCTGGAGGATATGAAATGGTCATTTTTGTCAACTCTCCGATTGGAAGCCAAGGTGAAGACCTTATGACAAAAGCCTACGAAACCTTTCTTAGTAGCTTGGATTAAATAGTTGCATTCAGATTCTTAATGCTGCTTGAAAAGGTTATTAACAATTACGGTGTAAGTGTGACTTACACCGTTTTTTTAAATAGGATTGGAAGTACTAGGCTATTACTCCTTTTGTCAGGTGACCGATGTAGCGAATTCTAAATTCTTGATACTTTTTACTTGTCACTTACATCTTTCACCATCCAACACCCCTACATTCACATATTCTACTAAACCTACCACCTATTTGACCACATGGATAATCAGAATTCTTTAAACTATTGCAAAAAGTGTGAGCTGGAAATCAGCGGAAACTTCTGCACCAACTGTGGGAACGCTGCAGAATTGAGGCGAATTGATGGGAGATATATCGCCAATGAAGTGACTAGTGTCTTGAATTTTGACAGGGGCATATTATACACGATCAAAGAGTTGCTGATCAGACCTGGACTGACTGTCAGAAAGTTCATTGCTGAGGATAGAAATCGATTGGTGAAACCTGTGATTTTCATCATCATAAGTTCCTTGCTTTATTCAGTATTAAGAGGATTGCTGAAGTTTGAAGACGGATACGTCTATTATGATAATTCCACCTATTCCACTGCAACGGTTATGTTTGAATGGGTTCAGAACAACTATGGCTACGGCAACTTAATCATGGGAGTTTTTATTGCCTTGTGGACGAAGCTACTGTTTAGAAAACACCCCTATAACTTCTATGAAATCCTGATTCTTTTATGTTTCGTAATGGGGATTGGAATGATAATTCTGGCTGTTTTTGGTGCAGTTCAGGGATTGACTGACCTCAAGGTTTTGCAGTTTGGAGGTATGCTTTTCTTTATATATTCTACTTGGGCGATTGGGCAGTTTTTTGATGGAAAGAAGTTCGCAAGCTATTTGAAAGCATTTTTCGCCTACCTATTAGGTTTGATCACGTTTTCAATTGGAGTGTTACTGATAGGTCATTTGATAGATTTATTTTTTCAAATGTGATTATCCGCAATGATGCCAGTTGCCTTAGATTCTTTGCTTATCTGGTCGGAAGACCGATGACTGAAGACCGAAGTGACCTCAATTATAAATTTGAACAAATTCTAGATTGCTTTTCCCTCTTTACTGGTAGAAAAGCGGATATACATATTTTCAAAATAGGCGGATGAGCAATACAATCTTTTAACTTTTTTTTTAAAAGTTATTAGCCACTCCATTCAAAACAATTATGCTCTAAAACTTCTTTACAATTAGTAAAACGAACCAATTCAATGGGAGAAATTTCCATTGAAAAAGATCAATACTAATGACAGAGCGAGAACTAGACAGAATTATAGAAATGGCTTGGGAGGACAGAACTCCCTTCGAAGCTATAGAAAATCAATTTGGGCTTGCTGAGGCAGAAGTGATCAAACTTATGCGAAGGGAGCTGAAAGAAAGTTCTTTCAAAATGTGTCGAAAGCGAGTCAACTCTGGGGTAAGTCAGAAGCATCTGAAAAAAAGACATGCTGATATAGACAGATTCAAATGCAGCAGGCAGAGAAGTATTTCCCTAAATAAGATTTCCTAGTGGACATTTTCACCACGCATTTTACTTTGGATTGAAAAGAGGATTAGAGCCATTAATCCTATGAACTAGCGTAAGGCGAAAAACCACGAGCATAATATTTTAATTCGTCTGAAGACATAAAATTCGGATTTCTGATATCTTATAATCCACGATAAAACATAACAATAGCTGTGATCAAAAATGCACTTACAAAAAGATGAAATAGAAAAACTGGAGCGCACCTATAAACTGAATCTGATCAATTCGCTTTCAGGTGTAAAACCAGCCAATTTGATTGGCACGAAATCCAAGGATGGGAAAGACAACGTGGCGATTTTTTCATCTGTGGTGCATCTGGGATCAAGCCCTGCGCAGCTGGCATTTATCATGCGACCTCAATCTGAAATCCCTAGAGATACCTATCCCAATATCTTGGAAACTGAGTTTTACACGATCAATCATGTGTCTGAATCATTTATTGAAAAAGCACATTACACCTCCGCCAAACTGAAAAAAGGAGAATCTGAATTTGATAGGATGAAATTGGAAAAGGAGTTTATCGCTGGTTTCCATGCTCCTTTTGTAAAAGACAGCCCAGTAAAAATTGGGATGAAACATCTGGAAAGTATTCCCTTGCCCAACGGATGCCTATTTGTGATCGGTTCCGTGGAGATGCTTGTCCTTCCTGATGAAGCTATAAATAACTTAGGACAGTTGGATCTGCAGCATTCTTCCGGCATCGGGATTTCCGGCCTGAACACCTATTATGGATTAACAAGATTGGCTTCTTTTCCATACGTCAGAGAAGAAGAAATCCCGGATTTCGAATGAAGAAAGCGGACTTGCCTATTCGGCTTGAAGGATAGGATAAACACTAGCATTTAGGCCGCTTCGGTCATCGGTCTTCCTGCTGGGTAAGCAAAGAAATTTTGGTGACTGTCCTCCTTGCTGATGATCATATTGTCTATTGATTATTTCCTAGATTTCTTCACATATCCATAAATCCCCGCCACACCAATAATGAGCAACGCAATGCCAATCCCCCATTGCAAGGGGCTATTCATAGATTCTTTGGCAGCCAGATAAGAACTTGCAAGAACTCCAGCAGCGAATGCGAGTACGGTGCGGGTAAGCATTCCGGGGATGCCGTATACCAACACCTTCCACAGCTTAATATTCAGATTGGCAAAGAGGAAGTTGGAAATAGCAAAAGGGACTATAGGGGAAATTCGAACAAAGAATACCAGCGAGCCTTCTTTCCCTTTACGAGCCTCCAGCGCTTCATGAAACTTTGGGTTTTTCTTGAACAATTTTTCCGTCAGGCCCATGTTGGTCAGTTTGCCCAGCACATATCCAAGTATAGAGGCCAGGGAATAGCCGAGAATCAAAAATGGCAAAGAAACCCAGCCGAAATAGAAACCAGAAGCTAAGGCAATCAAGGTAGTGGGAAGAAGCGCCAAGCCCATAAGCAAAGCCCCAATCACCGTGTAGATGAAGTAATCCAAGGCAGTATAAAGCTGGTAATCATCCAGAAAATCATAATTCGCGGCAAAAATCACACTTCCAACAAAGGGCATCAGCGTCACCCAAAGCCATGCAAATATGCCTGAGGGGTGCTTGCCGAAGTACGCGCGGATAGTTTTGAAAATCCTGCCCTTTTTTGTCATATTTGAGTTATCAACCATTGATTCACTAGGAATGTCTGCAAGTTTAACATGCAAAGCCTAAAATCACCCCGAAAATCCAAAAAGGTTTTCTTTTTCTTAGAAGCCAAAACAGTCTAAACCAATTACGAATGAAATTCGGAACAAAAGCCATACACGCCGGAATAGAGCCGGATCCCGCCACCGGCGCGATCATGACTCCGATCTACCAGACGTCCACTTATGTGCAAAATTCGCCAGGTGATCATAAAGGATATGAGTATTCCCGTACTCACAATCCTACCCGTACTGCTTTGCAAAATAACTTGGCAGCACTGGAAAACGGCAAGCATGGCATATGCTTTTCTTCAGGTTTGGGAGCTATAGATGCGGTGATCAAACTTTTCAACCCAGGTGATGAGATCATCAGTACCAATGATCTGTATGGCGGGTCTTACCGTCTATTTACCAAAGTATACGAGCGATACGGCATCAAATTCAAGTTTGTGCCCATGTCGGATGCGGCGAGCATCGCAGATCATATTACGGAAAACACGAAAATGATCTGGGTAGAGACGCCTACCAATCCTATGATGAATATCATCGATATCGCAGCGGTGGCAAAACTAAGCACGGGTACCAAGATCATTCTTGCTGTGGACAACACCTTTGCCTCTCCTTACCTGCAAAACCCATTGAATCTGGGTGCAGATATCGTGATGCACTCCGTAACCAAATACCTGGGCGGGCACTCCGACGTGGTGATGGGAGCTTTGGTGGTAAATGATGATGAGCTTGCGCAAAGGCTGGCATTCATCCAAAATGCTACCGGAGCTACTCCAGGTCCTCAGGACTGTTTCTTAGTCATAAGAGGAATCAAAACCCTCCACCTAAGAATGGAGCGCCATTCTCAAAATGGCAAAACCATCGCAGCTTACTTGAAAAATCACCCGAAAGTAGAGAAAGTGTACTGGCCAGGCTTCGAGGATCATCCAAATCATGACATCGCTGTAAAGCAAATGCGCGATTACGGAGGAATGATCTCCTTTACCCTAGTGGGCAATAAAGAATCTGATGCGAGAAAGGTGATGGAAAGCTTTCAAATTTTTGCGCTAGCAGAATCTCTTGGTGGAGTAGAATCCCTGTGTGGACACCCAGCATCCATGACCCATGCAAGTATCCCCAAAGAAGAGCGGGAGAAAGTAGGTTTGGTAGATTCTTTGATCCGATTGAGCGTAGGTGTAGAAGATGCTGAAGATTTGAAAAATGATCTAGCAAATGCCCTTACGAAGATTTAAAAGCTAATTACTATAATATCAACCAGCCGCTTTTGGAAACAAGGGCGGCTGTTTTTTATAACAAATGGTGCTGTATGATATAGAACTTGGCTTTAAGAAAGGGGAATATAATTGTTTCCACCACAGGAAGGATAGTAGCAATTCGCCATCGTCAATTTTGCAAACAAAAAGATGGCAGCTGTTTCAAAAAATTATAGTGTGTTATTTTTTATCAGTTATGCTAATGCTAGCTCCTGAGCAACATTCACGGAAAATAGTAAGTGCTTTGACTGTTTTGCGACTTCTTTCTTGAGCCAGATCAATCAAGGACATTAAGGGACTTCGTAAAGGGAAAGTTTCATCCTTTGTATAAGCTGAGACAAAGACTTTTTCCAGTACTTTTCCTGCTATTGGACCTTGATGAACGATGCTTAATATTTTGCCATAAACTGGTGGTGCAAACTTGTCATATAGCTCTGGGGTAAGTTTGCTATTCGTTTTTGTATTCTCTTGATTGTTATCCGGCTGCATACTGGTTCAATTTTGGTCTGTTTCTTAAGGTACGAAATATCCTGTTTTTAACTACACTTAGACTTACTGCAAAAAAGCATTTATAGCATGAACGGTTTCAGCTGGATGACTCATATGAGGACAATGGCCATGCGCTTCTAAAACTGTTAATGTATTGTTTCTGGTATTTGCATTTATGTATTGCCCCACAGACACTGGTGCTATCATGTCATCAGAACATTGAATCGTTAGGCTTTCAACAGGAATTAAAGGAAGATCTTTTCTATTATCTGACAAAAAAGTCACTCTAGCGAATTGCTTAGCTATTAGCGGGTCAATCGCACAAAAGCTAGTCGATAATTCACTGGTAAGTTCTTCCCCATTGTGAGCATCCATTATATCTGGAGCGATCGATCTGGCCCAGCTGATATAATCTTCTTCCATCACCTCAAGTAATGAGTCTATCGTTTCCTGATCAAATCCTCCTGTGTAATCTCCTGAACTTATATAGCAGGGAGATGGAGCGATGAAGATAAGTTTTTCAAAAACATCCGGTCTCTTTATGGATGCTAAAGCCCCTATCATACAGCTTACCGAGTGCCCAATAAATATTGCATTTCTTAACTCCAGCACATCGCATATCTCTATAATATCCGTCACATAGCCATCTAAAGAGGCATATTTCTGGGGATCGTAGGATGCCAAATCAGATTTCCCAGCTCCAACAAAATCAAGAAAAACAAGCTTGTAATCTTTAATGAAAAAGTTTTTAATATGCTTCCAGGCATTCTGATCACATCCGAATCCGTGGCCAAACATTAGCACTTTGCTTCCCTCGCCTATGACTGTTACATTGTTTCTTTTCAATACACTTGTCATAAAATCTTAAGGGTTTATCATTTTAATACTTAAAAATACAATAATCATTCCTTTAAAGATGGCTATTTCCCCTTGCCTAACTATAGATTTCAATAAAGGTTTTGGTTTTCGCTGGCCTAATCCGCACACTCTGGAATCCTTGCAGCTCAGATCCACTATAGGCGCGGCTTTAGGGAGATTATAGTAGCAACTCTCTGTCTTATAGATCAGTTTTTTAGCTGTATTGGAGACTTTTCTTTAGGTAGTTGAAGATGTTATTTTACTTACTTTCAATAAGACGCAATATTTGGAATTGGTTAAAACTTCTAAACCTCTCCTTCTATTACCTAGAAATTCGGAAATTGAATGAATTCTTTGTTGAGAGTAAACACAAATCAAGTCCAGCTTCTGGAGAAGCAAGACAACTGTATCCATCATATGCTACAAATCCAGCACTTTAAAAAAACATACCCAACGGGCTTTCAAATGGAGATTGACTCACTCCACTTGGCCAAAGGCATACATCTGATCAAGGGTGAAAATGGCTCAGGGAAATCTACACTTTTGAAGGCAATTGCGGGAATTCATGCATTTGAGGGAGAGATTATGTTGGACGGAATTTCACTGAAGAAAGAACCTATCCCCTTTCGCAAGCTGGTCAATTACTCAGAAGCAGAACCCCTATTTCCGGATTTTCTAAGTTTGGATGAGTTGATAGCTTTTGTATCCAAAACCAAAGGAGCTGACGATGTGCAGATTGAATCTTTGAAAGAGATCCTGGGAATTGGTGACTATTCCAAAAACGCTATTTCTACCTATTCCTCTGGAATGCTGAAAAAAGCAGGAATTATTCTGGCATTTCTGGGGACACCAAGCTTGATCATTCTAGACGAACCCTACACTACTATCGATGTGGGTTCGCAGAAGCGACTTACTGAATTGATCAATCAGCAACTCCAAAGCGGAGTGAGCTTCCTACTGACTTCCCATATCGCAGATTTTGAAGAGTTCTTCTCTTATGACTCTGTATTGACTATCGCTGATGGAAAACTAGTTCAAACCCATGAATGAGCTATTTTTCAAATCATTTGTAATTACGTTCTATCGAGCATTTCTAGGCTTCTTCATTTTGGTCATCGTCGTTTTCGGTGTCTTTATGGAAATGAAGCAGCATCTCATGATAGCCGAGCGCCTCCTTCAGAATTCCGCAGGTTTTTATGCTATCTTATTGATTTTTCTGGGTTATACCTTGGCTCAAAAAAGATTTCAGATTAGACTCCTGAATGATAAGCATTATAGAATCTTTCATCAGCTAGGCTTTTTCACCTGGCCCCAACTTGGCCGAAACTTCCTGCCCGTTTGGCTGGCAAATCATGCTTTGATTTTAGCCTATTCGGTTTTACTGACTTATGTAGGAATTGGGATGCGCTCTGGTGGAAAGCTTGGAGTACTCTGGCTTTTTCTCATAGGGATTTTCCTGGCTGATATTACTGTCCTCTATTTCAAACTCAAAAAGCCATTTCCAGAAAGCACACGAGTTAGACCTGCAATTTTTAAGAAGCTGAAGTTCGAGTTTTGGTTTTTGATGCATTTGAGGGAAAATAGAACCCTGCTGATTTTGGCCGTGAAAATCATCAGCATCTTCCTGCTGAATGGTTTTTTCTACTTTTTTACCTCTGGAGAATTTGACCTGAGATGGCTGGAATTCGGAATATTATGTACTGCCTATGTGCACTTTCCAATTTGGCTGGAGAAAGATGGGTTTGAATCTCAGCAACTAAGCTATTTCCGCAACATGCCCTTGAGCTATTCCAGAAAGCTGTGGCAACATGCAGTACCGATTTTACTCATACTTTCCCCAGAACTTACCCTGCTAGTCTTTAAGTTTGGCATCCTCGAAAACCTCCCGGATCTATTCTTTTTACTTATCCTCTTGATCGCAATGAACATGGGGATTTATGGATTGATCAAGTGGAGAAATGAGCAGGAGAAAGCTCTTAAGCTGGGCTATTTGGTTTTCTTTTTCCTTTTCCTGCTCGTGATATTCGGGATTCATCCGCTGATTGTTTCTGCGGTTTGCTTGATTCCTTTTTTGGTTTCAGTGAGGTCAAGGTACTCGGTCTGAGTTTACCCCACCAATTCCTTTTCTATCTCTTCCAGAGACTTGCCCTTCGTCTCAGGTAAAACATAGTAAATCACCAAGAACCCAAAAGCGCAGATTGCACCGTAGAGCCAGAAGTTATTTGCCCAGCCTAGATTCTCACGGATCGCAGGAAAGAAATAGGTCAGGGTGAAGTTCCCAATCCAGTGCGCAAGCGCTCCTATGGAAATGGCAGCCCCTCGGATTCGCGTGGGAAAAATCTCTGAGAGCACTACCCAAAGCAGGGGCGCCAAGGTGAAGGAATAAAACATCACATTGGTCAATACAGCAAATACTACAGCATTTCCGCCAAGATCTATGTAGAAAAAGTAGCCAATCAGCCCATACAAAATCGCCATCGCCGAAGTACCGATCAGCAGGAGTTTCTTCCTGCCAAATCTATCCACTGTGAAAATGGTGATGAACACCGATAGCACCATCACCCCACCAATCACCACGATATTTAGCATCATCTGCTTCAGGTTGTATCCTGCCGCCTGGAAGATATCCGCAGCGTAATAGATCACCACATTGATCCCAGACCACTGCTGTAGAAAAGCCAGGAAAATACCGATTCCCAATAGCTTCATAATTCGCTTCTGGAACAATTCCTTGAGGTTCACTCTTCCAAAATCGCCTTCTCTCAGAGTCGTTTTCACTTCAGCGATAGAATCCTGAGCGTAGTTCTCTCCACCGATTCTCACAAGAATTTTTCGAGCTTTATCTTCCTCCTTATTCTTGATCAACCAAGGCACGGACTCAGGCACAAAAAACATCAAACCAAAGAAAAGTAGTGCAGGAACAGCTTCCGCCGCAAACATCCATCTCCAACCATTTTGCCCAGACCAACTCGCTGCAATCATCTCGAAAGTAGCATCATCAGCCAATTGGGTATCCGCAAGCGAAATCTGCCAGTTGATCAACTGAGCCAGCAAAACTCCGAACATGATCAGGAGCTGGTTAATCGTCACCATTTTGCCGCGTTTCTCTGGAGGCGAAAGTTCTGCTATGTAAAGCGGTGAGAGGTTTAGCGCTACTCCCATCGCTACGCCACCGATGATTCTATAGAAATTGAATTCCCAGAAAGTACCAGCCAAGGCAGTTCCAATGGCCGATATGGAAAATAATAAACCAGAAGCAATCAGCAATCTTTTCCTCCCTAACTTATCCGAAATCAAGATGCAAATCCCCGCTCCGATCATGCAGCCAATCAGAGCTGAGCTTGTGCCCCAACCCTGATCGCCCACCGAAGTAATATTAAAAAAAGGCTCGTAAAATGGCTTGGCCCCTCCTATTACTACCCAATCGTACCCAAATAAAAACCCTCCCAGAGCTGCAGTGAGGCTAATCAGCCAAAGGTAAGTTTGGTTGTAAGTATAGGTAGGCTTCATGGGTTCAGGTTAGGGTTTTGGGAAAAAGCATAAAATCGAAGCGATAAAATAGGGCTTTTTAGGATTTTAGCAATCCTGTGCTCAACCTATAGGAATGTATCTATTAGTTTACTCTTTCAGAAATAGGCTAAAGCTTAGACTCACAAATAAAGATTAGCATTTATATTAGTCTATTATTCGACTGCAACAGACTATGAATCAAATCTCTAAATCATTTATAGATAATATCCGGCAAATCATTTCGCAAGCGCAAACAAATGCGATTCGCGCGGTAAATCATGAACGAGTGCTAATGTATTGGGAAATCGGTAGGCACATCGTGGAAGAAGAGCAAAACGGAAAAGAACGTGCAGATTACGGGACTTTCCTACTAAAAAACTTGGCTGAAGTCCTAGAAAATGACTTCGGTAGCGGTTATTCTTTTAGACAACTTAATTTTTGCTGGCAGTTTTACCTCACCTTCCCAATAATGAACGCACTGCGTTCACAATTAAACTGGACTCAATACCGACTGTTGGATTATAACGACAAGTCTCGTACTAAGAAAAAGCATAAAATACCCTGTACAGGGTATAAATTACAACTCAAAACTTCCTTTCTTGGAGAGTGGAATCTTCAGGGAATAAGAGCTGAGATTTTATGGAGAACAAAAGATATATAGGAAATATACGTAGCTGGTTGCATATACACAGATCTGCAACCCCAAACGATGTCAAAGAACTAAATTGGTTTGGCGCACAGCTTTGGAAAAAGTTGCCAAAACGTAGGTTAAAAAGGGGTAAATAAAAAAGTATGGCTGAAACAAAAACGATACAAGAACAACATACTGCTGGTCCACAAGCTATAGGATTTGACTATCAATTCTACTACTTTATGCTTTTAGCTCTTGACCTCAAATTCGGTCAAAAAATAGGATTTGAAGTTAAAGATGATGTGCATATTGATAAAGAAGACGGAACAACAATTTTATATCAGGCAAAGCATACAATCATAAAAAATGCAAAGGGTAAGCCACAAAATTTAACTGAATTAGATACGGACTTATGGAAAACGCTAAGCAATTGGGCTGATTTTATTATTGCAGATAAAAGTTCTGATTTTCTTAAAAAACACACATTCATTTTAGTTACAAATAAAAGTGAAAGTAACAATGATTTTATAACCACACTTAATTTATTCAAAGCAGATAACGATTCCGATAAAGTGAAGTTGAAAATAAAAGAATTAGGAAATAAAACTAAAGACGAAACACTCAAAAAATATTTAAAAAAAGTCACTAAACTAAGTAAGAGTAAACTTGAGCTATTTTTAAAGAAATTGTGGATAGAAATAGGCGAGGATAAAATTATTGATAAGATTAAGAATAAAATACTTGAGAAATACTATCAAGAAAACTTAGTTGATCCAATCTTTGAAAAATTTTCATCTGAATTAAATTTATCAAAGTACTTAGATATAAAAGCTGGGCAAAAATTTGAAATATCGGGAAGTGAATTTGGAAAACGATTTGGAAAATGTTTTAAGGTTTCGAATGAGATTCGCCCATTACCTAAAAGAGAATTTCCTGTTTTATTACCTGATGATTTGGAAAGTCAAATTTTTATAAAGCAATTACTTGATATAGGCGAAATACAACCAGGTTCAAATGACATTCGAAATTACACTACACAAATGCTGAAATTTTTAAATCATTTTACTTATTGGTCTGAGGAAGAGAATTTCATTTTACTTACAGATATAGAAGAATTTAAAAATAACAGTATTCAAATATGGATAAATGAATTTAAAGCTAAATACAGAAAAATTGAACGTCAAATAAATTATGGTTCTGCTATTGAGGATTTAGAGGATGACATTAAAAACTTAGGCGTTGATTTAGTTGACTATATCAGAAAACAAGACTTATCAATCCCTGGGTTTTCAGCTTTAGGTATTGAATTTAGCAATGGACATTACTACGCTCTATCAGATAAACTTGAAATCGGATGGCATTTTGATTGGAGCAATAAATACAAAAAGGAATGAAAGAAATATACTATGTATACAACAACGAAGCGATTGCAAGTTGTGTCTTCTTATCCATATTGAATGAAATTGACAAATTAGATATTGCTCGCTCTTGTTTAGTCTTACCATTTTTATTAGATGATAGAACAGTTAGTTATTTGTCAAAAAAGCAAGATACCGAATTAGGATTAGAGGAAATGATAAAAGAGCAGTCAAGATTATTTGCATCATTCAACAAAAGATACTTGTCGCTATTACCAGTTACAATTAATTCTTTAACATTATTAAATTCTAGTAATCAAATAAGTATAGGAAATGAAATCGTGACAAGTGTTGTATTAGATTCTAATGATAAAACTTTAGGCGATAGATTTAATAGAATACAGGAAGTTATTCCAACGTTTATATCGATGATAGAAAAACATTCTACCATTCAACTATACAAAATGCTAAAAGTACAACTATGAAATTTATACTTCACGAAATAAAGCTTTGGTTTAAGGATGAAAATACTGAACCTAAAAATTATCAATTTTTGCCTAACAAGGTTAATGTAATAACTGGTGATTCTACAACAGGTAAAACAAGCTTTTGGAATATTATTGATTATTGTCTTTTAACTGGCAAAGCAACAGTTCCAACTGAAATTACCGATAAGGTTTTATGGTTTGGAATTCGTTTTACCATAAATGGAAAAGAAATGTCAATAGTTCGAAAAACACCAAGTAACGGCTCTGTTTCTGCGGATGTTTTTTTTGGTTTAGGATCTTTCCCTAACAAACCTGTAAACAATAAAGAAATAGCAGAAATAAAAGCAGTCTTAGATGAAGAATTTGGGATTAGTGATAATTTAAGATTTCCATTTGGAAAAGGATTAGGCAAAACAACTTTCAATATATCCTACAGGCATTTTCTACTTTTTAACTCATTGACTCAAACTATTATTGATGCACCCGAAACGTATTTCGACACCACGTTTTATGGAAAAGAAGAATATGACAAAGCTTTGAGCCACATTTTTGATTTGGTTATAGGTGTAAATGATATGGAGAATATTAAAGCCATTGAGCGTTTACAAGAAATTGAAAATGGGTTAAAGACAATTCAAAATCAAGAAAGAGGTAATCAAAATAAAATCAAAAATTTTAAAACAGAAATATTCAGCCTAATAGAAAAATGCAAAACATACAATTTTATTGAATATTCTGATTCTTTTAATAATGTAGATGATGCAATATTGACCATAGAAGACATTATAGCTAATTCAAAAAAGGTTGCAGAAAATTCAAAATTGTTTTCAGAAATTAATGGCTTGTATGAAAGTAAAAATGAATTACAAGCGCAGGTTAATGCTATAAGCCAATATCAAAGAGAGTATGATTTGTATAAAAAGAACTTGAATAAATCTGCTGATAGTCTACAACCTATCGAATTTTTAAGTCAAAAGGTATCAGACCAATTAGTAGATTCATACGAAACAAAGCTATTTGTAGAGTCTTTAGAATCTTCTTTGAAAAATATTAAAGTCAACCTTTCCAAGAAAATCGCAGAACCTTTAAAAGTTTTAGGTGATGTAAAGGGATTAAGAGCACAAATTCAGGAAATTGACAAACAAATAACCCAACTTAACGAGATTAAGAAAAATTATCAATCAGAAGGAGAAAAGTTTATTATACTTGGAGAAATCAAGTTTGCGTACGAACAAATTTTAAAAAGAGAAGTAATTAAACCTATTGATACAATCAAGCTAAATAGCTTGAATGAAGAGAAAGAAAGATTATTAAAAGTACCACAAGAGACATCACAAATAAAATTCTCGATGAAAACGCTGTTAAATCAGAGTATTCAACGAAACTTCAACCAATTGAGTTCTTTAGCAAAATACAATAATAGTCGAGTAGAATTTAGTAGTGAAAAAATGATTTTACAACTAATTCCAGATGGACATATGTTTGCTTTAGACAATGTTGGGAGTGCTTCAAACTATATGTTTATGCATCTTTGTCTTTATTTGGGTTTACACGAACACGTATTAAATATTGAGCAAGACCATATACCAGAATTCTTATTTATTGACCAACCAAGTACACCATATTATGAAGGGAAAAATGATGATAAGGCAAAACTACTTGATGCATTTAAGTTGTTGAATTCTTTTGTTGGCTACATCAATGACGAAAAGAAGAAGCATTTTCAAATTATTATGGTAGAGCACGCATCTAAAGAATATTGGATAGACAACGACTTATCATACTTTCATACTGTAGATGAATTTATAGGTGGGAAAGGATTAATTCCAAATGAGATTTACAATAAATAATTATGCAAAATATAACATTCGGACAAATTAATAAACTTATAGTTCATTATGTTGGGAATAAGAATAATGGAGATGGTGTACGTTTTTCCGATATTCTTACTGATTATGATAAAATTGAAGTATATTTCAAACAATTGGCAAACAATAGCTTTAAGTTTGATGAATTATACAGATTCTTTTTTCTTCCAAATTTAGACCTTAACCCTGTTAATCAATTCGTAAGTTCTATTTTTAAAAATATAGATTCATTTATTGAACAATCACAAAATGTAGGTCGATATTTGTATGATAAGAGTACTCATCCACAAATAAAAAGTGGTGAGTTATGTGTAATCTATTTCAATAATTGCGAAATTAATAATGAAATAGTTGACTGTATTGGAATTTTCAAATCAGAAAACAAAGACACTGTTCTTAAAGTAAATAATAAAGAAAATGGATTTGAGTTGATTGATGAAAAAGGAATAAACACAAATAAATTAGATAAAGGATGCCTAATCTTTAATACTGGAAAAGAGAGTGGATTTTTAATCTCTGTCGTTGACAATACTAATAGAAGTTCAGAAGCCCAGTATTGGAAAGATGATTTTTTAGGAGTTCAGCCAATTAAAAATGATTTCCACCAAACCAATCAATTTTTAGGAATTGCAAAACAGTTTGTTACAAAACAACTTTCAAAAGACTTTGAGGTTTCAAAAACTGACAAAATAGACTTCTTAAACCGTTCTGTTGACTATTTCAAAAAACACGAAACTTTCGACAAACAAGAATTTGAATCAGAGGTTTTTGCAGACAGCAGTGTTATTGAATCATTTCGCAAGTTTGATCAAACATATAGACAAGAAAAGGAAGTTGAAGTTTCAGATAATTTTGAAATATCTGCCCAAGCAGTAAAAAAACAAGCAAGAGTTTTCAGAAAAATTTTAAAACTTGATAAAAATTTTGACATATACATACACGGAAACAGAGAGCTAATAGAACAAGGAATTGACGAAAACGGACGGAAGTACTACAAAATCTATTACGAAAATGAAGCCTAACCTGCCCCACTACGCGTAGTTTGCAACTACGCCTTCCTATCAATTTAAATTTATAATTTACTTGGATTGCTCATAATCAGCTTAAAATACCAGCGTGATTTAAAGCTGTATTTTGAGGAATTTCCTGTTCTTTCAGATCTATATCGTTACTAATAAACTCAGCCCGCAATAGGATTCAATTCCGTATCGATCACCTCACCGATCTTCGCTCCCGGGCACCAGGTATTCCAGTCATGAATTTGGTTATCATTTTTAGGATTCATCAATTTGGCGGTAGCATCCATGTAAATCACAGTCATTACCTTTCGCATCTGATCCGTTTGATTAGCTCCGGCACGATGGAATACCCAGCCTGAGTGGAAGCTCACCTCTCCCAAATCAAATGCTTCGATTACATGCTCAAAGTTGTTGACACGAAGATTCTGCTTGATCTGCACCTCAGAATCATCTCCGATCTGAAGATCTCTTCCGAAAACAATCTGCTGGCTTTTGGCTGAAAACTCTAGCGGCCCCATCTCCAGCGGAGTAGCCTGAAGCGGAATCCATGCGGTTATCGTGTTATTCGTATCAATCGGCCAGTAATACTGATCGGCATGCCAAGGAGTAATTCCTCCACCAGCCTCTTTGAATAGGGCCTGATCATGGTAAATCCTTACCTGCTCGCAGCCCATCAAATCTGAGGCTATCTGAGCCAAGCGCTTGCTCATCACCAGCTTTTTCACTTCCTCAGATTCCGTCCACAAATTGAAAATCTGCAAGAATGCCTTGCTATAGGTATCCCGCTCTTCCATCGGTCTTTCCTGTGTGTTTTTCCGCTGAACTTCAGCTGAAATCACTTCATTGAAATGCGCGACTTCCTCCGAGCTTAGCACCTGCTTGAGTTTGATGTAGTTGTTTTCCTGGTAAAAAGCTTTTGCCTCAGGAGAGATTGGATAGTGTTGAACTAGGTTATTCATGGGTTTGAGTTATTTGTACTCAAATTAGGAAGCTTAAATGGCTAATAAAACAGATTTAAATAAAAAGTGATTCTAACCGCAGAGACGCCAAGGACGCAGAGTTTTAGCAAGCGCTTTTTTTATAAAAAGGCAACATGATTATCCGCAATCTTGCCAGTACAGGAAAGCAATCAGTATGAAATTTAGCAAAATGACAATTTCTTTATAATTCTGAAATTGCAGTTACACCTGGCGCCGTCCCGATAACTATACGGGAGTGCCAAACTATTCATAACCCTGTACGTAAGTGCAGGGAAGTTGATGTAAGTATAATCTATAGCCCTGTCCCGATTGCTATCGCGGAGGGCGGAACATAGAGTTTCACCCTTTCAGGGTTATAGGCATTTGCTATTCCTATACCCCTGGCTTTGCCGAGGGTTATGAATCGTTTCAATCCTTCGGATCTTTTTCGGACGTTCAGCGCCTACCTTCGTGTCTCACCAACGATTATTGATGCTACAGTCGAATCGTCCCTCACCGCCATCGTTCGTTTTTCACGCACGACTTCAGGTTCTACAAACGAACCATTCTCTTAGTACACCTTTGTTTTTTAGAGAATTAGCGCCGTGGCGCCTTTACTGGAGGCATTTATTCCCTTGCGCCCTTTGCGTGAACTTTGCGTACACTGCGGTAAAAAAAACAAAAACCTCAGCAAACGAATCTGCTGAGGCTCCTTAGGAAAGGTAAAACTTTACCTTATTTTTTCTTTCTGTCTTCGAAGATCTTATCGATCAAGCCGGTGTCTTTTCCGCCTGTACTATACTTGTTCTTTTCAAGATTGTCTAAGTACTTGTCAATGTAATCCTGACTTAACTCTGAGCTATCTCCGTACTTTTCACGAAGTCCATCCAGTTGCTTATGCAATTTTGCTTTGATCTCGGCATAAGCTGGATCATCGTAGACATTGGTCATCTCATTAGGATCCTTCTTTCTATCGATCAATTCCCACTCGTCGCTGTCAAAATAGTAGTGAACCATCTTATACTCCTGAGTAATAATCGCATAATGACGCTTCACCATGTGAATAGATGGATACTCATAGTAATGGTAATAAACCGCTTCACGAGTCCACTTGTCCGTTTCGCCTGTAAGCAATGGCAACAAGCTTTCGCCCTGCATATCCGCAGGAGCTTCTATACCGGCAGCTTCAAGGAATGTCTGCGCAAAATCAAGATTCTGAACCATCTCGTCAGATTTGGTTCCTGCCTTTACTCTGTTTGGCCAAGCCATCAAAAGTGGTGTTTTGAAAGACTCATTGTACACAAATCGCTTGTCAAACCAACCATGTTCGCCCAGGTAAAAACCCTGATCAGAAGTGTAGACGATGATCGTATTTTCCATCAAATCATTTGCTTCCAAATAGTCCAATACACGACCTACATTCTCATCCACAGCTTTGATCGTACCTAGGTAATCCTGCATGTAGCGCTGATATCTCCACTTCATTTTATCCTTTTCAGTCATGGTAGGATACGCTTTCTTGAAGTCTTCATTGACTTTCATATAGGCCTTATCCCAGTTTGCACGCTGAGACTCAGTCATCCTGTTCAATTCTCCTGTGAGTGCAGCCTTATCCCAGCTTGAGTTCTCTGGGATACCCAACTCATCCATTACCTCAGGATACACTTTGGAATCTCCACCCCAGTGCATATCTGTTAGCAAATTCATCTCCGCTTCATGCGCAGCTCTGCCTCTTCCTGAGTAGTCATCGAATAGTGTAGCTGGCTCTTTGAACGAGCGATTGGTGAATTCCTCTACGTGACGCTCAGCAGGAAGCCACTCGCGATGCGGTGCTTTGTGTAGGTACATCAACATAAAAGGCTGATCAGCCTTACGCTCATTCTGCAACCAATCCAAGGTCATGTCTGTGATGATATCCGTCACATACCCTTCTACCTTGATCTTTCCTTCATTTTTGGTAATGAAATCAGGATTGTAATACACGCCCTGACCAGGCAAAATCTTAAACTGATCAAAGCCTTTTGGGCTGTTGCCAAAGTGAAGTTTCCCAAACATGGCCGTCTGGTAACCCGCATCCTGAAGGATCTGAGGGAAAGTCACATTGGTCGTATCAAAAGGGAAGTGATTATCCACCTTGCCATTGATGTGAGAATGCTTTCCTGTCAAAATCGTCGCACGGGAAGGCGCACAGATGGAATTCGTCACAGAAGCATTCGTGAAGAGCATCCCCATTTTTGCTATACGATCGATATTAGGCGTCTCGATAAGCGTGTTATCATAGGCAGAAATCGCCTGATAGGCATGATCATCTGACATGATAAATATGATGTTTGGCCTCTCTGCGGGTTTAGCAGCCTCCTCAGTCTTGCAGGCAAATGCAAGTACAGCTAAGGAGCCGAGGAAAATTGATTTTAAACTGTGTTTCATATTAGGGCTGGTTGTTTTAGGTTAAATTTTTGTTCGCAATGATGCCAGTCGCCAGAGTTTCTTCGGTTTGCTGGATGTCTGATGTCCGATGACGGGTGCGGCCACAGCAATAGCTTTTACCTCTACTTTTAATACTTGAATTTTCATACTGTCAGAAAGGCAAAGAGACAAAAGCATCATAAGATATGCTAAACTCTAGATTTTAGGCTACTTCCGTCTTCCGTCTTCCGTCTTCGGTCTTCCGTCTCCCGTCTCCCGTCTCCCGTCTTCGGTCTTCGGTCTTCGGTCTTCCTCACCCCTTAATAAAGGATTCTTCAAACCTCAAGAAGTGACAGGTATACCCATTCGGATTTTTCACCAGATAATCTTGATGATAGTCTTCTGCAGTCCAAAACTGTGTAAATGGCTCTAAAGTAGTTACTACCTTGTTAGACCACTTTCCAGATGCATTGACAATAGCTATCATTTCTTCGGCTTCGGCTTTTTCCTCCTCATTTTGGTAGAAAATCGCAGAGCGATAGCTTGATCCCATGTCGTTGCCTTGCTGATCTATTGTAGTAGGATTGTGCATTCTATAGAAGTAATCCAAAATCTCCTTTAGGGATGTTACATTGGGGTCATAAGTCAGTTCTATGCCTTCAGCATGTCCTGGATGGTTTTTATAGGTCGGGTTTTCATTTTGACCGCCTAGGTAACCAACTTCTGTATCCACTATCCCTGGACGAGTTCTGAAGAGATCTTCCATGCCCCAGAAACAGCCGCCTGCTATGTATGCCTTTTTAGTATTGCTCATTTTATTTCAACTTTTTATCAAAGAAACAGATGGCCTTAGACTTTGATTCCTTTCCTCCTAGCCATCTGAAAAGATACCTAAAGTGTAACATACTAGAGCCAACTTACTTATTTCGTAATTCCCCACATTTGGCAGTAAAAACCAAAATCAATCACATTTAAGTTTGACTTTTAGATTAAGGGCTACTTCGGTCTCCGGTCACTTGTACTGAGCGTAGCCGAAGTATCCGTCTTCCAGCCTTATAAGCTAATAATTAAGACTAATAGCATCGTTTAAAGAATCATATCACTTATTATTCCTCTTATTATACACTTCCATGTACTCATCCAAGAAGCGCTTATCATTGGCATCACTGTCGCCATATTTGGTCCGCACTTCCTCAAATTTCTTATGCATCGTCTCACGAACCGCTGCATACTCAGGGTTATCGTAGACATTGTTCATTTCGCGCGGGTCTTTTTCCAAATCATACAATTCCCATTCATCCACGTCATAATAGAAGTGAATAAGTTTATATCGATCGGTGGCAACCCCGTTATGCCGCTTCACGCTATGCTCAGCAGGGTATTCATAATAGGTATAGTACACAGCATCACGCCATTCTTTGCTTTCTCCACTCACCAACTTTCTAAATGATTCACCTTGCATCTCTTTAGGAGCCTGCAATCCCGCATAATCCAAGAATGTAGGAGCAAAGTCTAGGTTTTGTACCAAGTTTTTGATCGTTGTTCCAGGCTTGATCTCTTTTGGGAACTTCATCACTAGTGGCGTACGGAAAGACTCCTCGTACATAAAGCGCTTGTCAAACCAGCCATGCTCGCCCAAGTAGAACCCTTGATCAGAGGTATAAACCACGATGGTATTTTCAGCGAGGCCATTTGCTTCCAAATAATCCAAGACCTCACCTACTCCATCATCCACAGACTTGATCGTACGCAGGTAATTTTTAATGTATCGATTGTACTTCCAGATCGCGATCTCACGCTTTTGCTCTAGTGTTAAATCCTTCTCGGCTATTCCTCCAAATTTTTTCAGGAATGCTGCATTTTTAGGATCAAAAGCAGCTCTCCAAGCTTTCAGTTGCTCAGGATTGAAGCGTCTTAAATCTCCAGCCAAACCAGTGCTATCTCCATTTGGATTTACTTCAAGCATCAAGTCACGACCCCAACGCATAATTTCGTCAATCTCCATCTCCTGCTCACGAGCCGCCGAACCTCTACCCTGATAATTTGTTTCCTCGTCAAAGAAATTGGCTGGTGGTGTGAATTCCTTATCATCATATAGTGTCAGGTACTCTGGAGCAGGCTTCCAATTTCTATGAGGAGCTTTTTGATGATAAAGCATAACGAAAGGCTTTTCCTTATCTCTACCATTTTCCAACCAGTCCAAAGCCAAGTCAGTGGTGATGTCTGTGACATAACCCTCGATACGCTTTTTCTCCCCATTGATTAAAAAGTCCGGGTTATAATATTCGCCTTGTCCTGGCAACACGATGGAATAATCAAAACCCTGAGGCTGTCCATCCAAATGGATTTTTCCTATCAAAGCTGTCGCATAGCCATTTGCCTGCATCAATTTTGGGAAATTATCCTGATCCCAATTGAAGGGCTGTATGTTATCCACTTTGCCATTCATGAAACTATGTTTCCCTGTCAGCAGAACAGCCCTAGATGGAGCACAGATAGAATTAGTGACGGTAGCTCTAGTGAAAATAGCGCCCTCTTTAGAGATCCTGTCGATATTCGGCGTTTCGTTCAACCCCTCACCATAAGCAGAGATAGCCTGATAGGCATGATCATCAGCCATAATAAAAATGATGTTTGGCCTCTCAGCGGGCTTTTGTTCCTCTTTAGAACTGCAGCTAATTGCAAGAGCGGCTACTAAAAAAAGAAAATAGATTTTTACTCCAGACATACTTTAATTTTTTATTGAAGTTCCAATTTATAGTTAATTAGCTAAAACACTGTACTGGAATTATGAATCTATCCCTGACACAGGAAACAAACTACTCTTTAAACCCTAAATTTATCAATGATATTTAATATTAGGTCAATAGACCTATTGATTTCACTTCTACATGCCTATTTACTACTCACATATTAAGTCGATTCAGAAGCGAGAAGGTCGATAAATTCACTCCCTGAAAATCAGAAATTAAAAATATATAGAACAAAATTAGTGCTATAGCCCTAATTTCAATAGATTAGAAGCGAAATACTGAGATAGGCAGTAGTTAGTACTCTTTATCCAGTATTCCATATCCCATGGAGATGACATCAATCAGCACAATAGACCTGATCATAATAGTAGTTTACCTTTTGGCAATAGTCATGATGGGACTTTGGTTTTCTACCGAAAAGAAGAAAACCAGTAAGGGCTATTTTCTTGCAGGCAAATCTCTTACTTGGTCAGTAATCGGAGCATCACTTTTTGCCTCAAATATTTCCACTGTCCACTTGGTAGGTTTGGCTGAATCTGGCTTCAGGGACGGCATCCTATGGGGAAATTTCGAGTGGTTTTCAGCTTTTGAACTGCTCATTCTAGCCTTTGTATTTATCCCCTTCTATTTAAGAACCAAAATCACCACGCTACCTGAATTCTTGGAGAAGAGGTACGATCAACGTTCCAGGATAATCCTTGCCATCTTTAGCATCCTGGCCGCACTCTTTATGCACATCGGGGTAAGCTTCTATGCTGGCGCGGTAGTTTTCGAGCAAATATTTGGCATCAACATTCTTAGTTCGATCATCATCATAGCTCTGGCAACGGGGATTTATACCATTATCGGTGGTCTCACCTCCGTAGTTGTCACAGAGACTATTCAAACTGTGATCCTAATTTTTGGATCACTCGCGGTTACCTTACTAGCCATATTTGCGCTACCTGATGCAGGTATTACTAGCTATGCTGAGCTGAAATCAGTCGTCTCTGCAGATCGGCTTCATGCAGTAGCCTTTGATGCAGAAGCCAAAGGATTCACCTTTCTCGACATGGTGTTCAGTCACTTGATTTTGGGAATCTGGTACTGGTGCACGGACCAGACGATTGTGCAGCGCGTACTAGGAGCCAAATCCGAAAACCAAGCTAAACTTGGGGCTATTTTCGCTGGTTTTCTGAAAATCCTTCCTGTCTTTATTATGGTGATTCCTGGCATTTTGGCTTTCGCACTTTTCCGGGATGAAATCGGAACCGATACTAAAAGTGTGTTGCCTGTGATGATCATGAACCTGATGCCTATAGGGCTAAAAGGCCTAATGGTCGCAGCATTACTCGCAGCAGTGATGAGCAGTGTGGCAGCGGCATTGAATAGTTGCTCTACCTTATTGGTGTTTGATGTATTTGGAAAAATCAATCCAAATCTATCGGACGGAATGAAAATCAGAATTGGTAGAATTTCAGCCGTGGTAGTACTGGTACTGGCAGTGGCATGGTCACCTTTCTTAGGGAACTTAGGTGCAATTTTTGAATTGATAAACCAGATGTTCTCCATCTTCGCTCCTTCAATAGTGGCGGTTTTTCTGTTTGGAATCTTATCTTCTAAAGGAACTTCAAGTGCTTCATTTGCCACTTTATTAGGAGGAAGCCTGATTGCTGGAGGAATATTCTTAATAGAAAAATATATTCCAATTGGAGGAGTAGAAAACTTCATTTCCAGCGCAAATGGCTTAGGAATAAACTGGCTTCGTCAGACCTATATTTTCTTCCTGATTTCCAGTTTAATTTATTGGACGGTTTCATTTACAGACAAGCAAAAAAGTACGGTGTCGGGTGATTTCTATCTAAGCATGGATTCTTCATCCACCAAAACCAAATTTCTGAGTGTACTACTCGTGGTTATTATGCTGACGATTTATATTATTTTCTATTAAATGAGCTTTATAGAAACCTTATGAAATTCTTCAAAATCAATTTCAAATCCATTTTAGCTATTGCATTCTTTGGTATTGCAGCATTTTCCTTTGCCAAGAAAAATGAGATGAAAGAGAAGAAATCTACTCCTAACATCATCATTATTTTAGCTGATGATCTGGGGTTTGGTGATCCTGAAGTGTACAATCCAGACTCAAAGATCCCTACTCCTAACATAAATGCATTGGCAAAAAGCGGCATCAGATTTACAGATGCGCATAGCCCAAGTGCGGTATGTACTCCTACACGATACGGACTTCTTACAGGGCAATATTCCTGGAGAACCGCTTTGGAAAATGGCGTTTTATTGTACTGGGACAAACCTCTGATCGATCAAAACAGACAAACTATTGCCACCATGCTCAAAGAAAGTGGTTACAATACCGCCGCTATTGGCAAATGGCATTTGGGCTGGCTATGGTCTGATAAGCAGGGAAAATATGTAAATGACACGCTAAATGTGATGCCACATAATGAAAAGATTCGCCAACCTTTAGCTGATAAAATTGACTTCCACCAAGCGCTTGGCGGTGGCCCAACTACCTTGGGATTCGATTACTACTTCGGTGACGATGTTCCCAATTATGCTCCTTACTCTTTCTTCGAAAATGACCGGGTTTTGCAAATCCCTGATATGATCAAGCCGGACAGTATATATGGAAACCCGGGACCCATGTCGAGCGGTTGGGATCTTCGCGCTGTCATGCCTAAGATCACACAAAAAGCAGAAGAGTACATAGAAGAACAGGCTGACTCAAATAATCAATTCTTCCTATACTTTGCTCTTACAGCTCCTCATACACCTATTGCTCCTGCAGGAGAATTTCAGGGAAAAACTAAAATCGGCCCTTATGGCGATTATGTGCATCAGGTAGATTATACAGTCGGTCAAATTGTAAAAGCCTTGAAAAAATCAGGTCAGCTGGAAAACACATTGATTATCTTCACTTCAGACAATGGCTCACCACAGCGGGATGGCACAGAAATGTCTGGAGCAATTGGATCGGTAAAAGCTACAGGTCATGATCCGAGCAAGCCTTACAGAGGAACAAAAGCAGATATTTTTGAAGGCGGACATCGTGTTCCATTTATTGTATCCTGGCCTGCAGCGATTAAAAACGATCAGGTCAATTCTCAGCTTTTCGGCTTGAATGATGTGATTTCCACCCTAGCGGGAATTACAGGAAATAAAGAAAAAAGCAGCCAATTCGAAGATAGCAGAGACTTTAGCTCGGTTTTCTTAGGCAAATCTGACAAGCCCGTTCGGGAGGATATTATCAACCATTCTTCCAAAGGATCATTTGCGATCAGAAAAGGTGATTGGAAACTAATCATGGCTGAAGGCTCAGGTGGATGGACAAATGTAGCTCCGGCAGCGAAAGGAGAAAAACTGCCCTCAATACAACTTTATAACCTGAAAACGGATCCACAGGAGCTAAACAATCTTCAAGCGGAGTATCCGGAACTTGTCAAAGAGATGTCTGCGAAACTGGAAAAATATAAGTCACAAGGCTACAGCAACCCTGATTTCAGCAAATAAACTCCCTATGGAAATCAATCAACATTCGTTACTTCCCACTTCTCCCCGCCCAATAGCAATTATTGGTGCTGGCGGAATAGTGATGGAAGCGCATCTTCCCGCATACTCGCTAGCGGGATGGCAGGTGATGGGGATTTTTGATTTGGATCAGTCCAAAGCTGAAGCTGCAGTATCAAAATTCCCGATAGTCTCAAAGACATTTTCAGACTTGGGCGACTTGATCAAAATAGCATTCAAGCAACAAGCTGTATTTGACTTAGCCGTCCCAGCGGATCAGATTTCCCGCATTCTTCAGCAACTACCAAATGGCTCAGCGGTTTTGATCCAAAAGCCTATGGGGGAAACGCTGGCTGAAGCAGCGGAAATCCACGAAATATGCCAACGCAAAAAACTGATTGCAGCAGTGAATTTCCAGTTGAAATTCGCTCCATATATGCTTGCTGCAAAGGACATGGTGCAGAAAGATTTGCTAGGAGATGTATATGACTTAGAATTAAAAGTCTGTGTCAACACGCCGTGGAATCTCTGGGGATTTTTGAAAGGAAAGCCTCGAATGGAAGTTCTCTATCACAGCGTCCACTACCTGGATTTGATACGCTCCTTTCTTGGAAATCCGATTACAGTTCATGCAAGTCTAAGTCGGCATCCGAAAATGCAGGATTTGGCAGACACGCGAAGCTCTATCATTCTCAATTACGATGAGTTTACGCAAGCCAGAATCCTAACAAATCATGGCCATGAGTTTGGAGTGAAAAATCAAGAATCCTACTTCAAAATTGAAGGAACAAAAGGTGCCATAAAAATCACTATTGGACTGTCTCTCGATTACCCAAAAGGTCAAGCTCCCAAAATGGAATATTGTCTTTTGGAGGGTAATGAAGGCTGGAAAGAAATTCCACTTTCTGGAGGTTGGTTTCCACATGCCTTTATCGGCACGATGGCAGCCTTGCAGATCAAACTTGAAAACCCTGGCGCTCATTTACTGAATAGTACGGCCGATGCATTCCAAACCATGAAACTCGTAGAAAAAGTCTATCAAGCCTCTCAATCAGGCGGAACCTCATTCGAAAAAATCAGCTAATCATGCAAAAATCACTGTTCATAGCATCTCTACTTCTTTTTCTTTCGCTCGGCGCTTTTTCCCAAGAAAAAAAGAAGCCGAACGTCTTATTTATCATCTCGGATGATCTGACCACTACAGCCATCGGAGCCTACGGAAATCCAGTGCCTAAAACTCCCGCCATCGACCAATTGGCGAAGGAAAGCACGGTATTTACCCGAGCTTACACGCAATATCCAGTTTGCGGACCATCTAGGGCTTCATTCATGTTTGGCTACTATCCGAATGCAACACAGACTTATGGCTATGTAAGTGGACGTGAAAACGTAGGACCAGACAGACCGTCTTTGGCTGAGCTTTTCAAACAAAACGGCTATTACACCGCCCGAGTGAGTAAGATCTATCATATGGGAGTTCCAATCGATATAGAAACTGGATCTGATGGCACTGACGATCCTGCTTCCTGGACTGAGAAATTCAATTCTCAAGGTCCAGAATGGCAAGCAGAAGGCAAAGCTGAATTGGTTCAAAATAATGCGGATGGCAGCATCGAGCGCAAAGGCGGAAATGTAATGACTATAGTGCAGGCTTCCGGTGGGGACTTGGCGCATTCCGATGGAAAAACTGCTGAGAAAGCATCAGAGCTTCTTCGTGCACATAAAGACAAACCTTTCTTTTTAGCCGTAGGATTTGTACGGCCTCACGTGCCATTTGTAGCGCCTGCGGAGTATTTTTCTCCTTTTCCTTACGAAGGAATTAAACTACCAAAACAAGTAGAGAATGACTGGGATGATATTCCTGAGCGAGGAATTAACTACGTCACCAGCGTAAATGCTGATATGAATGACGTGCAAAAGCAGAAAGCTATCGCTGCTTACTATGCATCGGTTTCTTACATGGACGCTCAAGTTGGCAAAGTGCTGAAGACACTGAAAGAAGAAGGATTGGAAGACAATACAATTGTAATTTTCACTTCGGATCATGGATTCCATTTGGATGAACATGAATTCTGGATGAAAGTAAGTCTCCACGAAGAGTCAGTACAAGTGCCAATGATGATCAAAGTACCCGGCAAAAAACCTGCAGTCACCAATTCATTTACTGAACTTCTTGACCTCTATCCTACCCTAGCTGAGCTGGCTGGTTTGGATTACCCAAAAGGGATTCAGGGTAAGAGCCTAGTTCCAATTCTGAAAAACCCATCGAAAAAAGTACGGGATTTCGCATTCTCAGTGACTCAGGGCGGTAAGTCATTTTTGATCCGCACAGACAAATGGGCTTACATCCAATATGATGAGGACGCAGGAGCAGGAATGGAACTTTATGATATGGACACTGATCCTATGCAGTTCACAAACCTAGCTAAAGAAGCTTCCCATCAATCCGTCGTAAAAGATATGCAAGCCAAGCTCGCCAAAAAGCTAGCTGAGGTGAGAAAGAATGATCTAGGTATTAATTATAAGACTTCGAAATGATCATCTATATAAAAAAAATAGTTCTAGCCTGCCTCTTAATTTCCTTATCTGGAATTGCTGCAGCACAGATCCAGGTAAAGTCCTTACCTGTTTCGGCGGAACTCAAGAAAGGTGAAGAAAGTCAATTTCTGGATGGTCCTTCGATTTTGAAACTCAAAGACTATTTCGTCTGGGGTGGATCTGTAGTGAAAGGAAATGATGGGAAGTATCACATGCTTTTTGCCATTTGGGAAAGCGGCCCTGATAAAGATAGTTTTTCGCAAAGTTGGGTGCTTGAAAGCAAAATCGGCTACGCTGTCTCTGATTTCCCGGATCGTGATTTCAAATTCCAGAAAATCATCCTCAAAGGAGCCCGATACGATGGGGATCCAGAAGCTTGGGATGCGCAAGGAGTCCACAATCCTCACGTCAAAGAATTTGAAGGAAGCTACTACTTATACTATATCGGGGGAAAAGATCCGGGCGAGGAAGTTGGGCCAGATTTAGACAAAAGAAACCGTGTGCAGCAAAGTCAACAAATCGGAGTTATCCACTTCGATTCCTTTGAAGATTTAGTTGCGGGAAATTTCAAACGTGCTGCTCAGCCGCTTTTGAGTCCGAGAACTCGAGTTAAAAGCAATCAAGTTGTCAGCCCATCACCATCGGGAACGGTAGCCAAGCCAGATAACCTGATCGTGGTAAATCCCTCGGTGGACTATAATCCAAAGAGCAAGGAATACATGCTTTTCTTCAAAGGAAACATTTATGAACCTTCATGGAAAGGCGTGCATGGCGTAGCTACTGGACCAACTCCAATGGGGCCATTTACCGCACGGGATGAATTCATCTTCGATGTTCGGATGCCTGACGGGAAAATTGCAAGTACCGAGGATCCTTATGTCTGGTTCTCGACCAAATACGACTGCTTCTTTGCTGTGGTAAAAGACTTTACTGGAACTGTAGCAAAAAGCGAAAAGAAAGTCTTGGCAATACTAAAATCTGAAGATGGCATCAAGTGGGAAATCACAAGCGAACCACTCTTTATGAAAAGAGAAGTTACCCTTGAAAATGGACAGACAATCCACCTTGATAGACTAGAGCGACCTCAACTTCTATTGAGTGAAGATGGTACACCACTATACCTCTATTGCGCAGCTGCAGTCGAAAATGTCAATCCAAAAACTGACGGAAGCTCATTTAATATACAGATACCACTAGCAGTAATCCCTGCACACTAACATTAAACCAATCTACTTATGCTGATCTAAAAGCAGTGGAATAAATTAATTTTTCGAAGATCAAGAGATGAAATCGCGCCTGCCTTAGGCAGACAGGCATAACTGAAAAGTCACATACTAAGATGATTATCCTACATGCGAGATTCCTCCCTATCCTGATAGCTATCGGGATGACCTTTAATAAGCAAATTATAAACAGATGAAAAAACCTATTGTAATTAAAAAAGGCCTATCAAATGACATGCGTTTCGACCTAAAAGACGGTGCGGGATCGGATGCCATTCACGTCAAACCTGTATATGCATACGCTGTATGCAAGTTGGTGACGGATTCAGATGTAGAAGGAGTTGGATTGGCATTTACCTTAGGCTCAGGAAATAAAATCGTGTGCCAGGCAATCGAATATCTAGTCAAACATGTAGAGGGCAAAGAAATCTATGAATTGATGGATACCTTTGGCGCTACGTACAAGAAAATGGCCGATGACCCCAACTTCCGTTGGCTCGGTCCGCATAAAGGCGTAGTACAATTAGCACTAGCTGCAGTTGTGAATGCCTGTTATGATCTTTGGGCAAAAGCGGAAGGAGTTCCACTATGGAAATTACTAATTGATTTGAGTCCTGAGCAATTGGTAAACACGCTGGACTTCTCTTATTATGAAGATATTTTACCAAAACAAGAAGCTATAGCCCTAATCAAAAACCAGAGAGCGGGAATTACTCAGCGGGAGTCTATTATTCAAACTGGATATCCAGGCTACGATACATCGATTGGCTGGTTCAATTATACTGACGAACAAGTGCTTCGCAATGTGGAAGAAGCCATGAATAATGGATTCACTGCGATGAAACTGAAAGTAGGAGCTCAAAATCCAGATCGTGATATCAGAAGGGCTGAACTGGTAAGGAAAATAGCGGGAGATAAGGCAACGATCATGTTTGATGCTAATCAACAATGGAATCTACCTCAAGCGATAAGTGTGTGTACCAAATTGAAAGAACTAAATCCCTACTGGATTGAGGAGCCTACACATCCAGATGATGTGTATGCACATGTGGCTTTGGCAAAAGCAGTAGATGTACCTCTGGCACTAGGCGAGCATGTGCCGAATAAGATTATTTTCAAAAACTTCATCCAATCTGGATGCATGTCCTTCAATCAGGTAGATGCAGTAAGAGTAGGCGGAGTTTCGGAGTTTCTCCTGATCAGTTTGCTTTCCCGCAAATTCAATATTCCAGTAGTTCCACATGTGGGTGACATGGGACAGATTCATCAGCACTTGGTATTGTTCAATCATATCACACTTGGGCATCCAGCTTTGCTATTGGAGCACATTCCACATTTACGTGATTACTTCAAACACCCAGTGTTGATCTCAGACGGAAAATACCAAACTCCTATGGAACCAGGTATGAGTGCGGATCTTCTGCAATACGAATATTCTTATTAAAACATGACTATCCGCAATGATACCGGTATCCATAATTTTTTTGCTTAGCTGGCTGGAAGACCGAAGACGGGTGACCGAAGCGGCCACAATTCTTAAGTTTAACATATCCTATATTGCTTTTGCATTCTTACTGGAATAAAAGCGGCTATACACATTCAAAAGACACCTCTACTTTGACCTAGTCAAAAATGAAATTACTATATCTACTTTCCTTTAGCTTATTTATCAGCTTTAGCGCAGCTTATTCCCAGAAAAACCCTTTCCTAAATCAGTGGGATACTTCTCCTGTGGAAGGAGCATTTCAAATGGAGGATTATATTGTTTGGGGTGGCTCAGTGATCCAAGGAGAAGATAATCTTTACTACATGTTTGCCAGTCGCTGGCCAAAGCATCTGGGGATGAGCGCATGGGTAACAAATAGCGAAATCGTCCTTGCTGTAGCAGATAACTCTGAAGGTCCATTTAAATTCAAACAAGTGGTGTTGCCTGCTAGAGGCAAAGAATTTTGGGATGGAATGATGACTCACAATCCCAATATCCAATACCACGATGGGAAATACGTGCTATTCTACATCGGGATTAATTACGAATTTGATCAACCAGTACAAATAGCCCCTACCCGTGAGCTTTATGAAGAGGCATGGAATCATAAACGTATAGGAGTAGCTGTTGCTGATTCCCCAACGGGCCCGTGGAAAAGAATGGAAGAACCAATCCTTCAGCCCCGGCCAGGACAATGGGATGGAGCAATTATCAGCAATCCTGCCCCCTTTGTCCACGAAGATGGATCTGTGCTCTTGGTGTATAAGAGTGCTCCCGTTCCTTATCCAGCCAGAAACCAAGATAGAACAATGACTTTTGGGGTTGCCACAGCCAAGCACTACTGGGGTCCTTACGAACGGAAGGGCGAGGATAATCAAATCAAACTTCTTCCTATAAGTTCAGATGTGGAAGACCCATACATCTGGTACGATGGCAGCCAGTATCACATGCTAGCCAAATGCATGAATGCAGCCATTACTGGTGAGTCTGGTGCAGGATTTTATGCAAGTTCTGAAGACGGTGTAGTTTGGACTACACCGGAAAATCCAGCTGCATACAGCAGAACTCTCACGCTCAGCAATGGAGAAACTGTAGAATTCCCTAAACTGGAACGCCCTCAAGTACTGGTGCAACATGGTCATCCTACACATGTCTATTTCGCGGCCAGAAATCCTGAAGGAAATATTTTCAACATGGTAAGGCCACTTAAAAGCGAACCAAAAGAATAACTGTCAAACAATGGATTCTGTTAAATTGGAGTTCTTTACTTTATTGAATATTAAGCAATTTCATAAAGACCTTGAATTGGTGAAATTCACATATAGTTTAGCGAGTAGTTGTTCAGCAATAAAAAATAAAGGGGTATGAAAAAATATAGTCTAATACTTTTGGTTCAAATAATTTTTCTGCACCCAAGTATCGCACAGGATAATCTGCAGATCTCTAAATTTATTCAGCCTGTTAGTGAGGTAAATATTTTTCGCACAGAGGGCTATTATAACTGGGGAGGATCAATAGTCAAAGGAAATGACGGAATGTATCACCTCTTTTATTCTCGGTGGCCCAAATCCACCAATTTTACTGGATGGCTATTATTTTCTGAAATTGCCCACGCAGTTTCAGAAAACCCTACAGGACCTTGGGAATTCAAAAAGACTGTTTTAGAAGGTCGTGGAAAAGGCAATTGGGATGCTATAACAGCGCACAATCCCAAGATTAAATATTTTAACGGGAAATATTATCTGTATTATATCTCCACCAATATGGGAGAAAATCAGGACTATTCAGAAAATGACTTGATGGAAATCAGTTTGACTGGATACAATCATCCCAAATGGAAAATTTTAAGACCCAATCAGCGAACCGGAGTTGCAGTAGCTAATTCTTTAGATGGTCCCTGGCAAAGACAAGACCAACCTTTAATAGAACCTTCAGGCCCTATCTCGACTTTGACCGTGAACCCGGCTGTGGACCAGGGAAAGGATGGTCGTTATTATATGATCGTTAAAGGTGATAAACCCAAAGAAACAAGATTTATTAGAAATCAAGCTATTGCCATAAGTGATAATCCTGACGGACCCTTTGATATCCAACCTGACCCTGTAATCGATTACTTGGACACTGAAGACATGTCCCTTTGGTATGACGAAAAGCGTGAAATTTATTATGGAATCTTTCATACTCCAGAGGGATTTATAGGATTGGTCAGCTCTACAGATGGACTCAAATGGCAAAAGGCTTCCGAATACCAGATTATGCCAAAAGAAATTAAAATGAAGGATGGTACTACCCTGAAACCTGATCGACTAGAGCGCCCATTTGTTTTTAAAGAAAGTGGGGAACTGATCACGCTGGGACTAGCTGCCAAGCAAGGGGACGAATCCTTTATCATTTTTATCCCTCTGAATAAATAAGCTAACATTATATACCTGATAGACGGAAGACCGACACTTCGGCTACGCTCAGTAGAAGTGACAGGTGACCGAAGCGGTTGAGACCTTCAGTTATGGAGCTTTGAAAGTATATTGTTAGTAAAGCGGATTTACATTCTTCATTAGAATTCTATGTATAATAAAACTTTAAGTTCTCTTTTCATTTTTGTGCTATTCGCATTCTCTTCAGGGAGGTTGTTTGCTCAAAACAAGCAATTTGCAGACAGTTGGGAGTATATGGGCATAGCAGTTGAAGAACCTGGATTTACCATATGGGGTACATCTCCTGTGATGGATGATGAAGGGAATGTTCATCTCTTTGTGGCTCGGTGGCCAGGTGACAAAGTAAATCCAGATTGGCGATCAGCTAGTGAAATAGCTCATTACGTCGGTTCAAATCCAGAAGGCCCATTTTCTTTTTCTGATGTGGCAGTAGCAGGAACAGGTCTAGATACTTGGGATAAGTATGGTGCACATAACCCGACCATCTCTAGAGTAGAGGATAAGTATGTATTATTATATATAGCGAATGATAATCCATCACAACCGCCCCACCCTTCTAATCAAAAAATAGGGATGGCAATTGCTGATTCTCCTTATGGTCCATGGAATAAGGTGAATAAAGACGGATTGATTTTGGACACACCTAAAAACCCGGCATACTGGAATTACGAGGCTAGCAACGGCGTCAATAATCCGGCGCTGTTAAAACATCCTGACGGAGGGTATTTTCTTTACTTCAAGTCTGAAAAATCCCGAATGGGTTTGGCGGTCGCAGAAAATCTGGAAGGCCCTTACGTTCAAATGCCATTCCCAGTCACTTCCAACGATCAAAATATTGAAGACGGTTATGCTTTTATGTACGAGGGAAAGTTCGCATTACTCACTACGGACAATCATGGAATCATCGAAGCAGGTGGAGGATTGCTATGGACATCAGAAGATGGAATCACTTTCGACACCTATGAAAAAGGTTTTCATAGAATCAATGCATATCTAGATTTTGATCAGGAAAAAGTGGCTATTTATTATGGTCCAATGAACGCTACCTATTCGAAATTTGAGCGACCGCAACTACTTCTTGTAGATGGTGAAGTCAACTACATGTATGTACCCTCAGGACATAATATTTTTGGCCGAAAGAATACAGTAAGCTATGTCTTGAAATTCAAAAAGTGATTTATATACACCTTATCTACTTTCTAATTACGAATCACTGGGTCCGGGAAGTTTGAGTAACAATTTACTCTAGGAAGAGTAATAAATTATAGACACCAAAAAAGCTGATATAATCCGTCTAACCCTGAAACAATAAATATTTATATAAGGAGAAATAAATATCAATGAAAACGAATCTGACAGCGTCCTATCTGGAAAACTTAAGGAGACCTATCTATTCAGGCGTCAGTGCGATTACATTAACACTTCTTTTTTCATGGATAGGTTCCTCTTCCAGCCCTGCAAAAGCTATCAAAAGTAATTTTTTAACATAGAAAAGTATATACCCTCAGTAAATACAGTTCATTTTGGTCTGAATCTAAAAAGCAAGGTTCTTATAGACGACTAGTAATCAGTATATTACTCTAATAATGGGGCATTCGGCCTATTCGGACATACCGATCATAATTATTATAGTCCGAATATCCCCACTATCCACCAACTAATAAAATACCCCCTATTTAATACAGCAGGAAGCCCCATCTTTTGATAAATTTTTAACAAACTATAAAGAAATGATAAAAATTATACCTAAAGGAGTTATTCTGAGATCGAAAATCTTAGCTGTTGGGCTGGGACTTTTTTCGTACTCAGTTAATTCAAACGCCCTAAGCAAGTCCGCATTTGCGGAAAACAATTATTTTGCCGACACCAGCTTAATAAGTTATGGAAGTTTAGTCGAAGTCTCTATAAAAGGGAAGATAGTGGATGCCGATGGTTATCCTCTCCCGGGAGCTACAATCACTGTTCAAGGGACAACCAAAGGGACAGTAACTGATGGAGATGGTAATTATACTATTTCCGTGGAAGAAGGAGCTACATTACAATTTTCCTTTATTGGATATGCTACTCAAACCATAGTAGTCGGCAACTCAAATGTGATTAACATCACAATGAGTGAAGATGCTCAATCACTCTCTGAAGTGGTGGTTGTGGGTTATGGCACTCAAAAAGCTACTAATTTAACTGGAGCAGTAGATGTAGTTGATGGTAAAATGATAGAAAGCAGACCATCTCCATCAGTCTCTCAATTACTTCAAGGTACTTCGCCAGGTCTTACTTTTAGTGTAGGAAATAATGGGTTTCAGCCGGGAGCCAACTTAGGAGTACAAATCCGAGGTATGGGGTCCTTAAATGGTGGTGGAGATCCATACATCGTTATTGACGGAATACCAGGTGATATGAACCGCCTCAATCCTGATGATATTGAATCCATTTCCATACTGAAGGATGCTGCTGCATCTGCGATTTATGGAGCAAGAGCTCCTTATGGAGTGATTGTAATCACTACTAAATCTGGGAAAAACCAAGAATTGCGTGTGAGCTATTCTGGCAATGTGTCAGTCGCTACTCCACAGCGCCTTCCAAGCATGACAAATTCGTTGACTTTTGCAAAAGCAATAAATGAAGCAGGGGTAGCTGGGTCAGGAGGAAGATTTTTTCGTGATGAGATTATAGATAACATCGTAGCCTTTCAGGCAGGGGATTATGATTTCTTGAGAGGCACACCGAATTTCCCACAAGACGCCACCTACTTTGAAACTACGCCTAACTTAAATAGTCAAAACCAATGGGGATTTAACCAATTTGGTAATGCTAATCGTGACTGGTTTGATGAATATTATGGCTCTGGTTTTATCCAAAAACATGACTTGACACTATCAGGCGGAAATGATAAGACCGCCTATTACTTCTCTGCCGGTCTATATGATCAAGGAGGAGTGCTCAATTATGGTACTGATACTTTTAATCGATACAACGTGATGGGTAAGATCACTACTTCGATCACTAAAAACTGGGATTTCACCTACCAACCTCGTTTCTCCAAGCAAGTACGTGAGCTACCTAATATGGACCGTCAAGGTTCTTATGATCTGATATTTCACCAGATCGCACGTACCATGCCTACCAATGCGATGTATGATGGTTTTGGAAATGTCATGATTCAATCTAAGATTCCTTGGGTAAATGACGCTGGAACTGACCGTACAGAGACTACTGAAAACTGGCAAAATTTCTCTACAGATTTCAGACCAATTGATGGATTGACTGTGCACGGAGATTTCGCATTCAAGAATGTAGACCAATTCTACCAAAGCAAAGAATTGACAGTATATGATCATTTAGTAGATGGATCTATTATCCCTAGTGGTAATACGGTGCCAAGTAATTATCGCGCTACACACTACAGCAATGTATACTGGACTACCAACTTGTTTACCTCTTACGAATTCAAAGCTGGTGAAAATCATAATTTCAAAATTATGGGCGGTACCCAGTTTGAGAGAACTAAGCAGAGAAGCTTAAGTGGTTATAGAACTAATATTCTGGTGCCAGATGTACCATCTCTAAATACTGCTGACGGTGATATACAAATGAACGAAGGCTTGCTAACCTATAGTACTCAAGGGTATTTTGGTAGAGTCAATTATAACTTTAATGAAAAGTATTTATTTGAAGCAAATGCACGATATGACGGAACTTCAAGATTCAAGGATGGAAATCGTTGGGGATTCTTCCCCTCCTTCTCTGCTGGATGGAATATGGATAAGGAAAACTTCTGGGAATCCATTAAGCCTGTAGTGAATACTTTCAAAATCCGTGGATCTTGGGGTGAATTGGGTAACCAAAATGTAGACCCATACCTAGATCTACTACTTATTCCGCTTTCTGGAAGTGCTGTAAACTGGATTTTCGAATCTGGTGGAGCTAGACCTGTAGGTTATGCAGGAACCCCTTCTTTGGTAAGTAATAACTTGACTTGGGAAACCGCACGGACTATAGATATCGGTGCGGATATGTCTTTCCTTAATAATAAGTTGAAGGTTGTAGTAGATTGGTTTGAAAGAACAACGTTTGACATGATCGGCCCTGTTGCACCAGCTCCTGGAGTACTTGGATCTAATGTTCCACAGACTAACAATGCTACTTTAAGAGCAAGAGGATGGGAAACTTCCATCAACTATGGTCACACTACCAATAGTGGATTTACTTACAATGTTGGTTTTAATATCTATGACAGTAAAGCTGTTGTAACCAAATATTCGAATCCAGAAGGAGTTCTATCCAACTGGTATGAAGGTAGAGAGCAAGGCGAGATCTGGGGTTATTCAGCAGATGACCTATACCAGACGCAAGAAGAAATTGATTCATATACCTCCCAAGTTGATCTTTCTGATTTGACAGGTTTATCATGGAAAACGGGTGATGTAAAATATTTGGATACCAATGGAGATGGCAAAGTAGATAATGGCTCAAATACCCTGGAAGATTCTGGAGACTTGCATATCATTGGAAATAGTACTCCTCACTTCCAGTATGGACTGAATTTGAGTGCTGCCTACAAAGGATTTGACTTTTCTTTGCTAGTGAGAGGAGTGGCTAAGAGAGACCTCTGGTTCGGCTCTGGGGAAAATATGTTTTGGGGTTTCAGATCTGGTAACCAAACCACACTTACTGATTATCACTTGGATTATTTTAGAGATCAAGTTGGAGATGCCTACACGGGTATCGCTGAAGGAGAGGCGAACTTTAATACAAATGCCTTCTTCCCTAGACCATATATTAATGATGGACAAAACAACAAGAATAGAATAACCAGTACACGTTACCTTCAAAGTGGTGCATATATGAGAATACAGAATATGCAGATTGGTTACACTTTCCCTAGACCAATGCTTGAGAAATTGAAAATCAGTAACCTGAGAGTTTACTTCTCCGGAGAAAACTTATTCACATTTACCAGCCTTCCTGATGGTATAGATCCTGTTGCAGTGGGCGGAAGCTATGGTGTGGGTAAAACCTATGGTGCTGATCGCATATTCTCATTTGGTTTAAAAATCACCAACTAATCCAACCTGATAAGACATGAAAAAATTACAATATATACTAGTATTGGGTGCGTTACTCTTCGGCACTATGGCCTGTGAAGATTTTATAGAGAACCCACCAGAAGATCAAATCTCTGTCAATGAATATTTCAGAACAAGCAATGACATTGAGAATTATGTAAAAAAATATTACGACGTTTTCCCACGCCATGGAAGTGCCAATCAACCTTTATCAGAAAACAATTCTGACAATCTAATTATAGCTACTCCAAGCGCTATCCTCAACGGAACAAGATCACCTCGAAACGGTCAATGGTCAGGTGAATGGTCAAACATTAGAAGTATAAATATTCTTTTTGACAACTTGGACAATGTGCAAGCTGATATTAGTTCTTATGCTCAGTTTTTGGGAGAAGCCCATTTCTTTAGAGCTTGGTTTTATTATGATCTTTACAAGGACTATGGAGATCTACCAATCTACGATCATCAATTATTTCCAGGTGACGAGCAACTGTTGGATTCGCGTGCTCCACGTACAGAGGTAGCAGATTTCATTATCTCTGAGTTGGATAAAGCATTCGAATACCTCGGGAATAGACAATCAGTTGGGAATTCAAGATTGAATAAGGAAACAGCCTTAGCTTTTAAAGCACAGGTGGCACTATACGAAGGAACCTGGCAGAAATATCACGCTGGAACTGAGTTTGGCACTACTGGAGCTGACCCTAACAAGTACTTTCAGCAGGTAATCTCAGCGACTGAAGAGCTGATGAACGGATCTTACATCGTAGGTTTATTAAATACAGGCAAGCCTGATGCAGATTATTATAACCTATTTGGATTGGATAATATGTCTAATATTGATGAGGTGCTTTTCTATAGAATAGCAAGTACTTCAGAGCAGTTGGGGCATGAATTACAATTCTACACAACTCGTAGAACTAGAGATATGGGAATCACGTGGTCTTTAGCTTCTTCCTATCTTGGTAAAGACGGCAAGCCATACGATTATTCTGCACTAGCTCAGACGGCGAGTGGAAATGATTTTTTAAATCAAATAGTAGAGGATGTGGATCCGAGGCTCCATGCTACAGTTTGGGCCCCTGGAGATTTGAGAGTTGCGAGTTCTGGACAAATCTTTAGTAAGCCATTCATTAATGGAGGTTCGGAAGAGCTATGCGCTACTGGCTTTCAGGTGAAAAAATTTTCTAATCCATATTCTTCTGGGGCAGGTGCAGATTTTGGTGGATATAGCCAAACTGGGAGAATTTACTTCAGGTATGCAGAGGTATTACTTAATTATGCAGAGGCAAAGTATGAATTGAATCAAGAGCTGGCTTTGCCTCAATTGAACATGATCAGAAATCGTGTTGGTATGCCAGATTTCGAAGTGATTCCTCAAGCAGACTTTGGAGATCAATTGTTGGATTATGGATATGCGATAGATGATGCATTGTATGCGATTAGAAATGAGCGTCGAGTAGAATTGGCATTAGAAGGGCAGCGTATAGATGACTACAGAAGATGGGCTGCTCATGAATTATTTGCGGGTAAAAGACCTTTAGGTTATCCATTTAAGCAATCAGAATTTCCTACTCTGGTAGTGAAAGTTGATGAGAGAAATCAATTGGACTATTTCCAATCTGAAATGCCAAACGGTTATGGTTTCAAAGCAAACAGAGATTATCTTATTTCTATTCCTAGCGATGAGCTCACGCTCAACCCAAACCTTACACAAAATCCAAATTGGTAATTTGATAAAAGGAGAAGCTAAATACTTCTCCTTTTTTACTTTTAAGGCATGCCATCTTGCACTAGGACGAAAACTTTGGTCATTTCTATTCTCCGCTTCTTTTGTTCTGGCGTGATAATTCAGGCTAAAAGGGTTTAGCGAGCAATAAGATTTAAACCTATTTTCGATCTATAACCGCCACTTTATTTTTTTAGTACACAAGACCTATTTTCTTTACAAGAATTAGTGCTTTTGCACTATTTTTCGTATTTTAGAAGTAGAGATTCAATTCATGAATGGACTTACCTACTTACATCAAGCCCATCATCTATTGCATTGATCCCCAAATCTTAATTAAGCACAAGGTTGGTAATTAATAAAAATAAATATAGTTGGTAGAATAATGGTTTATTAATCATAAAAAAGGGGATTCATAATCCCCTTTTTTATCCTTTCAGCTATATCTTGACAAAAGATTCTTTTTTCTAACTTTATAAAGTATTAGAATGGACAAAGCCCCAAAAATGAAGACAAAGGAGAAAATCCAACTAATGGCTATTAAGCTGTTTAATGAATCAGGAATACAAACAATAACCAGTCGCCACATAGCTGGGGAAATGGGGATTTCTCATGGCAATCTAGATTACCATTACAAAAACAAAGAAGAACTACTTCTAGCTATTTACGAAAAGATGCGATCCGATTTGTCGGATAATTACAGCATTCGTAAAGAAAACACCTCTCCCTTAGAGCATCTACATCTGCTACTTTTAAGGCTGGAGAAATTCCAATATCAATACCGATTTTTCAATTTAGATGTTCTGGAAATCTCCAGATCCTATCCGCAGGTTAACACGCTGTTGCAACAAACTTTCGAGCTAAGAAAAAAACAAATGGAAACGCTCCTGGATGAGTTTATGGCTGAAGGGTATCTTATCCCTACAGAACCTGGATCTATGGAACAAATCCAGCACATAATAAGAATCATCATTACCTTCTGGGTTTCCAAACAAGAAGTATTGACCACTTATAAGTTCAATGAGAAAGGTCAAATGACTCGAAGTATCTGGACTATCATAAAGCCTTATTTAAATGATAGAGGGAAGGAAGAGCAAGCAAATATAATTGACAAATACGGCTACGCACACAAAGAATCAACCAATGAAGAGTAAACTTAGAATCTTTGGAATAGGGACAACCCTACTTCTTTCACTCATTTGTCAGCTAGGTCTGGCACAACAAAAACCCATCAAACCCAACGTACTTTTCCTTTTTGCAGATGATCAGCGTGCGGATGCTTTGGGAGTTTCAGGCAATCCTTACATACAAACTCCGAACATAGATCAGTTAGCAAGTGATGGCAGCCGCTTCGAAAACGCCTATGTAATGGGCGGGAATCACGGCGCTGTATGCGCTGCAAGTCGGGCGATGTTGCTAAGTGGCAAAAGCTTATTTCATGTCTATGACAAACTCAAAGACGAGCGCACCATGCCGATGGACTTTGCACAAGCAGGATATTCTACTTTTGGTACTGGTAAGTGGCATAATGAGAAAGAAGCTTTCGAAGCGAGTTTCCAGCATGCAAAAAATGTCTACCTAGGAGGAATGGCTGATCATTACAGCCTTGCGATGCGTGATTATGACGAAAATGGAAAGCTCGGTGAGCCAACAAACAGAGGTTACTCTACAGAAGTTTTTGCCGCAGGCGCGATTGAGTTTATAAAAGATCATGCTAAATCAGGAACTGACAAGCCATTCTTCGCTTATGTAGCCTTCACTGCACCGCATGATCCTTACTCTCCTGAAGCGAATTATATCAATCATTACCCAGATGGCTCTTTGCCTTTGCCTGGGAATTACAAACCCTATCATCCTTTTGCATTTGACAACCTCATGGTACGCGATGAACTGCTTACTGACTGGCCAAGAAAGCCAGAGGTAATCCAGATGATTCTGTCTGATTACTATGCGCTGGTGACTCACTTAGATACCCAGATTGGCAAAATCATCCAAACGCTCAAAGACAATAACCTGTACGATAACACCATCATCGTCTATGCTGCTGACAATGGTTTGGCAGCGGGAAGCCATGGATTGCTAGGCAAGCAAAGTCTCTACGAACACAGCACCAATGTCCCGATGATCATCAAAGGCCCTGGAGTTCCGAAGAACGAGACTTTTGATGCGATGGTGTATCTCTATGACCTTTACCCTACCCTATCCGAATTGGCAGGTTTACCGAAGCCAACTCAGGTGGATGGAAAGAGCTTAGCTCCTATTCTTTCTGGAAAAAGCGCTGGTGTGAGAAACAGCCTATTTACTGCTTACCGATATACAGTGCGGGCAGTAAGAACACCAGAATGGAAACTGATCAGGTACCCAGAACGTGATTATACGCAGTTGTTCAACTTGAAAAATGATCCATTGGAATTGAACAATCTTGCTGACAACACAGAGTATTCCAGTACTAGAGATGAACTGATGAACTCGCTGAAAGACTGGCAAAAAGCCTCAGGCGACACTGCTGCTTTGACTACCAAGGTGATCAAACCACTAGAATACGATCCTGCCAAACTTACTAGAAAACCAGATCAATGGCAGCCTGAATATACGCTGAAGCGGTATTTTGAGAATATCGAAAATTAAAAAATCTTAGGCAGAAAGCACAAAAAAGGTCTCCTGATACAGGAGACCTTTTTTGTGCTCCTCACTTCTCATTTGAATTCCGGAAATAGCGTAAAAATTCACCTCACTTTACTTCTAGTTAAAATAAAAGACCCTGCGAGGTGATATCTCCGCAGGGTCTTTTCAAATTAAGAGGAACTCAATCAACTCATTTTACATCCTTTCGAGAAGTGAACTGTATTAATTATCCTCATATATTTTCTCAAACAATTCCTTTCGCAGTTCTAAGCAGAGTTCCGGATTCGAGGTTGCTAAATTTACCTTTTCGGACAAATCCTCTTTCAAATCATACAACTGCTCATCCCATCCACCAGAATTGGTTCTGTTGTAGATATATTTCCAATTATCCTTTCTCAATGCAAAAGTACCCTTGGAGACTGAATGAATAAACTGATCTCGTGGAGAATCAATCTGAGGAGATAACATCGTAGCGTAGAAACTTTCACTATCAACTGTGACAGGGATCTCTACTCCCACTACATCTGCAAGCGTAGCCATAATGTCCATGCTAGTCACTAGAGCATTACTTTGTGAATTGGGCTGGATCACCTTAGGCCAATAGGCAATGAACGGAACCCTATGCCCTCCTTCCAATAATGAAGCCTTATACCCATTCAATTTCCCCGCTGTCCTATGGCCGTAATCCTCGCCATTATCACTAACTTTTGTTCCGCCATTGTCACTAGTGACGATAATCAACGTGTTATCTTTTATCCCTAGTGCTTCTAGCGTGGCTATTACCTCGCCTATATTCTGATCCAATTCATAGACCATATCACCTCGATCACCGGCTTTAGATTTATTTTTAGAGTCGGCAGTCGGGTTACTTGGTCTATGCGGTGCCGTATGAGCGAAATACAAGAAAAATGGATTCTTAGATTTTTGAGAATCATTGATAAATTCAATTGCTTTCGCAGTAAGCGTACTAGTGACTTTCAAATCATCCCAATCGGCTGCCATCCATCCCTCGTGTACTTCAGAAGCAGATAAGCCTGTCTTTAAAGGGACTTTAGCCTCTCTCCAGATTTTTGGAATAGAAACAGTATATCTGTTTTCAATGAATACAAAAGGCTCCATATTATGCCCTGCTGCAGATCCAAACCAATAATCAAATCCTAGATCATTTGGCCCTCCAAATGTGGGCATAGTAAAATCGACATCCCTAGTGCCCTTTAGTCCAGATTCATGATGGGTTTTTGTTTGAACAAAGCCATTACCTTCCTTCTCAGCAAAATTGATCCCCAAGTGCCACTTTCCTACAATACCTGTAGTATAACCAGCCTCCTTCATCATATCAGCAATCGTGAATTGAGATTTTTCAATCAAAGGATTGTCATATCCTGACCAAGAAACAGACTTAACTAAATCTGATCTCCAAGGATAATTGCCAGTAATGAAAGCATACCTGGACGGAGTACAAATGGAAGAAGCAGAATGCCCATCCCAATAAATAACTCCGCCTGCGGCCAGTTTATCCATGTTTGGTGTTTGTATTTTTGATTGAGAATTGTAGGATGAAAGATCTCCATATCCCAAGTCGTCAGCCATAATCACAATTACATTGGGAAGTTTCTCCTGTGAAAAAGCTGCTCCCATTGTAACGAAAAGAGCAATGAGTAGGGAAAATGAATTTCTCATATTACTTCTTAGTGAATTGTATGGTCTGACCTGCTTCAGTTTGAATGTAATATTCGAAATAGGCAGGCTCATTCAACTCTGCGAGTTTAGCTTCAGAGTGATTTAGGAATTCTCCAGGATTGATTGGATTAAGCAAGTTGTTTACGCCCTTATCCAATAAGACTACGTCGCCGCTGAATTTCAACGGAGTCACCGATTGTATAGGCAAAACCCCTCCTTTGTGAGAGACGATAGTTCCTTTTTTCAAGATATTTTTCTCCCATTCCATAGATACTTCAAATGCACCTCTAGCTTTCAAACCAGAAATTTTTCCTTGATCCCAAGCTTTTGGCAAAGCTGGCAACAGCTGCAATTTCCCCGCATGGCTTTGTATTAGCATTTCCGCAACTCCGGCCGTAGCACCAAAATTCCCATCAATTTGAAACGGCGGGTGAGCATCAAACAGGTTGGTATAGGTACCACTCTTGCTCGTACCTTCTTCGCCATCTTTCACCAGATGCAATAAGTTGGTAAGTAACTCAAGGGATTTTTCTCCATCATGAAGTCTCGCCCACATATTCACTTTCCAGCCCATAGACCAGCCAGTAGCCTGATCTCCTCGGCGCTCCATCGTGCGCTTAACTGCAGCAGTAAGCTTTGGATTATTATCCGCATTGATTTGATTGCCCGGGTGAAATGGATACAGATGTGAGATATGTCTGTGAGATGGTTCCTGCTCTTCAAAGTCAAATTGCCACTCCTGAAGCTGGCCATATTTACCTATTTGATAAGGCAAAAGCGTGGCTAATTTTTCAGTAATCTCTCCTTCAATTTCAGTATCGTAACCCAAAATCTCTGTTGCTTCTAGATATCTAGAAAATGACTCACGAATGATCGCCATATCCATCGTAGGCCCAGGGCTCTGTGTGGAGAATTTCTTTCCATCGTAGTAGAATTTATTCTCAGGACTATGTCCCACCGGAGTGACTAGCATACCGTCCTTGTTCGGAACCAACCAGTCTTTATAAAACAATACGGCGCCTTCCAATAGCGGGAAAATCTCTGTTTTCAAAAACTCCTGGTCTCCTGTGAAAAGATATCTCTCCCACATATGGCTCATCAGCCAGCCAGAAACCATCGGCCAAAATGAACAGGCACATGAGTCCACTGGCTCAGCATGGCGCCAAACCGTCATGTTATGATTACCAGTCCATCCTTGATTACCAAACATATCACGAGCGGTAGCAGTGCCGTTGATTGCCAGTTCTTTGATTGCAGTAAAGAGCGGCTCATGGCTTTCGGATAGATTGGTCAGCTCAGCTGGCCAGTAGTTCATCTCCAAATTGATATTCATGGTATAGGCAGAGGCCCAAGGCGGGATAATTTCCGCATTCCATATCCCCTGCAGATTCAGTGGCTGACCTCCTGGTCTAGATCCTGAAATCATCAAGTACCGCCCAAACTGGAAGTATAGGCCAACCAGTGATTGATCATTTCCATTAGCGAAGATTTTCACCCGCTCATCAGTTGGCAATTCTGACTGTTTCGTTTTCTTATTCAAACTGATTTCTACACGCTTAAATAGCTCCTGATAATCAGCAACATGGGTATCATAAAGTTCTTGGTAGCTTTTATTCTGAACTGCACTTATAAACTCCTTCACTTTAGCTGCCTCATCTACTCCTTCGAAAGCCGGTGATTTATCAAAACCATTGTAACTGGTAGCCGCAGAAACAATAAAAGTGACTGCATCAGCATTCTTTACTTCTACAAATTCATCGTTTTGGGTTACTGTTCCACCTTGATTTTTGGTGATGACGCGGGTATCAAATGCCATCCCCAGCCCAAACACATCCTCATCGTACATCACTTGAGTAGCTCCAGGTTTCACCTCTCCATTCAGATCAAAAATCTCTGGATACTTATGCTGATCACCCATGTCAATCACTTGTTTCAGCGATCTTCTCAAAGCAATTCCGGGTGCTTTCCCCTGCAGTACCAACTCATCGTTATCTTCAAATCTTTTCTCTGTTGGTTCATGAGGAGTAGAAAGGCTCAACTTACCATTCACCATACCTGGCACATCAGCGGAGATTCTCACTACAATCACATGATCCGGATAGCTCGCAAAATACTCTCGCGTGTAAGTCACCTCTCCTACCTTGTATTTAACCTGAACGATAGAACGGCCAATATCCAAGCTTCTTTCATACGACTCTACCTCTCCTTCATGTGGGAAATCTATCCAAACATCTCCCATGGGCTGGAAGCATTGTTGCGCTCTACCTAGCCAATCTTTCTGAATGATATCCTGTGCTTCTCCAAATTCGCCGGCCTCCATTAAAGCCATTATTTGCGGGTATTGCTTGCGAACATTGATGCTTTTGAATGTATAATCAGGATCACCTGAATACAAGGTGCCTTCATTCATCTGAATTCGTTCACGTTCCACGCCACCAAATACCATCGCTCCCATGTAGCCATTCCCAATAGGAATCGCCTCAGTCCATTCTATTGCAGGCTGATCATACCAGACTCTTAATTCTTGCTCATCTTCTGAGATACTTATTTGCTGCCTCGCAGAAGCTGGTAATAAACTGATGGCTAGAAAAAAAGTAAAAAGGACAATTACAGGTATCCTATTTTCGATGTTCATCATTTTCCTATTTTTAGTAATGTGTAATTAACTAAATAAGCTATGTGCGTAGCCTCTTAAAACTGCGCACATAGCTATATTTTTTACTCAATTTTATTTTGTCTGAATTATAAAATCCTAAAAATAACCAGGATTCTGCTCCATTACTGCTTCAGTATTAGTTTCAATTTCACGAAATGGAATTGGCCACAAATTCTGATGAGCAGAGATTCTATCCCCCGTCACTGGGTTGTGTGCTTTTACCCGCTCTACCAATTTACCTACCCTCATCAAGGTAAGCAACCTTAGTTCTTCCCAAGCCAATTCACGTGCCCGCTCATCCAAAATATAATCTATATCTATCTCTGACGCAGCCGCAGGAGTAGCATGAGCTCTTTCGCGTAAAGCATTAATATCTTGAGCTGCGCTAGCTAGATCACCTTGGCCTAAATGAGCTTCGGCTCTCAACAAATACGTTTCTGCAAGTCTGAAAATATACTGATCTGTTGCCATGCCATTGGCTCCACCATTTACTAAACCCGTCTCGGCATTGATCACATATTCTTCCGGGAAATTGCCTATAGGTGCTACTTTGGCAAAAATCACATTCCACCATCTACCCAAGGTATTTGGGAAGTTATCGATTGCACCGCTTTCTACTATTTTTTGCCCGAAGAATGCGGAAGCGGGATTATTTGCAACAATATCTCTGATAATATTTTTGGATGAATTACGCATATCAACTGCGTCATTAGCCCAAATCTCATCTTTCACATAACTCGTAGGTGCAAACCATCCGATACCTCGTCCACCGTATTGATTTAATGGACCAGTAAATAAGTTCTTTCCATCTGACCCTGTTAGCTGCCAGTAAAGCGGCACCAGAAATCTAGGCCATGGGTTGTCAGCACCACCACCTTCTACCAAGTACTCAAATTGTCTTACCCAAATGGACTCCATATTGCCACTGGTTCTGTTTTGATTATTTCTCCGAAAAAGATCCCAATACACATCCCCTTCTTCGCCCTTTCTAGATCCAAATCTATCAGTCATCAAGCGGTAGTTTGGATTATCAATAACCTTTGTAGCAGCTGCAATAGCCCCAGCATAATTAGCAGTAGTAATATATACCTCAGCAAGCAAATGATTTGCAGCTGCCTTGGTAAGGCGCCCATCTTCTTTTAGCTCATTTACTTCAGGCAAATTCCCCGCAGCAAACATTAGGTCTGAGATTACCTGATCCATAACCTCTTGCTTAGAAGCTCTAACAAAATCTCTTCTTGGAGTAGTGATTTCCTCTAATATTATAGGAACTCCTCCATAGAGTATAGCAAGTGTCCTATAGGCAAACCCCCTGAAAAACATGGCTTCGGCTTTAAGGGCATTACGCTGAGCTTCAGAATCAAATTGTAAAGCAGTATCGTCAATTCTACCTAAGATCACATTAGCATCGAATATCATTCGATATAGATCTGACCATATATTCTGGACCACACCTGTCGTAGGAGTCAGTTTATCTGCATACAAATTCAAATCATGAGTAACGTCAATAGCATCAATTGCTATATCAGTCGGGTACTGCAATGCTCTGCCTTCACTACTATTGATATTAAGCAGCGCAGTAAATACATTCTGATAAATTCTAGCAACTGCTGAATTAAAATCAGAAGCTTTCGAAAAGGAATTACTTGGAGTATAAAAGTCCAAGGGCTTTTCTTCTAACCACTCATTTTCATTACAGGAAAAGGTGGCTAGAAACAGGGCAGGTAATATAAATTTATATATACGTTTCATGTTTTTTCAATTAAAATTCTACGTTCAAACCAATAGTATAACTTCTCATAAGCGGTACTCCTGCTACGAGGCCAACTCCAGTTTCTGGATCCCAACCTTCCCATTTGGTCCATGTGGCAAGATTTTTTCCACTTAAGTTTACTTTGAGGTTACTTAGTTTAAGTTTATCTAATACTCCAGCACCAAAACTGTAAGACAAGGAAACATCTTGGAGCCTCACAAAGCTTCTTTGATCATAGGGTCTACCAGCAAAACTTGAAGGAGTATCCAATCTTCTATATTTGGCATTTGGATTCTCTGGCATCCAATAGTCGAAAGCCATTGCATTGGAGTAAGAAAGCTGATCCTTCTTAAACAAATTACCATCTTGGTACGGACTTCCATCAGCATAATAAAAGTCCTTGCCACCCTGTATGGAGTTTACAAAAACATATAATGAGAAATTCTTATATCGGAAAGTATTACTGATACCAAATCTGTAAGAAGGATCTCGATAACCTAGAATTTTTCGATCAGCAGGAGTAATTTTTCCGTCTTCATTCGCATCATCTAACATGTAGGTTCCCGGGAAAAAACCTGTTGGAACCTCATCTGCTAATTGCCACATACCTGTAACCTCATAGTCATATACTACATTTTGAGGCTCTCCGATAAATAACTGATTGGTGATGATATCATCTTCTTTTCCATCACCATTGTTATCTGCTCCCAAGATGGATACGATTTCATTTCTATTACGGGAAAAGTTAAACCCTGCTTCCCAACTCATATCCTGCTTTTCAATGATTCTACCATTTAAAACAAGTTCAAGTCCGTGGTTTTTGACATTACCTATGTTTGTACCAATGGTAGAAAACCCAGTTATTTCAGGAATCTGGATACTGTAAAGGATGTTTTCTGTGTTGTTACTGTAGTATTCGACATTACCATAAAGGCGAGATTTTAATAATTCAAAATCAATCCCTAGGTTCAAGCCAGTAGTAGTCTCCCACTTTAGATCATTGTTTGCCATAGAGTTTATCCATTGCCCTATAGTAGCACTTCCTCCATCTCCAAAAATTATACTTTGAGCAGAACCCATCACAGCAAGGGTTTGGTATCTTGAGAGCGCTCTTCGACCTGTCTGACCATAGGATGCTCTCAATTTCAAATACTCAACTCCTGATGACTTCATAAAGCCTTCGTCACTCATCACCCAGCCCAATGCAACCGATGGGAAAAGTCCAAATTTACTAGTCGTTCCAAAACCTGAGAATCCATCTCTTCTCACTGTAGCTGTCACCATATACTTATTTTTCAACGTATAGATGGCTCTACCCATAGTATAAAGACTGGTCTCCTGTTGTGCCCCAGTATTGATCAAATTCAGGGTAGGATCTCCAGCTTCTAGTTTATTATAACCCAAAGTAGGGTTTACAAAGCCCTGTGCAGAGGCATTTGTAAGACTAGTTTGAATCTTCTCTACACCATACAGGAGGGTGACATTCAATCTATGATCCTCATTAAAGGTGTTGTTGTAGCTTAAAATATTATCTACAATATAACCATAACTGCTACTGCTGTTTTTGTAACCAGCACCAGTAAAATTAGCCCCCCATGGATTGAATTGATTATTGGTATTTAACGTGTAATTGTTACCATAATTCACCCGATAATTAAGTCCTTTTATAAAAGGTAATTTTATGTCTAGGTGAAAATTCCCAAACAAGTTTAGTCTTTTCTCCTCATCATCTATTTGGTATTGAAGAAATGGGTTAAGTCCAGTCCCTGTTGGCTCCAATACATATTCTCCATTATCATCATATATTGGCACGAAAGGCTGGAAATGAAAAGCATTACTAACGGAAGGCGAAACACCAGAATAATCACTTGTAGTCAAAAATGTCTCCATACCAAAAGTCAACCACTCAGTGATCTTAGTATCCATATTTATATTCAAACTTATTCTTTTGAAATCATCATTTTTGACAAATCCCTTTTGATCCAGAAGACCTGCTGAAATAAAATAACCTGAATTTGCTGATCTTCCACGGATACTAACATCCTGTTTGTTTATACTTCCATTACCTGTCAGCATTCCCCACCAATCATTATCTAGATTGTTTTTGTAGCCATTAGAAATCCCAATAGTTTTCAAAAAAGGTGTAACATCAAAGTCAGGATTAACTGTAAGGTAATCTGGCGCCACTCTACTATCTGTCCAGTATAAATCATCCAAAAAGGCTTTATTCTGAGCAGTATTAAATGGCTCTATAGAATTAGTCGGTACTTGCAATGAATATTGCCCAGAATAACTGATAATAGGTTTACCTACTTCCTTACCTTTTTTTGAGGTTATCAATATCACTCCATTAGCTGCTTGCGAACCATAGACAGCTGCAGCACTGCCATCTTTCAACACTTCTATTGATTCTATAGAAGAAGGATTGATATCTACCATACTTCCACGGTAAATAATCCCATCTAATACTATTAAAGGTGAATTATCACTTGTGGAACTCGACAGTGTATTTTGGCCTCTAATATCGATTCTTGGATTAGCACCAGAACTGGTAATAGCTCCTACACTTAAACCCGCCACTCTACCTTGAAGGGATTGCATCAAATTGACATTCGACAACTCCTGCTGTTGCTTTATATCAACACTGGCTACAGCACCTGTCAAATCTCTCCTCTCTAAAGTGCCATACCCAATCACCACGACTTCATCCAGTGACTGAGAATCAGTCACCAATTTGATATTGATAATCGACTGACTTCCAACAGCTACCTCCTGTTTAGCGTAGCCTATAAAGGAGAACACGAGCACTGCTCCTTCTGGAATATTTGAAAGTGAATAACTTCCGTCCAAATCAGTTACTGCCCCATTTGTGGTGCCTTTAACCAAAATTGTTACTCCAGGAATAGGCTCATTCTTCTCATCTACAACTTTTCCAGTTATATCATTAACAGCCTCTTTAGAGCTATTACTATTTACTAAATCACGGTACACATATGCTTCACTGGAAAAAGCATGGAACGGAGAAAGGAATACCCACTGTAGCACAAAGAACGTGAGCCCTATTTTCCATCGAATCTGGGAAGACGGGTTAGATTTTTTCATTTTTAGAATTTTAGGGTTATTGATCTCAAATACATAGTTAAATTTTACGCTAGACTTGCTGAATCTTGAAATGCTGTCAAACAGGGACATTACTATGTGAATAGTCCAAGAAAAACAACATCTACCAAATAATATTTGTTTCAATTAAAATAAAACAAACAATTAGCACGACTATTTGAATTTAGTCCAAATGCACCAATAAAAATAGGGCATTTGTATAATTTTTTTGCAAATATTATAAACACCTATAAATCAATAGATTAAATTTTTATGAAAAAGTCACATGTCCCTTAAGAAAAGTTGGAAGTACAGTCTTTATTAAAAAAGAAAGCTACTCAACTAAACTACTCTCTATTAAAATTTTAAACATAAATCCAAAAAAAAATGGCTCCAATAAATTGGAGCCATTTTCAATTACATACAAACTTTTATTTCAACTTAATATCCAGGATTCTGTGGAGTAAGATTTGGATTGTTTTGCATTTCTGGAAGCGGGTAAGGCATCAAATAATGCTTAGCCTGCAGTGCTTGATTTGAGCTAGGATTGATATGACCTACGAACTGATCGAATCCATTAGTTGCCTCATTATACACTTTGCGTAAGCGAAGCATATCAAACCAAGTAATCTGCTCATAGCAGAGCTCATGCCATCTCTCTCTCAAAACCGCATCTCTGAATGTATCCGCAGTAAATCCACCAAGTGCAGGGGTAGTCAATCCAGCTCTATCACGAATTTTTTTCAAACTCTCTACCGCTAAAGCATTTGGCCCTGAAACTTCATTCTGAGCTTCTGCATAGGTCAATAATACTTCGGCATATCTGATCAATGGTACATTTAAGTTGTTTGATCTGTTCCCCGGTTGATCCTTTGTGCCTAGAGCAAGCTTATTGAAGTGCTTGAAAACATATGGTGCACCAAGATCAAACTCTGCTCCACTGCCATTTACATAGTAGGTAGTATAGAAATAACCTTCCTGATTTTTGGCACGGATATCTCCACTCTCATACGAGTTGTAGAAATCCTCCGTTGGCACGGTGCTACCTGTTCCCGATGGACCAGCAAATGTTACCGGCTTGAAGTTTGGAAACATATTATTCATAGGATTTCCAGAAACGATCACATTGTATTGTAGCATAAAAATATGCTCCAATTTGTTATCATTTTTCTCGTCGTGAATAGCCGTATAAGTAGGGAATAAATTGATCGATAGCGGGTTGTTATTTGCATAATCTACCACTTCTTTAGCTTTATCAGCAGCCATTTGATAATGAGATGCTCCTTTGCTTAGAGGAAATCCCGCCATTGTCAGATACACTTTAGCCAGCATGGATTTGGTTGCTGCTAGAGAAGCTCTTCCGCTATTATCCATCCATGGAAGTCCAGCTGTTTCAGCAGCTTTTAAATCTTCCAAAATCAATGCATATACTTCTTCCTGAGAAGCAGGTGCCGGTTTGAAATTCTCTGAACTTGCAGTTTGAGGTAAGACTACTAAAGGAACATCTCCCCACAATCTCACTAAGTAGAAATAAGACCAAGCCCGTAGAAACCTAGCCTCACCAAGTACTTTTGTCTTCTGGGCAGCATCCATAGGAGTAATATCCGGTACTTTTGCCAAAACCAAATTTGCTTGAGCTATTACCTTATACAATCCATTCCACCAGTTTATGACATGTTGAGTTCTGCCATCATAGATCAACCCGTACAGGTTATTCAAATCGGAATTCTGGGCTGTTTCAGTCGTTGAAGTTCCTGTAGGAGCTTCCAACAATTGCCAAGTGGAAGAAAATATCCCTCCGTCTCCACCAATAAACCTTGTGTCTGCGTAAACCGCAGCAAGTGCTGCTTCCGCGTGATCAGGAATAGTATAGAAACTTTCTGGAGTCAAATTAGAAGGATCTTGTTCTTCCAAAAAGCTCGAACATCCTACAAATCCTGCCACCATTGCTCCAACTAGGAACAATCTGCCTGCTCTGTTATATATAGTATCTTTCATTTGTTATATCGCTTTAAGTAAAAAAGGATTAAAGAGTTACCTGAATACCAAACATGAAAATTGTTGGTCGAGGATAACTATGCCAGTTCATACCCTGTGAGAAGACGTTGTCTCCGTTTCCTCCACGTATAGGTGAAGTTTCTGGATCTCCGTTGATATCCTTACCTGTCAATAGGAAGAAATTCTGAGCGGAAGCATAAGCTCTTAATCTGTTTAGTTTAATGGAGTTTGCTACGTTAGTAGGGAAGTTATAACCCAACAGCAGGTTTCTGCCTCGTAAGAAAGAACCATCTTTCACCCAGTGAGAATCCACGTTAGTCACGTAACCAGCACGTGTATCGCGTATTTCCGCAATCATGGTGTTTTGATTAGTTGGAGTCCAGGCATTCAAGACAGAGGTGTAACTATTTGCTAGTGCTTGACGGTCTTCACTTGGGTGAAGAGTCATATCCAACACGTCATTACCCACACTGTATTGTAGCTCAACAGTAAGATCAAAATTGTATAGTTTGAAACTGTTGGAAATAGCTCCCCAGAAATCTGGACTACCATTTCCTATGATCATTCTATCCGAATCATTGATTGCTTTGTCGCCGTTGACATCCAAATACTTGATATCTCCAGGAAGAATGGTAAGTCCATTTCTATAACTCACAAATTCCGCAGCTTCAGCTCTCTCAGCTTCACTCCAAGTACCTAGTCGTGTCAAACCCCAGAAAGAACCAACTGGCTCACCAACTCTAATAATGTTGGTCTGGTTAGTGAAATTAGGACCACCAACTCCAAAGATATCTGCTGGTGTAGCTAGAGAAAGCACCTTGTTTCTATTTAGTGATAGATTGAATGAAGTATTCCAACTGAAATTCTCTCTATCAACATTGACGGAATTAAGGGTAAACTCGATTCCTTTATTCTCCATAGAACCTACGTTGCTTCTGATGGTAGCATATCCACTTGTTCTAGGTACTGGTGAATCCAGTAGCATGTCAGTCGTTTTTCTATAGTACAGATCAACTTCTACATTCAAGCGATTATTAAACATCCCTAACTCAACTCCAAAATCTGTCTGAGCAGTTTTCTCCCATTTCAAATCTGGGTTTGCCAGTCTGTTGATACCAGTTCCACCCACTTGAGTTTCATTGTAAATAGCTGAATAATTGGAGCTCAACAGTGAAAGTGAAGAGTAAGGAGGAATCTCAGAGTTACCTGTCAACCCGTAACTAGTTCTTACTTTCAAGTTAGAAATGGTTTGATTTCCTTTAAGGAATCCTTCTTCAGAAACTCTCCAAGCCAAAGCCGCAGAAGGGAAAAAGGCGTATTTATTATTGTCACCGAATTTGGAAGAACCATCCGCTCGTCCCGTTGCAGTAAACAAATATTTATCATCCAAAATGTAATTGATTCTGGCAAAATATGAATTCAAAGCTTCACGAGATGCACCTGAACCTACTCTTGGCAGCTGGCTACCTGCTCCCAAGTTATTGTACAAGAAGTAATCAGTAGAAAAGTTCTGGATACTTGCACTCATAGCCGAATAGTTAGATTCTTGCCATGAAATACCAAGAAGTCCCGTCACTGCATGTCTTTCAGCAAATACTTTATTGTAAGTCAAGTAATTTTCCAAAGACCAGAATGCATCTTTTCTCATACTTCTAGAAGCAGTACCACTTTGCCCGATTGCCAAGGTTCTTGTCTCAGATCTATCGTTTTCCTGAGTAAGAATATTCACACCTAAAGCAGTTCGCATTTCCAAATCATCAGAAAATTTGATGTTTGTATACATGCTTCCCAACGTTGTTTGCGTGTTAAGAATGTACTTTCTTCCATATAGACGGTGCATAGAACTCATTGTTCCTTCAGCGAATGGATAGTCTCTGTTGTTAGCAAACGTCCCATCTTCATACTTAACTGGTAAGAATGGGAAATCTTCCACCATTTGTCTAGCTACCGCATCAGACACATCGACTAGATTTTCTGACTGATTATTATAGCTAAGGCTACCTCCAACTTTCAACCAAGTTTTTACTTGATCTTCTATGGTAAATCGAGCTGAATATCTTTTCAGATAGGAGGTTTTCACCAAGCCTTCATCACCTCTATATCCTAGGGAAAGTGAATAAGATGTACGCTCATTTCCGCCTGTAAAACCTAATTGGTGATTTTGGGAAAGTTTATTTTGCGTAGTTTCTTCCAGCCAGTTTGTATCATAAAGAGGATTTCCCTGACTATCAAAGATGCGTGGATCAGTTCTTCTTAAAGCAGGATTCAGATATGCCCATTTGCCATCTGCCCAGCCTTGTGGATCATATTTCTGCATGTTTGCCCATGCCAGATCCTCTACAGCAAGATATTGCTTTGCATTCAATACTTCCGGTCTGTTTGGTCCGATAATCGGCACACTCAAATCCACATTATAAGTCACGCTACCTTCTCCCGACTTACCCTTCTTGGTAGTAATAAGGATAACCCCGTTAGCTCCTCTGGAACCATAGATCGCAGTAGATGACGCGTCTTTCAACACTTCCACCGACACGATATCATTAGGGTTGATGTAATCGATTGCACTACTTTGCTGATCTAAAGTACCCATTGGCATTTGCACACCATCGATTACATAAAGTGGATTATTGGACGAGTTAATTGAACTGAATCCTCTGATTCTAACCGTGGTTCTTCCTCCTGGTCGTCCCGAGTTACTATTCACTTGTACGCCAGAAACTCTACCTGCCAAAGCTTGATTTAAGGAGGAGGCTGGACGCTCTCTAAGCGCTTCAGCATCAACGGAACCTACAGATCCCGTCAAATCACTTCGTTTGGCCGTTCCGTATCCAATTACAATTACTTCATCCAAAGCCGTGGCATCAGGCCGTAATGTAATATTTATGACAGTTCGATTTCCAACAGCTACTCGCTGCGGATCATATCCAATGTAGGAGAAAATCAACTCCGCATTTTCTGATACTGTGATAGAGAATTTTCCATCTACGTCAGTGATTGTTCCTGAAGTAGTTCCTGCTACTGAAACCGTTGCACCTGGTAGAGGTAGCCCTGTCTCATCTACAACTTTACCAGTCACGGTTACATCCGCTGCAAGGTCTAGAGAGAGCCTTCCTTCATTAAGAATATCTCCAGCGGACATATTTTCAATACCAGGTTGATTTTGCACTTGATAATTCTTCTGAAGATTTTGCTCAGAATTTGCAAAAAGCTGCGAACAAATAATCAGTTGAAATAAGAATCCATACAGGATTCTTTTAGACACCCATAGGAGTCGTCTATGTAAATATATTTTCATGATTTAAGAGGTTTATTTGTACTATTGACTAGAAAATTCGCCTACTATTTAAAAATTATATAGGCGTACGGATACTGTGCAGCGAGGAATTCCCTGAAATATCAACTGCTCCTTACAAAGGCTTTTTTTGAGTATATCATTAGCAATCTATCTTAGGTTAACAATCAATTAAAAATTCATTACTATTCACTACAGCCGTTATACTTAACAAGCTATGTAATCGCCTTTATTCCTCAGACACAAAATACTACCCACCAATTAAAAGAATCAAACAACTAAAATTCAACTGGTTACAAAACAATTTTTCTCAACCAAACTCTACTACAAACACTGAACAATCGTATTTTAATTTTACTATTTGAATTTCATATATAATAAAAAGCAGATTAACACCAATATTTAGACAACCTAAAGAAACAACTTGATACTAACTATCTTGTATAAACAAGATTCACTTCAACTTTAAAAAGAATATTTGGCAAAAACTCATTTCTCCTAGTAATTAAACATTAAATATCTAAAGGAGACCCCCATTTCTCTTTACACCAATTTAGAGAAAATATTGATCTTTAAGACAGTGCTTATAGAATTTTTTACAAAAGGTATCCGCCCTTAAATTAGGCCTTAAGGACTAACTTCGCTAAATCTTTATATCTGAAATCACCATTAAAGACAGCTCTACATTTATTAAAAAAGTTGCATCGGAATGTTCAATGATGACAACAGCTTTATGTCACACAAATTGTCCGATATACAAGTATTCGTGTACGGTATCGATACAGCAAATCATTACTATTAGCCATAGATGGCCCTTGAATGACTATTTCTGAATTTGGAACAGGTATTGAAGTTAGTGCTAAAAAAAAATTAAGATGATTAGCTTCCTACTCTGGTGTATCCTATTCGTGCTTTGCTGGCCATTAGCACTTATAGGCCTACTTCTCTACCCAATATTTTGGTTGATTTTACTTCCTTTTAGGCTACTGGGCTTTGCTATAGACCTCTCTTTTGACTTTGTACGAAACCTCTTTATGCTTCCTTTTACTATCGCAGGAAGACGATAAAACTTGAGTTATTTCTGGTGATATTGTTTTACCAAGTTCATGATCTTGTGAAACACTGCCGAGTTCTCATACACCCCTCTGAAGTCACCTGAATGAGCTCCATAAGCAAATACTGGAACCATTAAACCCGTATGATCATCGCTGTGATAAGCCAATTCTACAGTTGCTGAGGTTATATCTCCCTGTGGAATGGACACTCCACCAGTTTCGTGATCCGCAGTGATGATTAATAAGGTATTTGGGTTGGCATCCACATACTGAATCAATTTCCCGATTACCTCATCAAAATCCAACATCTCCGATACGATCGTTGAAGTACTATTGGCATGTCCACCCGAATCAATATTCGCTGCCTCTACCATTAGGAAAAAAGGAGCATTTTTATGATCAAAAAACTCAAGTGCGTACGCTGTGCTCTGTAGCAAATAATCGCCTCTCCCATCCAACTTTTTAGGTAGAGATCCCTTTGCTGCAAAATACCCAACACGATCCTCCTCAGGCTGTCCTAAGCTTTCTACAAGCGTAAATCCTGCACTTTCAAGGTTTGCCAGTTGGGATTGAAAAGAATCTCCGCCTCCACCGATGAAAAGATCCAATTTACTTGTTGATAAATAAGCTGCGATCTGATCAGAATCATCACGCTCAGGATGATGTGCATAGAAAGATGCCGGAGTTGCTCCCGTCAATTGATCGGTGGTAATAATCCCACTTGAAAACCCATATCCATGAAGAAGATCTGGAAGATTTGGCAAAGAATTCCCTTTCGAATCAACGCCTAGCGCACGGTTATTTGTTTTCTCTCCCGTCGCATAGGCAGTGGCTCCGGCAGCTGAATCAGTGGTAAAATCATCTGCAGCCTGAGTTTTGATTAAGCCCATGTTTTTCAACTGAGTTAGATTGAGCTGATTGCCGTTGGAAAACAAAGCAGAGGCTATCTGCGTCAATCCATTGCCATCTCCAATCATCAGAATCACATTGTCAACGGGAACTTCAGCTCCGTCGCCTTCAAAAGTCGGCTGGTAAACCTCATGAATTGAAGTGTTTTGATAGACATTTTCACCCAACTTATTCAGATAAGCTGCTGCCTCGATGGGGTGATCAGTATTGATATAATCCTCCCCCATTTCATGAAATGCCTTCCAGGCAGATTTACTATCTGGAGAACCCCAAAAACGAACCGGCTTATCAAAACTATGAACCAAATCAATAAACTCTTGAAGATTTGCACGTTGCCCCTCTACCATCCTACCTTTTCCATTCCAAATAGAAAATTGGCGAAAACTCAAACTCACCATCCCAATTTTATTCCAAGGCAGATCGGTCGTCAACTCCTTACTTTGGTAATCAAATAGCATCCATTCCGGATAATTTTTATAATCCTCGGCTTTTGGCCTGTTTCCTGAAATAATCAATTTAAATCCATTGGGATTACCTGAGCTATAAAGAACATCCTCATAATCTTTCATACTTTCCTCTAGCACTTTCAAGGTGGAATAAGCCTCGGTTTTCAAATCAACCAATAGATGGAAGTTGATCGATGAAATCACCCCACTTTTGATCCCCTCTGAAATCGGATCCAGATACAAACTTTCAATGGTTCGCTTTGGATCGATGCTAGCTACTTCATGTGCTGCCATCAGTTTACCATCCTTTAAGATCAAGTCTACTTCTATAGAGGATGCTCCAGCAGAATAGGCTGTCCAAAAAGGAACAGTTTGCAAGTAATCATTGTGGGAGTGGATTTGAAAATCTTTGGAATTCTGTGCCGAAACTTGACCTACAGCAATCAGAATAAAGACCAAAAGGCTTGAAATGAATTTATGCATTTCTAAAAATAGAATATTCATCACTATTTCACTGCTCCATTAAGTTCAAAAAGCTAAGGCTTAACAAATTCATAAAACAGTACGACAACAAAGCTTAATCTCTAATTGGAATTTTTTAGCACAAAACTGATTTCAAGATCCTTACTCTATCCTCATCTTTATAAGCGGCTACTAATGCAAAAGAAAAGCAAGCATAGATTTAATAGAAATCCACTGAAAATAGGCGAATATTGCCAGTTGAATTGAAACTCATGAAACAATACATATTAATCCTGTTTGCATTTAGCACTTTCTCTTCCTTTACGCTTTCTGCGCAGAATCTCAAGCTCAACCAAATTCAAGTCATAGGAAGTCACAATAGCTACAAAAGCCAGATTTCTCCTGAACTGCTGGCCTTTTTATCCAAGGTAAATCTCTCTGCCTCGAAAAGTTTAGAATATGCCCATATCCCACTGGAGGAGCAACTTGATTTAGGATTGAGAAATCTCGAATTAGATGTATTTCACGATCCAGTAGGAGGAAGATATTCCAATCCAAAAGGAATTGAAATCATCAAAAGCAGTGAGGGAAACATTCCTGACTATGATCCAACTAACTCACTTTCCAAGCCAGGAATGAAGCTTTTTCACGTACAGGACCTGGATTTTCAGTCTCATCACCTCCTATTTGCAGACGCGCTGAAAGCACTCAAAACTTGGAGTGAAGCTCATCCAGACCACTCACCTGTTTTCATTCTGATCAATGCAAAAGATGATAATATCCCAGGCACCAGACCTACTTTACCCTTTACTGCATCAGCTTTGGACAGTATAGACATAGAAATTAGGACGCATTTGGGAATGGATCACCTGATCACACCCGATCAAGTGAAAGGCAAATACGCTGATCTGGAAACAGCTGTACTGGCTGGAAATTGGCCAAAAATGAATGACGCAAGAGGGAAATTTCTATTTGTTTTGGATGAAAATGAGGAAAAAACAGACAGGTACTTGAGTGCAAAGCCGGAGCTTAAGAACGCAGTGCTCTTTGTCAATAAAAAGGAAGGTAATTCCACTGCTGGGTTCCGAATCATCAATAACCCAGTAAAAGATGAAGCATACATCAGAGATCTCGTGAAAAAAGGGTACATGATCCGGACTCGCGCAGATTCAGATACAAAAGAGGCAAGAATGGAAGATTATTCCACCTTCGAAAAAGCCAAAGCTTCTGGCGCGCAGGTGATTTCTACAGATTACTACAATACTTCGACTTTCTTCAAATCTAATTACAGAGTCAATTTCGAAGAAAACGTGTACGAAAGATCAAACCCGATTTTGATCAAAAATTAGAAGGCCTCCAATTGATTAGTAAGAATGGCAGAATAAATGCTACCTCTTGGCTACCAGCATTTGCAAGTAGATTTACAATTCTTCAATTCGAATTAATTCCTGAAATAGTGCCTTACTCTACGAACAGAGCCTTTTTTCTACTATGTGTACTCCTTTGTATTAGGGTGGATCTTTTTGCCCAAGATGCGAATGACTCGTCAAAAGTATCGATCACTCAAAAGGCGCTGGAAAAAGGTATGGATTTTATTACCAGGTCTAATAGGGACACCGTACTGGTAGAAAAAGCAGAGGAAAAATTTCTTCCTTATGCAGGGATGATCATCCGAAATATTGAGGTTGAAACCATTGGGTTTGAATTTTCTATCTATGGACGTCAGAAGCCAATAGTCCAAAAAGTAGGTAGAATTGCTAATAATCTCCATACAAATACACGAGAAAAAACCATCCGACAACACCTATTTATCAAACCAAATAGACGGTTAAACCCATACAAACTCGGAGATAATGAGCGATTCCTGAGAGATCAACCGTTTATTCTTGAAAGTCGGATAATAGTCACACCTGTAGATGGAACGGACTCTGTGGATCTTACCGTGATCACACGTGACATTTTCAGTATAGGTGGATCTGTGGGAGGAAGCATTCCTACTGCGCCACTTTTCAAAGTTTATGATGCCAATGTAGATGGAAGGGCTCAAGGTTTCGAATTGGACATTCTATATGACCTTGACCGAAGCCCGAAGACAGGCGTAGGAATGGCATATTCTAAAAGTAGTTTGATTGGAAGTTTAGCTGATTTTATGGTCTACTATACACAGCTGAATTCAGGGGTAAGTCAAGGGGAGGAAATAGAATATTCTACCGGAATCATGCTGGAAAGACCATTAGTTTCTCCCTATTCCAAAATGGCGGGTGGTGCCAGCTGGAGCCAGAATTGGTCAAGAAACGTAAGGTCAAAACCTGATTCCTCCTTTCTCGATTACAAGTACAATATCATGGATGTATGGACCGGCTACAATTTCGGTTCAGAGAAAACCTTTAAGGATAGACGAAGGGAATTTCTTGCTGTACGCTTGTATGATGGAGATTTTGTAAATCAGCCCGAACAAGAGGAAGTGATGGATGAGCGCAGGTATCATGACAGTAAGGGAATTTTGGCAGAGTTCAGCCTTTATCAACAAGACTTCTTTAAAACTCAATATGTCTATGGTTTCGGACGGACGGAAGACATTCCTTTTGGTTACAACCTTTCCACTACTGTAGGATACATCAATACCATTTCGATTTCTAGGCCTTACGCAGGAGTTAATTTCAACTATAAAGGCGCTTCTAAAAGCGGAAGCTTCTACGAATTGACCCTGAATGCAGCTAGTTATTTCCGCAGTGGTAACTGGGAAGATGGCGTACTACAAGCAGGAGGTACATTCTATACTCAAGCGTTCTCGATAGGCAAATACAAGATCAGAAATTCCGCTTCTGCTTTCTACACAAAATTGTTTGACAGAGTAACCAATGATTGGCTGACTATCCAAGGCAATACTATCCCTGGATTACGCGTAGAAGAAGTGGATGCTACCAAAAGATACTCTTTAGGCTTTGAATCGAGCCTTTTTACTCCTTGGTCCCTGGTAGGATTTAGAGTAGCTCCGTTCACTTCCTTTTATTGGGCGAAATTAAAATGCCCAAGTTGCGAAAATCAATACCAAAACTTCACAGGAATCAGCCTTGGGATGCGCGTTCGAAATGAAAACCTCATCTTCGGAACGATGGAAATAAAAGGAACTTATATCCCTACTGACGACGAAGGGAAGTCCAAATTCGCCTTTAGCTTCAGGAAAAATCTGAGATTCAGAAAATCAGATATCTATGTATCTGCACCAGATTTGATCAATTATAATTGAGTGCATCAGCTCATTCATAGCTATCCCAGCATCTTTACTTCCTAACTATTTCTTCTATAGAAAAGAGAGTGAAAGGGCGTGTATTCTAATTTCAGGAAATGTCGATTTATTAGGGAATACACCTTATTCAAACTCATATACTTTGGCAAAAGGTAGTAATTCATTAGTTTTTAATAAATTACTCTTACTTATTCCAAATTCTTAGAATTCACATCATTTCCTATACATGGCATTTAAAACCAATCTGATTCTTTTCATCTTATTAGTCAACTATTCATTTTCCATGGCTCAGCACAACGCTAATTACGACGAAAGCAAGGTTCCTGACATTACACTTCCAGATCCTTTTGTAAGTCTGAGAGGTAAGCTTATCAGCACGCAGCAAGATTGGGAGGAGATTCGAAGACCAGAGATTCTGGATCTTTTCAGAGAATATGTCTATGGTAATGTACCAACTGATTTTGATCAGATTTCATTTTCAGAAGTTCAGGAAGGTCAAAACCCCTATCCGGAAAAAGCCTTATTGAAAGAAGTGAACATAACCGTTTCCAGAAAAGGAAAATCGCACACGATGCGCCTGAACGTTTTTCTACCCAAGAATGGAGATGGCCCATTCCCAATTTTCTTTCTTGTCAATCACCGAGCCGAAAATGAAGAAGTAGGCCTAGTAGAGGAAGGTTATTGGTCAGTTTCAGAGTTGATCGATCGTGGCTATGCTACCGCTTCCTTTCATGGTGAAACTGTTGCTCCAGATGACGCCGAAAGATTCTCAGAAGGGATTCTAACCACACTTTATCCCGAAGAGCTAGGCAAGGCAGATGGGATGAGGACTTTCGGAGCTTGGGCTTGGGCAGCGATGCGAGCAATGGATTATTTTGAGCAAGACCCACTCTATAACACCAGAAAATCTGCCCTAATCGGCCACTCTAGATCTGGGAAAACTGCCCTTTGGGCTGGCGCAAATGACCCACGCTGGTCTGTAGTTTATTCAAATGAATCAGGCTGTGGCGGCGCTGCTATTTCCAGAAGAAAATACGGAGAAACTGTAGCTGTAATCAACAGCAGTTTTCCTCATTGGTTTGCAGATAATTTTAAAGCATACAACGCTCAAGAGGAAACTCTACCTGTCGATCAGCACATGCTAGCCGCGCTTATTGCACCACGTGCGCTGTACTTTGCCAGTGCTAGAGGAGATCAATGGGCAGACCCAAAAGGCGAGTATATATCCATGCAATTGGGATCTCGGGTATATTCTGAAATCTATCAGCAGGAAGTAACTTTCCCTCTAGCTTTCGAAGAAATCGCTTCCCCCATAATTCAACCTTTTGCCGGCTATCATATCCGTGACGGCAAGCATAATTTAACCTGGGAGGATTGGAAAAATTTTATAGATTTTGCTGAAATTCAGTGGAAGCAAATCAGGTAAGCACCGGACACCATCTCTTTTTCTAAATAGTAACTTATCTAATCAAACCCATAATTAGCCCATGAAAACCTTACTTTTCATTTTATCTCTCTTCAGCTTTTTCCCTAAAACAGAAAAACCGAATGTGAAAATCCTAAGCTCTGGCTTCATCTACGAAGAAGCTCCTTACCCATCCTGCCATGCGTCTACTTTAGTGGAGACAGACCGAGGAATAATGGCTTCCTGGTTTGGTGGGAGTTACGAAAGACATCCAGACGTTAGTATTTATACATCTCTTTTAGACAAAGGAACTTGGTCTACTCCCAAAATGGTGGCTGACGGAATAGAAAATAAAGACTTCCGAAATCCTACTTGGAACCCGGTTCTATATCAGAACCCAAATGGACAACTCGTACTTTTCTACAAGGAAGGTCCAAATCCCAAAGAATGGTGGGGACTATACAAAACTTCAGATAACGGAGGGAAGACCTGGTCTAAAGCCATTCAAATCCCCCCAGGAATGCTGGGTCCTGTAAAAAACAAAGCCGTCACTTTGTCGGACGGAACACTGCTACATCCAAGTAGCTTCGAAACAAATGGCATATGGAGCATGCATGTGGAAACTACTACCTCTGATATCACAAATTGGAAGAAAATTGAAATCGACAACGGCGCTTTTCATGCAATTCAGCCAACGATATTAACTTATCCAAATGGAAAACTCCAAATGCTTGCCCGAACTCAAGAAGATGTGATCGGAACAACCTGGTCCTCAGATAATGGTAAAACTTGGTCTACTGTAGAATCCACAGGATTGGTTCATAACAATTCAGGCATAGACGCAGTCACCTTAAAAAGTGGTGTACAATTATTGCTTTGCAATCCTATTAAAAAAGGCAGAAACAAGCTCTCTCTAATGATGTCCATGGACGGAGTAAAGTGGGAAGAGCTATATGTATTAGAAGATCAACCTAAAGGTGAGTTCAGTTACCCAGCTATCATTCAGGCGAAGGATGGCTCAGTTCACATGACCTACACTTATAATAGGGAGAAAATAAAATACGTTTCCTTAAACCTGGAATAACCACTCTTCTTCAAACCTAGCCATGTCTTTTCCCAAACCCTTGCGCGGAATTATCCCGCCATTGATTACTCCTATTCACGAAGATTTCACGCTTGATCATACCAGTTTGATCAAAATTCTAGAGCATACTATTTCTGCTGGTGTTCTTGGGATCTTTATTCTTGGGACTACGGGAGAGTTTGCTAGTCTAAACTCCATCGTAAAACATGAGCTGATTTCTATGACCTGCGCCAAGGTTGATGGCCAAATCCCTGTTCTTGTAGGGATCACTGACTGCTCCTTCAATGAAAGCCTAAATCTAGCAGCAAAAGCCTTGGATTCAGGCGCAAGCGCTGTGGTAGCTACGTCGCCATTCTACATGAATATAGGCCAAGAAGAATTGGTTAATTATTACCAAAAACTGGCTGACAGAGTTGAGTTACCTCTTCTGCTCTATAATATGCCATCCCACACAGGGATGGCTATAGAGCTCAGTTCCGTGGCAATTCTGGCTGAGCACCCCAATATCATTGGCATCAAAGACAGTTCGGGAGATCTATCGTATTTCGAGTCTTTGTGCGATTTATTTAAAGAAAAACCCGATTTCACCATACTCGTAGGCCCCGAAGAATATCTGGTAGAAACGATGAATATGGGCGGGCATGGCGCTGTAGCTGGAGGAGCCAATTTATTCCCGGAGTTGTATGTCAAGCTTTATGAAGCCATTCTGGCAAAAAACTATGAACAGGTTGAAGCGCTACAGGTGACAGTTTTATTTCTGAGTAAGAATCTATACGGTCATGGCACCTACAAATCGAATTACCTTAAAGGACTCAAGGCTTCCATGTCATTTTCAGGATTGTGCAAGGGCATTTTAGCTTTGCCACTTTTTCCATATAGTGAGAACGAAAAAACAAGTCTCAAAGATAAGTATGATGCGGTCTTAGCGAGAGTGACTTCAGTACTTTAATTAGCTTTCAAAGCCCGGTTTCACCATTTCCCAAAACTCATCCAAGGCTATAATTCTTGGTTTGAGAAAGGAAATAATTTCTGGCCAATCCATCTCATTCATCACATTTACTGCTGGCAATATTTTCTCTATCCTAGAGACCGTCTGCCCAAATTCATTGATCTGATGTAGTTTCCAGCTCCATTCCTCTCCTAGAGTTGACTCCAAGATCTTTCGAAGTTGCCCAAACTGATCAAAGTACAGTTCCTGCAACTCTTCATCGGGATGACCTAATTCAATTCCTATAGAAGCAAAGTCACGCTCGGCCTTCATCCTAAAATAAATGTTTCGAACTCCCGTCTTGTAGTTAGGCCAATTTATCCTTCTTCCCTCTGCATTCGGAATTGGCTTCATGTATTGCCCGAAAGCAATCCAAAACTCCGAACGGATTCTCGATGTTTCAGCTTTGCTGTACAAGACTAATAGGTGGTATGACTGTCGCTTGGTAGGACAAGAATAATCTCCCCAGAAGTTGCATTCGCATCTTCCAGCTTGTCAATCTGATCTTGAGTCACCATGTGAATATTGAAAATCTTAATAGCAGGAAACTCCTTTTTCAGGTACCAAAGTATCCCCTCTCCATCTTTGGAATGATAAGATCCATTGATATGATAAACCTTCTTACCCTTGGACAGAGGTTCAAAAAGTGACTCGGCCATGGTTGCGTCTTTCAATGCCTGCGCTTGAATCATCAAATCTGGATTCCCTGGCGCACCATGCATCATATCCTTCATCGCCACATATCCTGGCATGCTCATATCCACTTCCATTGGGAGCTTCGCAAAGTACCTTTTAGCCTCTGGTGAAAGAGAATCCAAACCTGCTAAGCCTGCCTTACTGACTAGAGAAGCATATTTCCGCGGAACATTCGTTGCTATAAATCTCAGTCCTTTCTCTTTCGCGTAGCGCAACACAGGACGGTAATCAGTATTATAATTCTTCCAAAGATTAGCTTCTGCTTCGAAGTTACTTTCTGTTATTTGACCGGCAAACCATTGGTCCAAGTTCAGCTGATCTTCACGCTCAAAAATCTCTGACCCCACGACAAGATCTGAGTTTTCCGCCTGCAATCCTTTCAGTACTTGCAACTGCAACCAATGACCCACGCTGTTATTATGAAGTTCTCCGAAGAAAACAGCATCTGCTTTTGCCGCTTCTTTCAGCACTTGTTGGAGATCTACTTTTTTGCCTTTGCTAGTAAAAAACTGATAGGCTTCGCCTTGTGCTTTAAGTGTTCCTATAGAACACAGCACCAGTAGGACAGCCAAGAAATAATTACGCATAATCTTCAGGATATTGAATTTGCACGGAGGAGAAACTTACTAACCCACCGAGTGCGGGGTGATGCTTTTTGAGCGTTAATCTAATTTTGGTGGTTTTGGGATATGCTTCCAGAATATCTGTCACGATCATATGACCTAGATGCTCCAGAAGCTTCACCTTTACATCCATTCTGGCTTTGATCAGTTTGTACAACTTGGAATAATCCACCGTCGCACTGAGATCATCATGAAGCATCGCCTGGCGAAAATTTGTTTCCAGTTCAAGATCCAACGTGAAGCGATTCCCTAAGATAGATTCCTCTGGATAGGCACCGTGATACGCATGAAATTCAATCCCTTCGAGACTTACTTTTCCCATTAGTCAAATTGGTCAAAAAATGATCCCGATTGGTTCTTCGGATCTTCCGTAGGTTTTTGAGGGGAAGCTTGCGGCTTTAATTCCTCCACAATTGGCTTTTGCTTCACCTCTTCCAATTCTTCTATATCCTCCTCAAGAGCCTCATCTTCCAGTTGCATCTTGGTGTCTTCTAATTCTAGCTCCTCTATTTCCTCTTCATTGATTTCCATTTCCAAATCAGGCGTAGAATCATGCTCTTCAAGTTCTAAGTCCTCTTCGATAACTTCCATCTCAGCCATTGGATTCTCTTCGATTTCCTCCTCTATTATCTCTTCTTCATATCCAAGATTCTCCAAATTACCAAAAGTAAAAGTCTGAGATCTACTCAATTCATCTATAGCACGCGCATGTGCTTTGGCATCTATTCTGGAAAAATGCGCTTCTGAAAGATCGATTTGATTGGCGGTATCCTGTGCAATTCTTCTCAGGCTTTTCACCATAGATTCTCTTTGCTCAGCTAGCCCTTCATACGAACGCACCAAGCCCTGCATGCTTTCTCGCAACTCTACGATAGTTTCTTTTGCTTTGGTCTCAGCAGCATTTATAAGTGCTGCAGCCTGCTCTTCGGTCTGTCTTCTAGAATCGGCTACCATCTGGTCTAAATGTCTGGTAGCATTTGCTGCGATCTCATTTGCATCTGCGATGATCAAATCAGCCGCTTCGTTAGCTTCCACAATGATCGCTGCACCAGTATCCTCTGCTGTTTTCAGTGTACGAAAAAGTGAGTCCTCCACATCCTTCAAGCGCTTTGCCTCCGCTTCTGTATTTTGAAGCTTAGTCTTAAGCTCCATATTTTCTTTGTGAAGCTGATCGACTACTTCAGAGATTTCATCCAAAAATAGGGTAACTTCTTTTTTCTCATATCCTCTGAATCCAACTTCAAAGGTTTTTTGCCGAATGGCTGCTGGTGTGATCTTCATGTGTTAATTCGCTTCAATTTGCCAAATAGAAATAGTACGGTCGTCTGACACGGAAATAACGTTGCCTTGATAGCTACTCCAAATTACCTTGTTAATTGAAGTACCGTGGCCTGCATTTCTTGCTTTGTCGATGACCTTGAGGAGTTTTTTCTCACCTGCATCCCAAATCTTTATCGATTTGTCCATAGAGCAGGTGACTAGGAGATTCCCGTCCTCCTTGAAATATAAATAATTAATGGCATACATATGTGCCACAATGTTCTCTTGTAAGGAATAGCTATCAGTTTCCCAAAATTTTAATCGTGCATCCCTTCCAGCGCTCACCAAAATTGATTCATCTGGGGAATAAGAAAGTGCGAAAACTGAGTTGGTATGTCCAGTCAAATTGGCAACAGGATGAAAATCGTTTGATAAATCAAGAACCTTCACGGTATGATCACTCAAGCCCACAGCCAGCTGACGTTTGTCTTTAGCCAAAGACATAACTCGAATACTCTTCGTGCTCAGCTTGATATGTTTTTTAATCGTTTTGGAATTGATATCCACCACGATCAATACCCCATCTCCTGTACCAATATAGGCTTCATCGCCGAATATTTTGATATCAAAGATTGCCTGATCAGTCAACTTAAGTGACCACACTTCCTTGCTTTCATTCAGGTCGATGACATGGATGCCTTCAAAATTATGCCCGATAAAAAGCAGGTTTCTGCTAAAATCTACCGACAAGGCATACACTGAGTGCGGAAGTCTGGCGATCAACTTACCATCTTTGGGATGATCCAAATCCCACTCCACCACCATTCCATCTCCGGCTCCGGTATAAAAATATCTGGGATCACAACCTTCAGTCAACGCATAAATGCAGTCATTGTGCCCTGTTAGTGTTTGTAATTTATTAACTTCTATTTTTGACATATATTGGACGGAGACTTTCGGTGCCCTTCTGGCCTATGCAAACAAAAATAGAAAAAATAGATTCTTCCTCGGCTTTAGCTATCAAGATTATCGAAACTCAGGATGAAAATGAGCTGGATTTCCTGAGCTTTCGTGAAAAACTATCCTACGCCAATATTTCTCATCAGGAAAAAAAGCGAGAATGGGCTACTGCCCGCATGGCAATCCGGGATGCTTTGGATGTATTGCACGTTCCTTATCCAGGTTTTTTCAAAGATGAACATGGTAAATCTCAAACGATGAACGGGCATGGCTACATGTCACTATCGCACACGATGGGCTATGCAGGGGCAATTTATCATCGCGACAATCCAGTCGGAATAGATATGGACTTGATCCGGGAAAAAATACTGAGAATTGGATTCCGGTTTCTGGACCAGTCAGAATTAGATTTTCTAGCAAAAGACCCACTTGATTACACGATGGCTTGGTCGGCAAAAGAATCTATCTTTAAGTGTCAGGGGAAAAGAGGCGTATCCTTCAGGGAGAACATCCTTTTAGAACCATTTGACTCGAAGACTGGAATCATCAAAGGTAAGATCCGAGGTACGGACTTTACGGATCATCATTACACAGTACAAGTTCGGGTGATCTCGGATGTTGTGCTCACTTACACTATCTGGTAAATGAAAAAATTAAGCTTAGTATTCCTCTTTCTGCTTTTCACTTCTGTATCTCTTTCAGCTCAAGGTCTAGAAGGAATAAATCTAACTGATGCAGTCACGGGCAAAGCCATCAATATTCAGTCTCAGGTGAAAGGCAAAGGCTTAGTACTGATCTTCCATAGTTTGGCATGTCCTTTTGCCAAACTATATGAAGCTCGATTGATTGCTTTGCGCAGCAAATACCAAAGTCAAGGTTTTACTTTTATACTTGTGAATCCTGAGGTCAGCGGGAGTGAAGAAGATAAAACCACGCTCCGAAACTACATTGATCAATCGGACATCAATATGCCCTACTTGATAGATGAAAATCAAACGCTCAGCAAATTCTACAAAATCACCAAAATCCCTGAAGTAGTTCTGATTACTCCTGGTTCGACTGGAAACACAATTAGCTATAGGGGTGCAATTGATAATAATCCTCAGGCCGAAACTGCCGTATCCGCAAAACATCTAGACAGGGCTATGGACTCTTTACTGAAAGGCGAAGCGCCAAGTCCAGGGCAAGCTAGAGCTGTAGGCTGTAACCTACGTACCTATTGAGCATTTAACAGATTGATAAGCTCCTGAATTTCTTGCACTTTATCGGATTCCCCTAGTTTCTCGAAGGAGTTTTCCAGATTCCTAAACATCCGCAGCATAATCTGAAGATGAGCACATGGCTCAAAGTAATCCTCCTTGGGATCGATCTTCAGTTGCTCCAAGTAGTTAAAAATATCTTTTCTACTGAATATCAAACCCTTATTAAAAGCATTGATGTAGAAAGTGACGTCGGCTGATTTATAGGTAAGTACAAAGAGATTTGGAAGATTCACACCGTAAATCGGCAACCCAAGTTTTTTGGCTACGAGCAAATAAATAGAACATAATGTCAGTGGATTTCCACGCTTGGAATCCAGCACAGACGAGAGCATGCTATTAGCAGGGGAATGAAAATTCTTGGTATTTGCTGAGAATCGAAGCGTATTATACAAGACATTGTTGATGGCCCGCACCTGCTCGTAAGGAGTCAAATCATTTTTGAAAGCAGTCCATACATCGAAGTAAATCTGATGCATTTCAGCATTCAGTTTGGAGTATTCCAAATCAGGATATTGGTAGGTATTGATGATCCATAGCCCCGTGAGCAGGTCTCGGTCATCCGTATCTCTCCAGTCTCTCAATCGTGCTTTAAGAAGAGAAAACTGGAGCTCGTGCACCAGATCCTCTATCTCTTTTTGTATATCAGGGTTAAAGCTACTCTCCCACTTTTTTTCCAAAAATGGAATAATCTCATTTCCAAGAGAAGTAATTCGATCCCGTACATGCATTCTCACTTCACTATCGGTATCATCCAATAAGGAAACTAAGGCGTTTAATTCTCCATCTGTCAATTCACTCATAGTCAAAAGGCTACCGATAATGGGGTAAAACTGTAAAATAAGATACTAAAAAATATCTTAAGTCTGAATCACTCCTACGTTGAATCTTTCTGTAATGGGAGCATGATTTGCAGCTTCTATTCCCATGCTGATCACCTTTCTAGTTTCCCGCGGGTCGATGACTCCATCTACCCAAAGTCTTGAGGCGGCGTAGTAAGGACTCAATTCCTCGTTGTATTTTGAAGTGATTTCGTCAAGCAATTCCTTTTCATCTTCAGGAGATATTTCCAGACCTTTCTTCTTCAACCCAGCAACCTTGATTTGCAAAAGCGTATTTGCTGCCGCAGCCCCAGACATCACTGCCATCTGAGCTGTAGGCCAAGAGTAAATCAATCGAGGATCATAGGCTTTTCCGCACATCGCATAGTTTCCTGCTCCGTATGAATTACCTAGAAGAAAAGTGAATTTCGGTACCACTGAATTCGCCATGGTGTTTACCATTTTCGCTCCATCCTTGATGATGCCTCCATGCTCAGCTTTGCTGCCCACCATAAATCCACTTACGTCCTGAAGGAAAACTAAAGGGATTTTGCGCTGATTGCAATTCATAATAAATCGAGCGGCCTTGTCTGCTGAGTCTGAATAAATCACCCCTCCCATCTGCATTTCGCCTTTGGAAGTTTTAACGATCTTTCGCTGATTAGCCACTATCCCTACTGCCCAACCATCAACTCTGGCGGTTCCGCAAATCAGCGTTTTGCCATAGTCCTCCTTGTATTCGTCGAAGTCTCCAGCGTCTACTAAACCCTTGATGATTTCAAGCATGTCATATGGCTTAACGCGCTCTGTAGGAAAAACCTCTACTAGCTTTTCACCCGACATTCCAGGATCTCGAGCTTCTGCTCTATCAAAACCTGCTGTGGGATTGTGCCCTATTTTATCGAAAATCCTACGGATCGCATCCAGGCAATCCTGATCTGTATCGTATTTATTATCTGTCACTCCTGAGATTTCGCAGTGCGTAGTTGCTCCACCGAGTGTTTCATTGTCTATCGTCTCGCCTATAGCTGACTTCACCAGATAAGAACCTGCCAAGAAAATAGATCCCGTCTTATCTACAATCATCGCCTCGTCCGACATAATAGGAAGATATGCCCCTCCTGCCACACAACTACCCATGATCGCAGCAACTTGCACAATCCCCATTGCCGACATTTTTGCATTATTGCGGAATTGACGACCAAAATGCTCTTTGTCGGGGAAAATCTCATTTTGCATAGGCAGAAAAACTCCTGCGCTATCGACTAAGTAAATCACAGGAATTTGATTCTCCATGGCGATCTCCTGAGCTCGAAGGTTTTTCTTGGCTGTCATCGGAAACCATGCCCCAGCCTTTACCGTGGCATCGTTGGCAACGATCATACACATTCTTCCGCTCACATAGCCAATACCCGTGACTACGCCACCAGAGGGACAACCGCCTTCTTCAGCGTACATCCCATCGGCTACAAATGCGCCAACTTCTAAAAAATCTGTGTCTTTATCACGCAAATAGTCTATACGCTCACGTGCAGTGAGCTTGCCTTTCGCATGTTCTTTTTCTATCCTTTTGGCTCCTCCTCCTAGCTTTACCTGCTCATATTTCGCCTGTAAATTCTGAAGTAAATTTTCCATGCTTGGATTAGAATTTCCGGTAGTTGTGGTCATTAGTCAAATTTGGGTTTAGTCAGTTAAACCATTGCTTTCAGCAAATAGTTTATGCCTCTAAGTTAAAAAAGAAAAAGCTAACAGTCGCAGTCCTTAGGCTCACAGTCGCAGTATTCAGTTTCCGAAAAGCAGACTGGAGAGCATTTTCATTAACAGGAAAATGCAAGCGGATAGGAGCAAAAACAAGCTAGATTAAATATCATTTTCCAGCTTCTGGAGAAGCAGGACAACTGTATTCATTTGTGCCCACCGCGGTGAAAGCAATCCATAAAAAAGCCCTCTTCCGAAACAGAAAAGGGCTAAGCATTATGCGAAAACTAGAAATTAATTTTTCTCTATTGATTCCTTGTAGTCTCTGATCGATCTGTAAATAGCCGAAGCCATATACTCTTTACCTTCCTGACTCATTAGAAATCTCTCTTCTTCCGTATTGGAAAGAAAGCCAAGCTCCACCAAAACTGATGGCATAGAAGGAGTCCAAAGCACGTAGAATGGACCTTGCTTTACACCACGGCTTTTTCTACCTACTCTATCTTTAAACTGAGCTTCAACATTAGCCGCTAAAGTTACAGAATTCTCAAAGTGAACTTTTGACATTAAGTTAAACATCATGTAGGATTCCGGAGAGGAAGGATCGAATCCTTCGTAGTTCTCCTCGTAATTATCCTCTAGGAGGATTACAGAGTTTTCTCGTTTTACAATGTCAAAGTTGGCATCAAAGTGTTTTGTACCCATTACAAATGTTTCTGTCCCGAAGGCAGATTTATTTGGTGCTGAGTTGGAATGAATGGACACAAAGAGATCTGCTTTGTTATTATTTGCAATCATAGGCCTTTCTTTTAAAGTAGGAAAGCTATCATCCTTACGGGTGTAGACTACTTGAACATCAGGCATATTCTCCTTGATATATTTCCCAACTAGCAGAGTTACAGCTAGGTTGATGTCTTTTTCCTTAGACCTTGACCCCACATTACCTGGGTCTTTTCCACCGTGTCCGGCATCGAGAACGATTTTTTTCATCCGAAACTTCGGCATCATCGTTTCGTTGTTGATAAATCCGCCAAAGACAAAGGGGATACATAAAATCAGACTAAGAAGAATTTTTTTGTTTTTGGACCGTTCCATGAGGGCAATAAAATTAACTTTACACGAAATTTCACTCAAATTAAATAAAGCGTAAGCAACAGTGCAGGGATTCAGGCTCTTTTTATTTTGCTTTTTTGGGCTATTGACCGTTCCGCTAATAGCGACTGCGCAAAAACCCGTTCGACAGCGTCAAGAGAAACCTCTTACGCATCCAGATACATTAATGTCACCTTCGGGAGATTTAATAGCTCTGGATACTTTGCCCAATCTTGCTGATACGCTTGCACTTACTGACTCGACAAAAATGATGCCCAGGAGTGATATCTCCACAGATATTACTTATTACGGTGAAGATAGTATCGTTTCGGATTTTACAGAGAATAAAGTTTACCTCCACAAGCAAGCATGGTTTGAATACGGGACGATGAGACTGGAAGCAGATCTGATCATCATCGATTGGAAAAACTCTGAACTGTATGCCTCAGGTGTGACTGATAGTTTGGGGAATGTTACCGGGAATCCATTTTTTAAAGACGGATCTGCCTCCTATGAAATCAGGAAGGAAATGCGCTATAATTTCAAAACCCAAAAAGCCATCATCAAAGATGTAGTCACCGAGCAGCAAGATGGAATCCTGAGAGGGGAAACTATTAAGAAAATGGAAGACGGCAGTGTGTACCTCGCAGATGGGTATTACACTACCTGTACACTCACCACACCTCACTACCACGTTTCTTCCAAAAAAATCAAATCTGTGGAGGGTGGCCAGGTAGTCTCGGGCCCATTCAACCTTTATTTTAACGGCATTCCTACTCCGCTAGGCTTACCTTTTGGCATCATCCCAAACACACCTGAGGAGAAAGCCTCGGGACTTATATTTCCTTCTTATGGACAGGAACAGAGACGTGGTCTATATCTGAGGGATTTGGGATACTATTTTGCCATCAATGACTACGTGCACAGCAGGGTAACAGGCGATATCTATTCCAACGGAGGTTGGGGCTTAAAGTCCCAAACTGTCTACAAAAAGCGATACAGATTTGGAGGATCTTTCAATATTGACTTCCAAAAATTCAAATCTCCAGAAACGGAATTGAATCCTGTGGACTACAATACATTCCGAATCCAATGGTCTCACACTCCTGTATCCCGTGGAAACAGCAATTTTTCTGCTTCTGTAAATGCTGGTTCTACCAGTTATTTCAACAACATCATCAACCCAAACAGCTACATTAACAATGTGACTTCGGATTTGTCCTCGAATGTCAATTACACCAAAACTTTTACCGGAACTCCATTCTCTTTATCAACGAGTATGAGGCATTCCCAAAGTGTACAGACTGGCGAAGTGCAGCTGAGTTTGCCGACTATGAACCTGAGTATGAATAGGCAAAGCCCATTCAAAAACGTGAAATTTGAGCCTCTGAAAACGTTGAATATTGCATATTCTTTTGATATGCAAAATACGATTACCAATAAAGTCGAGCAGAATTTCGGTGTAGATCCTGACTTGGTGGAAAATTTTGATGAGCCAGAATTGGTAGATTTCACTCCAGCTAACTTTGGCTACTTGCTGGAAAACGCAAATAATGGCGCTAGAAATAGAATTCCTGTCAGCTCTAACTTCACACTTTTCAAGTATTTCACTGGAACAGCTTCTACCAGCTTAACGGAACTGTGGTACCTCAAGCGCATCAATTACTTCTATAATCCTGAGGAGGAGCGTGTAGATAAAATCTTGGAAGATGGCTTTAACAGAGTAACATTTTATTCCAGTTCATTCAGTCTGGCTACCAATATCTACGGGTACTTTGACTTCAAAAAAGGCAAGATTAAAACTATACGTCAGCATATTCAACCATCGGTTAGTTTCAGTTTCACCCCTGATTTTTCAGATCCTTCTTTTGGCTATTATCAGGAGGTGCAGACTAATGCGGAAGGAGATACGCGCTTAATGTCCCGACATGCTGGATTCGCTTACAGCGGTGCTCCATTGGGTGAAAGCAGGTCCATGAGTTTTAATATTCGTAGTGTGGTGGAGGCAAAAATCCTAGACAAAACCGATTCCATCGAAGGTACTGCCACCAAGAAAATCTCCTTATTGGAAAATATAGACTTTGGCTCCAGCTATAATTTTGCTGCTGATTCATTCAATCTTGCCCCGATTCGGATCAGTGCACGGACAAGTTTTTTCAACAGAAAATTATCTGTGAACATGAGCTCCTCGCTTGATCCCTATGCTACGACGGCTTACACCAATACAAGTGGTGGTGAATCCTTTCGCTCCGTCAATAAGTTTGCATGGAAAAATGGACAGGGACTGGGAACAATCCGAAGTGCATCATTGAATATGAATGCCTCTATCAATCCCAATTCTGCCCAAAACCAAGGAGAGGTCAGGGATCAACTCACCGACAGTTTTATGCAGACAGGTGGAGTGATGAATGATTTTGTGGAAAGTGAAATCAATCGAATTGCAACAGATCCTAGCCAATACATCGATTGGGATATTCCTTGGAATGTCTCTTTTGGGTATGTTCTATCCTATAGCAATCAAGTGACTACGGGAAGAAAAAACATCACCCAAACCATCAGTATGAATGGGGATTTCTCTTTGTCTGAAAAGTGGAAAATCAACTTCAACACCGGTTTGGATATGCAGACCAGAGAGCTTACCCAAACCATGGTAGGGATTGCCAGAGATCTTCACTGCTGGCAGATGAATGTGAACTGGATTCCCTTTGGGCGATTTACTTCCTATAATATCGACATTCGCGTGAAATCAACCATCCTTCAGGATTTGAAAGTATCTAGGAGAAGGTCGTTTTTTGATCAATAATCCGACATCGCTAAACTCTCGACCTGCTAATCGGCATGGTCATACATCGTGGGCCGCCGAGACCTCGGGAAAGCTCAGAAGAAGGAATCTCCAATACTTCTACTCCCATTTGTCGCAATGCCCGATTCGTGTGAACGTTTCGATTGTAAGAAATCACCCGGCGTGGTCCTATCGCAAATACGTTAGCCCCATCAAACCACTGCTCGCGCATCGCATAATCTGGATTGCCAGCTGCTGTGTGCAGTATCTCCAAATGTGGAATTTCCCGTTCCAAAACGGTTAGTAGTGATTCCTTCAGCACTTCACGCTTGATATGCACTTTGTCATCTTTGATCTCTTTCAAGGTATAAAGGGAAGTCTGAAGCACTGCATTCATCGCATCAGGATAGGTTAGCACCAGATTTTCATCCAAAATAGTAAACACCGTATCCAAGTGCATAAACTGTCGCTTTTGTGGTAAATGCACCTCATACACACGCTCTACAGTTCCTTCGGCTAGCATCGCCTTGGCTGCATGATAGATAGCCTTTTCATCCGTACGCTCCGAATTACCGATTGCTACGGCCTTTTGCGATAGCACTATGATGTCACCACCTTCAATACTTGGAGGGTTATCATGCCCAAGAACTGGGTATAGTTTGTTGATATTATCTTTAAAATCCGGATGATTTTCGAAAATTGTACGAAGCAAATCCGCTTCTCGCTGTCTTCCTTCCATCCGCATACTTGAGAAAATAATTCCTCCCGGAGTCAGAGCCATGGGATCTCGCTGAAAGTACAAGTTGGGACAAGGGGAAATAACAAAAGCATATTCCATCAATTCACCGACATTAAGGTTTGGAAGCTTTTTTCTGAGTTCGTGAACTTTCAAGCCTGCAGTCAAAATGCCCGCACATTCCGCCGTAGAATATCGCACCAAAATAGCTTCAGCTAAATGCACCATTCCTGAGCGCTTCAGCGATTCTTGTAAGAGCTTAAGTAAGACTTCCTGATCATAAAGGACCCGAATCAACAACTCCCGTAATTGGTAAACTTTCGCTCCAGTGGATTCCTTAATCAAATTTGAAAACACATCATGTTCTTTTTGCAATGCTTCTAAGTAAGGCACATCGTCAAAAAGTAGAAATTCCTTATTGTAGGGAGTCAACCTATCAATTTCCTTTCCGGGTCTATGCATCAAAACAGCTTTGAGCGTTCCGAATTCTGAATTAAGTCTAAGATTCATGGAATTATGTATTTTACATCAATTGAATTTATAAATTATCAATAATTCAATAAATAACCTAAATCAATAACAATTCAATAACGTAAATTTTATCCTCCACTTGGAGATGTACATCTAGGTTGATCCTTCCTCATTGTTGGACTCAGGAAAATACTCGTAAACTGAGCAGTCAAATCAAAGCCCAGCACTTTTGATTTTCTCCGCTATTCCCTAAAAAACCAACCCCACTTCAGTTAAGCTTGATCTGACTTGTTCTTGTTGAATAAAGTCCATTTTGATAGTCTCCATCACATGCTTCCAAAAGGGCAGTCTTTAGTGCAGCTAACTTATCTGGGTGAAGTGCAGACAGATCATTTTCTTCCTTCAAATCCTCAGGTAAAAAGAACAATTCAAAAACATTTTTTGATAAAATCGTCCTCAATTTCCATCCATCCTGTGTAATCAAGGTCGGACCAGTAAAGGAAGAATAAACCACAAAATCATGTTGAAAATCTTCTTTCCCTTCTCCAACCAATTCATTATAAAATGAAAGCCCATCTGATTCAAAAGGTTTTGAATAGCCAGTGATTTCGGCAATTGTGGGGAGCAAATCATAATTAGCCGTAAGACGTTGGCTGACTGCGCCCTTCCCTATTTTTTCAGGCCATTTGATAATTAATGGGACTCTAATTCCACCTTCTAAATTACTCCGCTTCATTCCAGCCTGACCTCCATTTCCATCAAAAACATCCCCAGCCAACTCACTGTAATATTTATTGGTGTGATCATCAAATCTTTCCCCGGTTTGGATATTGGTATAAGGTTTTTCTATCCGGCCTTCTTTGCTGTAGTAAATTTCATGTCCATTGTCAGACGTGAAAATCACCAGTGTATTCTCTTCAAGATTTAATTCTCTAAGCTTTTCTACAATCTGCCCCACGTTGTCATCCAGCATCTTGACCATGGAAGCATATTCCTTCTCAATGGAAGACAATCGATCATTGTTAGCAAAATCAGGATGAATTTCCGGTATAGACACTGGCCCATGGGGTAATTGAGTTGGGAAATAAATGAAAAATGGATTCTCCTTATTGGATTCAATAAAACCCAGTAGCCCTTGCATAAAAATATCCTGAGAATAGGTTTCCTTTCCGTTTTTATCCCAGCGTTCCTTGTAACTGGCTTCTGTCTCGGGCTCTATGGATTTCCCTGCGTTAAGCAGCGTATTACCATCATAGTGTACCATTTTTCCATTTTCAAACAAAAAAGGAGGATAAAAACCATGTGCTCTACCATGATCCAGATATCCCAAATAATAATCCCACCCATGTCTAACTAATTGCTGATGAGTGGTAGAAAAGCCCCATTCCAATTTACCAAACTGAGCAGTTTTATACCCCATACCTTGAGCCACTTGCCCCATAAACACCTGGTCCTTTGAAACTTCAGGCAACTTTTCATTTACAGATTTCTCTATAGCTGACAACGTAGATTCTTCTGCGCGCACATATGCTCCTGCATTGGAAATAGGAAATGGATCTGCATGGGCATCGTGAAGTCCGGTAATCAACGAAGCTCTAGCTGGGGCGCAAAGCATATTGGCATAGGACCTTTGAAAGCGTATCCCATCCCGTGCTAACTGATCTATATTAGGCGTACTTATGATTTTCTGGCCTTCATGGCCAAGTAAGCCTATCCCCAGATCGTCTGCATAAATTAAAATAATATTGGGGCGTTCACTTTGCGCTGCTACTTTAGTCACACTTACCAGAATAAGCAAAACAAGGAGAATTGATAGTCTAGTCCCACTTTTTCGGCCAATACTTTCCCGCAGGCATCCTTTCCTCTTTATGCTACAACTCTTCACAGACATATTTCTTTTGCTTATCAGTTTTACATTCATTCTTAGCCAAGCAGCAATTTCTCCTTTTGCAATTCGACCGTTCTTCTGAGGGAATTGATGGCAACCCGAGGCACCGAGAGCTCCTCTCACAAAATCATCCTATAAGTGTAAACATGATCAAAAATCTGGTGGAATGAAAAGAGTTTTCTACCAAGTCAGGTAGGTTAATTTCAAGTTTCAAGCAACGATTTTTAATCTTTACACAAATTTAACAAGCGAATCTCCTCTCCTATTTTTCTTAAATTCCCAATTGAGGTATCATTGTTGAATAGTTTAACACCTCACCTAAGACAAATCTCATGAAATTAGAAAATACTCCCTTCAAAAAAATCTCCATCACTTTCACGCTAGTCACTGCGATGCTGTTAGCAAGTTGCGACACGCTAAGTCAACTGGGTAGCGCTTTGGATCTTGGAACTCCAACAGAATCAGAGATTAATTCAGGTCTAAAGCAAGCGTTGGAATATGGAACAAGTTATGCCTCAGAACGCCTTTCGAAAGAGGATGGATATCTAGGAAATATAGCCGTCAAAATCTTATTTCCAGAAGAAGCTAAAAAAGTAGAAAACACCCTTCGTTCCTTTGGCCTAGGCGACCTTTGTGATCAGGTAATTACGAGCTTGAATAGAGCAGCTGAAGATGCAGCCATCGAAGCAAAACCAATTTTTGTAGCCGCTATTAAAGACATGAGCATTACTGACGTAAAGAATATTCTGTTGGGGTCAAATAATGCTGCTACACAGTATTTTGAAGGAAAAACGACTACCTCATTAGAAGGGAAATTCAAACCTATCATTGAAAGCAGCTTGACCAAAGTAGGTGCGACCAAATACTGGGGCGATGTAATCAATAGATACAATAAAATCCCATTGATGACTCCAATCGATCCAGATTTATCAAGTTATGTGACTCAAAAAGCCATCGATGGATTATTTTATGAGATTGCTAAAGAAGAATTGAAAATCCGGGAAAATGCCGCTGCCAGAAGCACCATACTACTTCAGAAAGTATTTGGTTATGCCGAAAAACAAGGAAAATAAGTCACTACAGAGCACTTCTTCCTAGGTTGTTCTAAGGTTTGAATTCTGGAGTTCTTGTTCCTACAGGTCAAGAACTCCAAAGTTCAACTCATGATTTTTCAGACTAAGCGGAATTGCAATTAGGATTGCCAGAAAGACAGTCTTTCCAAAATCCTGTGAGAGCAAAATAACAATGCTCCAATCTCAATTCACCTCACTTGCATCCACTTCTTGCTTTCTCTATCTACAAAAGTGATCGGAACAAACTTGTCCGTAGGTGCTCCAATATAATACACCGTCCAGGCAGGGTCGTGCTTAGTCAGCATCTCGGAAATGCAATCCGCCCGGTGACCCGTTGGATTTTCGCAGTCATCCCAATAGAATAGCTCCACCTTATAATGAAGAGACTTAATCTCGTTGTTGATGATCACTTGGATATCGATGTTTTGCTTTCCAGGAAGGTTCGGGATAGGAATAGCGATATGGCTCATGGTTGTGTTGTTTAGGGTAAGTGTTAATTCATTTATTGAGGGTTGGTTTATAAATTCATTGTTTTTGGCACTTTGATAGTCGATCTGACGAGAACTTTGATATTCGCCATTCTTTGTTAACAGTTGTACAGTACGCTTTTATTAAAGTTGTCTTTACTGCCAGAATTGTCTAAATCTTGGCTCTTTATTCTAATCTCTAGACACCATTTCAATGCCATATTAAACCCATCAAAACAGCCTGATATCATAGAAAAAACATTCAGCCTAACCCATGCATCGAACAATTTTGGTCGCTAATGGGCAAAGGCAATTGATGTATCTTCCTCAATGCTAGAGACTGAAGTACCCTCTAGGCATACGCTCCTTTCCACATTTTCTTTAAAAGTTCATTAACTTGGTTCATGCTCTTTTATCGCTACTTGATATATTTTTTCAAATACCAGCAAGAATCTGGTGAGCTCAGCAAAAAGTTAAATACACTCAATATTTTCTTTTTAGCGGTGAATCTTATATCACTCCTAGGTACTCCTGTCATTGCCCAAACTGCTTATACACGTATCAACTACTATAATCTTGAAGATGGACTCTCTCAAGTTTCCATAAATGATTTAATACAAGATAAAAATGGCTTCGTGTGGATTGCTACACAGGATGGCTTAAATAGATTTGATGGAAGAGAGTTCAAAATATTCAAATACAGTGAAAGCGATTCTACCACAATTTCAGGGGATCTGGTTAACAAAATCTTAGAGGATTACGAGGGTAAAATATGGGCCGGAACGATTGGAAATGGCTTAAGCTATTATGATCCTGATCAGGGTGTTTTTCACAGAGTTTCTCTAGACAAGTCTACCGATGAGAACGAAATTATTTCAGCTCTACTAAACGATCAAAATGGAGACATCTGGGTGAGTTCTCGGATTTCAGGTCTTCATCATTTGACAAGCGATTCACGCAAGCAAACAAGATATTTTAAAGGTGAACCATTGAGCGCGCTGTTTTTAGATGCAGAAAATAAACTTTGGATAGGCACTCCAAATGGCCTTATCTACAAAGCAGATCCCGCAGACAGGAATTCTTTTGGAGCTAATCCAGAGACCGTAGTTCAAGGCCATGTGCAAGCCTTTTATCCTACTAAACAAGAGCTACTTATAGGAAGTGATTTTGGCTTGTTTATCTATGATTTTGGCAAGAAGTCTATAAAGCATTTTAATCTGGCAGAAACAGGCCTTTCTCCTACCAAACATGTAATATCATTTCTAAGGGAGAGTGACTCACAAGTATGGGTAGGAACCGGAAGCGGCCTCTATCTTTTCAATTGGAAAACTCAGTCGGTAGTAAGGAAAATCATCTATAATAACGAGCAAAACATAAGTTTAAGTAGCGGTACGGTGCAATCATTACTTCGCATTTCGGAGAAGCAGATCTTGGTAGGAACTGCCAATTCACTAAATCAGATTGATTTCTCAGAACCGTATTTCAAGAATATTTCCAAGGATCTTAATGGTGATCATTCACTTAACGACAATGTGATTTTCTCGATTTTACGAGATGGATTGGATCTCTGGGTTGGTACTTCTGATGGTGGGCTAAACTTAATCCGTGGTGGCAAAAATTACTTTTTCAAAGAAAATCAAAACAAGCCCAAAAGTATCTCTGGGGCGGTAGTGAGGTCTATCAAAAAGGATAGCAAAAACAACAGACTCTGGATAGCCACCACCCGCGGATTAAACATGATAGACTTGAATTCTTTTGATCCAAGTAATCCTGAATTCCTAGTCTTTCACTTTGATCCAACTAATCAAAACTCCTTAAACAATGATTTCTTAAAGGATCTTGCAATAGACGCTAATCAAAATATTTGGGGCGCTACGAATGGACAGGGTGTTTTTCGTTTGGAATTCACTGATGAAAATGATTACCACTTTTTCAGGTATAGTCATGCTAAGTCTGATGCAAATTCACTCAGCAATGATTTTTCGCAGTGCATACGGATTGATAAAAGCGGTAATATTTGGATAGGTACTCAGGCCGGAGTGACCAAACTTAGCTTTGAATCGCCTACTTATCAAAACCCGATTTTTGAAAACTATTCGAGGAAAGTAGGACAAGAGAAAACCCTCTCTCATAATACAGTTTATGACATTTTATTTGATCGAAGTGATCGGGTTTGGATTGGTAGTCGACATGGCCTGAACCTCTTCTTGGGAGAGAATAAATTCAAATCATGGACTGAAAATCAACAGTTTCCAAATGCCATAATTTATAGTATCCAAGACGACGATAATGGCCAACTTTGGCTTGGCACAAATGATGGTATTGTCAAATTCGAACCTGACACAGAAAAGTTTACTCATTACGGAACTGAGGATGGAATCCAAAGCAAGGAATTTGACATTCATGCCAAATTCAAAGATGAGCAGGGCACAATTTATCTAGGAGGAATAGGTGGAGTTACCTATTTCCATCCATCAGATCTATTAAATATCGACCAACCCAAACCACTCTATTTTTCTGAATTGAGGGTCAATCATAAAAACAATAAAGCAAATAACCCCTCAAACTTGTTGGAAAAACCCTTGCTAACAAGCACCAGTCTTACCTTCAAACACAACCAGTTTCCATTCTACCTACAATTCTCATCCTTAGACTTCAGGATGAATAAAAAAGTGGAGTATGGATACAAACTCCTGCCTAACGATCAGGAATGGAATATGCTTAAAGATCCTGAAGTACAATTTCTGAACCTTCCTTCAGGCACCCATACACTATTGGTCAATGGATTTGCAAGAGGGAAAGAGTGGAATCAGGAGCCATTGAGAATGACCTTAATCATATTACCACCTTGGTGGGCATCGTGGTGGGCATATTTGCTCTATTTTATGGCTGCTGCTTTACTTGCCTATTGGTTCTATAGATTTCAACTTTCTCGAAAATTGGCTTTGGCCGAAAGTCGAAGGCTAAAGGAGGTCAATCAACTCAAAAGTAGTCTATATACCAATATCACTCATGAATTCAGGACACCGCTAACGGTGATTTTGGGAATGGTGGAAACGATCAAAGCCAAATTGGTGAATGAGGAAATAGAGGCTACAGATCGCCCTTTGGAAATGATCCAACGCAATGGAAGCAAATTGCTAAAACTTGTCAATGAATTACTGACCACGGCAAAGGCTGAAAGTGGTGAAATGCATTTGAGCCTGATTCAAGCAGATGTTATTCCCTTCGTCAAATACATCTGTGAAAGCTTCCAATCCTTAGCTGCAAAGTCAACTATTCAACTCACCGTGTATTCAGAAGTAGAAAGTCTTACTATGGATTTTGATGCTGAAAAACTGTCTGTAATCATCACTAATCTAATTTCTAACGCGATAAAATTCACTCTGCCAAATGGAAAGATTCTTGTTCACCTAAAAGAAAATTCTGCTAATGGTCACCACTATTTTTTCATTAAAGTAAAAGACAATGGCACAGGCATACCTGAAGATAATATTCCACATATTTTTGATCGTTTCTATCAAGTACATTCTTCCTCCTCACGTATGGGGGAAGGAACTGGAATAGGCTTGGCTCTTACTCGGGAGTTTGTCACACTAATGAATGGATCAGTCTCTGTTCAGAGCAAACTTGAAAAAGGAAGTGAATTCATCGTTCAAATCCCGATTAGTAGAAATGCCACAATCACAACGGAGGTTAACCTGAATGAGATTCCCACGAACCATTTTGAACTTGAATACTCAGAGTATCCAGAAGAAATTCTCCAGGAAGAATCTGACCTTCCACTAGCGCTGATCATTGAAGACAATATTGACGTCGCTTTCTATTTAAAGTCATGTCTTGGTGGGAAATATGATATAGTACATGCATTAAATGGCGAAGAAGGAATCAAATTAGCTTTGGAGAAAGTGCCTGATATCATTATTTGTGACGTGATGATGCCCGGCATAACCGGCTATGAAGTTTGCTCCAAGTTGAAATCTGATCAGCGCACAGATCATATTCCCATCATAATTCTTACTGCCAGAGCTTCCTCCACAGATCGCATCATAGGACTGTCGCATGGAGCAGATGCATTTTTATCTAAGCCATTTAATAAGGACGAACTTTTTACCCGACTGGACCAACTGATTTTGCTACGCAGTAAAATGAGACAGAAATTCCAGCAAGATGGATTTAACGGAATTCTAACCAAAAGGAGCGAAAGTCCGGAAGCCAAGTTTCTCAAGCGGGCTATTGCTCTCATACGAAAAGAGTTGGATGACCCTTCTTTTTCATCAAGACATTTGGCCTTTGGCTTAAGTTTGAGCGAGTCACAGGTGTATAGAAAACTGAAAGCTATTACAGGCAAATCCACGGCAATTTTTATACGTTCTATTCGTCTTCAGCAAGCTAAGGAATTGCTCCAAACTAGCGATAAGACGGTTTCGGAAGTTGGCTATGCTGTAGGATTCAATGATCCTTCCTGGTTTAGTAGAGCCTTCAAAGAGGAATTTGGATTTGCCCCAAGCACAATACACAAATAGTTTAATCCCAAGACATTACCCCTTTATCCTGTGTCTGTTATGCACTAATGGTACAGGATATTTTTGTATATGACCAATAGGTCCTAGGGATTGATGAAATACTGAAAGTGATTCCAGCTAACAACATGTAGTATTGTTTGCTGATGGTTTGGCTTATCACAGACATCCTACAAAAGGATGGAAGAAGTCATTGTTCCCGTTTTCATTTGCCGACTTTTTCTATTAGGCAGCATCAAGTAGACCGAATCAAACCCATCATTGAGTACTATGAAAACAAGTATAGCATTGATAATTCTAAATAAACTAGCATGAAAACCAAGGAAACAAATTCAAGAAGAAAATTTATGGGATCGGTACTGATGGGAGCTACAACAGGAACTCTCGCCATGATCACAAATCCCATCTATGCGGAAAATTTATCCTTCGATGCCGAACAGATGGCTAGCGCTGACGAATGGTTCAAAAACATCAAAGGAACTCATCGTATTGTCTATGACGGATCTACTCCACATGATGGTTTTCCTATAATTTGGAACTGGGCCTTTTACCTGAGTAACAATGAAACAGGCTCAAGTGATAGCGACATCACAGCAATGACGGTATTAAGACATAATGCAATTCCCTTTGCCTTCAAATCCAGCCTTTGGAAAAAATATAATCTGGGGGAAGTATTTGGAGTAAATGATAATGCTACAAAAAAATTCTCCTTAAGAAATCCATATTTCGAGCCAAAGGAAGGTGACTTCCCAATGCCAGTAATTCAGGGAATTAAAGCTTTGCAAGCTAGAGGAGCTATGTTTTGTGTTTGCAATCTGGCCATTTCTGTATACAGCGGAGTACTTGCTCAGCAAATGGGACTTGATGCCACTGAGGTATATAATGAATGGGTAGCTGCCGTAGAACCAGGTATTCAAATCGTTCCTTCGGGAGTTTGGGCTCTAGGCAGAGCACAGGAGAATGGATGCGGGTATATTTTTGCCGGCAATTAAAGTGAGTCTATACAAACTCCTTTATCTCTTATCCTAGCCTATTTGGCGAAGAAAGGGATGTATGTGTTTAAGAATTAAACCCAAAAAGCGTAGTCGGAAACTACGCTTTTTGGGTTTATAATCGTGTACCTTGAGACTTGCCTAAGACCATAGCTTTCAAGTCATACATTTAAAACTCACCTATGAATAGCGCAAATCAAAGTCGATTAAAATTATATTCCTTAGTGAGTTTAGGATGCTTATTAATTCCTCTTTCTATCTATGCGTTGTGGATTTATGTCATTGACATGGGATCTACCCAAGCAGAGAATGTTACTATTTTCAAAAGCTACTTTCCTGATTTCTTGCATGGAAGATGGGACACAACACTGCTCAGTATTGTCTTTTGCATCGCATCAATTACTCTCAGTAACATCAGTCTAAAGTTGCCTCAAATACTTTGGAGGATTTTGAATTACACAGTATTGACTATAAGCAGCCTATTACTCCTGTTGAATATCTTCTCCATGATGTAGGACTAAGCGAACTTCATGACTGCAAATTTTTATTTCTTAGTATATGAAACACCTCATCAAAAGTGAGGCTAAAACATATTCTTGCTAAGGTTACAACCCTAGATTATTAGAAAATAACTCACTAAATTTAAATGAGTTACGCACTATTTTACGCAAGCTTAAAAGCAATCATTCAACTTTGAAACCACTTCAATTATGAAAAACACAGCCATACTAATTTGTGCATTTCTAGCTTTGAGTTGCACTCAAAAAAAGTTTGACACTAAAGCCGAAGGAGAAAAAATCATGCAGATAAGCAGAGAATGGTCTCAGGTAGCATCAACTGGTGATGTTGAAAAAACAGTGGATTATTGGGCGGAAGATGCTATTCTTTTATCAGCAGGTCAAGAACCATTGCAAGGAAAGGATGCTATAAAAAATATGGTTGAAGAAAGCTTTAAAATACCGGGCTTTCGAATTAGCTGGCAGCCACAGAATGTGGTGGTCTCAGAAAGTGGAGATATGGCCTATATAATTGAAGATTCGCAAATTTCTTTTCCTGACTCCTCTGGACAAATACAAACTGAAAACAACAAAGCAGTGAGTATCTGGAGAAAGCAAAAAAATGGGGAATGGAAAAACGTCATCGACATCTCAACACCCGGACCTAACCAGAATAAATAATCTCCCATTAGGCGCAAAGTATAACTAGGCCTGGTTATACTTTGCGCTTTTCTATTCCTGATTACCACGTCAAATCTCTTTTTGCTTTTCATTCATGAACAGCCTATTAGGACTAGGTGATCCACTCGTCATGAAACTTAATTGTCTTTCAATTCATTATTCAGGGTAGCATATACCTAAACCAACGAACTCATGAGTAGAGGATTTGTAAAAGAAGAAGATCAGGAAGAAATACCATTAGTACCACCCAGAGCAGACTTACCAACTGGTGTCACCAATTACATCACTCCAAATGGAATGGAAGAATTGTTGGCCGAAAAACAGGCATTGATCAATGAAAAAAGCTCGATAGAAGCCGCCACCGAACAAGAAAAGCGAATAGCATCAAATTATATTTCTTCGAAACTACATCTACTGGAAGATAGAATTGCTACCGCCAAAGTAGTGGAGCTAGATGAGCAACCTAAAAATGAAATCCGTTTTGGAGCTACTGTCACACTCAAAATCGGCAACAGTTCAAAACTTGAAAACTACCAAATCGTGGGAGTGGATGAATCAGATATTTCAAAAGGGAAAATCTCATTTATCTCTCCTATAGCCAAAATCCTGATTGGCTTAAAAGTAGGAGAACAAGCAGTTTTAAAGCTGGCTAGAGAAAATAGAACGTTTGAAATTATAGCGATTACCTATTGAAAGTTATTAAAAGTTTAACCAGAAGTTAAAGTGTACCAAACCTTCGAGCTTCAAAAAAAACACAAAGGTTGAGCACATGCTGCTCCAGCGCGAGAAACACACCTACAACATGAAATTCCATATTAACAAGGAACATATTCTAGATTCTTGGCTCTATTATCCAGCAACTTAGTACTTGATACTTATGTCTTGCTACTAAATACTTACTACTCACTTTTCAAACTCTTCACCGGATTCATCATCGCCGCTTTGATCGCTTGGGAACTTATAGTGACTAGAGCCACAATCACCGCTAACAAGCCAGAAACCAAGAATATACACCAATGAACTGGCACCTGATAGGCAAATCCTTCCAGCCATTTGTTCATCGCAAACCAAGCCAAAGGAGTAGCGACTACAATCGCCACCAAAACCAACTTGATAAAGTCTTTGGAAAGCAATCCCACGATGCTTCCGATATTTGCTCCCAACACTTTTCGGATGCCTATCTCTTTGGTTCTCTGCTCAGCTGTGTAAGTAGCTAGACCTAACAATCCCAAGCAGGCAATCAAAATAGCCAATATAGAGAAGGTGGTAAAAATCTGTCTGAACCTGAAGTCTGACTCATATTGCTTATTGAAATCTTCATTCAAAAAGCTATAGATAAAAGGACGATGTGGAGCTAGTTGCTTCCATACTTTTTCTACTTCTGACAGCGTAGCGGGAATATCATCTCCCGACACCTTCAAACTCACATACCTACTAGCATATGCCTCAAACGGAAGGGTCAATGGCTCCACCTTGCTGTGCAAAGAGATATAGTTAAAATCTTTGACTACCCCGATTACCTCCCCGGCTCTTCCCCACTGGTCAAACTTTTTCCCAACGATATCCGCAGGATTAGCATAGCCATATTGTCTGGCAGCCGCTTCATTCAGTACCAAAGCCGACGTGGAATCCGAAGGGTAATCTCTGGAATAAGATCTTCCCGCAACTAATTCAAGATCGAAATGATTAATAAAATCCAAACCAACCTGAAAAATACCCTGACCCATCATGACCATCTCTCCTTCAGGGCTTTCAATCGTTGTTCCGGCATTTGGGAAATGGCTACCTGGCACAGACCGTGAAAAGGCCACCGATTGAATCGTTGGAATATTCTCTAATTCACTTTCCAAAGCTGATGACACATTATTGACTTGCTCATCGTAATTGTAGTCGATCACAAGCATCTGCTCCTTGTCAAACCCCATGTCCTTGTCTAGCAAATGACTCATCTGAGAATACACGATGATAGTACCTGCTATCAAGGCAATGGAAAGACTAAACTGAAAGACAACCAATCCTTTTCGCAAATTCACTCCTCGGGCATCTGATTTATTGATCCCTTTCAAAATAGAAACCGGTCTGAAGCTCGATAGTACAAATGCTGGATAAGATCCTGCCAAAAGGCCAATCGCAACTACTATCCCAAAAAACACTGGAATGGTTTGCCAATTGATCACTCGATTTACCTCAAGCACTTTTCCCGTAAGATTATTCATCATCGGTAGCGCCACTGACACGAAAATCACCGCGACTATAGCAGCGAGAATCACAATGATCAAGGACTCTCCCAAAAACTGAATTATCAAGCTATTTCGATCTGCACCGATGGATTTTCTGATCCCAACTTCCTTTGCCCGCTCCATGGATCGCGCCGTAGATAAATTCATAAAATTGATCATGGCTATCGCCAAAATGAATAATCCTATGACGGAAAACACATAAATATTTGTCAGCGAACCCGTATCGCCTGGCTGCCGCTGAGCTACGGTTCTGAGATAAACATCTTTCAATGGCTCTATCGCTATAGTATAATTTGGGCCATTATCTTCGCCAGCTCTTTTTTCTATAAACCCAGGGACTTTCGCTTGAAAATTCGCCTGATCAAATTGCTTATTTGCCAAGAAATAGGTGTAGGTATCCACGTAGCCCCAAGCATCAAAAATTCCTGGCCGGGACTGCTTAAATGTACTGAGAGAAAGTAAGGTGTTGAATTTAAAATGTGAATTGGACGGTAGATCTTTCATTACTCCGGTAACCGTGTAGTCCCCAGCATCTGCTCTTCCTGCAGCCTCGCTTCCTTTTATGGTTTTACCAAGTGCAGCAACATCACCAAAGTATTTCCTGGCAGTGCTCTCCGTCAAAACCACAGAAAACGGAGCTACTAACGCTGTCTTTGGATTTCCTTCCACTAGCTCCCAACTGAACACCTCAAAAACGGTGGAATCCATAAAAAAAACACCCTCTTCCTGCTGAGTTTGATCGTTTACAGTGAAAAGAATATCTGCTCTACCTGAGAACTGAACCACTTTTTCGATCTCCGGAAAATCAAGCTGCATAGCTGGTCCAATCGGAGCGTTTCCCCAAACCCAAAAGTCTTCTGTGGAACTTCCTTCTTCCACTCCATCAACTGCCGCTTCCCCATGAAGAACCCGATAAATCCGATCGCCTTTTTCATGGTAGTTATCATAGGAAAGTTCATCCTGCACAAACATGAAAATCAGCACACAACAAGCCATGCCAACACCCAATCCTACAATATTGATAAATGAATACACCTTCTTTTTTTGAAGATTTCTCCAGGCGATTTTAAAGTAGTTTTTGAGCATGGCTTTGTGTATTGGTTTATTGGTTCAGGTCTTCAGACTTGGACCATTTGTGTTTTACATAAGTTCGAGTTTATATACTTGGACTCATTGCACTTATTTACATTTCCACTTTTATGCCACTAAAATCAGCTTTAAATTGCAGAAAATTGGGTATTCTGAATTTTGCAAAGTACAACACGGACAATTTTGTTCGCTTTCGGGCAAAAGGATGAATTTTCTGAAATAAGGATTTCCTATCAGTCCTTCATGATACTATCTATAGGATTTGCGTTTGCAGCATGGATAGTTTTGTAGATCACCGTGACCATGCTTACCATAATCGTAATCACCGCCGAGCTAATCAGTAAGAAATTGGTATTGTCGATTTTAGATGCAAACCCGGAAAGCCAAGAATCCATAGCAAAATAGGCCAGCGGAGCTCCTATAAAAACCGAAACCGCAACCAAAACGATAAACTCTTTAGAGAGCAACTGCGTCAATTCGGAAACTGAAGCTCCCAAGACTTTACGCACGCCAATTTCCTTGGTACGCTGACCCAAACTAAAGGAAACCAATCCCCATATCCCCAATAGACTTATCAAAACAGCAAGGCTAGTGAACGTGTAAGCTACTTTTTTGAGACGAATTTCCTCTTGATATACCTTAGTCATCTCATCATCCAAAAACGAATATTCAAAGGGTACACTCGGATTGATTGCCAGCCAATTTTCTTCGATAGCCTGTAATACTTCGGTAGGACTCTCCGCATTAAAACTCACTACTGCATTAGACAGCTCTGTGTCATAAAATGTCGCCACCGGTTGAATCTCACTTTTTAGCGAAAGGAAATTGTAATCTTGTATCACCCCTACAATCTCATATGCTGGACTAACTCCTCCATCTGGGTTCCAAGGCTCAAAAAGTACTCCTAACGCCTCTTCTTGGGCGATTCCAAAGTGTTTCAAGAATGTCTCATTCACCACCATTTGGGTGCTGTCATTTTCGTTAATTGTTCGGCCTTCCAGTAGTTTGATTCCCATGGTTTCGAAGAAATTCTCTCTAGTCCTATTTATATGAACTATTTTCCCATCACTTACGGAAGTGCCCTTTCTGAACATCTTATTGTCATGCAAAATATTTTGAGAAGGATAGAATTGACAGGCCGTCACTGAGTTGACCTGAGAAAGCGATTCAAATTGAGTCTTGAGCGTGGTGTAATTGGCAGATACTGAGGCAGTTTTAAGAGGTATCACCAATTTCTGATTCTTGGAGAATCCCGCGTCTTTTTCATTTAAGTGTGATAACTGCTCCGAAACTACAGTTACTGCATAAATCAAAAGGAATACCATCGCAAACTGGAAGACCACCAGACCATTTCGAAGTGAGAAAGGAGATCTGGAGGACTGGCTTTTGACCTTAAATATTTTATTGACATTGACCATGCCTAGATAAAATGCCGGGTAAGCGCCTGAAATAATTCCGGTCGAAAATCCCACCAACAAGATTGAAATAAACATATTCAAGGATAGTACATCTCTAGTCACCAGCGAACTGTCAAATAATTGATTCAGGTAGGGAAGTGAACCAATCAAAATTGGAACGGCGAAAAGTACCGCAAGCAAAGAAAAGAAGATCGATTCGATTACAAATTGAAGCATCAGCGATCTACTCGAAGCCCCATTCACTTTCCTAACCCCTATTTCTTTTGCCCGGCGCATCCCCTGCGCTGTAGTCAAATTGATGTAATTAATACAAGCCATCAACTGTATAAAAAACCCAATTGCAATCAGGATATATAAATAGTTGATGTCTGAGACTTTACTCAATGGGAAACTATAGTTGGCAGATTTAAGATTCAAATCTTTGATAGGAAACAGGCCTAATTTCTTATCCATATTGGCAGATCTGAGCTGCTCTCCTCCGTGACTTTCCAAGAAATTAGGAAGTTTCTTTACTACATCATCTAGGTTGGTTTGTGGGCTAAGTTGAACGTATGTATGCACAAAATTATTCCCAGCCCATCCGTCATTATTCAACACAAAGTTCCCAAATCCAGTACTTGACATACTGAGAATAAAATTTGGATTCAAATGAGTATCACCCACATTCTCATCAAAAACTCCGGTCACTTTCATAGAAAGATCATCATCTTCACTGGTAAGCTGGACTTGTTTTCCAAGTGCAGAATTCCCTTCTCCGAAGAGCTTAGATGCGAGTTCTGAAGAAAGAACCAAGCTTCTCGGTTCTTTTAAAGCTGTTTTTGAATTCCCTTCCAGCATCGAGAAACTGAACAACTCAAAAAATGTAGAATCCACCATATAACTATTGGATTCAAAAAACGCCTTATCAGAGCCTTCGGGTTTCATTAGATATTCCCCACCCAATCCTACCACTCTTGCTTGTCGGATAACCTCTTCAAAATCCTCTGCTAACGCCGGCCCGATTGCTGGACTGGCCGAAATAAAATCAGAATCAGGAAACTCACCATGGTTATTGATGTACGTAGTGACCTTATAGATATTTTCGAAGTGGTCAAACTGCTTCTCAAATCCAAATTGCGACTGGACGTAAAGAAGAATCGCCAAACTGCAGACTGTTCCAGCTGTCAGTCCAACCAGATTAATGAGCCCAAATGATTTGAGGTTTCTGAAATTTCTCCAGGCAATTTTGATGTAGTTTTTGAGCATTTTGTGAAGATTGGGATTACTTGTCCGCCGTGGCGGATTGGAAGATTTTGTTATCTAAGGTTTACTAGTAATAAAGTTGAAAGGTGGTATGGTTTTAAAGTTGTAACCTTCTCTAAGTTCTCAAGACATCCATATTCTCATGTCTTAGAACTTACTTCATTTATTGAGAATCTTGGCTTTAAACTCTTGAAACTCATTACTAGATATTTATCTGTAATTCGTATTTCCACTTTTGTGCCATTAAAAACAGCCTTAAATAGACTGAGAAAGCCATTTTAAAAATTTTGAATAGAGAAGCTCGGACAGTTTTGTTCGCTTTCGGGCGATACTAATCATTCTATACTTATAGAGACTAAGCTATCAAAGCAGTATATCGCATCACACTTTATCTAAATTTATTAAAGATGCTTTGGGAAATAAGATGTTTATAGTGAGAAGCTTTTAGCCTATTTTGGTTTAAATTCTATTGTCATCTATTGGATATTTTAATACCTTAAACACAAACAAGTTTTTATGTACGTAAAGAGATATTACAGTTTTTGGATGACCGTGCGCTGGTCTAAGTTCTCATTGATCTATGGTTTACTCTATTCCTTTGTTATCATACTATTATATGAGATCACCAATATTCCATTTTCACTTCCTTGGGAACCAATATCAGTAATAGGTATAGCCGTTGCCTTTTTCCTTGGATTCAAAAACAACAGTTCTTACGACCGAACTTGGGAAGCCCGAAAAATATGGGGAGCTATAGTCAATGATAGTAGGACTTTTGCAACTGGAATTCTTAGTCTACCAAATTCCAACCTGCCTTTTGAGAGTAAACGACAACTAATCCACAGACATCTGGCTTGGGTCTTAGCACTCAAGCATGCGATGAGAAAAGAAAAGACCTGGGAACATAATCTACCCGTAAATAAGCTGAATTTCATTCCTGGTTTCATCAAAGAATACAATGATGGAGTTTATATGGAAATCAATAAATACTTATCTGAAGAAGAAATCTTAAGCCTGAAGAACATGTCTAATATCCCATCTCAACTACTTAAAAATCAGAGTAAGGAGATTGGCCTTTTGAACGAACAGGAATACATCAGTGATCATAAGCAAGTAAGGCTGCACGAGTTGATCGGGAATCTATATACCAACCAAGGTATGAGCGAGCGAATCAAAAACTTTCCATTTCCTAGGCAATATGCCTCTACAGGATTATGGATCACTTACATATTTTGCGGATTGATTCCCTTCGGTTTACTGGACATTTTTGCGGAGTCTAGGGCACTACATTATTGGCTGACCATACCGTTCTCTGCTATTATTATCTGGACATTCTTTGTAGTGGATAGAATAGGAGATTACTCAGAAAACCCATTTGAAGGAGGTTACAACGATGTTCCAATTTCATCCATTGCTCGGGCGGTGGAAATTGACCTGCTCGAAATGCTGGAGGAGGAAAATATACCTGTGCCTTACGAGGTTGAAAATGGATTTTTGATGTGATTGGGTTTGAATGTGAAAAAGTTGTAAAGTGTACGATTCATGGAAATTAAATTCACAAAAAAATCCCTAAAACTTTCGCTTGAGGGATAGTTAAGTGATCATTCACCTTTTTATCTTTTTCTTAAGCTACTTGAGCCTGAAGTTCTTACTTCTCCTAATCTCGGTGAACCTAAATAAGTCACATCTCCTGAGCCGGAAGCACTCACAGAGACTTTCCCTAAGTCACCTACATGGGTATCTCCAGAGCCAGACTTGTTTACGCTCAATTCTCCGATTGCTAGATTTTCACCATGAAAATCACCTGAACCTGATTGCTTAATCACAGCTTCGTCCACTGATCCACCTTTGATTTTAAGATCTGCCGAACCCGAAATAGATACTGACAATTCCTTAGCCTCAAGCTTGTTCATAATAATGTCACCAGAACCCGAAATACCAGCATAGAACTCATCTGACCTTACTGGAGAAGTTACTTCGATTGTACCTGAGCCAGAACATTTCACTTCTTCAAGTTCCTTATACGTGATGTAGAATTTCAATTTCACATTGCTATAGCTACCTCTAACTAAGCCCACGCTCAAAACATCTCCGTCAATTTCCGTTTTCACCTTATCTAAGGAAACACCTTTGGCTTCGATTCTTATCTCCTCCTTATTTCCCTCCGTCATAATCACCTCCCAGCTACCGCCAGAATGCACTTTAGTGAAATGTCCCGGAGTCCTAGTTTCCGTTGATTGAGCTTGCACGCAAGATGCCATCACTAATACAGTGAATGCAAATGCTAATATTTTTGAATAGGTTTTCATGATGGTAATATTGGAAAATTGAAATATTTGAAAATTTAGTAACTGGAAAGTCGAAAGGTGGTAAAGTTGGAAAGCTTGGAAAGTAAAAGGCCGTTAAGAACTCAGGTCTCCATTACTAGATGCAATTCAGATCCTAAAGGTTGCACTCTTGGCTCTTTTTTCTGCTGATTTTGACTCTAGCTACTTGATACTATGTACTTAATACTTTTCACTGCCAACTCACTCGCTCTTGATACTCTTCACAGGATCTTCCCAAGCGGCCTTCAATGATTGAGACATTACGGTGATGGCGGCGATGGCACCAGCAATCAATCCAGCCCATAAGAAAACGGTCCAGCTGATACCGATTTTATAAGCGAAATCATTCAACCAGCTAGACATTCCAAACCAAGAAATAGGAATGGCAATAAGAAAGCCTATCATGACTAGTTTCAGAAAGTCTTTACCCAGTAGCACTAGAATATTTGCCGTCTCCGCTCCCATCACTTTTCTGATGCCTATTTCTCGGGTTCTCTGCTGAGTAGCGAAAGTAGTCAGACCAAATAATCCTAGAATAGAAATAATCACGGCTAATCCAGAGAAGAAAGTAAAAATGGTTTTCACCCGCTCCTCTGCTTCATATTGCCTGTTGAATCCCTCATCCACAAATAATGGTTCGAATGGAAAATCAGGCCGAAGAGCAGCCCACTCTTCCTTCAAATAGGCTAATGTTTGCTCCTTATTTTCAGCGTCTACTTTTAAGCTAATTCGATTATATCTATCCTCAGGAATCATAAATACTATAGGCACGATCGGCTGATGCAAAGACTCGAAGTGGAAGTTTTTCATCACTCCAGTCACATACCCTTTCCTTGCTCCATAGTAGAACTTCTTACCTATGGCCTCTTCTGAACTTGACCATCCTATTTCTTGGATAGCCGCTTCATTTAAGATAAATGCTTCTGTAGAATCAGATGCCAGATTGAAATCAAAATCTCTCCCAGCAACCACAGGAATGCCATAGGTTTTCAAGAAATTATGACCTACCTCGATATCTGCAATACGGACATTGAGCTGGGTCATCTCTCCATCAATCTCTGCCGAACTCCCTTGATTATCCAAAAGCCTTCCAGACGGAACACGACTTGAAATACTTACTGATTTTATCCCCTGATGTCTTTCAAGTCTATCCTTTAAAATCAAGTAATTTTCTTGAATAGCAGGACTGGATGGAAGTACAACGATATCTTCTTTCTCAAAACCTAAATCTTTGCTTTGCATGAAATCCAATTGACGAACTACTACCAGTACAGCTACAATTAGCACTACCGAAATAGCGAATTGACCCACCACTAATACTGAGCGGAATTGCTCATGACCTTTGCCTGCTTTGAAGGCTCCCTTAAGTACTTTGGCAGGAGAAAATCCAGACAGAAACAAGGCAGGATAGCTCCCTGAGACCAAGCCTACCAAAACCACCAGGCCTGTCAACCCCACAATGTATTCAGGGTTGTTAAGGAAATTTAGACTAAGCTCTTTTTCTGTAAAATTGGAAAAAGTGGGCAAAAATAGGTAAACCAAAACCAGGGCGAATACCATGGAAATAATGGTCATCATAAACGACTCTCCCATGAATTGTCTAATCAGACGGCCCTTGTCTGCACCCATCACTTTGCGCAAGCCCACTTCCATTGAGCGCATAGAAGATCGAGCTGTGGACAGGTTCATAAAGTTGATGCAGGCGATCAGTAAGATAAATAGTGCTACTGCTAGGTAAATATAGACGTAGTCAATATTGCCATTTGCCTCCATCTCCGAGTCCAAGTTAGAATACAAATGCACATCAGTCATAGGCCAGAGAAAAAGCTTGGTACCCTTCGACATCGGCACACCAGATTGCGTTTCCCCCATGTATTTATCGATCAATGTTGGAAGTTTAGCTTCCAATGCCTTGTAATCCACTCCTTCATTGAGGAGTGCATAGGTAGAGAAATTATTCCCTCCATAATTGCTCATAAAGGCATCCTGACCACCATAGAAAGCTACTACTGGAGCCATGGATGCTAGAAAATCCGCATGAAAATGGGAATTACCAGGCATATCTTCCATCAGTCCACGAACCTGAAAGGTAGCGTCCTGCCCTGCGATATTCAATTCCAATTCTTTTCCTATGGGATTATCCTCTCCAAAGTACTTTTTGGACATAGTCTCTGTAATGATCATCCCATCTGAATTAGCAAGTGCATCCTTGGCCTCACCTTCTACCATCTTAAAGGAAAAAATATCAAATACCTCAGGGTCTGCGAAATAGAAATTCTCCTCTTCGAAAGCCTTATCCTCGTATTTGATCAGGGGATCAAAACGAAAAAATCTACCGACAGTCTCTACATCAGCTCCAAAATCAGACTTGATCAATGGCCCAAAAGGCGGTGCGGTATGCCCCAAATGTAAACTGATCGCGCCATCTGGATTGAACCATGCTCTGGAAACTCTATAAATTCTATCAGCATTTGCATGGTACTTATCGTAACTGAGCTCATGCTGTACAAACAAAAAGATCAAAATACTCACAGCCATTCCTACTGCCAATCCAAACACATTGATAAACATGTAGAGTGGGTTTTTCCGAGTATTTCGGATTAGTATTTTAAAGTAGTTTTTGAGCATAATTAGATTACAAAATTGAAAGATTATAATTAGTTGGATAGAGTTACTAAGTTTTAAAAGCTAGAAGAGCGAAGTGCAATTCTTCAGTCTACCGTCTTCTGTCTTCTGTCTTCAAAACTACTTCCTCACTACTTTTCCAGACCCTAAACTCCCTTTATTGATATCGGTAGGCTCTCCATTATAATAAACACTTCCTGAGCCCAGTGAACCCACGGTAAGTTCGCCTTCTACCCCAATATAAGTATCTCCCGAACCTGTTTTACCGACTTTCACATCTTTGCCCTTCAAAGCTGAAGCTTTAAAATCTCCTGATCCTACTTGTCCAATATTGACATCGGAAGCAGTACCGCATGATATCACTACATTACCTGAGCCAGCCATTCCCACATTCAAATCATCTGTAGTAAGCATCTCCATTTCAATAGTTCCCGAGCCAGCCTGTCCTATGCTAAATTCCTTAGTAGTAATATCAGATCTAACAATCATATTTCCCGAACCGCTTAAACCCAAACTTTTCAGATTTCTGACAGTGACATAAGCAGTGAAATTTGCGCGATTATCATCATCGGAATCTTCCAATTCGATTGTAAGACTTCCATCTTCTATTTCGGTGATTACCTCGGCCAAATCAAATCCTTTGGAGACCAGTTTGACTTCATCCTTGTCTCCAAGAGTGATGATCACATCCCAAGAACCTTCAGAATTGATCCCTGTGAATTTGCCTGGCGTGCGTATTTCTGATTGAGCTTGTACGCTAGTTCCCATGAGAAAAAGTAGCAGGACAAAAGCGGATATTTTAGAGAAGTTCATAATGAATTGCATTTAGTTGTATTCCCCTAGTACTTTTCAGAGATTGTGCCAATGCCAAAAAACGCCTTTAAACTCGATTTAACAGTATTTCACATTGTTTACCTGTCCGAGAAATAGGTGTTTTGTTCGCAAGCGAACGTTTGCCCCAGTAAAATCAACGAATCTCTCTTCTGTCTTAAAAACATAAACTTTCTTCACTACCTATCCCATACATCAATGAAATTTTTACATAGAGGGCCATTCCAGCTCTTTGATATTCAAGGAGTCAGATTTATCTTTACCTAATTCTCCTTATCATCACCCAAGGATTAAATTTTCATATAAAGCCGCTTTATGATCCCATACTTATTGGTTTGGATTTTCACTTTTGAATTACCAATTCAACAATCCCAAACAGATAGTCTGAAAATGATTGTACAGCAGACTAGTAATGATTCAGTAAAGGCTTCGGGACTTTATAATCTTAGCAAGCTTTACTACACCTATGATCAGGACACTGCAATTCAGTATGCTTCAGAAGCTAAGAAAATATCCAAAAAACTAGGTTTACAGAAGATGGAAGCCAATTCTCTGAATATTATTGGCGTCTCTTACCTCATCAAATCTGATTATGAAAATGCACTGATCACACATTTCGAGGCGCTTGGAATCCGCGAGGCTATTCAGGATACTGTAGGAATGATCGAATCGACAATGAATCTTGGCAACATTTACTATAGACTTCAGAACTCCGCAAAAGCGATAGTGCAGTATAATAAGTCGCTGGAATTGGCTCAATTGATCCAACATGAGCGAGCCATGAGTCTCTTATATAACAATCTTGGGAGCTATTATCTGGATAGATGGTCGTCGTTTAATGAGGAGACAGACTTCCAAATGACAAAGGATCTCTTGGAGAAGTCTAAGAATATCAAAGAAAAACTTCAGGATAAGCGTGGTCTGATCAACACCCTTTCTCAACTCGGACAAGTGTATTATGAATCGGGTGAAAAAACAAAAGGAATCCAGATGCTGACAAAGTCGTTGGAATATTCTAAGGAATTAAATGACACCGAAGGGAAGCTTTCTTCGCTCGGAACACTGTCGGATTACTATAAGAACAACAATTCCATTTCCAAAGCTTTGGAATATGCCAAGCAAGCTTATGAGATTGCTATTAGTACCGAATCTTATTACCAGATCACGATAGCAGCCAGTAGAATGTCGTCTCTATCTGCTGATATGAAGGATTATAAAAATGCCTTTGAATACTTACTTGTGAAGGAAGCAAGCAATGATTCTGTCTTCAATGATTCAAGACAAAAAATCCGCGATGAACTGGAAATTCAATACGAAAGCGAGAAGAAAGAACTGGAAAACCAGAAGTTGATGAAAGAAGGTGAATTGTCAGCCTTTTCTATTCAGCGAAAAAACGAACTTCTTATCATTGCAATAGTCACAGGTCTGCTACTTATCCTGCTCGTTTGGTATCAGAGAAAAATAAATCAAAAACTCCGCGTAGCACACCACGACCTGGAGCTAACCAATGCCAAGGTTCAGTCCCAAAACGAGCAGATTCAGCAGCAATCTACAGAACTGAAAACCACCAACCGTGCTTTGAAAAAAGCGAACAAATTCCGAGATAAGCTTTTCTCCATTATCTCCCATGACCTTCGTACTCCATATGCTTCTTTAAACAACTCTCTTGATCTATGGCAATCAGGTGAACTCAGCCAGGAAGAGATGGACTATATTCTATCCAATATTTCCACCAACACCCGATCTGCTTCTATCTTACTTTCGAATCTCCTCAAATGGGCCAGAACGCAGATGAGTTCGGAGAAAGTGGAGAAAACTGAGATCTCACTTGGCGAGCTCATTTCCGAAAACCAAAATCTATTTGCAAAGCAGCTAAATCACAAAAACCTACAAATGGATAATCATATTCCTGATGAGGTTCATATTACCACGGATAGAGAAAGACTGAATTTTATTCTCAGGAATATCATTTCCAATTCAATCAAATTCACTCCGGAAGGTGGCACTATCACGATAGAAACTGATCCCCAACACCCAAAAACTATCCTGATAAAGGACAGTGGAATCGGGATGAGCCAAGCTCAAATTGATGGTCTCTTTAGCAAAAAACAATACTCTACTGTGGGAACCAATGGAGAGCAAGGGACTGGAATCGGACTAATGCTATGTAAAGATTTTGCAGACAGCCTGGGTGCTACTATATCGGTGAGTAGCAAGGCAGGTAGAAGCACTACGTTTAGTGTGCAGCTATGAAAAGTGATTCTTCATAAAAGCGCACTAGGTAACAGCCTTGAGTGAAATAAGTGTGGTGGGTTTCACAGATTGATATGAGTTATTTATTTACTTAAATAAACAATACCAAAGACTTATGAAGTATTCAAGCAAAGCAAGCTCTAGTTCGAAGGATAAGGCATCCATCACGATAAAAGAATCGGAAATCGAATTTGGAATAACTCCCGGTTCAGCAGATCTTCTACCCAACCCGGCCGAACTATTTTTAGGGTCAATTTCAGCTTGTATTCTGAAAAATGTTGAGCGATTTTCTTCCTTGATGAACTTTGAATACTCACATGCAGAAGTAAAAGTCACTGCAACCCGTATGGAGAAACCTCCACGTATGGATGAGATTAGCTATGAATTACTCGTTTATAGTCAAGATCCCTCACTGAACATCAAACTACTTCAAAAGAACATTGAAAACTTTGGGACAATCGTGAATACTGTTAAGTCTTCCTGCTCTATCGTCGGTGAAGTCAAGAAGATGGGAGTAGAGATATAAGCTAAGGTTACTTAAAAAATCATTGATCTCTTTTAGAATTACCAAAAGAGAAAAGTACATTGAAGGCTTACCCTATCTGCCAATAAAAACCTATCTATTTATGATTTTGCGCAAATTACTTTTCTGTTGTTTAATGCTTGTTGTCTCCGAAACAAACGCCCAAGAAAACACCTTCAAAGTAATGGCTTGGAACATTCTCCATGGAGCAAATGACATAGAGAATGGAAAGGAAAACGCTATAAAAATCATCAGAGAAATCAATCCTGATGTCATTTTGATGGTAGAAACTTATGGCTCAGGTTTGTCGATTGCTCAATCTTTAGGTTATAATTTTCACCTAATTGCCCCAGAAGGCACTCCCTTAGATGATAAGAATGTCAACTTATCAATATTTTCTAAATATCCTTTTGGAGATAGAATAGATACAGAAGACCCCTTCTATTTGGGTGGGATGGAGATACTAATTCACAATAAAAAAATTCGGTTTTTCTCAAATTGGTTTCACTATTTACCATGGGATGATGAACCAGAGAAAATGGGGAAATCAAGTGAAGAATTGTTGGCTTGGGAGCGAACTGGACAAAAATATGAGATGATTCAAAAAGTACTTCCCTACTTGGAAAAATTCACCAGTGAAACAGATTCTATTCCTATGATTTTTGGAGGTGACATGAATACACCATCACATAAGGATTGGGGACAACAAACTAAACATCTGCATAATGGCTTAGTAGTTCCTTGGTATTCCACCAAAGTATTGGAAGATCTAGGATTGATAGATTCCTTCAGGAAAATAAATCCTGATCCTATTTCGTCTCCGGGCATAACTTGGGATACCAAAGGAATTAATGATTCGCATCGGATTGATTATATTTTTTACAAAGGGAATTCAATAGAAGCACTAAAATCCGATTCTTATAAAGCTTTTCTAAATGAACCATTTTCTATAAATAACAAAGAGTTCAACTATCCTTCGGATCATGGATTTGTAGTAACTGTGTTTGAAATAAAATAAACAGAATAGAGATTTAAAATATGGTAGGACCGGATAAGAATGTAAAGTTCCCGCTTGAGAATTACGATAAGTTATGCTTTTTAAAAAACATCATCAAGAACCCCAATATTATTGTGGGCGATTACACATATTATGATGACTTTGAAAATGTTGAGAATTTTGAAAAGAACGTAAAATATCATTTTGACTTTACTGGTGATAAACTAATAATCGGAAAGTTCTGCATGATCGCTTCCGGAGTAAAATTCATAATGAACGGAGCGAATCATCTCACAGATTCTATATCAACTTATCCATTTGCCATATTTGGAAATGGATGGGAAAAGTCGATGAAAGGAAAATCATATCCAAACAAAGGAGATCTCGTGATCGGAAACGATGTTTGGATTGGTCATAATGCCACAATTATGGCAGGAGTTAAAATTGGCGATGGAGCCATAATCGCAACAAATTCTACTGTGGTTAAAGATGTTGAACCATACTCGATAGTAGGCGGAAACCCGGCTCTTGAAATTAAAAAGCGATTTCCAAAGGAGACTATTGACAAACTTTTAGAATTGAAATGGTGGGACTGGGATATGGATAAAATCACTGAAAACATTCATAATCTAACAGGCAACAAAATCATAAACCTTTAATACAAGGCGATCTATCTATTTGATTTCATATTTTTCACTGCTTCTGTTTAAAAAATATTTTAATTTAAGTAATTTCAACTTATTCGAAATTATTAAATAAGTATTTAAACCACCACGCCTTGAAAACCGCTACTCTCTCCTATCTATTTCTCTTGTTAGGAATCATAAGTTGCACTGCACCTGCTGAAAATCAGTCTGAAGAAGCACAAGAATCTTTACTGACTCCCGATCCTGTAATCATGGCCTATTATGTAGCAGAACGTGATTATAAGCCAGAAAATATCCCTGTAGAAAAGCTTACACACATCATTTACTCCTTTACGAATGTGATCGATGGAGAGATGAAATTCAGAAAAGAAGAAGTTGCTGGTCCGAAGATCGAAGCATTAGTGAAGCAAAAGGAGCGTAATCCTGATCTGAAAGTAATGATCGCCTGTGGCGGTTGGGGAGCTGACGGATTTTCTGATATGGCGTTGACCGAAGAAAGCCGCGCAAAATTCATCAAAAGTGCGTCTGAGTTCATCACAAAATATAAGCTTGACGGCATGGATATGGACTGGGAATACCCTGGGATTTCCGGTGCAGGTACCATGGCTCGTCCAGAAGACACCAAGAATTTTACAGCTTTGATGAAAGGTTTACGCGAAATGTTAGACGAATTCGATTCTCCAAAAGTCCTAACTTTTGCGTCCGCGGGCTGGAAGCGTTACTATGATTTTGTCGAAATGGGCGAGGTCATGAAATATGCCGATTATACCAATGTCATGACTTATGATCAGGTATCCGGAGTTTCCATCTACACTGGACATCATACGCCATTGGGTGATGTGAAATCTGAAGATGTCGCTGGAACACCTTTCAAAGCGCATTTGGATAGTTTGTATGCTAGCGGTGACAATTTGGATCCCGATCCACGCTCATCACAAAAGATTGTTGACTTCCTGATCAAAGAGGGTGTCGATCCCAAGCAAATCGTCATCGGTGGAGCCTTCTACGGCAGAGCATGGAAAGGTGTGCCTCCAGTAAATAATGGATTGTACCAACTAAGCAGCGGGCTTCATATCGGCTGGATGGCCTATCACAAGATTCGTGATTCCTATGAGCAGGATGACAATTTTAAACGCTATTGGGATGAAAAAGCACAAGCACCTTATATGTATAATGCTGCGGACAGTATATTCTTATCCTATGACGATACAGTTTCGGTCGCTCTCAAAACCAAATACACGATGAAAAAAGGTTTGGGAGGTATTATGTTCTGGGAATTAGGCAACGATACTAAAGAAGAAGGAAGTCTGCTTGACGCGATATATAAGGCTGCAAATGAGTAAATTTTTAATACTTCTTGATTCGACATTTGACGTTCCTTAATTCGATATTAGAATTGATTTTAACTGAGGAAAAAAAATTCATAGTTTCAAAGATCTCGGAAATCACATTTCGTAATTCACAATTCTACTACCTCCCTTCCAAGCAATTTTCTTACCTTTGCCGCTTCCTAAGTTTTCAAACCAACCCATTGCCAAATGGCTACGAAAAAAATTCAATCTGCTCTTATCTCAGTCTTTTATAAAGACAATCTAGAACCTATCATCGCCCTACTGAAGAAAAATGGAGTGAAGATCTACTCTACCGGTGGCACTCAGAAATTCATCGAGGAGCAAGGCGCTGAAGTTATCCCTGTAGAAGAGTTGACAAGCTACCCTTCCATCTTCGGCGGACGTGTAAAAACTCTTCATCCAACCGTTTTTGGTGGTATTCTGTACAGAAGAGACAATGACGGCGATGTGGCGCAAGCTGGAGAATATAACATTCCAGCAATTGATTTGGTGATCGTTGATTTGTATCCATTTGAGGAAACTGTAGCTTCTGGTGCTGCGGAAGCCGATATTATAGAGAAAATCGACATTGGAGGAATTTCTTTGATCCGCGCAGCGGCGAAAAACTTCAAGGATGTAACAATCATTGCTTCCAAAGATCAGTACGCTGAACTTGAGCAAAGACTAACTGCCCAGGATGGAGCAACTACCCTAGCTGACCGTCGCTATTTTGCGGCTCAGGCTTTCCAGGTTTCTTCGAACTACGACACTCATATATTTAATTACTTCAATGCAGAGGAAAGCATCTCAGCACTTAAAGTATCTGAAACCAAAGCGAAAGCTCTTCGCTACGGAGAAAACCCGCATCAAAACGCTCACTTCTACGGAGATATGGAGGCACTTTTTGATCAGTTGAACGGAAAAGAACTTTCCTACAACAATCTGGTCGACGTGGATGCTGCTGTGAATTTGATTGCAGAATTCAAAGGTGAAACAGCCTTCGCTATCTTGAAACACACCAATGCTTGTGGAGTTGCCTTGGCAACAACTGTGAAAGAAGCTTATCAAAAAGCTTTTGCGGCAGATACTACTTCTGCATTCGGAGGAGTGTTGATTACCAACCAAACAGTAGACAAAGACGCGGCAGAAGAAATGCATTCTTTGTTCTTCGAAGTATTGATAGCACCAGCTTTCACAGACGAAGCTTTAGAAGTATTGAAAGGCAAGAAGAACAGAATCTTATTGTTGCAGAAAATGGATCTCCCTGGCACCAAAATGATCAAGACCTTGCTTAACGGCGTGATCGAGCAGGACAAGGATTTGGCAACTGAAACAAAGGCTGATTTCACTGTAGCTACCAAAAAAGCTCCAACAGAAGCTGAAAAGGACGCATTGGTATTCGCTGCAAAAATATGTAAGCATACTAAATCAAATACGATCATCCTTTCTAATGGAGATCAGTTGTTCTCTAGCGGAGTTGGTCAAACTTCTCGTGTAGATGCATTGCTTCAAGCAATCGACAAAGCGAAGGCATTTGGCTTTGACTTGAATGGCGCTGTGATGGCATCTGATGCATTCTTCCCATTCCCGGACTGTGTAGAGATTGCAGGCAAAGCAGGAATCACAGCAGTAGTTCAGCCAGGCGGGTCTATCAAAGATCAATTGAGCGTAGACTACTGTGACGCAAACGGCATCGCAATGGTGATGACCGGCGTGAGACATTTTAAGCATTAAAACGTAGGGGCGAAAGATTTTTCGCCCTTACACTCGTGATTCAAGACCTTCGGAATTCAAATTTCTGAAGGTCTTTTTTTTGGTTTTGAGATTATTAGAATAGAATTCAAAATCAGAAGTTTCCATATATTTAATTATGGGAAAGTATGAGAAGATCCTATTGAAAATACTTAGAGGAAGGTCTGACCAAATTATTGATTATGAAGATCTTAAAAGGTTACTAATTATTTTTGGGTTTGAAGAAAGAATCAAAGGAAGTCATCATATTTTCTCTAAATCTAAAATAAAAGAAATCATCAACATTGAGGAAAATCTAAACCTTATCAGGTCAAACAAGTAAGAAATCTTATATTGATATATAGATTAAAGCTAGATAAAGATGGAATCTAATCCTCGTTACGAGATTATCATTTACTGGAGTGAAGAAGATCAAGCATTCATTGCAGAAGTACCTGAATTGGCAGGTTGTGCAGCCGATGGAGAATCTTACTCAGAAGCATTAGCTAATGCAGAAATCGTCATTGGGGAATGGATAGAAACAGCGAAATCTCTTGGAAGGTCTATACCTACGCCTAAAGGGAAATTGATGTTAGCCTAACACTATTCTACCCTTCTCGTAAATTGTATAAAACTTAATAAGAAATGGAATCCATCAGAATCAAAGCCTATCCAAAAAACAAAACACAAATCAAATCTATTGCTGATTTTTTGAGCAAAGTAGGTATTGAATTTGAAATGGTTGAAAAAGAAGAGTTCTTGGAGTTCCTAGGAGAAATAGAATCTAGCTTGTCGCAAGTAAAAAAGATTCAAAAAGGAGAAATGAAAAAAGAAAGTGCCAGAGACTTTTTAAATGAGCTATGAGGTAATTCTCACCCAAGATTTTAAAAAATTCTTCAAAAAAACTTTTTAAAAAATATCCTTCCCTGAAAGCTGATCTCTTCAGTCTAATAGAAAAATTAGAAAAAGATTATGAAGAAGGAATTCCACTTGGTGGAAATCTCTTTAAAATCCGATTATCAATAAGTAGCAAAAACAAAGGGAAATCAAGCGGAGCAAGAGTTATATACTACTTTTTAAGTCAGGACAAAGAAATCTACCTGATCCATATATTCGATAAAAGTGATTTTGAGAATATTCCAAAGGCAAAATTAATAGACCTTTTGAAATCCGCTGGATTGACCTAGATTAGCCACATGCGTTTATATCCTTAAAAGACTTAAACATTCTTAGTTTAATCCCTGAAGCTACTCCGACTCAACAGTTATTTTTAATCTTTTTCATTTCCCCACTCGAATCCGCTATTTTGCAGCCTGAATCAATTTCGGGCTAGATCCGTTGTTGGTTCTTGATACTTAGTACAGATTCTATCCATGAAGTCGCATAATCTTAAATTATACAATACTCTTTCACGCCAGAAAGAGGAGTTTCAGCCCATCAATCCGCCTTTCGTAGGCATGTATGTCTGTGGACCGACGGTCTATGGAGATGCTCACCTTGGCCACGCTCGTCCAGCCATCACTTTTGACACAGTCAATCGTTACCTGACCCATATGGGCTTCAGGGTTCGATACGTGCGAAACATCACCGATGTAGGTCACTTGCAAGGAGATGCTGATGAAGGAGAAGACAAAATCGCCAAGAAAGCAAAGCTAGAACAGCTTGAGCCTATGGAAGTTGCTCAACAATACACGGACAGCTACCATAGAGATATGGCGCTTTTGAATACTTGGAAACCAAGCATCGAACCTCGTGCAACTGGTCATATTCCTGAGCAAATCGCATTGGTGGAAGCCATCTTGAAAGAAGGTTTTGGCTATGAGGTGAATGGATCTGTGTACTTCGATGTGATGAAATACAACGAAACGAACAACTACGGCAAGCTTTCAGGTCGTGACTTAGAAAATCTAATGAGCGGTAGTCGCACGCTAGACGGACAGGATGAAAAGCGTAATGCAGTTGATTTTGCGCTCTGGAAAAATGCTTCTTCAGAACATCTTATGAAGTGGGATTCTCCTTGGGGAGTTGGTTTTCCAGGCTGGCACTTAGAATGTACAGCCATGAGCTCGAAGTACCTTGGAAAGCAATTTGACATACACGGTGGTGGAATGGATTTACTTTTCCCACATCACGAATGTGAAATCGCACAGGGAAATGCATGCAATCATCAGGATCCAGCCAAGTACTGGATGCACAATAACATGATCACCATCAACGGACAGAAGATGGGCAAATCACTGGGCAACTTCATCAATTTGCAAGAGCTTTTCACCGGAAAACACAAACTTCTGGAGCAGGCTTATAGTCCGATGACGATTCGATATTTCATCTTGACGGCACATTATCGCTCTACTTTGGATTTCTCCAACGAAGCGCTTCAAGCTGCCCAAAAGGGATATAAGAAACTCATTAATGGATTGAGAATTGCCAAAATCTTGAAATTCGAAGCGAATGATGCTGAGAAAGACGAGGAGCAAATCAAGCAAGTGGAGCAAATCATCACCAATGCTTACCGAGCAATGGACGATGACTTCAACACCGCGCAGGCGATCGGGCATCTCTTCAATTTGCTGAAGAAAATCAACTCCATGTACACAGGACAGTTGAAGTCTGCCGTATGTGGGGAGGAAGTTTTCAATAAATTAATAGAGACATTCAGCACCTTTGTTTCTGATATTCTAGGATTGGTAGAAGAGAAATCAGACACTCAAAATGAGATGCTGAATTTGCTTTTACAATTGTATTCTGAGGCAAAAACTGCCAGAGACTATGCTAAAGTGGATGAGATCAGAGCTGGCTTGAAAGCTATAGGTTTCGTAGTTAAAGACATGAAGGATAAAATTGACTGGGCATATGAAGAATAGATTTTGGTTAGTAGGCTTACTTGCGCTGACTTGGGCATGTAGCAGTCCCGAGAAGGAAACTGAAGTTGTCGCCAAGGCGCCAGCTAAGCCCTACCCTACTTTCTCTCCAGATTCTGCCTACGCCTTCGTACAGAAGCAAGTGGATTTCGGCCCACGTGTACCAGAAACCGAGGCTCATGAAGCCACCAAAAACTGGCTTTTAGCTAAGTTTGAAGGGTATGGTTTTGCTGTAGAAACTCAGGATTTCGAAGCTAAAACTTATGATGGATTAACTTGGGACTTGAGTAATATCATCGCTTCCTACAATCCTCAGGCAACCAAGAGAATTCTTTTGGCAGCGCACTGGGATACTAGAAGAATCGCTGATAAAGATACCGAGCGAATGGATGAACCTATCGATGGAGCAAATGACGGCGCCAGTGGAGTTGGTATTTTACTTGAAATCGCTCGTGTGATCGGTTCTCAGGAATTAAAGCCAGGCGTTGGGATAGACATTATATTATTCGATGGAGAAGATGATGGTGAACCAGATCTATCTTCCGAAAGAGATAACAGTCAAATATGGTGGTGCTTAGGTTCTCAGCACTGGTCCAAAAACAAGCACAAAGCAAATTACTCAGCCTATTATGGCATTTTGGTAGATCTAGTTGGAGCCAAGGGAGCGCGCTTTTATAGAGAAGGATATTCTCGTCAATATGCATCTGGTATTTTGAAAAAAGTCTGGGACAATGCCTCTCAGATTGGCCAAGGAGACTTCTTCATCTACAAAGATGCCCCTGAGATTCTGGACGATCATGCTTTTGTCAATGAGTTCGCTAAAATACCTATGATTGATATTATTGAGTTTTCACCGGATTATGGTTTTGGCCAATACCATCATAAGCATGCAGACAATATGGAAATCATAGACCGTAGAACTTTGCAAGCAGTAGGGGAAACTGTTTTATTTACAGTTTACCAAGAGTAAAAGCTTATCTTTCCATCTTAGAATCGTCCAATTTGGAAGGTTCGAAGTGATAGTTAAAAGATTTTACCCTATGAAATCGAGCGTTACGAAATGTCATAATGGGATAATTATCAGTTGAAAGTTTCCCGTCCTACTGGCATCAGCCGGACGGGCACGACCGCTGAAAAGACAATGATAAACATATGAAAAAAGGTCATCAAGTCACCATGAAGGAAATCGCCAAAAAATTAGGCGTTTCTGTATCGACCATTTCAAGAGCACTCAAGGATTCTCCAGAGCTTCATCCAGACACTAAAAAACGAATAGTGGAGATGGCAAAGGAGATGAATTACCAACCCAATCTCCTTGCTCAAAGCCTTAGAATTAGCCGTACCAATACACTAGGAGTAATCGTACCAGAGATTACTTCCCACTTTTTTGCTTCCTGTATATCAGGGATTCAGGATCATGCAAATAAGCGTGGTTACAATGTGATGATTTGCCAATCGAATGAAACATTAGAACTTGAGAAAGCCAATATCAGAACTTTAGTAGCCTCTCAAGTGGACGGTTTGCTGATCTCATTGAGTCGTGAAACTAACCAATTTGATCACTTATTAGATATTTACAATAGAGAAATTCCATTTTTGCTTTTTGACAGAGTAAATGAAGATATACCTGTTTCGCGCGTCACATTCAATGATGAGGGCGGAGCATATCAAGTCACCAAACACTTATTGGAAACTGGTTGCAAACGCGTCATGTATGTATCAGGACCAGAAGATCTCTATATCAGCAAAAAACGTAAAGAAGGATATCTCCATGCATTAAATGAATTTGGGATTACCCCCGATCCAGCGTTGGTGAAAATATCTGATCTTACCATAGAAGGAAACATCAAAATAGGTAAGGAAATAGCCGAAATGAAATCACGACCAGATGGTGTCTTTTGTATGATAGATCCTGTGGCGATTGATATTCTTACCTTTTGGAAATCCATAGGCATCAAGGTGCCAGATGACATGGCATTAGCTGGATTTACAAATAATCCAACTTCTGCTGTAGTAGAACCTCCACTGACTACGGTAGCTCAGCCAGGCTATGAAATGGGTAAATTATCAGTGACTCACTTACTCGATCAATTAGATGGCATCGCATCTGATGACCCTATTTCTATAGTTCTCGAAACTACCCTAGTACCTCGACAATCAACAAAAGCACTAAAGTAAATGAAAGATAAAATTGCCCAAACCTTCAGGAAACTGTTTGGTAGTGAACCGATTTTGGCATTTGCACCAGGAAGAATCAATCTGATCGGAGAGCATACAGATTATCAAGAAGGCTTGGTTTTCCCTGCAGCAATAGAACAAGGAATTTGGGTAGCTATCCAAAAAAACGGTCTTTCCTCCTGTCGCCTTTACTCAGAAGATTACGAAGAAGAATTTGTTTTTGACATTACATCATTTTCTCCAAAAAAGGGGCATTGGGCAAATTACACTATGGGTGTAATCTCTCAATTTCAGCAGGCGGGTTATAAGTTTGAAGGTTTTGATATGGCTTTCGTCGGAAATATCCCAGCTTCTGGACTTTCTTCCTCAGCCGCACTTTCCGTAGCAATTGGCACGGCATTGACTGCTCTTTTCAACCTTACCATCACCAAAAAGTCAATCGTTCTCTACGCCCAAAAAGCAGAGCATTTATTTGCTGGTGTGAAATGTGGCATCATGGATCCTTACGCTTCTGCTTTCGGAGTGAAAGACAGAGCATTATTACTGGATTGCCGAACCAATACACACTTTGAAGTTGAAGTTGATTTTGGAGATCATTCATTAATCCTTATCAATTCTAAAGTAAAACATACCCTGGCCGATTCCGCATATAATAAGCGAAGAGAAGCTTGTGAAGCAAGTGTAAAGATTCTTCAAGATTCTTTCCCAGAAGCCACTACACTTAGAGATATTCAGGTAAAAGACATGGAAAAAGTGCAGCAACTTTTACCAGCAGATCTATTTCCTAAAGCAAAACACGTCATCACAGAGACCGAACGTGTCAACCTAGCATCTAATGCTCTCCATGCTGGTGATTTAACCGTTTTTGGAAATCTATTGAAGGAATCTCACCGAAGCTTAAGTGAGGACTTCGAAGTGAGTTGCGTGGAGCTTGATTTTCTTGCCGAGGAATCGTGGAAATTACCAGGAGTAATCGGTTCACGCATGATGGGCGGAGGTTTTGGAGGTTGCACTATTAATTTGGTAGCCAATTCAGAAATGAAGAATTTCAAAGCTACTATGCGAGCTGTTTACAAAGATAAATTTGAAATAGAAGCAGATTTTATCCCAGTTGCACTTTCCGAAGGCGCTAGAATACTATAAAGTTCTACCAATTATAACTTCTATTGTTTCATTCAGACAATTACCACGATTTTTATCAAAATTTTCCCCAATTTGTAAGCCCAACTCTGAATTGAGTTTAATTACCTATTTTCCCAAAAATTTGAAAACCTATGAATTTCCCAAAAAACCTAAGAAGCCTACTGCTACTTGGTCTGATTGCGAGTGTAGGTTTCTGGAGCTGTAATTCTCGCTCTGGAAAACCTAAAGTACTTGTATTCAGCAAAACAGCAGGATTTCATCATGAATCCATTCCTAAAGGAATAGATGCAATAGAAAAACTTGGATCAGAAAATGGCTTCGAAGTAGATACCACTACGCAGTCAGAGATGTTCACCGAGGAAAATTTAGCACAATACTCAGCCGTAATATTTTTAAGTACTACTGGCGATGTGTTAAACAACTACCAAGAAGCTGATTTCGAAAGATACATTCAGTCTGGAGGCGGTTTCATGGGTATCCATGCTGCAGCTGACACGGAATATGAGTGGAGCTGGTATGGCCGTTTGGTAGGTGGCTACTTCACTGATCACCCAGGCATCAACGATCCTAATCCTAATGTTCAGGCTGGTGAAATCACTGTTGTAGACGCTAAAAACTCCTCCACATCTTTCCTAACTAGCCCTTGGGCTAGAACGGATGAGTGGTACAGCTACAAAAACATGAATCCAGACGTCCATGTTCTATTGAACTTGGAAGAAGATTCTTACAAAGGTGGTTTTGACATGGGAGAGCATCCTATTGCTTGGTACCATGACTATGATGGAGGAAGAGCATTCTATACTGGAGGCGGACACACCAATGAATCTTATACAGAAGAATTATTCTTGAAGCATGTCCTTGCCGGAATAGAATATGCCATTGGAGACAATTCCGAATTAGATTATTCTAAAGCAAAGAGCAAGCGTGTTCCTGAGGAAAACAGGTTTACTAAGACGACTTATGCTTATGGAGAATTCACTGAGCCAACAGAGATGACCATACTTCCAAACTTGGATATCCTAGTATCACAGAGAAGAGGAGAAATTCTATTGTTCGATAATGAAACAGAGGAACTGAAAGAAGTAGCCAAACTTGATGTCTACTGGAAAACAGAAGTAAAAGGAGTAAATGCCGAAGAAGGATTGATGGGTATTCAAAAAGACCCAAATTTCGCTAAAAATGGATATGTTTTCGTCTATTATGCACCAACAGGCGACGAAGAGATCAATAGACTTTCAAGGTTTACTTTCAAAAATGACACTTGGGATATGGCATCAGAAGTTGTCATCCTTGACGTTCATTCCGATCGTGATATTTGCTGCCACACCGGTGGATCTATTGCTTTTGATAAAGATGGCAACCTATTCCTTTCTTTAGGAGATAACTCTACACCATTCAATCAGGCTGATTCTAAATTCATCAACAACGGCTTTGCTCCTCTCGATCAGAGACCGGGTAAGGAGCAGTATGACGCTAGAAGGACTTCTGGAAACGCGAATGACTTAAGAGGTAAAATCCTTAGAATAAAAGTGAAGGAAGATGGTTCTTATGATATTCCGGAAGGAAATCTTTACCCAGTAGGAACAGAAGGAACTAGACCTGAAATTTATGTACAGGGAAACAGAAACCCATACAGAATATCTATTGATCAGAAAAATGGTTTCTTGTATTGGGGTGAAGTTGGTCCTGATGCCAATGCTGACAGCTTGGAGACTCGTGGTCCTAGAGGCTACGATGAGCTAAACCAAGCGAGAAAAGCTGGCAATTTCGGATGGCCATATTTTGTAGGAAATAACTATGCGTACCGAGAATTCAATTATGTAACTGGTGAATCCGGAGCTGCTTTTGATCCAAATGGGCCTAAAAACACTTCCGTAAACAATACTGGTAAAACCGATTTACCTGCATTAGCGCCAGCTTTCATCTGGTATCCATATGGAGAGTCCAAAGAATTCCCACAGGTCGGTTCTGGAGGAAGAAATGCAATGGCAGGTCCGATCTATTATTCAGATATGTACACTGCAGACACCAAACTCCCTGATTATTATGATGGAAAAATCTTCATCTATGACTGGATCAGAGGGTGGATTAAGGCTGTAACCATCAAGGAAAATGGTGATTTTGACAAAATGGAAGCATTTATGCCAAGCACCAAATTCAATGCATTGATAGATATGGAAATGGGGCCTGACGGCAGAATCTATATATTGGAATACGGCAATGGCTGGTTCGCCAAGAATAAAGATTCAGGGCTTTCCAGAATAGACTTTAATGGAGGAAACAGAGCGCCAACGGTGACTAAAATCTCTGCGGATAAAACCTCAGGAACAAATCCATTGACGGTTACATTTAGCGCAACTTCTTCAGATCCTGAAAATGATCCAATGACTTATGTTTGGGATCTGGGCAATGGAGAAACCAAGACTACAGAGACTCCTAGCCTTACCCATACTTTTAATGGAATCGGCGAGTATGAAGTAAAGGTAACGGCAAAAGATCCTGCAGGATTAACTGGCACTAGTACTATCGCAAGTGTCTATTCAGGCAACGTTGCACCGGAGGTTTCTATCTCAATTGACGGAAATCAGTCCTTCTATTTCCCTGGAAAGAAAGTAGCCTATACCGTCTCTGTGGCAGATGCTGATAATCCTGAAGCTGCATCAGACTTGAGTACCCTATATATTTCTGCTGACTATATCGAAGGATTAGATATGGCAGAATCTGACATGGGCCACAAGGTCATGACTGAAGCTATGATGGGAAAATCACTCTTCACTACTTTAACTTGCAAGACCTGTCATAAGGAAGCGGAAGCGTCTGTTGGACCTGCTTACATTGATGTAGCGAAGAAGTACAACCAACGAGACATCGACTACTTGAAGAACAAAATCAAAAATGGTGGTGGCGGAGTCTGGGGAGAAACAGCTATGCCTGCCAATCCTGACATGAAAGATTCTGATTTGAATGCCTTAGTTGCTTATATTCTTTCTTTGGATCAAGTGACTACTCCTTCTCTTCCAAAATCTGGATCTGTAGATGCGACAGCTGGTAAAACTCCTACTACAACAGGTGTATTGATGCTCAATGCATCTTATACAGACCAAGGAGGGGAAAATACAAAACCACTATCCGGTTCTACTACAGTGCTACTAAAAAGTAACACCATAGACATGGGTATTACAGGTGATTATACTGGCGGATATAGCAGCATGAGCTACGATGGTGCTAATTTGGTGATGGTACCTAAAAATGAAGCTTCCTTTGGTATCAAAGAGATTGACTTAACCGGTATCTCATCCGTAACTGCCACTACCGTAACTGTAGGAGACCTTGGAGATGAATATGTATTTGAACTCAGACTAGACAGCCCAACCGGTCAAGTAGTGGGAACAGAAACATTTGTACAACAGTCCACAACTGGATCTGCAAGCGCTCCTAGCTATGGTCAGATAACCATTCCTATCACCGGAACAGCAGATGGAAAACTTCATAAGCTTATTGTTATCACTAAGCCTAAGAATAACGGTGGAAACGGGACATTTATAGTAGCTGGAATGACCTTCAACGCAAAATAAAAAACGAGTAACTAGTAAAGCCATCCCGATATCGGGATGGCTTTTTTTATGTCTGTCCAATTTAAATAATGTAGATCAGCAAGCTAGACTAGCACTCATTTTATTTAAAAACACACTGCGAATTTTCCGGTCGCCAGATGACTTTTTGATCTTTCAGATTCTCAAAATTATAATCGCCTTCAATTTCTATTCCTGAGCAATCACGCAATACCAGACCCCAATCACAGTTGGGACAACAGCTGCCCCAAAAAAACACTGTTTCATTTTTGAAAATGGCTTGTTTGATATAGGAATACCCTTCACTATCACTGGTAGTAGATTCTGAAACCCATTGCTTAAGCCAAGGAAGATTCTCTATTGGATCACTCACCCCACAAGCTGTGGCTGGGTCTTCCTTCTCCTCACATGCAAAACCAATTATTAAAAAGAATAAAATAAGGTAAATAGAGTTTTTCATGGCAAAGAGTTTTCTAGACAGAAATTAGTTTGATACTAGTACGATCAGCCCATCTTTTACGCTACACGCTAATTATTTCATCGGAGAAAAAGGCAAAGTTTTCAAGAAAACTGCATCCACCTTCTCTACAATTTTTCCATCAGCTTCAGAAGCATCTTTAGCTTTCACCCATGCTGGATCTTTTATGAAGTTCTGGAAATTCTTTTCAAAAGATTCCTGATCCTTGTCAGCCAGAAGATAAACTAGCTTTGGTTGACTCCCGTCCTTCTCTACTGTAACCCAATACGGATAATTTCGCAAGCCCTGCTTCTCAAATAAATCCTGCGTGTGGTCCTTGAATCTTGCTATTAGATTATTTAGTCTTCCATCTAAACAAGTGTACACTCTCAATTGAAAAACCCCACTTTCCTGCTGCATAGGAGTATCGTTCAGTCCTTGCGCCAATTTCATAAAAGTTTGATCTACTGCCTTTACCAGTCCACCATTTACTTCTGATTCCTTCTTAGCTTTCTGCCATTCGGGATCATTAGCAAATTTGGCCCACATACGATCGCGAGAATTTTCATCAGGATACCCCAAGATGTAGGTAAGGGAATTGTCCGTATTATCGGTAGGAAGGAAATACGCAACGTTTTCCATTCCATTTTTCTCAAAAAGGCTCATCGTATGATCTTCAAAGCGCTTTATCAAATCGTCTAACTTGCCTTCGTTAGCGTAGTATTTCCTAATTTCAAAATAGGTGGATGTACTTCCACTTAATTGCTGCGCAAAACTGCCAAAGGCGAATAACATAACGAGTAAACTTAGAATTGACTTTTTCATGGGGATTGGGTTTGATTAGTTTAGAAAAAATAGGTAATCAGAGCTATCAATTGAGAAATTGATCCTTCTGAAATTGACGCCTATTTCTTCCATGCTTTCCACAAAGCAGGAAGCATCACGATAAGGATAATTACTAGTCCAAATGTCTCTCTGGACTCTTCCATAGACTGGGTTTTCATACTAAGATTATGCTGCTCTACTTCTTGGGAAACCCAGCTTCCCACATCTCCCTGCCAATAGTAAATAGCTCCAACGATACAGCCAATCGCCAGAATGGTCAAAGGGATTTTTGGAAAGATGCCACGAGTCCCCAGAAGACAAAAAATCATTGCCACACCATAAATACTCACCCAAACTTCAGGATCAGGATCATTGAATTGCCAAAAGGCAAAGAGAGCGAAAATGAAAATCCATATTCCAAAATAGATTTTGTTAAACTTCATGATATTTCAGGGTTTTAGTCAAAACTACAGAAAACAAAGAAAATTAATCGCTTTACGGCCACTTCAATCCAACAAAATATCTGCTGAATTGTGAATATACAGGGACATTATTTACCTACCATCCACCTCTTCGCATTCACAAATTAAAATATGCTTGAGGTCTAAATTATTTATATAAAGCAGGTTAATACCTATTCCATTGAAAATGATACAGGATTTTATGTAGTAGAATAAAAAATCAGCGAATTACCTAGCCAGTCATTGAAGCTGACTAAATGTTAGATTCTAAAAAATGAGCATTAATCTTCAGCATACCACTTCTATTTATTCAGGCGAAATGCAGCTTTTATGACGGTACGAAGGAATAGAATGGTAAAATCGGTGATTGACCAGAAGTGTGTTAAAAAGCAAAAAGGGAAACCCTCTTGCGATTGTCTCCCTTTCTCTTACTAATAACCATAGTCATCAACAAGAGCCAAGCTACTGTTTAAAGACTTTTCCTCCAGTTACCCGGATTCATAATACTGACTTTCAAACTCCGCCCTCTCTACCTTGCGGCTTTGAAGATATCAATCAACACTTCTGTGGTATCCCATTTCAGACAAATCCCCTAAGGTCTTTGACCATTTATGTTTCAATTACGAGCTTTCAATCATTATCCGAGATCGTACTCTCGGTCTTTTTATCTCTTACTTGGTTTAATAAATATCTCCCTAATTTCGCCTAATCGCAAGATTCTAAGCCCTTATTTCCCCACCATTTTTCCACCAAATAATATTCTAAATCAACAGACTTATTCACCTTAAACAGATGGTTATCAACATTTTAATAACATTTTAGGCCTTTCACTGATTTATTTAATCAAACCTGAATTTAGTTGACTTTAATTCGCATCAAATAAGCGTCAGCAGTGATGTACAAATACTTCTCTTCGCTGTCAAAAGCACAATTCGCCGTACCCTGTCCAGTTAGTATAGTACCTAGGTGCTCTCCATCCGAACTAATCACCCAGATTCCCCCAGGACCTGAAGCAAAGAGAGTCCCCGAACTGTGAACAGTCAAACCGTCTGGCAAACCTGGTAGCGCTTCCCCTATACTAGAAGTAGCATCCAACAATACCTTCCCATTCAAAACATCTCCGCTCTCATCCAGCTCAAACGCATAATAGCGCGCTTTTTTAGCATCAGATTGAGCCACGTAGAGCGTCCGCTGATCTGGGCTTAGCCCGATTCCATTTGGACGATTCAAACTATCCAATAGCAAAACCAAACTCCCATCTGTATCCAACCTATACACACCCTGAAAATCCAATTCTTTAGAATCCCAATCATCCAGTCCATAAGGAGGGTCTGTAAAAAATATCTGTCCTGATTTATTTAGAACCAAGTCATTTGGGCTGTTGAATTTTTTACCATTATAATAAGATACCAACGCCGTGAAGTCAGCTTCTGGAGCATCGAGCGAAGTATTCATTTTTGCTATTCTTCTTTCTCCATGCTGACACAGAATCAAATTCCCATCACCATCCAGAGCCAAACCATTTGCTCCCGGTTCTTTCTTATTTGTTTCTGACCCTAGATATCCTGAAGGTTCCAAAAACAAACTCAGACTGTCTTCCTCTGTCCATTTCCAGATTTTATTAGTCGGAACGTCTGTAAAAATCAATGCATTCTGATCATCAAGCCACAAAGGCCCTTCTGCCCATTGAAAGCCAGAAGCGATCACTTCGATTGCAGCACCCTCAGCTAGGAACGAGTTTAACCCAGAATCTATTCTCTCTACAGAGCCTGTGGTTCTATATTTAAATCCTACTTTCTCAGTTTCTGTTGAGATTTTCGGGCTAGTGCACGAAATGCCTAGTAGGAATAAAACACATAAATTTCTCATGTCTAATTAGTTAAGTTATCTACTTTTTTATTGGACTCAAGCAATAATATAATCAATAGATAAGAATAAGACAGGACAGGGAAGGATACTCAAATTCTATCTCCTACTTATATTCAATCATTCAAAGGTTTAACAGTAAATAGATTGGGTACGAAAAGGCGGGGATTATTCTCCGCCTTTTCTCATTTCCCCCTCTTTGTTTTTATTATTTACGTTCTGAAGGAAGCAAACCAAAAACTGGATTTGCTGTATGTGAAGAATTCATCAACGCCTCCAACTCTTTCACTTTTTCCGGATTTTCTGACGCTATATTATTCTGCTCTCCTATATCCACACTTAGATCATAGAGCTCTATTACAGGATCCTTGCTGCCAAAAACCTGAAGCTTAACAGCCTTCCATTTCCCTTGTCTCACTGCTTGCTTACCCCCTTGCTCGTGAAATTCCCAATACAAAAAGTCATGCTCCTTCTGCTCTGTTTGAGCTAACAATGATGGTAAAAACGAAATCCCATCGATAGCATCCGGAGCTTTCGCGCCTGCTACATCAGCGAAAGTTGGCAACAAATCCCAGAACGCTGAAATGTGATCACTTTGCGAACCAGCTTTGATCTTTCCTGGCCACCATGCAATCATAGGCGTACGAACACCGCCTTCATATAAGTCTCGCTTATGCCCTCTATACGGCCCATTGCTATCAAAAAAATCAGGATCCGCCCCACCTTCTTGGTGAGCTCCATTATCAGAGGCAAAGACTATTAATGTGTTTTCAGCTAAGCCCAACTCTTCCAATTTAGCCAATACTTCTCCAACATAAACGTCCATTCGCTCAACCATCGCAGCAAAAGCCGCATGCGGAGTTGGATGTGATTGGTATGCAAGGATATTTAGATCAGGACCATATTCAGTTCCTTTACCTGCTGGATGCGGCTTCTCATCACCGAATTTGGCTCTGTACTTTTGAATAATTTCATCCTCTGGCGCGGCTAGTTCTGCATGTGGCATCACTATAGGCATGAATAAGAAAAAAGGATTATCCTTATTTTTTTCTAAAAATGAAATCGTCTCTTTTTGAATAACATCTGGAGCATAGACTGCTTTTTCTACCCAACCATTTCCTTCTAGTACAATTTTATCACTATTGTGCCACAGGTGCGCAGGATAATATCTGTGCGCATATCTCTGGCAATTGTATCCGTAAAACTCCCCGAAACCCTGATTGTTAGGATCCCCGGTAGTGCCCACGAATCCCAAACCCCATTTTCCAAAAGCACCAGTCTTATACCCCGCACTCTGCATCACGCTAGCGATGGAAGGGATAGAATCAGGCATAGGATATTGGCCTTCTGGCTGTACCTCTCGATTACCTCTTATGGGTGTGTGCCCAGTATGCAATCCCGTCAAAAATGAGGATCTGGATGGAGCACAAACTGTTGCCCCTGAATAATGATTAGTGAAAAACATGCCTTCTTTCGCAAGTCGGTCTATGTTGGGTGTTTCAATGTATTGTTGACCCAAAAATCCCAAATCTCCATAGCCGAGATCATCTGCGAGTATAAAAATGATGTTAGTCTTTTTTTCTACTTCTACTATCTTTTCCTCTTTTGAACTACAACTAGTAAAGACCAGTGATGAGGAAAGAAAAAGTAAGGTTACGAGGTTAGTATAGCGTTTTAACATGCCCGAAGATAATAAGATTTACTTCTGGCTAAAAAATTGAATTATAAGATTTCACTCCCCTTTCATGTACCAACTTATTACGAATCATCAAAATTCTATAGGCTTCTAAGGGTTCCGCCACTCCTCCTGCCCGAACTCTGGCTTCGCACACCAAAGGTCTCACGTCTGTCAAATATGCCATCTGCAAAATTTCCTGCGCCTGTGAACCTTCTCCATTCTGCTGGCATTCCTGCAATTTTTTCCTATCTACCAGCATCGCTTTGGTGTAAGCAATCGTAATAGCTTCCAAGGCTTGAATTAAATCGACCAAAGGATCTTGCGTATTATAACTAGCATCAATCATCCAGGAAATACTATCCCAAGCTTGAGCTCCGTCTTGGTCACCACAAATTAGTTCGCAGAAAATCAAAAACAACTGATAGGGCTTTACGCTACTTGGATTCAGATCATCATCCCCATATTTACTATCGTTGAAGTGAAAGCCCGCAAGAAGATTTTGATACATCAGGGTCGCTACGATCTGCTCAATATTCGTTTTGGGTAAATGATTGCCAAGATCCACGAGTACTTTAGCCCGCGCCCCCAATCTCTTAGCAAGCATCGATGAAGTCCCCCAATCTGGAACAACCGTATGGTAGCAATTTGGCTCGTATGGCTTATACTCCAGCATTAAGTCCCAGTCCGAAGGCATGAATTCGTAAATTTCACGAAGTGACTCCTCCGTCCATCCAAGCGTACTTCTAAACTTCGCTTGCCCAGGGAAATTACTCCCATCGGCCATCCATACTGTCAGCCCTCTGCTCCCTAACTTTTTTCCAATATTAATTACCTCCTCATTATGAGCGATGGCCTCTTCTCGAATCGCTTTATTTGGGTTTCCTAAAGAACCCAATTTGGCATACTCCTTCTGATTTTGATCTTGAGAACTAGTACTGTTCATCGTGTCGAACTCTAGATTTAGCTCGTTCGCCAAGTCTTTCACCTCTTTATAATCCTCTGGCATATCCCAAGGAATATAGACTGATACAGAATTGGTCTTACAGGTCAATTGCTGCAAAAGCCCAATATCTTCTAGCTTTTCATTGAGGTTTCTAGGCTCACCTCCAGTTCTGGATTTCTTATTCTTTGCCTTGCCATTACCCAAAGCTGCGCTTGGAATAGCAATCTGAAACTCCTGTATTTTGCGGATGACTTGCTCAAAATTCAAATTTTGCTTTGAGAATCGCTCGCGTAAAAGATCTAGCGAACGGATATGAAAGTCAGTGGAAGAAAAAGATGCTAATTGGTCTTCTGAAATTCTCATGTTTACTGTTTTGTTGTTTCTCTATTACTCGAATTGCTCAAAAAATGGACAAATGGAAACGGTTTTGATAGCGAATAATTACCCTACTTTTCTGTCCAAATGGAACACTGCCCCTTTGCTTTCTAATACAAGGACACGCTTAAACTTAGAAAGAAAAATAAGTAATAACCTGTTTAAAAGCCAATTACAAATTAGATTGATTGTTCAACCCCTTGAATACATCGTCTAATCGACCAGTCAAAACCTATCATTTGATTTTCATAGCATGCTGATAAACACAAAAATCAGGGTAAAACCTCTCCCCTAACTGAATAATCTATTTCTATTCATTTTAATCTAATCGATAATTAAAAAACCTAGGAGAATCAGAAGCCGGTCGAGACTCATAAGTTGACCCCCTCAATAAATAGAGTACGCACACGACTAGATCTTTTAGAAAAAAAACAGTAGGACAGTTCGGGCTCATCGAGTGGCGACACATACTACTATAGTCCTCATGTATTTTGATTATTACTTTTTAAATTACAGTCTAGATTAAGTTTATAATAAATCGCAAAAAAATTAGATGCGATCTCTTCCCAAAGTTATCATCCCGACACTACCATTTTCAATCTCCAACCGAATAAAATTCCGGGAAACATATTCAAAAAAACGTATTTCTGATTTTTGCCTCTAAAAACAAAACTATATACACATTAACAATCCAATAAATCAATAAAATTCCTTTTGTATTCAAGACAGCACAGGATACCTCAGGTAATATTTTCACCCATATTCACTATCAGAACAATCTGCTAAACGCAATGAGCATAACAACACAAAACTTTAAGCACGTAAGTTACCTTTGGGATGATGCAGTCGCATCCAAACTAGAGGGCAAAGAAGTTGATCTTCTTATTTACCGATCAAATATACTTGGAGCCGATCTGAGAATCACCAATTACGGCGGCGGAAACACTAGCTGCAAAACCTACGAAGCTGATCCACTTACCAACGAAAAGGTAGAAGTAATGTGGGTAAAAGGCTCCGGTGGAGATATCGGAACCTTGACAAAAGCTGGCTTGGCTGGTCTTTATGTAGACAAACTTCGCGCTTTGAAGGGCATCTATAGAGGCTTGGAATTTGAAGATGAGATGGTTGAGCTTTTCAATCACTGTATCTACGATCTAAAGTCTAAAGCACCTTCTATCGATACGCCTTTACACGCATTCTTACCTTTCAAGCATATTGATCACTTACATCCAGATGCAGCAATTGCAATTGCTGCCGCAAAGGATGGAGAGCAAATCACGAAGGATCTTTGGGATGGTCAGATCGCTTGGGTGCCTTGGCAAAAACCAGGATTCGATCTTGGACTACAACTAAAGCAAGCACTTGACGAAAACCCAGGAATCCGTGGCATTATGCTCGGTGGACATGGACTTTTCACTTGGGCTGACACAGCTTACGAATGCTATATCAATAGCCTGGAAGTAATTGAAACTGCTTCTGAATACTTGGCTCAAAATTATGGTAAAACTCGTCCAGTTTTTGGCGGTGAGAAGATCCAATCTCTAGCTCCAGAGCAGAGAAAAAGTCAAGCAGCTAAACTTGCACCTCTATTAAGAGGATTGGCTTCTTCTGAGAATCTTATGGTCGGTACGTTTACCGATGCTCCTGAAGTCCTGCAGTTCATCAATAGTAACGATCTAAGCAAATTGGCTCCTATGGGAACTAGCTGTCCTGATCACTTCTTGAGAACTAAGATCTCTCCTTTGGTTTTGGATATTTCTGCAGATGAAGACCTTTCAGATCTTACTGCTTTGAAAGAAAAAATCAGCGTAGCATTCCAAGCATACAGAGAAATGTATGGCGATTACTACGAAAAGCATAAGCATGCTAATAGCCCAGCTGTTCGTGATGCAAACCCGGTAATTATTATCTGGCCAGGTGTGGGTATGTTCAGCTACGCAAAAAATAAGCAAACTAGCCGTGTAGCAAGCGAATTCTACATCAATGCAATCAACGTAATGCGTGGTGCAGAGGCTGTTTCTAAATACGTATCCTTACCACTTCAGGAAGCTTTCAATATTGAATATTGGTTACTTGAAGAAGCTAAACTTCAAAGAATGCCAAAAGAGCAGCCGCTTTCTAGAAAAGTAGCATTGGTAACTGGAAGTGCTGGCGGAATTGGACTAGCTATCGTTGAGAAATACATCAAAGAAGGTGCATGTGTGGTAGTTACCGATATTGACGGAGACAGATTGCAACAGACTAGCGATGCACTTCTGAAGAAATACGGCAAAGACTCATTTCTAGCTGTAAAACTGGATGTGACGGATGGAAAAAGCTTAGAAGCTGCTATGGAGGCTACTTGCCTACAATTCGGCGGAGTGGACATCATGGTCAATAATGCAGGTATTTCTATCAGTAAGTCCTTCGAAGATCATACCGATCAAGATTGGGACAGACTGAATGACATCTTGGTAATGGGTCAATATCATATCTCTAAAGCAGGAGTCAAAATCATGAAGCTTCAAGGCCATGGTGGTGATATTGTAAACATTGCAAGTAAGAATGGCTTGGTAGCCGGAGCAAAAAATGTTGCTTACGGTACTGCTAAAGCTGCGCAACTTCATATGTCTAGATTAATGGCGGCAGAACTTGCGGAAGACAAAATCAAAGTCAATGTCGTGAATCCTGATGCTGTGATCGAAAACTCTAACATCTGGGAAGGTGGATGGGGCGAAAACCGCGCTAAGGCATACGGAATTGAAGTGAAAGATTTGCCTCAGTTCTATGCAAATCGTACCTTATTGAAGGAAAGTGTGAAAACCAGCGATATCGCAGACGCAGCATTTGTCTTCGTAAGCGGTCAGCTTGGCAAGACGACCGGAAATATGCTTAATGTAGATGGTGGATTAGCCGCTGCATTCCCAAGATAGATTTAGATTAATAAACCTCGATTAAGCCTAGTACCCCACAACAACCCAAAATGCTATGTTAGTTGATAAATCGGAAAAGATCCACACGGACTCGCGGACTCCTAAATATATGCAGGTAGTCAACCTTATACTTGATGATCTAGACAGCGGAAAGCTCAAAATCGGTGATAGAATACCTTCTATTAATGAAACGAGTTTCGACTTCCTGCTTTCCCGTGATACGGTAGAAAAAGCCTACAATGAACTTCGGGATCGAGGAATCATCACTTCGGTGAGAGGCAAAGGTTTCTATGTGAGTTCTACGAATATGGCTAACAAGCTAAAGGTTCTATTGATTTTCAATAAGCTAAGCTCTTATAAGAAGATCATCTACTATTCAATAGTGGAAACCTTAGGAAGTCAAGCGACGGTAGATTTACAAATCCACCATTATAATCGTACGATTTTCGAAAACCTTTTGGAGCGAAATCTGGGGCACTACAATTACTATGTCTTAGCACCTCATTTCTTTGATGAAAACAATCATCCAGAAACGTGCTATGACCTTATTCAGCAAATTCCTAAAGATAAACTCCTGATAATGGATCGTGACGTGAAAAATCATGAAAACGAATTCCCAGGAGTTTATCAGGATTTTGCAAGAGATATTCTCGAGGCACTTGAGTCGGGCATTACTCACTTAAGAAAATACTCCAGGTTGACCCTGGTATTTCCTAGAGGCGACATGTACCCTGTTGAGATTATAGATGGATTTAAGCGGTTTTGCTTCTTTCACAATTTCAACAATCTGATTCTAGATGGAATCGATGATGAACAACTTTACGCAGGAGATTCCTTTATCGTATTGGCAGAAACTGACCTTGCTAATATTGTGAAGAAATCCCGTGAACAAGGTCTACAGCTAGGAAAAGACATAGGAATTATCTCGTATAACGAGACTCCTTTGAAGGAGATTTTGGCAGAGGGGATCACAACTATCTCCACTGACTTCATCGAGATGGGTACTACTATCGCAAATCAAATCTTAGGAGAAGAGGATAAAATCCCTCTAAAAAGTCCATTCAAAATGATCATCCGAAAATCGCTTTGATAGCGTAGCTATGAGTAAAATTCCAGTAACGGCTGTATTTGATATCGGCAAGACGAACAAGAAGTTCTTCCTTTTTGATGAAAATTTAACCGAAGTACACAGTTCCTATACGCGCATAGATCCTATTCCCGACGAAGATAATTTCCCTAGTATGCCTTTGGCACCACTTGAAGAGTGGATGCTGAGGACATTTAAGGAAGCGCTTAAGTCTCCGGAATACCAGATCAAGCGTTTAAATTTCTCCTGTCATGGAGCTTCTTTCGTGCATACAGATGAAAATGGCATTCCTGCCACTCCACTTTATGATTACCTGAAGCCTTTTCCGGAAGATCTTTTGAGTAGGTTCTACGAAGAAAATGGTGGCAAAATGACCTTTTGCCGAGCTACCTCTTCTCCTCCTTTGGCAATGCTCAACTCAGGTTTGCAATTATACTTCATCAAGTACGCTAAGCCAGATTTCTTCAAAAACATTAAACATTCTTTCCATTTCCCTCAGTACTTGAGCTTCTTATTTACGGGAGAAATGGTATCTGATTATACGAGCATTGGATGTCATACAGGACTGTGGGATTATGAAGCAAACGATTACCATGCATGGGTAGACAGAGAAGGTATCCGAAAGTTACTTCCACCAATTGTACCCGGAAATACACTGTTAAAGACTAAACCAGAACTTGGAAACATCCCTTGTGGGATCGGAGTGCATGATTCTTCCTCAGCATTACTTCCTTATATCAAGCAAGAAACAGAGCCTTTTGCTTTACTTTCTACGGGCACCTGGGCTATTTGCATCAACCCATCAAACAAGACCAAGCTAAAGAAGAAAGAACTTAAAAGTGATTGCCTACAATTCCTCAGTATCAAAGGAGACCCTATTAAAATTTCCCGACTTTTCATTGGAGAGGAGCACAAATACCAAGTAGACAAACTGTATGAGCACTTCCAGATGCCCCTTGGCACCTATAAGAAATTGAAATTCAGCGCAACTCTTTTTGAAAAAGTAAAAGATCACAAAGGCAAACGCATACATTTCCATTACCTCAAACCAGGACATTACGACTTAGAACAAGCCAATGAAAATAATTGGTCACGTTTCACCGAATTCAACGAAGCGTATTACACCTTCATTCATGAGCTCACTGACCTGCAAACTGCAGCGATAAAACTTGTCTTAGACAATGCCCCGGTAGGCAGACTATTCATAGATGGAGGTTTCAACGCCAACGATATCTTTGTAGAGATGCTTCGCAAAAAGCTTCCGGAATTGATGATAATTCCAAGTGATTTCCCAAATGGCTCCGCATTAGGTGCTGCCATGCTGGTATCAATGGACTAGATGGCTTAATTTACATTACCAATGAAATCAAGCAAATCACAAGCAATACCTAAAGCGATGAGGATTCTCCATGTGAGATTCCCCCTAAACAATAGCTATCAGTTCGGGAATGGCTATGTGGCCTATAAAAATCAATTATAAACAGATGAAAAAAGACGTCCCACATATAGGCTTGTTTATCCCTTGCTACATAGATCAGTTTTATCCAAATGTAGCTATCGCTACACTTGAACTATTAGAAAAGCTTGGCTGCAAAGTCACCTATCCGCTGGGCCAAACCTGTTGTGGACAGCCGATGTCTAACGCTGGTTTTGAAGCAGATAGCGAGGGAACTACATCCAAGTTCATCAGTGATTTCGCCAAGTTTGACTATATCGTCGCTCCTTCTGGCAGCTGTGTATTGCACGTCAAAGAGCACTCACCTAAGGTGGACAAACTCAAGAAAAACCAAGAACACGTACAATCAAACATCTACGAACTAAGTGAATTCATTACCGACGTGCTGAAAGTTGATTCGATCAAAGGTAGCTTTCCTCACAAAATCGGTTTCCATGCTTCTTGCCATGGACTTCGAGGTTTGAGATTGGCAAGTGATTCTGAGCGAAACGAACCGCCTTTCAACAAAACCCTTCAATTGATGAAGGATTTGGAAGGATTGGAGGTAGTGGAGTTAACCAGAAAAGATGAATGCTGTGGATTCGGAGGAACTTTCGCTGTAAGCGAAGAAGCCATCTCCGTTCAAATGGGCAAAGACCGAATCGCAGATCACGTCGATAAAGGCGTAGAAATTATCGTGGGTGGAGATATGTCATGTATAATGCATATGCAGGGAATTGCCACACGGGACAAAGACAACGTACAACTAATGCATTTCGCAGAAATCTTAAACCAAGTCATCTCATGAGCCATCCAGAGAATGCAACGGTATTTCTGAAAGATAAAGAACGTGCCAAATGGCATGATGACACACTTTGGATCGTTCGCCAAAAGCGTGATGTAACGATACATCAGATCCCCGAATGGGAAAAGCTCCGAGAACTCGCATCCCAAATAAAAGACCACACCCTTTCGAAGCTTGACTTCTACCTTGAAGAGTTAGAGAAAAATGCTACCGCAAATGGCATCAAAGTTCACTGGGCCGAAAATGCTGAAGAGCATAATAAGATCATTGGAAAAATCCTTGACGAAAAGAATTGCAAAGCGATTGTCAAGAGTAAATCCATCCTTACGGAAGAGTGTCATTTGAATCCATTCTTGGAAGAAAAGGGCATTGAAGTGGTAGATACAGATTTGGGAGAGCGGATTATTCAGTTTCTAAAACAACCGCCAAGTCATATCGTGATGCCGGCTATCCACTTGAAAAAGTCGGATATCTCAGATATTTTCCACGAGAAACTACATACAGAAAAAGGTAACGTAGACCCAGTTTACCTTACCCATGCAGCTCGACTACACTTGCGTGAAAAATTCCTGCAAGCCAAAGTTGCTATCACAGGAGTCAATTTCGCTATTGCAGAAACTGGGGAATTCGTGGTTTGTACCAATGAAGGTAATGCCGATATGGGCGTTCACTTGGCCGATACGCATATCGCTTGCATGGGAATAGAGAAACTTATTCCTAGAAGAAAAGACCTGGGTGTATTCCTTCGGCTTTTGGCTAGATCAGCCACAGGACAATCCATTACGAACTATAACTCGCATTTCAGAAGTCCATCACCAGGCAAGGAACTTCACCTGATCTTGGTAAACAACGGTAGGACTAAACAGCTTGCAAGAGAGAAATTCAGAAATTCCCTGAAATGCATCCGTTGTGGCGCATGTATGAATACCTGTCCGATCTATCGACGAAGCGGTGGATTCAGTTACGGAAGTACCGTACCAGGCCCAATAGGCTCCATACTTTCTCCAGGAATCGATCTTAAGAAATATAGCACCTTGCCTTTTGCCTCCACACTTTGTGGTAGCTGCACAGACGTATGCCCTGTTAAAATCAACATTCACGAGCAACTTTACGAATGGAGACAGGAAATCACTAAAGCACAAGGAGCATCTTTGAAAGGACTATCCATGAAATTGGCTAATGGTATTTTCAAAAGCCCACTGGCTTATAAGGTTTCTGGTAAACTAATGCGTGCTTCTCTGAAAACACTGCCAGATAGCATCATCTACAACCCATTGAATGCATGGGGAAAAGGCAGAAATCTACCAAACTTACCAGAAGAATCATTCAAAGACTGGTACAAAAAGAACAGAAACAAATGAGCAGCAAAGCATCCATATTAGCAGCGATCAAGGGATTGAACATGAAAGAGAAACCTCTTCCAGAGATTCCTGATTTCGATGTTGCACCAGATCTCATAGAAGCTTACACTCATTCTCTAAATGGCAATAAAGGAACCGTGGTGAGTAAAGAGGAACTTGAGCAGTTGATAGCCGAAACTGGTTTTCCTAAAATCTACAGCTCCTCACCTTCATTTGCTACTTTCACCAACTGTGAATTACCACAACACCCTGCTGATTTTGCAGATCTTGATCTGGCGATTATAGAAGGACAATTTGCTTCGGCAGAGAATGCTGCAATCTGGCTGGATGAAAGCAATTTAGATCTCAGAGCAATTCCATTTATCACAGCGCATCTGGTGATTGTGATCAAGAAGGAAAATATCGTGGGAAATATGCATGAAGCTTATAAGCGAATCGGAGCTACTAAATCAGGCTTCGGTGTATTCATTGCTGGACCTTCCAAGACAGCTGATATTGAGCAGTCCTTAGTGGTCGGAGCTCATGGAGCAATGAGTCTAAGAGTAGTAATTCTTTAGCTCAACTTTTTGGACAACTTAAAGCAATTATGCCCTTCTCCTGAACTGCTATATTGTAAATCAAAATTAATTTTGTCTGCTATTCTTTTGCATAGCGGCAATCCTACTCCAGTTCCTTTTTCTTTCTTAGTACCATAAGAGGTTCTTGCTCTGAAAGAAAACAGTTCTTTTTGCTCAGCCTTTGTAATTGTTACTCCCTTATTGCAAACCTTCCAACTCAACTTCTCCTCTATTATCCTAAGGTCTAGATTAATAGTTGAGTTCACAGGAGAAAACTTTATAGCATTATCCAGTAGGTTTTTAAGAATGATTTTTATCTCATTGATTTCTAATGAAATATTTCTATCATCACCTTCTATCGAGGTTTCAATGGACTGATTTTTCTCCTTGGCCTGAACCAGCATCATTTCGCTCATTTCCTGAGTAAGTTCTTTCAGGCTAATCTGATGAAGCTGAATAGGCGTATCCTCCAATTCAGTCATTACCCAACTTAACGTATTGTTTAATACCTTATTCAAATGGAAGCTTTGGCCTTTCAAATTGCGGAGAATTTGCTCCATTTCTCCAGGTTCAAAAGCATCTTTGTCAACAAGTCCAAGTGTGGTATGAAGCATGCCAATAGGGTTTTTTAAATCATGTGAGAGCAAGGCAATTAGCTTATTTTTCTGATCATTAAGCATCTTCACTTCCTCAAGTGACTCCTCTTGTCTTTGCTTTATTTTATTAAGCAATTGACTTTGGTTTTGATAACTTTTAATAAAAAAATGTAGGACCGTAAATACAAACATACTAATCCACATGATCGTGATAGCATGATCAATAAACTGATTTTCAGGACCATCATAATAATGGACAACTTCTATATAGCCTTTGGTTTCAGCCAAAAAGAGAAGAAAAAACATGGATAATGATCCAATAAACCAAGCAACTTTAAGCCAGCCTTGAATTAGCAAGGAAGAAATTACCAGCAACAAGAAAAATGCATAAATGGTGGGCCCGTCATTTCCATCATTATAGAGGAAATTGAAGCATATGACTACGTGAGCCAAAACCAACAAAATATTAACAGCTAGCTGTACCTTACCATATTTAGAAACTAAATAATAGGCTATTATAAAAGGAAATGAAAGTCCTATTTTAACCCAAACTATCACAGGAGACATCCCCAGAATTATATCTGAAATACCTAGCAGTAATAATAACACGAAGGCTAAAAATGAAATTATAATAGCTATTTGTTTCTGGATGTATTCCAGATTGGTAACATTCTCCTCAGAAAGCATCAAGCCTTTGGTAAGCAGCATAAAAATCTTTTAGACTAAATTAAATCGCAAATTATAAAACTCAGTCAAATTTAGAGTCTGAGCAAAAGAAAATTATGGCAAAAATTCCAATTTCATTCTAGTTACCATAAACTTAAACCATAGAATGAAGGGCTATACGATTGCCTTCCGAATCCAAAAACACACCCATATAGCCATACTCGGGCGAAATCATCTTTTTAGGAATCTGAACAGTCCCTCCAGCTTCTTCCGCTTTTGCCAGCTCAATAGATACGTCTTCGGAAGAAAAGTAGATTAGGGTGCCTGCAAGATTACTAGTTTTATAAAACTCCTTATTATAAACCAAGCTCCCCTCGGCTCCCTTCCCCCCTCCTTCTCCAGGGAACATTGCCATTTGAAAATCACCCATATCAAGTTTGTGGAGAGTACAATCAAACACCTTTTCGTAAAAAGATATTGCTCTATCCATATCGGATACAGGAATCTCGAACCAACCTACAGTTACTTTTCTCATGAGCTATAAAATTTAAAAATTACAACATTTATAAAGCTAGAGCCCCTCTATATCAAACTCTAGTAAGTTTAATTGGATAAGTCTTTCCTGCATTCCACTGACACACGTAGATATTTTCATCTTGATCTATGCATACATCATGACAATGCTTGAAAATAGATTCTGACTGCACCATCAATTGAAGTTCTCCATTTCTATATTCTGGTGCTGTTCCCCCCGGATTAGAAACCACTTTATTGTCTTTATCCAAAATAGTCACAAAACCTGAATCTGGAGTTTGCTCCAAGTAGCGAAGTCTCGACCAACACACTCCTGCATAGAGATTATCCCCATGAATTACTGGACGACACACAAATGCTCCCGGTAAAAAGATAGTTTCCATGTACTCGCCTTCCATAGTAAAACGCTTAAATGAGTTGTGACCACGGGAAGTACAAAGTAAGGTTGGTGCTTTTCCTCCACGCTGGTCTACCGTGATTCCATGTGCTGTACTAAATTGTGCATCACCGGATCCGCTACCACCGAATTTTCGGATAAACTTTCCGTTTTTGTCATAGTGCAAGAAAAACTGAGAACCATAACCATCCGCAATGTATAAGTCCCCATTAGGAGCTACGGTTGTTTCAGTAGGGACATAATTCATTTTCTCAGTATAAATCCCTTCTGTCACAGGCGCGGCTATTTCCGCTACTATTGTACCATCCAAAGTAGTTTTAACCACTCTTCCAGCATTATCAGACACCCAAAGGTATTCTGCATCGCCTTCATCCACTAAGGTCAAACCATGGGCACGATCCATTCCTAGTGTCCAAGAATTAAGATACTTCCCTGATTGATCGTAGATTATGACATTGTTTTTAAGCTCGTCAGTCACCATGATCATCCGGCCTTTACGATCCATTACCATCTCGTGGCAGTTGTTTACAGGCACTTTGGCTGGATCTAGCATCCCCCATTTAGGGTCAACTTGATATTGAAAATTTCCGTGACCGATTACCCTGTCACGGTTTTGGGCAAATGTAAAAGAAGGTGAAATAGACATAGCAAGTCCCATCAGGGAGGTATTTTGGATAAACTTTCTTCGATTAGAATTCATAGGTACAGGGTAAAGCTTGAATTTAAGGATTACAATCGAAAACTGAATAATAATCCATATTTTAGGTCAACCCTAATTTCAAATAAAGATGAAAACACACATAAAACTATCACTTTCGTTACTTTTTATACTTTCACCGTTCCTGCAAATCCAAGCACAGGAAGTGGCCCTTCAACTCTATTCTTTGCGCAATGAAATGAAGGTAGACCCTGTGAAATATCACCAACTGATATCAGACTGGGGCATCTCAGCTCTGGAAGGTGGGGGCGGATACGGCATGTCGGATTTTGAATACGCCAAGCTTCTCGATGACAACAATCTTCGTGTCATCGGAGTAGGTGCAGATTATGATCAGCTCACAAAAGACCTAACACCGATAATTGATCAAGCGAAAAAATATGGAGCTAAGTACGCCACCTGCTATTGGATACCTCACAAAGACGGACCAATTTCTATGGAAGAAATCAAAATAGCGACTGCTCTCTTTAATGCTGTCGGCGAAGAACTTCAAAAGAAAGGAATTACATTTTTGTACCACCCTCACGGCTATGAATTTGCAAAGGATGGTAAAGGCGTCGCGTTTGATTACATGCTTAAAAATGCTAAAAACTTTAGCTTCAACCTGGATGTATTCTGGGTGAAAATGGGTGGTGGTGATCCATTGAAAATCATGAAAAAATATCCAGGCAAATTCCCTGTGCTCCATTTGAAAGATCGCCGAAAAGGAACTCCAGGGTCAAAAAATGGTCATGGGGATGTAGAAACGAATGTTATACTCGGATCAGGAGATATTGATATAGCAGGCATTATACAGGAAGCCAAAAAGCAGGGCACAGCGTATTTGAGCATAGAAGACGAAAGTTCCAGATCAGTCACTCAGATTCCAGTGAGTGTCGCTTTTATTAAGCGTGAACTTGAAAAGAAATAATCCCTTAGGCCCTTAGAGTTCAATTGTAAAAATTGACTTAGATTGCCTCTATTATAAATCCCAAAACAATTAGTGAACTCATGAAAATCAACAAACTCTTTTTATCGGCATTTGCCTTCATTCTCTTTTTATCGTTTTCTACGACCTCCTTTGCGCAGCTACAAGCTCCAGCTCCTAGCCCGTCAGCCTACGTTTCTCAAAATGTCGGCTTCACCAAAATCAGCATTGACTACTCTTCACCTGCAGTAAAGGGAAGAAAAGTATTCGGTGAACTGGAAAAATATGGTGTTACTTGGAGAGCTGGTGCCAATGGCCCAACGATCATCGAATTCAGCACAGGAGTGAAAATTGCAGGTAAAAATCTTGCAGCCGGCAAATACACTCTTTTCATCACTCCACAGCAATCTGGCGACTGGACAATCCACTTGAATAGCAAAGCAAATGCAGTTTTTGCTTATATGAAAGATGGAAAAATCGACGAAGAAGCTATGGCTAAAGATGATGCTGTAGCTATCAAAGTATCTCCAATTGCAGCTCCTGAAACATTTGAAAGACTTGCTTACTTTATCTCAGCTGAAAACAATAAGGTAGCTTCAGTTACTTTTATGTGGGCAGATGTAATGCTTTCATTTGAAGTAGATACTCAAGTAGATCAAAAAATAGAAGGTTTTAAAGGTCAATTCTAAACTAGAAATCCCTTTACAAAACATCAAAGCCCGGATTCAATTCGGGCTTTTTTTATGTGTTTTTACCACAGGGAGCGCGGAGTCCCATTGATTATTGGGATAAACTGAAGATACTATTCCACCGTGGTCTCTGTCCACACAGACCTTTGGGATTGATCTAAATGATCCAAAAACTTCTCAGGCATTTAGTTCGATTTCAAAAGCACCTTGATCTGCTCTTCTATTTCCATTGCTATTTCTTCAGCTTCTAACATCGGCATGCCTTCGCTTAACCCAGGACGTAAATGTCCAGTAGATCTAAGCCAAGCATCTCGAAGTATCGCCTGGCGTTTTGAAACCAGCATTAGTACTTCTTCTCCATTGGCAAATGAGGCTATCGCCTCATGTATGTCTGCAAATTCCATCACTTCCGATTCTCCAATACCTAGCAAAATCTCATTTGCCATCAACCAATGCCCAATTTCCCCTGGGTGTACTCCATCTTTTGCTAAGTAAAAGGCAGAATCCAATCCACGCTGATCTTCCAAATACTTTCGCATAGGCCAGTGGATATCTAGTACCTTCCACTCGTCAGTATATCTTCTGGACAGCAACCAGTCAGAATAGCTATCCAGCACATTTGCATAAGCCGCTCCTTTCAGAGGATCGAAGATGGGTGGTGTAACGAAAATAGCATGTGCTCCAATTGCTGTAATTTTGGCATCCAACCAGTTGATTCCATCCTTGTACTTTTGAAATCGCTCCTCATCCAGCGGCAAATAAATCCCATCGTTCATTCCGTAATTCACAAAAACCACATCAGGTTGAAGTTGCTCAAACACCCGATCCAAGCGCTCATGAAGATCCGGTCTAGGAAATGCACCCCCGGCATGATTATCCTCAGATAGTCCAGAAACAGTCTCACTTGGCAAGCCAACATTGATCCACTCTAAGTCACGATCAGGATGCTTCAATCTATGATAAGTCTCCACGTAGCTGATGTATTGGCCGGCATATGTGATGCTATTTCCCAAAAAAACTATTCTCTGTGCCTCCTCAGGGATGGAGTAATCTGTCTGCGAAAAAGCAGAAACATTGAAAACTGTAAAGAGTAAAAAAACTAAAGCAACTCTATTCATGATGGAAGTTTTGGTATAAAACATGTATTAAATCTCAAGTTAAACAGATTATTATGCACTCCAGCAAATTCTCCACTCATGAAATATTCATTTGTGTGCATCGCTAGAGCAAAGTATCTTCACCTCCAATTCTTATCAATTGGCAGGATATTTTAAAAATTTTTATAAAAAGAAATGGCTTCAGGATTATTTGCACTACTAGATGATATAGCTACGCTAATGGATGACGTAGCAGTAATGAGTAAAGTGGCAGCGAAGAAAACAGCTGGGATTTTGGGAGATGATTTGGCCGTGAATGCTGAAAAAGCTTCCGGATTTGTCTCCGACCGGGAAATCCCCGTGCTCTGGGCGATCACCAAGGGATCACTACTGAATAAAGCTATTATTCTCCCCTTTGCATTTTTGCTCAGCGCTTTTGTTCCCGCTGCGGTTACAATTATCCTTATCCTCGGTGGGCTGTACCTAGCTTATGAAGGAGCTGAAAAAATTTATGAATACATCGTCCCGCATAAGCACAGCGTGGATATTAGTTTAACAGAAAAGCTTACCAAGGAGCAAATTCTAGCCAAGGAAAAAGAAAAGGTAAAATCAGCTATTGTCACTGACTTTATACTTTCGGTAGAAATCGTAATTATCGCATTGGGTACTGTCGTTGAAGAACCTATCCTGGAGCAAATTCTTGTCGTAACCATAATTGCCTTAATCGCTACGGTAGGTGTCTATGGAATCGTCGCTGTGATCGTTCGCATGGATGAATTCGGCTATAGATTGATTGCCATGAATGATAGGGAAGACAGCTTTTCTGACAAGGTTGGTCTTTTGCTGGTCAATGCACTTCCAAAAATCATCAAAGCCATGGGCTTTATCGGAACGATAGCTTTGCTCTTGGTTTCTGGTGGGATTTTCGTTCACAACATTGACTTCTTCCACCATCTTTTTCCATCAATTCCCGGCATCATCACGGAATTCCTAGTCGGATTAGTCATAGGATTTATTGTCTGGGGGATTATTGAGTTGGGAAAAAAACTCTTCAAAAAGAAATAGACAAGGCTTTCATACTCATCCTAAACAGCTCCTGTACAATTTGCTGAGTATTCTTGATGCTTGTGATTATCTTATACTTTTCAACCAAAGTATTTTAGATGAAAACTCCCAATCGCTACTTAGCTATTCTTGTCACACTGATTCTTTTACCTTTTTCTGCCCATGCTCAGAAAGTTGAAGGAACAACCCATACTTTTTCCGCAGACTATCAAAAACCTGTATTTGAAACAGACCAGCGAGCAGAGAAGATCAAAGAAATCTTGCCGGAACTAGAAGCTCTGATGGCTAAATACGCCAAGGAAAATCATATTCCAGGAATTGCCTATGGCATAGTCGTAGACAATGAATTGACCATAGCATCAGCTACAGGATTGCTCGATGTAGCGAAAAATACCCAAGCCGAAACGACTTCTGCATTTAGAATTGCCTCGATGACGAAGAGCTTTACGGCGATGGCGATCATGAAACTTCGGGATGAGGGAAAACTTGCACTCAATGATCCTATTGCCAAATACATTTCTGATATGGCAAAATTGCAATACCTCACTGAAGACGCTCCTATCATAGACATAGAAAACCTCTTGACGATGACCGCTGGATTTCCGGAGGACAATCCTTGGGGGGACCGGCAGCTTGACGAGCAAGATCAGATGCTTCTAGATATGATCAGCGAAGGAATTTCTTTCGCCAATGCTCCTTCTATGCAATTCGAATACAGCAATACTGGCTATGCTATCTTAGGTCACATCGTTTCTAAAGTCTCCGGCCAATCGTACCAAGAATACATCAAAGAGAATATTCTACTTCCACTGGGAATGACTCATACGTATTGGGAAATCGACGGTGTTCCTCAAGGTGAATTGGCTATTGGCTACCGCTGGGAAGATGAGCAATGGAAACTTGAACCTATGCTGCATGACGGATCTTTTGGTGCTATGGGTGGCTTGATTACCTCCATTGAGGATTTTAGCAAATACGTGAGTTTGCATCTCTCTGCTTGGCCAGCTCGAAATGGAGCAGAAACTGGCCCAGTTAAACGTAGTTCTTTACGGGAAATGCAAACCCCACAATTTCCCCGACTAAATTCCAATGGCGACTGCGCTATCATGGGCGGCTATGGTTTTGGATTGGGCATTTCTCAAAACTGCAATGGTACCAAATGGGTGTCCCACGGAGGAGCTTTGCCTGGATTTGGCAGTAATTACCGATTTTTTCCTGAGTTTGGGATTGGGATTATGGCCTTTTGCAATCTGACTTACACTACACCTTGGCCACTTGCCGAGATTGAAGATCTCCTATATAGCAAGGGAATCATGGTACCTAGAAGTTTACCAGTTTCAGAGATTCTAGAAACACGCAAAAATCAGTTGGTAATTCTAATTCAGACTGGTAACAAAGGATTGGAAGAATCTATTTTGGCTGAAAATTTCTTCCTCGATAGATCGAAGGAGCATCGCTACTCGGAATACAAAGCTATTTTGGCGCAAGCCGGAGAAATCAAAAATATCACTGCTCTACAACCTAACAATCAACTTCGCGGCAGCTTTACATTAGAAGGAGAAAATGGCGATGTGGAAATTTTCTTTACACTGACGCCCGAGAAAGACCCGAAGGTTCAGCAACTCGATATAAACTTCAAAAAGAAAAAATAAAGTGACTTCATTCGGCTTTTTTATCATAGATCAAAAAAACATATATGTATATACATTTATTTTCTAAACACTGAACTTTACGATGCTTGCCGTGTTTAGTGTCTATTGCTTCTGAGTGAAAGCTCAGGACTTTGAAAACTGAACCAACATATTATGCAAGTATTAGAAAATTTGAATTGGCGATATGCCACCAAATCAATGAACGGAACTCCCGTTCCACAAGAAAAAGTAGATTATATCCTAGATGCTATTAGACTTTCAGCCTCTTCCTCAGGATTGCAGCCTTACGAGATTTTGGTGATCACTGATCAGGAAGTAAAGGAAAAAATCAAGCCTATTGCTTGGAATCAGAGCCAAATCACAGATGCATCACACGTGCTTGTATTTGCTGCCTGGGACAATTACACTCCTGAGCGTATCAACGGCGTATTCAAATACAACAATGAGCAGAGAAATCTTCCAGACTCTGTCACGGATGATTACCGCAACATGCTTTTGACAAGCTATACTGCAAAAACTGCAGAAGAAAACTTCACTCACGCAGCGAAGCAAGCTTACATAGCACTTGGCACGGCACTAATCGCTGCAGCTGAGCAGGAAGTAGATTCTACTCCTATGGAAGGATTTGATCCTGCAGCATTGGATGAGATCTTGGATCTAAAATCCAAAGGACTCCGAAGTGTAGTGGTGCTACCACTTGGCTACAGAAATGAAGAAGGCGACTGGCTTGTCAACATGAAGAAAGTTCGTACTCCAAAAGAGAAATTTGTAACAGTTGTCTAACTGAAGCAAATTCCACAGATATAAAGCGGATTGGGTTAGCACTCAATCCGCTTTTTTATTTTAAGCTAAAAGGTATTGATCAGAAATAAATAGTTTGGTAAAAGAAATTTATTAGTTTTAAATCAGTTAAAATTTAGTCAAGCACTTCAAGCAAGAACGGCAAATAACCAAGCGTTAAGCTTTAGCTGGTATGCAACAAAGAGAATGGCTAATTCATTGGTTCGTCTAGCCTGGCAGAGGGATGAATTTCACCAATCAGATCAGCTAGTTTAATTCTAAAACCCGTAAATCTGTCAGTATGATATCTGCATTCATTTCCGCATTTTTCTTCTTATCCATTTTTTTAACCCAGCAAGACATCGGAGTAGAGCATGTATATCTTGATCGTATCAATACATCGAGCATTGCTGATCAAGTCATCCATTTTGATCTGAAGGAGGACTTTACTAATATTCAAGACCTGGTGATTACTCAAGATTTCTATTTTATTTCCCCTGGTGAAGAAAAGTCTAAAGGCTTTTCAACATCCGTATCCAAATTGGATAAATCAGGAAAGTACTTGGGAGAAATCTATAGGTCAGAGACTGGGTCACTAATTAGTGATCTTGCATATAATCCATCGACAAAAAGTTTAATTATTTCTCATAATCAAAAAATAGTTTTGCTTAACGTAGTTACCAATAAGATTATAAAAGAAGTTGAAATAGACAAGCGAATCACAAGAACAAAAATATTCAAGAGCAAATTATATGTAGCTGGGTTTAACTACACTGATGATTCAGAAATTTACTACCTAGACATCTATGATCCGTTAAGTCTAAAATTGATTGAGACTAAAAAAGAAATGAAGTATGTTCTAGCAGACAAAGCTTTTAGACACTCCTCTCTTTCATCAAAGGGAGATGAATTATTTGTATCAATGGGTGCCGTTAATGAGATTTATTCTTCAGCAGATGGATTCAAAAAGCCAATTATAACTTTTAAAAATATTTACAAAAACAAGCCTTCTCTTGGAAATATATTATTCTCTTCAAATCAAGGCTTAGTGGGAAAATTTGCAACAACTGGATTCAAATATTTAAATAACTATTACATTTATTACTATGATTTAAATGCGAAAAAACAATACTTAAGTAAAACAGGAGAAAACTCTGGATTATATGATGATATTAATAATATAGGGCACATTAGAAATCCTAGATTCACAAATGCAAATGAATATATGTTTTCAACTAAAAAAGATAAATTAAATGAAAAAGGGATTACAGTTATTCTGCTTAAGATTAAGTCTTAGTCTATTAAGTCTATTTGCAGTAAGTTGTTCTTCTCCCAAAAGCAGCGAATTAGAAACTTTTGACCTCCCAAAAACAAAAAACATGATATTTTCATTTATTCCGTTACTATTCACCCTCATGAGTTTCAGTACTCAGCAGGATATTATCGTAGAGCACAATTACCTTGATCGTATCAATGTGTCAAGCATTGCTGATGAAGTAATCATTTTTGATCTGGATAAGGATTATAATATTATTAGAGATGTCGTAATTACTGAAGGTAACTATTTTATCACACCAGTTGAGAAGGACACTGATGTATTGGCACTATCAGTTTCTAAATTAGATAAATCAGGCAAATATATCGAAGAAATATATAGATCAAAAGAAGGAATACCAATAGTTAACATCACTTATGACCCAACGAAAAAAAGTCTAATTATCTCTCACAATAAAAAAATTGTTTTATTTGATGTGGTGAATAACAGAATTATAAAAGAAGTTGATTTTAAAAGAGGTATCAATGGATTCAAAATTTTCAAAAACCGTCTCTATGTTGTGAGCTTGGAAATCACCGAAAAAACAAAGACTTATTATTTAGAATCCTATGACCCTTCAAATTTAAATTTAATTAAAATTGAAAAGACGATGCAGTATGAAGTTGGCTCTAGTAGATCAGGCCGAAACACTTCTATGTCTTCAAGTAAAGATGCGCTTTATATTTCCATGGGAGAAGTCAATGAAATATATTCTTCAGCAGATGAATTCAAAAATCCAATTATAACATTCAAAAATATTTATAATAAAAGACCATCTTATAATAACATCATCTTCTCGTTGAATCAGGGCATAATTGGAAAATTTACCACGACAGGATTTAAACATTTAAATAACTGGTATGTTTATTTTTACGATTTAAAATCCAACAAACAATACTTAAGTAAAACAGGGAGTGATTCTGGTCTTTATGACGATATTAATAATTCAGGATATTACGTCCCGAATTTTACAAATTCAAATGAATATATGTTCTCATCAAAAAAAAATAAACTAAATGAAAAAGGGATCAAAGTTATTCTACTTAAGATTAAGTCTTAGTCTATTAAGTCTATTTGCGTTAAGTTGCTCTTCCCCGAAAAGTAGCGAATTAGAAACTTTTGACATCCCAAAAGATGGAGAATCTGAATTTCAGCTTTCAGACCTTACTGAATCAGTCGAGTATATAGCTCTTGAGACCAATGAAGAGTCCTTTTTGAGATTAATCCAAGATGTGAAATTCTACAAGGATAAAATCTATGTAGTTGATTTTCCAGGTAAAATTCTTGTTTTTGACAGGAAAGGGAAATTTTTAAATCAACTAGGGAAAACAGGTGAAGGCCCTGGCGAATTCTCTAATGTCTCATCACTTGTAATAGATGAAGAATCAGAAACAGCCTATATCGCCTCTGGAAGAAGACTGATCTCATACACATTGGACAACGAATATATCGGTGAGAAAAAAATGCCTTTTTTCATTGATTACCTAGACATGGTAGATAACAGTCTGAGTCTTATAGCTGCTGAGGACGGTGTTAAATCTGGCGACAAATTTGTAAATCAACGTTCCTTGTTTAAGTTGGATAAGGACTTAACTATTACTGATTCACTCCCACTACTTCACATTGAAATGGATCAGCAAACAGGAGCCTCATATCCCTATAAGAATTATATTTCAAAGGTTGACAGTGAAGATTTCATTTACACGCCAGTTCTTATCAATGAAAGTATGATTAGAGATACATTGTTCAGGTTTGAAGACAATATATTGAATCCCTTTATAAAACTAAATTTCGCTCCACCATTGCTAAATGAAGAAGGCAGCAAATTGATTATTATCAAAAATGTCATGCTGTCTGCAAACTATTTACTTTGCGAATACAATAGAGAAGGCAGTAGCATGTTTTATATTGGAGCCAGAAAAAGTGATTTCTCAGTTAATGTAACCGACGGTTTTTTAATTGAAGATGAAGAGATTGTAACGCTAAGACCATTTGATTTGTCAAAGGATCAATTCTATTTTATTAAAACCTATAATTTCTCTGATGTATCAGAAGAAGAACTAAATCCAATCATTGGGATAGTCACTCTTTAAGCGAAATACCAAGTCTGAAATCTGACAAATTTGTTATTAATACAATCCGATTGCTATACCTAATAATTATAGGGAATCAGGCTAGTTGTCAAATTTTCTATGACAAATAAGATCCGAAGGATTGAGACCATTCATAACCCTCGGCATAGCCGGGGGGTGGAACTAATACATGATAGGAGCCCTGAAAGGGCGGAACTATAAAGTCACGCCCTTTCAAGGCTCGAAATCCTAACAATTATTTTGCCCTGCATCCCGATAATTATCGCGGACGTACAGGGTCATGAATAGTCTTGCTCCTTCGGAGCTATTCATAGAATTAATTATTAGCTGCCAATTTTTTTTTGATTGAATTTGTATTACGGTAGCATAGTGGATAATCATAATAAGCCTTTGGAATGATCAGCTGTTTTGATATTTCTTTAACTTTAAGTAAACGAGGTCGCAAAAAACAATTTCATGTCCGCATCCAGACGAAAGAATATCCAAACCCAAAGCTCCAAAGAATTTACAGGAATTGATTTGAAGAAACCAGCGCTTTATGCAGCAGGACTTATTGGAGTAAAAGTAGCTCTTCAGCACACGTTCAAGGAAATGGGAGTTATAAAGTCCTTCCAGACACTTGCGCATATGAACCAGGAAGATGGCTTTGACTGCCCTGGCTGTGCGTGGCCAGACCCTGAAAATAGATCGAAGCTGGGAGAATACTGCGAAAACGGGGCAAAGGCTCTGGCTGAGGAAGCAACTTCCAAAGTGGTGGATAATGCATTTTTCTCAAACTATTCCATTCAGGAAATTTCCAGTTGGTCAGATTATAAAATTGGCAAAAGCGGTCGCTTGGTAGCTCCAATGATCTTGAAACCAAACTCAAATCACTATGAAGAATGCACTTGGGAAGAAGCTTTTAGAGTGATCTCAGATCATCTTCATGCTCTAGCCATTCCTGACGAAGCCATCTTCTACACTTCTGGAAGATCGAGTAACGAAGCAGCATTTTTATACGGACTTTTCGTCAGAGCTTTTGGCACGAACAATATGCCTGATTGCTCCAATATGTGCCATGAATCCAGCGGAGTCGGACTTTCCGAAACGCTCGGAATAGGAAAAGGCTCGGTGAAACTTGAAGACTTTGATAAAGCCGAAGTGGTCATTGTCATGGGTCAAAATCCAGGAACGAATCATCCAAGAATGCTTTCTGCACTAGAAAAATGCAAAAGTAACGGGGGTAAAATCATCTGTATCAACCCTCTTCAGGAAGCTGGTCTGATTCGATTTAGAAACCCACAGGAATTCAGTGGAATGATTCTGAATGGCCACGGTTTGACTGATATTTTTCTTCAGGTAAAAATCAATCAGGATGTCGCGCTTTTAAAACTGATTGAGAAAAAGCTGGTTGCTTTGGACAAGATTGACGGGAAGGTTTTTGATCATGAATTTATCGAGAAGTACACCGAAGGCTACGAATCACTTTTGGCACATCTGGACAAGCATACTGAAAAGGAGCTACTAGAACTCTGTGGCGTGGACGAGAAATTGATTGACGAAGCAGTTGTTCTTTTAGCCAAGAAAAGCAAAATCATCATCTGCTGGGCGATGGGACTCACTCAGCATAAAAATGGGGTAGAAAACATCAAAGAATGCGTCAATCTACTTTTGCTGAAAGGGAGTCTTGGCAAACCTGGAGCGGGGACCTGCCCAGTGCGAGGGCATAGCAATGTGCAAGGCGACAGAACCGTCGGCATCATGCATTACGTTTCTGAGGAACTGAATGCAGCGATCAAAAAGACTTTTGGCTTCGATGCTCCCGATCATGAGGGAGTAGATGTAGTCAAAGCAATTCCTGCCATGCATGAGGGAAAAGCAAAGGTTTTCGTCGCATTAGGAGGCAATTTCGTGTCTGCTGCGTCTGATACAGAATACACTGCAAAAGCACTTCAAACCTGTGACCTCACGGTGCAGATCAGCACCAAGCTAAACCGAAGTCATTTGATCACAGGTAAGACAGCTTTGATTTTACCCACATTAGGAAGATCTGACAAGGATCTGAAAGACGGAAAGCAACGGCATTTTACCGTGGAAAATAGCATGGGAATAGTCCACCAATCTAAGGGCTTCCTTGATCCAATTTCGGATGACCTCAAAAGTGAACCGGAAATAGTAGCAGGAATTGCCTCGGCCTACTTCAAAGGAAATCATCCTGTAAAATGGAAGTTGCTTGGTTCGGATTATGAATTACTCCGCGAGAAACTCGGCGAGGTGATCGCTGGATTCAAGGATATGAATACAAAGTCGAAAGGATCTGGATACTATCTTCCAAACAATGTGCGAGAGCTGGATTTCAGCAACCTCCCGAATCAAAGAGCCCAGTTTAGCAACACCGAACTTCCAATTCATAACTTAAAGGAAAACGAATACCTGTTGATGAGCATACGCTCACATGATCAATTCAATACGACTATTTATGGCTTGAACGACCGGTACAGAGGCATTCATAATGAGCGCAGGGTTCTTTTCATGAACGAAGCTGACATGGCTCGGGAAAATTTCAAAAAAATGGACGTGGTCAATATCATGAGTAATTATGATGGTCAAGAGCGAAAAGTTTTCCAATTTTTAGTCATCCCATACCACATTCCTAAGGGTAATTTGGCGGCCTATTTCCCAGAAACAAATCCATTAATTCCTATCCAAGAATACGCTGACAAAAGCAATACACCGATCAGTAAGTCGGTGCGAGTGAGTGTGGAGAAGGCTTAGGTTTGTGAAAAGTAAGAGGTGAAAGTTGAGAAGTAGAAGGTAATAAGTAAAAGGTAGTGGTTGAGGAAAAAGTAAGCGGTAAGTCGTGATTTTTGTAAGTTGTGATACAGATATTACCGTTAATAGTTTAACAGGTGTTGCTTCACTTCATTTTTTTTAATTTATCCAGATACTCGTTCATATCTTTTATCAACGTTGTCCCCATGTCAAACATCTCGTCCTCAAAACGATCATGTCCCGTTATCTCTGAGTCGATAAGTTTGCTGTCTTTAAAATAATAGCGTCCGACAAAACTAGTTTCTAGATTTGTGTAGTCGAATTTGGATGTGCTGTCGTTGTAAGGAAATCCTTCTAAAAGTTCATATGTAAAAATCAATTTCCCATCAGTGAAATAATAGTCAAAGGTTTCTATTCCGAATGAGAGTCCGGTTTTTGCTGTAATTTTTTGAATCTGTCCATTTTCAAAATACCCTATAAGTTCTCCCCCACCGTCTGTCATCTGAGTCATGAATTCTTCATTTTCTAGAATCACTTTCTCTAATAAATTGTCTTTGTTAATACGTTCGACTCTTTTGATCAGGTCTGGATATTTTTGAGATATATCCTGTCCTGATAGAATTGAGCTATTCAGGAGAAAAATTATTATTAATATACCACTGAGCCTGCTCATTCTTTTTCGGTTTTCTAAAACAATGCGCAATAAGTTACAATTTTTTATGAAATCCATTTCGTAACAAAATCACCCCCCTAGCACCAATACAGGTTAGTATTGAAAAAGATAATTGCTATTTTAAGCCATACTTAAAATCATCTTTAGGTAAAACCCAACTTATCCAAAATAACCTTAAACAATTATCATGAAATCCAAACAATGGAAAACACTGGTGCTTGCTGTCATTGTCATGACAATATGTACTTATCTTTTTGTTTTCAGAGAAGGAAAACTTGAACCCAGCTTGGCAAAAGTGCCATTCGTATTTTGGACAGGCTTCCTTGTCACCCTACTTGTAGTATTTGCAACCTTCATAGGCTCAAAAGTTTTTCCATTTGAAGACCCGAAGAAGCAATGATTGGATGGTTAGTATTTTTCTTCTCGCTATTCATAGCCATGCTCGGCTATGCTTCTTACCGCTCCTATAGTAAAGAAAGAACCTCGGACGATTTCATCTTCGCTGGTTCAAACATCGGTACGATATTAGGATTCCTGACTTTCTCAGCAGCGTTATTCTCTGCATTCACCTTTATGGGAATGCCGGATTTCTTCCGAACTCACGGCGTAGGAGCATGGATTTTCCTTGCCTTATCAGATGCATTGATGGTCTTTTTCCTGATTTGGTTTGGATTTGCGCTACGCAAAAGAGCAAGTATAAACGGATACAAAGGCGTCGCTGGACTAATGAAATCTTGCTATGGAAATTCCTTCGCTGGCTATTTAGTCTTCGCAAGTGCCTTTCTCTTTTTGATACCTTATGTAGCTATACAGATTCGCGGGATATCCATATTCTTAGACGCAGCCTTCCCCGACATGCTTCCTTACTGGTCATGGTCAGCACTTTTGGTCTTCATCATGCTGATTTATTCAGAAATCGGTGGGCTCAAAGCCATCGTGTATAGCGATGCAATTCAAGGAGTAATCATGCTTACAGTGATTTGGATTATCGGCGTGACTTGCCTGCAAATGAGCGGAGGACTGGAAGCTGGACTTGAAAAAGTATCAGCGACAAACCCAGATTTACTCACGCTTCCTGGTCCGAAAGGATTGTTCACCAGTCCATTTCTGATCGCTTCAGCGATTGCTATTATTCTGATACCAGTTTCTCAACCTCAGTTCACAACGCGATTGGTGGTGATGAAAAACCTAAAATCCGTACACAGAATGGCCTATGCGGTAGGTATTTTCGCCATGTTGGTGATTTTACCAACGGCCTTCATCGGACTATATGGAGCAATCAAATATCCTGATGCGAGCACTGCAGATTTCCTGACAAATGCGTTGTTGTTTGATCAAGCCGTTCCGGTCGCTGCTTTAGCAGTGGTTGGTTTATTTGCCGCCTGTCTTTCTACAACCAACGCTCAGATTTTTGCTTTGGGCACCGAACTTAGATCTCTACTTTCTGGCTCTGACAAAACCAATATGCGTATTACCAAGATTTCCATCATGGTCTTTTCGCTGATCGTATTAGTGTTCTCTACTTATATGAGCGACGAACTCGTTTTGCTGGCACGTGTGAGTTTCACCGGCACATCTATGATCGCACCAGTAGTATTGGGAGCAGTGATTTTCACTAAACCTCCAAAATCCTTAATTGTGCTTTCTACGCTTGCTCTAGCCACTTTTATCGCTTCGCTTTTAGAAATAGTTCCGGGGAAAATAGCTGGTCAACCTATTGATTACTTGATGTACGGAGTCTTATTTATAGCAACTGCCGTCATTATGATCACACATTCTCAAACACAAAAGAAACAACATGCAACTCAATCCTAACTTTTCCATAAATGACCTTGAAGTTCAACTCAAACGATTTTGGGAGCTTTCTGGAGAAAAAATAAACTTGATAGAGACATCATTTGATACTGCGAATGGTGCTCCTGTTTTTACAGAAAAAGGAAAATATGTCACAAGAGGCTGGACGGAATGGACTCAGGGATTCCAGTACGGTTCGGCAATTCTCCAGTTTGACGCCACGGGAGATGAGCAGTTTTTGAAAATCGGCAGAGATAATACCTTGAACAAAATGGCTCCGCACCTCACGCATACTGGTGTGCATGATCATGGTTTCAACAATGTGAGTACCTATGGAAATCTACTTCGACTGATCGAAGAGGGGAAAATTGAAGGTGCTGCTTGGGAGAAAAACTTCTACCAACTTGCCCTTAAAGTAAGTGGAGCTGTGCAAGCTATGCGCTGGACTCCAACTCAAACCGGTGGTTTTATTTATTCATTCAATGGACCACATTCCTTATTTGTGGACACGATTCGCTCGTGTAGAGCTTTGGTCGTTTCTCATGGATTGGGACATGTATTGCAGGGAGAAAACGACAAGCGAATCTCACTGATTCAGCGAGCTATTCAGCATATTTTGAGTACCGTTCGCTATTCGATTTACTACGGAAATGGTAGAGACACCTATGATGTCTCTGGTAGAACTGCTCATGAAATCATCTTCAACACCAATGATGGAAATTACCGCTGTCCAAATTCTCAGCAAGGCTACACAGGTTTCAGTACCTGGACTCGTGGTTTGGCGTGGGCTATTTGTGGTTTAGGAGAAACATTGGAGATTTTAGATCAAATCGACGAATGCGATTATTCTGAGATCATTTCTAAAAATGACTTGATCAAAGAACTGACTGAAGCTGCAAAAGCTACAGCTGAATTTTACTTGGCAAATACACCTACCGACGGCATTCCATATTGGGATACTGGAGCGCCAAATTTGCATAAAATGGGAGATTATCTGAACGAGAAATCTGATCCTTACAATGCCCATGAGCCAATCGATTCTTCCGCCGCATGTATCGCTGCGCAAGGATTTATCCGAATTGGCAATTGGATGAAATCAACGGATCAAGAAGCTTCCGAGCGATATATCCAGACAGGTATGCAGCTCGCTAGTGCTTTGTTCAGCGAGCCTTATTTATCCACTGATCCAACACACCAAGGATTGATTTTACATTCCATTTATCATCAGCCAAATGGCTGGGATCATCGCCCAGACCCTACGAAAGCTCCATACGGAGAATCATGCATGTGGGGAGATTACCATGCGCGAGAACTAGCATTGTTGCTTCAGCGCATGCAAAAAGGAGAGAATTATTACAGCTTCTTTAACTGTGTAGGCAAATGAGCACTGGAAAATACAAACCACAATACCCACGAGTTGCCCAGCTGAAAACAGGAGAGCATCTTCGTGACCATCTTACCAAAGAAGGTATAGCGATGGGTTTTGATGAAGAGTTAAAAACCGGAGATAACTCTCCTTTTGCGAAAGCTCATACCACGCGAGCCGGCAATACCATAGGAAATGCTTTCTGTATTCTTCCGATGGAAGGATGGGATGGCACCACGGATGGCAAACCTACCGAACTCACCAAAAGACGCTGGAAGAACTTTGCGATCAGCGGAGCCAAATTACTTTGGGGATGCGAAGCGGTAGCGGTACAACCTTCTGGAAGAGCCAATCCTAACCAACTTATGATCAACGAGCAAAATCTAGGAGATTTCGATGAGTTGTTTAAAATGGTTGAGAACGAACACAAAGCGGCATTCGGGAATTCAGACGACCTGCTCACAGGCCTGCAACTAACGCATTCAGGCAGGTTTTGCAAACCGAATAGCAAAACTCAAATGGAGCCGAAGATTCTTTACTCTCATCCAGTGTTGAATAAGAAGTTTGGTCTGGCCGACGATTACCCGCTGATGACTGATGGAGAAATATCCGAGCTGATCGATGCCTATGTGATCGCGGCAGTTCGCGCACAGAAGACGGGATACAAGTTCGTCGATATCAAGCATTGCCATGGATATTTGGGACATGAGTTCCTGAGCGCCTACGACCGTGAAGGTAACTATGGCAAGTCACTCGAAAACAGAACCCGTTTCATCCGAGAAATAACAGCGGGAATCAGAGCAGAAGCGCCAGGATTAGAAATTGGTGTACGCATGAGCATTTTCGACTGGGTGCCATTTAAGCAAGGACCTGAAGGAACTGGAATTCCAGCTGCCGAAAGTCCTTATAAGTACTCTTTCGGAGGAAATGAATCAGGCATAGGTGAGAATCTATCGGAATCTTTTGAGTTTTTGAAAGAACTGGAAAAACTTGATATAGAATTGCTTTGCACCACTGCAGGCAGTCCATATTACAACCCACACATACAGCGACCAGCACTTTTCCCTCCTTCTGATGGTTACATGCCGCCAGAGGATCCTTTGCATGGAGTCGCCCGACAGATCGATGCGGTGGCAGAAGTAAAGAAAGCATTCCCAAGTTTCTACACCGTAGGATCTGCCTACTCCTATTTGCAGGAATGGCTACCGAATGTTGCTCAAAATGTATTGGAAACAGGAAAAGCGGATTCAATCGGCTTAGGAAGAATGGTACTGAGTTATCCAGAATTACCAGCAGATGTATTGGCTGGCACACCGATGAAACGTGCAAAAATCTGCCGTACTTTCTCTGATTGTACCACTGCACCGAGAAATGGAATGATCTCAGGCTGTTTTCCGCTGGATCCTTTTTACAAAAAAATGGAAATACACGAAACACTTAAAACGATCAAAGCATCATGAGTCGAGTAGCATTAGTCACTGGCGGAAGCCGCGGAATCGGTTTGGGAATCGCAAAAAAACTCGCTGAAGAAGGCTTTAATCTGGCGATAAATGGAGTTCGTGAAGAGGCGAGTGTAAGAGAAGCCTTGGAGGAATTGAGAGGATTTGGCGTACGGGTGGAATACCTTCAAGGAAATATTGCTTCTGCAGAGGATCGTGAAGCCATCGTTTCAGGGATGATCGCTAAGTTTGGGAAAGTCGATGTATTGGTAAACAATGCTGGAGTAGCTCCGAGAACGAGATCTGATATTTTTGATATTACAGAAGACGATTTCGATCACTTGATGAACATCAATCAAAAGGGCACTTTCTTCTTGACTCAAGCTATCGCAAAATGGATGTCAGAACTTAAAGTAGCCACGCCTGATTCTGAAATCTCAATAATTAACGTGACATCTATTTCTGCCACAGTTGCCTCCAAGACTCGGGCTTCTTACTGTATGTCCAAGGCTTCATTAGCTATGCTTTCTAAAGTTTTGGCTGTGAAAATGGCAGAATTTGGAATCCCGGTTTATGAGATCCGACCTGGTGTGATAGAGACAGATATGATCGAGAAAGTTCGCGAAACCTACCACCAAGGTGTGAAAAACGGAATGACGCTAGAACCTAGAATGGGAGTTCCAGAAGACATTGGAAAAGTGGTTGCTGCCTTGGTGAGAGGAGATTTGCCTTATTCTACTGGTCAGGTGTTTTGCGTAGATGGAGGAATGACTATCGCTAGGATGTAGCAGGAATTATATAGAATTAGTATTGAAGAGAGTTTCTTGAATTTCTTTGCATTTCGGGTAGAAAGTCATTTTCCATCAGCAAGCGAGGATGACAGGAAATCGAAATCACCTCCTCTTTACTGTTTATGATATTCTATATCTCTTTAGCTTATCGTAACTGACGTAAATTTCTTCAACTTTAGTTTGAAGAAATTTACGGTTCAAAAGAATTTCATTTTGTAGTTTTATGATGGCTATTCATGCAATTTCTTATCCTCTGCTTGTATAGTCTGTCATTCGCAGACCTAAGCATTAAATATTTTCCTGGTGAAGAAAGAGCAAAACAAAACCTCTGTACTGAGCGGAAAATCATTATTAAATCAAACGTCTAAGAAAATCAATTCTATAATTTTCAGCCCTCATTTAGTATAAAAACGTAATAAACCGTAAAAAAATTGAACAATTGATATCAATTCACGTTGACTTTTACTTAATTCGCTAACCACAGCTCATACCTAATAAGATTGATTTTCAGCAAAGCCATATATAGCATCATTGCCTTTGGGTTTTTAGTTATACTAACTTCCCTTTTGGTTGTGCCTTCTGTTATCGTGTCAGCTATAGATGAGGAAGCGGATATTTCTATGGTATATTCTTTTGCAGAAGAAGAGACTAAAGAGCATGAAGTCAAGGTATCTGCAAATCTGGACGATTATATTTTTACAAGTACCTATTTAGACGAAAGAGCATTCTCTGAATTAATTACAATAAAATTTAGCAATGTCGGCTATTTGACGGCCATACATCACGTTGGAATTATCGTTCCTCCCCCGGAGTTTTCCTGATTTTTTCTCTCTCCCTGACACCTTTTTCTGTCATTTGAGAGCAAACTAAACACACAGGCAGCACGCTTGTTTTTACTAGTGCAGGAATTTTAACTCATAATTTAATTACATGAAAAGTAATAATCTATTTGCGCATCTGAAATCAGATGTTGCATCAGGTTTAGTCGTATTTCTGGTAGCGCTACCGCTATGTTTGGGAATCGCATTGGCCTCTGGAGCACCGTTATTTGCAGGAATTATTTCAGGAATCATTGGAGGTATCGTAGTCGGATTTCTAAGCCAATCCCACATAAGTGTCTCAGGACCTGCTGCGGGCCTAACAGCAATTGTTTTCGTCGCTATTACCGATCTTGGTTACGAAGCATTTTTAATAGCCGTTATTCTAGCCGGAGCTATGCAAATACTCCTGGGCTTTGTGAAAGCAGGAACCATATCTAATTACTTCCCTTCCAATGTAATTGAAGGCATGCTAGCAGGAATTGGTGTAATTATTCTTATTCAGCAAATCCCTCTAGCTTTAGGTTCAGACGTCGAAATCAGTTCTGGTTTCGGGCTGTTTGCAGACTTATTTACCGCCTTTCAAGAGATTCAACCTGGCATTTTGATTATCACTGCAGCGTCTTTAACAGTACTTATAGTCTGGAACAAAGTTGCTGCTTTGAAGAAGCTAAAGCTTGTTCCAGGTGCACTAGTAGCCGTTGCTACTGGTATCTTGATCAATGGGATATTTATAATGACAAATAGCTCCTTGGTTGTCACCCCAGAATACTTGGTGAGCCTACCTGTACCAACCAGTTTTGAAGAATTCAAAGGCATTTTTGCAACTCCATCCTACGATGCGATATTTAATCCAGTTGTATGGGTAGTCGCCTTTACCATAACTATAGTAGCATCTATTGAAACACTTTTATGCATAGAGGCTACTGAAAGATTGGATCCGTTAAAGCGATTTGTCAATACAAACATGGAATTAAAAGCCCAGGGAATTGGAAACATAATCAGCGGAGTATTAGGAGGATTGCCTATGACTTCGGTGGTAGTGAGGTCTTCTGCAAATTCAAACGCAGGAGCAAAAACCAAAATGTCCGCTATTGTGCATGGTTTACTACTACTTATCTGTGTGCTCAGTATACCAACTATTCTGAATATGATTCCAATGGCGACACTTGCCGCCATTTTATTAATGATAGGTTACAAATTGGCAAACCCAAGTACCGTCAAGCACTTTTGGCAGCGCGGGAAGTATCAATTTATCCCTTTCATCATCACCTTATTAGCAGTCGTTTTCCTAGGTTTACTGAATGGCGTAGCATTGGGAATGTTTATGAGTATTGTGTTCATTCTTAGAGGAAATATTAAAAAAGCTTACTATTTCAGAACAGAGGAATACAAACGTGGCGACGTGATCCATGTAGATTTGGCTCAAGAGGTTTCATTTCTCAATAAAGCTGCAATCAAGCTTACCCTTAACAAATTACCTGACCACTCTAACGTAATTATTGATGCATCTGACACCGTATATATCGCTCAAGATGTTTTGGATTTGATCAATGAATTTAAGATGATAAATGCCGAAGAAAAAGGCATCACCGTCGTACTTATAGGTTTCAAAAAAGCATATAAACTTGAAAATGACATTGAATCGAACAACAATGTCTACACGGAAAAACGTGTTTTATCAGAAGACAAATACAGTGAATTGTTTCAAAATTAATCCTATCCCCCACATCCTAACATTAGAAAAATGAAAGCACATACAGCAGAAACTCAAGCTACAATTACTCCAGCAAAGGCTTTAGAAATATTAAAAGAAGGCAATCAGAGGTTTATAAATAATCTGAAAATAAATAGAAATCTCCTTGAGCAAGTGAATGAAACCAAAGACGGTCAATTTCCCTTTGCCGTGGTATTGAGTTGTATTGATAGCAGAACCTCAGCAGAACTGATCTTTGACCAAGGTCTAGGAGATGTTTTTAGTATCAGGATTGCTGGGAACATTATAAACAATGACATTTTGGGCAGCATGGAGTTTGCCTGTAAACTTGCCGGATCAAAACTTATAGTAGTTCTTGGTCACAGCAAATGCGGGGCAATTAAAGGTGCATGCGCAGGAGTGAAAACTGGAAACTTAACTGGCTTACTGGAGAAGATTAATCCTGCTATTGATGAGGTTAAAAATGTAATGCCTGACACAGATCAAACTGATCCTGAATTTATCAATGCGGTGGAAAAACAAAATGTGATTTGCATGATGGACACCATTATCAAAGAAAGCCCAGTCTTAAAAGAATTATTCGAAAGTGGCGAAATAGGAATGGTAGGTAGCTATTACGACGTGGAGACTGGAGAGGTGAGCTTCATGAAAGCCAAAATTGAGGAACCAGTAACTCATTAATTAATACTATCCCATTAAGTGTGTAAACGTTGAAAAGCTGTTCTATAATTTTTCGGGCTACTTTACACATTTAATGGGATACTACCTACAAACTCGGGATTGCTTCAAGCAGCTCCTTTTCGATCAGAAAATCTCACAAAAGCTTTCTGATTATATCACTGCCTTTTGGATATAAGTTGACCCATAATTCCCATAAGCCAGTCATTCACCTTCATATCCATTACCAAGTGAATTCTATCCGTTTCGCCTTCATTTAGAACGCTATGTGGGTCAGAAAGTCGAAGATACCAGCATTCCCCTTCCTTCATTTCCACCTTCCGGTTATTCACAAAAAAGCTCACCTTATCATTGGTGAAAACGGGTATGTGAATCCGAACTTCTCCTTCATCCAAATCATAATCACGATGCTCTTTTATCTCCGAACCTGGAGTTAATTTCATCAACCTCACCGAACATTTTTCTGCTTTGAAGCTTTCCAAAACTGATTGAAAATAAGGACTGGATTCTAAGTAAGGAGTCGGGACAAAATCATAATCACCTGGAATAGCTGTCGCCATTAAGATAGGATGCGTCACCCCTTCTCTAGCTGTGAGCGGAATCACTGACCAATTCCCTTGGTAATTTTGTGTTACAAAATGGTTGATCCACTCCACTTCTATCAGTTTTTTCACCTCTTCCTGAAGCAATTGACTATCAAATTGAAATGGCAGTTGTATCCTATCTTGGTTAATCATTCTAAAACTTATATTCTTTTAAGGCCTTACCAAACTGAATGTGTTGCAATGGCCGAGTTCTATTAAAACTAAAAATCATCGCATCCTTGCAAAGTCAATCCAATTTCTCGATTTTTTAGTTCTCAAACCTAACTAACCCATGAAAACCCGATTCATTTTCTGTTTAATACTTTCAGTATTTTTAAGTACTCATTCTTTTGCGCAGCAGAAACGCACAAAAATCGGGGTCGCAGGCCTCACTCACGGTCATGTAGGCTGGATTTTGAATGCAAAAGACCGAGCTGATTTAGAGATTGTGGGCATTGCCGAGCCTAATAGAGAATTGGCAAAACGACTTACCAAGCAGCATGGGATTTCGATGGATTTGGTTTTTGACACCATGGAAGAAATGCTGGAAAAAACGAAACCTGAAGCGGTAACAGCCTTTGGAAATATATACGATCATCTAGCTGTAGTGGAAGCTTGCGCACCAAGAGGCATACACGTAATGGTAGAAAAGCCGCTAGCGGTGAGTCTGGAACATGCGCAGAAAATGAAAACGCTTGCAGAAAAACACAACATTCACCTCATTACCAATTACGAGACGACTTGGTATCCTAGCACTTTCAAAGCTTATGAAATCCTTCAAAGTGGGGAAGTGGGCGACTTGCGAAAAGTAGTGGTACGAGATGGGCATAAAGGGCCGAAAAAGATAGGCGTAAGTGACGAGTTTCTGGAATGGCTAACTGACCCAAAACTTAATGGTGGTGGTGCAATCATCGACTTTGGATGCTACGGAGCAAATCTGGTGACTTGGCTTGAAAATGGAAAACGTCCAAAATCAGTAACTGCAGTGACTCAGCAACTTCAAGCCGAGAACAATCCGAAAGTGGATGATGAAGGAACCATCATCCTCACTTATGACGATTCGCAGGCCATAATTCAAGCCTCATGGAATTGGCCAATTGGCCGAAAAGACATGGAAATCTACGGACTTACCGGAGCTATCTATGCGGATAATCCAACTGATGTCCGTGTCTTAAATGCTGAAGGCTATTCCGGATTTGAAGAAACTGAATACAACTTGGAATATGAAAAGACACCATTCGAAGACCCGTTCACCTTATTCTTAGCTGTAATCAATGGGGAACTTATACTCGATGAATATGCCCTCCCTTCACTTGAAAACAATATGATAGTGGTAGAAATCTTGTCCGCAGCCGTGGAAAGTGCTAAGACGGGAAAGACGGTTTATTTGAAGTAGAGGTGAAAGCTGGGAGACTGAAGACCGAAGAACGAAGTGAGTACTTCCCTACATAGTGTTGACCGTTTGTTTGCATGTAACTGTCAATAGGCCTCGACTTCGCTCAGCCACCGTATTCGGTGATGTAATGGGAGGGTGAAAGAGGCAGCTGCGCCACCTTTTTCACCCTCCACTAGTTTCATTCTAGCATTCGGCCCACGAGCGAAGTCGAGGGGAGCCGAGAGGAGCAGCTCGCAGAATACTATTTGGATAAATACCTATAATAGGATACACATTATCAAATAAAAAAGCCGTTCGTGTCTACACGAACGGCGGCAAGAAATACGCATGCGTAGGGGCGAATAATCATTCGCCCTTACATTGCCCCTACTACAATTCTTTAATCTTCAAATTCTTGAAAATCACACCTTGACCTTCACTCTGTAGGCCGATGTAACCCTCTTTCAGCAACTTGCCGTCTTCTTTGTATTTTGGATCAAAGCCATTGGCAACTCCTCCGCCGATCTGAGGCAAGGTATACTCCAACACCTTCACATCATTCACCAGGTGAACTACTAAGGAATCTCCGTAAACGATCAAATCAGCCTTCACCCACTCATCCCATTTGAATGTCGGAGAAGTGGAATTAATGCAATGTCTAGGATCTTTTTTCCCTTCAAAAAACACATCTGTTCCAGGCGAGCACATATTTCCTGTTGGTCTAGGAACTCCTTCTTTCTCTTCGGCCAGCATTTGCCATTCCACAGAAATAGGCCAATCCTGCTCCTTCAAAATAGTCTCTGGAGCCTGAGAATGAAACATCACGCCACTATTTCTATAAGTATAACTAGCCGCATCTTCTAGCCATTGCTCTGTAAATCGATATTCCCAAGTCATATGGAAGGATGAAAATGGTTTCTTATAAAACAGGTGACCATAGCGATCATTAAAGCCTTCATTGTAATCATCGTAATTCACCTCTATGGTACCATCGACCACACGAAAGGTGTTTTGATAGTTATCACCCGACTCATGATGATATATTTTAGCGGTCCAATCTTCCAGGTTTTCACCGTTAAACATATCAATCCATTCAGCTTTGGGTTGTTCTGCTACCTGGGTTTCTTTTTTCTCTGCACTACAGGAAATCAAGGCAGTACCCAAAATAGAGGCTACTAGTATTTTTCTAAACATGGAGGTTTAATTAGATGTAAAAAGATAAAAGTAAGATAAGGAATTCCGGGGTTTAAAAAGTCAGTTTTGGATAAGCTAACTCAATCCAAGGAAGTGTGGCAAGCGGCAAAAGATTTACCAGTCAAAAACTTAAACGCATGCTTTTCTATTTTAGCAGAGATGAAATCAGTAGAATCCATCATTTCTCCATCAATTTGAAATTCTGCGCCTTCAGGATTAGAAAGTTTACACTCCTCAACAGACCAAGACCGCACTCCCTCAACCTCATCTATATCTCCTTTAAAAAATGCCATAGTCATACGCACGTAATTTTCAGCAGTCTCAGGATTGAAAGCGATAACTTCAAATTTCCCATCATCCATGATACCATTGCAATTCACAATCGCCCCAGTGCCATACTGATCTCCATTGGCGATTACAATCATTTTAGCGATGACTTCTATGGATTCTCCACTGATTTCCAGCTGGAATTTCTTAGCCTCAGCACCAAAAATCTCTGAAAAGGAATTCTTTACATAAGCTAACATACCACGGGATTCCTCCTGCTCAAATTTCTGAATAAGGTTAGCATTGATACCAAAGTCAGCTAAGTGTAAACAAAGTTCTCCGTTGATTTGAATAGCATCAATATAATGGGCTTTGAAATCTCTTACTGACTCCCAAGAATCCACCATATCATTAATGCCCAAACATTTTGCCAGTCCATTAGCAGAGCCTAGAGGCAAAATACACATGGGTACTTTCTCCTCCTGTAGGCATTTGGCTACCAATTTTACAGTCCCATCCCCTCCGCCAATAAGTACCAAATCAGGTTTGGACTCGTTGTATTTGGCTTTAATCTTATCCTCGTCATTCTCACCGGTGGTCTCCCATAATTCTACTGAAAAATCAGGCATTCTCACTTGTGCCATTTCCAGAAGTTCTACATCGGTAATAGAGTCATTTCCAGAAACAGGGTTATAAATCAACAAACATTTTGCTGCCATTTTACCAGATATTAAACTAGTTGATAATTGATTCTTTCTCGAGTATTTCTATTGCCTGTTCAGACGACTCTATAAAATGGAAGTGATCTGAACCGTGGAGTTTCATTAATTCGCTTTCTCTAGACTTATCTAATTTGCCCACAATTCTTATAAACACATCTTTCACTCTTCCTGGATACTCCTCCATGATTTGAGCATAAATCTCAGGATCATGCTGTCCACTGTCTCCCACTATGTAAAACTGCATCTTAGGGTACATTTCCATCAGAAGCTCAATTTTCTGTAATTTATGAGAGTGATCACCACCTCCAGATCTCCAGATATTTTTAAGATTAATATGTTTGTCCTTGAGCAAGATCGGCCCATCAGGAATATGACGGAAACGTAGAAAATCCTTGATCAAATCAAACAAAGACCAATCACTGCTAGAGACATAGAATATTGGATAAATCCCGTTCCCAGTTAGTTTTTTATAAAACTCAGACACATTAGGTAGTGGTCTTCTGGTGAAAGCATTTTTAGATATTGAAAGCCAAAACTTTTTCCCAATGTCTGTAGAATGCGAAATAATGATGGTATCGTCAATATCTGAGATCACTCCCGTATCACCCGAATAGCGAATCACATCCATATGGGCAATTGGTGAATTCCTGGTTTTTGGCTCCAGTACCTGAAAAGTTACTAGTTCACTTAGTCCACTATTGGGTTGACATTCCCCAATCTGCAACTCAAAAACCCCATCCTCATCAGTGGATACTACATAGCTTTTTTCCTGAAAAGTGATTTCTACTTTAGCCAAAGGCACAGATGATCCTGCATACCTTTTCACTGAAGCAATGATATTTGACAGCCAACTTTTACGAGACGAAGGTCTACTCTGTGTATAAGCCCTAATTACTCTTCCTTTGAAAAACACCTCAGTATTATTTCCAAAGGCCAAAAAAGGTTCGACTTTGATTTTGTCCTGCTTAGAAATACTCATTAAATAACCTGCGAATTGATATACCAGTACTAGGGCAAAAATTACGCAGATTATAATGAGTCCATTTTTCATTCGAGTAGAATTAGGCGGCTATTAGATCAGATTAATGCTTCCAATCGTATTGATCAATCTGTTCTAGACATGCTTTTAACAAAGCGATGGAATCAGCAATATCTTTCTTATGAGCCATTTCTATCACCTGATGTAGATGTCTGGTAGGAATGGAAATCGCCCCTGCGATCGCTCCCTGCTTTCCCATACGTTGTACTCCAGCAGTATCCGTACCACCTGCTACCAGTATTTCAGGCTGCCAGGAAATCTTGGCTTTGTCAGCAGTCTGCTTCATGAATTCCACCATCCTGTAATCACAGATCGTCATCGCGTCCATAATCTTGATAGCTGTGCCCTTACCTAGCTCAGTCACCTTCTCATGAGCTTGAGCTCCCGGCACATCGAATGCTATGGTAGTATCCAGAGCGATCCCAAAATCAGGGTTAATCCCATGTGCAGCAACATTAGCACCACGCAAGCCAACTTCTTCTTGTACCGTAAAAGTCGCATAGACATCGTACGCTGGGTTTTCTAATTGTTTCAGCATTTCGATCAGGATAAATACTGCCACTCTATTGTCAATTGATTTACAATTCACACAGTCACCCATTTCAATCAGTTCTCGGTCTCTAGTCACCGGATCACCTATGGTAATGTATTTCTCCACTTCTTCTTTGGGCATGCCCAAGTCGATAAAAAAGTCTGTGGTTTTAGGCAATTTGGTTCGCTCTTCGGCTGACATCACGTGAATAGGCTTACTCCCCATCACTCCTACCAGATCCTTTTTCCCGTGCACTATTACGCGCTGCGCAGTGAGTGTTTTCGGATCAAAGCCTCCCAGCGTGTGGAATCTCAAAAAGCCGTTGTCATCTATATGAGTGACAATGAAACCAATCTCATCCATGTGGGCTGCGATCATTACACGCTTTCCATCAGGATTTCTCACACCCTTCTTGATGGCAATCACATTCCCTATATTATCCACTTTCACTTCGTCAACCAGTGGAGTGACTAAATCAATTACTCGATCCCGAACTCTTTTTTCAAATCCAGGTGCTCCTGCTATTTCGCAGATTTCCTTTAAAAGGCTTACGTTTATGTCCATTTTCTATTTATTCTAATTAAGATGAAATTAAGAATTTGAAATCTTTTGGCAGTAAAAAAGGCACAGAGAAATTATCTGTGCCTTCAATTTATAATGCATTTTTCCAAAAGAAGGAAAATGCTAATTCTTCCGTTTTCCTTAGTATGCTCTCACTGTCTTGCCTTCCATGAAGTTGACGAAAGACTTATTCACTACTCTCATCCCACCTGTAGTAGGATAATCACCTGTGAAATACCAGTCGCCCAAGTGATCAGGACAGCACTTATGAAGATTATCTACCGTCTGATAGATTATTTGTACTTCAGCTTTTATTTGGTCATTGGTGACAATCTCTGAGATCTTATCCGAAATCTCGTCATCCGTGAATTCGCTATAAACTCCTTTCACAAAGTTGTCTACAGAATAAGGAGACTCCACACAAGCTTCGTAAACACTATCCAATGTGTTTTCAATTTTTCTCTCCTTCAATAAGGCCAATGCTGCTCTGAAAGCAACAAATTCCTTCATCTTGGACATGTCTATACCGTAGCAATCTGGGTATCTGATCTGAGGAGCTGAGGAAACGATTATAATTCGCTTAGGATTCAATTTATCTAGCGTAGTCAAAATACTTTTCTCAAGAGTAGTACCTCGTACAATACTGTCATCGATCACCACAAGTGTATCAACTCCAGTCTTAATCACCTCATAAGTAGTATCATACACATTGGCCACGATGGAATCCCGTTCATCATCACTCGCAATGAATGTCCGAAGTTTCACATCCTTGCTCACCAACTTCTCTACACGAGGACGGAAACTTAATAGCTCATCCAAATCGCCCATATGAGGCTTGCCATCTACGAAAACTTCTCTTCGCTTGGCAGCTAAGTAATCTTCTAAGCCTTCGATCATACCCAAAAATGCTGTTTCTGCTGTATTTGGAATATATGAAAAGACTGTGTTTTTCAGATCAAAATCAATTGCTTTCAAAATCTGTGGAATAAGTGCTTTTCCTAGATTTTTTCGCTCCTGATAGATATTCGGATCAGTACCTCTAGAGAAATAGATACGCTCAAAAGAGCAAGACTTTTTCTCTCTCGCAGGCATGATTTCAGATTCCGCATAGGAACCATCCTTATTGATCACCAAGGCATGCCCTGGCTGAATCTCTTTGATGGAATTGAAATCAATATTAAATGCCGACTTGATGGCTGGCTTCTCAGAAGCCACTACAATCACTTCGTCATCTGCATAATAGAAAGCTGGGCGAATACCAGAAGGATCTCTCACTACGAAAGAAGAACCATTACCGACGATGCCTGCCATAGCATACCCACCGTCAAAATCTCTACATGATCTTCTTAGTATTCTCGCCAAATCCAATTCATCTTCGATGACCTGAGTGATCTGCTCATTGGAGAATTGGTGCTTGTACTTATCAAAAATTCGTTGATTTTCTTCATCTAGGAAGTGGCCGATTTTCTCCATCACAGTGACAGTATCGGTTTTTTCCTTTGGGTGCTGACCAAGTTCCACAAGCTTGTCAAAAAGCTCTTCCACGTTGGTCATGTTGAAGTTACCGGCCATTACTAGGTTTCGGCTTCTCCAGTTATTTTGTTTTAGAAATGGATGGCAAGTTTCTATTGAATTCTCGCCATGTGTGCCATATCTCAGGTGGCCAAGCCAAACTTCACCTGTAAAAGCAATGTTATCTTTCAGCCATTCCCCATTCGTAAGTGCATCCTCTGGGCCTATTTTCTTGGCTTTTTTGTACTTGCGATTGATCTTGTCAAAGATGTAGTTTACAGCGGAAGGCTCAACTGACCTATATCTACTGATGTAGCGAGTTCCAGGCTTCGTGTCAATTTTGACATTGGCGACACCCGCACCATCCTGTCCTCGATTAATTTGTTTCTGCATCAAGACATAGAGCCTGTTAGAAGCAAAAGAAGCAGTCCCGTACTTATCGATGTAATACTGGGCAGGCTTTCGCAGTCTAATCATTGCTATGCCGCATTCGTGTTTGATAGCGTCACTCATGGAGTCTGGCAAATGTTATTTTGAAGATTCAAAGGTAATTGTTTTTAGAAGATATATCGGGTAAAATAAGTTCTGTTTACTTCCAAAATATTTGGCAAATCCCTATTCTTTTGACTTAGCTCAAAAACCTCCCCAACCACCTCATTCCTAGTATTTATAGCTACAACATGCAGAAATTCCCCACACCATTGGCTAGTCTTTTCCTAGCAAAACTAGCCTATCTCTGCTAAATCGAAGTTGGCACAATGATCGCCTTAGTTAACTATGAATCAATTTTTCACTTAGAAAAAATGAAAAACTACTCCATTTTCGATGTAAAAAATAATTGCTCGGGCCAAAGTATTTTTTCTCTCCGGATTTATTTTCTCTCCATTCGATTGGGATGCTTCTTTTCTAAACTGAAAAATTCAGGATAAAACACCATAAAACACGATGGCCAAAATTTAGAAATCAAAAAATAGTTGCTCAATTCCCTAAGTAAAAGGCGCCGGACACTTGTCTGGTGCTTTTTTTGTTAATTACCTCTTTAAAGAAAGTAATTCATGAAGCATATATTATTAGTAGAGGATGATCTGACATATTCCAGGATTGTGAAAACCTTCTTGGAGAAAAATGGATTTTCAGTTCAAACTGCCATTAAAGTCAAAGAAGCTCAGCAACTTTTTAGCAATTCTAAATTCGATTTGATCATTGCCGACTTTAGATTACCAGATGGTACCGGCATGGAATTACTTCAATGGTCAAAAATCAATTACCCGGATACACAGGTAATTCTGATTACACACTATTCGGATATTCGGATTGCCATCAAAGCCATGAAGCTCGGCGCTTTCGAATACATCACTAAGCCTATCAACCCTGATGAGTTACTGGCAACTGTAAAAGAATCTCTATCCGCCAAAGTGCCTGAGCCAGCTTCAGCAGAACCAATAGCTGCTCCCTCAGCTCCTAAAGCCAAATTCCAAAGCAGCTACGTAATAGGTAACTCTGTAGAAGCAGAAAAACTCGAAAAGCACATTCAGCTCGTTTCTCCTACTGATCTCAGCGTGCTGGTAATGGGTGAAACGGGAACAGGAAAAGAGTTTATCTCAAGAAGAATTCATGATTTGTCTGCCCGAAAGGATGGACCATTTATAGCAATTGACTGTGGTGCCTTACCCAAAGAACTAGCAGGAAGTGAGTTATTCGGACACGTAAAAGGCGCTTTTACAGGAGCTTTGGAAAACAAAACGGGTCACTTCGAAATGGCAAATGGTGGAACTATTTTTCTGGATGAAATAGGAAACCTAGGCTATGAAGTTCAAATACAGCTTCTTAGAGCGATTCAAGAAAGGACTATCCGCAAAATCGGCGGAAATAAAGAAATCCAAATTGATGTACGGATTATTGCAGCCACGAATGACAATCTAATCGTACAGGCTGGAGATGGGCATTTCCGAGAAGACTTATATCACAGACTCAATGAGTTTACTCTAAGTGCTATTCCCCTTCGAAATAGAAAAGACGATCTGGAAGATTTTGCAGATCAATTTCTTGAAGAAAGCAATGAGCGCTTAGTCAAGAGCGTCAAAGGCTTCTCACCGGAAGTTTGGGAGATTTTCCTTGGATACGACTGGCCTGGCAACTTGCGGGAATTACGAAATATCATCAAGCGCGCAGTTCTCCTTTCTGCAGGTTCGCATGTAGAGAAGGAAGCTCTTCCAGCAGACCTTTATGAGCCATCCACGAGTTTCGCAGGAGCCAACCCAAGCTCTAACTCGTATTCCAGACAAGCTGAATTACCTTCGCCTAAAGATTATAAATCTCAGTGGGTAGAACAGGAAAAGGAACTGATTCAAAAAGTACTGATGGACACCAAGTTCAATAAATCCAAAACAGCAAGGATTCTAAACATGGACCGTAAAACGCTTTACAGCAAAATGGAAAAATACGGACTAGACTAGTACTATACGTTTACTGTTTTGTCGATGGTCTCGGTAAGCGCTGCCAGCAAGATGCGGATTTCCTCATCTAGTTGATTCAGCGTATCGCCGAGGCCATTTTTATTGCCGATTTTCAGGCTATTCTCCACCTTTCGGGCAGTTTGACCAGCTGAACTTTTTATCTGTCCCAGACGGCTACCCAACTGATGGCAGATCTCTAACACTTCGTCAAAATCATCATTCAACCTCGCATTCTTTATTTTCTCAAGATCTTTACGGGTCTCCTCTACCAATTCTCGCACGATATCTTGCAGAAGCAATTCATCTCCCATACAGAAACGAGCTAAGTCTTTTAGCTGGAACAGAGAACTTTCGGATTCACTTATTTTTTGATTCATTGGTAAGTCTTTCACTGCATGATTTGGGAAGAATTTACCCAAAATCTCAATCAATACACGCTCTTGGAAAGGCTTAAAAACTATTTCGGTAAAGCCACTTTCCACCATTTTTTCTCGCTCTTCTACAAAGACGTTTGCCGTCATTGCTAGAATAGGCATTTCCTTATACTTGTCTATTGACCTTAGCCTTTTCACAACATCAAAGCCAGAAAACTCCGGCATCTGTATGTCCAATATCGCTAAGTCGAAATCTACCTCCACAAACTCATCCCTGAAGTTAGAACCTCCAGGATATGCAATAATCGAAGCTCCAAAGTAACTCAGTATAGTCTCCAAGTATCTAATCCCTACTTTATCGTCGTCTACAAGAAGAATTTTCAGCCCAGAAAGATCCAAAGAAACTATTTCATCAGGGTTGAATTCAGCAACCTGGGATTCAGTAGCCGCCATCGGCAACTTCACCAGCATCGTAGTTCCTTGATGCTCTACGCTTGAAGCGGTGATCTCTCCATCCATTAAGGATACTAAGCGCTGAACGATCGCCAAACCAAGCCCTGTACCTCCATATTTCCTGGAAATGGACGTGTCTGCCTGATCAAATTCCCGGAACACTTTTTCGAGAACTTCCGCAGACATCCCTATCCCAGTGTCCAGTATTTCTACAGTTAGCAGACCTTCTACCCACCCCACATTTACGCAAATTGACCCCTCTGAAGTAAATTTGAATGCATTGGTCAGCAAGTTGTTTAGTATTTGCTTTAACCTCAATTGATCTCCTATCAACCATTTATTCTCAGGCAAATCTAAGGACCAATCAAATGCAAGCTTCTTTTCGGCAGCCTGCAACTCGAAGAAATTCTGCAAGGAGGAAAAAAGTGATTCTGGATCAAAGGGATGAGCTTCCAACTTCAATTTACCGGCTTCCAGTTTGGAGAAATCCAAAACTTCATCCACGATTTCCATAAGCGTATCCGAAGCAAAGCCGATCATTCTAAGGTGAGATTGTTGGCTGGAATCCAGCTCGGATTTCTCCAAAACAGATCTATAGCCCTGAATCACATGAAGTGGATTCCGGATTTCATGACTCATATTCGCCAAAAACTCTTGCTTTGATCTCGCCAACTGCTCTGATTTCAGTCTGGAGATCTCAAGATTTTCCTGATAGCGCTTAGTTACTTTGATTTCTTTCAAAATGGAATAAACCATCACTGCAGCCCCAATCACGGCTAGGAATACAATCATGATCAGAAAATAAGTCATGTCGTAGGTTAGCTTATAAGCTGAGTCATTTTGGCTATTCGACTTCTCCAGTGCACGCTGCTGAAGCGTGCTTACTAGGTTTTGAATGGTGTTGATAATCTTGCTTTGACTGATAGAAATGTCAGCTTCCATTTTCGCCAATTTCTGCCGTTGAAACGACTCCTCGCGATTGACTCGGTTGATTACACCTTTGATGTTATACAGGACGCTATCCAAAGTCTGCCCCTCCGGCAGGTTGGAATCACGGAGGTTTTGCTTTTGCAAATCGCGCAAATACGCAATAGACTTATCCTCTTCCTTGGTTATAATTGCCTTTGGCAATTCATTATTAGCCTTCGCCTCCTGACGGGAAGACATCTCCTGCTCCAGTTCGTTAAAAAGGTAATCCTTAGGATTGATTTTCTCAATGGGCTTCAATTCCAGACTAGCTGCCCGACGGCGAATCCCAAGTTCGACCTTGTTCAGCGCCTCCTGAGTGAAATTACGATTCGCCAAATTTGTCTTTACCTCATACAGATTCACATACCCGACGATAAGGGTATCCAGATTAGTCTGCACGCTTTCTATGTAGGTGTTTTCCAAGGAATCCTCAGCAAGAGCGCTTAATTCCTGAAGTTTTTCCTTGAGGGAAATTACACTTGAATCCTGAACTCTAAAGTCCGCATCTATTCCAGAATGATCCAATTGGGTGATCTGGACAATCTCAGACTGTAGCTTGTTTAGCAGATTGAGCTTCTGATTAGGTTCAGCCAGCTCCTTCATGGTTTCTAGAAGCCGATTCTGGGTATAGTAAGTCAACCCAGCCATTCCTATCAGGAAAATAGCGGCTATGAAAAAGCCGGTAACGACTTTTCCGGCTGTACTGGAACTTGGGGATTTTCTCTTCATGAAAAACACATTACCCCAGGAACCAATAATTATTCCAAGTGGGGATTAAAACTTCAGAACGGTATAACCTTTTGGTACATACGTAGTCACCGTAGTCAAGGCCGAAAGTGCTACATGAACACCATCGTATAAATCAGCTTTTTCTAAATTTCTAGCTCGCATGGACTGCCCGCAAACCAGTATTTCTACTCCGGCAGCCTCCAGCGCTTTGTAAACAGGGATGTTAGGATTATCTACACTGTAGCGTTTCTGATAGACTTCATTATTCATTAAGGTGGAAATGGCACCACCATGAACCACCACTTTCACATGCATGCGATCCTTTGAAACGCCTGCCAAGCCATGAAGATTCATCATTCGAGCAACATTATCTACCCATCGACTTACCTCTGCATCATCAGTCGCTGCGGTAGTCATGTCCACTAAGATATAATAATCCAAGCTTCCATCTGGTCTTTCGGTTGCATCAGGAACTTCATATATTCCCCCAAAGCCCTTAACTAGAGGGAATTGAGCATCCTGAGCAAATGAAAACTGGGTAGCAAAAAGAGCAAGGCAAAAGATAGCCGAAGCGAAGAATCGAGTCATAAGTGTGTAATTAGCCCGAAAATGTAAGAAAAATATAAGGGAGGAAAGAGCCCGTTGGTGGAAAAAACCTCATCCTAGATAGTAGTTGAATATTCAAGCCACCTTTCTTGTCATCACGAACTGTAAAAGACACAAAAAGAGGCTCTTATTTTAAAATTGATAAATTCCAAAATCTTAACAATTTGAGTAGTTTAGACTATGGAATTAGAAGAAGATCTAAAAATTCAATATGATAGTCTTGAAAGTGAAATTTCAAAATTTCGAAAGTGGGCCATATTTCTGGCCTTTGTGGCATTCATTCCATTTCCAATAGCCGCAATTTTCAACTTTATTATTTTCGATAGTTTTTTGACTTTAGCAGATTTCGGAGGTTATGTAGGAGGTGTCGCTTCGCCATTTGGCGCCATTTCAGGAATCCTTTTTGTCTATGTTGCCTTTCTAGGGCAAAGACAACAACTTTTATTTACTCAACAAGAAATAAGAATTAATCAAATAGAACTTAGGGAAACAAGAGAGGAAATCAAAGGCCAAAAAGAGCAACTAGAACTTCAGAATAAACAATTTCAAATTCAATCATTTGATTCCACATTTTTTAAACTAATTGATTACTACAGTGATCAAATTGACAAAAATTTTCCGTCAAATACGCAGAGCGTCCGCGCAAATTTTAAGTTATTTGGAGAAAAGCTGCAGAAATTTTCTAGTAAGGATTATAGTGAAAAAGAAACCAGAGTTGAAATTTTAAATAATAGAGGAGATTATTTCAATAGCTATTTTGATAAATACAAGGATCAAATTGAATTAATAATGAGATGCGTTTATAGTATTACAGCACACATTCATTCAAACAGAGAATTGATTGACATAAAATATTATCATAATCTATTTTATGGGGTATTAAGTAAAACAGAGATAAATCTTATTTTTTACGGATTTCTCTCGACATCTGGTATTTATACTCCCATTCATGAAAGGATTTTAGCGCAGTTTTTAAGAAATTTTGAGGCCTCAAGACTTTTTGCAACCACAGACAAAAGTCTCCTTCAGGAAATTCCAGAACCTGAATAAAACTATGTTAAATCCCTCCGCTAAGCGTAATCAAAAACTACGCTTTTCTATTCTATTGGATTTGAAATCCATTTTTTAGACCCTCACCGACAACATTCGTCTCATCACTCAATGAAAACTTACTGCGCCTCAGTTTGTGTCTTCACAAACCGAGGCGCAGTAAGTATAAATAAGTCCAGCTTCCGGAAAAGTAGGAGCTTTGTGACCTCCGAGATTAAATAAACCCTCAAATAATAAGTTAAAAAATTCATTAAAACCCCAATGCCATTTTGAAAGCAAAACAGATAATAATACTTATTTTCTTTTAAACCCCACCAACCACTTTATCAAACTCCTACGTTTGGAAGGATTCGCGATCGCCCATATTACCCCGATATACAGTAGAGTGATCAAGAAATAGATTATCGCCATAGTTCAAATATAAAAATATGCAACTATTCCTGCCACAAGTATCAACCAAACACTGCTACAAATTTCGTTTTGTGAGACACAAATCGAGGCAGGAATAAATAAATCCAGCTTCTGGAGAAGCAGGACAACTTGGAGAGACTTCTCCCTCTGTTCGAAATGACCAAAGTCACCACTTTACTCACTTTATGCCTGTGAGGTAAAAAAATAACAGTTTCTTAAGAAAAGACTCTCTACAAAACCTTTGCAATTAGTAAATAATACCAGCTTTCATGTTGAAAAGAGTCCTTCTTTTCTACAAAACTTTGTTCAAAAGATGATTCGCCTGAATTAATAAAATAATCTGGATCTGCTAGTTTTTCACCGTAAACAGGAATATAGATTAAGTCATCTTCCGAAAGATGAAGTGCAGTATCAAAAAGCTTGAAAAATGGGTTTTTCGATGATAGGGCAAAGGTTGTCATCTCCTTACTCTTCTTGTCATAAATGCCATTTTTAATTCCAGCGCTCTTAACAAAGTTGAAAACTATATGATTGTCATTTTCTAAATACATAAAGCCATTAAAAGATTCTCCCCGGCTTTTATCCATCATCACTTCCGGTGATGCCACTTTGCTAAAGTCACCTTTGTTCTCAATAATATAGTTACTCAAAAGGCCGCTTTCATATTTTATCCTGAAGTCCTTTGAAGCATTATCATACACATAGATCAGCTCATCGTAAGGTTTAGAAAAATAGACCTGATCACTACTTTTTGCCAAGAAGCCAGACATAGGTATGATCATATTCTGAAGGTTATCATTGTATCCAAAATAGCTTTGTAAAATATTCCCTTGTCTATTCAATCTAAAAATATTCATAGTATCAATAGAGGTATTATGATTTGTATAGACCAAAAACTCGTCATCACTTACCGACTCGATTTGATCTCCAAAAAGATTTATGTGGATCTTCTCCTGAAACTCCCCTGTTTCAATATCATAAGCAACTAAAGATCTTTCCGCATCAGACATCATATAAATACTTCCATTGCTTATTGCAAAATCCCTAATTGATTGATATTCTTCAGGACCTTCCCCCTTCTGCCCAAAAGTCCTTACAAAATCTCCATTCTTATCAAACATATACACCTTAGTAGAGCTTTTATCGAAAATGACATAATTGGAATTATAAAGCTCCAGTTTCGTGATAGAGACCAATTTAATAGAGTCTGGCGTAGAAAAATCGATCAAATCAACAAATTCAAACGCTTCATCCACTGACTCAATTGGATCGTCAAGTTTCTCTATCAAACCCAGTTTTTCAACTGTTTTTTGTTCTTCCACTCTTTCTCCACAAGAGAATAAAGAAACCAGAACCAGTACACCTAAGTATTTTTTCATAAGATTAAAAACGAATTGAATTTACCTTCTTTGGAGCCTGATCAAATTTGAAATTAAAAAAAACTCAGCCCAACACTAAAACTCATACATAATACGAAAATTAGAGAAAAGACTAGTTGAGGCTATTTAAATATTTTAGCCTATTACTGGAGTGGGTTGACTGGGAACGGTTGATGACTTTTTGCAATTTTGTTTCTTGACACCACAAAGCGAGGCTAGGCAAACGAACCAAGTCCAGCTTCTAGAGAAGCAGGACAACTTGGAGAGATTTCTCCCACTGGTCGAAATGACCGAAGTCACCACTTTGCGTTCTTTGCGGCTTTGCGGCTTTGCGGTTAAAAAAACTCGTAAATCTCAACTCTAAAAATGCCCTCGTAAATCGTACTTCTAAAATCGTAAATAAAAAAGCCTCAACCGAATAAACGATCAAGGCTCTGATTGTGCGCACGAGAAGATTCGAACTTCCACACTACTTAAAGCACCAGCCCCTCAAGCTGGCGTGTCTACCAGTTTCACCACGTGCGCGGTTAACAGTCTGCAAAAGTATCAGACTTGCCTATTCCAAGCAAACCCGAGGTAAACCTTTTACGATTATTTTCTTGGGAATTACCCGTAAACTTTCTTTTCTGCGGATAACAGCGTGTTATAGAGCAAAGAAGCAATGGTCATCGGCCCTACTCCACCCGGTACTGGCGTGATTGCAGAAGCGATTTCAGATACCTCGTCAAACTTCACATCTCCTACCAACTTGAATCCTGATTTCTTGCTAGCATCTTCGATTCTATGAATACCCACATCGATTACCACAGCGCCTGGCTTTACCATATCGGCTGTTACGAAATGAGGTTTGCCCAAAGCTACGATCAGAATATCAGCAGTTTTGGCGATTTCCGGAAGATTAGTAGTTCGGCTATGTGTCAACGTCACGGTTGCATTTCCTGGATAGCCATTTCTAGCCATCAGGATACTCATTGGGCTTCCCACGATATGAGATCTACCGATCACCACGCAATGCTTGCCTAAGGTCTGGATATCATATCTCTTCAGCAATTCTATAATCCCGTAAGGAGTTGCAGCAACGTAAGCTGGCCAGTTTAGCGCCATACGACCCACGTTAGCTGGAGTAAATCCATCCACGTCCTTCTCAGGCTTGATCTTATCGGTTACTTTCTCCACAGAGATATGCTTAGGCAAAGGAAGTTGTACGATCAATCCATCTATATCCGGATTCTCATTGATTTCAGCGACCACTTTCAACAATTCTTCTTCAGAGACATCGTCTTCCAGTCTCACCAAAGTAGATTCAAAACCACATTCTCCACATGCCTTCACCTTTGCATTTACATAGGTTTGGCTTGCGCCATCACTTCCCACGAGAATAGCTGCCAAATGAGGAGTTTTACCTCCCTCAGCTTTTATTTCCGCTACGCGAATAGCGATTTCAGATTTGATTTCAGAGGATGTTTTTTTACCGTCGATTAAGACCATGTGATTTACGATTTTTGATTTACGATTTACGAGGTCTATGACAACCTCATACTGTTTTTACAACTTCAAACAGATCTGATTTAAGCCCCGACTACTATCTATGCCTCCAACCCTTAATTTATATATTGATCCTTAAATTCTATTTCAGAATTAAGAGGATCTTGATGTTTTTATGCTAGCAACAACAATAGCTACTAGCTCATCTGCTTCTTTAATTAGTCTTTTGATCTCGGGTGATAACTCCAGATCAGCATTTATTTCATCTATCACTTCAAGAAAGAACTGACTTTCATCTGCCTCTTCCTCCACTATTTTCAATTTATTGATAAAATCAGCTTTTGACTTCGCCCGCCCAACTGCTCGATAATTTGCTGCTACGGAACTCGAACTTCTGATCAGTTGATTTACATAACTATTAAACTCTCTAGTATGCGGCAACTTAGAACACAATCTCCAAACATCAATCGCAAATTGCTTTGTCCTTCGAATCATTTCCTGTTTCATAAATGCAATATTTATATTCTAGTAATATAAATAAAGGCAACTATGAAAAATCAGGAATGAAGTGCATTTGATCTCGTAAATCGTAAATCAAAATTCGTAATTCAGACTAGTCCAGCTTAAGCACTGCCATAAACGCTTCCTGAGGAACCTCGACGTTTCCGACTTGTCTCATACGTTTCTTACCTTTTTTCTGCTTTTCTAGGAGTTTACGCTTACGGGAAATATCACCACCATAACACTTCGCCAACACGTTTTTACGCATTGCTTTAACTGTTTCTCTAGCGATAATTTTCTGCCCAATAGCTGCCTGGATAGCAATTTCAAACATTTGACGTGGAACCAATTCCTTCAGTTTCTCGCAAAGTCTTCTGCCCCAATCATAAGCTTTATCTCTGTGAACTACAGCAGAAAGCGCATCAACTGGCTCTCCGTTTAGCATCACATCCAGTCTCACCATGTGCGAGATTTCGTATCCTTTCAATTCATAATCCAAAGAAGCATAGCCTCTGGAAATGGTTTTCAGCTTATCAAAGAAGTCAAAAACAATCTCAGCCAAAGGCATGTCGAAAGTCAATTCAACTCGTTCTGCAGTCAAGTAAACCTGGTTTTTGATCTGACCACGCTTGTCCATACAAAGCGTAATTACCGCGCCCACATATTCTGAGGCAGTGATAATAGAAGCTTTCACATAGGGCTCCTCGATGTGCTTCATCCGCGTAGGATCTGGCATATCGGATGGCGCATTGATAATCTGATAGGTATCGTTGGTCATCAAAGCTTTGAACTGAACCGACGGAACTGTAGTGATCACAGTCATGTCAAATTCACGCTCTAAACGCTCCTGGATAATCTCCATGTGAAGCATTCCCAAGAATCCGCAACGGAACCCAAAGCCCAAAGCCATGGAAGTTTCAGGTTCCCAAACTAGCGAAGCATCATTCAATTGGAGTTTCTCCATAGAATAACGAAGTTCCTCATAGTCCGTAGTTTCAACAGGATAAATACCCGCAAAAACCATTGGCTTTACGTTTTCAAAACCCTGAATTGCTTTATCACAAGGTCTCTTGATGTGCGTGATCGTATCACCCACTTTGATTTCCTTGGCGACTTTCACCCCAGAGATCAGGTAACCTACGTTACCAGCGCTCATGGTTTGCTGAGGAATTTGGTTCAAGCCCAAAATCCCGATTTCATCCGCCTCGTATTCTTTTCCAGTGTTGACAAATTTGATCTTGTCACCTTTACTGAAAGTACCGTTGAAAATCCTAAAAATAACCTCAACTCCACGGAATGGATTATAAACCGAATCAAAAATCATCGCTTGAAGCGGTGCATCCGGATCTCCTTTAGGAGCTGGGATTCTATTGATCACCGCTTTCAGGATATCATCAATACCGATTCCTGTTTTGCCGGAGGCCAAAATAATATCTTCTCTATCGCAACCGATCAGATCAATCACCTCATCGGCAACTGCTTCTGGATCGGCTCCAGGAAGGTCAATTTTATTCAGAACTGGAATAATTTCCAGATCGTGGCCAAGTGCCAAGTATAAATTGGAAATAGTCTGCGCTTCTACACCCTGAGATGCATCCACGATCAGCAAAGCGCCTTCACAGGCAGCAATCGACCGGGAAACCTCGTATGAAAAATCCACGTGACCTGGGGTATCAATCAGATTGAGGGTATATTCCTCACCTTCGTGAGTATATTTCATCTGGATCGCATGAGATTTGATCGTGATACCACGCTCACGCTCCAAATCCATATTATCCAACAACTGAGCCTGCATATCGCGATCTGCGACAGTATCAGTTTGCTGTAGTAATCTATCCGCCAGTGTACTCTTCCCATGATCAATATGGGCGATGATACAGAAATTCCTTATTTTTTGCATATCCATTATTGGCGCAAAAGTAGTAAATAACTAGCAGAAATGAGAATCTAGAAATCCAATGATAGCCGTTCCAGTGACAAATCAACTGCTGATTTTAGCAATTATTTTGGCAAATGTACCTAGTGAGAAAAAATACAAATGGGTAATTTAGATAAAAACCATGCTGATGAACTCGAAATGAATAGCACCGATAGAAGAATTAGAGCAGTTTCTCGTTCGAAAAGCGGACTGATTTTTCCTCCACCAATTTCACCATCTGGCAATTCAACTCTACCTTTGAACCTCACCTATATTGATTCACCTTGAGGTACCTTATTCTTTTTACTACTGCTCTTTTTCTACTTGCTTCTTGCTCCACTCCAAAACCAGTAGAAATTTCTATAGTTCCTTATCCAGCCCAAATGGAAACTGGAAATGGAAACTTCAACCTGAATTCCAGTACACAGCTTATCGTAGAGGATCAAGGTGCTTTTTCAGAAGAAGTCGCATTTTTTCAATCCATGATGACACAGGCTATTGGCCAAAATCTCTCGGAAGCAGATGGAAAAAACGTCATTGAGATCCGAAAAATAGAAGCTTCTGAGAATCCTGAATCTTATCATCTGAAAATCACCCCTGATAAAGTGACCCTGGAAGCAGGAGATGCAGAAGGCGTATTTTATGGTTTGATCACTTTACGCCAACTTCTTCCTTCAAGCATGGAGTCTGGCGAGGTCAGTGACGAGATAAATTTGCCTGAGCTAGAAATCAAAGATCAGCCGCAGTACGAATGGCGCGCCATGCATCTGGATGTCTCCAGGCATTTTTTCTCTATGGATTACCTTCGCCGCTACGTGGATTTATTGTCTTTGTACAAGCTAAACAAGCTGCATCTCCACCTGACCGATGATCAAGGCTGGAGAATAGAAATCAAAAAATACCCAGAGCTCACTGAGCAAGGCGCATGGAGAACTTTCAACAGCCAGGATTCTATCTGTATAGATAAATCCAAGGAAGACCCACGATTCGCTTTGGAGCCTAAGCACATTGAAATGCGAGATGGAACGCCTTATTATGGCGGATTCTATACGCAGGACGAGCTTCGGGAATTTGTCAGTTATGCACAAACCAAGCATGTAGAGATCATCCCGGAAATTGATATGCCAGGTCACATGATGGCTGCTATCGCGATTTACCCAGAACTTGCCTGCAATGGTGAAGCTGCATGGGGCGATCTTTTTTCTACTCCTCTCTGTCCCGTGAATGAGGAAGTTTACACGTTTGTAGAAAATGTATTAACTGAAGTGATGGATATTTTCCCATCAAAATACATCCATATCGGAGCTGATGAGGTGGAGAAAAAGACATGGGAAGAATCAGTAGCTGCCAATAAGTTTATGAAAGAAAACGGCATGCAAAGCGCCGATGAACTGCAATCATACTTTGTAAATAGAGTTTCTGCTTTTCTTCAAAAAAACGGCAAAGAGGTAGTGGTCTGGGACGATGCCATGGCGGGTGGAATTGACTCCAATTTGAAGGTAATGTATTGGAGAAATTGGGTTGCGGGCGTACCTGATAAAGCCGTGCAAAATGGCAATGAGGTGATATTAGCTCCTGGAGATCCATTCTATTTCTCCACTCCCAATTCCAAGTTGTTTGATATTTACAATAAGCCTTTGCTCGGCTCAAAATTCCCTGAAGAATTGAGACATAAGATTAAAGGGCTGCAGGCTTGTCTCTGGACTGAAACTATCCCTTCTGAAGCATTAGCTGATGCGATGCTTTTCCCGAATGTCTTGGCTTTGGCAGAAAGAGCTTGGTCATCTGAGTCTTCTCAGGATTGGAATTCTTTTAAAACCCGACTTAAAAACCAATTGCCTCGTCTGGATCAATTAGGTGTAAAGTACGAGTATAACCCTACCACGAAGCTTATCCCATTTATGAATGTCGATACGGATGGGCAGCGAATCGGCATCACCTTAGAAAGTGAAATCAGTCAGCCTACTATTTATTATACCACAGACGGCACCCAGCCAACTTCGGAATCGTACCTCTATAAAGGAGAGTTTTTTGTAACTGGAAGTGCGACTATCGTGGCGGCAGTTTTTCTGGAAGGTAAAATCACCGATCCAATATTGACTAAGCAAGTGGATTATCACTTGGCTATCGGCAAACCTGTAGAGTATAGAAAATCTTGGAACAAATCCTATCCCGCGGGAGATGCAGGAAGCATGACCGATGGCTATCGAGGAGGCGAATCCTATAACGATGGCAGGTGGCAAGGCTTTACTTCTGATTTTGATGTGACGGTGGATATGGAAAAGGAAACTACCTTAAATTCATTCTCGGCAACCTTTATGCAAGTGGCCGGCCCAGGAGTATTTATGCCGGGCTTTCTGGAAGTTTCTATTTCTACTGATGGGGAAACCTTTGAAACTGTACTTCGAATCGATAATGATGTTGCAGCCACCGAAAAGGAGAAAGTACTTAAAGACTTCAAAGGATCACTGGAAGGAAAACAAGCCAGATACGTCAAGGTTTTTGCGCCAAATGTTCAGAAAGGATTTCTCTTTGTGGACGAGTTGGTGATTAATTAATCATTTTTGAAAATTAAAAACCCAAAACCATGAGAATTCTCCTATCCCTATTCCTTATTTTTCAATTTTCAAACGTCTTTTCTCAGGAGTCTTTTGTATATCAAGGCGGCCAAGAAGGACATGCTACTTACAGAATCCCAGCGATCATAGATTTGCCAGATGGCGAACTTCTGGCTTTTGCCGAAGGCAGAGTAAATGGATCAAATGACTATGGGGATATCAACTTAGTGCTCAAGAGAAGCGCGGATAAAGGTAAAACTTGGTCAGCGCTTCAGACGATTGTCGATTATGACAATTTGCAAGCTGGCAATCCAGCACCTGTCGTAGATCTATTTGATCCAGCTCATCCAAATGGTGTGGTATACTTGTTTTACAATACGGGAAACAACCATGAATATGATATCCGAATGAATAAAGGCGTGCGGGAAATCTGGATGATTCGATCCCTTGATTCGGGGCATTCTTGGGAACAACCTGTAAACATCACCAGCCAAGTTCACAAACCAAATAACCCCGAATTCAACGCTACTTACACGAATCCTGCTGACTGGAGGCACTATGCGAATACTCCCGGTCATGCATTTCAGTTTCAAAACGGAGATTACAAGGGAAGAATCTACATAGCGGCAAATCATTCTCAGGGCCCTCCGCAAGAAGAATTCAAAGATTATCAGGCCCATGGATTCTATTCTGACGACCATGGAAAAACTTTCAAAGTCTCCGAATCAGTCAAATTTCCTGGGTCCAATGAATCCATTGCCGCTGAACTTCCGGATGGCCGAATGATCATGAGTACCCGAAATCAACGAGGAGATATCCGTCGTCGAATTTTAGCCTATTCAGAAGATGGAGGAGCTACTTGGTCTGAGCAATATTTTGAAGAAAGTCTGCCAGATCCAGTTTGTCAAGGATCAATTCTTTCTTTCAAAGATGAAGCTGGAAATACTATTCTAGTTCATTCCAATAATGATGACGCTAATGAAAGAAATAACCTTAGCCTGAAAATCAGTAAAGATCAAGGTAAAACTTGGCCAAAGACCACTGTAATTAACCATAAGGATGTCCCTAAAGGAAAAACATGGACAGCTTACAGTGATTTGGTTTTGCTTGATTCAAAAACCATTGGCGTCCTATACGAGCGAGACGATTATAAGGAAATTGTCTTTAAGTGGATGGAATGGGAAAAGTGATAGTTGAATTCCTTCTTAGGTAAGAGAATTTTGAGAATCCACAACTATCCACCTTCCTTGAGGAAATTTGGGTTTAATGATCAAATTGAGCCAACTCCCCCTTTTTAAAGGGGGCTAGGGGGATTTTCAACAATTTCATTTTGGAAAACGAATTATCCTATTGAATCACTGCTGAGGTCAACCCTTGATTTCTCCAAACTTTTAACTCGGTATGACCTTTCCAGTTGTTGCCCTTTTCTACTTTGCTAAGCGAGATAAAATCACTCACTTCCTCGTCCCAGCATGCCAAAATCACATCACCAACTCTTAATGAATTGGGAGCGCTAGTGTCATACTGACTTGGAACTTCAAGAACGATTACTCCGGTAATTTCATTTAATCCAGCTGCAGATTGCTCGCCCAGCGTCTCCATATTCTTCACCTTGAATCCATGCCATTCACGGATTTCTGCTTTATCCTCATGAGTTTCTAATAATAGAAATGGGATTTTAGGAGAGTCAGCCAACTTTTTCAATTCTGGAGAAGTCACCCCGAATTTATCCATATCGAAGTTCACAAATCCTACAGTTTGGATCGCCGGAGAATCTTCCTCCAGGCTAAAATCTCCTGCCTCAGGATTCACAAACATAGGATCGCCAAACTCACCGCTTGCCTCCACACCAAAAGATCTACTTTGATCAAGATCTCCCTGCGAAGTAAAAAAGTTCTCATCCACCTGATCTCCCCAATCGTTGACGCGGATTTGCTTATGTGATGTCATCACAATATTTCGAGTGAAAACATCATGACTTTCCTTAAACCACACATGCGGATGGAAGCCATTGTTCACCATAATGTTATTGTAAACAGTTCTATAAAATCCCTCACGCAATTTGATACCTCCACTTAAAGCCAGATTATTATAAATCTCATAATTGTTCGATCCGTCATCCAAATCTATATCCCAGCCATGATCGCAGTGAAAACGATTGTTGCGGATAATGGTGGTTTTGATGGCATCAAGTTTTATCCAGTCAGGATGCTTCGCCGTCAGCTCATCCATAGTTTGCCTATTCGGATGCCAAAATCGATCTCTTCCCCACGAGTTAAACGCCCCATGATCGCCAGTTTCCATCACGGTATTGAATACATCATTGTATTCAATAATATGCCCACCCCAAGCTCCATCACCTATATTGATTCCTGCTCTTGGCACATTATAAATGGTGTTGTGAACGATATGCAGATCCATCGCCATTTCTATCTGAACACCCGCAACTTGCTTTTCAATCGTGCCAATATTGCGTATCAGATTATCCACAACGCGTGAATTAGCAGGGTAATTCTCAGACTTAGGACCCGGAATAGTATCAATATCTTCCTCTGGAACAAACTCATGATAATTGAAAGATGGAGAACGAACGGCATCCGGATTCCCTACAAAACTGATTGCACTCCCTCCTATTTCCTCAATCAAATTCCCTTTGATGATCGTGTTTCGATTATAGTTACTCACGAAAATCGCATTGCCTCCCAAATCCTGAAAAACATTGTCTTCAATCAGAATGTTCTCCGTGCCATCCAACAGAATCGCTCCGCTTCTATATACCGTCCAATCACTCCTCATCAGACGTTCTTCCGTTTTCATGAAGGTTGGGGTGCTTTGTTGAAAAATCAAATTCTGTAACACGATATCATGAACAGGATGATCCTTATCTCCTTCGAAAGAAATTAGGTTTTCTAACATCCCCACTTCTACTTTTTGGATGTTTTCAATTGCTAGTCCTTCTTCAGGATAAAAATAAAGCACCCCTTTTTTCGTGTCTAGAAACCATTCTTTTGGGCTATCCAGTTCCTCGAAAACATTCTCCACAAACCTATATTTCGCATGTAACCCACTGGACCTGTTATTTTGCCAGCCTCCTTCATACATCAAACTATCGCTCGCAAATTTTCCCGTGATCAAATAATGCATTCCGCCCCATTTACTTTTATGAAGGGCATGAATGTAGCCTCCTTCCGGATTCTTCCAACTCGCGATTTTTTCCTTTGAAATTGCATCTTCGGAAAAGCCATTGAATGGATAAACATCCGCTTGATAATTTGGATATCGAGCTCGGATCTGCTTCTCACCATTTATATAAAGTGAGGAAAAGTCCACTCCCGCTGGAACTTTTGCCGCCAAAAGATCACCTTTAAAGCGTTTCCATTTCAATTCCAATGACTTCCCTCCACTTAGTATCACTTTCTCCCCCTCAGCCCCACGAATTGTATAAGGCTTCTCAGTAGTGCCAGATTCCTTCGAATCAAAGACCAGTGACTCACTGAGATAATATGTCCCATCTCTAAGAATCAGCGTCACCTTTTCTTTTGGCTTTTCTACTTTATAAGCTTTGACTACTTCTTTAGCATGTCCCAGAGTGCGAAACGGTGACTCTTGACTCCCGACATTCTTATCATCCCCAAGCGGAGATATATAGAAGTCCTTCTGCGCAAAGGCGATTGTTTGCAAAAGAATGAGGAGAAGTAGGGTAAAAGGGATTTTGATGGAATTAGAAGGCATATTGGAAAGAAAAAAGTTTCATGATCAAGGCTTTCGGTGTTCACCTAAGCAACTTTACTTGTGTTAATTGAATATTCTTAATGGATTTGAAGATACTTTAAGACATCCTAGTTTTCATTTCTATTTCGATTTATTTAAAAATGAAGTAGCTTTAAACTCATTCAAACCAACTCTATCTTGAAACTGTTTCTCACCTTAACTTTCTGTTGGATTGCATTTTGTGCCTCAGCCCAAACCGTTTGCACCCTTGAAAGCCGAGAAAAACTTGAAAGCTATCTAACTCGGCTTTCTGAGCACGACTATTCTGGCAAAACCTCCAATGAAATCAATATGGAGATAGGCCAGTGGTTTCTCGAAACCCCCTACGTAGAGAAAACACTGGAACTTCCTGGAGCAGAAAAGTTGGTCATCAACTTGACAGGTTTGGACTGTACCACTTTTGTAGAAACAGTGATAACGCTAACTCGACTTGCCAAGGAAAGTGAGTTTACATTTGAAGCATTTGAGAAAGAATTGGCATATATCCGCTACAGGGATGGAATCAATGAAGGCTACCCTTCCCGTTTGCATTACTTTTCTGATTGGATTTTTGAAAATCAAGAAAAGGGAATTCTGAGTGATATCACGCAAGAAATCGGTGGATCTCCCTACCCAAACACTCCTTCCTTCATGTCGGAGAACCCGAAGTTTTACGCTCAGCTTGCAGATCCATCCAATATAGCTACAATCAAAACTACCGAGTCAGCCATCAAAGAGAGAAGCTACTTCTACATTCCCAAAGCTGAAATAGCTAGGCTGGAAAAATCCATAAAATCAGGAGATATCATTGCCATTACTACCAGTATGACCAACCTGGATATCGTTCACACGGGTTTTGCTATTGAGAAAAATGGCCGAATCCATTTGATGCATGCCTCTTCGAAAAATATGAAAGTGGAAATCTCCGAAAAAACACTCAGTGATTACTTGGCTGGAAATAAATCTCAGTCAGGTATCATAGTGAGTAGATTAGCTAAGGATTAATCACTTTGGGATTCAAATTCCTATTCCTGTATCATAGCAATTATCCGAAGTGGGCCTCCACTTCCTCCCTTGATTTTCATAGGAAGTGCAATGACATAAATGCCCATAGCCGGCAAGAGATCCAAATTAGCTACATTTTCAAAACCTGGAATCTGATTTTCCATCAAAGCCTGATGCGCGGCGAAGTCTTTGGATTGTCCATAATCCAAACTTGGCGTATCCAAACCCACTGCTTTCACATTGCGCGACTTCGCTAACCAGGCGGCTGTTTCAGGCTGTATTCCTGGGAAATGAAGTTCTGGAATTGCCTCAGCTCCCATTTTGGCAGTGCCAAAATAAGCTTCTCGATCTGGATAAAACTTGCCATAACCTGTACGAAATAACACCATGGACTGCTCAGGAATCATACCATGCTCGGCCTCCCAATTCAAAACAGCAACTGAATCGATCAAGTAATCCCTGTTTTCTAGAGCCAAGGCACTGACATCTATCACCACTGCCTCTCCGGTCAATTTGGAGAGTGGAAGTTCATCTACAGTTTCCCCTTTTTCATAAAAATGTATGGGCGCATCCAAGTGCGTACCTCCATGCTCTGGAGTTAAAATCGTATAAGAAGAATAATAATAACCCAAATCTGTCACCCCTTCAGCATCTACTCTGTGCTGAAATCCATCAGGATTATTGGGCCAGTATAAAGTGGTAGAATCAAAAGAATAGGACAAATCAATCCACTGAGCGTTTATAAAAGGTTCAGTGGAGATGGTGGAAACAGATGCTTCCTGTGTGCAAGCTCCTAAAACACCTAGACTCAAAATGAAAAACAACTTCCTTCCTACGGAGAAACTATCAAAAAACTTCATCTGTTTATTCTTTTGTTTCACTTAAGTTAAACCTTGAATCCCGTAATCATAAATTCAAGCTGGAAAAATCTATACAATCTGGGGACATCATTGCCATAACTACCAGCATGAGCAATTTGGATATAGTGCATACTGGTTTTGCTATTAAGAAAAATGGAAGAATTCATTTGATGCATGCGAGTTCGAAAAAAAGCGCAGTGGAAATATCTGAACTACCACTTGCAGATTACTTAAAAGCAAATAAAACTCAATCTGGATACAGAGTAAGTCGCTTCGCTAAATCAGCCATTCAAGCTTATACACCCGTCTTCAAAAAGTAAAAGATCGATTTTTTTCTTCTGGGACTTCCAGTATCTCCCCTACCTGAGGGACGTGATTTTTCTTTTTTTCCTGCAAATTCGATTACCATTTACACTGAAATATGCTGAGCGTCTTATGGATTCGAGCACATAAGATTCAAGCCAATTCTTACTGTGGCTTGCTTCTTGGACTTTTTGCAATTAAAAAAAACTCATGAATACCGAAAAGCAAAAAGTATTAGTAATCGGTGCTAATGGAAGCACTGGAAAAATAATTAGTAATCTGTTGCAGAACTCAGCTACCTACCATCCTATCGCGATGATTAGGAAAGAATCTCAAGCGAAATATTTTGAGAATAAAGGAATAGAAACAGTACTCGGTGATCTGGAAAAGGATTTTGAACCTGCATTTAGTGGGGTTTCAAAGGTGATTTTCGCTGCTGGCTCCGGAGGATCTACAGGCCCAGAAAAAACGAAAGCCGTAGATCAGGAAGGTGCAATAAAAAGTGTGGATTTTGCCAAAAAGCATAACATAGAAAAATTTGTACTGCTCAGCTCTATGGGTGCCGGAAATCCTGAAGACTTCAAGGATTCAGACATGCATGGCTACTTATTAGCAAAGCACAACGCAGATAATCATCTGATGAAAAGTGACTTGAATTACTCTATTGTGCGCCCAGGCAGCTTAACCAATGATAAAGGAACAGGGGAAATAGAAGCGGCTAATAAACTTGGCAAGCGAGGAAAAATCGCACGTGAAGATGTCGCTGAAACATTAGTAGAGGTACTGGATTCCCAACTCGCTTCTGTGATTTCCTTTGAGATACTGGAAGGTCAAGACAAAATCAAGGATGCGCTGAGTAAGCTTTAGTCCATTTAATATCTTTTTATTAAAGCTTCCTTAAGGAGGCTTTTTTTATGCCCTATTTCTACTCAACAAAAGGGTATAAATGAGTATTTCGCAGAAACAAGTCATAATCTGGGAGCATGGTAGCTAGACTAGCAAATATTCCATTTACCTATACGATTATCATCATCAAATCTGCAATTTCAAAATTGCCAATTTCATATTGGCAGCAATAATAGTCTATGTTTTAAAGTCCCATTCAGGTATAGTAATTAGGATGGATTTTGCTTGAATACAGGATGTAGCGTGTAGTATCTTCTTTGAAATTTCATTAGTTTGTGGAGTAGATTTGATTTCAAATGAATGTAAGATTACTGAGTTTCTTCTGCTTCCTATCTTTAGTCTATTCCTGCAGCCCTCATCTGCCAGAGGAAGTTCAGGCTGCCTATGAAGAATTACCAGAATCACTGGACTTCAACATTCACGTAAAGCCCATCTTGTCGGATAAATGTTTCGCCTGTCACGGGCCTGATCTGGCAGCACAAAAAGCCGGTCTAAGTTTACATACTCCTGAAATGGCTTTTGCCGATCTCAAAGATTCTCCGGGCAAAGTCGCTATCAAAGCTGGAAGCCTTCGCAACAGTGAACTTTTCCACAGGATCATTTCTGAAGATCCGGAGTACAGCATGCCTTCCAAGGAATCAAATTTGGCTCTCACCCCACGGGAAAAGGCAATCCTGATCAAATGGATCGAAGATGGGGCAGAATACAAGAAGCATTGGGCCTTTATCCCTCCTCAAAAATCAGAATTTCCGAAAGTAAAAGATATCTCATGGGCCAAAAACCCCATTGACCACTATGTCCTGAATAAACTCGAACAGGAAAGTGTCACGCCTTCACCGGAGGCGGATAGGGAAACCATTTTGAGAAGATTAAGTCTGGATTTGACAGGTTTGAATCCAAGTTTAGTCGAAATAGATGCTTTTTTGGCGGATAAATCCGAAGATGCCTACGAAAAGCAAGTTGACAGATTGCTCAACTCTGTACATTATGGAGAGAAAATGGCCATGCATTGGATGGACATTGCGCGGTTTGCTGATACGCATGGCTATACTGTAGATCGGTATCGGGATGCCTCACCCTACCGGGATTGGGTAATCCAGGCTTTCAATCAAAACCTTCGGTATGACCAGTTTATTACGGATCAGTTGGCTGGAGATCTCCTTCCCAATCCTACCAAAGACCAGTTGATAGCTACGGCTTTCAATCGAATTCACCCACAAAATATGGAAGGTGGAATTGTGGAAGAGGAGTTTCGGGTGGAATATGTGGTGGATCGCACGAGTACCATGGGTCAGGCTTTTATGGCGCTGACACTAGGCTGTGCACGGTGCCACGATCATAAATTTGACCCAATTTCCCAGAAGAATTTCTTCGAAATGAGCAGCTTTTTCAATCAGGTAGATGAGGCCGGGCAGATTTCTTGGGACGATGCCATGCCTGCTCCGACGATGCTTTTGACCGGGGAGGAAAAGGATAAAATGTTGGCCTATCTACTTTCTCAAAGAAATCAGGAAGAAGAGGAATTGAAAAAAGTGGCGGAACAGGAAGAGGTAGCCTTTCAGAACTGGCTAGCTACAAATGGATACAAAAAAGAGTCAGTTAGGGAATTTCCGGCCAGTCGTGTAGCATTCTATTCCTTTGATCAAAAAGCTATTCTAAACCAACTCAATCCCTCGCAAAAAGGGACCATGTTAACCAGCGAGGTAAAAAACCAGACGCCTATGTATGTGGATGGGCTAAGAGGAAAAGGAGTCAAACTCAACGGAGATTCATGGTTGGATTTGGGTGGGTCGGGAGTCTTCTCCAAGAGCGAACCTTTTTCGATCAGCAGCTGGGTTTCTGTTCCAAAATCCTTGACTGATGGCGCAATTTTCCATAAGGGATCCGGAGCAGTACTTTATAACTGGCGAGGCTATCACCTGAGTCTAAAAAACAACCGGCTGGAATTACTGATGGCTCATTCGGCTCCTTACAATGCCATAACCAAAATCACTGATAAGGACATTCCCCGAGACCAATGGATCAATTTAGTCATGACTTATGACGGCTCTTCTAAAGCAAAGGGGCTTAAGGTCTTCCTAAACGGACAGGAAATGGCTACCCAAACTACCCACGACAATCTGTACAAAGATATCCTGTTCAAAGGCGAGCAGCCGGGTCTGCAGGTGGGAGCAGTTTGGAGGGGCAAAGGACTTAAGGACGCTATAGTAGATGAAGTCAGTGTCTATGACAAAGAACTTTCGCCTATTGAAGTCTTACAAATAGCCAAACCTGCCGAATTCAATGCCACACTAGCCAAATCTAAGAATCAACTCAGTGCCCAAGAAAAACAATCCTTCAAGAAACTTTACCTCAATAACTATTCAGTTGCTTACCGAGAAAAACTGAAGGCAGTTGTTGTCCAGCGGAAAGTGTATTCCGATTCTGTGGAGAGAATTCCGGAGATGATGATTATGCAGGATATGCCTAACAAGCGGCCTACCTATATTTTGACACGTGGAGAGTATAATCAGCATGGAGAAGAGGTTTTTCCAAATACGCCTGAAAGCGTGCTTCCTATGCCAGAGGATCTCCCAAAAAATCGTCTGGGACTGGCCCAATGGCTGATAGATCCTCAAAATCCACTCACAGCTCGTGTGGCAGTCAACCGGTTTTGGCAGAATTTCTTTGGAATAGGTCTCGTTGCTACTTCCGAGGATTTTGGAAATCAGGGAAAATTGCCTTCTCATCCTGAATTGCTGGATTGGTTGGCATTGGAGTTCCAGAATTCGGGGTGGGATGTGAAGGCCATGCAGCGTTTGGTTGTCACTTCGGCTACCTATAGGCAAGCTTCAAAAAGACGACCAGAACTGGAAGAAAAAGATCCTGACAATCACTTACTTGCCAAGGGACCTTCAGTGCGTTTGCTTGCAGAATTGATCCGGGATAATGCTCTTTTTGCAGCCGGGTTGTTGACCCCAGCCATTGGAGGAAAAAGTGTATTCCCTTACCAACCTGCAGGGCTTTGGAGAGTCAATGGAGGTAACTATGTGCAAGGTACGGGCGCAAACCTTTATCGCAGGAGTATGTACACGATTTGGAAACGCTCAGTTCACCATCCGGCTTTAGCCATCTTCGATGCACCAGACCACAGTTTTTCGGTCAGTAAGAGACAGGAGACCAATACGCCGCTTCAGGCTTTGGTACTGATGAATGATCCGACCTTTGTAGAGGCTTCCAAAGTTTTGGGAGAAAAGATGCTAGCTTATCCCGAAATCTCCATGGCCATAGAAGATACTTTTCGAAGACTTTCAGGTAGAAAGCCTAACTCTAAGGAGCTTGAAATTCTACTGGAATTGAGGGAAAATGAATACCGTAAATTCAAATCAGATCCACCAAAATTAAAAGGCTGGTTGGCTGCAGGGGAATACCAAATCAGTCCTGACTTGGACATCTACCAAGTAGCAGCCAATGCCGTGACAGCCAGCGCTATTCTCAATTCAGATGCTTTCCTAACCAAAAGATAACATGAGTCACCACCACGATGCCCCGCTGAGATCTTCCAACCGGGATCTTCAGGAGATTGAAAAGAAGATGGATAGAAGGAGGTTTTTGACTAAAACTTCCTTGGGCATTGGTTCCTTGGCTCTGGGTTCATTGATGGGTATGGAAAAGATTTTGGCTGCTAATCCTGAAACTCCTCCTATGCTTTCCGAATCGGCGAATGGATTAGAAGGGTTGCCACATTTTATGCCCAAGGCTAAGCGCATTATTTATCTGTTTCAAGCCGGCGGACCTTCCCAGCTGGATTTGTATGATTACAAACCAAAGTTAGTTGACCTCCACGGGCAGGAGCTCCCCGCTTCGGTGAGAGATGGGCAGCGCCTCACTGGGATGAGTGCGGATCAAAGTTCTTTTCCCATGACCTCATCAGCATTCAAATTTAACCAATATGGACAAAGCAGGACTTGGGTGAGTGAGTTGATGCCACATACTGCTGAGATAGTGGATGAGCTTTGCTTTATCAAAAGCATGCAGACAAGTCAGATCAACCATGATCCTGCCATTACTTTTTTTCAGACTGGTCATCAGCTTCCAGGCCGCCCTTCTATGGGTTCCTGGCTGAGCTATGGCCTAGGTTCGGACAATCAAAACCTGCCTTCCTTTATTGTATTGGTATCTAAAGATGCTGTGCAGGACCAACCGCTATACTCCAGACTATGGGGAAATGGGTTTCTGCCTTCCCAATACCAAGGAATACAGTTTCGGTCCGGAAAAGACCCTGTCCTTTATCTCGGAAATCCTGAAAATTACGATGGAGAGGACCGACGCGAGATGCTGGATTACCTCAAATCATTGAATGAAGTGCAGTATGACACGTATGGTGATCCCGAGATCAGCGCCCGGATTGCACAATATGAAATGGCCTTCAGAATGCAGACCTCGGTACCTGATGTGACTGATATGTCCAAGGAGCCTGACTGGGTGTATGAGATGTATGGGGAAGAGAGCCGTGATCCTGGTACCTATGCCGCCAACTGCCTATTGGCTAGAAAACTCATCGAGCAGGATGTCAAATTTGTCCAGCTATATCATCAGGGATGGGATCATCACGGCAATCTACCCAATGGAATAAAAAACCAATGCGAGAAAACTGACCAAGCTAACGCAGCACTGATCAAAGACCTAAAGCAGCGGGGCCTATTGGAAGATACTTTGGTCGTTTGGGGTGGCGAATTTGGCAGGACAGTTTACAGCCAGGGCACTCTTTCTCCTGATAATTATGGAAGGGATCATCACCCTAGATGCTTTACCAAATGGATGTGCGGAGCTGGCGTGAAGCCAGGTTTTTCCTACGGAGAAACTGACGATTTTGGTTATAATGTGGTTAAAGACCCTGTTCATGTGCATGATTTGCAGGCTACGATTTTACATTTGTTTGGGATCGATCACGAAAGACTCACCTATAAGCATCAGGGTCGAAGATTTAGGTTGACCGACGTAGAAGGTCATGTGGTCAAGGGGATTTTAACCTAGAATGATCGGAATATGACACAAGATATCATCACGTTCATCGGACGCTTTCATCCCCTTTGGGTTCATCTTCCAATTGGTTTTTTGATTATTGCTGTTTTATTGAAAGGGTATGTGGTTTTAGGGAAAAAACCGGCTTTACATGAGGCGGTCAGCTTTGCATTGCTTTTGGGAACGATTAGCGCCTTGGTCGCGGCATTGTTAGGGTTTCTTCTTTCCCGATCCGGAGGATATGAAGGGGAACTTTTGGATATTCATTTGATTGCAGGATGGACCACAGTTTTACTAGCTGGAATTGCCTGGTGGGTGAATAAAAACGAAGATAAAATTTCCAAAAAACTCAATTATTCAATTTTGGGATTTCTTATTCTTACGCTTTCTGTCACGGGACATTTTGGAGGAAGCCTCACACATGGAGAAGATTACCTGACTGCTTATGCCCCTTTTTCGGGAATGCAAGATGAGAGCAAAGGTCGCGTTTTGGCTACGATGGAGGAGGCTGAGGTATTTACCGATGTGATTCAGCCAATTCTGAGAAGCAAATGTCAAAGCTGTCACCGACCTGGAAAATCCAAGGGAGAATTGAATATGGTTTCCTATGAAACTTTGGTCAAAGGAGGAGAAAATGGACCGGTAATTATTTCTTTGGATGGTGAAAAAAGTGAATTGATCCGAAGGGTAACACTACCTGAAGACCACGACGACTTTATGCCTTCCGAAGGGAAAAAGCCACTGACAGAGGAAGAAATACAATGGATCAGGTGGTGGATAGAGAAAGGGAAGGCAGATCCGGAGATTTCAATACTTGAAGCAGATGAAGATCTGATAAAATGGGCAAAACCTAGACTCAATATTTTTGGGGCAGAAAAAATGCTTGCAGTGCGTATTGATACTGTTCAACTTATGCTTTTGGAGAAAATAGGGTTTCGGGTCAGAGTTCTATCCCAAGAAACAGGCGCTTTGGATATAGTCTTACCATCGGAGGTTGCAACGGGCCAAGTCTCCGAACTTTTGAAAACACTATTGCCCATCAAAGACCATATTTATTGGTTGAGTTTGGCAGAAACGGGGATTCAGGATTCTGATTTGAACCTCATCGCTCAGTTTTCCAATATCCAAAGGCTGCGCATCGAAAATAACCCGATCTCAAATGCCGGAATTTCAGCTTTGAAGAACCTTTCCCGACTGGAAGTCTTAAATCTAAACGGAACCATGGTCAGCTCATCCGGTTTGGAAGCACTTGCCGAAATCAAATCTCTCCGATCACTTTTCCTATGGAATACCGCAGTCAATCCTCAAGATGAATGGGTGATAAAACTAAGTTCAGAGAAGGTGAAGGTGGTTTTTGGAGCTTGACGTAGTAATAGAATCTAAATGAGTTAGAATCTGTCAAGAAGCCATTCGATAGGAGTTACTCAGGCAGTCCCAAATGTGGAGAAATGATTAAAAAATATGACTACACGGAATCCTACCACAAAACAAATTATATTCTTTGAGTACCTCGACAAGCTCGGTGTCCGTGGGTTTTAAGTCTAGAGGAGGTGAAGTCATATATTTCAGGAATAATTCAGACAGCGAGTATCTGGATAGGAAAAAAAATTCATTGAGACTCATGATAGCTTGACCTATGGGGAAATTGCTGAGTAAAAGTCTGTTTTATACTACCTTAGAAAAGCATACAGGTTTTTACGAACTCGCTACTTTACGATCATTTTAACAACTTGTATGATTTTAAATTCTGTAATAATTAAATAATACAGAATAAAACATTTATTGTTTTACTTTTGAGGCATGGAAAAAAGTGGAATGAAGTTTAAATGGAAAGTAGCTTTTCTAATTACTATTGCGGCTCCAGTTGTGGGCTTATTTTGGAAACACAGCCAGCCTATACTTGAAAACTTTGGTACGGAAGATCAATTAGCCTACGCTGATATTGCCTGGTTGCTCACTGCATCCTGTTTGGTTTTACTGATGACTCCCGGACTTTCCTTGTTTTACGGAGGAATGGTAGGTAAGAAAAACCTCATTTCCACCATGCTTCAAAGTTTCATTTCACTTGGAGTTGTGACCATGCTTTGGGTGGTAGTCGGTTTCAGTATTGCTTTTGGAGATCCTATTGGCATCACCATTGATGGAGTGAAATACGGTCTTTTTGGAAATCCATTTCAATACCTATTCTTTGATCAAGTCGCTGAATTGCCTCACAAAACATTAGGCCCCACTATTCCTTTTATCCTTTTCGCCTTATTTCAGATGAAATTCGCAGTGATCACACCTGCAATCATCACGGGTTCTTTCGCGGAGCGCGTTAGATTTATAGGCTACCTATTCTTTATCGGTATCTTCTGCATATTCGTCTATGCCCCACTCGCACATATGGTTTGGCATCCTAACGGACTAATCGGCTCTTATTTCGGTTTACTTGATTTTGCCGGAGGCACAGTTGTTCATATCAGCGCAGGTTTTGCTTCACTGGCAGGTGCTATTTTTCTAGGAAAAAGAAACAAACCTCACCACGAACCTTCGAATATCACTTATGTTCTGTTGGGCACAGGAATGCTATGGTTTGGCTGGTTTGGATTCAATGCCGGTTCATCCTTTGGCGCAAATGCCACTGCAGCCTTAGCTTTTGCGACAACTACTATAAGCTCAGCCACTGCGATGATGACATGGGTTTTATTTGATAGGATTCAGGGAAGGAAAATCTCCGCTTTGCAAGCCTGTATCGGTGCGGTAGTAGGACTTGTAGTCATCACTCCGGCTGCTGGATACATCACAGTTCCTGAAAGTTTCTTCTTTGGCGCAGCCGGTGCGATCGTTTCTAACCTGGCTATGAATGCCAAGTTTTTGAAGAAAATAGATGACACCTTAGATGTTTTTGCTTGTCACGGCATAGGCGGAATCATGGGAATGATCCTGACAGCAATTTTTGCAGGCAAAGAGGGCTCTAGCCTTCTCCATGGTGGTTGGTCAATTTTTGGCTCCCATATGCTCGTATTGGTAGGCGTATCCATTTTCTCCTTTGGTATGGCTTATGCGATTTTCTATCTGTTGAACAAGTTTGTGACGCTACGAGTACGGGAAGAATACGAAGAAGTGGGATTGGATATCTCACAGCACGGGGAGTCGATTTAAGATTAGTTATTGGTTGTTGCATACCGGTTGTTAGTTGTTTGCTGCACCCAAAACCCCTTCCGCCCCATGCGGAACAAGCTCTTCCCTTTGGATTTATATTTCTAAAAATAATTCTAGTTTCTAGGAAGAATTTGTCATTGGTAAATTCGAAATAGCAACACAAACTTAGACAAAAATGCTATTCCGCTCCTTCAGAGCTATAGATTGAATTTGATTCTTTAATCCCAGCCCTATCGAGATGGCTAAATAACCTTATGTTCAGCCCTTATATCCAAAAAAACAAACTGTGCGATCTGCGTTTTCCTCCGAGTGCACTGCGGTTTAAAAAACTACAACCTCCTCCTATTCGGTTGCAGGTAAACATACCCAACAAGCTGATCATAACGAGATCCTAGATTCCTGAAGTAAACCATCACCTCGTATTCATTCTCAGTTTCAAAATAACTCCCTTCAAAGGATTGTGGATCGAACTTACCGTCCACTAAAAATGCATATTGGTAATCATACCAACCTTGCTTTACCAAAAGCGATGTAGTGTAAACTCCCATTTTTGGATCCCATTCCATTTTCGCTTCTGCTGCTTTCCCCCAATTCGTCAAAGAACCAATCAGGTAAATAGGTTCGGAAGTTGGCTCTATAGCTAATCTAAAAGTCATCAGCATATATTCACTTTCTACCTCCATATTTCCGCCTGGCCGATCTTTGGTTTCCACCAAATATTGCCCATTCAGATCCAAATACTGAGAATACGCGGTCTCAGGTCTAGGCTTATTAATATTTCCATCCGCGAATATTACATCTGGCTCCACGCGCATATTAGCTATGTTTACGCCATTTGCCCGAATGAATCTCAAGTCAACAAATCGAAATTCATTGCCAGCATCAAAGGTATTTCCCCCATCGAAGGACTCGTACCTAAGTATCTTCGAGCTCTCATTCATAAACGTAGGCTTAGACAAAAACTTCGCATTGTCCCAGCGTTGATTTTGACGGATTACCACCTTGATCTGCCCGTCTGGATTGGTCACCTCCCCTGCCGAATAATTCACTACGAGATTTATCTGCTGAGAATTTCTCCGTGCAGCCGTTTGTGAAGGAGGAACAATCGATGCTCCCACATTAAAAACCTCCTCATAAATCATAAATCGCTTGGTCAAAATCACATCTGATTCATCCCGTTGGCTATAAACTTTTACTATATAATTCCCCGATTTGGTGACAGCAGGCAGTTCGAATTGATAATGAATATAGGGAATACGAGTATTGACTGAATAATCATAATTCTGAACATTAAACTCATTGAAAGTGCGCAGAAAATCATTGTCCTTCAGCTGAGACTTTTGCCAATCTGCATCACAATGAATCAATTTGGCAGTGTATAACTGTGGATCAAAAGCCAAATCATCAAACAACAACACGAGAGGTGTGGCTGATTGAAGCGAGGTAATTGGAGCATTTAAGGATGCGTCAATGGTAGCTCCTTCAGGAAACAAACGCACAGACTGAATGTGATCCTTATAAACTTTGTCTTCCAGTTGCTGCGCAAAAAGTGAGAAAACAGCTGAGCTAGCCAGCAAAAAACTTAACAAAAGGAATTTGGTCTTCATTCTGAAAAATAGGCAAAATGAAGACCAAATCTAAAATTTACTAGGAAAGGACTTCCTGTAGGCTGGAAATTTTGTCTACCAATACTTCCCATTGTTCATTGGAAGCTTTTAGATTGGCTTGAAGCCCTTGATAATTTTCCTGAATTTCCTGAGCTTCTACTTCACGGGAATACAATTCTGGATCAGCCATTTTGCGCTCCAAACCTAATTTCTTCTCTTCCAACTTTTCCACTTCCTTCTCCACACGCTCCAATTCTTCCTCAAGTTTCCTCAAGTCTTTCTTAGCCTGCTGTGCCTCAGGATTATTTACTGGAGCCTTCGCTTTTGGCTGCTCCTTTTTCTCAGCTTTTTGAACCGCTTGAACTTCAATTACCGGAGCTTGCTTTTCGCGCCAAGCCTCATACTCTGCGTAAGTACCAAGATATTCCTTGATCTCATGATTCTCTATGTACCAGATCTTGTTTGCTACGCCTCGGATGAAGTGTCTATCGTGAGATACTGTCACAAAAGTCCCTTCATACTGCTGAAGCGCTTGAATCAAAATATTCACCGACTGAAAGTCCAGGTGATTGGTAGGCTCATCGAGTAGCAAAAAGTTAGATTCTGAGATCAGAGTTTTTGCCAAAGCAACTCTGGATTTTTCACCTCCAGAAAGCACCTTGATCTTTTTGAATACTTCTTCATTTGTAAACAAAAAGCATCCTAGTACGCCACGAAGCTCCATTTCCGACTTAGCACTTCCTGCTTGAGCCATTTCCTGAATAATCTCATTATCCAGCGTCAATGCCTCTAGCTGATGCTGCGCAAAGAAAGATTTGACAACATTATAGCCTTCAGATCTTCCTGGTATATTTTTCTCAGAACCATCTATGATTCTAAGCAAAGTAGATTTACCCTTTCCATTTGCTCCAATCAAAGCGATTTTATCACCTCGTTCGATTCGGGCAGTGGTATTTTTCAAAATCACATTATCTCCGTAAGCCTTAGAGATATTATCAAGTGTGATCACATCACGACCTGACTGCTTGGTGAATTTGAATTTGAAATTGACAGAAACCTCATCACTTACGACTTCATGCACACGATCGAGTCTATCCAAGGCTTTAATTCTTGACTGAACCTGATTGGACTTAGTTGCCTTTGCACGGAAACGCTCGATAAACTTCTCCGTTTGCTTGATCATCTGCTGCTGATTCTCGTAAGCGTTCTGCTGGATTTCCATCCTCTCCACTTTTTCTTCCTTATAAAAGGAATAGTTACCAGAATAAAGCGTCAGAGAATTACTCGCTACTTCTACGGTGCTACTGATGCAATTATCCAAAAAAGTCTGATCGTGGGAAACAACGATGACAGCACCTTCGTAGTTCTTCATGTAGTTCTCCACCCATTCGATGGAAGGAAGATCCAAGTGGTTGGTAGGCTCATCGAGCATGAGTAGAGATGGCTTTTCAAGCAAAAGCTTGGCAAGCATCACACGCATTCTCCACCCTCCGGAAAAAGTCCGGAGCGGCTTATTCAAATCCGCAGACTTGAAACCTATTCCTTCTAGTACTTCCTCAGCCTTCGCTTTGATCGTATAGCCCTCGTTAGCTTCAAATCTTTCCTGGAGAAAGGCCAGTCTATTGATAATTTCATCAGAGTAATCGGTTTCCATCTTTTTCAAGATTTCATCGATCTCATCCTGAAGCTCCAAAGTTTCCTTGAAAGCTGCCAAAGCCACATTCAAAATACTATCGTCAGACTGATAGGAAAGTAAATCCTGATTCAAAAATCCGATGGTACAGTCCTTCGCCTTTTGGACTTCTCCAGAACTAGGCTGAAAATCTCCATTGATAATTTTCAATAAGGTGGACTTACCTGTACCGTTTTGACCTACAAGGCCAATCTTGTCTTTAGGCTTGATGTGTAAATTGGCATTTTCGTAGAGTGGACGCCCTCCGATGAAGTAAGAAAGGTTGGAAATCGATAACATTCCGCAAAATTAACCATTAACCTGCTCATAACCTTTTCAAACCCAAACATTCTGAATGTTTCTTAACTTAGTATACAAATGAAACAACCAATTATGAAATATTTATCCAAGATATCTGTCGCTTTAGGAATCGGAATCACCCTATTTACTTTCGGTTGTGGACAAAATCAAAAAGCTGATGCTCAGAACATTAAAACACCTAACAGTGCAAATAAGAGAAATATCAGTGATGCAAAAGCAGATGTAAAACTTGACAAAATCAAGCTTCCCGAAAATTTCAAAATAGAAGTGTGGGCAGCAGACATTCCGAATGCCCGCGAGATGACAATCTCTGAAGACGGGATTGTTTTCGTGGGAAGTAGACAGGAAGGACACGTCTATGCAGTCATTGATGAAGATGGTGACGGAAAAGCTGACACTAAATACACCCTAGCTGAAGATCTGCAAATGCCAAACGGGGTTGCCTATAAAGGTGGCGATCTCTATGTCGCCGAGGTAAGTAGAATCATTCGATTCAAAGACATCAAGAACAATCTGAACAACCCAACCTTTGAGGTGGTCTACGATGGCTATCCTACAGAAAATCATCATGGCTGGAAATTCATTGCCTTTGGTCCTGACGGAAAGCTTTATGTGCCAGTTGGTGCACCCTGCAATATCTGTGAGTCAGAGAATGAAATCTTTGCATCCATCACACGCTTGGATGTGGACTCTCCAAACCCAACTCCAGAGATAGTAGCGCATGGCGTGAGAAACTCTGTGGGATTCGACTGGGATCCGAAAACCGGTGATATGTGGTTTACAGACAATGGCCGTGACATGATGGGAGACGATGTGCCAAATTGTGAGTTGAATCATATCACTGAAGCTGGTCAGCACTTTGGTTACCCATACTGGCATGAAGGAAGTGTGAAAGACCCTGAGTTTGGCGGTAAAGGTGGAGTCCAAAGTGATTATATCGCTCCTGCTGCAAAACTAGGTGCTCACGTAGCTCCATTAGGAATGAGGTTCTATGAAGGTGACATGTTCCCTTCTGAATACCGAAACCAAGTGATTATCGCTAAGCATGGCTCTTGGAACCGTAGTAAGAAATCCGGGTATGTTCTTAGCTCTTTGAATGTAGATGGATCTAAGGCCTCAGGAGAAAAAGTGTTTGCTTCAGGATGGTTGGATGAGGAAGCTCAGGAAGCCTGGGGACGTCCTGTCGATGTGCAGGAGATGAAAGACGGAAGTCTATTGATTTCCGACGATATGGCTGGCGTTATCTATCGGGTCACTTACTCAGGAAAATAAACCAATAAAAAAAAGGGGAGCGTTTTGCTTCCCTTTTTTTGATTTAATCTAGCAGTAATGCTACTGGAATATGATAAGCTTGATTCAGGTTTTTGATTTGCTTTAGACTTAGTCTCCTTTTTCGATTCATTATTTCGGAGACTCTGCTGGCTGGGCCTAAAACTGGTACAAGATCCTTTTGTTGCAAGCCATTTTCTGAAAGGTAGTAGCTTAAAACTTCAATAGAATCAGCAGTGGAGTTATCTACTTTATATCCTTTATCCTCTTCATATTTCTCTATCAATATGGAAAGAACTTCCAGATAATTCTCCTCATCTGAGTTTGCCTCCACTCCACTATTTATTAAACCTTTTATCAATTCAAGAGAAGTTTGGTACTCCAAATCATTCTCAATGACTTTTAGTGAAGGTATTATAACTTGTCCCATGTTATTAAAGTTAAACTAAAACAGGAAATGTCAAAATCCAAAATGGCCCAAACTTCGGTCATCGGTCATCCGTCTTCCATCAATATAATCACTCCAACCACTCCGGCTTCGTAGTCACCACTTCGGCCTGTAGCTGATTTAGCAGATTATACAAACCAAAATAGGTTCTGTTCACATAAAGCCCATGCTTAGATCCACGTGCCTGATTAGACTTTTTGAATTGCTTATCATTAGAAACACGATCCCCTAATTCGAAAATTCGCTCGAAGAACCCGTCATCCGAAAAGTCAAACTTCTCTACATGGAAAGGCTTTCCTAAAAGAGAAATCATCTCTTTAAAGACAGATTTGAAATACTCCTGCTCATCCGGCGAGTCCTTGTCCGAGATGAATTCCAGATCAAAGAACACCTGATCCAACTCATTGCTATTGATCAACAAATTCTTTTTGATCAATGCAAAATAGCCTTGATAGAAGTCCTCTGGAATCACTTTCACACAGCCGAAATCTATGATCCCCAATTGATCATTTTCCTGAATAATGAAATTCCCAGGATGTGGATCGGCATGTACCGTCTTGAGATTATGAACCTGATGATGGTAAAAATCCCAAAGTGCCTGACCAATCTGATTTCTTGACCTCTGACTTGGATTGGTTTCCAGCCATTCCTTCATATGCGCTCCTTCGATCCAATCCATCGTGATGATCCGCTCTGCACTGAGTTCATCGTAATAAGTAGGGAATTTCAAATTTGGGATATGACTACATTCCCCCGAAATCTCTCTAGATCGGCGTACTTCCAACACATAATCCGTTTCCTCGAGAAGCTTCTCCTCCACTTCGGACATGTAATGGTCCAGTTCCTTTTCATTCATATTCAATAAACGCAAAGCAAAAGGGCGCACGAGTCTCAAATCCGAACTGACTGAATCAGCAATTCCAGGATATTGGATTTTCACTGCCAAGGTTTTATCCCCCAAAGTAGCTTGATGAACCTGTCCAATAGAAGCTGCATTCACAGCTGATCGGGTAAATGTATCAAAGACCTGATCTGGCGTTTTGCTGAAATATTTCTGGAAAGTCTTTACCACCAAAGGGTAAGATAAAGGAGGTGCCGAATACTGCGCCATGGTAAATTTATCCTGATAGGCTCTTGGCAAAAGATTCTTGTCCATGGACATCATCTGAGCCACTTTCAGCGCAGAACCTTTCAGCTGGCTAAGGGAAGAATAAATATCCGTAGCATTATTCATGTGAAGCTCCTCCTTATCCATCCCAGGATTCACCATTTTTTTGGCGTAATGCTTCACGTAATTCCCTCCTACTTTTGCTCCTGTAGAGATGAATTTGGCAGCACGTTGCACTTTCGAGACAGGGATTGCCTGTTGCTCGTCTAAGTTATCTATCATGGTTTATTTAGACTGATACATGAATTTTGCGAAGTCAAGAAATGAATCCAACGCACTTTTTCCCATCAGGTCAAATCCTAGATTCACTGACTTTTCTATTGCCGCGTCAGTTTTTTCGAATCTTGGGGATCTATCATCAAGCCAATACCTGAACACAAATCCGACTTGTATCCAAAGTGCTTCATCGTATCGATCTGAGATCACAGGTCGAGTAGCGATTTCTTCAGTCTCTTTACCTTCCAAAATTATCTCGTTGGCAAAGGCTTTAAACTTCTCCTTGAATTCGGCAGATTCCTTTGGCAAAGTCACGAAGGACTTCGCTTTGCTTTCATATAAACTCAGCAGATAGGACCTGTTCTTTTTCAACACTTCTATCCAAGTGAACAAAAAGCTAAGGAATTTTTCCCGGGCAGAATAGCCTTCAAAGACTCCTTGCTTGCTGATATCAGCTAGAGTTTCCTCAAAAATATCAACCAATATCGTGGACTTTATCGCTTCGAAAGAAGTGAAGTAAGTATAAAAATCCTCCTCTTTCATTTTCAAATCCTTGGCAAACTTGAATACCGACTTTGGCAAATCACCATGCTCAAGTACATGATCTTTGAAGCCTTCCAGAATCAGCTTCCTGTAATCCTTCTTCGTAGTTTTCTTAACAGTGGTAGTTTCCATAGCATCTCTTTATATAAATGAGTAACAGCCAAGTGCCACAACAGGTTTAGAAAAAGACGAAAAACATTTGTGACTGAGGGCTATTTAAACATAGGTAAGATGAAAAGTGATCGGTGTAAATCTTGATAGCTCCCTTGAAGAATAGCAATGATCAATTTAGGCAAGAATATTCCTCCATCAATCACGATAGACAGTCTGAAGACTGCACTTTCATCGGTCCAAGTCTGAAGACCTGTCTGCAGAAGCCAGGCTTGAACCACATTGATCGGACAAAATTTCTATTCCTCTCTTCCAGAGCTCAAGCACTTATACACTTTCATTGACCCCAGCCCTACAAGCTGGACTATGGTATCTAGGGCTTTCAGCCCAATCTAAAATTAAATAACACTAAAAGCTGTGCCCCTCTGTGTAATCCTCCGTGCACTCTGTGGCTAAAAAATAAAAAAAACCGAAGGGACTAGCTTCGGTCGGTATTATGATTTTTCTATGAATTAGCCTGTTACTCTGTCAATTACCAAGTTGTGGTTGGTATAGATACAAATATCAGCTGCGATATTGAGACTTTCTCTTACCATTTCTTCAGCAGTCATATGTGGCGCAAATTGCTTCATCGCTCGAGCGGCAGACTGCGCATACATACTTCCAGATCCAATCGTAGCGATCTCCATGTCTGGTTCGATCACGTCGCCATTTCCAGAGATAATCAAGATATCATCTTTGTCAGCTACGATCATCATCGCTTCCAATTTGGAAAGCATACGATCTGTTCTCCACTCTTTAGCTAACTCCACTGCGGAACGCTTCATATTGTTACCAAAAGCACCAAGCTTCTCTTCGAATTTCTCTAAAAGTGTAAAAGCATCTGCTGTAGAACCAGCAAAGCCAGTGACAATCTTACCTCCCTGCAAAACTCTCAATTTCTTTACGCTGCTTTTCGCTATTGTATTTCCTAAAGTTGCCTGACCATCTGCTCCTATCACTACTTCTCCATTATGCCTAATCGCAACTACGGTTGTTGATTTAATTTTTGTCATGTGCTTGGTTATTGTGTGGTGGATACTTACCAATAAACGTACAAAAAACAAAAAGTCCTGAAATCAGGACTTTTTGGCAGTTTAATATATTCTTAAACCAGTATTCTGACTGGATCTTCGAGTAAGCTTTTCAAGGTAATCAAGAAGGCAGCTCCTATAGAACCATCTACCACTCTGTGATCACAAGACAAAGTCACCTTCATCAGATTACCGATTTTCATCTGGCCATCTTTGACGATTACAGTTTCTTTGATACCTCCTACTGCTAGGATACATGCATCTGGCGGGTTGATGATCGCAGTGAACTCGTCCACTCCGAACATTCCCAAATTAGAGATCGTGAAGGTATTTCCTTCCCAATCCTTCGGCTGTAGTTCTTTTGTTTTTGCTCTACCCCCTAGGCTTTTCGCCTGAGTAGAAATCTGAGAAAGTGAAAGGCTATCAGCAAATCTGATCACTGGAACCAACAATCCCTCATCCACTGCTACTGCCATTCCGATATGGATATGGTCGTTATATCTGATCTTGTCGCCTAACCAGCTAGAGTTCACTTTAGGATGCTGACGCAAAGCTGATGCTGTCGCTTTGATCACCATATCGTTAAAGGAAATCTTCACAGGAGAGATTTCATTCATGCTTTTTCTAGCTTCCATCGCTTTGTCCATGTTGATTTCCATGGTCACGTAGAAGTGTGGTGCGCCAAACTTGCTTTCCGCAAGTCTCTTCGCAATCACTTTTCTCATCTGAGAAACCTTCTCTTCTTTGAAGCTCTCCACTCCAACACCTGGAGCAGCAGTGCCTGCAGAAGCGCCGGCTTGAGGAGCAGCGGCAGGAACAAAGTTCTCTACATCTCTCTTCACGATTCTTCCATTTTCTCCAGAGCCATTCACGGCACGGATATCTATTCCTTTATCTTCAGCCATTTTCTTAGCCAAAGGAGATGCTTTCAATCTGTCACCATCAGCGGTAGTCGCAGAAGCGCTACTTGCAGCTGGCGCAGATGAAGCTTTAGGAGCTTCTTCTTTCTTGGCTTCAGCAGCTGGTTCAGGGTTAGCCTCGGCCGGTGCTTCAGAATATTCAGATTTTTGAGCTTTCAAAAGCGTCTCGAAATCTGCTCCTTTTTCACCGATCACAGCGATTACTCCATCTACTGCCACAGCATCTCCAGCTTCCACACCTATATATAGCAAGGTACCGTCATCATAAGACTCCAGCTCCATAGTTGCTTTATCAGTTTCTACTTCAGCGATGATTTCTCCAGACTTGACGTCATCACCGACCTTCTTCAACCAAGTCGCAATCGTTCCCTCTTGCATGGTATCCGACATCTTAGGCATCGTGATTACGATAGCATTGATGTTTGAAACATCAATTTTTTCTGCTGGAGCTTCAGATTTGGCTGGCTCAGCCTTCTTCTCTTCAGCCTTTGGAGCTTCTTCTTTCTTATCTGCTGCTGGAGCATCGCCACCATCAAGTAGGTGTTGGTATTCCTCACCCTTCTCTCCGATCACAGCGATCACACCATTTACTGGTACAGCATCTTTTTCTTTAACTCCAATATATAAAAGCACACCCTCGTCGTAGGATTCAAGCTCCATCGTTGCTTTGTCAGTCTCTACTTCAGCCAGGATATCACCTGGTTTCACAGAATCTCCAACTTTTTTCAACCATGCAGCAATCACACCCTCTTCCATGGTGTCGCTCATTTTAGGCATTCTTATTATTTCGGCCATAGGTTATTCCGCGCTAATTCGTTTTTAAAGTGTCCAAAAATAGTTTTTATAATGGCTTTAATCAAATTTAAAACTAGTAATTTCCCCAAGCATTTCAGCTTTCAAACCATATCTCCCTGATATGCCTTTATTAGAAAACAGTACTTACACCAGACCCAAGTGGCTGTTTAGCGGACACTTAGAGACAATTTACCCCTCACTTTTTAGAAGAGTCAGTGTACCTAATCCCGTTAAAGAGAGAATTTCAACTAGTGACGGAGACTTTCTTGATCTGGACTGGTATCGCCAAGAAAAGCATAAATTAGTCATTATCAGTCACGGATTGGAAGGTAATAGCACTCGAGCATATATGCTTGGAATGGTGAATTCCTTCCTGCAAAATGGCTACGACGTACTAACCTGGAACTTTAGAAGCTGTAGTGATGAAATGAACAAACAGGTAATTTTCTATCACTCTGGAGCCACCTATGATCTAGACCTGGTAGTGAAGCATGCCTACAATTCTTATGATGAAATAAATCTAGTTGGTTTTAGCTTGGGAGGAAACCTGACACTAAAATACCTAGGGGAAAAAGGAAATAGCCTTTCAAAAATCCATAGAGGAGTGGGTATATCGGTCCCATTACACTTGGGAAGTTCCTCCAAAAAAATATCTGAAACGGAAAACACACTATACTCTAAACGCTTTTTACGAAGCCTAAAAAAGAAAGTTATAGAGAAATCCAATGCACATCCAGGTCAAATTCCTGTGGAAACGCTAAGAAACATTAAAACTTTGGCTGATTTCGATGATTTTTTCACTGGCCCTCTTCATGGCTTTGCTGATGCTGAAGAATATTACGAAGTGAATTCTTCCTTATACTTTTTGGATCAGATCAAACTCCCCACATTAGTCCTAAATGCGCATAATGACCCTTTTTTAAGCGAAAGATGCTTTCCTGTCAAGCTTGCTAAAACACTGGATCAGGTCTATTTCGAGTTCCCAAAACATGGTGGACATGTAGGGTTCAGCCCGGCAAATTCCGACAAACCCTATTATTCGGAGCAAAGAGCAGTTGAATTTATAAGCGCTGTTCTCTAACTTCCTGCCAATTACAGCAATATAAAATTATGTGTGGACGATATTCCTTAAGCAAAAGTAAAGAAGAACTCGAAGAACGATTTCAGGCAGAAATGTTTACCGATTTAAAACCTCGTTACAATATCGCTCCCACTCAGTTGGTTCCTGTGATTACATCCCAAAGCCCTAAAGGCTTTTCTTACTTCTACTGGGGCATTACGCCGGAATTTGGAAAAAACAGACCTGTAGCACAAAAGCTGATCAATGCTAAAGCGGAGACAGTAAATGAAAAAATATCGTTTAAGACCGCTTTCAGGCAGCGACGCTGCATTATCCCAGCTGATGGATTCTACGAATGGAAGCGTCTTGGCAAAAAAACCTCGGTCCCTTATAGATTTACTTTACGCGAAGATGAACTGTTCTCTTTTGCAGGAATATGGGAGGAATATGAGTCTGTAAATGGCGAAACTCAACATACTTTTTTGATACTTACTACAACTCCTAATAAAGTTGTTTCTGAAATCCATGACAGAATGCCTGTAATTCTAGACCGGGATGCAGAAAAAAAATGGTTAGATAAATACACGGAAGAAGAGGATCTTTTATCCTTACTCAAGCCTTATTCGGCGGATTCCATGATGGGCTTTACTGTTTCACCTTTAGTGAATTCCGTACAAAATGATAGCCCAGCCATCATCCGCAAAACTTCCCCTATGGATCAGCATGGCAATTACACCCTCTTCGGTTAATTCTGCGGCTTATCATTTCCCTTTTTGCTAGAGTAAATTGAACTAGCGATATTGGGAGTCAATTTTAAGACAACCCAAATTGACATGCAAAAATCTAGAATCCTAGGAGTTGGGCACTATGTGCCAGAACGAACTGTGACTAACAATGAACTCTCAGAAATGATGAACACCAATAATGAGTGGATCGTCGAAAGAACTGGGATCGAATCTAGGCACTGGTTTACTCCGGGAGTGGACACAGTGACAAGTATGTCTAAAAATGCCTCTGAAATGGCAATGAAAAGAGCTGGAGTACAAGCTTCAGAGATCGACTTCATAGTTTTTGCCACCATCACGCCTGACTATTTCATACCTGGAAATGGAGTTTTGCTTCAGCGGGAATTGGGCATGGGCACAATAGGTGCGCTCGACATTCGTAATGCCTGTTCCGGTTTTATCTACGCCTTATCTATTGCAGATCAGTTTATCAAAACTGGGATGTACAAAAAAATACTCGTTGTCGGAGCTGAGATTCAGTCATCTGCTTTGGACAAAAGCGACGAAGGACGTTCAAGCTCCGTGATTTTCGCAGATGGCGCTGGTGCGGCAGTTCTTGGAGCCGTAGAATCAGATCAACCTGGGATTCTAACTACACATCTTCATTCTCAAGGCGAGCATGCAGAGGAATTGTATTGTAAAGACCCAGGAAGTAGCCGGGAAGTACGACTTTCTCCAGAACTGATAGAGTCGGGAAGTTTCTTCTTAAAAATGAATGGAAACACTGTTTTCAAGCATGCAGTAGTGAGATTTATGGAAGTAATCAAGGAGGCACTAGATGCAAATCAGCTCGAACAATCTGCTATAGATTTACTCGTTCCACATCAGGCTAACCTCAGAATCAGTCAATATATTCAGAAGCAGCTAGGCCTTCCTGACGAAAAGGTATTTAACAATATCATGACCAAAGGAAATACAACTGCCGCTACGATTCCAATTGCACTAAGCGAAGCTTGGGAACAAGGTAGAATTAAGGAAGGTGATTTAATTTGCCTTGCAGCATTCGGCTCAGGATTCACTTGGGCTTCCGCCCTTCTCCAATGGTAAATGGCTGAAGAATCCAATTATTTAGATCTTGATCTTTGGCTTGACCAGGATATAATACCACGCCAAAATAGACTTAAAGCTAAGTTTTGGGAGATACTCGCCGAAGTTGGCAATTCATTCGAACCTGAAAAATTACAAGACATTCATAGCCGAAGTCGAGGAGTAAAACTTTCGAAGGGAAATGATCTCTTAGGATATCCCTACCAGGTATTGGATATTATCAGGGACTTTGATTTAACTAACGGTCTTAACATCCGCATATTAAACTGGTTTGGACATGGCCTTTTTCTTTTTGTCCAAATTGGAAAAAACAACCCAAAAGCACCTTTTCAGGAACTATCCGAAAACAAATGGGTATTTGATCAATCTTCCAGTCCTTGGGATTATCCAGAGATCCTTCTCAACAATGCATTTACAAATTCTCCTACAGTCAGTGATTTTGAGAAATCAACCTTCTATCAATGGCATAAATGCATTCAGATCTCAGGAGAAAAAACTACTATTGAAGACGAGATTATGGATGAACTAAAAAAATTGATATTCTTATTATCCTAAAAAATGAGATAAAGCTGGAATTAACTTATTTTTAAACAGGAATCGAGAACATTCGTACACTATTCAGATTCTCTTTTTGACAGATTCAGTTTTCCCCCTGAATCAATTCGAAACAAAGCCATATGAAACTGATCATACATCATGCATCCCACACCAAGATGATTATCAGGTATGAGAGATTACATATTGCCGCTAAGAAATAAATATAATCATATGAAATACATCCTAATCGCATTAATCCTTCTTAGCACTCCACTGTTTGCGCAAGAAAGTGCTATAGTTCGCCAATACAATTCGGACTCAACACTGATGGCAACTGGAGTTCTTACCAATGTAACAAGAGAAGGTTTATGGAAATATTACAATCCAAAAACTAATACTTTACTCACTGAAGGCACCTTTAAAAATGGGAAACGAGAAGGTACTTGGAGCAGTTTTTATCCCGATGGTAAAAGAAAGGCGGTAGCAGAATACAGAGATGGGATACTTTTTGGCACTTCCAAATTATACGATGCTGAAGGGGCTTTGAAGAAAGAAATGGTTTTTAAGGATTCAGTTATTGTAGGGAAATACATAGAATATTTTGGCAGAACTGGTGTTCCAGATTACATTGATCCAAACCAAATCTCTATAGAAGGTCAGTATGAAAACAGCAAAAAAACTGGTCAATGGTTACAGTATTATGCATTCGGAGAGCTCGCCGTTAGAGAGTTTTATGTCAATGGAGTAAGAGAAGGTCCTTTTTTAGAATACGATCAAGAAGGAGTATTAATCACTGAGGCGGTATATAAAGGAGGGGAACTGGACGGATCCTTCAAAAGACTAACCTATCCAAATCTAGTGGTCGAAGAAGGGACTTATAAAAATGGCAAAAAAATAGGCGAATGGATACGCTATTTCCCAGGCACCAAAGCGAAAGAATCGGAGGAGTTTTTCGATGCAAATGGTAAGCGGATTGGCACTTGGAGGTATTTCTACGAAAATCAAAGGCTTGCAAGAATAGAAAGATATGAGAATGGTATAGCGGTAGGAACTTGGGAAGAATACTATCCAAACAAGGCAGTTGCTAAACGTAAAACTTACGAATTAGGGGTTCCAGTAGGTGATTATGTAGAATATCACAGCACAGGAGAAGTCTCTGTATCAGGGAAATATCAAACTGGAATGAAAACAGGGATATGGAAAAGCTTTTTCCCTGATGGAGAAATCTACTCAGTCGGTGAATATAGAAATGACCTCAAAACTGGCCTTTGGAAATATTTCAACAAAATCGGAATCTTAGTAGCTGAAGGCGAATATACACTCGGTCTTGAAAATGGCCAGTGGGTTTATTACTACGATGGAGGTCAACTGAAATCTGTAGGAAGCTATAACATCGGATTCGAAAATGGAATCTGGGGACTTTTCTATGACAATAAGCAGCTTACTCAAGAAGAATTTTGGGACAATGGCCGCCTCATGAATATAAGTGATTACAAAACTTATGACGGAACTAAAACTTTGGACAAAGGCACTCTGAAAGATGGTAATGGGACTAGAATCACTTACTATGTCAATGGTAAGAAGGAGTCAGAAGGCAATTACAACTCCGGAAAAGCTGGTGGAACTTGGCTTTTCTACCATGAAAATGGCAGAAAAGCATCTGAAGGTCAAATGAAAGATGGAAGAAAAGAAGGGCCTTGGAGATACTATAATCCAGCTGGACGACTGGAAGATTTAATCAATTATAAAGACGATGAGATCCAAGAAGAATCCATTAGTAGCCTTCTCAATTTCAACTAACCCATAACAATTCTATTACCTCACAGGTTATTCTCCTAAAACTCTTATGTTCGGATTATTTAATAAGAAATCAGAAAAGGAAAAACTACAGGAAGCTTATTCCAAAAAATTAGCGGAAGTGCACAAAGCATCGCAAGTAAATAGGAAGGAAGCAGACCGTCTGGCAGCTGAAGCTGAAGAGATCGCCAAAAAGATTGACTTAGCGTAAAAAGCGTTTCATGTTACAAAAATCACTTTTTAAACGCAGTATTTTGATTTTCAGATAATTACAAGTATATTCAATCACTGTTTCAGCTAGTCTTGTAGAATTTTTTTTTAACTGATTAGTTTATTTAAGGGTGATTGAGCTACAGACGACAAGCATTAATCTTTTTAAGCTCGGGCTAAACCCGAGCTTTTTTTTTATTTTCTAGAATAGTCATCTTCCACCCTCACAATATCATCTTCATTGGAAGGATTTTCTGGGTCCACGTGCATCCATATTTCAGCTACTATACCCCAAGTGTCCAAACCAACCAGACGGTGACGTTCTCCTTGTTTCAATGACACTGTCTCACTTAGCTGCATTTGTTTCATTTCCCCAAGTTCATCAGTTTCGCTCCTTACAATTCCCGACACGCCGTTAATCAACTTCCAAAGCTCTGCTCTTCGGAAATGATACTGCCAAGAAAGACGAGCTCCAGGTGCCACCAATAAAAATTTAGGGCTTAGCTTCTGTTCTAGTTGCTCTTCTGAAAGCGTAACATCCTCAAAAAACATAGCTCTAAATTCCCGAATCTGACTTTCATCCAGCACAAAAAAACCGCCCCAAGGCCTGGTCTGATCTACCTTAGAAATCCTAAACCCTTTTTCAGTCAAAAAGTCTTCAACTTTTCTGAATACCTCTGCTTTGCCCAGATCGGCATCAATGTCTATTAAATTCATATTGTTTTCAGTGATACGTTTCTCAAAAATACTTATTTCATTTATAATATAAAGTCCTCATTAATCTCTTTGAATTCAAATTATTTTATCAAAACAGGTCATAAACATCTAATTATTACTCGATATCTCAACAAATAGGCTTCGGTTACCTTATTTTTTTTGAAAAGTATTTTTTGAAAATTAAAAATTACCGTAATTCAAGCTCAACTTGAACCTATGCATCTAATAAACCCTCAACAGGTAATCGATAAAATGGACGGAGTGGTAGAAATCAAAAGCTACCTCAACAAAATTAAGATTATTAAGAACCTCTACGCCAAAGGCGCCAACACTGCAAGTGAGATCTGTGCTGAAGTAGGAATATCCTTACCGACAGTCAATTCACTATTGGGAGACCTGATGACAAGTGGCGAAGTAATCAAACAGGGACGTGCCGAATCCCAAGGCGGCAGGAAACCTGATCTGTACAGACTTGCACCCGATGCATTCTACGTGTTGTCTGTCGACCTTTCAAAGTTCAACATGAACCTCGCGCTCTATTCCTGCAATCAAACTATTGAAACAGAAAAAGAAAGCCATAAAATTAGCTTAGATAACGAGAAGGAGACTTTTGACCATATCTGTGAGCTAATCGAAGCGTACCTCATCAAAACTGGAATTCCTCAGGAGAAAGTAATTGCCATAGGATTCTCCATGCCTGGCTTAACCGATTCCATCGGGGGAGTAAATTATACTTACCTGAGATTTGGCAAAAACACGCTTCTTGAAAACCTGGAAACAAGATTTTCTAAAAAAATATTCCTGGAAAATGATGCCCGCGCCATGACCTTAGCGGAATTCAAATTCGCTACTGATCATCATTACAAGAATGTCCTTGGACTCTTCATAGGTTGGGGAATCGGACTTGGTATCATCATAGACGGCAAACTTTACCAAGGCGGATCTGGTTTCGCGGGCGAGTTTAGCCACTCTCCTATTTTCGAATCCAGAGATGTCACCTGTATTTGCGGCAAAAAAGGATGTTTGGAGGCTGTAGCCTCCGGAACGGCTATCGTCAAAATGGCGGAGGAAGCTATCAAGCTAGATAAAGACAGCATACTAGCTCGAATGGCGAGAAACCAGGAAAGCAGTATAGAGCCTAGTCTTGTGGTAGAAGCCGCTTTGTCTGGTGACCAGCGAGCGATCACCATTCTATCCGAAGCTGGCTTGGATCTTGGAAGAGGAATCTCCATGCTGATCCAAGTGCTCAACCCTGAGTTGATCATCATCGGTGGGTCTGTAGCCGAAGCCAATCAATACTTGATCACTCCGATTCAACAGGCCTTGAATATCTACAGCATGGCCAAGTCACGCGAAAAATCACAACTCGTACTTTATCAATTAGGTGAAGATGTAGGCCTTTTGGGTGGTGTGGCCGTAGTAAACGAACAGCTCTTCGAAGATGTAATCAATCGACTGGGGTAAATCTCAGCTTTTACATTAACTAAGAAAATCAAAATCATATCTTGCTTCTGGAGAAGCGGGATAGCTCATCTGGGTAAACCTAACTACATTTTTTTGATAAAAATCAGATAAAATCCTCGCCTTTCTTTTTGGCATTGGAAACAAACTCACGGAACTTCTTCTCTGCGTCTAGTTTGCAGATTAGCAGCACATTATCTGTCTCATTCACCAAGTAATTATCGAGACCCTGTACGACCACTAATTTACCACTATCTACTTTAATGTAGCTGTTTTCAGTATCGTAGAGAATTGCGTTTGCATCTACCACATTGTTATTTTCATCCTTCTCTCTCAGATCATACAAGCTATTCCAAGAACCCAAATCTGACCAGCCAAAATCACCTAGAATCACATACACATGATTTGACTTTTCCATTACTCCGTAGTCTATGGATATATTTTTCAATTGAGTATAGGCACGTGACACAAATTCAGCCTCTTTATCAGTCCCATATATACCCTTTCCCTCTTCAAAAACCTCTGCCATATCCGGCATATGCTTTTCAAAGGCATGAATAAGACTCTTGGCTTGCCAAACAAACATTCCTGAATTCCATACAAAGTCACCACTTTCCAAAAAGGTTTTTGCAAGTTTTGAGTTGGGTTTTTCAGTGAAGGTCTTTACTCTAAAAGCGAGTGCTCCAGGCTTTTCTATATATTGAATATACCCATAACCAGTTTCTGGCCTATTTGGCTGTATACCGAGAGTGATTAACTTCCCCTCCTGCGCTTCTTCAACAGCCTTACTTAAAGTACGAGTGAATTTCCTTTCCTGAAGAATCAGGTGATCAGCAGGAGTAACTATTATAGTAGCTTCTGGGTCCAACGAATGGATTCTGTACGTGGCATAGGCAATACAGCTCGCTGTATTTTTCCGCATAGGCTCGGTAAGAATCTGATGATCCTTCAATTCCGGTAATTGCTCTTTAACTAGCGGAAGGTATTTTCTATAAGTAATGACAACAAACTGCTCAGGCTCGGCAATATCTGCAAATCGATCAAACGTCATTTGCAAGAGTGTACGACCTGTTCCTAGTATATCCAAAAATTGTTTTGGCCTCTTCCTTCGGCTATAAGGCCAAAATCTAGAGCCAATACCTCCGGCCATTATAAGAATATAGGGTTTATCGTGCATGTCAAAAATTAAACAATTCCTTCTTTCATCAATTCATGAATATGGACAAAACCTGCGATTTTATCCCCATTCATCGCCACTAGTTGAGTGATATTATGATTTCGCATCATATTCAGTGCACGAATGGCGTATTCTTGGGTTGAAATGGATTTGGGGTTTATAGTCATGATGTCAGACGCCTTGAGCAAATGAATGTCAAGCGATTTTTGCAGCATTCTTCGTAAATCTCCATCAGTGATAATTCCTTTTAAATTTCCTTCTGAATCAATTACTGACGTAGCTCCTAGTCTTTTCCCCGATATTTCAAGAATTACCTCAGCTAATCCCGCATTTTCAGTAACGACTGGAATTTCATTTCCTCCCAACACATCTCCCACTCTAAGATACAACTGCTTGCCCAAAGAACCACCAGGATGGTATTTGGCAAAATCCTCAGAGGTAAAACCTCTAGCCTCGAGTAAGCAAACTGCCAAAGCATCTCCAAGCGCCATATGGGCTGTGGTACTCGTGGTGGGAGCCAAATTATGAGGACATGCTTCTTCCCCTATACTGGCATTCAATACAAAATCAGCCTGCTCAGCAAGGTAACTTTTAGGATTACTCACCAAAGCCACGAGCTTGGAACCAAGTTTTTTGAGTAGAGGGACCAATACTTTGATCTCTGGCGTGCTACCACTTTTGGAGATGCAGATGACAATATCATCTTCCAATATCATCCCAAGATCTCCATGAATAGCGTCTGCAGCGTGCATAAAAAGAGCTGGAGTACCCGTCGAATTAAGCGTAGCCACAATCTTATTGGCTATAAGTGCACTTTTTCCAACACCCGTAATTACCACCCTGCCTTTGGAAACCAAAATATGCTCAACACAGGCTTCAAAATCACTATCTAAAAAATCAACAAGATTTAACACTGCCTGCGCCTCGTTTTGCAATACTCTCGTGGCTGTTTTTCTAATATTTTTAGCTAAATTCAATTTTACCTGCGTTTATAACTAGTTTTGAACCTGGGTATAAATGTAATAAATCATTCCTGTTTACAGGCTTTAGTTACCCTTTTAGCCCCCTAACAAGTGGAAGAAAAAGTAAAAGCAGATCTTAAAAAAATCTTTGGATTCAGTCAGTTCCGAGGAAATCAGGAATTGATCGTCGATAACTTGCTTAACAAACGAAATACATTCGTCATAATGCCTACGGGCGCTGGCAAATCTTTGTGCTATCAATTACCCGCCGTAATCAAGGATGGGACAGCTATAGTCATTTCTCCTTTAATTGCTTTGATGAAAAATCAGGTAGATCAGTTGCAGGCCTTGGGAATAAATGCCCATTTCCTGAACTCAACCCTGAATAAATCTGAGGCAGCACGCGTCAAAAGTGAAGTTCGTAGTAAAAAGACGAAACTACTATACGTCGCTCCGGAGTCTTTGACGAAGGAGGAAAATGTCGAGTTTCTCAAATCTGTAGAACTGAGTTTTGTAGCCATTGATGAAGCACATTGTATCTCCGAATGGGGACATGATTTCCGTCCTGAGTACAGAAGAATCAAATCAATAATTGCTCAGATAGCACCTAATTTACCAATCATTGCACTCACAGCTACTGCCACTCCAAAAGTGCAGCAAGACATACAGCGCAACCTTCAGATGGAAGAGGCAGACTTATTTAAGTCTTCCTTTAACAGAACCAATCTTTTCTATGAGATTCGTCCCAAAGTAAAGAATGACTCAAAGAAGGATTTGATCAAATTCATCAAAGGACACAAAGGAAAGTCTGGAATCATCTATTGCCTCAGCCGCAAAAAAGTAGAGGAAATTGCCCAGCTTCTCAAAGTGAATCAAGTCAATGCAGCCCCTTATCATGCCGGTCTGGATTCCTCAGTTAGAATTAAGACTCAGGATGATTTCCTCAATGAAGAACTTGATGTAATCGTAGCTACGATTGCATTTGGGATGGGAATTGACAAGCCTGATGTGCGATATGTGATTCATTACGATGTGCCAAAATCTTTGGAAGGATACTATCAGGAAACTGGTCGTGCGGGACGTGATGGACTAGAAGGGCATTGCCTTATGTTTTACCGATATGAAGACATCGTAAAACTGGACAAGTTCAACAAAGACAAACCAGTCACCGAGCGAGAAAATGCTAGAATCCTCCTGCAGGAAATGGCAGCATTTGCTGAAACGGGCGTTTGTAGAAGAAAATTCATCTTGAATTACTTCGGCGAGACGATGAACGATGATTGTGGCTTCTGTGACAACTGTAAGAGAGCTCGAGAGACTTTCGAAGGAATGGACATGGTCAGCATTGTTTTAGAGGCAGCTCAGCAAACCAACGAGCGCTTTGGCCTTGAGCATTTAGTGAAGGTAATCTTAGGCGAGTCAACTGATTACGTATCGAGTTATTCGCACGACAAACTTCCAGTCTACGGAAAAGGAAAAGATAGCACAGAGAAAACCTGGATAGGTGTAATCCGTCAGGTGATGATTCTGAATATGCTTGAAAAGGACATTGAAAGTTATGGTGTCCTGAAAATCACTCCTAAAGGCAAGGATTTCCTTGAATCTCCTTTTGAAATCGGTCTATATAATGATCATGATTTCGCAGCAGAGGTACAGACAGGACAGGCTGAATTAGTTATCAGTGCAGGCATCGCATATGATGAAAAGCTATTTGAACTGCTGAAAGCAGAACGTAAAAAAGTAGCCCGTTCCAAAGGTCTTCCTCCTTATGTCATCTTTCAGGATCCGTCTTTGGAAGAAATGGCAACCGTATATCCAACTACACGTGAGGAGCTAGCTCAAATCATAGGAGTTGGTATGGGAAAAGTCGTTAAATTCGGGTCTTCATTCTTGAAGTTGATCTCGAATTACGTGGAGGAGAATGAGATCGAAACTGCTTCTGATGTTGTAGTCAAATCATCAGGGACGAGATCTAAAGTGAAAATTTCAATAATCCAGCAAATCGACCGCAAGATTGGTCTGGATGAGGTCGCCGAAAACCTCAACATGAGTGTAAGTGATCTTCTTCACGAAATAGAGCAGATCATTTATAGCGGAACTAAACTAAATATAGATTACTACATAGAGAGTATCATGGATGAAGATCGGGAGGATATGCTCCACGATTATTTCATGAACGCTACGAGTGATCAGATTAAAGCAGCCTTAGAAGAATTGGAGGATGAAGATTTTGCAGAAGACGAATTGCGAGTCTACCGAATCAAATTCATCTCTGAGCATGCTAATTAACTTGAACTGAGTCAATGAATATACTCTTATTAGGAAGTGGAGGCAGAGAACATGCTTTCGCTTGGAAGATCGTACAAAGTAACAATTGTACCCAATTATATGTAGCTCCAGGTAATGCTGGCACAGAAAACATAGCTACCAATGTCAATATCAGCATCACTGATTTTGATGCAATCCGAGATTTTATCACATCCGAAAATATAGGTCTAGTAGTCGTAGGCCCAGAAGAGCCTTTGGTCAAAGGAATCGTTGATTACCTATTGGCACAACCAGAAACTGCCGAAATCCCAGTAGTAGGACCATCTCAACTTGGTGCTACTCTAGAAGGAAGCAAGGACTTTTCTAAGCGATTTATGCAGCGGAACAACGTCCCAACAGCAGCCTATGAGACCTTCACGGCCGCTCAACTGGATGCAGGCTTAGCTTATTTGGACAAACAAAATCTTCCTATCGTATTGAAAGCAGATGGACTTGCCGCTGGAAAAGGCGTACTGATCTGCTTGACACTGGAGGAAGCCAAAGCTTCTTTGAAGGAAATGCTTTTAGATAAAAAATTCGGCGAAGCATCTTCCAAGGTAGTGATTGAAGAATTTCTTACGGGAATTGAGCTTTCTGTATTTGTGGCTACTGATGGGAAAAACTATAAGATTTTGCCGGAGGCGAAAGACTATAAACGCATCGGAGAAGGCGATACAGGACTGAATACCGGAGGAATGGGAGCTGTAAGCCCTGTGATTTTCGCAGATGAAGCCTTCATGGCCAAAGTGGAAGAAAAGGTAGTGAAGCCTACAGTAGAAGGCCTCGCAAAAGAAAATATACCATACAAAGGATTCTTATTCATTGGCCTAATGAATAACGATGGAGAACCACAAGTGATTGAGTACAATGTTCGCATGGGTGATCCGGAAACAGAGGCTGTGTTACCTAGAATTGAAAGTGATTTCTTAGACTTACTTCATGGCATTGGCACCGGAACGCTGGATTCTTACGAATTGAAAATCTCTCCTGATTATGCCACTACAGTAGTAATGGTGAGTGGCGGATATCCTGGTTCTTATGAAAAAGGAAAGGTTATTTCCCTTCCAGAATCAGTCGTAGGCGCAGAGATTTTTCATGCTGGCACCGGTAGAAATGACAAAGGTGAATTAGTCAACCAAGGTGGTCGGGTAATAGCCGTGACCGGTAGAGGTGAATCTTTGCAAGAAGCGCTGAGCAACGCTTTCACAACTGTAAAAGGAATCACTTGGGACCAGGCTTATTACCGCAAGGATATCGGAATGGATATTCTGAACTTAATGTAATTAAACCCAAAACTAACCAGGGCTTTGCCCCTGTCTATATATTATGTCTGGATGTAGCACATGCTCAACCTCCTCAGGAGGAACCGGAGGCTGCCAAAGTAACGGCAGTTGCGGGACGAGTGATTGTAATAAAATGAATGTCTTTGATTGGCTATCTCACATGGGAATTCCCGAGGTGGACAACTTTGATATTGTCGAAATAAAATTCAAAGGAGGAAGAAAAGAGTACTACCGAAATGTAGATTTTCTTGCCTTAAATACTGGTGATCCAGTAGTCGTGGACGTCCCAAACGGACATCACATCGGCTATGTGTCGCTGCAGGGCGAACTTGTTCGTCTGCAAATGCAGAAAAGAAAAATCAGGGATGACGATGAAATCCTGAGAATATACCGTGTCGCCAATCAAAAAGACATGGAAAAATGGGGTGAAGCTCAGAATAGAGAGATCCCTACGCTCTATAGATGTCGTCAGATTGTAGATGAATTTGGGCTTAAAATGAAAATGTCTGATATCGAATATCAGGCAGATAATTCTAAAGCTACATTCTATTACTCTGCCGATGATCGGGTTGATTTCCGTGAATTGATCAAAGCACTGGCGGGAGAATTCAGAATCCGTGTAGAAATGCGACAAATTAGTCTTCGTCAGGAAGCTGGTAGACTTGGAGGAATAGGAGTTTGTGGTCGAGAACTTTGCTGTTCTACCTGGCTCGTTGATTTCAAAAATGTAAGTACTTCTGCTGCCAGATATCAGAATCTCTCCCTGAATCCAGGAAAACTGAGTGGTCAGTGTGGAAGGCTAAAATGCTGTCTAAACTACGAGTTGGACACCTACATGGATGCGATCAAAGATATCCCTGCCGTGGAGCGCCCACTTCAAACTGAATCTGGCCCAGCCAAACTTCAGAAAACGGATATCTTCCGTAAACTGATGTGGTTCAGCTACAATAACGACAACGACTGGCATAGCATCACTTGCGAGCGAGTGAAAGAGATTCAGGCACTGAATGAGAAAGGCATTAAAGTCTTTACACTTACCTATAACGAAGCTTCTGAGATCGAAGATCTAGCAGCTAAGTCTACTCGGGAATTGGAGCTTTTGGATAAGAAGTTTGCCAACACTAGTCCAAAGCGTAAGAAAAAGCCACGTCCACAAAACAGGACTGCTGGGGAAAACCGTAACCAACAGAATCCAAATAGACCGGCTCCAAAACCAGCTCAGTCTGAGGCGAAACAGAATGCTCCTCAAAACCCGAAACCTGCGGGAGAGCAGCCGAAAAAGCGTAGAAATAACAAAAACAGAAATAAGCCGAGAAATCCTGATGCGAATACAGGACAGACTCCAGCAGCACCTCAGCCGCAGCAAGCAAAAGCACAAAATCAAGCGCCAAAAAGGCAAAATGTGCAAAAGGCAAAACCTACTGAAGGGAACACCGGGAATGCTAATGCAGGAGATGCTGCTCCAAAACCACAGGGAAAGAAAAGATTCCCTCCAAGAAAAAACCAAGGGCCTAATCCAAATAAACCTGGGAATGAATAAGGTAAATTACTGCCTACTTATATTACTAATCCTCGTAAGTGGAGCCTGCACAGACGGGCGCATTTACGAGGATTTTAAAAGCTTGCCAAATCAAAATTGGGGCGTCACAGACAGCCTTATTTTTGATCTTCAGGAGGTAGAGCTGATCAATACACCGGATCTGGTGGCAGTGAAGTTTAATGAGGATTATTCCTTTTCCAACTGCTACATGAGAATCATCTCTAAGGATTCGGCAGGTCTGATTTTGGACAATAAACTGATAAACATCACGCTGTTTGATCCGAAGTCAGGCGAACCTCTGGGAGAGGGATTTGGTAATTCGTACACACGCTACGACACACTTCCTTTTCTATTTGATCAGAACACCAAAAGCATCACGCTCTTGCAGTACATGCGACAGGATCAATTACCTGGGGTAGAAGCAGTGGGAATCAAGATTTTGAAGTAAATCACTGATTTGGGTTAGGATAGTGATTTATTTCCTGCAGATATACGCTGAAAAAACACGCAGATTCTCTCAGATTTTAATTTCGATCATCCAACACAATTCACGAATCTTTAAGAAGATCCGCGTAAGTTATCTGCGCCAATCTTCGGGAAACAACTCATTTCAACTCTTTTCGAAAACATACGCTATTCTCAATCCCTATGTATTGCGCATAATTCGGGATGATGGAATAGCCTTTGTTTTTATATAGGGCTACAGCTTCTACCTGCCTTTTGCCAGTTTCGAGCACACAATTTTTATAGCCTAGTTCGGCAGCCCACTCTTCCAAGTGAGTCAATACATGGGAAGCAAAACCCTTTCCCCTAGCCTCAGGCTTGGTAAACATGCGCTTCACTTCCATAGTATCCTCATCAAATTCCTTGATCGCGCCACAAGCTACAGGAGCTCCATTTTCAGAGCAAACTACCACGTTATTTAACTTTACAATCGTATTGAATTGGTTGTAAAAGTCATGCTCCCGTCCGTCCTTCTCTGCTAGATAGGCATCCAGCAACTTTACCAGAGCTATAAAATCAGGATTAGAAGAATCTGTGCGCGTGAATGTGATCATGGGTTGAAGATAAATCAAAATATCTAGTATCAACCACCGAAATCAAACCACATAAAATGGTCTTTGTGTACACTGATCACGGTTTAGGAAAGGATTTCTTATCTTGAAGCAGTAAACCTAAACAAAGACCCCAAATGATTAAAAACCGACTCCTAGTATCGATTCTATCATCCATCCTTTTCATTAGTACTTTATCCATTAGCTTTGGACAGTCCCCCACCAATCCCTTTGTGTACGGAGATCCTTTGCCTGACGCACCGGAATTGGCAGCTCGAGGCGAGTACGCTGTGGGTGTACAGACCATGGATTTAGTTAATAAAAATCAGCTCGACATTCTTAATTATGGTAAAGGTGCAGATTCACTTTACAATCGACCATTGAAAGTAGAAATCTGGTATCCTGCAGCAGCAGGTTCTACAGATTTGATTTCTTATGATGAAGTAATGGGCCAAAATGGTTCACCTACCAGACCTCTTATTCCTTTCACTTTTCTCGGTAGAGCAACAAGAAATGCAAAACCTGTCACCGCGGATGGTTCTTTTCCATTGGTGATCGTGTCTCATGGATACACAGGTTCTAGGTATTTGATGACTTACCTCACAGAGAACCTTGCTTCCAAAGGCTATGTAGTAGTGGCAATAGATCACACAGAAGCAACTTTTAGAGACGCTGGTGGATTCCAAAGCACCCTTCTAAACAGGTCGCTTGATGATCTCTTTGTTCTCGATGAAATGGCAAGACTTTCACAACAGAACGATACCTTTTTAAAGAATTTAGTAGACTCGGACAACACCGCTTTGATCGGTTATTCTATGGGTGGCTATGGGGCAGTTAATGTGGCTGGTGCAGGATACAGTCCTCAGGCAGCTCAATTATTTGGCTCTATGTCCAGTGGAAGCAAAGCCTTACTAAAGCGAACTATGGGAAACCCAGAGTTTGAGGCATCCATAGATCCTAGAATCAAGGTTATCGTAGCTTTTGCCCCATGGGGCATGCAACGTGGCGTTTGGAATGCAGAAGGCTTAGCCGGCATCAAAATCCCTTCCCTCTTTATAGCAGGAAGTTTGGATGATATCTCTGGATACGAAAATGGCACTAAAGCTATTTATGAAGGGGCCGTCAACTCAGACAGATACCTGCTTACCTACATTAATGCTAGGCACAATGTAGCGCCAAACCCTGCGCCAGCAGAAGCTCTTGAGAAGAACTTAAGCATAGACGAATATTTGAGATATGGAGATTCTGTATGGGATATGCGTAGAATGAATAACATCAACCAGCACTTTGTCACTGCATTTCTAGGCGTTCACTTGAAAGGAAAAGAAGACTTTAAATCCTATTTAGTAGTTGATGAAAATGCAGAAAAGAAAGAGTGGCCTGGATTTAAGCCTAGAACTTCTGTAGGCCTAGAGCTAGATCATAAATCGGCTAATTGATTCAATCAAATGCTTAAATTCAACCCCAGTCTGCCTGATACAGACTGGGTTATTTTTTTCAACAAAGACTGCTGACCAACTTATCCAGAAGTTGGATCCAACTATTTAACACTTATTGAAAAGCAGAAGTGATTTTTTACAGGTATATTAACATTGGAGGTGTTTACCACCCTTGGATTAATCTTCTGCCATAAGTTCCTAATGGAGATTTTAAATCAATTCGTATTATTTCATATGAAAAACCTATCCTTATTTTTTCTAATACTATTCATCATTTCCTGTTCTTCGAACAAAGAAAAATCAACTGAAATACGTCTAAGAAAATCATCCACTCCTATTCAGCTATCCAAATACTTTAGCTCCATTTCACCCAATCTTCTCCAAAGTGACGAGCCTATTGGTTCGATTGATAAGTTAGTGACTACAGATTCTCATATTTTGATCTCTGATTTCAACTTAATGAAATCCCTGCGCGTGTTTGACCAGACAGGAGTTCAGCTAGCTTATCGGGATGACATTGGAGAAGGACCTATGGGTTTGAGTCAAATTAGTGACTTCTCTGTATACAAAGACACAGTTTATGTTCTTGATGGCTTTCGTAAAAAAATTTTACGCTTCTCATTAGAATTAGAGACTCTTGGTGAAATGGATGTTCCAATTCCTAGCAATAACTTTTTGATTAATCAGGCAGGTATTTTTTTATTGAGGCAAGGAGAAGATGCCGAAGAAGGAAGGCTTGTCCATTACTCACATCAAATGGATTATATAAACACCCTTATTCCATCAGAAGAACTAAGCACCCAACTAGTCTTTTCCGGAACCAACTTTTTCATCCCTATCAATGATTCATCCTTTGTTTTCTACAACCCCTTTTATCCATATATCTGGATATACAGAAATCAAAACTTAGAAAAACTGGAAATGGATTTCAACAATCAATTCATCGATGTAAATGTACTGGCGAATATGGAGCCATTGGAAAAACTTCGTTTCGCTAATACTTTTGAGAACTTTTACAATCTATCAAATGGCGTAAAACTTTCTGATACAGAGTTCTTATTTTCAATTAGGTTTAAGAAAAAGAATGGGTATTTGCAGGTAGACCTCAACACCATGGAAATGATCTACATGGATCAAATCAAGAATGACCTAATGAGTACACCTTCCACCATCACTTTTTCAGGCAACTCAGGTAATCAAGCTTGGTACTGGAGCGAGCAAGAAGTCATTGAAAAATTCTACTATCTCAACAATAGGAAAATCCCATCTATTGAAAGAATGCATCTGAGTTCAGATAAGGAATCAAAATTTGTTTTTCAACTTAGGTATCGATAAGCCACATTAGCTAAGCTCTTCCTCTAAACAAATTAGCCAGTTTAATCAAGTTCCTAAGAACATAGGTGTGCATCAGCCAGAAACTTTTAACATCTATCATCATTCAGCGCAGGACTGACACGTTATTTTTCAACCAAAAAAATCAAACCTTTTTCATCAAGCTATAGAGTTCGTCTTTGTATTGCTTTCCTATAGGAATAAGTCTCCCATTGAGCTCTACATGAGAATCTGCCACAGCATCAAGTTTTGAGAAGTTGACCATAAAGGATCTGTGAATTCGAATAAATAACCTTTGGTCTATTTTTTCACAAAGCTTATTCAGAGGACTTACTATAAGATACGACTGTTGAGCAGTGATAATTTTACAATAATTCCTTTCGGCCTCCACCCAAAGAATATCCTCAAGCATAATCTTGATCAACCTATTTTGATTTCTTATAAAAATCCTGTCCTCATGAGCAGTTACTGATGATTCCATTGAGGAAATATCTGTAGGGCTTTCCTTAATCCTTTCTTCTACCAAAGCTATTGTTCTTTCTAGATTCTGCTTGGTAAAAGGCTTGGAAATAAAAGCAAAAGGGTGTGTCTCTTTAGCTTTTTGAAAAGTAGCATCATCCTCGTTTGCAGTCAGGAATATCAATGGAATATCGAGAAACTTATGTATTTCATGTGCAGCATCAATCCCACTGGATTTCCCTTTCAGCTGAATATCCATCAAAATAATATCCGGCTTAGTCTCCAGTGCATGATGCACTGCCTCTTCTGCTTTGGTCTCTATTCCAGTGACTTCATAACCAAGATTACTTAACTGCAAGCTGATATTCGCTGCAATTATCATATCATCCTCTACAATCAGAATTCTAGTTGCACTCATGCTGCTCTATTAAGTAAAAATTCAAAAGAAAATGCAGTTCCTGAGTTATTCACCAAGGTCATTTCCCCATCCAATTGACGTGTTAGTAGACTAATTAACTCGCTACCAAAGCCAGTACCCTTTGTCGTGGAATTTTCCATGATCCCGACGCCATTGTCAGAAACTTTCAAGATAAGATTGCCATTTCGTTCATTCAAGCTAACACAAATTTGACCTGAATCCTGTTGAGGGAAAGCATATTTGAGAGAATTGGATATCAGTTCATTTACTATGAGCCCAATTGGAATAGCTACATCCACGTCCAATTCCAAAGAGCTCATTTCTGTAGAAAAATCAATCCTATCTTCTGCATCAAAAGTATCCAAGATAAATCTACCTAAGGCTTCAAAAAATGCTTTCATCTCTACTTGTTTTAAGTTTCCTTCTTTGTACAAACTAAGGTGAATCATTCCCATGCTTTGCACTCTGGTATAAGTTTCCTCCATCACTTGCTTGAACTTTGGATCATCAATTTTAGCAATCTGAAGCGTAAGCAAGCTTGAGATTGTTTCTAGATTGTTTTTTACGCGATGGTGTATTTCCTTCAGAAGAAATTCTTTCTCCTCATTCTTCTTTTCCAACAATGTGCTGTACTTCTTTTTGCGTAAGAAGACTCTATAAAGCAGAAATAAAAAGACGACTAGAGTTCCAGCAAGTGTCAGATAGAATACCTCTAGAATCCTTTTTCTGCTCAAGTCAGCCTCCTGAAGTTTAATGGTATTTTCCTTTTGGGCTACTTCCATCTGCGTCTGCATCAAGGATATTTGCTCCTCAGCCTCCGCAGTAAAAACATCCCTCCGGAGTTGATCAGATTTCCTTGTTGCAATAAGTGCTTGTTGAAATGATCCGGACCCCTCATACGCTTTACTCAACTCCTCATAGACCAAACTCAAATAAAATTTATCACCAAAGTTCTCAGTTGCTTCAATAATACTAGTCTCCAAATAATTGGATGCCCTTAAGAAATCTCTCGACGCATTACTAACTTTTCCCAAAGCCAAATATGAACGCATAATCATAAATTCATTATCGAGCAACTCTGCATACCGAAGTGCTTCTAAACCTGAGATATTCGCTTCCGAATAGTTCTCCATTTTAGACTGTAGATTGGCGAGTGCAATAAAAGTATCGCTCAGATTATTATAAAAACCATAGCGCTCTCCCAATTGCACGGAATGCTGGAAGTACTCCAACGCATCCTTTGGCCTATCCAAATCGACCATGTACTGCCCGACTAAATGCAGCGTAAAGTCATAATCCAGATCCTTGAGTCCCCTTTCTTCAAATATCTCGAGTGATTTCAGCCCGTAATTCAACGCCGCGTCAAACTTACCTTGCTTCCAAAAAAGGTTACTCATGTCTGAATACGCCATAGCGACAGCTTTAGCGTCTCCATACTTTTCTCCGATCTTAAGTGTTTTAGAAGCGTAGACAAAAGCTTCTCCGAGCATTCCTTTTCGCTCGTATACATATCCCAAGTTGGTATACAATAACCAAGATTCGCTCTCTGGAATTTTGAGAATAGCTTCGTTCAATACATACTCCGCCAACTCCAACTCCTCCATTCGGAGCAATACAGCTCCTTGAGAAACCATCAGTTTGCCTTCCCAATACTCATCTCCTAATGCTCTAGCCTCTTCTAAACCCTGCACTATGTATTCCAGTGCTAAATTGAGATTTCGGGTATGATAATAGTACCCCAGATCATTTAAAACTTTCAATCTAAGAATAGAATCTCTTTGCATTTCTGAGGTAGCATTTTCCAATTTCTCAAGGTAATCCGATTGAAAATCATCAGTTTCTACAAAGACCTCTTGATATTGGAAAAATCCATTTACCACTTGGATTTGCGCAAACCCTGCGGTGGAAATCAAAAAAATACTTACGAAAAAAAAATTCCTCATCTCTAAATGTAGTAATAAGATAGACTTGAAGATCAATTTTTTGTATTTAAAATAACCTCTGGGAAATATTTTCGGTAGACCGGACAGTAATAGCATACGTTCATACCAATTCATTTTTAACAATGCTTGAAGAAGTACAACTTACTAGGATTAAAGACAATTCTGAAGTTTCACATTTTATATACTACACTTATGAAAAATGTATTTTTCCTTGGATTGCTCCTACTCACAATTGGATGCACTACCAAATCCCGCTATACACAACAGTCACCGGAGATAGACACTGTCAAATCCATAATCGGAAATTATGTCAATGGAGAATGGGATGAATATGCAGCTCACTATGCAGATGGAGCGACCATATTTTTTAATACTACAGAAAATAATCCTTCCTCTATCCAAGAAATCATCGCTGGCCAAAAACTGTCAATTGAGCCACTATCCTCTTACTCATTCGTACGAGATAAAGAAGAGCTTGAGATGGTAGAGACAGATGAAGGGGAAACATGGGTAAATTTCTGGGGTTTATGGAAAGGGACAATCGCAGCAAGTGGCGAAACTTTTGAAATGCCAATACATATCACGTCCCAGTTTGTAGATGGAAAAATCGTAAAAGCCTATGGCTATTGGGATAGCACTCCTTTGACACTTGCGCTCATGGAATTACAGCAAGCAGCAGCGGTAATGGAAGAAGCAGAAATGCCGCGCTAAAAATACCAAACAAAATTTTTTAATTTCCAGGAGGAGCTTCATCGTAGTAATTGAGCTTTCCTCCTGGAATCATTCTTTTTATTCAAAATCACATAAATAGATGTCAAATGCGCATAAAATGATCTGGGTAGACAAAAAAATGGTGGTAATTAAAAAATGAGTTATAAAGAGTTTTAGGGAATTAAAAGTTTTGCATATTATTGGACTAAACTATTATTCTCTTTTAAAGTCATTTTATGAGAAACTCCATCTTACTTTTTACTATTCTCTTTTTTGCTTGTGGGAGCAAGGACGTCGCATCTTCTGATGAGAGTTCTTTTAAAATCATAACTATAGATGTAAATGCTGACCAAAAGCCAGAGGTCGGTAAGATCTTTAAAAAAGCCAAAATAATCCCACTTGAGACTATTACGGAATCGCTGATTGTTGAAATCGATAAACTGATCGAATCAGAAAATGAGTTTTTTATTTTCGATAAGAGTCAAGCCTCTATCTTAGTTTTTGATGAGAACGGTAAATTCCTGTATAGAATAAATAAACAAGGAAGTGGTCCTGGAGAATATGGAAGGGTTGTCGATATACTCTTGAACCCATTTACAGACAACCTTGAACTCCTTTCTCCCGACGGTGAAATCAATGTTTACACCAAAAAAGGTGAATATATCGAAACGGTACCTATCCCTAATATCTTAAGTGTCCAAAACATGGGAATAGTCTCAGAAAACCTAATTGCCTTATACAGTATCGATACTAGACCAGAAGGAAATTTTGTAATACTTTCTCGAGACAAAGGAAAATTGATTCATAAATCAAAATCAAACACCTCGATATTCGAAAGAAATTTCATGCAAATCCTTGACAATCCTTTGATTAGAGCAAATGACGAAGCACTTTTCTGCACTCCTTTTACGAATGAAATATACAGTATATCAGCAGATGGACTGACACTTAAACGAACTTGGGATTTTGGAATACACACACCTGATTACTCCTACTTAAATGACGATACTCCAATAGAAGTTATAGAAGAAACTTTCGGAACCGAGGTGGGAAAATCCTCAGTTTCATTTTTTAACTATAATGAAAACAATAGGTTCATCTTGGCTACCCTGTTTTTTGAAAGAAAGATTAAAAACATGCTCTATCAAAAGGGAAATGATGAATATTTTTTCCTGGATAATTCTACTTTCAATAAATACTTATACCAACTTCAATTGACAGAAAGCGGGATAACTGGATTGTACAAACCAGAAAAGCTTACAAGTTATTGGAATAACTCTAAGTTCATCAAAGAGCACAATCCTGATTTGATAAATACCGAAAAGGACGATAATCCGATAATTATAAAATTTGAGTTTGCTGATTTTTAAGTGAAAGTTGTAGCTTTTACTATGTTATTGCTTTTTGTTAAAGAAAAATTCGCCACTCGAATCCTCCATCTCGTCACATTTTTTCGTAATAACTTTTTCAACCCCCTATCTTGATAGTACTATAAATCAATGATTTAAACCTTTTATTAATTTTCAAATAATATGAAATCAACTTTTTACATGCTTTTCCTTTTAGTTCTACTTTCCAGCTGTAGAAATACTGATGCACCACCCATTTTCATGGGTAACCAGCCAAGATTGATAGAATTTGAAAAGTCTGTGGAGCTAGTTGGAGAATTGTTGCCAATTGAAGTTTTCGCTGCCGACAACATCTTCATTGTAGACACATTCATGGTATTTACTACTCCTGCTCTCGATACCCTTTATTATGCAGTATCAACCAAAGATTATAATTGGGTCAAAAGTTTTATTGCCAAAGGAGAAGGCCCGAATGAATTTGAAAATATACTAATGCCTCTTTCAGCCGCAACAAAAAACAGTGATTTATTAATATCATTTTATCACAAAGCAAGGCAGGGCATATTTCACTACAACCTTACACAATCTTTTCTTCAAGGGAAAGATCTTTTTCAAGACACTATTCCCCTAGGTGAACTGACTGAAATTTATCGAGCCTATCAAATAGATGAAGAGCAGGCATTTGTTGACAATATGGACTTCATCAACATAAATCAGCACTATTCAATTTATAATTGGAAAGACAAAAAGATCGTCCGAAACGACAAAACACTGACATCAAGTCTTAAAGACCATGGAGACACTTATCTATTAGCTACATATACAATATTCAGTAAGCCTGAACTCAAATATGCAGGAGCGATGATGTTTGCAGATCAATTGAATATCTATGATCTGGATAATCCTGAAAAATCATTTGCGATTTCCGTAAGTAAAAAAACTACTTCATTGATTGATGCGTCCCGGACACTCATGCCATTCAAACAAGAGTATTATGCTGATCTGAAAGAATCAAATAATTTTCTCTTTGGACTATATGCCAATTTTAGCAGAAAAAAATGGGCAACTGGAGACAGCCCCGCTGTAATCCATGTAATTGACTGGGAAGGAAATCCCATAATTAAACTTACCACACAGGAGAAGCTAATGAAATTTGATGTTGATCCAGAGAACAACATGCTTTATGGATTGACGGAAAAGCAGGAAGTTTATAGATATGATCTTAACCAAATTCCTGAATTGATAAGTACCGAAAAGACGACAATCCGATAATTATAAAGTTGAGTTCCTTTCTCCCTAATAAAGCAACATAACAGACTGAATTAAGCTAACCAGCCAAGTCCTATAAAAGAGAACCACGCGTTTTAATATTTTAAAAAATTTTATTTCACTTAACTAATTATTAGCTTTTATTTTAAATGAGACTATTTTTTCTAAAATGGCTAATACAAGACATCTTTTCTGCCCGCTCTTCATCTTAACTACAGCTATTTTGATGTTGGGTTGTTCTAGTAAAGAAACCCAAAAAAAGGATACACTTTTCTTAAATCCCACTAATGCCACTCCTTCAATCTTACTATCAGAAATGGTAGATAGTATGGAATATATCAAATTAGAAACGAGTGAAGAATCTCTTATGAGCAGGGTTGGTGAGATCATAATTAAAAACAAATACATATACGTAAGAGACTATGACCAGCAGATTATATTTCTTTTTGATAAAAAAGGTAAGTATATAACCAAATTGGACAAGAAAGGAGAAGGCCCCGAGGAATACAGTCACCTAGACAAATTCCGGGTAGACGACAAGGAGGAGTTCATTGAAATCCTCGATTTTAGAGGGAGTAAATCACGTCTTCTCAGGTTTTCAAACATTTCGTTCAACCTCCAAGAAGTAAATAGATTCTCAGTTCCTACATCAAATTCTTGGCAAAAAGAGAAGAATTCCAATACTTTCTATTTCTCAACCCAGCAAATAGACAATACGATCAACAATGAGGAATCCAACGCAGACATAATAGTAATAAAAGACTTCACGAATGAAGTTGCCCTTTTCAAGAAAAAAATCATTACAAATGGAAGTAATTTCTCTCCAAATACTGAAAGTCTTACTACCAATGAAAAAGGGGAGATCTTTGCATCAATTATGTATAGCAATACATTTTTTCAGCTTTTAAATAATAGGGCACACCCAATATTAACTGTGGATTTTGGTAAGTACCAACTAGATAGTTCGATCAGATTTAAGAGTACTGAAGAGCAGATGAGATATTTAAATAACACAGAAGATATTGCTACTTTCCCTGTTTTAAATATCAATACTTCAAAAATCCAGGCATTCTCGTACTACTTTAAAGAAAACGGAGCGAATAAAACTCACCATTACCTGAACTTCTCAAACAACGCAATTTTTCATACTAGAGATATTGTTAACGATCTGACCAATTACCCAGAAAAAATTTATCTAAGCTCCTATTTTTGGGGCATTAATCATGAGGTTCTTCACGGCAACTACTTAGTTGACATTGTTTTGCCAGCATACACAAATGAAGGAAAAACCATTGAAATCAATGGAGTTGGACCAGTCGAGCCAGAAGACAATCCCATAATTTTATTAATGAAACTTAAGGAAGAGTATACTAATAACTAACAAGAAAGCCAGTGTCTCCACTGGCTTTCTTGTTTCTTTATAACAAATCAAATCCTTTTCGCATCTCGAAGCTCTCTCTGATCCAACCTGCAAGTCTTGCGCTTTGCGCAAAGTCAAGCGTCTGCTGTCCATCGGAATAAGCTTTCTCCGGGACTTCATGAGATTCATAGATAATCCCGTCTGCTCCGGACATCACACCTGCTAGTGCCATCTGAGGCACATAGGCACGAATACCTATCCCATGCGAAGGATCCACGATCACCGGTAGGTGTGATTTCGCTTTCAAAATCGGAATAGCATTTAGATCCAAGGTATTTCTGGAAGCTCTTTCATAGGTTCTGATTCCTCTTTCGCAAAGAATCAGATTCTCATTTCCTCCTGAGAACACATATTCAGCGGATTGCAAAAGTTCTTCGATCGTACCGGAAATCCCACGCTTGATCATCACTGCTTTATCTACTTTCCCGAGTTCATCTAGCAAGTTGAAGTTTTGGGAATTTCTAGCGCCCACTTGATAGACATCCACGTACGGATACATTTCTTCAATTTGGGAAGTTTGCATCACTTCGGTAACTATCTTAATTCCAGCTTCGCTGGCGATTTTATGCCATAGCTTTAAGCCTTCCAATCCCAAGCCACGGAAAGCATACGGGCTACTTCTAGGTTTGAATACGCCACCACGCATCATCTTGATATCATTCTCTACACAGTGCGCCACCACAGCACGGATTTGCTCTTCCGTCTCTATGGAGCAAGGCCCGGTGATCACTGCCATTTCTCCTTCTTTGATGAAAATCCCGTCGCCCAAATCCACGGAAGTTGGCTTGGCTTTCCACTTTTTGGACACCAACTTGTACTCGTCAGAGACGATGTGAATATCGATAATACCGTCCATTTGGCCGATTTTACGAATATCGAATTCCTTTTTACCGATACCAATCAGATAGGAGCCCAATTGGGTTTTTACTTCTGTGGTTTTATAGCCTACTCCATTGACCTCAAGGATCAATTTGTCTTTTTGGCTGTCGGAAATATCGGGTTGAAGTTGGATGATCATTTTTAATTACGATTTATGAACTACGAATTACGAGGCTGAACTTAGAGTTGAGCCATTTTGTGAATGGATAGGTTTGGCTGAGGAAAATTTTTCAATTAATGACTGATTGAATGTATTTCTGAATGTCTTCGCTCAGGTTTTTAGAATCTTTCACGGTCTTGATGAAAGCAGATCCAATGATGGCGCCATTGCTATTTTCGGAGGCTTTGGTGAAAGTTTCAGCATCGGAAATCCCAAAACCTATTAATCGTGGGTTTCTCAAATTCATTGCCTGCACTCTTTCGAAATAGGCTACTTGCTCGTCCGTGATTCCAGCTTTGGCACCGGTGACACCGTGGGAGGAAACCATGTAGATGAATCCGCTGGTGTTTTCATCGATTTGGCGTATTCTCTTTTCAGTAGTTTGTGGAGAAATCAAGAAGGTATTCACCAAGCCATACTGCTCAAAAAGCTCCTTGTAGTCATCCTGATATTGCTGCATAGGAAGGTCAGGCAAGATCAAGCCATCCACTCCTACCTCTTGGCACTTCTTACAAAAAGCCTCCATGCCGTACTGCATGATTGGGTTCAAATAGCCCATCATCACTACAGGAATATGAATTTTAGCACGAAATCCTTTGAGCTGTTCAAATATCTTTTTCAGGCTTATCCCATTTTCCAAAGCAATCATATTGCTATCCTGAATCGTCGGTCCATCAGCGATAGGGTCAGAATAAGGCACTCCAATCTCGATGATATCTGCTCCTCCCGCCTGAATAGCCTCCATAATAGGAAGTGTGTCTTCTAGCTCAGGAAATCCAGCCGTAAAGTAGATCGACAGCACGCGAGCTTTTTTGGTATCAAATAAGGTATGTATTCGGTTCATTTGTATTTACGATTTACGAAGTACGATTTACGAGGCTCCCTCTAGCGTTTAAGTTTCTTGCCTTTTCAATCGTCATTTCTATTTAGAGGATGCCTGACTTCATTATTTAGTATTCGACGTTCAGCACTCGATATTATTTAATTGAAATATAAATAGTTCAACCCCTTCAGGGTTGCTTAAACATAATTACCAAATTGTCCATGGGTTACACTCATGGTTATTCAAAGTTTAATCCCTGCAGGATTATTTATTTGAACTAGGATGTCTACTTCATTATTCAAAATTCGACGTTCATCATTCGTCATTTTTCAAAATATTAAAGGCAAACATTCAAAATTAATTCTCTATGAGGTCTAAGCATAACAATTACGATCGAGGTTCAAAAGGCCTCGTATATCGTATTTCTTAAATCATACTTCCTCAATATCCTCCCCACTTAATATAAGTATCCAAATCCTTATCTCCTCTACCGGAAAGGTTGATCACAATCACATCTTCTTTGGAGTATTCTATCATGTTCAATGCATGGAGCGCATGAGCAGATTCTATCGCTGGAATAATTCCTTCCAATTGACTGAGTTCAATTCCCGCTGCCATGGCATCCTTATCCTCTACAGCCACAAATTCCCCTCTTCCCACATCGAATAAATGGGCATGAACTGGCCCAATTCCAGGATAGTCCAAACCTGCGGAAATAGAATGTGGCTCGACGACTTGCCCATCTTCTGTTTGCATCAGGATAGTCTTCGATCCATGCAAAATACCTGGAGTTCCCAGCGCAGTTGTAGCAGCAGATTTCCCAGATAAGACGCCCAAACCAGCCGCTTCCGCAGCCACCAAACGAACTTCCGGTGTATTATAATAATGATAAAAAGCACCCGCAGCATTTGATCCGCCGCCTACGCAGGCAATCACGATATCCGGGTTTTCTCTACCTTCTTTTTCTTTTAGTTGCCATTTCATTTCCTCCGAAATCACGGATTGAAATCTCGCTACCATCTCTGGATAAGGATGTGGCCCCACCACCGAACCGATGATGTAATGCGTATCCACAGGATTATTGATCCAAGCACGCATGGCTTCGTTGGTCGCATCTTTGAGCGTCTTCGAGCCTGAAGTAGCAGGAACAACTTTTGCTCCCAAAATCTTCATCCGTTCCACATTGGGATGCTGACGTGCTATATCAATCTCTCCCATATAAACAGTGCACTCCATGCCCATCAACGCACAAACAGTCGCCGTAGCCACGCCATGCTGACCAGCTCCGGTCTCAGCAATAATCCGCTTTTTACCAAGCTTCTTTGCTAGGATGATCTGCCCAATGGTATTGTTCACCTTATGCGCACCAGTGTGACAAAGATCCTCACGCTTAAGATAGATTTTAGCACCATGCTTTTCCGAAAGTCGGGAAGCAAAATACAGCGGTGTAGGTCTGCCCACGTAGTCTTTCAGCAAACCTCTGAATTCATCCTGAAATTCCTGTGAAGCCATGATGGCCTCGTAGTTTTCTTTCAGTTCTTCGACATTTGGATGCAGCATTTCGGGGATGTAAGCTCCACCAAACTTGCCGTAAAAACCCTTTTCATCTACTTTGATCATCTCTTATTGTTAGTTATCGGTTGTTGGTTTTTCTTCCTGACCAAGTAACCTTTTCTTAAAACTCTTCAGTTTTTCAATATTCTTCAATGCTGGCTCGAACTCAAACTTGGAGTTCAAATCCACCCCTGCTAGCTGTGGTACTTTTGCAGCCAAGGCCAAAACTTCGTCGGCACATGACTCATCCAATCCTCCACTGAGCAAAAAACCCTTTTCGAATGGATAGGATTCCAAAACTTGCCAATCAAATTTCTTCCCAGAACCTCCATGCGCGATTGTGGCTGTATCGAAAAGAAATTTGTCAATAAAAGGCAAATATCCTCTCAATAAATCCCACTCAATCGTGTCTTTCACAGAAATGACTTTCCAGATTTCCTTATCTGTTGACTGTGCCAAAGCTTCTACAAACTCCACCGACTCTTTGCCATGCAATTGAATCGCTGAAAGCCCATATTCATCAACCCTCTTCAGTATCTCTTCTTCACTTTCATTGACAAACACGCCAACCTTCTGAAGGTTTGTCTTTGGCAAAGATTCTGCGTTAGGCACAAATCGAGCAGACTTGGGATAGAAAATTAACCCCATCCAATCCGGAGCAATTTCCCGCTCCAGTGCTAGGATATTCTCCCGCTCACGCATGCCACAGACTTTGATTTGCATCTTTTTAGTTTTTCAATAGATCAGGAGTTGTTCAGCGCTGTTTCTTTCGCCAGCAACTTCTTATACTCTTTGATAAAAGTGTAAGCTGCTTGTTCAGGACGAGCAGATTTCATGAAATTTTCACCGATCAAGAAACCATCGAAACCTGCTTTTTTCAGCGTCACCAAAGTCTCAGGCGAGGAGATTCCAGATTCAGATATTTTCACAAAATCTGAAGGAATGCGATCCACCAATTCCATAGAAATATCCAGTGATACGTCGAAAGTCTTCAGGTTACGATTGTTCACTCCTACGAGATCCAAATCATCACAAAGACTTCGTTCCAATTCCTCGCCATCATGCACTTCCATTAATACTTCCAGCCCAAGGCTTTTTGCGAAAGCAGCCAATTCTTTCAGTCTAGCTGGTTCCAAAGCTGCTGCGATTAATAGAATACAGTCAGCTCCTATAGATTTTGCTTCGAGAATTTGGTATTCATCCACCACAAAATCCTTTCTGAGAATCGGACAAAAGTTGAACTTTCGCGCATCCTTCAGATCTGCATTACTGCCTCCGAAGAAATCTGTGTCCGTCAAAATCGATAAGGCTGAAGCTCCAGCCTGCATGTAGCCAATACTTACCGCTTCCACAGACGCAGAACCATTGATTAATCCTTTGGAAGGTGACTTTCTTTTGAATTCCGAGATAATTCCTGACTTCTCTGGATCACACACATACTTTTTCATGGAAACTGCTTTCCCTTCAAAAAAGGGGCTTTTTTCCAAAAGTTTCACTGGAACCAAACTGCTTCTCTCGGCTACTTCGATATGCTTTTGAGCAATAATTTTATCTAGAATATTCATATGATTTTATGCTAAAGAAACACTGGTTTTAGGATTGACAAGACCTTCAAATACACTTAACGCTTTGCCAGAAAGCAATGCTTCTTCAGCTTTTGCGACAGCAGCCGGAAAAGAAAGTCCTTCTTCTGCAGTCACTAAAGCCGCAGCTGAATTGGCCAACACCACAGCGTTTTGGCTCTTAGTGCCTTTCCCCTTCAATATATTTTCAAATATTTTAGCGGATTCTTGAATAGTGTCTCCACCTTTAATTGACTCTGCTTTTAGCTTTTCCAGACCCAAATTCTCTGGCTTTAAAACTTTCTCTCCTTCATTGGAAATCATTTTGAAATCACCTGTAAGGGAAATCTCATCGTACCCATCCAAGGCATGAAGTATAGAGAATCTACCTTGCATTTCCTGATACAGATAACCATAGAGTCTTGCAAGCTCCAGACTAAACACACCCACTAATTGTTTACTCGGCGAGCTAGGATTTACCATTGGACCAAGCATATTGAAAAAGGTTTTAACACCTAAGTCTTTACGGATCGGCCCCACATGTTTCATTGCCGGATGAAAAAGAGGCGCATGCAGGAAGCATATCCCAACTTCATCAAGGCTTTGACGGATTTTGTCCATATCACTGGTAAACTCATAACCAAAGTATGCCAGCAGATTTGAAGATCCACAAATTGATGAAACACCTGTATTACCGTGCTTGGCCACATTCTGACCAACTGCGGCTACTACAAAAGATGAAAGGGTAGATATGTTAAACGTGTCTTTACCATCTCCGCCAGTGCCACAAAGATCCATAGCATCATATTCCGCTATTTCCACAGGTATGCAGCGCTCCAGCATCGCATCTCGAAAACCCGAAAGCTCCTCCACAGTAATACTTCGCATCATATACACAGTCATAAAGGCCGCGATTTGACTCTGATTATAGATGCCTGCAGTGATGTTTTTCAATACCTCACGGGCATCTTCTCGGCTAAGCGTTCGGTGCTCGATGAGATGGTTTAATATTTCTTTCATCTGTTTGTCTTTTGATTTTTTAGGTCAGATATAATGCACTTAAAAGCAGTTCTCATCTTAACTTGATCTGTTAATGAAAAATTTCTTAAGCTCATTTCCTGGTTGGGGGTATCGTTTGGGTGATCCTATTTATTAGCTCTCCATCCAGTTTTTGATAATCTGGACTCCATTTTCAGTTAGAATGCTTTCCGGGTGAAATTGCAATCCACGTACATCGTATTTTTTGTGTCGAATCGCCATGATCTGCTTATCCGGTGTCCGTGCGATCACTTCCAGGTCTGGAGAGAGGGTGTTCTCATTGATAACCCAAGAGTGATAACGGCCAATACTAAAAGTATCGGGAACGTCTTTGAAAAGCAAGTCTTCTTCTACTTTAACCGTAGACGCCACACCATGCAGCACTTCCGAAAGGTTAGTCAGCCCACCACCAAAAGCTTCGCCGATGGCTTGATGTCCAAGACAAACGCCTAGGATAGACTTGGTAGCTGCATATTTTTTCAAAAGCTCGGGCATAATACCCGCATCTTCCGGGACACCTGGTCCAGGCGAGAGTATGATTTTATCGTAGTTCCCCACATCCTCCAAGCTGATCTTGTCATTTCGAAAGACATCCATGTCTGCTCCATAGCCAAGTTGGCGGACGATATAAACCAGGTTGTACGTAAAGGAATCGTAATTATCGAGGACGAGTATTTTCATTTTAATTAATTGAAATAGTTGAAGATTGAAAGATTAGAATATTGGAAAATTGAAAGATTATCCAGAGTTACCCTCCTTTCCTTTTTCTATCTTCAAATTCATTTAGGTATTTGATTAAACCTATTAATTCACTTGACATGTCAATTAATTCAGGTAGATTTCTTGGTAAGTCTTTTCATCTATTTTTCCTGCAGAAAGCAACAAAAACAACTGGCTACGGAGCTCTCCCGCAGATCCTTTTGATATTTCTAAATAGCGGATAAACTGGCGATTTCGATTGTATTCAAAACCTTCCGCTATATTATTTGAAACCGAAATTGCAGACCCTAATAATTGATCTTTGGCACGATAGTCTTTAGCTAATTTTTCTGACTCCACTAGTTGATATATTCTCACCCCTATTCTGATAGCGTGTTGCCAAACGGGTAAATCTTCAAACCGCTTATATTTTGCCATAATTTTTCAATATTAAAATCTTGCAATTTTCCAATCAGATGGCTTCCGCCGCCCTAAGTGCAACTCTCAGCGCTTCCAACTTATTGGCGACTTCCTGTAGTTCGGACGGGATGGTAGATTTGGCAACAACCCCTGCCCCTGCCTGGAATCTGAGTTGATTGTTTTCAGAGACAAAGGAACGGATCAGAATCGCGTGATTGAAATCTCCATTGAATCCCAAATAGCCGATAGCTCCACCATAAAACGTTCTCGAGATATTCTCCAACTCATCGATCAATTCCATCGCTCTGTATTTGGGAGCTCCCGAAAGTGTCCCTGCAGGAAATGTGTCTGCTACCAACTGAAGTGGATTGGTGTTCTCTGGCAATTCCCCAGTCACTTTGGAAACCAAATGAATTACGTGTGAATAGTATTGAATCTCTTTGAAAACATCCACGCTAACTTTTTCAGAAGATCTGCTCAGGTCATTTCTCGCCAGATCTACCAGCATCACATGCTCTGAGTTTTCTTTAGGGTCATCGTAGAGCTGTCTGGCAAGCTTCGCATCTTCTAGGTCATTGCCAGTTCTGCGAAAAGTACCAGCAATAGGATAAATCGTTGCTTTTTTATCCTTCACCACAATCTGAGCTTCTGGTGAACTTCCAAAAACCTTGAAGGAGCCATAGTCGAAATAGAATAAATAAGGAGATGGATTGACAGATCTAAGCGCACGATACACATTGAATTCATCTCCTTTGAAAGCCGTACTAAATCTCCGTGAAAGGACAATCTGGAAGACATCTCCTTTGAAACAATGCTCACGACCCTGATTCAAAATCTTTAAGAATTCCTCGTCAGTGTAATTTGATTCTTCTTCACCTATACGTTGAAAGGAGTAACTAGGAATGTTCTTATTGGTAAGTAGACGCTCGATCTCCTCCATTCTTTCCACATTTTCCGCTCCAGCCACTCTGTGCTCCAGCAGATGCAATTCATTTTTATAGTGATCTACCACGATTACATTTTGGTAGACCGAATATTGCATCATCGGTACATCTGTAGGAATAGTATTCTTTAGGTTGATATCTTCAAAATAGGCTACCGTATCGTATTGGATGTACCCAAAAAGGCCATTTGAACTGAATTTGAAATTATCAGGAGCTACGTCAAACTTGCTTCCGAAAGCACGCAAGCATTGCATTAGCTTTTGATCAGAGCTCACTTCATACGACTCTTTTTTGCCAGAAGGGAGATTTTCGACCACTTTACCATTATTGAAAGTGAAGGAAGCCAGAGGATTAAAACAGATATAGGAATAACTGTTTTCATGACCATGGTAGTCTGAACTCTCAAGTAAAATTGGATTGGCGAAGCGATCTCTGATCTGTAGGTAAATACTTACTGGCGTGATTGTATCTGCCAATCTCTTCCGGTAGGTAGTTAGTATAGGGAATTTCACTTGAGTCATTTTGTTGATTTTTATAATGAAAAAAGGCTTACCGGAAATCCAGTAAGCCTTTTATACTATGTCGTAACGCAAAATTAAATGCAGGGGCTTTCTAAACTTCCTTTTGGAAAGAGTAAGCGTGCCACCAGTATTTGTTTGCGATTGTTTTCATAAGAGTGAGAGCAAATTTAGAAACGGATTGCTAAGGACAAAACATCTTTTCAATTTTTTCAGTATAATTTTGAAAAAACTTAATAAAAAGGCCATGGCTAAAGCATTTTCACAATATTTCAAACGAATTTTCGACGATTACCAAGTTTTGGTTCAAGTGAACCCTGACACACTAACAGGAATTGAATTGATTGTTCATCCTGACGGAAAAATAGAAAAAACAGAAATGGAATTTGACGAGGAAATTTTTGAAGATCTTGCCGAGGATGAATTCATCCATTGTAATGTCCTGGAATTCCAGATGCATCTTGCGAAAACGAAGTAAGTTTCCCGCAAACTTTCGGAGATAACTATCGCAGATCTCCGCAAATCCTTTGCCCTATCCAATTTGAAATCCGCGAAAATCAGCAAGTGCTTTCTGCGGCTTTCTATGGGTAATAAAAACAAATCTTCATTTCAGTTGCACATTGCCATACTTGAAAATTGAATTTGATCATTGAAAATTGAATCTTTCAGAAATTAATGTTCCTCACTGTCAGCGCTAAAAGCGGCTGATTCTGCAATCCTGAGTAAGATTATTGTAAAGAATGATTTTCTCCTTACTTTTGTCCCGGCGGCACGACCAGCTCCTGCTGAATCCCCCAGGTCCGGAAGGAAGCAAGGGTAGGTGGTTGAGCGGTGCGATGCCGCTTCTTTTTTTTCCCTATTTTTTATGGAATTCTGTTAACCATAAGGGACCTAACTCCATAAATCCTGACTTCACCCCATTTAAGCTAGCACTACTGACTTCATCAAATTAGCATTTGCTCATCGAATTTGATCTTTGCTGGCACTTTCAAGCCTACTAGTAGCAGAAAGGCACTGGGTGAGAGCTATTCAAAAAACCACTTACAGCTTACCTCTAACTACTTACAATTTTTTCTCATCACACTCACCTACTAACTTGTGAAGTGTTAATTCTTCATGTTTTTTCCCAAGACACTCCAATCAGGTTCAAAATCTTGATTAATCTTCTAACTTTGTTTTCACAATCAAATCCATTTGGAATCATCCTTTTTAAATGGCTTTTACCCTGTTTTTAAAGAAAGACAGGATAACAAAACCTGAGAAAAGAGGTTTCCATACCTATTAAACAATTCAAACATGAAATTCTTTATTGACACAGCCAACCTAGATGACATTCGTGAAGCTTATGACCTAGGTGTTTTAGACGGTGTAACAACCAATCCTTCTCTAATGGCCAAAGAAGGTATCAGTGGAGACGAAAAAGTAAGAGCTCACTACAAAGCGATCTGTGACATCGTAGATGATAAAGTTAGTGCTGAAGTAATCTCAACAGATTACGAAGGTATGATCAGAGAAGGAAAAGAGCTTGCTAAAATAGATGACAAAATCGTGGTGAAAATCCCGATGATCAAAGACGGTGTGAAAGCACTTAAATATTTCAGCAATGAGGGTATCCGTACTAACTGTACGCTAATTTTCTCTGCAGGCCAAGCTCTTTTGGCGGCAAAAGCTGGAGCGTCTTATGTATCTCCTTTCATCGGTAGATTAGATGATATCGCATTTGATGGCATGGATCTAATCGCTCAGATCGTTCATATTTATGGCAATTACGGATTCGAAACTGAAGTACTCGCTGCGTCAGTAAGACACACCATGCACCTGTTGAAATGCGCTGAAGTTGGCGCCGATGTAGTGACTTGTCCATTGAAAGTAATCACAGGTTTATTAAACCATCCGCTTACTGAGTCTGGTTTGGCAACATTTTTGGCAGATCACGCGAAGGCAGCTGGAAAATAACAAATGAAAGACCGGCTCTAGTCGGTCTTTTTTTAATTCCCCCTATGTATATTATCAAAGTAAAAGGCAAAGCGAAAATCCCTGATTACATACAAATCAGAGATGAAAACTTTGTGTTGGTTGCCTATTTCAGGGCCGATAGACCCTTGAAAAAAATAGAGAAATTTGGTCTAGAAGGAAAGGAAGAAGAACTTGAAGCGTTAATCAAAGGTCTTCCTTTTGGGAAATTGCAAAAATTAGAATTATAAGAATGGACTTCAGTACTCAGCCTGTACTTCAGGTAAACCAAGCGACGATCTTTCAGGGAATAGACCCTATCCTCACCAATGTCAACTTTTCGGTAGAGCAGCACGAATTTGTATTCTTAATCGGAAGAACTGGTAGTGGAAAAAGCTCCTTATTAAAAACACTCTATGCAGACCTTGAGCTTAGAAGTGGAAGTGCTGAAGTTGCGGGATTTAATCTGGAAAAAATTAAGATTAAAGAAATCCCCTTTCTAAGAAGGAAAATAGGAATCATTTTTCAGGATTTCCAGCTATTTAATGATCGTTCTGTAGCTGAAAACCTAGCATTTGTCATGAGAGCGACCGGCTGGACAGACAAATCAAAAATAAACGAAAGAATGGCTGAAGTCCTACTTCTAGTAGGACTGAATAATGCATCAAGCAAAATGCCTCATCAATTATCTGGTGGAGAACAACAACGTGTGGTAATCGCGAGAGCTTTACTCAACGAGCCTTCTATTTTACTAGCTGATGAGCCTACCGGAAATCTAGATCCAGATGTAGCAGATGGCATCTTCAAGCTTTTCCAAGAGATTAATAAAAAGGGAACTGCGATATTGATGGCAACCCATAATTATGATTTACTACGTAAGTATCCTTATCGCGTGTTGAAATGCGAAAATGGAGAACTACAAGACAGTCAGACGCATGACGTGTCTTATGGTTCTACTTATTAATATTTCTAATCTTAATCAACCGGAATTGCAAATGCTACGTTTGTAATTATCCAAACTTCCCAAATATGAAATCTACCCTACTTTCAAGAGCTTTCTTCTTTGTAATCCTGAGTGGATTACTTTGGAGCTGTAACAAAGATGATGATAAAGATCCTGTTATAGACGCTGAACTCACGCTGGAAGAAGAAATCAACAATTGGATTTATGAGGTGATGGATGAAGTTTACTACTGGAGGCTTAATCTAGGCACACCAATCGCAGCGACTTCAGATCCATCGGATTATTTCAAGTCCTTACTCTACACTCCTACAGATCGTTTTTCGGTGATCTATCCTGATTATCAAGAATTGATAAACTCGCTTAGCGGGATTTCTTTGGATCCAGGATACGAATTCAAATTGTACAGAGTCACTGATTCAGACGATGTCTATGCGGAAGTGATTTATGTTAAGAAAAACAGTCCCGCGGCTTCTAAAGATTTAAAACGTGGTGATGCAATTGTAGCTATTAACGGAAAACAGATTACAGTAAATAATTATAGAGAGCTTCTCGGTGAAACTGAAACAACACACACTATTAAACCTCTGCGATACAACGAAGAAAGCGGAGCCTATATAGCGAGAGATGAAATTTCGATTACACCAGTAGAATTTCCGGAAGACCCTAATTTCCTTGACACTGTATACACGATAAATAACCAAAAAATCGGATACGTGATTTACAACTTCTTTGCGCCGGGAACTGCTTCGGACAATACAAAGTATGACAAGGAGATGGATGCAATATTTGCCAAATTGAAGGCAGAAAATATCAACAATTTAGTATTGGATCTACGCTACAATGGTGGTGGATATGTTTCTTCCGCAGTAAATCTAGCCAGCTTGATCGCCCCTGGAGTTACTAGCTCAGACATTTTCTCGAAAACTAAATACAACAATTTACTGGCATCAGAAATACCAGCTTTGAGCAGCGTGAAAACTGCATTTTTGAATAAAGCTCAAAACCTTGGCAATACCTTAAACGGTAGCCGTCTCTATGTCCTAACCTCCGGTGGAACAGCGTCAGCTTCGGAGTTAATTATCAATGGACTTAAGCCTTACATGGATGTTTTCCTAATAGGTGCTGTCACTTACGGTAAAAATGTAGGCTCAATAGCAATTGAAGATGAAAAAAACCCTGACAATGCTTATGGCTTGCTACCGATCGTAACTCAAAGCTTCAATAGCTTGGATCAATCGGATTACAGTACTGGATTCACACCAAACATTGCTGTCAATGAAAATACTGAGAGACTTAAATCATTGGGGGATGTAAATGAGATAATGCTCAGAAAAGCTATTGAGCAAATCACAGGTGTCCCTTCTTCAGGAAGGTTCATGAAAATAGATCGAGAGGAAGTCGCTAATACACTTGACAAGAAAATTAGGACAGGGAAAATGATAGAATCTCCCATCCTTAAATAATCTTTAAGCCCCGATATTCGGGGCTTTTTTTTTGCCCATAATCCAATAAGTATTTTGGAATTTACGGTTTATATAAGGATATTAAACTTCTTGACCACTTAGGATCAAGACTATAACAATCTATAACCACTTACTTATGACCAACCCAAATCAACTTTGGAAAAAACCTGTACTATGCGCAGGAGTCCTCCTAGCTTCTCTTGTTTTCTCCTGTCAGCAGGAAGCTGAATCGCCAATTACCGGAGATTCTGTAGAATTTGTAAAATACCAATCAGGTGATATTATCCCTGGACAGTACATTATTACTTTTCAACCCTCGGAAATAAATTTCCGGAAAGACTTGTCTTACAGTGCAACCCAAGATGCTATGCGTAAAACAAGTTCAGCGCTTTTGGCAAAGTATAGAGTAGCCGAAGAAAACTTGACTTATGTGTACGGGAATTCCATTCAAGGTTTCGCTGTCACTCTTTCTGAGGAGCAACTCGAATCCATCTCTAAAGACCCTTCCGTAAAAGGAATTGAACCAGATCGTATTATTGCTTTAGCTCCACCTCCAGGCAAAGGACCAGGAAATGGCGGAGGAGGAGGATCTGCTAGTCAGGAAACTCCTTACGGCATTACCAGAGTAGGGGGAGGAGCGACTTATTCAGGCTCGAAAAAGGCTTATATCATCGATTCAGGAATTGACTCTTCCCACCCAGACCTTAATGTAAATGTCAATGCAGGATTTAATGCATTTACTAAAGGAAAAGACTCTGATCTTTCAAGTGACGGAAATGGTCACGGAACACACGTATCAGGAACTATCGGAGCAATTGATAATTCAATCGGTGTAATTGGTGTGGCTGCTGGCGTGACTGTAGTGCCAGTGAAAGTATTGGATTCTAGAGGTTCTGGATCTTATTCAGGGGTTATTGCCGGTGTTGATTTTGTTACAGCAAATGCAAATTCAGGTGACGTAGCTAACATGAGTTTAGGCGGCCCTGTATCCTCAGCATTAGACGCTGCAGTTGTTGCATTAGGCGGAGCTGGAGTAAAAGTTGCACTTGCTGCTGGAAATGAGTCAGATGATGCAAATAATCACTCCCCTGCTAGAGCTAACGGAGGAAACATTTATACGGTTTCTGCCATAGATATCAATGACAAGTTTGCCTCTTTCTCTAACTTTGGTAATCCTCCTATAGATTTTGCTGCTCCGGGAGTAGGAGTACTTTCTACCGTACCAGGTGGCTATGCTAGCTATAGCGGAACTTCCATGGCATCACCACACGTATGTGGGTTGTTGATCTGGGGTACTCCACGTAATGGAGGAACTGCTACAAATGATCCATCCGGTCCAGCTGACATCATTGCTATCAGATAAGCTTCAAAAGACTAATCAAAAGGTGATTCTGAGGAATCACCTTTTTTTTTGCTCATTATCAAATTGTTAAGTTTCTATTTTTCAAAAGGTTCCTTTAGAATAGCTGTTAAATTTGAGATTCAACATTGAAATGTCATGGAAATCGCTGCAAGTTTCGTCTTAATATTATCTATTTACTTTCTAGGCTGCCTTGCACTTGTACAAGAGATAGTAAGACCAAATCGACAGTTGGTTATAGAAGGAAACTCCAAAAAAGGACAATGGGTGACGAATTATCCAAAGATCATTTCATTGAGCTTTGGCATCTCGCTACTGACAACCTTCATCGCATATTACCTATTTCTTAGTTAAGAAAAACTCATACGATCCGTAACAAAAGGCTTCTAAATCACACTTGGAAGCCTTTTTATATTAATATATCCATTACCACAGGCAAAATGGTTTTCGCCCTTTCTAGAAAAAAAAGTGCATATATACTACCAACAAAGCATCTTTCCCCTATTAAGGTCAATGATGTTCACATTTCAATTCCTGACAGAAAGGCAATTTTTCAATCTTCCAATTTTTCAATCTTCAATTTCTTACCTTTGCCGCTTCACTTCCAATACTTATGATTTCAGTAGATAATGTCGCCGTCATTCACAGCGGTTCCACACTCTTTAGTAATATTTCCTTTGCCATCAACGAAACCGACAAGATCGCCCTTATGGGTAAAAACGGTGCCGGTAAATCCACGCTTCTGAAGATCATTGCTGGTCAGACCAAGCCGAGTTCAGGTTCTGTTTCTGCTCCAAAGGATTTTGTGGTGGCATACCTCCCACAGCACTTGCTGACTGCGGATGATTGCTCAGTGATGGACGAAACCTCCAAAGCGTTCGCCAGCTATCTGAACATGAAGACAGAGATCGAGCGAATCAATGAGGAATTGACCGTGAGGACTGATTACGAATCGGATGAGTATTACAAACTGATCGAGCAAGTTTCTGAGTTGAGCGAGAAGTTTTACGCCATTGAGGAAGTAAACTATGAGGCTGAAGTCGAAAAGGTTTTGCTTGGACTTGGTTTCGAAAGAGCTGATTTAACTCGTTCAACTTCCGAGTTTTCAGGAGGCTGGAGAATGAGAATTGAGCTGGCAAAGATCCTTTTGCAAAAGCCTGATTTGATTCTTCTGGATGAGCCAACCAATCACCTGGATATTGAATCGATTCAATGGCTGGAAGATTTTTTATTGAATAAAGCCAAAGCAGTAGTAGTGATTTCTCACGATAGAGCCTTTGTGGACAATATCACCACGCGGACTATTGAGTTGACTATGGGCCGCATGTACGACTACAAAGCTAAGTATAGCCATTACTTAGAACTTCGAAGAGAGCGTCGTGAGCAGCAGCAGAAACAATACGACGAGCAGCAGGCTGTCATAGCAGATATTCAAGGGTTTATTGACCGTTTCAAAGGCACTTACTCCAAAACACTTCAAGTACAATCCCGCGTGAAAATGCTGGAGAAAATGGATATCATAGAAGTGGATGAAGTGGATAGCTCGGCCTTGAAGCTTCGTTTCCCTCCTTCCCCGAGATCTGGTAACTATCCAGTGATCGTCGAAGACATGAGTAAGAAATACGATGAGCATGTAGTCTTCAAGAATGCTTCCATGACCATCGAGCGTGGTCAGAAAGTTTCTTTTGTCGGTAAAAACGGTGAAGGTAAATCAACTATGATCAAAGCGATTATGGGCGAGATTGATTTTGACGGTAAATGCGAGCTGGGTCACAATTCTATGATCGGGTATTTCGCTCAGAACCAAGCTTCTCTTTTAGACGAGAACTTGACGATTTTTGAAACTATCGATTACATCGCTGTAGGTGAAGCTCGTACCAAAGTGAAGGATATTTTGGGAGCATTTATGTTCAAAGGAGATGATATCAACAAGAAGGTAAAAGTACTTTCTGGTGGAGAAAAAACTCGTCTGGCAATGATCAAGCTACTGCTAGAGCCAGTGAACTTGCTGATTCTCGATGAGCCTACCAATCACTTGGACATGAAGACCAAGGATATCATCAAGGATGCGCTGAAAGCTTTTGACGGCACCCTAATCATCGTATCTCACGATAGAGACTTCTTGGATGGATTGGTGACCAAAGTATTTGAATTTGGCAACAAGCGAGTGAAAGAGCACTTCGAGGACATCAATGGTTTCTTGAGAAATAAGAAGATTGAGAATTTGAAGGAAGTGGAGAGGTAGGAGGATGTCGGGTGTTGGGTGACCGATGCCGGGTGTGAGTTGTGCGTTGTCAGTTGTCAGTTGTCGGTTTTCGGATTTCGGATGTCGGATGTCCGATGTCGGATGTCGGATGTCGGATGTCGGATGTCGGTTAAGGGGAACTTAGATTATTACCAAAGATTTCAAAAAGCAGAAATTAATTCTATTACTTATTCCATGGCCATTTCGCAGGATCTTGGGCGGTATTAAAAATAGAATAGACTACAATGACCTCGTCTTCAATTGCATAGAATATTAAGTATGGAAATCCTTTTAGCGGACAACTCCTGAATGGCATTTCCCTAAATTGATATAGTTCAGGAGCTTTTACGATTAGATTTAATGCACTTTCAACAGCCCCTAAAACCTTTGACCTAGCCCTGCAACTTTCTCTTCGTAACAGATGAATGCATCTGAAATTTCAATTTCAGCAGAATTAAGTACTTCAAGGGAATATATCATTTAATCTTTCCAATCACCCTAGCTTTGACTTCTTCCCAAGAGCTTGACTTAGAATTCCCTTTTAGATATTCTGCCCTTCTCCCATCTAGAACCTGGTAATATTCTTCGGGAACCTCATCATCATATTTTTTTTGCTGAGCTTCAAAGGCATCTAGAAGTATTTCTAAATCTTCCTTTTTATTAAATGAAAAAATCTCGTTACTCACACCAAGCTTTTCCAAAAGTTCGGCAACAAACTTAAGCTCCTTCCCATTTTTAGGATTTACAATAATAGAGTCCATTGTTTTGTTTTTTAGAGACAAAGATTCTTAGCTCAATTTACGGAAATCTTCATCTAGAGATCAAAACGGGCTAAAACAAAAAAACGACAGTAGTGAAACTGCCGTTTTTGAATTCTTTTCATCGGTCATCCTACATCTTACACTCTACAATTTTTTAAACTCCAAATACTCTTGGTAGCCAAAGTGAAATCTCTGGGAAAAGCATGATCAGAATCAAGGCCAAGACCATCGCAAAATAGAAGGGCAACATGGGTTTCATGACTTTTTGTATCGTTGTATTTGCCACCCCAACTCCAATAAAGAGAATAGAACCTACTGGCGGCGTACAAAGTCCTATACAAAGATTAAGTACCATCATGATACCGAAGTGAACAGGATCAACTCCTAAAGCAGTCACAACTGGCAAGAAGATCGGGGTAAATATCAATACCGCTGGAGTCATGTCCATAAAGACACCTACAACTAGCAGAAGTAAATTGATCATAATCAAGATCACAAAAATGTTGTCACTCAAGCCTAGTAAGGCATTGGAGATGTTTTGAGGAATTTCCTCGCTGGACATCACCCAAGACATGGCCATGGAAGTTGCGATCAAAAGCATTACCACTGCGGTAGTTTCTGCAGATTTTAGCAATACAGATGGCAAATCTTTTACTTTCAATTCTCTATAGATCATCGAAAGAACCAAGGAATAAACCACTGCAATAGCTGAAGCTTCTGTAGCCGTAAATACTCCTCCTATAATCCCTCCAATCACTACAATTAATAAAAATAAACTTGGAACTGCCTCCCAAAATGTTTTTAATATCAACTTAAAAGAAGATCCTTCTCCTTCTGGCAGCTTATGAACTCTAACCATAATTGCAGCTGTTATCATCAACAATCCACCGACTAACAATCCTGGCAAATAACCTGCAACGAACAACGCCGCCACAGAAACCCCACCTGAAGCAAGAGAGTAAACGATCAACACGTTAGATGGAGGAATGATCAATCCAGTAGTAGAGGAAGTAATATTCACTGCTGCTCCCAATTCTTTAGGATAGCCTTCTTTCTCCATTCTTTTCCCCAAAATCCCTCCCATAGAAGATGCCGCGGCTACTGCAGAACCTGCAATCGCCCCCATAAGCATGGCTGCAATGATATTGACATGAAGCAAACCACCTCGCATCCTACCTGTCAATGCTTTCGCAAACTCAATCAAACGATTGGCGATACCTCCCCGGTTCATCAATTCTCCTGCGAGAATAAAGAAGGGAATTGCCAACAGGGAAAAGCTATCCAATCCCGTCCCCATTCGCTGAGCGATTGTGGTAATTGCAGGCATAGTTTGGACTGTAACCATTAAGGTCAGCATACTTGAAAGTCCAAGACTCCAAGCCACAGGCACTCCAATCCCTAAAAAGAAAAGAAAGGATAGCACTAATATTAATACGCTTAAAATCTCCATTACACAGTAGCTTTAATACTTGTCAAAAATTTTATTGCTACAACCTGGTAGTAAATCACCAGTAACCCGCTAAAAGGGATGATTGCGTAGATGCATGCCAGAGGAATCTGCAGCACAGCTGATTTCTGTTCCAAAATAAAAGTTAGGTAAACAAGGTTAGATCCACCGATCACCATTACTATAAGAGCAAAGGTCAATACACAGCAGTTAATTAAAATCATTAATTTATCCTGTGCTTTTTCTCCCAGTTTAGTCAAGAGAATATCAATGGCTAAATGTTCATTTTTACCTGCGACATAGGCAGCTCCCAGCATCCCTACCCAGATTAGCATATATCGGGACAATTCGTCGGTGAACGAACTTGGGCTTTGAAAAACATAACGAGAAGTAACCTGCCAGGTCACATTGAGCACCATCAGTGCCATCAAGATGACCAAGAGATGGGCAATCCATTTATCCAGGTTTAACTTGGTATGGGGTGAAAACATAGGTTTAATTCGTTGGGTTAATTATTATTTTACAGCGCGGATTTCCTCCACAATTTTATAGATTTCTGGCTGTTGAACTTTTAGGTCTGAGTACATAGACTCTACAGCTTGACGAAATGGCTCTTTGTCGGGATAAGATATCATCACTCCTGCTTTTTGCATTTCATTTAAAGCTTCTTCGGTAGCCTCAGCCCAGATTTTATACTCATAGGTTGCAGATTCATCAGCCGCCTCTTGTAGCCATTTTTGCTGTTGCTCGTTGAGGCTTTCCCATACTTTGGTACTTACGATCATCACATCCGGCAATGCCGTGTGCTCATCTATACTGTAATACTTGCACACTTCGTAGTGCTTGGAAGTATAAAGACTCGGCGCATTATTCTCAGCACCATCGACGATTCCTTGCTGCAAAGCAGTATAAAGTTCACCATAAGAAACTGGTGTTGGAGAGCCTCCTAGGCTTTTCACCATATTGGAAGCTGTATTACTTTCCATCACTCGGATCTTCAAACCAGCAAGATCAGCCGGCGTCTCTACAGGTTTGTCCTTTGTGTAAAAGCTTCTTTTGCCTGAATCATAATAACAAAGACCACGTAGCAAGTACTTCTCAGGATCTAACAAAAGCTTCTTGCCTATTTCACCTTGCAAAACAGACAGTTGATGCGCATCGTCACGGAAAAGATAAGGCATTCCAAAAACCTGCATGGTAGGAGCAAAACCTTCCAATGCTGCAGATGACACTTTCGTCATACCCAAGCTTCCGATTTGAAGTAGTTCCACCAGTTCGCGCTCAGAACCTAATTGTTGGTTAGGATAGATCTTTACGATCATTTCACCACCAGATTTTTCCTCCACTTTTTTGGCCAAATAAAGCATGGCCTCATGCACTGGATGGGTCACCCCAAGTCCGTGACCAAGTTTAATGATCCGCTTGGAGGAAGGCCCCTGACAGGAAGAAAACGAGAAGACGAGAACTAGGATGGAGAGAAAAAAGAGTTTGTTTTTATTCATGGGTTTAATGAAAATTGAAAGCTAATAACAATAATAGCCCTTTCTATGCTGTGTTTTTCGAAGAATTACGGAATCGATTTATGAGTTCATACTATTCCTTTTGCCAAATCATGTTTTCTTAGGGGAAATTCAATTTTTAGAAACTTATCTTTGAATGATTTTAGCATATTCAAATCTTAAAATACCTTTCCTATTCCTTTCATGAAAGCAAATTTTAAAATCATCTTTCAAAAACTCCTATTGACGAATTCCACGGAGATTTTTAAATCTAAGAATCCCCTTCGCAATACTAACCAGAAAATCGTACTTTGCGCAATCGGTTGCACAATTTAATAATTAATTCCTATGAACCATAAAACATTACAAATTCATCCAAAAGACAATGTTTTAGTAGCCTTACAAGACCTAAAAGCAGGAGAAAACATTAGTTTTTCAGGAAATGACATAATCCTAAAAGATGATGTTCCTGCCAAGCATAAGTTCGCAATAAATGACTTAATCAAAGGCGCTCAGGTCTTTATGTATGGGGGAATTGTAGGAAAAGCGCTTTCAACTATATCTTCTGGAGGTGTTCTTAGCACCCAAAATGTTACGCATGAGGCGGAGGATTTTGGTGAAAAAACAGGTGATTACCTGTGGGACGCTCCAGATATCAGCAAATTCAAGGACAAAACTTTTATGGGCTTTCACCGACCAGATGGTCAGGTGGGAACGGGGAATTATTGGTTGGTTATCCCTATGGTGTTTTGCGAAAATAGAAACGTAGACATCATTAAAGACGCTTTTATCGAAGAACTTGGTTTCGGTAAGCCAAATCCATTTAAGAAAATGGTGAGAGAAATGGCTAGTCTATATAAGTCAGGTCAAAGCAGATCCTTTGACACGGTTTCTGTAGAAACGCTCGTAGAGAAGACTGAAGATCGACTTTTTGAAAACATAGACGGAATAAAATTCCTTAATCACCAAGTAGGCTGCGGTGGTACGAGAACGGATTCTCAGGCACTTTGTGCACTTATCGCCGGCTATATCAACAATCCGAATGTAGCGGGAGCAACGATTTTAAGTTTGGGCTGTCAAAATGCGCAGTCTTCTTTCATGGAAGAAAAGCTTCGCCTCATCAATCCTGACTTCAAAAAGCCATTGATCATCCTAGAACAACAAGTAGAAGGAACTGAACAACAAATGCTCACCAGAGCGATCAAAGAAACCTTTGTGGGTATGGCTGAAGCTAATACACAATCGCGAGAATCCGCTCCTCTGAGCAAATTAGTCGTTGGTCTAGAATGTGGTGGCTCGGATGGGTTCTCTGGAATCTCTGCAAATCCAGCCGTAGGGTATGCCGCTGATCTGGTAGTAGCCTTGGGCGGAACAGCTATTTTATCTGAGTTCCCCGAACTTTGTGGCGTAGAACAAGAATTGATCAACCGTTGCGTTTCTGACGAAAAAGCAGAGCGCTTCTCTTCTTTGATGCGTCTATATGCCGCAGCAGCAGAAGCGTCAGGATCTGGATTTGACATGAATCCAAGCCCTGGAAATATTAAAGATGGACTGATCACGGATGCAATGAAGTCCTCAGGCGCTGCCAAAAAAGGTGGCACTTCTCCAGTAACTGATGTGCTAGATTATGGCGAATACGTGAACACTCCAGGTTTGAATTTACTTTGCACTCCTGGAAATGACGTAGAAAGCACAACAGCTATGGCTGGAGCTGGAGCAAATGTGATTCTTTTCACCACTGGCTTAGGCACTCCTACCGGAAATCCTGTGACACCTGTGATCAAAGTTTCCTCTAATCACAAACTAGCCGAACGCATGCCTGATATCATCGATATCAATACAGGTTTTGTAATCTCTGGAGAGAAAAACATACAGCAAATGGGCGAAGAAATCTTGGAAAAAGTAATCAAAGTCGCCAGTGGAGAAGAAAAATCCAAAGCAATGAAACTTGGACAAGATGATTTTATTCCTTGGAAAAGAGGAGTTTCGCTTTAAATATGATCTAAGAAAGGCAGTTCGACTTCCTTCTCTAGTTCTGAAGATCTATAAATGGCTCGGATCAGCTCGACTGATTTTCGAGCCATTTTTCCTTCTACCAAAACTGGCTCATTTTTTTCGATCGCATTCAAATAATGCTCCCATTGGGCTTTGTGAAGTGCATGGCCAATTGCCATCGGATCTGCAGCACCTGAACCCGTATTGGTGTCAGCTATAATTGGCTCGCTTTGCTCACCTTGAACACTCCAATGGATCAACTTTCCTGCCTCCAATACAGCAGACCCATTTTTCCCAAAAATCTCTAAGCGCTCTGGCAAGCCTGGATATAGAGCGGTAGAAGCAGTGATATTTCCCAAGGCTTTATTTTCAAATGTCACAAGAGCAGCACCCAAATCCTCGCCTTCTATAGGATGCAGTGCGGTTTTCACCTTTGCAAAAACTGATTTCACCTCACCCATGATATCCAGCAAAAGATCAAACGTATGAATGCCTTGATTCATAAATGCTCCGCCTCCATCTCCTTCCAGCGTACCTTTCCACGGGCTGTTGCTGTAATATTCCGGAGCTCTATACCAATTCACATGCGCATTTCCCATCAGAAGTTTCCCGAATTTACCTTCTCTTACTGCAGCTTTGAGCTTGAGATAATCAGCCGAAAATCTATTCTGAAAAATAACTCCGAGCCTCACACCGTTTTCCTCACAGGCATCAATTAATTGATCTGCCCTGTTTAGATTGATTTCAATTGGCTTCTCTATCAACAAGTGCTTACCAGCTTTCGCCGCCAATAAGCCCGCTTCCATATGATGTCCACTGGCAGTGCAAATACAGACAATGTCCAGCTCTGGATGAGTCAAAAAAGCAGAGAGATCCGAATAGGTATCAATGCCAAATTTCTCCTTAGCAGCTTTTGCTCGCTCTGACGAACTGCTACAAAGTGCGACCAATTCAGCATTTTCAATTTCACTGATTGCATCTGCATGCTTTCCTGTGATCGCACCAGTTCCTACAATTCCAATTTTTAATTTCCTCATGAGTTCAATTCAGTTTGAAGTTCAGCCCAAAGTTTATCTGAGATCGGCACTCCATTTTTAAGATTTTTATTTCGGGTTTCTAAGGTATTCTCTCCTGGGTAGCGAACCGATTTCTCTCCAAAAGTTGAGGAGCTTTTCAGGTCTTCAATTAAAGCATCCGATTTAGTTTCTATCCAGTCAGTGAGTTCGAGTTTATTTGGATCAAAGCAAAGAAAAACCTGAGAGACAGCGCTTTCATGTCCGGATTTCCCAACTTCGAAAGAAGCATTTCCGCCAGATAGCACGGCTGCGAGCAAATCCAAAACCATGCTCAGCCCTGAGCCTTTCCATAAGCCGATCGGTAATCCAAGATGATTGTTGATCACTGTCCCAGGATCTTTGGTCAGATTCCCCTCATCGTCAAATCCTGCTTCATAGGCCATTTGCTCGCCTTTATCTTTAGCTATGCTTAGCTTCCCGTAAGCAAACTGTGTGAAAGCCATATCCAAAACCACTGGCCCTTTTGCTCGGGGAATTGCGATTACAAGCGGATTGTTACCGATTTTAGGTTCACTACCACCCCAAGCTGGCATATTGGGAATGGTATTGGTAAAGCAAATGCCGATGCACCCCTCCTCCACGGCTTGCCAACCGAAGTTTCCGCCACGCATCCAGTGATTGGTATTTTGCAAGGTCACACAGCTAATCCCAAATTCTTTGGAAAGCTGAATAGCTCGATTCATAGCGAAATCTGCATTGAGATTCCCAACTCCTTCCTGACCATCCCATCGCTCAAACATGGCAAGTTGGCTCAAAGCGACAGGTTCCTTTTCAGGATTCACCAAGCCTTTTTTGATAAAGTCTAGGAACAGGAAGAATCGGTTTGCACCATGTGAGCGCACGCCGTCCAAATCAGCCTTGGCAAAAAGAACTGCACATCGCTGGGCCCGCTCTTCTGCAAATCCATACTTAAGTAGTATTTCCTTCAGCGTGGCGCTGATTTGCTCAAAAGGAATGTAAAGATCAATCATTGAAAAACTGGGTATTAAAGCGTGATATCCCCTAAGATAAAATCAATGATCAACTTTTGCCCGATTTGCAAAAAAGTATTTAGCTAAACAGACTCTACAACCATTGAAACACTTCGACAGCTCCAACGACTCCCATAATCAAATCATCGGTACAGCTCGCTTACACAATTGCAAAGCCAAGCCCCAAGGGTCTTTCACCATTACCAAATGTGAACCATCAGGCAAAATATCATCAGAAATCACTTTTGCTCCAGCATTGACCAAGCGATCTCTATCCGCATTTGGATCTTCTGACACCAAGGCCAGGTGAACAGCTAGTGGGTGTAAAGCCGCAAAGTCCAACGTTTCTCCTTTTGGATTAGAGTAAATCTCTATCATAACCGTCCCACTATCATCTGCCAGAAATGTCATGAAGGGTGATTCTGTCATTTTCTTGACAACTTTCAAACCGAGATGCTCTTCATACCAAATAGCCGCTGCAGGCGCATCGCTCACGTTGAGCGCAAAATGTTCAAATTTCATGTTTTAATTCTTTTTTAAATTAGTCTTTTAGAAACTTAACCAACTCTGGCAATTCTCTCTTTAACTCTACTACCGCCAAATCACACACTTTGAAAGCACCCGTTGGCGAGAGATGTGTATTATCTTCTCTTCCTTCGGGAAATTGGGAATAATTCCCAGGACGATAATGCAGAAACAGCTCCTTGGATTTCTCTAGGCCAAATTGCTCTATCATTCCTATCGTTTTAGCATGAAGATCGAATAGTGGGACATGCATTTCAGTAGCTACCTCGCGAACCACCTCAGAATACCGACCGTGGGTATCTGTGAGCACTCCGTTTTCATCGAAACTCCTTCTGGAAATCGGAGTTGCCAAAACTGGCTTCCCTCCTTTCTCTCTTACTTCTACGACATACCTCACAAGATTATCACGGTAAGTCGAATCCGCAAATGCATACCGATCTTCAGCATTGATCTTCTGGTCATTATGACCAAACTCTACAATGACATAATCACCTGGCTTGATTCGATCCATCACCACATCCCAGCGTCCTTCAGCACGGAAACTCTTCGTGCTTCTGCCATTAACAGCATGATTTTCGAAGCGGATACCTTCTTTGAAATACAACGGAAAAACTTGCCCCCAGCCTTTCTCAGGATTGCTTCCAACGTAAGGCTTATCCGCCATCGTGGAATCACCAACTAGGAAAAAAGTGATTTCACGTTCGGCTTGTTGAAAAGAAATCAAACCGAGAGTTAATAATGTGAGTAACAATAAAGGGACTTTTTTCATCTTATTTCAATTTTATGGATGACTCAGAGGCTCCATTTCCAATAGTGACATCAGAAGCAGATTTGAAGTCTTTCTTATCAAACATGCTTTCCAGACTTTGCTGCGCAAAAGATGGCAAAACATAAGAAAATACTAGGAGTGAATAAACAGCTTTGCGTAGGGTTAGATTCATATTTTGAATGTTTATCATGAAGTAAGAGCTCATTTAAAAGCCTCAATAAACAATTGCATCAAAAATTCTACCTTCAAGTAAATTACTTAAATGAAAATATTTTGAGCAATCGATTGCATATTAAAAAGTTCGTAAGTAATAAAAAAATATTCTCTTACATAAATTAAAATCCCGATGGATTATAAATTAATTGAACCGAAATACAAATTAAAACACAGTGATTTTACCATATACAATATATTAGCCTGAAGGAAATTTTAGCAATAAAATACTATATTGCGCAAACGATTACATTGAAAAAACATGAGTATTAAAATAGATACGCGCTATTCCTCACATCCTGAAGATTTTAAAAGCTACGCAACGACAGAAATCAGGGATAAATTTTTAATAAACGAAATTTTCGTTCCTAATCAGATCACAGGAACATACACGATGGAAGACCGATTGATTGTCGGGGGAATACACCCTGTTGATCAATCGCTGAAGCTGGAAACTATAGCTCAATTGAAAGCTGAGAATTTTCTTGACCGCAGGGAAATAGGAATAATCAACGTAGGAGCTTCGACCACAATTGATGTAGATGGAGAAGTCGTCACGTTAGGACATAAAGAAGCGCTTTATTTAGGCAAGGGAATTAAGAACGTGGTATTTCATCCTTCCACTGATGGAGAGACTTTACTATACTTCAACTCGGCTCCAGCTCACACATCTTACCCTACACGCAAAATCACGCAAGCCGATGCTGAGATAGTAACTCTTGGTTCTTTGGAAAACTCCAATCATAGAACGATCTATAAACTTTTGGTTAATTCCGTGGTAGATACCTGTCAACTACAAATGGGAATGACCGAATTGAAACCTGGATCCGTCTGGAATACCATGCCTGCCCACACCCACGATCGCAGAATGGAGGCTTATTTCTATTTCGATCTTCGAGAAGGCAATGTAGTCTCTCATTTTATGGGACAACCAGATGAAACACGTCATATTTTTCTAAAAAACCATCAGGCGATTATCTCTCCAGCATGGTCCATTCACAGTGGAGCTGGCACATCCAATTACACTTTTATCTGGGGAATGGCTGGTGAAAACATGGATTACGGAGATATGGACTCTGTCAAGCCTTCTGAATTGAGATAAAGTAAATTCTACACGGTTATAAAAAAACATTAGATAACTGCACATGAAACCAAATTTTGAACTGGCTGGAAAAGTAGCGCTAGTCACAGGCGCTACTCATGGCCTAGGAATGGCAATGGCTAAAGCTCTTGCGCATCAGGGAGCAACCTTAGTAGTCAATGGACATACTCCTGAGAAAATGATTGCAGCTCTTGAATCTTACGCTGCCGAGGGTATCACTGCACATGGATATTTATTTGATGTGAGTGATGCCAAGGCTGTCAATGAAGCTATCGATAAAATTGAAAAAGAAGTAGGTGACATCCACATTCTAGTGAATAATGCCGGGATGATCAAACGCGTTCCTGCGCTGGAAATGGATCCTGAAGAATTTCGCCAGGTAGTGGATTTGGATTTGGTATCCCCTTTTATCGTGTCACAACGAGTAGCCAAAACAATGGTGAAAAATCAGCAGGGAAAGATCATCAATATTTGCTCTATGATGAGTGAGCTAGGAAGAAATACCGTCAGTGCCTATGCGGCTGCCAAAGGTGGACTGAAAATGCTTACTCGTAACCTTGCTACCGAATGGGCCAAATACAACATTCAAGTAAATGGAATTGGTCCTGGTTATTTTGCCACAGAGCAGACAGCTCCCATCCGAGTGGATGGTCATCCTTTCAACGACTTTATCGTGAACAGAACTCCTGCAGGAAGATGGGGAGATCCAGACGACCTTGGAGGCACAGTAGTTTTTCTGGCAAGTGAAGCTAGTAATTTTGTCAATGGCCAGATTATATATGTCGATGGAGGTATATTAGCCACTATAGGCAAGCCTGCTGGTGAGAAATAACTTCTTTTTGCTAGACCTAACCCCCAACCCATTCTAACCTTTTGGCAATGAAAAAAGATAGAGCAACTATTCATGATATTGCTTTAAAGCTAAATATCACCGCATCCACAGTATCCCGGGCATTGAATGATAATCCCAGAATTTCAGATGCCACCAAAAAAAAGGTCCTGAAAGTTGCCAAACAAATCAATTATCAGCCTAATCACATTGCTTCAGCTTTGCGAAGCGGAAAAAGCAGACTCATAGGAGTTATTGTTCCTACCGCGAATAGAAACTTCTTCTCTTCTGTAATTCGGGGAATCGAAGAATTAGCAAACAGTCTCAATTACAAAATCATTATTTCTCAGTCTTATGACGATTTTGAGAAAGAAGTACAGACTGTAGAAGCACTGCTAAATGCTCGTGTGGATGGCATCATTGCATCCATAGCCAAAACCACTGAAAATGTGGATCACTTCAAAAAAGTTTTGGAAAAAGGTATTCCGTTGGTGCTTTTTGATCGAATCACAAATGCTCTTGAAGTGAGTCAGGTAGTCATTGACGATCATTACGGAGCATACCAGACGGTAGACCATTTGATTAAAAATGGCTGCAAGCGAATAGTGCATTTCACCAGCAATCCTCGGATCAATATTTACCATGAAAGAAGAAGAGGCTACGAAGACGCGCTCAAGGATAATGGTCTAGAGGTAGACCCAAACCTGATCATATTCAGCAATCTTCAACTGGAAGATGGGCGAAGAATAATGCAGGAAATCATAGACAGCAAAATTGATTTTGACGGAGTTTTTTCTTCGTCAGACTATTCTATCATGGGAGCCTTGCAAGTGCTCAAAGAAAATGGATACAAGGTTCCAGCGCAGGTGAAAATCGCTGGGTTTGGTAATGAACCTTTCACTTCTTTCACGGAACCTCCTATCACTACCGTAGATCAGAAGAGTATCCCCATGGGGAAAATAACTGCTGAATCTTTTTTCGAATTATTAAATGCCGACTCGGCCTCGTCTGTAGCTAAGAAAACAATATTAAAACCAGAACTTATTATTCGGAAATCCTCCACTAATAACTCTTAATCAGTATTCCCGAATCCATCATACTATGAAAACTCTTTCAAAATCTGACTTCAACATCCAGCCTAAGCCTGTTAAAATTCTTCAATTCGGAAATGGTAATTTCTTGCGAGGATTTACCGATTGGATGGTGGAGAAAGCAAATCTTGCCGCAGTTTTTAATGGGAATATTCATGTGGTTCAGGTTCATAGTAAGTCTGGAAATGACACGATGAAGGATCAGGACAACCTGTTTCACGTCATTGAACAAGGCTTGAAAAATGGAGAATTGGTTCAGGAATACCAACTGATCTCCTGCATCGATGGAATCACAAACGTTTTTGAAGATTATCCAAACTATCTCAAATTGGGCGAAAATCCAGATTTGAGATTTGTAGTATCAAACACCACTGAGGCCGGAATTGTGTTCAATCCAAACGATACAGACTCCGCAGCTATAGCGCAAACCTTCCCTGGTAAGCTAACTACCTTACTTTATCGTCGGTTTCAGGCTTTCAGTGGAGACGAATCTAAGGGTTTGGTTTTTCTTCCTTGTGAATTGATTGAGCAAAACGGTGAAGCACTCAAAAGCTGCATAGACAAGTATTCTACACTGTGGAAATTGCCGATGGCTTTTAGTGAATGGATCGATTCATCCTGCACTTTCTGCAACACCTTGGTGGATAGAATCGTCCCAGGGTTTCCAAAGGGCAACATTGATGAGATTCAAGAAAAGCTGGGCTATGAAGACAAGCTGGCTGTGATGGTTGAACCTTATCACTTTTGGGCGATAGAAGGCGGGGACGCTATCCGAAATGAGTTCGCATTAGACAAAGCTGGATTGAATGTGAAATTCGTGGATGACCTGACGAGATTCCGCACCCAGAAAGTACGAATTCTAAATGGTGGTCATACCGCTATGGTTCCTTACGCTTATTTGAAAGGACTTCGCACGGTGAGAGAATCTGTGGAAAACCCTGAAATCGGTAACTTTTTAAGAAAGGCGGTTTTCGAAGAAATCATTCCTACACTTGATATGCAGGAAGATGAGCTGAAAGCTTTCGCAAATGATGTGTTGGAGCGCTTCGCAAATCCATTCATTGTGCATGAGTTGAAGTCCATCGCCCTGAACTGCATTTCCAAATTCAAAGTGCGAGTACTACCTTCTTTACTGGCTTACCATGAGAAAAAAGGGGTTTGGCCAGCCAACCTTACTACTGCTTTTGCAGCGCTTTTAGTATTCTACAAAGGTGAATTTAATGGAGAAAAAATCCCTGTAAATGATGATCCTGCTGTGATGAAGCTGTTTCAAGACGCTTGGGAATTAGCTTCAACACAGGAAACTGTTCAGGTGCTTCTTAAAGAAGCCTCGTTCTGGGGCGAAGATCTATCTCAACATGATGGATTAGAAGAAGCTGTTACAAGTGCAGTAGATATCTTGCTCAAATAAAGGCTTCAGCTTATTGCTAATATCACCGGATTAACTAAGCATATGTGACAAGAAAAATGAGAGGTGGAAGACTGCAAAATTCTGCATTCTTCCACCTCTCTTCTATGTCAAAATCCTATGGAGATTTCTCACTGAAAAACAGTTCCTGTTATTCAGTCTCGATTTAGTGCTAGCCTAACATTCACATAAATTATAGCCACAATTGTCTAAATTGATTTTTTGAAGCCTATATTTTTGCCCGAAATACCAACCTATGAAATACCCCCATCTGCTTTTCTATATTTTGCTCTCAATCGCTTTTTCATGCAATCCCAAAACTGAAGAAACACAGCTAAGCCAAAAGGAAATCCTAGCCGATCAGATGGAAACTCATCTCAAGACCGAAGTTCTTGACAAATGGTATCCTATGTCAATGGACACGGTAGATGGAGGCTTTCTAAGTAATTTCACTTTTGATTTCAAACCTGGAGGCAACCAGGAAAAAATGATTGTGACGCAATCGCGACAAGTTTGGACAAATTCAAAAGCTGCACTCAAATATCCTGAAATCAATTATTACAAAGTTGGTGCAAAACATGGATATGAATTCTTGCGAGATAAAATGTGGGATTCCGAAAACGGTGGGTTTTACTGGTTGGTGGACAAACAGGGGAATCAAATTGGTGACCCGATGAAAACCGCCTATGGAAATGCATTTGGGATTTTTGCACTAGCCGCTTACTATGATGCCTCAGGAGACAAATCAGCTTTGGAACTTACCAAAGAAGCATTTCACTGGCTGGACAAGCATGCGCACGACTCGATAAACGGAGGATATTATCAACACTTAGACCCCGTAGGAATTCCTATTTCACGACCGGCAGCGACTTCATCCACGTCAGACTTGGGTTATAAAGATCAAAACAGCTCCATCCACATCCTGGAAGCTTTTACAGAACTCTATAAAATTTGGCCAGATCCGCTGGTTAAAGATCGATTGGAAGAAATGCTACTTCTGATCAGAGATCAAATTGTGACTGAAAAAGGCTATTTAACGTTGTTCCTATATGCAGATTGGTCACCAGTGACTTTTGCGGATTCTTCCGAAGAGGTTATTTTGGCACATCATAACCTCGATCACGTTTCCTTTGGCCACGATGTAGAAACTGGATTTTTGCTGATAGAAGCATCCGAGGTTTTAGGCTGGGAAGATGACAAAACTACTCACCGAATCGCCAAAAAGATGATTGATCATGCGCTGGAAAATGGTTGGGATGAAAGCGTGGGTGGATTTTATGATGAAGGCTACTATTTCCAAGATGGTTTTCGGATCACACATGACACCAAAAACTGGTGGGCGCAAGCTGAGGGGATGAATGCCTTGCTATTAATGGCGGAGCGTTACCCAAATGATCCTCATGCTTATTATGACAAATTTGAAAAGCTCTGGGAATACACAAACACCTACCAAATCGATCATGAAAATGGCGACTGGTATTCTGGCGGATTAGATAAACAACCTGAGCTGAAAACTGTTGGCAAAGGAAATATCTGGAAAGGAATTTATCACCATTATAGATCTTTGGATCACTGTATAGTTCGATTGAGGGAAATGAATACGCATGCAGAATAAAATTAGTAGCCATTTGAAAGCTTAAAATGAAGAACATCACTTTTGTATATGATCCGGCAACGGAGCAGGAAAAGCTAGAAGAACTACTAGGAAGGCTGAATCCAAAACCCGATAAGCACATTTCTTTGGCAGATTTGGAAGTTTCAGGTTATTCAGAAAATGACTGTTTGGCATGTTCACTTTCCGATAAGCAAATAAAGGAACTCATAAAATCTTTTGGCGAAATTAGCGTAAGACTAGCTTTGCTGCCACATCCTGAAATGATTGAGGCAAGGAAGGGCTATGGTATAAATTCCAGTTTTGAGAAAGCTTGGGAAGAAATACAACAAGCTGAAGAGATTCCGGAAATCGATATGATGCAGGTAAACGAGCAGATGGTACTCAACTCCCTGGTCGTGGGCACTTCTATGAGTATCCTATATTCCAATACCTCTTCTAGTTTTCTCGAGGGTCTTAAACAACGGCTAACTCAATTAGGAAGTCTTTTCAGACGAGTAAAACTTAAGCCTTATACCATTACTTATCAAGACAGTGGAGACGAAGAAAAAACCATTGAAACCGCAGCAATGGGCATTTTGGTGGTAGCTCAATGCGAAAGCAACTTCGTGTTTCGAAGAATAATTGAAGAGTCTGGGTTAGATGATGGCAGAATTCATATGTTGGTATTAGCTCCCAAAAGCCTCTTTGCTTTGATTCAGTTTAGTCTTCAAAACTTATTTTTCCCAACTCATGGAAGTACCCTACCGCGTTTTGTTGGCTATATCTCCACAAGAGAAGTAAAAATCACTTCGGATGAACAAATATATTTTGCGCTAGATGGGGAAAAAGGTGAAGAAAAAGAGTTGACGATAAACCTGATAGAGAAGCCTATAGCCATCTTACCCGGAAAGGATTTGCTGGAGGATGAGAAAAAAGTTGGTCCAGCACAAATTAACGCTAACTCACTTCCAACAGGTAAGTTAAAAGAAGAATTACTTCACAGATTTTTGCCGTGGGTTCGTCATGCCACTTCCGAGGAATTTAAAGAGCTGTTTTCCTTATTAAGAGAAAATTCGCAAACCAGCTCAACCTACTTAGTCCTGATGGCTTTGTCCACCATGATTGCTACTTTTGGTCTCTTCGGAGATTCTGCTCCTGTAGTAATTGGTGCGATGATTTTGGCTCCCCTGATGGGACCAATTATTTCCTTAGCCATGGGTGCACTCCGACAAGATGGACTGCTGATAAAGAATAGCCTAATCACTATATTCTGGGGAATAGTACTTGGGTTGATTTTCTCAATAATCATTACATGGATCACTCCCTTGGAAGTGCTCAATAATCAGATTACCGCTAGAATCCGCCCAAATCTTTTAGACTTAGGAATAGCTGTGGCCTCTGGTATCGCAGGCGCATATGCCTATTCTAAAGAGGAAATCAACAAAACTCTGGCAGGTGTAGCAATCTCTGTGGCTTTGGTACCACCATTGGCAGTCGCTGGAATTGGGATTGGCTGGATGGACTGGGGAGTTTTTGGAGGGGCTATGCTCTTACTTGGAACCAACTTGGCAGGAATCGTTATGGCAGCATCTTTGACGTTTTTAATGCTTGGATTTAGTCCCTTTCGCCTGGCAAAACGTGGTCTGCTAATCAGCTTAGGAATTCTGATCGTCATTGCTTTGCCTTTGGGTTTGAGTTTCAACAAAATGGTAGAGGAAAACACGATCATCCAAGAATTGAGCGGGAAGGAAATCCCACATGGTTTGCTCCGTGAGGTAAATGTAATCCAGATCCAGCCTTTAAAACTGTCTGTCACTATCCTATCCGAAAAGGCGCTGAACGAGCAGGACTTTAAAGAAATTAAGGAAGAAATTGAAGCTGAAATCGGGCAGGAAATATCCCTTGAACTAACATTGGGAGTCAGAATGGGAGCTATTGAAAAATAGCTTAGCTACACAGGAATCAAATCACAGTACCAAAACCCGTATTTAGCAGGATCTTCTTTCTTATCAGAAAAGCATTGATCGGAGTCATCTTCTGTCTTTGGAGCCTCATACTTTCTCAGTACTTTTTCTCCGATTTCAAACTCAATCGGTTTACTGAAAATAGGCCCATCGAAAACGAACGTATGGAATTCACCATGCTCACCACAAGGATCTACATTGGCAGGAAGATCCTTCAGAAAATCTTCGTCAATCACTCTTCCAACAAAGCTTTTGTCCAAGTATTTCTCATTCACACAGGTGGTGATGGTCTTAAACCCCAAGTCCAAAAACTCGTGAATAAGTTTACCGGTGGGTTGTTTCCAAAGCGGAAAAACAGCCGTCAGCTCTAATTCCGCTAATTTATTCTCGCGATACTCACGTAGATCTTCCAAGAAAATATCTCCAAAGATCGAGGCGGTAATCCCTTTCTTTTTCAAATCAGAAAGTGTATCCCGCATCGTATTTTCATAGACTTCCATCGATGGCATGTCAGGAACCTCCATTTTCACCACCGGAATTCCTATACTTTTTGCCTGCGCATCCAGCAACTCCGATCTTACGCCATGCATAGAAATACGCTGGCATTTCTGACTGATGCTCGTAAGCAAACAAGCGATTTCAAATTCTTGTGACTGCTGTAATTTGTATAAAGTAAGTGCTGAATCTTTGCCTCCGCTCCAATTCATCACTGCTTTAGGTGCTGCTGTGATCAAAATAACTATTAATTAATGGTCAAAATAAACGCCCTATTTAGGCAATTGGATTGCTAAAATAGGGCATTTAAAAGTCACGATTTACTATTCCTTTACGCGAGTCAGCTTCATCTCTCCTCGCTCCGACTTAACGACTATTTCATTCTCTGAGATTTGCTCTCCATTATGCTTGAAAGTCATGTTCTGAAATGCAAAATCATAGCTGAACTTTTCTCCTTCTATCTTACCGTTTTTCAACGCAATTTCGCCCATTTGACTTCCAATTGTTCCAGTGACTATTCCCTTGTCAACTTTATAATTAAATATCAACTCCATCTCACCTTGAGGCCCAGCTAGCGTAGCAGCCCATTTCCCCGTAATATCACTTTGAGCATAAGCAGTCATTCCTGCCATCAAAAGCACAAAGCAAAGCATTGCTATTTTCTTGAAATTCATATGTTGTTAGATTAATGGTTATTGAAAAGAAACTTGAATCTAACTTAACTAGATCCGGAAGCGAATACAAGTCTAAAAAAACTATAAATGAGCCATTTATATAAATAAAAAACCGGATACAAATCACTTTGTATCCGGTTTCATTTGATTGATTGTTGGTTATATTATTGCTTTTTAGGCAACTCTTTTCTAGGAAGCAATTCATCTCTTTGAGCTGTATTGTACACAAAAGATGCGATCACTACCGCCATTTGTCTCAAATCATCCAATTCCAAACGCTCGAATGTATCCATGTTTGTATGGTGCGTACGAGTTCTGTATTCGATAGGATCTTGGATAAACTGAAAACCTGGAATGCTCAAGGCATCAAAACTCTGGTGATCTGTTCCACTTGTATTTCCGATCGTGATCGTACGATCATCTACTATGTCATCAAGAGGCAAAAACCACTCGTTAAAAATCGGAGCAACCGCAGCATTTCCTTGAAGGTAGATTCCACGAACTTTTCCAGTACCGTTGTCAATATTATAATAAGCAGAAACTTTCTCATGCTCAGGTAACAATTCCATCGTCTCACGATCTCCTAAGTGATTTTTCACATAACCTCTAGAGCCATGAAGACCTTGCTCCTCACCACCCCAAAGAGCGATACGAACAGTTCTCTTTGGCTTAAGGCCAGTAGCCTGCAAGATTCTTACAGCTTCCATCATTACGATACAACCAGCTGCATTATCAGTAGCGCCAGTAGCACCATGCCAAGAATCCAAGTGACCACCAAGCATTACGATTTCTGACTTCAAGGTAGGATCAGAACCAGGGATCTCTGCAATTACATTGTAACCTTGCAAATCATCGTTTCTATAACGAGTCTTCACTTCAGCCTCCAACTCTACTACAACTCCATTTTCGCTCAATCTAGCCATTAGATTCACGTTTTCAGGTGCAGTTTCCAATTCTGGAATCCCAACCGGAGTACCTTTAGCATAGTCTCTTGGGCTACTTGTAAATAGTGTTCCATGTCGACCGTTTACACCTTTCACAATCAAAGCAGGACCTTCTGCAATGATAAACTCGTTGATTTTCTGAGACAAAGCTCTAGCCGCTCTAAAATCCGCTGCTCTATCAGGACCTCCATTTCCACGAGGTTCTCTAGGTGCAGGATGCTCCATACCGTGTAATTGCTCCGCGGTATATCGCTCAGCATCTGCCTCATAAGTTGGCTCTTGCGTACCTGAAGGCTTTATTGCCACGATAGCACCTTTCAATTTGCCTTTGTATTTGGCGAAATCCTCTTCAGTTTTGATGTCAAGGAAAATTACTTTCCCGCTAACTTCTCCTTTTGTGCTTTCTGTCCAAGCTTTTGGAACCGCAATGAAAGGCATGTAATAGGGCTTAGTCATCGCGATGTAGCTTTTTTCCATTTCCCAGCCACGGCCAAATTCGCCCCAAGCTTCGGTTTTAGAATTCGCCAATCCCCAATCTGAAAGTTGCTTAACAGCATATTCTGCAGCTCGCTCATAACCTTCTGAATTAGTCAATCTCGGACCAGCTTTGTCTACCAATTGAAAAGCGATCTCTTCAACCTTAGAGTTCTCTAAACCTTCTTTTTTGATTTTCTCAATTGCTTTAAGATCTACTTCTTGTGCAAAGGTCATCCCGGCTAAAAGTAGTGCCGGCAGGATTAATAATTTTCTCTTCATAAATATTAGGGTTAAGTAATCGTACTATCTGAATGAATTTGTGTAGAAAAATAAACTTCAGGGTGAAATTAAACCAAAAAATAGCACCAAAATCGCTACTCATGTAAAAGTCAGTAGCTTTTAAAAAATTAGATGCTCATCAATTCCCTATTGGTAGCATATTTCTGATGGCAGAGATTTTCCACTGTTCTGTCTCAGTCACCACGACAAAGGTGCTCCACATTTTCCTGACAGTCCCATTTGCATTTTTGATCTCATAGCGAGCATCAACAATAGCCGCATCAGGATCCAGAAAACGAATAGACTCTACCTTCAAGGTTCGGTCTCCAGGATTTGAGGTAGAGCTCTCCATCATTCCTTGCACTGCTTCCGCGATCCCCTTGCGCCAAACTCCAGAGGAAACCAACTGATCCACATCCTTCACCAAGATCTCTTTCAGCAATACCGTGTCCTTCGTATCCCGAGCTTTGGAATATGAATTGATTAGGTTGATTATTTCTTGGGATTCCTCCTTTGTGTCCAATGGGTTTTGGCAAAAAGCGGAGGAGGTGATTAGGAGGAGGAGGAGGAGGAAGAAAAGGAAGGTGAGGGCTTTCATGATTAAAGGTGTTTTGACTGAAGGCAAGATAAACATTCAATCCTCGTGAATAGAATCTAAACTTAGATTTTCTCTATAAACCAAAATTGCTTAAAAAACTCTTTTCTCCCATCTCCGGAGGATGGAAATAGACTGGAACAATAACCTTCACCGCACCCTCAACTGAATCCTCTTTTCTGTGAAATCTTATTTGCCATGTTGATTTGAAAAGCTCTTCTACTATTTCTGAATCTACTTCAGCTGTAAATCCTTTTATCAAATTTACTTCCGAAGGGCTAATCTGATCATCCAGCACCACTTCAAAAAGTGCGTATTGTTCTTTTAGCTCTATCCCTTTTTTACTTTCCAAAAACTCTGTGAAACTTGAAGATATTATAGGTTCATATTTGGACGTAAGCGTACTGTCATGCTTACTTAAAACTCGTATGCTTTCTAAATCACGCTGATCTGTATCTCGATTGATTTCAAAATCAATTGGAAAGGAGCACATGCCAAAAGAAATCCTGCCACCAGAATCATTTCTTGCAAAAACCAATAAGTCAGATCCTTCAGGAAAGAACACATCGCAGGAGGAGCCCAATCCTCCGTCACTTCGTCCAGCGATGTAGATTGATTTGATTTTTTCTCCTTTGAAATGCTCGATTATTTCCACATCTGCCTTGTAGGATCTATCTTTTCCTTCGTTGGGATAAATTTTCACAATCCTGATTCGGCCTACAAAATCAGCCGAAACAAACCTGTCTGGAGGGCTAGAAAACGCACATCTACAAGCCAAAGCTTGATTGCTCAATACTAGAATAATTAATGTGAGTAGAATTTTCATTTCCCTCTAAAATAGCAAAAGCAACTCAGCACTAAATAGCTTTAAGAATTTTTAAGGCAATCTTTTAGTTTTAACAAGTCCGGCTTCTGGAGAAGCAGGATAACTGTGCTTTTTACGTGACTATCGAGAACTTTGGGGTAATAATCACAAAAAAGCCACCCATTGCTGAGTGGCTTTAAGAATATTTACAGTAAGTAAGATCATTCGAAAGTCCAGCTTCTGGAGAAGCAGGACAACTGTGAAATTGTATCGCTTACTGATCTTCTCCGCGGAGTTTGATCACTGAGCCATCTAGCACATCACCGATTCTGATTTGGCAAGCCAAACGTGAAGTAGGAAAGTACTCTGGCAGATTCTCCAACTGATCCAATTCAGGATCTGTGGCTTCACCTAATTCGTCCTTACCTTCCAGTATTTCGATGTGACAAGTGCCACACAGCGCCATACCTCCACAGGTAGCTAGAATAGGATATTCGTATGCTTTTAGGATTTCCATCAGATTGAAGCCCATGTCATCTGGCGCTTCGCAATCTTGACGATTTCCTTCTTGATCTTCTACAGTGAAATTAACCATGCTGCAAAAATAGTATTAAAATGAATTTACACCATTAACCGTTGTGTATTTGAAGCTCAATTTCTGATCTGGATACACATATTTGAAAGCAGAATGCATCATGATCGCCGCTTCGTGGAATCCACAAAGAATTAATTTCAACTTTCCAGGATAGGTATTGATATCTCCGATCGCATAGATTCGATCCACTCCAGTAGAGTAATCACGTGTATCTACCTCAATCGCATTTTTATCAATGCTCAATCCCCAGTCAGCAATCGGACCAAGTTTTGGACTCAAACCGAATAAAGGAATCAGATAATCCGCTTCAATTTTGATCTCAGCTTTGCTTTTATCAATAAAAGTCACCGTATCCAATACGCCGTTTCCTGACACTTCCTTCAAATTGGCAGAAAGAATCAAATCAATTTTACCTTGGTTAGCCAAGTCAAATACTTTAGAAGCTGAATCAGGGGCTCCACGGAAAGTCTCATTTCTGTGTACCAAGGTCACTCTTTTGGCAACTTTAGAAAGGAATATAGTCCAGTCCAAAGCGGAATCTCCACCACCCGCAAGAATCACATTCTTATCACGGAAGGTCTCAGGATTCTTCACCATGTAGGTAATTCCCTTTCCTTCGAATAGCTCCAAATTCTCTACCACTGGCTTTCTAGGCTCAAAACAGCCCAAACCACCAGCGATGATAATCACCTGTGCATGAACTTTTGTTTTGTCGCTAGTCGTCACGATGAACGATCCATCTTCCTGCTTGTCCAAGTGATCTACACGCTCACCTAAGGTGAATGTCGGAGAAAATGGCTTCGCCTGCTCCATCAGATTGTCCACCAGATCCTGTGCATTCACTTCCGGATAACCCGGAATATCATAAATAGGCTTTTGCGGATAAATCTCCGAAAGCTGACCACCCACCTGAGGTAGGGCATCTATGAGGTGACAGCGCATTTTCAGCAAACCAGCTTCGAACACTGCAAAAAGGCCTACTGGGCCGGCTCCGATAATACAAAGGTCTGTATGGATCATGATGTATGAAAATTTGGGGTGCTTCCCCGGTTAAAAATTCCCTTATTTATGATAAACTAATTATTGGTCTAGAGATTCTCCGTTGAGATTTTGATAAATGGTATTAAGAATCCGTTTGAACTCTTCGAAATCATGGGGACTCAACTTTTCCCAAGCTTTCTCTCTAATATGATGTATCTCCGGTCGAAGAGAAGTGACTTTGGATATGCCTGTCTCAGTCAAATGCAATTGAAAACTACGTCTGTCCTGAGGATGTGGCACTCGCTCCACGTATCCCTTTTTGCAAAGCAAATCGATAATACGCGTAAGGGTAGGATGGTCTTTAAAAACCAAATTCGCCAGTTCAGTCTGACTCAACACGTCATTTTCAGAAAGGTTTTTCAGTACCAACCACTGATCAACAGTCACATCAAAATCTCCTGATTTAAACTGTTGCTGAGCATATTGCTTCACTTTACGGGCCGTACGGTCCAATAAAAATGAATACTTAGAATATTGCTCTTGTGTCATACCAATAGTTAGTGTGACAAATATATAAAAAATCTGAATCGGGAATGCAATTCTCTATTATTTTTATAGGGTTTATAGGTTTTAGTATTGGAAGATTGAAAAATTGGAAGATTTGAAAATTGAGACTTGAATTTGAAAATTGAAAATTCTCAATACCCATATTTCCCCTGCCACTTCGAGCTAAGATATCTTCTCAACTCATTTTCCCTGGCATTTTCTCCTGGATCATACAGTTTTAAACCTTTGATCTCATCGGGCATAAACTCCTGAGCAACGAAATTTCCAGGGAAATCGTGGGAATACTTGTAAGCTTTTCCATAATTCAATTCCTTCATCAGCTTAGTCGGTGCATTGCGTAAGGCCAAAGGAACGGACAGATCTCCCTTCTCCCGCACCAGAGCTTGCGCCTGATTAATCGCCATATAAGAGGCGTTGCTTTTCTGGGAACTCGCCAGGTAAGTCACGCATTGGGAAAGAATAATCCTTGACTCAGGATACCCAATAATCTTGACTGCCTCAAAGCAATTAGTAGCCAAAAGCAAAGCATTCGGATTGGCATTCCCAATATCCTCAGAAGCCAAAATCACCAAACGCCTAGCGATAAACTTTACATCCTCCCCTCCTTCTATCATCCGAGCCAGCCAATAAACGGCTGCATTCGGATCAGAACCTCGGATGGATTTGATAAAAGCTGAAATAATGTCGTAATGCTGCTCACCGGATTTATCGTAAAGCGCCACCTTCTGCTGGGCAATCTGCATCACTTTTTCATCGGTGATCACGCAGGGATCTTCATTGATCCCATCGACTACTATTTCCAGCAGATTCAGCAACTTTCGCCCATCTCCTCCTGAAATCCTCAATAGCGCATCCGTTTCTTTGAGCTCAACTTTGATTTTTTTCAACTCAATATCCTGTTCCAAAGCCTGATGAACCATGGCCTCAAGTTCAGACTTACCCAACGAATTGAGCGTAAAAACCTGACATCTAGAGAGCAATGCTGCATTGACTTCAAAGGATGGATTCTCCGTAGTAGCTCCGATCAGACGGATCACTCCCTTTTCCACTGCTCCCAGAAGAGCATCTTGCTGGGACTTATTGAAACGGTGAATTTCATCGATAAAAAGTACCACTCCCTGCTGAAACTTCGCTTTTTCAATAACCTCGCGGATATCTTTCACCCCAGAACTGATCGCGCTTAGCGTATAGAAAGGCGCTTTGATTTCATTCGCGATAATGTTGGCTATTGTAGTTTTTCCAACGCCCGGAGGCCCCCAAAGGATCAAAGAAGGCACATTGCCAGTTTTGATGGCCTTAAATAAAAATGACTTGGGCGAAGATAAATGCTCCTGTCCGATCAGATCTTCCAATCGGGTTGGGCGCATGCGTTCTGCAAGAGGGGTGTTATTCATTTGCTAGCGTGAGTAAGGCTTGCAAGATACTAGACAAAAAGTAAAGCTTGTGAAGTGCCTACTAAATTGACAAAGATTGTCACCAAAAAAATTAGCCGAAAAGAGATATATTAGAAAGTGGTTTTGAGCTTGAATGAACAGCTATGATGTGAATCAATTCATTGTCTAAAACCACATAAATAATTCTGAATTGCTTGTAAATAATTTCCCTGACACTTTCATTATTCAACTCTGGAACCACTCTTCCTACGGTTGGAAAAGATGCTAAAAGTCTCTCCTTAGAGAAAAACTGATCAATTACTTGGGTCGCAAATTTGGGTGAAAGCGGCAAATAATATTTTCAATAGCCTGCTTAGTCCATTTTACTTTGACCATTCCTTGATCATCTTTTTAGCTTCCTCAGCCGTAAAGGTCTCGCCATTTTTGGATTGATCCAATCCTATTTCAATTTTGTTCAATAGAAGCAATTTATCCATCAAATCATCGATTGAAAATTCTTGAGGCATATTCTTAACAGCTTCTAATACTTTTTCACGAGTCACCATATTTTTGCATTTTTATGAATATACATATTTAAAACGTACAGAAGATTCACAAAGGTTTAATACTTACACTCCAAAAACTAACTTCATAAAGCGAGAAAGACACTTCATCACCGCGGTGTGCGTCCCCACAGATCAATCCAAATTGGGCGAAAAATGCTTCGCCACTACCACTTGCGAACTCTGTATAAATCTCTGTGAATCTTTGCTGTTAACTATCCTAAAATGAAATCTGTTCAACTCTACTCCCAAACTCCTCCAACCCCTCATCTCCAAAATCCAGGTGTGTAACAAATCGCACCAAGTCTGGACCGAATTTGACAGATTTAATTTGTCGCTCATCGAGCTTATTCATGAATTCTTCCGGAGAAATACCTTCTAATCTCGCGATCACAATATTCGTCGCTACGGGAAAAACTTCTGATACAAAGGGCAACTTCAACAGCATTTCTCCCAAAGCTCTAGCTCTCGAATGATCTTCTTTTAAACGATTGAGGTGATTATCCAGCGCATAAATCCCAGCTGCTGCCAAAAATCCTGCTTGACGCATTCCTCCACCCCAGACCTTTCTGACTTTTCTCGCGCGCTTGATATCTACTTTGGAACCCAGAAGTAATGAGCCAACTGGACAGCCCAATCCCTTACTAAGGCAAATCGAAATCGTGTCGAATTGTGCACCCCAGTCTTCTGGGCTTTCTCCAGATTCAGCCAAGGCATTGAACAATCTTGCTCCATCCAAGTGTAATTTCAATCCATTTTCTATACAAAGCTCCTTGATAGGTTTGATCTCATCTAGCGTATAAATACTTCCTCCACCCTTATTCATGGTGTTTTCCAAAGAAACCAATGTGGTCTCAGGAGCATGAACATCGTCCGGATTGATTGCTGCTTTGATCTGATCTGCAGTAATTTTCCCCAAATCTCCCTCAAGCAGCTTCACCGATGTCAGAGAATTTGACATGATTCCGCCGCCCTCATACAGATATACATGTGAATATTTATGACAAATAACCTCCGCCTGAATTCGGGTATGCAATCGGATTGCGATCTGATTGGTCATCGTACCAGATGGGCAGAAAATAGCCGCTTCCATCCCAAAGAGTTTCGCCGCTTTCACCTCCAGTGCATTCACTGTTGGATCTTCGCCAAAAACATCGTCTCCTACAGCCGCAGAAAACATCGCTTCCTTCATTCCTGCCGTCGGCTTGGTGACGGTATCGCTTCTTAAGTCAATTATCATTTCTTGAAATACTTGGATTTAGAACTGGTTGATGGAGCTAAAGTCTTGATTGCCGCGGCTGCTTCGATGGGTCTATCCGTAGCCAGGATATCAGCTCCTTTCTGCACCAAACTCGCATACAACTGATCTCCGCGAGCAATGGCTCTTCCATCTAGGTTACCCAAAACGCCCAAAATAGTAAACACTCCTTTTTCATGTAAAGCCTTATTGAATTCTTGTGGACGCTCTGCTACTCCCGTAAAAGCAATCACCCGAGTCCACGGAATACCCGATTCCTCAAATCGCTCAATCTCCTCCATATTCCGAATAGTCACTGAAAGCATCAGCTCAGGCGCCATGTAATGAAGTTTTTTTGCTGACGCAAAAGAATAAGTAATCAACGCCGCGTGAGCTTCAGATTCAGTTTTTCGAACTACTTCAATGATCTTTTCATAAGGAACAGACTGCTTGATATCAACAGTCAAAAGCGCTTTTCCCTTTGACCAAATCAAAGCTTCTTCCAAGGTCGGGACTTTGAAATCAGTAATATTCCCATCTTCATCTTTCAGCAAAAGGGTCTGAATATCAGCATAAGTTACATTGCTTACCAGCCCTCTGCCAGTCGTCGTTCTATCCAGTTTATCATCGTGCATCAGCACCAAAACTCCGTCTTTGGTCATCGCCACGTCCAACTCAATAATAGTAGGTGTGTATTTCACCACATTGGCAAAAGTCTCGATAGCATTCTCCGGAAAACCTGGATATGGTCCGCCACGATGTGCTGAGACCATAGGTATACGATCTGAAGTCCAGGTATAGAAATCTCTGGCTTCTTCTACACTGCTTAATTGGATATGATTCCCGGTCGTTTCTACTTCTGAATCAACCGCTAGAACTCCCTGTTGTTCTACTGGTTTTTGGCTACATGAACCAAAAAATAAAAGTAGAAACGGAATCCACAAAAACTTATTCTTCATCTTTCTTTGAGTCTTTTTTGAATATAAAATCGAGGCTAGAACTCCCCTTTTTGTAAATCTGCTCCATGTCGCCCAATTCTAGATTCAATGCTCTGGTTGATATTTGAATCTCAATCATGGACAATGCCAAGGCAATCAGCAAAGAGGCCATACTTCCCACAAAAACCCAGTTGGCAGCTTCCGTAAAGCCATGAAAGAGTAAATACATGCAAATCACACAGAGCAAAAAACTGAAAACTCCTGAGAGTTGCATGTTTTTAATCAGACGAAGTCTAATGCGAAGGTTATGTATTTGCTTGACGATAGACTCCTTATCCTGAGCTTCCAAATATGACTTGTGCAACCCTCGGATCAGGCTTGCTATGGCCAAAAATCGATTGGTAAAAGCAAGCATCAAAAGGGTAATAGCCGAAAAAAGTAAGGCAGGCGTTGAGAGTTGGAGTTCCATGCGCTAAAGATGCCTCTATTTCCTGAAAATGAAAAAAGCCTGCCCTTTTCAGAACAGACTAAATTGAGATCAAATCACGATCATAATTTATGATGTAAACTAAATTGCAATTGGCCTTTGCTCCAGTTATCAGTAGTCTGCAACATCCAGCCACCTTGTATCCTTAAATTGGACAGCAAACCATAGCCTCCACCGAGATAGAGTCTATTTCTATCAAAAATCTCAACTGTCCTTCCCTCACCAATATCACGTTGACCATTCAAGAAAATCTCGTTATACATCGCCAGGTAGACAATTCCCTTATCCAACGTAGTTCCATTTAAAGGGACATTAAGAAAAAGATTATACCTGTACCTGGTTCGCAAATCTTGGGACTCTACCCATCTTTGCTCATACCTAAACCGATGAGTGAAGAGAAAATTGCGACCTACTTTAGTGGGAAAAAGCGCTTCTTGATAAACCCTATTCTCCATTACAGTCGCATCATCTTCCCCAAATGCCCCAGTTGTGATATTGGCATAACCTAAGGTGAATAAAATATCAGCGTTTTTTGGGCTGTAGGTAAGACCAGACCTGATAAGTAACTGTTCCAAATCACTTACTGGACTCCATAGCCTAAATTGTACATCACCTTGAATCCCAAATTGAGAATTGTTGAAGGATTTGTTGAAAAAATACATGTACCAAGCACCCAATTGATCTTCATCTGGGCCTGATTGAGCAAAGGAAAACAATGATAAAAAAGAGAATAAAATACTGAATACTAGTTTCTTCATAATGCTTGATTCTTTGATTTTTGTTGCTGAAGGGCATACAACCTATTAAATTTTGGGGATTGCCACTTTAAAATAAAGATTCAAAAGCAGCTTAAAAAAAGTTTAACTCTAAGTTTCTACTTAGGGTTTCTTCCTTCCTACTATTTCTTTTGACAGAGAATAGATAGTTCTTTAAACGAGAAAAGCCTGCTCTTTTCAGAACAGGCTTGAATTCGAAACTTAACAGGAAATGCTCAAAACTAAAATATCAACCTGTAATATCTCAACAAATCTTCTGAATCCGTAACTCTCTTAATATATATACCCGACTTTAAAACAAAATACTCAAGACCCATTTCTGGAGTATCAGCATTAATTAATTTTTCAGCTAGAAAATTGAACTCTGAATCAAATATTACTATAAAAATCCCACCATCTAGTTTACTTCTATGAGATGTTTTTCCTTTGACAAGCCTGAAATAATTCTCTGATTCAGGGACTCTATAGATAGGCCCAAATGAGACATCATTGTTCCACTCAGTAGATTTCGCAGTAAAGTCTTGGTGATCTGTTATCCTTTGATCTCTTGGAGAAAATCCTTTTCGATTAGGGAAAAAATCTGAATTAAACGCTATGGCTAATTCATTTTCACCAGAGAAATTTAAAAACTGGATAGAGCTTTGAAAGTCCCAGCTGACTAAATATCTATTCCCAATTTTTTGAATATAGGATACTGGACCCTTCACTACTTTGTTTTTCGCTGAGATTGCAAATTCTATTTTATTAGATGCAAACTCACCAGACAAACCAAAATCGATCAATTCATCGTTGATCTGACCTAGTTTTTCTGCTTGCAAAAAATAATAATCTCCCTGTTTCTCTATTGAATTAAACAATAAAACTTGCTCATTATCAGCACATCTCAGGCAATTTCCAAATTCAGAACCTTGAGTAATCCTCTGCAAACTACCTTCGACTCCTTCAACTTGAGAAAATTTCTTACTAGACAATCCTTCACTTTTACTATCGATATAGAATGAATTAGAGCCCATATAAAAGGCTATTGAGTCATAATAATTCAAAAATGAATTTATCCCAATTATAGCACTCGGGCCATCTCTGTCAATCTCGTTACCAAGTTTATAACTACTCGTGTTGAAATCTAGAGTGTCTATACTATATAAATAAGGATTTAGAACTAATAGTACATTTCTCTCATAATCAACATTGAGAAAGAAAGATGTCTGACTCGAAAAAGCTGAAGAACCCAATTCAAATGAAATAGTTTCAAGCTGGAAAGCAAAGTCTATATCGTTTTTCTCTTCCTGACTACAGCTAAAAATAACTAGAAACCCTAGAATCCAAATCCTACTTAATGTACCTATCATGTTTTCAAAAATACTAAAGTAACTAAACGAAAAAAAGCCTGCTCTTTTCAGAACAGGCATTACAAATTATAGCATTTTAAATTTCTAAGCCACTTCTCCTAGCACAACCAATTTCTCCATTGTAGGAGCTTTTGATCCGCCTTTAGGTTCTATAGTGATGGCAAATGCTCCAGCTTGGGCTACAGCTTCCATTTGCTGCAACGTCAGTTTTTCACCCGAATTCACCAGACCAATTCCTACTGGCCCATTGTCTCCAATAGCCCACAATTGATAATCAAACTCTTCACTCAAGTCATGTAAGTTATTGGAAGCTACATAGACTTTACTTGCATTCTGATCCCACAGCACATCGACTTTTGCATCCTTTTGCATATCAAAACCTTCGCCTCTCATCTCCACTCGCTTAAAGTTTCCAGCTACAAATTCATTTAGCTGAGAATCTTTTTCATCGTACGCTTGATTCACCTGATTCAGGTTATCAGCCAATACACTTTGATCTTGAAGCAAGGCAGTAAACTGATTGTTTCTCTCCTCATATTTCCCAGCATAATAAAATGCTGCTCCCGAGGCCACAATTGCCGCGATAGACGCTGCGATAGCAAATGGCTTCCAAGGACTACTTATCGGCACTACTTTAGCCTCAGCTGGTATAGCTGTTGGTTTAGGAGCCTCTTTTAGAATGAAGTCACTTTCTAAGGTAGAGAAAATCTTCTCCTTCACTTCCTGAGATGGCGCTACACCAGTCATATTATCAAAGGCGAACATAGTCTCCTGCAGATCATCCAACTCCTGCTGGATTTCAGGATAACGCTTGGCAAAGTCTATGACTTCCTCGCGCTCCCTCTCTGTAAGCTCTCCGAGAAGGAAAAGCTCCAGTTTACCTGACGATATGTATGATTGAATATCCACTAGATTCTTGCTACATTTTTTTTCAACACTTGTATGGCCGCTCTCACCCTAGACTTGACGGTACCAAGAGGAATATCGAATTCCTCCGATACCTCAGAATGCGTATATCCTTTGAAGTAGATATACTCAACAATGAACTTTTGATCTTCGTTAAGTTCGATCATCAGTTCCTTCACTCCGATACCGTCTATATGTTCTTGGGTGCCTGATTGGCTCTCCATTCCATATACGAAGTCATCTATTGTGTTGGTCTTACCGGATTGTGAAATTTCTTTGGAGCGAAGTTTATCAATGGCTGAATTACGACAGATATTGGCCATCCATGTATATAAACGGCCTTTTGACTCATCGTAACGATCTATTTTTTTAGTGATTTTAACAAAGGCATCGTGAAAAACCTCCTCTGCTATATCCTTGTCAAATACGATTCTCGAGATCACCGCATAGAGAGCTCTGGAGTATTTGTCGTACAAATACTCAGTGGTCTTTCTGTCTTTTGCCCTTAGTCCGGCGATGATTTGTTCTTCCTGCAAAAATCGGTGGTTTGAAAAATTCTTCCTTAAAAGTAAAACACAAGACCAATTGTTTTAGGTCTTGTGTCTTTTATTTTCAAAATATTTATATCAAAGGTGGATCACCTCGTCATAAGCAGCGGCCGCAGCCTCCATAATCGCTTCTGACATGGTTGGGTGTGGATGCACGGTTTTGATTATTTCGTGACCAGTAGTTTCCAGTTTGCGGATAGCTACGATCTCAGCGATCATCTCCGTCACATTGGCTCCTATCATGTGCGCACCTAGCAATTCCCCGTATTTCTTATCAAATACCAGTTTCACAAAACCGTCTTTTGCGCCAGCAGCAGATGCTTTTCCTGATGCAGAGAATGGGAACTTACCGATTCTCAACTCATAGCCTGCTTCCTTAGCTTTTGCTTCTGTCATACCCACAGAGGCAATCTCAGGAGAGCAATAGGTACAGCCTGGAATATTTCCATAATCCAAAGGATCTGGATTCTTACCAGCGATTTTCTCCACACAGATAATTCCTTCAGCAGAAGCTACGTGAGCCAAAGCTGGACCAGGAATCACATCACCGATAGCATAATAGCCTGGCATGTTTGTCTTGTAAAACTCGTCAACTTTGATTTTGCCTTTATCTACTAAGATTCCAACGTCTTCCAATCCTACATTCTCCAAGTTTGAAACAACACCAGCAGCAGAAAGCACAATATCACATGTTAAAGTCTCTTCGCCTTTGGCAGTTTTCACAGTCACTTTGCAACCTGTTCCTTTGGTATCTACCGCAGTCACTTCCGAAGAAGTCATGATAGTCATACCTGCTTTTTTGTAGAGTTTCTCCAAAGTCTTGGAAACTTCAGCGTCCTCCACCGGTACGATTCTATCCAAAAATTCTACGATAGTCACTTCTGTCCCCATGGTAGCATAGAAATAGGCGAACTCGATTCCGATTGCTCCAGAACCTACAACCACCATTTTCTTAGGCATTTTATCCAAAGTCATCGCATCACGGTAACCGATGATTTTCTTCTTATCGATCTTCATAGAAGGAAGTTCACGAGATCTAGCGCCCGTTGCGATAATTACATTATCGGCAGCATAGACGGTTTTCTTTCCCTCAGCATCTTCAACTTCTACTTTTTTACCTGGCTGGATTTTGCCCCAACCTTTGATCACTTCGATCTTATTTTTCTTCATTAGGAAGGTAACCCCCTTACTCATTCCGTCAGCAACGCCACGGCTTCTTTTGACGATGCCGGTAAAATCAGCGCTAGCATCCTTAACGGTAATGCCGTAGTCCGCTGCATGATTGATGTACTCAAAAACCTGAGCACTTTTCAATAAAGCTTTGGTGGGAATACAACCCCAGTTAAGACAAATACCACCCAATTCCGCAGCTTCTACTACGGCAGTCTTTAGGCCGAGTTGGGAAGCGCGAATAGCAGCTACATAGCCACCTGGTCCACTGCCCACCACGATCACGTCAAATTTGGTCGAAGACATATCTATTACTTGTTTTTTAGAACGAATTGATTAACGCAAAAATAGGCCTTTTGACTTCAGAAAAAAATTTGGTTTCAATCACTATTTCAGGTTAAAAACCTGATTTAGGCAATCAGAGCACGTGAATTCCAATCAATATTTTACAATTTTACAGAAACATCAAATTATATTTTAGATAAGTAATATTTAACCAATGATTTACTAAGCACGGAATCTAAAGACAAGTGAAATCAATTTTAGAATCAAAAGTTTTGGGTTTTTTTCTATTTTTGGCCAAACAAAATTTTAAACTCCATGGGATTACTTTCAGGAAAAACGGCATTGATCACCGGCGCATCTAAGGGCATCGGAAGAGCAATTGCTATCAGATATGCACAAGAGGGCGCAAATGTCGCTTTTACTTTTTTGTCAAGTGTGGAAAAAGGCCAAGCGCTAGAAGCTGAATTGGCAGAATTTGGCATCAAAGCCAAGGGCTATAGATCTGATGCTTCGGATTTCAAAGCTGCCGAAGAATTAGTCGCTGCTGTGGTAGCGGAATTTGGTGGATTAGATGTTTTGATCAATAATGCCGGCATCACCCGCGACAACCTATTGATGAGAATGACCGAGGAAGCTTGGGACGAAGTAATCGGAATCAACCTAAAATCCTGCTTCAATACCGTAAAAGCGGTGAACAGAACCATGATGAAAGCTAAGTCTGGTTCTATCATCAATATCACCTCTGTAGTCGGAGTGAAAGGAAATGCCGGCCAGGCAAACTACGCAGCTTCCAAAGCAGGGATCATTGGATTCACCAAATCTGTGGCGCTGGAGCTAGGCTCTAGAAACATCAGATGTAATGCTGTAGCTCCGGGATTCATCGAAACTGAGATGACTGCAGTGCTGGACGAAAAAACTGTACAAAGCTGGAGAGACGGAATTCCTATGAAGCGTGGTGGCCGACCAGAAGAAGTGGCTGATGCATGTGTGTTCCTAGGATCTGAGATGAGTAGCTATATCTCTGGACAAGTGCTTCAAGTGAATGGCGCGATGCACACCTAGATGATCTTAGATTTTTGATTTACGATTTACGAGCGGCTGGAGAGATTCAGCCGTTTTTTGTGTTCTAACCTTTGTGGTGTTATTGTGAGTTAAAAGGTAGCGAACAATCTCCACGAAGTTTTTTTTTTTAAATAAAGCGAACCTTTGAGTTCTTCCTTTAGGAATCGTAATTAGCCTTTAAAGGCTTTATATCACCTAATTTCTTTTATATCCAACACCCCTGAAATCAAGAACTTCGAGGAGATTCCTTCTCCTTAGTCGTCGGAATAGTATCTCAAAGGTCAATCCACAAACCCACTCAAATCAATCTTATAAAACTCGTATTCATCCTCAGATTCTTGCTCGGGTTTGTTGATGAAAAGCCCATCGGAAGAAAGGAACCAATTTTCAACTTCGATCTCTGTTTCGAAGTCAAAAAAGTACTCTACTTATTTAAACTCCGGCTAGCTCAAAGGCAGTCCATTCTGTCACAGTCTAAAACCTTTGCTTTTTCAAAAAAAATACAACATATACATGAGAAATCTGAGCATTTAAGATTTCAATTTATTTAAACTCCTAGGGCCTTTCAAATCGACTGATTCGACTTTTAATTAATTGGAAATCAAAAGCATCCAGCACGGTAAGAGATTACGTATGTGTTTAAAATAATTAACAAATTTTAACCTTCATACTATGAAAAACTCCTTTCAAAAATTGATGTCCCTTGCCTTTTTGGCCTTTGTTGCATTCAGCTGCCAGAACTTGCAAGACGTATCACCTGTGATGAACCAATCAGCAGATGATAACACTTTTACTGCAGCAGCAGATTCCGACCCCAATGCGCGTAAAGGTCAGCTTGCTGAATTTGGCGCATTCCTAATTGGAACGGAAGAAAATCCTTCGGTCAGTTCACCGGGGTCAGGAGCTGCTCGGATCACTCAAATAGATGGAAACACATTGAAATTTGAAATTCGAGTTGCCAATACTACAGGAATAACCGCTGCCCATCTTCACAATGCTCCCATGGGAGTTAATGGCGGAGTGATAGTCAATTTACAAAGTCAGACAGGCATTCAGAATGGCGTAATAGCACAAGGCATGATAGATGCCTCCAACTTGTCTGGAGCATTGGCAGGAATGTCAATTTCAGATTTGGTTAAAGAAATGGAAGATGGTAGGATCTATGTAAACGTTCACACTTCCACCAATCCGGGCGGAGAGCTTCGCGGTCAAGTAAGTATGGTGCAGTCAAATGACAATAAAAATTATGGAGCTAAACTTGATGGATCAAACGAGGTGCCTTCAGCAATGTCCGCAGGAACTGGAATTGCTAAATTCAACTTTTCAAATGACGGCGGATCAGCCTCTTTCCATGTCAATGTAGATGGGATTGCTGACGTTAGATTTGCTCATATCCACTTTGCAAAAGCTGGCGCAAATGGTGGCGTAGTATTTACGCTCAGAATGGATAAAGTGAATGGCCCAGTTTCTGGACTTTATGCACAAGGTGATATCATGCCAATAAAATTCTCTGGACAACTACTCGGTGGTGATTTGTTTATACTTAGAGAGGCATTCAGAACAGGTAATGCCTATGTGAACGTCCATTCAGACAAATTCCCCGGTGGTGAATTGAGAGGACAGGTAAACTGAGCTGTATAAGCTAGTAGCTAATGAAGAAAAGGCCAGCAAATGCTGGCCTTTTACTTTTCATCAAGAAATTTGATATTATTAGATTAAATAGATGGTGTTGAAGAAAACCATCTAGGTCAATCCCCAAACCCACTCAAATCAATCTTATAAAACTCGTATGCATCTTCTGACTTTTGCTCGGGTTTGTTGATGAAAAGGCCATCGGAAGTAAGGAACCAATTTTCAACTTCGATCTCTGTTTCGAAGTCAAAAAAGTATTTACCTTTTGGCTCCCAATCGCCAGATTTTTCATTTACGAGATTTTAGAAGGATAACTAAAACTAAATAAAAAACTCGACTTTCTCTCGCTGCAGATAACCTTATCCACAATAAATCGCTGCCTAGATTGGCAATCTTATTTTTCAGAGCAATGCTAAACATGTGTAGGAAAAGAATGGAATTGAGTTGGTTTTTTCATATTGGAAATGGAAGAAACATCAACTTCAAAAAAATAGTACTATTCTGAGAATACCAAGTAAGATAGGTAATTATTAAGTAAAGATCCTAAGGCAAATTTTTTATTACATTTAATTGATTTTTGGCATTTTTATTGGTATTAAATGCAAATTACTATTTATAAGTTTTGAGTTCACCCTAATTAACGCTTGTAAATTCTAAAAATCAATATGTTTTTATCAACACCCAACCCCAAAAAAATATGAAAAAATCAATGCGCGCAAAGCTAGGCATGATGACTCTAGCTGGATCAGTTTTAATGGCTTCTTGCGTACCCACTATGGAAGAGCCCGCACAAATTCAACAAGTCACAGAGTCTGAAGCACTTGTCAACACCACTTCTTCTACAGACCTAAATGCCAGAAAATCAGTAGAAAAAAATTATTTCGAACGGTTTGCAAATCAATTGGCTCAAGTAGATGAAAATGGAAATCCAACTAATGATTTTCCAGCTTATCTCCCAGGTACCGGAACCGGTAATTCTAGCCATATGGGTAAAGCTTCTACTTTCATAAACCAATTTGCATCATATGGAGAGTACGGTTTAGGAACTGTTGGCGCTTCTGTTACTCAATTTTATTCTGAACAATTAGAAGCGTTAGGCATTATTGTAGATAATGATGAGGTAAGTTCGGTTACTACAGATGGAAAAGGAAATTCGGTATGGTTCAAAAACATACAAAACAAGGTTTCTTTCTCTGAAGAAAGAAGCAATTTTGAAGCTGAGGTGGAAATAGTAGGTGGAACTGGGAAGTTTGAAAACGCAACTGGAACTGCAACTGTCAGCGGGTACTTCAACCCAAGTAACGGTCAAGGCATGAGTACAATACAAGGCCGGATAGAATATTAATCACAAAGCAGTAATAACTAAAATGCCCCCAATAGCTTGACGCTTATTAGGGGCATTTTTTATTTAATACTAAGAATAGATTTTGAAAAAAGTCTCTGTTCATGTAGGCAACTCTCTTTGGCAAACAGCTAAAAAGAAAGAGCCTCGAATTAAAATCCGAGGCTCTTGAAAACCTCTAAGTGCGTTTGTGAGCTACGAAGTAGCGAACAATCTCCTCGAAGGTTTTATTTCATTAAGTATCTACTTCAGACCTTCGAGGAGATCCCTACTCCTTCGTCGTCGGAATGACACCTCAAAGGTCACTCGTATTACTTGTCGCTTTCCAAGAAAGGATATTTGTAATCCACTGGAGAAACGAAGGTTTCTTTGATCGTACGTGGAGAAACCCAACGTAGCAAGTTGATCATAGAACCAGCTTTGTCATTCGTCCCTGAAGCTCTCGCTCCACCGAATGGCTGCTGACCTACTACTGCTCCAGTTGGCTTATCATTGATATAAAAGTTACCAGCAGCATTTTTTAACTTTATAGTAGCCAATTCCACAGCATAACGATCCTGAGAGAATATCGCTCCTGTCAAGGCATACGGAGAAGTCTGATCGACCAATTCCAACGCCTCTTCGAATCGCTCTGAATCATACACATATATTGTCAAGACCGGACCGAAGATCTCTTCACACATGGTAGTGTACATCGGATCTTGGGTCACGATTACTGTTGGCTCGATGAAGTAGCCTTTCGACTTATCATAATTACCTCCAGCGATAATTTCCACCGCAGGATTTGCTTTCGCATTGTCTATGTACTTGGCGATTTTATCAAAAGATTTCTCGTCAATCACCGCATTGATGAAATTGGTGAAATCTTCCGTTCCGCCCATTTTCATATCAGCGAGATCAGCGACTAAACCTTCCTTTACTTCATCCCAAATGTTGGAAGGGATATAAGCACGAGAAGCAGCAGAGCATTTTTGCCCTTGGAACTCAAAAGCTCCACGGGAAAGTCCTACCGCTACAGCTTTAGGAATGGCAGATTTGTGAGCGATCACGAAGTCTTTTCCACCTGTCTCACCGACGATTCTCGGATAAGATTTGTACTGATGAATGTTCGTTCCGATTGTTTTCCAGATATGCTGAAATACGCCCGTCGAACCTGTAAAGTGAATTCCAGCGAAATCTCTATGCTTGAATATCACGTCTCCTGCCGTTGGGCCGTCTACGTAAATCAAGTTGATCACACCAGCTGGTACGCCAGCTTCCTTAAACACTTGCATCAGCACATTTGCAGAATAAATCTGCGTGTAAGCTGGCTTCCACACGATGGTATTTCCCATCATCGCAGCAGAAGTAGGAAGATTACCTGCGATCGCCGTAAAGTTGAACGGAGTCAAAGCGAACACAAATCCTTCAAGTGGTCTCTGCTCCAATCTATTCCAAACGCCGTTCCCCGAAACCGGAGGCTGTTGGGCATAGATTTCAGTCATGTATTGCACATTAAAGCGCAAGAAATCGATGAACTCACATGCCGCATCTATCTCTGCCTGCATCGCATTTTTGGACTGCCCAAGCATGGTTGCCGCATTGATTTTGGCACGATATGGACCTGCCAAAAGATCAGCTGCTTTCAAGAAAATCGCTGCTCTTTGCTCCCAACCTAAGTTTTCCCAAGCTTCTTTCGCGCCCATAGCAGCATCAATCGCTTGCTCTACATGAGAAGCATCACCTTCGTGGAAATGACCCAGCACATGCTGATGATCGTGCGGAGGAGACATGTTATGTGTATTGCCAGTTCTGACTTCATCCGAACCAATATACATCGGCACGTCAACTTGCTGAGATCTAGCTTCCTTGAGCGCTGCTTGCAATTCTTTTCTCTCGGAGCTTCCGGGAGCGTAAGCTTTCACCGGCTCATTTACCGGAGCTGGGACATTAAAAAAACCTTTGAGCATAATATCTGGGGTTATGATTTTCTGTATTGGCCAAAGATAACCAGAAGGTTTTATTGGCAGGTGAATATGAAGTAAAAGAACCCTAAAGTATGTCTTCTAGTTCTCTCAAATGTGAAATAGTATAAGTCGGTGTCATTTCAATTGCTTTTTCGAGCGGATTAAAAAAGACCTGATCGATGCCAGCTCCGTGCGCGCCCTGAATGTCAGAGATAGGATTATCCCCTATCATCAAGCTATATTCCTTGCTTGCACCTGCTTGCTCCATAGCATACTGAAATATCCTCGGATCAGGTTTTTTATGGCCTGTGGTCTCTGAGGTCACGACTAACTCAAAGTAATCGCTCAATCCAGAAGAAGACATTTTCCTTGCCTGACTTTCATCAAATCCATTTGTAATCACATAGAGTTTATATTTTGGTTTGAGGTAATCCAATATCTCAATGGTATGTGGAAAAAGATGTGGTTTGCTTGAAGTTCGGTGCATAAAATCCCCTTCGAATTCCTCAGGAATTACTGCATCAACTATTCCTGCATGGGCAAATATCCTTGGAAACCGAGTTCCCCGAAGTTCATCTTTGTGCATTTCACCTTTGTCATAAGCAGACCAAAGCTTGAAATTCACTGCATAAAAAGAGTCTATAAAGTGCTGAGAGGATAAAACTCCGAGCTCTTCAAGCTTATAATGAAGGAAGAGTTCGGATAAGGATTCTTGGACATTTCGATCGTAATCCCAAAGTGTGTGATCAAGATCGAAGAAAAGGTGTTGGTAAGTTTTCAAGGGAAATTAACGTCGGTACTGATTGTTCTGAATTTTATTGATCGCAAGTTCGCGATTGGATTTTAGAATTTCGAAAGTGACCTGATCTTTGATAAGACTTGGGTCTTTTTGGATAAACTTAAAAATCTGCTGGATGATCTCAAGATATTCCTCTAAGATGTAGTAAAACACCCATTGATCCACCCGTCTACTACCCAGTAAACCCGCATTTTTAAGGTAAATCAAGTGTCTGCTGGTTTTTGTCTGGGTAAAATCAAGTATCAACTCAAAGTCAGAAATCGACAACTCTTTATTCAGCATGAGCAAATGAAAAATACGCACACGAGGTTCCTCCGACAACGCTTTGAAGATTCTAAGTCCGTAGTTTAAACTGATATTTTTTAGCCGCATTAGTAAGTTTTAACGGAGTTTATGAGGGTAAAATAAAAAATCATCCGAAATTAGGGTAATATCGCATCAGAAATAATCTTATCCGCAGTTCTGTAAAGACCTTTAATTTGTGAAGAATTCATTACTCCTTAGCGCCTCGTTCCTTTTCATAATAGGAATATTTTTTAACTCTCTTGAAGTGAAAGCTCAAGATGTGCAAGAAAAAAAAGTAATCCAACTTTCTGGGATTATCCTTAATGCAGACAGCACTGATGCTGTGGCTGGGGTAAATATTTACGTTCCCACGAAAGGGCGGGGCACTAGTTCTGGGCGATTTGGATATTTCTCCATGCCTGTCCTTGAAGGAGATTCCGTTGTTTTCAGCTTTATAGGCTTGAAAAGACAAACGTTCAAGATACCTGATACAGTTGAAAGTGACAGAATTAGCCTAATCCTTACCATGCAAGTGGATGAAATTGCTTTGGCAGAAATCGAAGTAATGCCTTATCCAACTGAAGAGGAATTCAAGCGGGCAGTAATTGCGCTGAATGTAACCGATCCAATGTCTGTCTCAAGTGCTAACATGAGCCCTGAGATGCTTCTTCGCTGGGCTGAATCTATGCCAGCCTCTGGCAATGAAAACTTCCGATATTTCCAACAAGGGCAAGCCATCCAAAACCAGGATCTCTACGGCCCAAGAACACTTAGACTCCTAGATCCATTCGCATGGGGACAGTTTATTCGGTCTATTAAGCGGGGTGATTTGAAGAAGAAGGATTAGACTTAGCTTTATGTTTTTTTCATCTTTCATCTCGCGGCGGCGCGGCGGCGCAACGAATAATTGCGAATATGCTATAAGTTGTTCGCTACTCTTTTAATCCCATCTTTTAATAAGGCCTCATTGAAATTCAACAAGAGACCTAATTTTAACTTGGTTAGGCGCAAGTAGGTCATTAATTGCTTAGAATGGACAGGAGCTATGATTTGAACTGATTTAATTTCTACAATCACCTTATCATCAACTATTAAATCAGCTCTAAATCCATTTTCAAAAGTGATATCATCCCACTTGAAAGGGATGAATACTTGACTTGCAACATTAAGTCCAGACTTTTTCAATTCATGGAATAACACTCGCTCATAAATAGATTCCAGCAAGCCTGGCCCCAATTCCCGATGAATTAGAAATGCTTTATCCAGAATTAAAGTAGCAATATCATTCTCAATCTTTTCCATATTCAAAACAAAAACACGCTGCGCCGCCGTGTCGCCGCGAGAACAATTCATATAATTCATGTCGCTTTTAATCAATCTCAGGCAGCACCCACTCCTCCAACACACTCGGTAGACGCATCATTTCCTCGATCGCCGCAACTGTTCTTGGCGCGTCTCCTGAGAGATTCACAGCACCTTCTTCGGTGATCAAAATATCATCCTCAATTCGCACGGCAATTCCCCACCATTTTTCATCACAATCTGATCCAATTGGAATATATATCCCTGGCTCAATCGTAAAAACCATTCCTACTTGTATTGGATTGCGAGTTCCTCTATCATGTACATCCAATCCTATATGATGGCTTGTGCCATGTGGGAAATACTGATGTCCCTCTCCTTTTTTGATAATTCCCAGTTTGGCAAGTCCATCATTTATTATCTGACGACCAGCAGCATCTATCTCCTGGAAAGTTGTCCCTGGTTTTGAAATGGCAATTCCAGCTTCCTGAGCTTGATAGACTAGATCATAGATAGCCTTTTCTTCTTCATTGAATTTACCATTGATGGGAATAGTACGGGTCACATCAGCAGTGTACCCTCTCCATTCGGCCCCCAAGTCCATCAGCAATAACCGATCACTCAAATCCCGCTTGTCATTCTCTATGTAATGAAGAATACAACCATTGTTTCCACCACCTACTATGGATGGATAGCCTAATTCCTCTGCTCCATAGCGCTTGTAGATAAACTCATGCACTCCTTGTATTTCTCTCTCTGTCATCCCAACTTTTGCCGCTTTCATCACTTCTACCTGACCTACTGCAGAGATCTTCACCGCTTTTTTCAGCAAAGTGATTTCTTCTGGAGTCTTAATCTCACGTAAAACCCCCATCATTTCTCCAAGTGAAGATATATCCAATTTTTGTTCTGGAATTTCCTCCTTCACCACCATTCTCTTTTCTGGTGATGCTGCATTCATAAAAGAACTTATCAGAGGGTCTTCCATCATATCAGGATATTGACGCTCATACCTTTTCAACATTTGTACAACTCGATCAGAGGATTTCAAATCTGAATTTTTGATCATTTCATACACTTGCGCACTTACTTCAGTGAGTGCATCTGGGTAGGCTGTTGCAGTTTTGAATTCATTCACCATCTGAATCAACGGCTCATTTGAGCTACTTCCCTCAATGTCTTCTGAAAGGCTAAACGTCAAAATTTTATCGAAATCCTTAAGATTAATGCCTGATTTAGCCGCAAAATCAGAATTGAGTAAGGCTTCCTGAAAACCTAAATTGGCCACCATTCCTTCTGTACCTAATCTTTTGCCATTCCACATTTCGGCCCGTGGATCTCTGTTTTGGACAAAAATCAGTTCATCAGCTAAACCACCATTAACCTCTCTCTTTTCACTAAAAATGACCAGCACAGCATTTGGCTCGCGAAATCCTGTGAAGTAGAAAAAATCTGTGTTCGGATGATAGATGAAATCGACGTCATTGGTTCGATTTTTCACAGGATTATTGAAAAATACAGCAGCAGAATTGGCTGGCATCAGCTTTCTCAATTCGGCTCTTCTTTCGCTATGCCATTCAGAAGAAAGTCCATCTTCAAAATAAGACTGAGCAAATGTGCTCATTGAAAACATCACCAATAACAAAGTCCAGATTGTCTTTTTCATAAAATTAACTTTAGGTCAAGAAATCTAATGTCTATTCTTTTGACCATTTAACAAAGTCTTAATCCACAGGTAGCGGCATATCCTTATATTTGGGCTGAAAAATCTATCAGAATAATGAAGAGAACTGGAATAATAACCTTGCTTTTTTTGCTGACCTTCGGAAACCTTTTTGCGCAAAAGAACGAAGACAAGCCAAAATTAATCGTCGGAATTGTAGTCGATCAAATGCGTCATGAGTACCTGAACAAGTTTTATGACCGCTATACAGATGGTGGGTTTAAGCGCTTGATGAACGAGGGTTTTGTGATGAAAAACGGTCATTACAATTATATCCCAACTTATACGGGACCTGGACATGCGTCTGTTTATACTGGCACTACCCCAGCCACACATGGAATTATTGGAAATGATTGGTATGTGCGAAAATTGAATGGTTCGGTATACTGCGCAGAAGACAGTACAGTGACCAACGTAGGCGGGACAGTTAACTCTGGTCAAATCAGCCCAAGAAATCTTCTTACTACAACGATCACAGATGAGCTTAGAATGTCTAACAATCAGAGATCTAAAGTAGTTGGAGTTGCTATTAAAGATAGAGGCGCTGCTTTACCTGCTGGTCACCTTGGAGATGCCTATTGGTATGATGGGGATAATGGAGAGTTCATGACTTCTACCTATTACTACGAATCTCTACCTGATTGGGCAAAGGAATTCAATGCTAAAAAACTAGCTGCATCCTACCTAAACCAAACTTGGGAAACACTTTATCCAATAGACTCATACATTCAAAGCATCGACGACAACAATGACTTTGAAGCTCCTTTCTCCGGAAAGGACACACCAACTTTCCCTTATGACCTTGCCAAATTGCAAGAGACTAATGGCGGATTGGGGATGATTTCTTCCACTCCTTTTGGCAATACACTGACTTTAGATTTTGCGCTAGCAGCTATAGAAGGTGAGCACTTAGGTGAAAATGGAGAGACGGACTTTCTCGCACTTAGCTTCTCCTCCACGGATTACGTTGGTCACAGATTTGGACCAACTTCCAAAGAACTTGAGGACACGTACCTTAGACTAGATCAGGATTTCAAAAGATTGCTTGATTTCCTAGACAACAAATATGGCAAGGATGAGTACTTGGTGTTTTTATCTGCCGATCACGCTGTAGCAGATATTGCTACATATATGGAAAGTCAAAATGTACCAGCTGGTAATGTGAACATGAGCTATATCACTGGTCAACTGAAAGGCTATACTTCTCAGAAATATGGCGAAGGCGACTGGATAGAAAATGTATCAAACGGTCAAATTTTCATCAACGAAAAACTAGTTACTGAAAAAGGTGTAGATCTAGTTTCACTAGAAAATGATCTTGCACATTTCTTATTGAAATTCAATGGGATCAAAGAAGCCTACACTGCGACTTCAATGCGAAACAATGATTTCACACAAGGAAGGGCACAGTTATTACAGATGGGCTACAATCAAAAAGCTTCTGGAAACGTCTTGATTGTTCTGGAACCAAACTGGTTAAGTGGAGGCTCTCGTGGTACTTCTCACGGCACAGGCTTTACTTATGATACCAATGTTCCAATTGTATTCTTCGGATGGCATGTGCCTCAAGGCTCTAGCTCAAGATACGCTACGGTCACTGACATAGCACCTACGATCTCCATGATGCTTGACATCAAATTGCCAAGTGGAGCTACTGGTCAACCGATTTTAGAGATTACTGATAAGAAGTAAGATCCTAATCCTAACAATAAAAAGCCTCGATCTTCACAGATTGAGGCTTTTGTGCTTTCGCTTATTCACTTTTTCTTTTGACTAACACAGCTTTTATCTCATTTATGACTGCTTCTATTTCCAATCACTAGGAAGTAACTAGTACACACCTTCCCTTCGATAACACCGCAAATCGTAATTCATATATGCTACTCCGTCCAACTCATTGGATACTTTTCATCCACGTACTCAAGCGCGTCAGTCGTAATTTGAAGTGACTTGAAGGTATCCAACATGACTGCATACTCATCCGTTGCTTTGGCACCAATAGACTTCTCTACCGTCCCAGGATGCGGACCATGCGGCAAGCCTCCCATGTGAAGCGTAAACGAACCTCGATCTATCCCTTTTCTGCTCATAAATTCTCCTTCAGCATAGTATAAGACCTCATCCGAATCAATATTGGAATGATTATATGGAGCGGGGATAGAAAGCGGGTGGTAGTCAAAGAGCCTCGGAACAAATGAACAAATCACAAATCCCCAAGCCTGGAAGGTCTGATGAACTGGCGGTGGCTGATGAATCCTACCTGTAATCGGCTCAAAATCATAAATCGAAAGTGCATAAGGGTATAAGTACCCATCCCAACCTACAATATCCAGCGGGCTATGGCCATAGGAATACTGATGTAACATTCCCTGTTTTTTGATCTGCACGAGGTAATCAGCCTTTTCTTTTTCTATGTGTAGCTCAGATGGCGGGCGAATATCCCGTTCACAATACGGCGAGTGCTCCAATAATTGCCCTACTTCATTTCTATAGCGTTTCACCGTCTCTATAGCTCCTACAGATTCTATTATCAGGAGCCTCAGTGGACCTTCTTCCTCAAATTCAAAACGGTAAATCGTCGTACGAGGTATCACGATATAGTCACCCTTATGAACTTCCAGTTTTCCAAATTGAGAATACATCACTCCCTCTCCATCGTGCACATAGATCAATTCATCACCATCAGCATTTTTGAAGTAATAATCCATCTTCCGCTTTTTGGGAGAGCAAATCCCCATCATCACATCAGAATTCATCATGAGATTCCTCCTTGCTGCCAGATAATCTTCCCCAGTGAATTCCACATTGGAAGTCTTCAAATGTGTCTGATTCAATCCATGTTCAGTGGCAGCCTTCCATGAAAATGGCTTAGGCGTACCTATGGACTTTACTTCGTTCGGATTATAGATATGATAAAGTGTGGAGTAGATACCAGAAAAACCTTTGGAACTCACCACCTCTTCCTTGTAAAGACTGTCATCGGGCTGACGGAACTGTGTGTGCCTTTTGGGCGGGATAGCTCCCATTCTGTGATAATATGCCATTATTATTGGGTTTATTTCTTTGCTTAAATTTAAACATTCTATCAAAAGGACTTTGCCTATCTTAAAAAAATGAGACATAAAAAAACGGCTAGCGCCGTTTTTTTATGTCATTCTGATATGCCTGAATTAATTCTCCTCAAAGAACTCTTTCTTGATTGCATCTTCTGCTTCACCTGTTCGTTTTTGGATTCTGCCGAGCAGTTGATCTTCTTGACCTTCAACATATGTTAAATCATCATCAGTGAGATCTCCATATTTCTCCTTTATCTTTCCTTTCAAGATATTCCAGTTTCCTTTTAATTTTAAATTACTAGCCATAATAAATAGTGGTTTAAGTTTAAACATTAACTATCTAGTAGTTTGCAAAGCATATACCAAGTCGAACTAAATATGAAGACATTTCTAGCCATTCCCTTACTCATCTTTTGCCTAAATCTTTGCTCAAAAGCTCAGGAAGCCCGATTAGTCTGGTCTGATGAGTTCAAAATTGATGGTCTACCTGATCCAGAAAAATGGACATACGATGTAGGTGACCATGGCTGGGGCAATGATGAATTGGAATATTATTCACAAAATGACCTTAAAAATGCCCGAATTGAAAATGGTAAACTAATCATTGAAGCACATGCTGATGCATCACACCCTAAAGGATATACTTCTGCACGATTACTAACAAGAGGAAAGGCAGCTTGGCAATATGGATACATAGAAGTCAACGCAAAATTACCACAAGGCCGAGGAACCTGGCCAGCGATCTGGATGCTGTCCGAAGAAAACCTCCACGGAGGTTGGCCGAAAAATGGTGAAATAGACATAATGGAGCACGTGGGATACGATCCCGGCAAAGTCCATGGAACAGTCCATACGGAAGCCTTCAATCACACCGCGGGCACACAAAAAGGAGGCTTTAGACAAGTCCCAGATTTCAACTTGGAGTTCCATACCTATGCAATTGATTGGACTGAAGAAAAAATCGACTTCTTAATTGATGGAGTCATTTATTTCACATTTGAAAACACAGGAAATGACTACAAAGAGTGGCCATTTGATCAACCGTTCCATTTGATTCTAAACATCGCCGTCGGAGGTGGGTGGGGAGGACTGCAAGGCGTAGCCACAGACATTTGGCCTCAACGCATGGAGGTGGACTACGTTAGGGTATATGACAAAAAGCCCTATCAAAATTAAAAACAGATAACATTTCCATGTATACATTGCATTTGGTCGTGAACTTCCATGTTTAGTTTGAGGATTTCTTGGGAAGTAGAAAAGATATTATTAAAATGATAAAAATAAATAGACCCTAATACGACTTCCATGAATACCAACAAAGCGAGACGAAAGAAAATAACCGCACTTGTAATTATAGGGCTATTACTGCTTTTGTTTTATGGCAAAAACCTAACGGAACGTCAAGCCTTCAAAAACATAAGCAATACCTTCAAAGAAGTATACAATGACCGCTTGGTGGTAGAGGGCTATATCTTCAGGATTTCAGAGAATCTATTTAGGATTCAAAAGTTAGTCGACCATTGTAACATCAACTACGATTACTCCAAAGTGATTGAAGAAATCGCTGAACATGAAAAAAATATTACTGAAATAGTTAGAGCTTTTGAAAAGACAAACTTGACTGACCAAGAGGCAGAGTTTTTAGCCGATTTCAGTTCAATCATAGATAATGACCTTCAGATAAAAAACTACGGATTGCTTTACTCTGACTCCTCAGGCATTAATAATAGCCAAGTTATGCTGTATGATCAAAAAATCAGCATTGCTCAAAAAGATCTCGACAACTTGAGTAAAATACAGCTGGAAGAAGGCGAAAAATTAATCAACAAAGCCAATATCATCATTAATCGCTCCCAGATCTGGTCTCAATTTGAAGTGGCCTTGTTGATTATTCTAGCACTTTCATTGTACTTTATCCTATTCAGAAATAAGAAATCTTATTCTTAAATCAGACCTTTAATTTAGCTAGGTAAGCTGCATTTTTTTCAGCGGCTTCCATAGGGTTGGTTCCCACAAATCGTTCTTGTTCTACCACGAAATACTTCATTCCGTATTTCTTAGACTTCTTGATAATATCAGCATAGGCCATTTCGCCGGAACCTAGTAATACGCCACGGTCATGTGCATTAGATCCAGCAGCTTCAGCATCCTTTACATGGCAAAGCTTGAATCTACCTGGGAATCTAGCTATATATTCCAGTGGATCGTATCCAGCCACAAATGCCCAATACATATCCAATTCGAAATCTACTAAGTCAGCATCTGTATTTTCCATCAAAATATCCTGAGGCAATTGCCCGTCTAGCATCTTGAAGGTGTAATCGTGATTATGGTAAGCAAACTTTACCCCGTGAGACTTCAATGTTTCACCAGCTGCGTTAAATTTATCTGCAACTTTTTTCCATTCATCCACAGATTTCTGCGCTCCGATGTACGGACAGATTAAGTATTTCATACCTACTGCCGCAGCTTGCTCTGCCTGTGCATCCAGATCTTTAAACACATTAGCATGAGATGAAATGAAATCAACTCCGATTTCACTCAATAAACTCTTGCATTCTGCTGGTTGCATCCCCCAAAGGATACCTTTTCCACCATCAAATCCTTCAAATTGCTTGTAACCAAACCCTGCAAGTTTGCGCATCGTTCCGGCAGCATCCTTAGCCATTTCCTCTTTTACTGAGTAAAGCTGTAAACCAAACTTGGAAAGCTTAGCTCTATCAAGAGATCTAGCAGCTAGTTCATAAGGAAACAATGCTGCTCCAAGTCCAAGCATACTTCCTACCTGGAGAAATTTTCTTCTTTGATTGTTCATAAATAGGTAAGCCTGCCCCTAGGAGGAGCAGGCTATTTTTATAGGTTGTGTTACTTAAATCGCGTAAGCTTTATCGCCTTTATTGTATGGCATACAAGGGTCAAATTTCCCTGGAGTTTCCACATAATTCAATGCTTGAGTAGCACCAATTTCAGATGAGAAATAGCCCAAGACAGTTAAGTCTCTTAGCATATTAATCACCTTAGGACTTCTGTCTTTTCCACTTGCTTTGAACTCCTCATTCATCTTATTCAAATACGCTAATCTCTCTTCAGCAGGCGCACCTACGAAGTCTTTACCATTAGCTGATTTGAAGTCTTTTCTCAATTTATTCAAGCCATCAACAAACTCCTTCTGGTTATCTCCGTCGTAAGTGTCTTTCACCATCATTACCATAAAAGATCCAATACCGGTTGCTTTCGCGCCAGGAGTGTCAGTTTCTGGAATGATCGTGTCACCCAATTCGTCTAAGAAAGCTATATCATCCGGATCAAAATCTAATCCCTCAATTTGGTTTTCGGGAGTACAACCTGTCATAATCGCCGTAGCGCCGATCATCGTGCCTCCCATCATTACCATGACGCTCTTCAAAGCGTCTCTTCTATTCATAGTCATAGTCTTGTCTTTTACGATTAGAGATTTTGCTTATTCAATTCATCTACTGCAAAAGCTGCTGCTCTTGCCGTCAACGCCATGTAAGTAAGTGAAGGGTTCACAGCCGATGCAGATGTCATACATGCTCCATCAGTTACGAATACGTTTTTCGCTTCCCAGACTTGGTTATTCCCGTTCAAAACAGATGTCTTTGGATCGCGACCCATTCTTGCTGTTCCCATTTCGTGGATACCCTGTCCGAAAGTATAACCTGCATCGTATTCTTGAATATCTTTAAATCCTGCCACTTCCAACATCTCTGCTGCATCTGACATCATATCCTTACGCATCTTGATTTCATTGTCTTTGATCTCAGCATTCATTACCAATGCTTCCATCCCCCACTTATCAACCACGGTATCACTAAACTTGATCGTATTTTCGTGGTAAGGAAGTATTTCTCCAAAGGCAGTTATCCCCATTCCCCATGGTCCTGGCTGGGTAAGTGCATCTTTCATCGGAGCACCAAAATTCAATTCGGCGACATCACGAGTCCAGCCACTACGACTAGCTCCACCTTGATATCCAAAGCCGCGTAGGTAATCTCTCTTATCTCCGTGTACATTTCGGAATCTTGGGATATATAGTCCAGTTGGTCTTCGACCAAAGTAATATTTGTCTTCGTAACCTTCCATAGATCCTCTTGCTCCCAAGCGGAAATGGTGATCCATTACGTTGTGTCCAAGTTCTCCTGAGCTACTGCCCAATCCACCCGGCCACACATCTGTAGCGGTACGCATCAGAATAGCAGTAGAGTTAAATGCAGAAGCACAAAGGAATACGATTTTCGCATTGTACTCAATCGTTTCATTCGTTTGCCCATCCACTACTTCTACGCCTGTAGCTTTCTTGGTGTCTTTATCGTAAATCAATCTCCTCACAATAGACCAAGGTCTCAAAGTCAAATTACCTGTAGCCTCAGCTGCTGGTAAGGTAGACGCTTGCGTACTGAAATACCCACCGAATGGGCAACCCAAGGAACACTTGCTTCTGTACTGACAACCTGGTCTACCTGGAAGTGGCTCAGTGATATTTGCCGGACGACCAATAGTCCAAGTTCTAGCACCTTTATAATGTTCTTTGATTTTGGCTGCTCCGTCTTCCTCTACACAGTTCATCGGCATAGGAGGCATAAATTCGCCATCTGGAAGTACATCCAAACCATCTTTGGAACCTGAAACTCCAATGAATTTCTCTACATAAGAATACCAAGGAGCAATATCTTTGTAGCGGATTGGCCAATCTACAGCTACGCCTTCTTTAGCATTTCCTTCGAAATCTATATCAGACCAGCGGTAAGACTGTCTTCCCCAAAGTAGAGAACGTCCACCTACCTGATACCCTCTAAACCATGTAAATGGCTTCTCCTCTACATATGGAGACTCATCTTCATGTGCCCACCAATCAAGGTTCAACTCATTAAGCACATAATCTCTTTTTAGATTTGGGTGATCAGCAATCTGCTGCTGTGTATCTCTTCCTCTGTGAGGAACTTCCCATGGAGGGGTGGTAGCCGTTTTATAGTCTTTGATGTGTTTTACATCAGGGCCTCTTTCCAGCATCAATACTTTGAGCCCCTTTTCGGTTAGTTCTTTTGCAGCCCAACCGCCGCTTATTCCTGACCCAACTACAATTGCGTCATATGATTCATTTGCCATAAATATGGTTTTTAAGTTTTTGAATTAGTTAGACATCACAGATCTGAACTCCTTGGGCCAATGCAGCCATTTTATCGTCAGACTTTGGTAGGAATTCATGTGAAACATAACCTTTGTACCCAGTAGCGACAATCGCTTTCATCAAGGCAGGGTAATAAATCTCCTGTGTATCATCCAACTCATTTCTACCTGGATTGCCTGCAGTGTGATAATGTCCAAAGTACTGATGATTATCCTGTACACTTCTGATTAGATCTCCTTCGTCGATCTGCATGTGATAAATATCGTAAAGCAATTTGAAATTCTCACTCCCCAAGCGCTTACACAACTCAATACCAAAAGCAGACATATCACATAAATAATCTTTGTGATTTACTCGACTATTAAGAAGTTCCATTTGAATGATTACACCGTGCTTTTCAGCTATAGGAATGATTTTCTCAAGGCCGATCACACAGTTTTTCAATCCTGTCTCATCATCCATTCCTCTTCTGTTTCCAGAGAAACATATCAAGTTTTTGTAGCCAGCTTCTGCTACCTTAGGAATCATCTCTGTATAATTTTTGATCAATTGCTCATGATACTTCACCTCTCCAAAACCTTCTGTAAGACTGATCTCAGCCCCATTACACATAGAGGAGTCTAGTCCGTGCTTTTTCAGAATGTGCCAATTACTTGGTCCGATCAGGTCAATGCCTTTGATACCAATCTTCTTAGCTTCTACACAGAAATCTTCAAGGCTATAATCACGAAAACACCAGTGGCATACACCATGATTGATATTCCCTTTCAATGCATATGGTTTCTCTTGCTTCAAATCAAAGGAGGATAACGTGCTAAAAGCGGCACCGCCAAGTAAAACTTTTTTGAAAGAATCTCTTCTTCCAGTGTCAATAGGTTTGGTCATGAGGGGGTTATTGAGGTTAATTTATTTGTTCTCTTTTGAAAAGAGAAATGAAAAATAGCAAAACCAAAACGGAAATACCAGAAGGAATCAACCAAATTGATTTCCAAAGATGGGCGCCAGCTTCATTTGTGTAATAATCTGAGATTAATCCTGCCGCCCAGAAGCCAATTAGCATTCCTACGCCATAAGTAGCCAAGGTAATTAAACCCTGAGCTGAAGATTTATATTTTGCTCCAGCATGTGCGTCTGTATAGATCTGCCCGCTCACAAAGAAGAAATCATAACAGATACCATGAAGTGCTATTCCAACTAGAAGCATCCATACTCCTTCATTCGCATCTCCGAAAGCAAAGAAAATATATCGAACTGCCCAAGCTATCATGGCTACAATCAAGGTCTTTTTGATGCCAAATCTGGAAAAGAATACAGGCAAAGCAAGCATAAAAACTACTTCAGACACCTGACCCAAGGCCATTTTTCCAGTTGATTTTTCGAGGCCGATTTCAGTTAGAAACGGGCTGGCATTTTGGTAGTAAAAAGCCAGAGGAATGCAGATCAAAATAGATGAGATAAAGAAAATCGCGAAATTCTTATGCTTTAGTAAGGATAAAGCATCTAAACCCAGAATTTCGGACAACTTGATTTTATCAGACGATTTGGCTTGAGGAGGTGTAGCAGGGAGGGTAAAACTATATAGCCCCAAAATCAGAGAACTTACACCTGCCATAATCCAGGTGTTTTCCAATAAACCTTCTTTGATCCCCGCTTGACTATCCCAAGCGAAGTAACTAATTATAACCCCAGCAGTGATCCAGCCAATTGTCCCCCAAACACGAATGACAGAAAACTCTTTAGCTGGATTGGTCATTTGATTGAAAGAAACAGAATTCACCAAAGCCAGTGTGGGCATAAATAAAATCATGTACCCTAATAGAATCGGGAAAAAGCCCGCGAAATCTGTTGCTGTATATAGCAAGTACATCAACCCAGCTCCCAAGAGATGAATAACCCCCAAGATTCGCTGTGCGTGAAAATAGCGATCAGCGATTAGTCCAACGACAAAGGGTGCAATGATTGCCCCAAATGATTGTGTAGAAAATGCCAAGGCTACCTCTTGTCCGTTGGCCATAAGATTAGCTCCTAAAAAAGTGCCTAAAGTCACAAACCAAGAGCTCCAAATAAAAAACTCTAAAAACATCATGAAGGAAAGTCGGAGCTTGGTATTGATATTCATCGATTTAAAATCAGATTAAGGCAGAGTTCGTTTTTAAGAGGTAGCCAAAGTTTAAAGTTTAGCCAAATTGACCTATTTTAGGCTGTTCAATTGAATACCAAGTAAGGGATTCTAATTAGAATAGACCTAGCCATTCATACCTTGATGTTGCTGTTGATCAATTATTCTTCTTATTCGTTCAATGAGCGGAGGATTTTCCGCTTGGTTTCAATTATTTCAAGCATTAATTCCTGAGTAACTAGTCTTTTAACCTATGTCAGCAACACAAAAACTAAAAATCGGACTTATTGGTGGCGGTCCAGGATCTTTTATAGGTGCCATCCATTTAAATGGCGCATTGATGGACGGGATGTTTGAGCTGGTCGCTGGCGCATTTAGTTCAAATCCAGAAAAATCAATACAACGTGGCAAAGAGCTTATGCTCGATCCTACTCGAGTTTATGCCAATTACGATGATATGTTTGCCAAAGAACTGGGACTTCCAGAATCTGAGCGGATGGACGTAGTCGTGATCGTGACGCCAAACAATTTGCATTTTGACCCTACAGTAAAAGCGCTCAACGCTGGATTTCATGTAGCACTGGACAAGCCGCTTACCCTGAATTACACTGAGGCAAAAGAGCTTTATCATGTCGTAAAAGCTTCTGACAGAAGATTCCTCTTGACTCACACGTACTCTGGCTATCCGATGATCAAGCAAGCCAAGCAAATGATCACTGAAGGGCAAATCGGAAAAGTGAGAAAAGTCTATGTAGAATATCCTCAGGGTTGGCTTTGGAAACTCTTGGAATCAGAAAACAACAAGCAAGCAGAATGGAGAACTGACCCAAAGAGAAATGGCTTGGCAGGATGCATGGGAGATATTGGCACACATGCATTCCATTTGGCAGAGTATGTTTCTGGAGAAAAGGTGGCTGCTATCTGCGCAGACCTGTATATAAAGCTTGACGGAAGACCGATAGACGATGATGGAGTAGTCTTGATGCGATTTGAAAATGGTGCTTCCGGCGTGCTTACTGCCTCGCAGACTGACACTGGAGCAGAAAACAACCTGAGGATCCGGATTTATGGAGAAAAAGGAGGTTTGGAATGGCAGCAAGAATTGAATAACACACTTATCGCGCGCTGGCCGGAGGCACCCGACCAGATATTCAGAGCCGGTTCAGCCTACTTAGGCTCTCTTGCAAATGAAAACACTAGAACTCCAGCAGGACATCCTGAGGGATATGTAGAAGCATTTGCGAACTTGTATAGAAATTTTGCAAGATGTATATATGCAGATCGTGCCGGTGAGACGCCAAAGCCAGAATGGGAAGACTATCCTGGCATAGAAGATGGAATCCGAGGAATGGCTTTCATAGATCATGTATTGAAAAGTAATGAGTCCGATATCAAATGGACTCCATTCGAAGTAGAAAAATAAATTCTTGAACCTAATAAATTAACCTAAGTAAAATGAAGACAATTAAAGGACCGGCGATATTTCTCGCCCAATTTATTGACGACACAGAACCCTTCAATAACCTGAAGAACATTTGTAACTACATGGCTGATCTTGGCTATGCAGGCGTGCAAATCCCTTCTTGGGATGCTCGAATGATTGATTTACAAAAAGCTGCAGAAAGCAAAACTTACGCAGATGAGATCAAGGGCACTGTAGAAGAAGCAGGTTTACAAATCACTGAACTTTCCACTCACCTCCAAGGCCAACTAGTGGCTGTGCATCCTGCATACAATGAATTATTTGACGGATTCGCACCAGATAACCTAAAAGGAAATCTTCAGGGCAAAACAGAATGGGCAGTGCAGCAGTTGAAATATGCGGCAAAAGCTTCCCATAATATGGGACTAACTGCACATGCTACTTTCTCCGGCGCATTGATGTGGCACACCGTTTATCCTTGGCCACAAAGACCAGCAGGTTTGGTGGAAACTGGATTTACTGAATTAGCCAAAAGATGGACTCCTATTCTAGACGAATTTGATAATTATGGTGTAGACGTGTGTTATGAGCTTCATCCAGGAGAAGATTTGCATGATGGAGTGACATTTGAAATGTTTCTAGATAAAGTGAATAACCACAAGCGTGCGAATATCCTTTATGACCCAAGTCACTTTGTATTACAATGCTTAGATTACTTGCAATTCATTGATTTTTACCACGAAAGAATCAAAATGTTCCACGTAAAAGACGCTGAATTCAATCCAACAGGAAAGCAAGGTGTCTATGGCGGATACCAAGGATGGGTCGAGAGAGCTGGTCGCTTCAGATCTTTAGGAGATGGCCAAGTTGATTTTAGCGGAATTTTTAGCAAACTTTCGCAGTACGATTACGATGGCTGGGCCGTTTTAGAATGGGAATGTGCGATCAAGCATCCTGAGCAAGGAGCTGCAGAAGGTGCTCCATTCATTGCTTCTCACATCATCAATGTAACCGAAAAAGCATTTGACGACTTCGCCGGCAGAGGGGCTGACGAAGAATTCAATAAAAGAATTCTAGGAATCTAACTACTCAATTTTAATATCCAACTTAATGAAAATCACAAAACCTTTAAACCTTGCCTTAGTAGCTCTGGCAGGATTTACATTCGCTTGCGGTGGAGGAGATAAAACTTCCGAAACCACTTCAACTCCAGCTGTAGAAACTCCAGCAGCTCCAGAAAAAGAAATAAGTCTTGAAGAAAAGTATCAAGACGATCCTATCTACATCAAAGGTCTTGCAAAACTTAAAACCTCTGATTGTACTTCATGCCACATGGTAGAAAGAAAAATAGTAGGTCCTTCTTATGCAGATGTAGCTGCTAAATACGAAGCTACAGATGAGAATATCACTATGCTAGCTGAGAAAGTAATCAATGGCGGTGTTGGTGTATGGGGCGAGATCCCAATGCCTCCACATACAGCATTGAGTATGGAAGATGCTAAAGACATGGTGAGTTATGTACTCCTTTTGAAAAAATAAGTAAGATGAAAAAAAATTATATCCTCATCGCAGCCTTGGCAGGTATACTTGCTTCGTGCTCTGGTGAAAAAGCAACCGAAACGGAAACGGAAGAAGTAGCAGCCGCTCCAGCAGAAGAATGGACGGACCTATTTGCGAACAATGATTTCTCTAACTGGCACAAATACGGTGGAGCTGAAGTAGGCAAAGCTTGGAAAATCGAGAACGGCGAAGTTTATCTTGATGCTACCAACAAAGACAACTGGGAAGAGGGAGATGGTGGAGACATCACTACCAACGAGGAGTTCGAGAATTTCCATTTGAAATACGACTGGAAAATCTCTCAGAATGGAAATAGCGGATTGATTTTCTATACTCACGAAGCACCAGAATACGAGCGCTCTTACCATACAGGCCTAGAAATGCAAGTACTGGACAACGAGGGACATCCGGACGCTAAAATCATCAGCCATAGAGCTGGAGATCTATATGACCTGATCGTAAGTAGTGAAGAGACTGTAAAGCCTTATGGTGAGTGGAATTCTGCTGAGATCATCTCTAACAATGGAAAACTTGACCTTATCCTTAATGGTACTACTGTGGTGAGCACTACACTTTGGACTCCAGAGTGGGAAGCTTTGGTTGCAGATAGTAAATTCAAAAACATGCCTAATTGGGGTACCTTCAAAAAAGGGCAAATCACACTTCAAGATCACGGTGATCTAGTGTACTTCAAGAATGTAATGATTAAGAAGCTTTAATCACTTCATTTTGTGACTAGTCCTGAATAGGCGTTACAGTTTTAAAGGATAATTTAGATAGCATCGGGTTTCGACACGGTGCTATTTTTCTTTTTGTAGGTTCTAATCTTTATGCTGTCTTGCAGGTGCATTTTGGTTGGTGTTTCCATCCGACAACTCCAATGTGGTCTTTCATTATTGTAAATATAAATAGACTCTTTTATCAGTTTGTCCATCAGTTCTAAATCATGGATTATGATCCCCAGAATAAATTCATGTTTCAGTATTCCGTTGACTCTTTCTGCCACCGCATTTTGGTATGGATCATAGCTTTCTGTCATGCTACAGCTGATTTGATACTTTTCCAGTAAGGCTTGA
>NZ_FOKK01000014.1 GCF_900112005.1 Algoriphagus aquimarinus | reverse complement strand
TGGAATAATAAAAGAAGAATACCTGGACTGCTATCAAATAGAAACTATCCAGGAGGCTACTTTGCTCTTAGAAGAAGTTGTCAAGCTCTACAATCAGGAAAGACCACACATGAGCATTGGGAACCTGACACCGGAAGAAATCCATCAAACCAATCAAAAAACAGAAAGGCTATGGAGAAACTATTACCCTAAAAAACGTACTCTTGTAAATCCATTACAGGACTAAATGAAACTGTAAATCTATACCAGTATTTAAACTCTAACCTGTAAACTTTTTTTAGGACGAGTCAGATCGGTGTTCTAGCTGAACCAGCAAATCCATGATCCAGGGGGTATGCACGATGTCCATCCCCGAAAGAAGAACAGATTCCTGAGCGGCTTCCAGATACTTGTAGTTTTCCAGGACATACTTCCCTACCAACTGATCCCTTAAAAGCGTATGCTCATCTCTGGCCAGTGCAAACACACCCACGTCGGTCATTCTGGCCTCCATCAGCAACAGGTCATATTTTGCCTGCACCATCATCGGGTCCAGCATCCCCATTTCACCATATTCCGGCACTGCTTCCAGCCATTGCTTAAATAGCGTAGAATAGGGTTCTGACACCAAATGTCTTTTCCCCTGCTTTAGCCTAGGCAGCGCCGAATTCAAAACCCCTGCCCAGGCCCGCTGTTCAATAAAAGCCTGTTGGGAGGAATCCAGCCCATCCTGTAGTGATGGAATTGCTTGGATCGCTTCATAATCTGCGGGAGCTTTTTGCAATAGACGAAGCAGGTATTCCTGCTTTTCTGCTTCAGGGATAATAAATTCAAGCTTGACAGATACCGACTCAGGCCGCTCGAACGACTTTTTATACAGTGCAGCGGTAAGGGAATCCTTCATCATCCGGCTGGGATCGGAAGTAACCATAAGCGGAGAAGCATTGAATACATCCTCTTCCAACAGCCTATCCAACGTAGCCTGAGCCTTAAAAAATTTCGAAGAAGGCCCTCCTATCAGTGTTGTACCCGTGTGGGTATCAAATCTGATCCGGACCTTATCCTTGGGAAAAACAGCCCAGTATCGGGCCAGGTAATGCTTTCCATCCCGCAGGCTGACATAGATGGGAGAGTCTGTCTCAGGGGCTGCCCATCGGTAGACACTGTAGTCCACATTGCCCTCAAAGAAATTCCCATGCTCCGCTACCAAGGGAACAATAATCCCCGGAGTAACTTCCTCATGCTCCTTCAGCAAGTGGTGCCAGTAGGTCAGCCATAGCGTATCGGGAGCATCGGCAGTTGGGATTTCCAGATGCAGCAATATGCCGTCTTCTTCCGACCTAGCACTAGGCTTGATCTCCAAAGTATCGGAGCGGGTCTCCCCGCCCCGATGCAAACCTGCCGAGGCAGGCAACCCGGAGTAATCAACCAAATCAGTCTCCGGAGGTGAATCAGCAACTTGTGCTGTCGTTCTGCTTCCATATAGGCATAGGAATGCCAGGAAGCATGTGAGTATGTTTTTTTTCATGCGTTTAGTAGTTAAGCTGGAAGACCGAAGACGGAAGAGTTGTGTCCGATGACCGATGTCTGGTGAGAGTACCGTCATTGCGAAGTGAGGTACGAGCCGCGGCAATCTCGATCTATGAAGAGCTTACCCCATGACTCTAAGCCAGACATACCTCTCCCACCCCGGTCATTTAACCCACTTCCGGTGAGCCCGTCAAACCAGCAATAATGAATAAGAAATAAACTGAAGTAATGGAGCTGATGATCCGCTGCAGCAGATGATCTCCATCATCGAGTAACGTCACTCCCTGATCTGTATGGATAGCCCGCCGTGGCGGGTCAATCAGAGAGAAAAAGTGCCTTGACCCTTAGATCGGATTCTTGGGCTTCAGAGGATACAGGCGATCTACCGCGGCGATGCCGAGTTCCTCTGGAAGATTATAATAGGTCCCGATAAAAATCGGGAGAGAACAAGATGACCCGCTTACCAACAGAGCATACTCTCCCATCCTGTGGATCCTACAGGCTACTGTCTGCAACAGAAAAGGAAGTAAATCAATCATGCTCGTTTTCATTAGAAATGAAAAATGGTAAAACGAGTCTTTTCTAGTTAAAAAGGAACTATGACGGGGCTCCTATCAACCGCATCGCAGGGTTCCGACACCTCATGAAACGGGATATCGATAGGTGCCCACAGTCATAGCTATGCAAATATAGCATAACAGGACTATGAGCAATTACCTACCGTCTCGTTCATGATAACAAAGGTCGGAATTTGCGATCGAGACTCTTTAGTAATTGCTTTTTTAATACTCCAAGAAATTAATTCTTAGAATTCTGATAACCTAAATTTCTAAAACTAATACTTATAAAACAAGAAAAAGTTTACTTTTTAGAGTAAACTTTTTAATCCCTTCGGGGATGAAAGAAATTGAATGCCTTACTTCTGCACAAGCAAAAAAAAGATTTCTTGATTTAATCAAAAAATGTGGTTTTTCACCTCTCGGAATTGAAACGCTTCTCGGATACAAAAGTGAAGGCAAATATGTGAGTGCCATTAGAAATGGCAACAAGCATGTCACTAATTCAATAATTTATAAAATCTTGGAAAAATTTGGTTTCAGTGAAGACGAGTTTAAAAATTTGAATCAAGATTTTGATGAATCTAAAATTAATTCAACCCTTGTTAAATTTGAAAAGGAGAATCATAGAGTAGATATTTCTAAATTCTATGAAACTGAAAACCAATCCACCGCAATTGTAAAGCAATTAATCAAAGAAGGATTTTTTCAAACAAAAAAAACGACCCCTGAAATTCTAACAAAATTTGAGCTGTTAGGTTTGACTTATACAAGCAATGATCTCTCAAGGGATCTCGCTAATATTGTGACTCAAAATATTCTTCTCGCAAGAAAAAAACCTAAGACCTTAAAAGATGGTAGTTTAGGAACGAAAATGGTAAATGAATATTGGGCACCATGAAAAGGCTATCAATCATAAAAGAAGATCTGGTGAAGCTAATATGACTAGAAGTGATCAATGAAGAAAGGGCAAGTTGCCTTAAGCAAAACTACTTCATTTCCAAGAAAGAGAAGAAATGGTTTGATCTAAATAAATTTGAATATACAATTAGAAACAATTAACGCTAAATATTTAAATTATTTCACGTAATTAACTTAGACTAAATAATGCTTTTTTTCTAAAATTATTTTATCATCCTTAATTAACCATTTGAAATTTATATTTTACATTTAATTTCCAGCATTGGTTTGCTTTAATTAAAGAGAATCTTTATTAAAAAACATCTAAGAATGATATTTTGGACTAACAATCTGTGTAGTAAATACTTTTGAAATTTATCCTAGGCGATAACTTCCATAGACATTAAAGACTCAACATGATCTATTGTAGCCAAATTAGTTACATCCATATTCAAATACAGCGAAATTCTTTCGGAAGTAATATAGTGAGCCCCTGTTCCTCGATACAAACGAGAAAAATCTTCCCAATTATTTAAAATAAAAGAAAGTAATAAGGTCGACACCTCGTTTGAACTACATTTAATAGCTATAATGCAGTCTGACAAGCAATATCTGGATCCTGATAATACTAGGCAAATCTTATTTCGGTCCGGATTACCAACACGTGGTATTAACACAGCAGGCCCTTCAATTGTGGAATTTGGATATTCTACAGTTTGCCTAATACATTCTATACTATTATGCCTTAAATTAGTTGTATGCACGAGTGGTGTTTTTCCTGGAAAGTCTTTAACTCTATGCATACTTAGCTTTCCCCTTAGAATTTTAAGTTCACTTATTTTGAATGTTGAACGCTCAAAATTTCGAATTTTTCTCTGTTTATGTTTATCATTAAGTGAAACAATTATAATATTAGGAGCACATCCCAAGAAATCCGCATTACTCGTTTCTTCTAAAATGGCTAAATAATATTTTTTCTCTAAAGCATTCCAGATTTTTCTATCTTTTTGAGAGTAGGCAACACTTAAAGGAAGAATTGCATAAAGTATGCCTGTGGGGCTTAAATATTTAAGAGCTTCTACTATAAACCTCATAGATGTACTCGTCGAAAACTCTAAACCATCAAGTGAGCATTTATTTAGGGTTCCTCCTAAGCACGAAAATGGAGGGTTCAAAAGTATTAAATCAAAATACCTTTCAGCCTTAAAAATTTTAGCTAAACTACATGATTTCCGGTTAAGAAAATCAGCTCTTGACAAATGCCAGTTTTTATGTCGTTTTCTAGTTTCATTAATTGCTAATTGAGATAAGTCGGAGCCATAGCAAATAATTTCTGGCCACCTTTTTTCAGCTGCTCTTAGCAATTGGCCGTCACCAACACAAAAGTCTGCAACATTTTTGACTTTATTGTCTAAATCTATGTAAGAAACAAGTTTGTCTGCCAAAACCTCTGGTGTATAGTAGGCGTCTGTCATCAGTTTTCAAGTATAAGTTTACTGATCTCACATTCTACAATATTGCCAATTCCTTCCGTTCTTTTAATTTTCTTTTTTGGATTGTCATAAACTAGCTCTACATTATATGGATATCTAATAGCAAAAAGCATCGCTCCTATTGCATGAGGCTTTGTGCCAATTGGAGCTAACTTAATCTTACGGGATGGATTTTTTTTATGTAGTTTTGATAAAAGCATGAAAATATCAACCATTGAATTAGCTGCTACAAACTTAACTTTTCGCCATGTGTCGGTTTCCTCTAATGGTCTCCGATTTCCCCAATATGCAACGTAAGGATATTCCAAACGAAATCCAGGCACTCCAATTATAGGTATAATATTCTCCCTAAGTGGCTGAACATTTTCGATCATATGGGTGAATCTGCCACCTTCAAAACCTAGAAGAGCCACAAGTAAAGTGTCATCCTCATCATTAGGTACAATTGTAGCAAAACCTGGTAATGGCTCTATTCCTTCAATTTTTTCAGATAGATCATTAAATACACTTTCAGCTTTAAATTGTTTTATATTATATGTAGACGGTTCTGCATATATTACGATTACATTTTTAGGAAAATCAATGCTTCCAAGATTATTTATTGCATTTTTTATTAGTGCAGCACATATTCTATTATCAAGCCCCGTAACATCAATATATAATGTTTCCGAAATTTTATTAGTTAATAATCCAAGAATTTGAGATGTGCTCCTAAGGGAAATATTCTGTCCATCATTTGCATCGCATATTGTTTCTTTATCTATTTCTTCTATACGAATAAAGTTAACGTCTGGGAAAAGTAATTTCAAATCATTTGGAAAAAGACTACGATCCTCTGGAGAATGTCCAAAAATATAGGTGCTTTGTTTAGCGAGTTTTATTTTTTCAACTTGGCTATAAATACGCGAATAGAGGTAGTCATTTTTCATTAAAATATACATCAAAAAGATTCATTTGATTAGGCAATGCTCCCATCGAATCAGGTTTAATATTTGATTTTTGAAGTATTTGAGGGATAGCAGTTTTTGGGTTATTAATTATATCGAGAATTTCAGCTGGACTAAAGATGATTTTTCGCTTCCTTCGATGACTATATTGAAAATATGCTGAGTAAAGAGGATGTATCATATAAATATAATCTCTCGTATTATAATCATCCCCCATCTTATTTCCTGGATATCTCACTAGCGCCAGATGCATAACCCCAGCTCTAATTAATTCTTCAAATTCTTCTGTGCTGAGCCCCGATTTTTCAATTTGAAATTGATTTTTCTCAGGCGCAGTTCTGCCCTCTCCTCTGGCCAAAACTTGAAAAATCCTTCCTAACCCAAGTAGAAGCTTAGTAAGTTGTGCGCCGTTTTTCCAAAGCCCTTCCAGCTCCATAAGATTTTTCTGGCCAGTATCTTGAGCAGCTAAGGTTTGATTTCTGGGGGAAATTTCCTTATCAAGCCCATTGTCATCCATTAAATGTTTTTCGTAAGCTCGATATACTAATTCCATCAAGTAACGGATATTTCCATTTGCTAATTTGGTATATGTACTCCAACCTGAATAGTATTTTTGAATTCCAGATTTTCCCCTTCCCCTTCTAATTTTAAAAAGCATCTCATATTTATAGTTCTCATATCTAACATCCCAATCTTTCATATTCTGCTCCCAGTCATCAACCCCCTGACGAATATCCATTTTATGATTGGACGACCAAAATGAAATGAAAAACAAATATAGCTTCGGTAGTGATTGAACTTTCTTTTGATAAAACTTGGGCAATGTTTCAAATTGTTTGACCTGCTGAGAGGTTTCAACTTCTAATAATTTTGCCTCATCTTCAATTGATATTCCTTTTAATGCTCTTTCAATGTCATAGATAGCATTATCTCCATCTTCGATAAGTTTCGCTATCCGCTGCTGACACACGTTTTTAGCGAAATCAGGGAATGTTGAATCATTTGCAGTAAGTTTTTTCTCAATATTAACCAAAACATAATCTGCCGGATCATGTAGTAATTCAGCGGGATTCAAGGTGTGTTTAACACGCCATCCCAATTCCCGAACACCAATTTTGAATGTGTAATTTTCCGAACTATGTTTCAGTAGAGTATTTATAATCTTTTGCTGATAGTCTTCAAAATTTTCATATTCATCTAATAAGATGAAAAAAGTTTTATCCTTAAATTGATTTAAAGCAGTTGCATATTCTGTTACTACCTTTATCGCATCCCCTGCCATAGAAAGCCTTGGAAGATTCCCATCAATTATATTATTAATCTGTGACTGGAAATTATACATTTCGATGTCAAATTTCTCTAGCAATACTTCCAAGCGGTCACAATCACCATCAATGTTTACGCAGTTCCCTATAAGTCGACATGCATGAGCTGAAAGATCTTCGTCTTCAGGTTGCAAATTTTTATGCCATTTTAAAAAAATTAGAATTTCACGGCAGATAAGGAGATTAAAATAGTGAGCGAAAACCCTCTCCCATTCCTTTTCTGTAATATTACCCCCTATAAATGCTCGTACATGATTAGTATTAACTCTATGATATATTCCTATGAAATTTGAATGGTCAAAAATATCGATGCTCTTATTATGGATAGAATATTGACCTTGATAAGACAATCCTCTCAAAGCAGTTGTTTTGCCTGTTCCGCGTCCTCCCTCTAATATACAAGGTCTATGATCTTGCAATGCTGTGAAATAATGAGGTTCTGCGAAAAGATCGAAAACCTTGGCCTTTAACCATTCAGCTCTGTAGCTCCCAAAAGATTCATTAAGCTTTTTTAAAATCTCTTTATTATTCATCTTTCGTAGTGTTTCCTCAGCAAGGGCGTCCAATTATCCGTTTTCCAATAAAAAAATGACGGGATCGCATCAGGCGCACCATGCTCAAAGGAGATTGCTAACCCCTGTCTATCAAATCCCTTTTCATCTCTAGTATCATCACCCTCAGTTGATGGAATACCTAGCAACTTACTTTTCGATAGTATAAGAGAAATGCCTTTACTAAATAATTCTGAATCATTTTTCCAACAGAAACATGTCTTATCAAAAAGATTATATTCAGGTCCTAAAACATGAGTTGCTGATAAATTTAAGGTAGGACAATGAGTTTTCATTACACTATTGCCCTTATAATTGACTATTAGAGGTGAATAAACTGCGCAATGTCCCGCACTATGAACATATTCTTTTAATGTTTTTCCATTACTAAGTTGATTCACATTCCACGCTTTATATACTTGTGATCCTGATCCAACAAAGTCATCAACAAATATTATAGGTGATTTAGGAGGAATTGATCTGATGTCTTGGTAACTAATGATTTTATCTTCAGGAATTAACAATTCATCGCGGAGCTTTCTTGTAAATAAATTACCGCTATCAGTTGGATGTTGACTTTCTCCAGGAATAAAACTATAGAAGCAACGGTCTTTGAAATTAGAATGCTCCCAGTCTGGAAAATAATCTAAAAAAAAATACCCTGAATTGGCGACTGAATTTGCTAGCATTTTATTTACCATCCTAGCCGGATAATGTACGAAAAAATCCAAAATAGAACACGCTATTACCTGCTCTTCCTCTTTACTAAAATTACTTAGCCATCCCTCATAATTTAGCTCCTCATCTAAAGGCCACGCCTGAATAGTTTGAAAAAACCGAGATCGCTGTAATGTTTCTTCGTATTGACGCGTATTGGAAGGCATAAAATCATCAGTTTTCTAATGAAACAAAACTAACAAAAATTGTGAGTATCTCATTATAATGATTAAGATACCAAACATCTTAATTTAGGTGTGGTCAGATTAATAATGGAACTGAGTGGGTTTTGAAATTGCACAGATTGGTACAGTCAAACACCTCGTGGTGACGGGGTTGGATTAGTAATTCTACCCTGATATCCATACCAATTTTCAATTGGTTTTTCTAACCCCACTAATCATCCATTTTCTGAATCTCTGTTTGAAATTCCATTTCAACCACACCTTTGAAGTTTTTCAAAGCTAACTTGTCAAAGAATTCCAAATATTCAATTTTTATACCTTCTGCCAATTCGGGATTGTCTCTCACCAATTCCCTATATTCGGTAGGATCATCAAACATCTCCATCACCTGTGGATAAATGGAGCACAAGGATCGGTCTCTGAGCGCTCGATTAATACTGAATTTTAAAAATTCTTTGGAGTCCTTTGTTGCCAAATACACTTTCATCTTAGTAATCATGCTATCCTCAAATTGCCATTCATTGTCATCTTGCGCTCCCTCATTATAATATTTTCTCGCACCCCAAAACAACCAAAGAGTATCCTTACTTAACCCATGACCGCTTTCAGCCATACGGGTGAAATATGAATATTGATGATTAGTCAACTTTTCTTTGGATAGAACAAACTCGCTACTTTTCTCTTTAAGGCGAAAAATCAATTCATTTTCAAACAGAAATGGAGGCAATGCATTTGAAAAAAGATCATTTATAAAATTGCCATATACAACCTTATCTTTCTTATAAAGAGAATCAGAAATGTAATTATGATAATTAGAGATTTTGGTCAGAAATCCCTCATAATCAAAACGAAACATGCCTTCTTTTTCTACAAACGTTCGTCCAAAAGAAAAAACCCATATTAGAACTTGTTCAAAGTGACGCCTATCTTTGGTAATATCTTCCTGCAGGAATCTCACCATCAATTCTTTATGCAGTCCGACATTAGCACATTGACTCATAAATTCCTGCATACCTCCTAAGGTCTTTGCTTGCTGATATTCTTTGTTAGAAAGATCATAATTTGAAAGTCTGTATCGGAAGTATATTTCAAAATACAGTGGGTAAGAAATTGAATTCTTTTGTTCTGGCCGTTTATATTCGCTACCATTAAAAAGTGACCTAAAAAGCCCATCGAGAATAGACACCTCTTCGTCACCAAATTCTAGTTTCTCTAGGTAAGTTTTAAAAACTGTTACATCTTCAGTTTTGTTTTTAACATCCTCCTGTTTAACCAAAAATGGAGAGTAAAATTGCTCATGAGTTGAAAGAAAGGATCTCTCAAACAAAAACTTATCAGATTGAGAATATATCAGTTCATAGATATCAGGAAAGCGAAATTTGATCAATTCCAGAAGCAGTAAACATTGGAAATCAACTTCCTTTCCAATCAAGTTATAGGCAATCTTAAAACTATTCAGAAAACGTACTACATCACGGTTTTGACGAAGTATTCCAACATAAGCCTTTTCATAGCGGTTTCTGAAACCATTGGGGATTATTGTATTTTCGAAGACATAGTAATGTTCTTCTGACAACATTTTCTTCAAACTTCCCTGTAAACCAACGAGCAAGTCATCCTTCTCATATTTGGGTAGAGGAATCTCCAATTGAAATATCTTATCCAAATAATTCTTTGCATTGCCGTTAAGTGTGCCAATTGCAGACTGTACATAGCCCTTGTCGTATCCAACCAAGTAAACCACATTAAAGAAATTTGCTGTATTGCGGATCAGTTTAAGTACTTCAATAATCTCAGGGGCATACAACCTATCCAAGTCATCAATAGTGATAATAACCTTGCGACCTGTAGCCTTCAGCATTTCGTTTATTTGTGCATATTCGGCTGAGCTCTGTGCAGAATCACTTCTTCTAAAAAAACCAAACCATTTAAACCACGACTGTGAGCGCCCATCAATTCCTGCCAATTTTCTTCCATAGCTATAAACTAGTGAAGACATTTTCATATCAATTGTAGCAACCTTGTCAGCCAGTAAATCAAAAAACTCCCGGCGGATCATATCAGGGTTTGCGACACTCCAAGGATCGAAAGAAATTGGTAGAACATTTTTATCTACCAAGGCAAGATTGATCAGGTTTAAAAAAGATGTTTTGCCACTTCCATATTGACCCAAAATTCCAATCGCAAAAGATTTTTTGTTATTTGTTCTTAGTATCAAACTTGCAATTTCTGTAGCCGCAATCTTTCGCTTGAAATGATCATTTTCGTATAGAATAACTGGATCGTCTTCAATAAAGCCTACTTTTGTTTCTGAAGGTGAAAGTGATTGATCTAGGTGCTCAAATAGAAAAAATAAAGGAATAGTAACCATGCCACTTAATGCTACAAGATCCCAATAAGCAAACATGGGTAGCAAAACGAGTTTGTTAAAATCCCAGTAATTATTCGCCTTCTGAAAGAGATAAAAAAGGATACCTAATGCAAACCCTCTACAAATAAATATAAGAGACTGCTCTTTTGCCAACCATCCTGAGACTATTAATAGTATAATTATGAAAAATAAATCTGCCCAAGCCCCTCCTTCAAAATAAGCAAACAAAGGACTTACAAGCAGCTTATCAAGCAGAATACTGACAGGAACTCTGAAAAACAAAAGAACTGCTGTGAGTAGTACACCACCAAGAATAGGGAATTTATTGAGCTTAAATTTCAAGTTTTTTTAGCTAAAGACATTACTTTATAAACATTCTTACCACAATATTACCATCTAAAATAGACCCCAAAGTTTAGACACTACCTGGAGATAATTTTATGAGCAAGGTATTTTTTACTAAACATCCCATACTTTACTTTCCCGGCTTATGCTTATGTGGCTTAAGGGACGGTGTGTTTCCAGGAGTATCTTTATTATCCCGTTGGCGCTTGTCTGGTTTTCCAGTTAAACTGCAATTCTCTTTGGCCCTGGTTTGATTCCATTTCTAGTGTTCATAATTAGTTGGTTTTGGTGAAACATGTATTGAATCTAACCGAAAAAATGACAGAAACTCCTAATTGACAAGACTTTGGACAGAAAATGTCGGAATATTTAACAATGATGAAACAAATCCCATTAACTAGTCAATAAGCCCCGCTTGGGTGTAGTCAAATCGTCATGGTTAATGGGTGGGATTTGAAATTCCACTCTAAGATTCTTATTAATTTGCAATTGGCCTGTCTATGTCAAAATCATCTATTAAAAGTAAATCAAGAATATCTAACCCGCTCCACTAACTATTTATTTTTTATTTAGAACAAAAACCTGATATAGAGCATTTGTAGAAAGGTTTATTCCATTAGCGGGCTCATATGTTTCATAAGTATAGTTCTCGCCTAAATACCTCAGAGTCTTATCGCTAGTCTTATCGTCGAACTCTTTGCCCTTAGTGATATTATTGAGCTCTTTGTTCAAATCATCCCAATACTTTTTATCTGCAGTTGAAAATGAAACGCTAGATAACTCACCAAAATTATTAACGTGAATCCAATGTTTTGGCTCATTATAGTCAAACATCTCCTCTGAAATGAACACCCCATTAAATTTTTTATTAAAAAAATTCATTTTCAATAACATCAGCAAAGAATCTTCTTTAGCCCTGTTTTCAAACAGCAGTTCTAGGTAATCTAAAGTAATAACAGCCTCCTTACTTGGTGGGACAATGATTTCAGTAATTTTTGTTTCCTGTGGCTGTGATTGGCAAGAAATGATAAAGGGACATAATATCCATCCTATCAAAAGCAAATAATATCTAGTCATATTTTATTTCAAAAATATTGTTAATATTCCCATGATTAAAAGTATCCCCCGTCTAATTGTAGTCAAATCATTAGGGTGACTGGGTGGGATTTGTAGTTCCACCCTGATATAATTACCAATTTGTAATTGGTAATATCGCTTTCTATCCATCATGCTGCCAACAATAACTACTCCCTGAATCTGCTTTTCGAGAACACCTGGATCCCGCTTTTGTAGTTGCTTTGCATTGGGAAGAAGTTGATTGAGCTGGCCTAGTTTCCTTGCTTGGTTCTGTTTTGCTCGATCCTGACGATAAAGGAAGAGGTTTCGTTTGACCTGTTTCCGTTGAGGAAGGTTTGCATACCAAGCAGGCGGTCAGTCCCTTCTTTTTGGCTGCTGCCAGATCTGAAGCCCAGCCTGTTTTGGCGTAGCGACAGGATTCTTTGTGATAATTCGCTCCTGTCTTAGTGATGAAAACGGTCTGCGCACTTAGCTGAGAAGCTAGTAGGAAGAATGCAATAAAGAGGAAAGATTGAAGTAGTCTCTTCGTCAAGGTTAGTTGGGTTGGTGGAACTAGGAACAACTTGTAAGCAAGAAACTGGTTTTTAAACTCAAAAAAAATACCCTGTATAGGGTATTTTTCATTAGTAATCTTCTGATTATCTTGTATTATGAAGATTTTTAATGGGGCATTTCTAATTTTTATATCTGTTTCATTGGCCTTAGGATCTTGTTCTGAAGACCAGAACCCTAGTATTCCAAAAGATCCGCTTATAGTAGAACGAGATAGTCTTCTTGGTATCTATGGAGATCATATTGATGCGAGAGAAATGGAATACCTGAAAGTATTTGAGTTGGGAAGCACAGATCACACTTATCTCTATGGTAAAACTGAGGGAAAATTCTGGCTGGGGTTATTTGCATCGCCAGTTCAAAAAACCGCTGAATACATTCTAGACCTAGACCCTCAATCATCTATTCAGAAAGTATTTTATAATCCTGTGGGCCACAGCTTTCTTACTACAGGATATGAATTGATTGAAATATTAGGATTTGATCCATCAGATAAGACTGAAGAAGCGCCGAATTCAAAAAGCATTATTAGAATAGTCTTGGATAATTTTGACCTTAAAAGCTCTACCTCATACTTACCATTAAACGAATTGACTATACTGGAATATGCAAGAAGGTGGAAGGGAGGGTTTCTGCTTGAGCACAGCGGTATAGTCAGCGAGTTTGGAAAAAGTAATACCCAATACCTGAGCACTGACTTATCAGAAAGTATTCTTTGGGACTGCAGAGCCCAGACCTACCCTCCTCTAGGTGTTTTATATTTTGATGTGGATTTCTATTTGACTGTTAGTGAGCATTCAGTTGGTGGATTTGACTATAGTAACTGTAAATCCTGGACTAAGAATATTTTGGATTTTTATGGAGAAGAAACCTGTCCTGGATGCACCTCCTCAATCAAGCTACTGAATCAGATAGATGATAGCATAACGGTCGAGGTGAATCTGAACGGGGAATTACGGAAAGTGATATTGATATATAGAACCGGAGAAGTGGTGAGTAGCGAGGTAGTAAAAGGATAAATACCTATTAACCAAATAAATATTAATAGAATCTTATAATCGCAAACTTGCACAAAGCTCAATTTTTATTCAATTTTTCCACATTCAGTTTCCCTCTTCAGAAGCTCGTAAAATTATTGTCAAACATAGCAGACTTCCTGATCTCCACATGAGTGTAACTGATTTATGATCAATCTACCCTCACCTCCCAAATAATCCCATCTATTCTTTCCGCTAAAAACTTTAAAGAAGACAAAATCTCCTCTACAGATGGTAAGTCACCATATACCAATCCGCTAAAATCTCTGGAATAAGTAGTCTCCAGTTCTTTCCATACCCCCTCTACATCCGCAAAAATCAATGCCTCTTTAGGATGATAGTTTAACCAAGCATTGTTACTTCTGTATCCTTCTACATCATCCCCGCCCACCCGATTGAGCATCTCTTCAAAATCCGAGGACAGTATAAAGGCTCTGAAATCTTCCTGTTCTAAAATTCTATGTAGATCATAGAGGTGACGAATTTTCATTTTCAGATCTGCAATGGGGTTTTCAGAATGACTAAAACGAACCAGACTCAGAATTTTTTCACACAAAGTCCTTCTGATGTCCAATACTTGGACAGTAAACGGCTTTAATTGATATTCTTCAACTAATGCACTCTGGCCAGCGCCCATCATCATCTCATAGATATAAGAATTTATTTCTTGCTTATGATACGGTTCATAATGACCAAGTGAGGAGGATTCTAAGATCACTTTATCTCTTACTTGGCCAAATTTCCCTGAAAAAAGTACCGGGTATTCATGAGCGGTTTTCCTTATCATTCCCAGTTTATTGGTTATACCCTTTATCTCCACTTCAGGCATGGTACCCTCCACCACGCTGGAGATAGCCTTCAATTTTTTCTTCAATTGATTCCCTGACTCTCCTGCTCTCTTGAGCACAACCAAATCTATATCCTCGGAAAACCGCTCTATCAAACCATAACATTTTGACAACGCTGTTCCTCCCTTGAAAACCACTTCTGAGCCAATCGAATCAGAAAATATAAGATGAAGGGCTCTGGTAACCCAATAGTCTTTTTCCACATAGATATCCAATATCCCCATCCGTTGTGCAGTAGCACGGACAGCTTCCATGAATAATTCGGGGTTTTCATGAAGATTCATACGATATTCCAGTTTTGTGCAGTAGATAAAACATCATCCACCCCAGGTAATTGATATTGTGTAATCGGGTTGAGAGATTTCCGGAGCGTATTCAAAAATTCAGTTCTTCCGAGTTGTTCCAGAATTGCTCCAAGTAACGCTCGACATGCTGGAGGATATTTCTGGGACAAACGTACTATCGTTTTGATTTCTGATTCTTCCATTACAAAAATCAATGCTATGAATCTGAAACAAGAACCAGAGATGGTAGTATCAGGGATTTTCTTCACATATCGCATTGCATCCAACAACTGAAGTAAGGGTATATTATCCTTGGTGATGGTATTTCGTTGTCGAATAAACGAAATCTTATATCTACCTCTCTTGAATGCAGGCCTCACCTCATTCTTCCCAATCTGGATGAGATTGCTTACCTGAGTGGTTAATCCCAGTTGATTATAAACACTGTATCCAGTAAGATACCCAATGACTTTTCCTTCATCCTCTAACAGATCTTTTACAATTTGAAACTGAGGAGGGGCCAATTCTCCAAAAGTTGTTTTCTCGGGCTTAAAATACTTTCCTTTGGAAAGCTTGTTAATCTTCCCAGACAAGGCCATCCTATTCAAAGCTTTGATCACTGCTTCCTTACTTTTCACCTCTCCCATAAAATCAGCATAGGTGAACACATAACCCTTAGGTAGTCTATCTATGCTATTCGCTATGTAATCAGTGATTTTCATGAATTTTGTAGGTTCTCAAAAATACAAAAATGTCCAGTTTTTTAATTAAAAAACTGGACATTTTTGCTCATTTTTAAAAAGAAAAAACTTTTCTGGAACTTTTTTAGTAGTGATCGCCTTATCCGAACGGTTATAACCGTTCGGATAAGGCGATCACTAGCTTCCATAGGATGCTGATCAAAGATCAGCATCCTTATATAAACAGTATTTTCCTTCAAATAACAACCTACCATTTTATCTTTTTGTTCATTATCAATTCAGTAAAAGGGATACTGAAATATTGCCTTAAGTGATTTTACAATAACCCCTTAGTCTATCTTCCATTCCTAACCGGTTGCATTTGATCTAGCAATTTTTCTGCTGAATCGAAATCAAAGTACTTCTGCTTCAAAAGCCTGATTTGATACGAAATGGGCAAGTATGCCGCCCACTTGGAAAAGCTCATAATACTAGGACTGGATTCCACTTTTTGTTGAATCTTTAGATCCAGCTCTACTTGTGAATCCTTCCAACTACCCCAACGTGCGTTAAACTCTTCATCGGAAACTTTAATTTCCAGTGCACTTTTCTGTTCTTCCACAAGATTTACAATTCCCACCATGTCAAATAAGAACTGAATGGTTCTATTAATCCGACTTCCTGTAAAGGTGAAAAACTCTAGCTTTTTTTCTGATACTTTCAAGGGTCTCTGGGAGGTTTGATCTATTATATCAAAGACGGAAAAGTCCTTCCTGAGTACGTTTAATTCAATAGCGCTTGGCTCATCCAGAAAATCATAGGATTCCGTTGAATAAAGTATCTCAAACATTTTCTCCCGGACTTTCGGATGTATGGCACCAGCCCCGCCAAAAAAGATCGGCTTTTTGCCATCATTTGCAGGGATGACTTCTACACGCTTTGCCTGCTCATCCACAAATTTGATTTTCCAGATACGGGCTGCCAGAAGAATATTTTCATTTTCAACCAACTGTGGTGAATAGGGCACCTCGCCGATATTGTTGCCCGCATTCACCACCTTAAAATTATCCTCGGATTGAAACATGCTGTAAAAATTCCGGCTATTGACCAGCTTTTCGCCCTCCACTCCAATAATCACTTCCTGCCTAAGCTTTTCCAATAAATCAATTTCGATCAAATGATCAATGATTTCCTTTATCTCACTCCCTTTGATGTGTTTGAAAGTGGAATTTGTTCCAAGCTGATCAATTAATTCCGCAATGGGTAACCCAGAATGCCCTTTGGTAATCGACAATGCCTGATGCAGCAAAATATCGAACGGTTTCTCCGTGACTTGGGACGGCTCTATAAATCCTTCTCTGTACAACAACCAGCATGCAATAGACTGCAGTAAACTCCAGGGTTCAGTAGCATACAGAAACAGATTACTCTGTTGATCGTCTTTCCTGCCACTTCTTCCTACCCGCTGGATCAGGGATGCAATACTATGGGTGGAATCTATCTGCACCACTTCATCCACTGAACCGATGTCAATACCCAACTCAAGCGTAGAAGTACAGGAAATACAGAAGTTCTGATAGGTGTTATTCTTGGCAAAGTATTCTACATATTCCCTTACCTGCCTGTCCACAGAGGAGTGGTGAGAAAAGTAATTTGGGTGACCCTTGACCCTGTCGGAGATTTTCTTCAGTTTGACGGCAACCTCCTCTGCCCTACCTCTACTGTTGGGAAAAATCAAAACTTTCGAATCCTTGGTCTCTTTGTACAAATCCTTCAACAACTCAAGAGGCAACTCTTCTCCATCGGCTTTGAAAAAACGAAAGACTGCATTTATTTCTTTAGGGGTTCTATCTATCAGAATCTTAGTATGACCCACATCTCCCGTGAAGGATTTAACTTCCAAAAATTTATTCGATTCACTCATAGTAGCAGACAATCCTACAAGTGAAAATCTTGAACTGTTTACTTGCTGGAGTCTTGAAAGAATTGACTGGAGCTGTATACCTCTATCGGTTCCAATAAAAGAATGGATCTCATCAATTACCACATATCTAAGATCAGAAAAAAGTGCCTTTACCTGATAAGGACGATTGACAAACATGGCTTCCAAAGACTCGGGCGTGATAAGTATAATACCACTAGGGTCTTTAACCAGTTTTTCCTTGACAGTTCTGTTAGCTTCACCGTGCCATTTGGTGACTTTTACATCCAGGTATTTGCAGAGGTCTTCCACCCTAGCGAACTGATCATTGATCAAGGCTATAAGAGGTGAAATATAAAGCACCTGAACTCCCTTATCCATAAAATTAACCTTGGAGAGAATCGGGAGAAAAGCTGCCTCTGTCTTTCCTGAGGCTGTTCTTGAGACCAGGATGTAATTATCTTCTGTGCCCAAGATCTTCGTGATAGCGGCATTCTGGATTGGCCGAAGACTTTCCCAGCCCTTGTCCCTAATAAATCTTCGAATAGGCTCTGAGAGCATTTGATAACTCATTACAATTCCTCTATCCCGTCAAGTCCCGATTCATCCGGCCTTTCGTCGGATACTTCTATTTCGCCGAAAAGATTGCTCTTATCGACATCGGGGTTTTGTCTGATGATATTGAGGATATTTAAGAAATCCCGAATGACCTCACGCGGGGTTAGGAATTCAGATGCACCAGGTTGATTGAACAGTTCTTCCATAAACTGCTGGATCTCGTCATCAGAAATATCTATGTGCGTCTTATAATTGAAATCAAAAATCTCTTTTAGCTTCTTAAGCAGTACAAATATTTCATTGTGGTCCAAAGGAAGAAGCTTAATCACTGGCTGTGCAAAATCCCTGATCTCAGCAGTTTCAAATTTATTGGTTGACAGCCTGGTTTTAAGCGCATCATAACTGAAAAAACCTCTCCTCGGGTTTTCAAGAACTTCTTTTGTTCCTGCAAAATTGATAAACAGGTTTCCTACTTTTCCCTGAAAACAGTCGTTGTAAATACTAAGGATTTTCTCGTAGTTTTTTTCTCTCATGGTAGAGGTAGAAATCTTATAGAGATTGATCGCCTCATCCAGATTGATCATAAACCCACTGTACCCCATGCTGACAAAGAGCTTGCAAAAATTCTTCAGCATGTCATAATAATTCAGGTCATTTATCACCTCACGAACTCCTAGGTCCTGACGAGCTTCTGTTTTGGTCTTGTATTCACCCTTAAGCCACTTGAGGGCATTTCTTCTCAGGCTCTCCTCATCTTTGATATATCCCTCATAATATTTCATCACCACAGTCCCAAAATCAAATCCACCAACCTCAGTGATCTCATTGATCGTTTTCATGATGTTGTTTTGAATCAGCATCAAATACTTTTCATCCCTTATCTCGGTTAAAAGAATAGCATTGTCTTCTGCTGTCTTAGTGATGATCTGCTCAATCCATTTTTCCAGAAGTGTAGGCAATGCCCCGCCTTCAGGCTTTGTCTGGATTGCTATGTTATCCATAATAGCCGCATACAAGGCTACTCCCTTTCCGTCATTTGAGTACAACCTATTGTCGGGAGTAAAATCAGCATTAGCTACAACAAACTTTTGTTTTAAAGCAACCGTATTCAAAAGATGGAGCATAAAGGACTTCCCGGATCCAAAATCACCAATCCAGAATTTGACCATGCTATGGCCATTTTTCACTTCTTCCAACGCAGTGACCATGGCATTGATCTCGGAAGATCTACCTACAGTAATATGTTGAACTCCTATTTTTGGGACGACTCCTCCTATAAGAGAATTGATAATAGAGGTGGCTTCTTTTGGTTTAATGTTCATAGTTATTTGTTCGTAATGGTCTGAAAATACATCGCTTCAATCGTATAAAAATCTTCTTCCTCCTCAATCAAAACATCATCTAGCAATTCATAGCAAGCCTCATTTATGCTATCGATAAGTTGGTTCCGAAAGACCCCGTTTGCTTTGGCAAAAGAGTCAATTTCACTAACCGGGATTGAAAAATTATTCTTTGAGAATAATTCCAAAGCTGAATAATGTATTGGTTTAAATTCAATTTCGTCCAAGAACGGGGATTCAGATACTTCTTCTTTCACTGAGGTGATGTGGATTTCTATTTCTTCATTAAAAGAATCCATATCATTTTCTTTCTTCTCGCCATCTTCTTCCTCATCATTTAAAAACTCATTGAGCAACTCCACAGTACCCGCATGCTGCTGCCTTACCTCTTCAATTGAATTTCTATCCAACTTAATCCTTTTCCTTTTAACAGCATAAAGCTCGGAGATAGCCGAGATAGCTTTATCCAAGTTCTGATACTTCAAAAAATCATTAACAATGACCTCGAACTGCTCTACCTGTTCCTGAGACTTAAAAAGGTTTTTCTGTATGGTTTTCGCGAGCCTTTTATTATCAAATTTGGCAGATTGGAGATCGTAATGAAGGTAATGTATATATAGGATCAGGGATGATTCTTTGTGTTTAGAGGCTATGTATTTTGATGCTTCAAAGAATATATTTTCAATCGAAGGATTCTTCGCATTGAGGTCACCTAGTCTCTTTATATCTTCTACAAACCTCTTCTCATCCCCTAAAAAATTATCGCAAATGCTTTGGAACTCATCTTTCCATCTACTGGTATTGAGTGCATTGAGTTCTTTTTGGGTTGCCTCATCCGGTTCAGGAATCTTCACAATAAGCTTATTAATCACATTCGAAAACGGAACGGATATCTTTGCCTTAAAATGCTCGGTAATTAAAGGTTCAGCATATCGAATTTCAGCACTTAACTTTCTCTTGTGACCGTAATGCTCCCTTACAGCATTCTCACATAGTTTAAAAATTGTAGAATATAATTCATCAGAGGTGTTTTTTACACTCATCTTATAATTCGCGCTTCCATTTCGATATCCAAAAATCTTCCTGGCAATCAAGTCGGAAACAATTAGAAATTCATTCTCCAAAGTGGACCCGGATTTTTCACATTGTTTAGCGAAAGCAGCTATAGTGTCTAGGTAAAGTCGTATCACCTGAAAATAACAGAATTCTACTCCACAGAAATTAGTGGTGGATTCCCACAGCTTGTTAAGAAGCTTTACTTCTTCCTCATTTAGCCCGAGTTTCTCTTTGTACTTGCTCCCAACCTTCCAATAGATATAGTCAGGTTCAGCCTCATAATAAAATTCGTCAGCAGGCTTTATTTCTATTTTCTGGCTTGTAAAATTTCCCGCAAACCCTGATTGTATTCCTAATTCTTTCTTGATGTCATTTAGGAACCGAACACCATATGACCTGGTCTTATAGTAGTTATTGCCCAAGCTAATGATTTGAGATTCAAGCAAGTTGAAGTTTTGATGATTTCTGTAGTCATCCAATAAATCAAAAAGTAATACAAAGGCGTAATTGGTATTTCCCAGGAGATCCAGAGAAGTACCATTTAAAAACTTCTGTTTAAAATGATAATAGAATATCTTTTGCTCTGAAGTTGCAGAGTTTAAATCGGATTTTGAATAAATATATTTATGGTTCCAAGTAGGAACCTGCATGAAACCTCGCTTATCATTTTTTGGTACCGGAGAAGGGCTTTCATTTGTAACGTCAATGATAGAGTCATCTCCAGATTTCACGCTATTAATCAATTGACTATCAATCAACTTCCTCAAAGAAGGAGAAAGAGTTCTTAATAGGGTATTTTCACTTACTTCAACCTTCCTCTCTTTATCAATATTGAATTCTGGATAGGAGTTTTGAAAATTTTTAATACTTTTTTGGATTCGCTTTTCTCGCATCCTTCTGGTGATTTCCAAAATAAGAAATAGAGCAAAAAATATAATCAATACCCCTGCAAATGGGTAAGACTCTTTCTCTTCCATCACAGGCACTTCTTCAACAGGATCAGGAGCTACAGGCTCTACAAACCTTACAAATTTGCTTGAGATGTATCCGACCTTTTCTTCAAATTCAATTTTATACCAGTTAGCATTTGACTTATCCAACACTTTAACCTGATCACCAGACTTTGCCACACCTATAGGCTCATTACTTGTTCCTATTCCTGATCTTACAAATACATCACTGGTGACTTCGTAGATTTCCGAAGCAACCACCCTGGTATTGAAAAAGAGAATCAGTAAAAAAATCAGAGTATTAATAAGGACCTTCATTTGAAATAATGGGATTAAACTATGTTTCAATACTTAGACCAGCGAATACTTAAGATCATGATATCCCATAAAATTTTACTATCCTGCTAATAAAAGAAAATTCTCAATTCCAAAAATACCCTATACAGGGTATTTAGGTGTCTTTTAATTTTAGTAAAATGGTAAAAAAATCAAAACTATGGAGGATCACTTTTTTGTCATTGATGTAGAAACTGCCAATCTGGACAATTCAAGCATTTGCCAAATTGGGCTTGCAGAGTATCAAGGGACTGAATTAATCTCTACTTGGGAATCTTTAGTGAATCCTGATCAATACTTTGATCCATATTTAAGCAGATTACATGGAATTACATTTGAACAAGTTATAGAGAAACCTCTATTTAAGGATTTGTCCAACGATATTGCCATGAAAGTTGAAGGTCGTCGATTGTTTTATCATATGCCGTTCGATAAGAATGCCATTAATAGAGCGTGTGAAAGATATGGTATGGAAATTTGGAAACCAAGATGGATGGACTCTGCCAGATTAGTGAGAAGAGCGTGGAGCGAATTTGCTCAATCTGGGTATGCACTGGGAAAAATCACAAAACATTTGGGCATTGAGTACATAGCGCATAATGCGCTACAAGATGCAATCGCTACAGGAAAAGTAATAAATGGAGCGATACTTCACTCTGCAATCTCCCTTCCCGAATGGGACGAGAGAATCTTGCAATCCACAAATCCATTTTACTCAACTACCAGAAAGGAAATAAGCTATAAATCAGAAGGCAATCCTGAAGGCTTGTTGCATGGAGAATCAGTTGTGTTTACAGGTACTTTAAGCCAACCCAGATCTGTTTATGCACAATTTGCCTCCGAATCAGGCTGTAAAGTACAAGATGGAGTAACCAAAGAGACAACAATTTTGGTAATTGGCTGGCAAGACTCATACAGATTAGCTGGATATGAAAAAAGTTCTAAACATCGAAGAGCTGAAAAACTAGCTGAGGCAGGTCAGGGAATACGTATCCTCAGTGAGGAAGATTTTTTGGCAATTACATCAGTTTAAGCCCAAAATATAACTGCACATACACAATAAACCTAACGATTCTGATTTCTCATAGCAGCAATAACGGCTTCAGTTCTTCGGTCGGCATACATTCTATTTAGTGAAGTAACAGCCCATATTGTGGCAGGAATCCATCCAATTATTGTGATTTGAAGAATCAGACATAGGATACCAGCTCCTATTTTACCTTGAAACATCAGAGAAAGCCAAGGAAGTAGAAAGGCAATTACATAACGCATAGTATGTGGTTGAATTAAAAATATGTTCTGCAAAACTATCGTATTAATTAAAAAGTCAAATTCCTTGTCAGGGTATTTTTGGTAAAAAGCCTGGAAATGTATATAACTTGACTTCTGCTTGGAATGCTCTATTAAAAAAGACCAGCAGCCAACGAGAGCGAGAAATAAGACCAGAACTTCATAAACCTGATCAAAAATGAAAAGAGTAATTTTTAAAAAAATAAGGGCTTTTAAAAATTAAATTACTCTAAGTTCTTGAATTTTAAATATCTTCTCAGAAGTAAAATATAGAATATTGGGAATAGGATCAAGAACCCAGGTGACATTGCTTCTGAATACGCAGATACAAAATAGATATATAGAAAAAATAACCAAAAGATAGGTGCCCCAACTAAAAAATAGTGCATTAACCGCATTAATCTTTCAATTTCTTCTGGAGTCTCAGGAAAAGTTTTCATATCAATCAAAATTAGTTATGTATTAAAATCCCGTGTTAAAATCATGTGACTCACGTAGACCTCGGGATAACTTTGAATACGCTAAATGAAATTTTACCATGAAAGTTTCATGTTTATTAACCTGCAAAATGGTCAAAATAGAGCCTAATACTTAGCTTTCATATTCACTAGCCAGTCCCCGTCTATTTTAACAACCTCCATCACTTCAGATCTTCCATTGGGGTTGGCAATGGTAATCCAGGCCCTATTTCCAACTATAGAATCCTTTAACATCTCAAACTTAAAATCAGGATCTACCGGAACAATCCCCATACTACTGGCCATATCCAACATAGTACCTGTGGACTCTGTTGCATACTTTTTAGCTTCCTCTACCTTGCCCTTGGTTAAGTTTTCAGTGAAATTTTTAACGGCTTCCTCCGGTCTTGAGGAACAGGAAATTAGGAAGACTGCTACTACTAAAATTGCGATTGATTTCTTCATGTCCGTACTGGTTAAATAGGTAAACACTACTACTTCTATTAATGCTATCTTTTATTTGCGTATAACTTCAGTTTCCTCTCAGGTTTCAACCCTGATTTATTCGCTTTCGCTTAGGACGAATTGCTGGTTCAGCTGCTATAGTATCAGCCGGGATTATTTGCTCGAGAATTAATTCATTTTGCTGTAAACCTGAAGTGTTGTGGTAAATCACCTGCCCTCCTATGATTACTTCTTTGACAATATGGCCTCTAACCAAATGGTAGTTCAGCACTTCATATGCCCGATCCCAGTCATGTTCATTGAGTCTGATAATATCCTGAAAAGTGATTACCGGTTTATCCATCGTCATAAAAAGATGCAACGAGCATTTTAATATCAGAAAAAATAATCATTAGTCAAACTAAATCAGATTCTTTAAACTTGTTTCACCCTGAAATACAATGTGTTGTTTCGGTCAGCAATACTAAAGATAGGTTTTAAAATCAATCAACATGAACAAAATCGCCCCTTTAAACATATAGGATTGAGAATTAGCTAACTGCTTGTTTATTTAAGACAGGAATGGTCATAACACCTTTTGGATCAAATTCGACCAAGAAGCTAACCAGGATAGAACTACTCTAATCTTCCTTTTTTCCTAGCATCGAGATGTTGTATCCTAACCCAAAACCAATCCAATGTCTACCTGAATAATTCCATTTTCTTCCTGTCTCTCCAAATCCAATGTCCCAACCTAAAAATAAACCAAAATCAAAGTCCATGATGTTATAAACAATGCCGGCGCCACTGGAAAGGGCAACTATTGTTTCTTTTTCTTTCAATGCCTTTTCTGCTTTCAAAGAAGTACTCGTTGAATCCAGTTCCACCACATTAAAACCTAAAAATCCTCCGACTGAAAATGCCTGTCCAGCTGGCTTTATTTTTTCAAAGGCCTGATTTTTATATTTCAGTCTACCCCAAGTCCGACCTATGTAAGTCGACACATTAAACTCAGTAGCAGCCTGGCTGGGAACTTTGGAAGAATTTTTTGAAATACCAGGTCTGTATTTAATAGGGATGGTAAGTGCCGCCATTTCCCAAGCGGCGAAATTTAATTTAATGTATTCCCTATTTTCCAGTTTTATGAATGAATTTTCAGGGTACTTTTTGAAGTAGATTGTAGATTCGTCAGGTTTATCGCCAGGAACCACTATTTTTTCTTTCGCATAAGCTGCCCAAAGAAAATTTTTATTTTGCTTATTGGTATAAATAGACTTCAATTCCTGTTCAAGTGAATTTTCCTTTTTTCTAAGTGCGTTTGCAAAAGTTAAAGCGTAAACTTTCGATTTAACTTCATTAACACCTATTTTCGCTTTTTTATTAGCTTCAAAAATCTTTTTGGCCTCAATATAGTTCTCTTGTTTAATACCATTATATCTCAATGAGGAGACACTATCTAACTTATTCTTGAGTGAATCTATTCTTTCAGGAAGCTTCTCAACAATTTCATAAATGTCAGATGGTACAGTGTAATAGTTTAACCCTTTGCTTTTCTCCAATTTTTCCACTGCCACTTTCTCGTCTTCAAAGTAATAATTCAAAATGGTACCAGTAGGAAAATAAGTTTTCGTCGTCAGCCAATAATCAATAAAAATCTTAGAATACTCATCTTCTTTTACATAGACATTAGCTCTGCCTGAGAGTCTCCGGTCATATGATTTAATTTTATCAAATGTAGTTGTATCATTTGCAGATAGAGTTTTCAGAGAGGTGAAAGTAATTTTCCTACCTCCTTTTTCAACCTCCTTGACTTCTTCAATTGTACTACCAGTTGGCAGGAACAAAGTATCTCCATTTTTAATAGTGTAAGAATCAACCACCAAATATTGTAAAGGGATTTTCTGCATGTATTGAAATCTACGTTTTTGAGCAAATGAGGAAATAGAAGTAAATAAAAGAACAATAAAAAGTAAATTTTTCATAATAATTAAAGTTAGCTTATACTTGAATGTTTAAATAAGTCACACAAGCGAAATTCAGCCTTCTGTAAATATTCCCTCAAGTGATCATCACAAAATTAGTACATGCCAAACCTAAAATAAATACCCTCTAGGGGGTATTTATGTGTTTATTTCATACCACCCCTCTATTAAATTTATTCCCAAAACCGGTTCTCTACTCCCCTGAACTGGCTTCATACCCATCTTGTATGAATTAATTCTGAACGCCTTGCGGCTACACATACCATTTCCTGTTCCAACTAAGATTCAGCAATCATAAATCACATGGCTAATTGCACTTTCCTATAGAAACCTGAATAAAGAATGGATTGGATGAACATATCCAGTATACAAAAGCAAACTGTAATATCTGTGAAATACTTTTTAAAAATATACCACCAAAGGGGTATATAGATTAGCTATATGAGGGGATTGTAAGGTTGCGTCTTAGTGTGGAATTTTGAGTCAAAATAAACATTTACTTACTTACTACATCAAAAATACACATTGAAAGAATACTCCTCTATTTGGCTATTGAATTGAAAAAACAAAAACAACTCAGATAAATTAATGGAGGGCCAAATCTTCTTTGAACCACTGATCCGGTAGAATCAATTTACAAATTAAAGTAAGTTTTATAGTCTAACCTGCAACCCGGTAATCCAAAGTTCAGGATGCTTCAACAACATAAATAATCCAATATTGCCTGGCACGAACCAATAGTTCTACCAGATGTCCAAACTCATTTAATCATAAACTTAAATTCACAAAAACATGAAAAAAATTGTAGTAAGGTTCAAAGAGGGTGAGGAGCCTAAAAACATGGGCAAATTTGCCCCAATGGATGACATTGAGGTTAAATTTAAACCCTTATACTCAATTGAACCGGATGTAACTAAGTTCATTGCCCGAAAAGGGCTAAAAGCGGGTGATTTCAAATCCCATTTAGCATTGTTCAACGAGGAATTGCTACCTCAGAAATCAGAAGAAGAGAAGAAGTTATTCCGTACTTACACCGTTGAAATTGAAAATGAAGAAGAGGCAAAACAAGCTATCTCAAAATTGCAGTCAGATCCAACAATTGAATATGTACAGGAGAGCAAGCTTAACAAACTTTATTATTTGCAGAATGACCCTTTGATGAAGGATTTATGGGGAATAACTAAAATAAATTGCCCTAAAGCCTGGGACAGTGCTCAGGGAGAGAACATTGTCATTGCTGTATTGGATACCGGGGTAGATTACCTTCACACGGATTTGTCCGGAAACATGTGGAAGGACAGTGCCGGTAATTTTGGAAGAGATTTCTCGGACAATAACTATGATCCTATGGATTATCACGGACATGGAACCCATGTAGCGGGAACTATCGCAGCTGTGGGCAACAATTCAATTGGTGTAGTCGGTGTGGCGCCAAAAGCAAAAATAATGGCAGTTAAAATATTTCCAAATGCCACAGATGATGTTTGCGCTGAGGCAATAAAATATGCTGTTGACAACGGAGCCCATGTAATAAATAACAGTTGGGGACCAACTGGAAGAAACCCTGTAAATAAAACGCTTGAGGATGCAATTGATTATGCACTATCCAAAGGAGTGGTAGTCGTATTTGCTGCCGGTAATGAGCACGATGAAGTAAAGTATTATTCTCCTGCAAATCACATGGGAGTAATTTGTGTAGGTGCAAGTGATATAAAGGATAACCGCTGTGGTTTTTCCAACTATGGTCCAGAGGTAACCGTTGCCGCACCGGGAGAGGAAATTCTTTCCACTCAAATAAATGGTGGTTATACAAAAAAAAGAGGGACTTCCATGGCCGCTCCCCATGTCAGTGGATTAGCTGCTTTAGTCATATCCGGAAGACCAACTGCCAATGCCAATCAAATTAAAGGTTTAATTGAGACTAATTCAGATAAAATCTATCCGGATAAACCTATTGGATTGGGTAGAATAAATGCTGCAAATTCCCTATAATCACTACAGTCATGAAAAATTCCGTCTCAGAATTGGTTAAGGAACTTGAGAACAACCCTGCCCTACAGGATGATTTCAAAAAAGATCCTTTGGGAGCAGTCAAAAAATTTGAAAACTCAGGCCCTGTTTACCTAAATGACATTTGGGTTTATAGGATTGTGATCGGGGTATTAGGTTTGGTAATACTTTCTGTTATCATTGGAGTCATTGCGATAATGGCTTCCAACATCGGAGAAGTCGACAGCAAAGTTCCGACTTTACTAACTGCCACCTGTTCAGCGGCAATTGGCGCATTGACAGGATTGTTAGCCCCTGCACCTAACCGAACTAATTAAAAATAATAATGAAAAGGGGAAGCCGAAAACCTTTGACAGAGTAGGCAAAATTCAAAACAAAAGTAATATGCCACACGGAAAACCAGTAAAATTGGATTTCGCCCAAACAAGCATCCAACAATTTATTGCCCAGGAGATTGGTAGAACATCTCAACAGGAAAACCAAGTTGTAGTTGGACACCGATTCGATTTGGCACTTCTAAAAGAATTTATGTTGGAAGTAGACAAACAGATAAGTAAAGGGGTTGAAATAGACAGCATTAGATTTTATCATGGACTTAATGTACGATCCGGAGGTACCACTCCAGAGTATGATCTAATCATAGTTCCTACCCTAAAGAATGGAAAAGATTGTGAGGAGGTTTATCAAAAAATTGATGAAATTAGTCCACTAATTCTTGGGGAGTCCACCCCTTGTCCAAATGTCTGTCAAACGGGCACAAAAACTATAAATTGTATTAGTGAATCTACTTGACTGGAACATATTTCTTGCCCACGTTTCAGATGTTTCTGATTGGCTCCCATTTATTGCATTTATATCATTGCCCAAAAAAGTAAGAGCTGAATTCAATTCACTGGGAGCTTATTTATTTATTATAGGCATTTTAAAAACCATCACTCTTGTTCTGTTGGTTTATAACGGTGTTTTCAACACCATGCAATTTTACCATCTTATGGCCTGTGTGGAAGTCACGTTTCTTTTTGTTTATCTCACACGTTATTTTGGTTTGAAAAAGAGTTCTAAAATTATGATTGTGGTCCTTTTATTACTGATGAACTTTTGTAACACCCTATTCTTTCAGGGTATTTTAGTGTTCAATTCAAATGCCTGGGCAATGAATACAATCATCTTAACAGGTTTGGGCTTATCCTCCTTAGGATTATTATTTAAGGATTTAGAATCCATAGCACTTGAGAAATCCCCCCAGTTTCTAATCATTACAGGGTTGCTACTTTATTTTTCCGGCTCTCTTTTTTTGTATATAGTCTCAAGTGAGGTATTGTCCAAAGAGGCCAATGGTTTTTTTCATAATGCTTGGCTAATTCGTAGTATGGCTGACATCATCAAAAGTTTCATTTTAACCTATGGCTTATGGATAGTATGCTCCCCCAGGATGATTTAGTTACATTGGTATTAGGAACATCTTCCATGCTCCTCATGCTAGCATCCATAATCTTCTTTGCATTTCTGTTTCAACGAAAATTAATCAAAAAACAGCGGGCATTTCGGGAAATAGAAAAGCTGCTGGAAAAGCAGGAACTCAAGTCAGCCTATGCGCTGATTGAGGGACAGGATCAGGAACGTAAGAGAATTGCAGCGGAAATCCACGACAATGTCGGCAACCTAATGGCAACATTGAAGATTTTCAGCGATTTGGTACTTCAGAAAGAACTGGACCCGGAAGTAAAACGGCTGAATTTAAAAATCAATGATATCACTGAAACGGTAACCACAGAAATCAGGAAAATCTCCCATAGCCTGGATGCCGGAACTATACAGAATTTTGGCTTCAAACCAGCAATCGCACAATTGAGGGAAGCTATTGAGAGTTCTGGGAAAATCGAACTCTTTACTCAGATTGACATAGATGGGAGATTCGCCAATACAACATCATTGCATCTATATCGAATCATTCAGGAGCTTATTACCAATACGTTAAAGCATGGAAAAGCCAGCAAATCACGATTGGAAATAACCCAATTGGAAAATGAAATCAGTATTATCTACGAAGACAACGGAATAGGATTTGACAGCAATGCTACTTCCAAAAGTGGAATAGGTTTACAGAATATCAAGTCAAGAATAAATTATTTGCAAGGGGAATTAACTATACACTCCAGTGAAAAAGGCTCAACGTTTATTATAGAAATCCCATACTTCCCTCACAATGAATAAGAAAATAAGTCTTTACATCGCAGATGATCACCCCATAGTAGTAGATGGATTACGGGAGATATTAAAATCTAACCAACAGTTAATTGTTAAGGATGTAGCTCACGATGGGGAGCAACTTATAAAATTGATAGAATCTGCGCCTGTGGATTTAGTCATTTTGGATATAAATATGCCAAAAATGAATGGTATTCAGTGCACCAAATGGATCAAGGATAACCAGCCTGATATAAGAGTTATTATTCTTACGATGTATCCTGAAAAAACCTATATAGATCAATTACTTAAAGCAGGGGCAGATGGATGTTTGCTAAAAAGCCGGGGAAGCAGCGACCTGCTGGAAGCCATAGATCGAGTGATGTATGGGAAATCCTATTTTGACTGGATCACAGACTTTAAAACTGATCTGGTCAAAAATGAATCAAAATTAAGTGAACGGGAAATTGAAATTGTTAAACTAATTGTGGGTGGCAAAACGAGTAGTGAAATTGCCAACCTTCTGTTTATCTCTGAGGCAACAGTGAAAACCCACAGAAAAAACATTTTCAAAAAACTTAAGATTCATCATGCCACAGAATTGTTGAATTTTGCATTGAACAATAGTCTATTATAGTTCAATTGTTACTTTTTGCACCTAAGGGCTTCTTGTAATAAATGGGATAAATATTACGTGGCTGAACTATGCTACTCTTTTACAAAACTTCATAGGATAGTTCCTTATCAACACATTTGTCAGAATATCCATACAGCTAATTAGTAAATCCAAAGAAAAGTAAAAAATGGATTAGGACTTCAATCATTAAGCCCACAATTTTAGAGTTATATAAACTAATCCTATATAATAGAACCCCCCAATTAGTTCATCTAACTGGGGGTCTTTGATGCTTAATTACTTGTCTTCCAAATTAAGATTAAGGTCTTAACCTCTCAACCAATTGATAAAAGTCTGGTAACCTACTCCGATTTCTCTGGCGAACGCAGCTTTGGTTTTCTTACCTGTGGCTTCTACTTTAGCCCACTCCCCCACTATTTTACTTTTCTCTGAATCGCTGAATGTCCTTCTTTTGGAAGATTTAGTAGCAACACTATTTCCTGTAACCAATGAGATTAATTCATTCAACTCATTTAGAAATTTAGCGTCATTTAAAGGTAATCCGGCTGCTTCCAATTTCTTGATTACCTCCTTCTTAGGGTTGACAGGGGTAACTGCTATTCCACTTGAGGCAGCTTCATGCAAATCAATCTGCTTTCCGTCAGCAGTTACATAAATAAATCCATCAGCTTTTTTAAGGTCAGCAATAGCCTCTTTAATTAATTCTTTCATTTCGTCTTTGTGTGTTAAAAACTTTCAATTTTATATATCATGAAATATACACTATTATATAAATTATGGTTCCATTGAGACCTTAAATAGTAAGGGTATTGTAGGTTCTCCACAGAAACCTGACAATTACCTGTATAAATCAAGGAGGCGTATAACTAGTATAATGACTCGTTAGTTAAATCGTTTACTATTGTACTCCCATCATTCCTTATAACAAAATGTATAACTGGGCCGAGTTATGCAGTGAACTTAAGGAACTCGAAAAGCGGGTAGATACAAAAATGAATCGCATCATCAGCGTGAGCGCCAATCCTTTTCCCTATGACCGATTAAAGAAAGGCAAGGAAATAATGACGCTTTCTATGGCTCTACGGATGTTTATAGACCAGGATCTGGAAAAGGATGCTACGGTGGTACTCTATATGCTCCAAGAAAAAGGCGTAAAATTAAAGTCAGTGAGGTGAAGTAGCAATCATTAAAGAGAAGTGGGAAAGCAATATCGAAAAAGTTGTATCCGAAATACCTCCATAAAACGAATAGGTATTAGATATACTTTTCTATCAAAAAAACTGTTTAGTTTTAATCAAAGAGAATTAATACAAATAGCGAATCCCTTCATCAACTAAATCATGTATCAATATCAAAGCCCCGAGGACAGAAAATACGTCAATACACTGATCAATTCAGCAAAGAAAGAAGCAGAAGCCTTCTTAAACCTCAAACATACTGCAGAGCGTTCAGATGGGGTAATCCCTGTAAAGTATCGAGAATTGATGTCCATTGCGGTAGCATTGACCACTCAGTGTCCCTACTGCATCGAATCTTATATTGAAAATGCAGTAAAAGCCGGTGCCTCCAAAGAGGAACTCGCGGAAACTGTCTTCATAGCTTCTGCTATAAGGGCTGGTGGGGCGGTGGGAAATGGACTATTGGCGATGAAAATTTTTGAAGAGACAACTGGAAAAGTCAGTAATACTTAGTCCTATGATCCATAAATCGTTTAGTAATTCGAAAAATCGCCAACTTGAATTAATGTTCAATTTCCTTGATGCATCTTTGCACTCCAACTAAGAGTTATTCATGAAGCGATTGCGAATTCTGTGTGCAAAAAAAATATCTGAAGGCCCACTGGTGGGAAGTATCACACATGTCGGAGGCGTAAATGGAACTGGTGACAAATGGACCATTTCTACCAAAGAGGCAATTGAGGGAATTAATTCGAGGACTTGGGAATTCTATATCACCGAAAATCGTGAAGAATTACAAGTTATTGTTTGCACCTCAACTGATTCCGAATCCATTCTAAGTGCGAAAGGCCATGGTTATTTACATAACTTATTGGAAGACTTGCCAGAATGTCCTTGATTTAATACTGGCAAAACTGTTCTAATTCTCTGTTGGTAACTCTTTGAAATGACCAAAAAAAGGGGATCGCTCCCCTTTTGCTAGAATGGGCACTCGTTCAGGATATAATCGACAGCCTTCTGCGCTTTGCTGGCTGCCTCGATCAATAGATGTGTGTCATTTCTGAGTTCCTTCAGCCAGTGTTGGATATAGGCTGCCGAGTTCTCCAATAGATTCCTATCCAATATCCCGGTGTAGTTGTTCAGGTATCCTGCCCCCATCTCCGCCAAAAGTTCTTCTTTTCCGTACTCGGCATCAGAAAATGGATGTGGCTCTGTAATCTCAGCTCTATTAAGTCTAGAGGAATGTCCTGTTGCATGGCAAAGCTCATGATAAAGAACTCCAAAATATTCCTTGCTGGATAGAAACAGATTTCTTTCCGGCATGGTGATCTGATCTAGATCCGTTCTGTAGTAAGCTGATGATCCAGTGTGAATCAACTCCGGAGGTCTTACCATTTCGGAATAAATTTTCTGGCAAGCCTCATTTATTAGAAACTCTTCTTTAGGTGAAGTCTCCGGAAACTCCCACGCTATCCCTTCGATCTGCTCTATGGGAAAAACCTTGAATTCTCTGAGAAACCCGGATCTACCGACCTGTTTGAGATCATAGAAGTCCAGTTTGCTTTCCGGAATCGTCTTCCCTGTCTTCTTATCTCTGAAGACAAAGTTCCAGTAGCAGATCGGAATCGCCTTCGCTCCTTTCTGGATTTTCCCTCCCAATGCATTGGCTTGTTTAAAGGTGAGGTAATAGGGATACTGATGTCCATAAGATAATAATACCCAGAGGTTAATTCCCTTATACGGTTTCTTCGTCAGATAATTTGCAGGCAAACCCATGTCGTTCCACGGTTGCTTCCAGGGAATAACTCCTTGTTCCAACTTCTCCATGATCAAATTGGTAAACTTCTGATAGATATCGGTTGAGCCTTTTGAGCTTTGCGAGTCGTTGCCCTTACTTCCAAAGGCATTTCGCTTTCTTCTCTTTGCTGATTTTTTTGCTTCAGTCTTCATAGCTTTTGTGTTTAGGTTTTACAAATACTTATGAAGCTGCACCAGCCTGAGTCCGGCACTAAGTGCAAGAGGAAACGGAATAAACCAGCAAAGGCAAGAGCGGGGGCTTTATGCCGTAGTCTCTTGCCTCGTGTGCTGGAATCAGGTTAAATTGGCGTAAGAAGGAATAGAAAAAATAATACTAATTAAAATATTCTACCTCTAAATGTTTGTAACGAGTCTAGGATTAAAAAATAAGCTGTAACTATTTTTTAGCTACTAAAAGCATATGTTTTGTCAATCTTTTATATCGGGCTGGACACCAAAAGTTAGATCCAGACTTTAATAGAATCTAATCCCATAATTTCATCCAGTTTAGATTTTCTTATACGGGTCAATCCATTTGCTTTATTTAAAAAAGTGTCTTTCCCCCTTCCTGTTAGACCCCATACTGATACTGTTTAGGCAAATCAATTATATGCAATTCTATCAATTCTTCTGGTAACCCAACAATCTTAAAGCATTGACTACTACAACTATGGTAGAACCTTCATGAATCAGCACAGCAACTCCTATGGAAGCGAACCCAAGTATGGTAGCCGGAATCAGTATCCCCACTATTCCTAAACTGATCCATAAATTTTGCTTAATGATCCCTTTGGCTTTTCTGCTCAGACCAATTGCAAAAGGCAAGACCTCCAGCTTATCTGCCATTAACGCAATATCTGCTGTTTCCAAGGCAACATCTGACCCTGCTGCACCCATTGCGATACCTACCGTACTTGCTGCCATGGCAGGGGCATCATTTACTCCATCACCAACCATGGCAATTTTAGATTCAGATTTCTTTAATTGTTTGATTGCTTCTACCTTTTCTTCAGGCAACAAGCTTCCTTTTGCTCCTGTCAGTCCCACTTCTCTGGCTATTGCATCAGCTACCTTTTGGTTGTCTCCGCTCAGCATGATCATTTTTTGAATTCCAATTTCCTTGAGCGCACTCAAGGTAGATTTGGCGGCTTCCCGAGGGGTATCCATCAACCCAATAATACCAATATAGGTCTCATTCTTTCTTATCAGGATAGTGGTATTCCCATTCGATTCCAGCTCTTCAATCTTTTTGACTATCTCTTCTGAAGGTTTGTTTGAATCCAATGCTTCATACAAATCCAAATTCCCTATATAGATTTTATCCGAACCCACACTGGCTTTTATTCCTTTGCCCAACACTGCCTCCAATGAATTTGCTTCGGGAATTTCTTTTCCTTCCATGCGTTGTTTACCATCACGCACAACTGCCTTGGCTAAAGGGTGATCACTAAGTCCTTCTACTGCGATTGCATTACTAAGTAATTCATCACTGGAAACCCCTTCCAAGGCAATCACCTCTGTGATTTTCGGTTTCCCTTCAGTCAGTGTGCCTGTTTTATCAAAAGCTATAGCATTGATCACGCCTAAGTCTTCCAAAGGCCTCCCTCCCTTAATCAGCACTCCACTTTTGGCAGCACGAGCTATGCCACTCAGCACTGCACTAGGTGTGGCTATGGCCAGCGCACAGGGGCTTGCTGCGACCAATACTGCCATGGCACGATAGAAACTTTCGCTAAAAGCCTCATCCAAAACCAGAAAGGCAAAACATAGAATCAATACCAGAACCAACACAGAGGGCACAAAATATTTCTCGAATTTATCGGTCAATAACTGGGTCGGGGATTTCTGTGCTTTGGCTTCATTAACTAACGTAATCAACCTGGAAACGGTAGAATCAACTGCAAGCTTCAGCACCTTAATCTCTAAAGTTCCATTCCCGTTTATAGTCCCTGAGAATGCGCGGCTTTCCTGGGGCACATCTTTAAGGGATAAATCAGTGGTATCAGCATTTTCCATAGGGAGTTTGTCCACTGGAATACTCTCTCCTGTAATAGGTGCCTGATCCACTGCGCTGCTTCCCTTGATTATCACTCCATCAGCTGCTATTCGTGTATTTGGTTTGACCAGTATAATATCCCCTAGCTGTAATTCTTCAATTCCCACTTCCTTGGTGCTTCCTCCCTCTTTTCTCAGAGCAGTTTTTGGGGCAAGTGAAGCAAGTGATTCAATCGATTTATGGGCTTTTCCCATCGCATAATGTTCCAGTGAATGACCAAGACTAAACAAGAACAATAACAAAGCTCCTTCCGCCCATTCTCCCAGAATCGCAGCTCCTATAGCTGCGACCAACATCAGAAAATCAATTTCAAAACCTCCTTTAAGAATGGTTTCTATTGCCTCCTTGGCGGTATAGAAGCCTCCAAAAAAATAGGCTCCTACATACATTCCAAGGCTAATCCATTGTGGCACAGAGTCTATAAAACTTAATCCAAACCCAATACCCAGTAGGACACCACAACAAATGGAAAAAATTAATTCACTATTTTTTCCGAAAATCCCTGAATGCACAACGTCTTCCTTTTCCATAAGTATGCTATTAAATTGCCGTTTATTACAATACTATTTTCATGATTCTTTAATGGTGTCCGCCCTCTTCTTCGCTGTTTTTAGCTTTCGAGAGTAATGTGAAAGCTCCTTTAGTAACAAGCTTTATATCCTGATAGGAAAGTCCGGAATCCAACAGTGTCACCTGAGTGTAACCATCTTCCTTATTTCCCATCTCCACCTCTATCATTTCATAGTCATAGGCAGGCTCACCATCGTCATCCCGCTGTCCCAAGTATGAAAATATAAAATGCTTCTCGCCAAACCGAACCACTGCATCATCCGGTGCTACCAAAACCTCTTCACTGGCTGTTTCTATCTTAGCTGTCACATACATACCAGGAAGCAAATCAGTATTTTTGCTGTCCAAATGCCCATGAACTGTGACTGATCTATCCTCCCTAACACCTTTACCTACCAAGAACACATGTGCCTCACGCCATTCCTCATTGGTATTGGCAATATTGAATTTGATGCGTTGACCTTTCTTGATCTTTGGAATGTCATTTTCATACACAGAAAGCTCTACATGCAAATCATCAGAATTTGTTAAATCCATGATTACATCTTGGGGGCTGACATATTTACCAATGTTGGTATATACATCCAGCACTGCGCCTGATACCGGTGAATAGATATTCACAACTGACATTATTTCCCCGGTCTCCACTTGCTTTGGATCAAAACCGATCATCGTCAATTTTGCTTTAGATGTATTAATCCTAGCTTCATTTACCAAGTAATTGCTTTTTGACTGTTCAAAGCTCTTTCCAGAAGCTACTTGCTCGCCATACAATTTTTCCTGACGTTCATATTCTGCTTTCAAAAAGGAGCTGTTAGCTAAGCTTTCTAAATAATCCTGTTGAAATTGTATGAAGTCCGGATTTTCAATAGTCACGAGCAACTGGCCTTTTTTGACGGCATCCCCTGGAAGTAGTGTAGTGTTTTTTACAAAGCCTCCATAAGGCATGGTTATGGAGATATTATTTTGTGGGGGAACATCAATCATCCCATTCACCATCAATTCACTGCCTATTGTCCTATATTCTAACTTTCCCAGCTCGATACCAGTCACTTCAAATTGTGCTTGGGAAAGCTCAACTCTGGATTCATCCTCCTTATGGTCGCCTTGGATCTCAATGCTGTCGACTTTAGAATTACATGAGGTTATTAAGATGATGGCCGCCAGTGTATATAGACTTTTTATGATATATTTTTTCATAGTATTTTCCTGTTAATGGTAATTAATTATTACCTGATAAGAATTCGATCTGAATAAGGGTTTGGTTTGACTTGTCCAGTAATTCCAAGTAATTAAAAGACACCGATAAACTTCTGTTGAGACCCTGAGTAAATTCAACATAGCCAATTTCCCCACTTTGAAATCCCCGCTGTGATTGTTTCAATATGAGCTCTGCCTGAGGCAAAGCACTGGTTTCATAAAAAGCCAAACTGGCTTGGTATTTTTCATATTCTAGAAGTAAAGCAGTAAATCGGTTTTCGAGCTCATTGGAAAAAGCCACTTCTTGATGTTCCGCTTCAGCTATCCTTATGGTTTTGGATTTTATGGTAGCTGACTGCGATTTCAAACTGAAAATCGGAATTGCCAAACCTATTTGAAACCCATCAAATCGGTCTTTGGAGGTGAAGAATTTTGGATCACCTGCTACAGTTTCTCCTGGCCCATTAAGGGATTGATTAAAATATCCCAGTTTGATATCGGGCATCAATCGGGATTTTTCAACAGCCTTTTCCTTCTCTGCTATGGCTATTTGCTGTTGAACCCAGACCAGAGTTGGATTTGCTGAAAGACTTGTAGAGTCTTTGGTTATCAGGGATTCTTTTTGCACAAGCTCTCCCATATCTGCTTCTATTTCTGATTCAGTGTTCAAAAGCATTTTCAATTTGTTGTAGTTGATCTTTACATCTGCCTCATTTTGAACCACCATTGCCTGAATTTCAGCTACCTGAGCCTCTGCAGTAGCCTTTTCAAGTAAATTTGTTTCACCTGTTTCAAATCTTAAAGAAGCAGCTTTTGCAAACCGGGTATATATACTGTCTTGTGTTGACAGTAATCGGGCTTTTTCGATTGATTTCCTTAGGGAATACCAGGTAGATTTGACTTCTCTGATCATTTCATTTTTGCTCATTTCTAAAGCAATCTCGCCGGATTCCACCTTTGCCTGTGCCAGTCCATTTCTTCTGCTATAAGTAGTGGGAAACTCAAAACTTTGCGAAACGGAAAAGCGTGAGTCATTTGTATAAGAGCTATTGGTCTGACCATATTCCATGTCCACAGCAGTTTTCCCCACGTTCCAACTGGCTCCTTTTAAAGCTCGCTGTTGTTCTAGCCTTAGTGCTTCTACTTTCACATTCGGATTGTTTTCCAATGCAACTTGAATCGCCTGATCCAAAGAAGTGACTTTAGAAGTTGTTTGCCCAAAAGCTTCTGCATTTACCAATGCCAATAGCCCCAATAGAATCAAGCCAACAGATCCTTTTGTTTTCTTAAATCCCTTTTCAAAATAGTAATACAAGACAGGCAGAACCACCAAAGTCAACATCGTAGCCGTAATAAGCCCTCCGATCACCACTGTTGCCAATGGTTTTTGAACTTCAGCCCCACTGGATGAAGAAAGAGCCATTGGTAAAAAACCCAGAGACGCTACTGAAGCAGTCATAATTACAGGTCTCAACCTGGTTCGTGTTCCTAAATAAATTCGCGCAAATACATCAGCTATTCCTTCCTTTTTGAGATGGTTAAATTCAGCAATTAACACAATCCCATTAAGCACTGCTACACCGAAAAGAGCGATAAAGCCTATCCCAGCAGAAATACTAAAAGGCATTCCACGCAATGTCAAAGCGAAAATTCCTCCAATGGCAGAAAGTGGGATCGCGGTAAATATTAGAATGCTTTGCTTGATCGACCCAAATGTGAAAAACAGCAAAACAAAAATGAGTAACAGGGCCATCGGTACAGCAATTCCGAGTCGTGCTTTGGCTTCAATTAAATTCTCAAATTGTCCTCCGAATGTCACAAAATAGCCAGGCCCGAAGGTCACCGTATTTTCAATTTTACCTTCCATCTCGTTGACAATACTTTCCACATCCCGATTTCTCACATTGAACGCTACCACTATTCTACGCTGGGTGTCATCACGCTGAATTTGATAAGGGCCTTCTTTTACAGACACATCTGCGACTTGGTAAAGAGGAATTTGATCGCCATTTGCCCGTGCAATAAATAAGTTTTGAACATCTTCCAGCTCGTTCCTTTTCGTTTGATCCAGTCGGATTACCAAATCAAATCGCTTTTCCCCTTCATAAACTTGTCCTGCCGAAGCACCGGCAAATGCGGCCTGAATGGAACGGTTTACTTCTTTGATACTCAATCCATATTTAGCCAACTGGGCTCGCTTATAATCAATGACGATTTGGGGAATTCCGGTAACCTCTTCAATATAGATATCCTCAGCGCCTTCCACTCCTCTAGCAATCTGCCCTATTTGATTAGCGTATCCAGATAGCTCATCCAAATCTTCTCCATAAATCTTAATTGCCACATCTTGACGAACTCCGGACATCAATTCATTAAATCGCATTTGAATGGGCTGCTGAAATCCAAAATTCACTCCTGGTAAAACGGATAAAGCTTCGGCCATTTTATTCGCCAAGTCTTCCCTATTCGATGCTGTCGTCCATTCACTTTTATCCTTTAATACAATCATCAAATCAGCTGCTTCCACAGGCATGGGGTCTGTTGGTATTTCACCTGCTCCGATCTTTGATACTACTTCTTCTACTTCGGGAAATTGATCCAATAAGATCTTTTCGGCCTGTGTAGTTGCTTTTATTGTATTTTGAAGGGAAGAGCCGGTCATCACCCGGGTTTCCACAGCAAAATCTCCTTCTTCAAGCGTTGGAATAAATTCGCCACCCATTCTGGAGAAAACCCAACCTGAAACCAATAATAAAACCAATGCAATAATTAAAATTATTGCTCTATGATGCATGGCCCATCGGATTGCAGGATCATAAAACCCATGGAAAAAATTCATGATCTTGTCAGAAATATTCGGTTTATCACTGATCTTTTTACTAAGAAAAAGAGCCGAGATCATTGGTACATAGGTAAGTGAGAGTATAAAAGCACCCAGAATAGCAAAGGCTACTGTCTGAGCCATAGGCCTAAACATTTTACCTTCTGTACCTACTAATGCCAAAATCGGGAGGTATACGATAAGAATTATGATCTCACCAAATGCAGCTGAGTTTCGGATTTTACTGGCAGATAGAAAAACTTCCTCATCCATCTCATCTTGAGTTAGCTTCCTTCCTATTTTTATCAAACCCAAGTGATGTAAAGTTGCTTCCACTATAATTACTGCTCCATCCACGATCAATCCAAAATCAATTGCTCCCAGACTCATTAGGTTACCGGATACTCCAAACAAATTCATAAGAGAAAAAGCAAATAAGAGTGCCAATGGAATCACAGATGCCACAATTAGGCCTGCTCGCATATTCCCCAGTAAAAGCAAGAGCACAAAAATCACAATCAAGGCCCCCTCAATTAAATTCTTGCTTACTGTCCCAATAGCCTTGTCCACCAATTTGGACCGGTCTAAAAAGGGTTCTAAGGTCACTCCTTCAGGTAGTGTTTTTTTGATTTCTTCAATTTTGGCTTTGACATTATCAATCACTTCAGCCGAATTTTCACCTTTCAGCATCATTACGATGGCGCTGACCACTTCTCCCTCTCCATTTCTGGTAGTAGCCCCATAGCGGACAGCATTTCCAAACTGGACTTTAGCTACATCTTTGATCAAAACTGGAATTCCATTCGAATTCACCCTTACTGGAATGTTCCTGATATCATCCAGCGATCCGACCAATCCTTCACTTCGGATAAAAAGTGCTGTAAGGTCCTTTTCAATGTAGGCACCTCCTGTATTCTCATTATTATCTGCTAATGCTTGAAAAATATCTGATATGGATACGTTCAGTGATTTCAGTCTATCAGGCTCTATTGCTATCTCATATTGCTTAACAAATCCCCCAAAACTACTGACATCAGCAACTCCCGGCGTGCCAAGAAGTTGTCTTTTCACAATCCAATCCTGAATAGTTCTCAGTTCTCTCGCGTCATATTTATCCTCATAGCCAGGGGCTACACCGACTACATATTGATAAATTTCGCCCAAACCAGTAGTAATCGGAGCCATTCCAGGCGAGCCTATTCCGGGAGGAATTTGTTCTTTGACATCGGCCATGCGTTCATTGACTTGCTGCCTGGCCCAATAAACATCTACTCCTTCCTTAAAAACGATTGTGACTACTGATAATCCAAATCGGGAAAAACTCCTGATCTCTTCGATATCAGGAATAGTAGCCATAGTGATTTCTATGGGAAATGTAATTAGACGCTCAACCTCCTCCGCTGCTAGCGATGGAGAAGTAGTGATTACTTGAACTTGATTATTGGTAATATCGGGAACGGCATCTATTGGGAGTTGGGTAAGTGAATACCCGCCAACAATGACTAATCCCATGGTCAGAAGCCCGATAATCAGTTTATTTTTAACTGAAAACCGGATTATATTATCCAGCATAAGAAATTAATTTTTAGGAATTAAAATAGAATTAGGCAGGTATGCCCAAAGAAAAAACCACACATAGAAGATCTGAACAGACACAAAACATGCTAGTCAAAGTAAAATACTATGAAATGATTGGGGAGAATTAGCCCTGAGGAGGCTGAAAAAGTTCACCTAAAGCTGGTGAGGTAAAAAGGAAATTATAATAACTCTCTGCTTGTATATTCTCAGTAAAAGACTGAGCTACCAAAAATTCAGCAATGGAAGAGAAATAGATCGGAGCGTGCGAACAAGTATGATTTCCATGAAAAGGTAAATTTTCATGGCTTTCTTCATCATGGCTAGTAGTATCAGTTCCATGATCTATATAATCTTCAACTACGAAATCTAATACCGAATCTCCGTGCAACACTTTATGCTCTCCAAAATGTGAAAGCAAAAAAGGAATTTTTTGAATCTGACAGCATAAATCAAAATTCATCGACAACATCCCCAAAAGGATTAGCGCAATAAACGATCTATTTCCAAGCAGTTTCATATACTGCAAAGCTATAAAATAAACTAGTGCAAGGCTATTGCATTTGCACATTCTTCGACTAACAGAGTCCCATTTAAAAGAATTAACTAAGTCTCTTCGATATATCCTTACCTATTATATGTATTTAAATGGCACCATAACATGCTTGAACACAAAAGGTAATTTGACAGCCATAAGTAAGAGCCCTAAAGCTCCCCTTCATCTGCAAAGGAATAGTATCCTTCAGCAGTCATGATCACATGATCCAGGACCGGGATATCCAGAATGAGGCCAGCTTGTTTGATCCTCTGAGTTAGTCTTTTATCCTGTTCTGAAGGTATTAGATTTCCGCTGGGATGATTATGTGCCAGGATGACAGAACTAGAATTTGATTTGATTGCAGCAGCATACACCAGCTTCACATCCACTATTGTTCCTGCTGTCCCTCCAGAACTGATAGTTACAATTCCAAGAACTCTATTGGCTCTAGATAGCAGCATCACTTTGAAATCCTCTACAAACTCAATTCGGTCATTATCCCAGGCCTGGGCAAATACTTCATATACCTGTCTTGAACTTTCCACTTTTGGCTGAAGTGAAATCTTTACGTTAGCACTGTAGCTTAGCTTGATTTCAGCTACTTCAAACAAATCATTTTTTCTTTCGAGCGTATCCATAATTTCTTTTCGTTTTGATGAACAATGAATTAGGACAGCTTCACAGGTCTTGGGGGAGATAAGGCCATGAGGAAAAGGAATAAATAATGAGCCGCAGGCGAATGGCTTTATGCCGGAAGCTCATGGACGCATCGCAGCCAAGGACTAACTTTGGAAGAATTCAAGTTTAAAAGCTATCTATATTACACATATAGGTTTTTAAAGATTTTAAAGAGGTTAACTCTCTTAAATTGACTCCAAAAAAAAATAACAAAACACAGAAATAACCCTCAAACAACTTAAAAGTAATATTATTGAGACCTTTGTAAAACCCAAAGTATTCATAAGTCTCTGAAAGACCCCGTTTCAAAGCGATCAAATCTCTAAGAGAATTTTTGATTAGCTAGGAAGCAAATTCTGATTAAGATTTTCTCTTGACTGAAATGGGTATATTTTGCAGTACCAAAACTATCCAAGTGGCTAATACAAAAGGGAAAGTGTAAGGGGGAATTCCAAAGTCTTTCATTACAATGTAGATAAACACACTTAAAGAACAACTGAGTGCTACCGCCAATCCATTACGCCGCCTTAAGCCAGAAAACACTATCGCACAAAGGATAGCATTGAAACCCAAGAGACCTTGAAATATCGAATAATTATCGAGTTTAAGAATATGTGCTACCAATATCGCAATAATGGATCCTATTATGCCATAGACACCTGCGATGGGGTCATTTAGATATACACCAAGTAAAAATAGTAATCCAGTAACTAAGCTACCCTGAAAGATTATTTGTCCATAACTATGGAGAGAATTTAGAAACTCATCATCCCCAAGGTCTTCTATATCATCCAACCGATCTTCCCACTCATCCAGATAGTTTACTTGTTCATCGTACCCATCATCTTCTTTCAAGTCAGAAGACTTTGAAAGAAGATTAATTTCTTTTGCAGGCTTTACGGGAGGTGTGGTGACAGCTGGCTCAATGATAAAGCTTCCGATTGCAGTGACAAATAACCATGAGGCAACAATAAAAGGAAAAGTAAACACTTTCCAGCCCTTGTTAATAGCATAGTGCATGATATACGTGGACAAAGCAGCTGCAGCAATGGTAATCAGTAAGGCTGTAAAACCAAATCCATATCCCAAAACCACCGCAGTACCTACCAATGCACCATTGAAGCCATATAGACCCATTTCCCATTCTTTCCTAAATCCTTTGAAAGTATAGCCTACTATCGTACCCACTAAAGTACCTATGGTTAGACCTATTCCCATTTGCCAAGAGCTATAAAAAACCCCTAATACAAAGAGCGCTCCTGTAATGGCATTTTCTTGAAGCATAATCTGAGCTACGCCTCTCAAGAATACTTTCCCAAATGTTTTAAAATCAAATGAATCCATAACGAGTTTAATTACCAATTTAAAAATATCATCCCCATACCGCAAATGGCTATTGATGCTCCTGAAATTGGAGTCATATATTTTTCCAGCCACTCAGTATTGAAGAACTTAAAGCCAGAGTAGATCAAGATCACTACGGTCACCATAGTGAGAAGTGTGAAAATCAAAAACACTCCTATCAAAGCCATCATATTGAAAGAAGATTGCTGAACTGCCGGATAGGTCATCAGTGGAAATAACGACTCACAAGGGCCTAATAAAAACACGATAAACAAAATCCACGGCGTTACTTTCTTACGATTGACTGGATAAGTCATTTGCTGATGGTCATGCTCAAAAACATAGACCGAACCATCATCATAGACATCGAAGTGCTTGTGCTTTTTATTTCTATACACTCCGTAAAGTCCATACAATAGATATAGGATACCAAAAGCAAACAAAATCCAACTAGCTACCCCACCTCTCAACTCATTAAGAAAATCAATTTTGGTCAATGAAAAGCCAAGTCCCGCTCCGACGAATGCTATTAGCACGGAAGTGAGCACATGCGCCACTCCACACAATATTGTCCAAAACAATATCCTCGGAAGCTTCCATCCTTTCGATTTTCCTATAGCAATAAAAGGAATGTAATGATCTGGTCCGGATACAGTGTGTAGGATACTTACCGAGATGGCAGTCCCCAAAAGAATGCTTAATTCTGTTTGCATAATTCTGTTTCTCTAGCGTTAATTAAACCATCTTCTTCTTTTCGGATTTTACTGAAAATCTTAAACAACTTTTCTCCTCCATTTCCAAGAATTCTTAGCAAATAGGCATTGTCTCTGATTTTAGAAATACCAAAGTCTATCCCTTCCACATTTTCCAACGAAGAATAAATCAGCTCAATTCGTTCAGAAATATCCGTATCAGGAGCTAAAAAAAACAAGCTTCCCTGATGCGTGTAGGATTCGTACAAACCAAGATCCTTGATGTTGATTTTCAGAGGTTCCACATATAGATTATCCTTAAAGACCAGTTCGTTATCGACATAGACTTTTGTCAAACTATGATGTTTCTTAAAGGTGAATTCCTCATTTCCCTCCATGAATTTCCTTCCGCAGGTCAAGATTTCTCCCCAAAGCAGGGTGCTACTTTTGGTTAAGTGAATGATGTTTTCCGCATAATACTTAGCTCCTGCATGAGGCACTACTGGATGGGGTACATGGCTGAAATAGGCTTTTTCCCCCACCTTAACATTCATCACCTGATTAGTACCACCCTCGGAAACGTAGATACGCTGATATGCTTGAGTTTGAAGATTCAAGTAGGAATTAGGGATCACCTCAATGGAAATATCATAGGTATCATTATTCAGCATCCCAGGGGATGAACTCATGACCATGACTTCCAACAAGGGATTCTTCTTGTTTTCTCGAACTTCTACCAATTTAAAAGGTGGAGTAAAAAAAGCCTCCTTCAAAATCGTCTGTTCCCTGAGTCCAGTTCTTAAACTGTATTTCTCCATTATCTAATTAGCTCAGGCTCTACAGCTTCTTCCTCTATTAAAGCATATTTCTTAATCCATAAGATCACCGCTTCCAAGCCGTCGTCATTCATCAAATTGGTGAAAACAAAAGGAGCTCCGTTTCTCATTCTTTTGGAGTCGCTTTCCATGATGCTCAAGTCTGCTTTGACCATCGGGGCTAGATCTGTTTTATTGATGACCAAAAGGTCAGATCTCGTAATTCCAGGGCCTCCTTTTCTAGGGATTTTTTCCCCCTCTGCTACAGATATGATGAATATGGTAATGTCGGCCAAATCAGGACTGAATGTGGCAGATAGATTATCTCCACCACTTTCTATAAACACAATCTCTATTTCCGGATGTCTTTCGACCATTTCATCCACGGCTTCCAGGTTCATACTTGCATCCTCACGGATGGCAGTATGGGGACATCCTCCGGTTTCAACTCCGATGATTCTATCTTCCGGGAGCAGGGAGTTTTGGCAAAGAAACATCGCATCTTCTTTGGTGTAAATATCATTTGTGATCACACCAATACTGTAATCCTGAGCCATCATTCTTGTCAATCGCTCAATTAAGGCTGTTTTGCCTGATCCTACCGGACCAGCCACGCCTATTTTGACATATTTTCTTTCTTCCATTGAATTAGTTATTAGGGTGATTAAGACATGTAAAGTCTTGAATATAGGCGCTCATGTTGCATGCACTTGATATCCAGTGCGGGATTGCAAACCCCGAGCATCGCTTTGTCCAAAACAAGAGTTTCTTCAGTTAATAAATTGATTAAAGGATGTAGCCCATACAGTATTCTTTGACCATCGATCTGACCCAGCGGCACAAGTTTCACCGCATTAGTCACCATGGACACTGCGGCGTTGTAGTAAAATGAGTTGACTGAGGAGCTGAGATCTACGCCAAGGATGGAAGTTATTAAACCATACACCACAGCATAATGACCGGAAATCTCCTTGGCTTTTACTTTATTGAAAAACTCAGTTACCAGCTCATTAGTGATCAGTTGGCTATAGATTTTCAATATTCTCGTGCCGAGTTTGACACTTCCTTCTCTGACTTCTCTAGGGGATTTCAGTGCAGAAATTTCATTATCTAGCCCGAATAGTTCCTCCATCTGATGAGCTGAGGCGTATTCATGCGCTAGCCTTAGCGTCAGACTATCATTATACTTATAATTATTTTTGAGCATGCTCTCAATAAACAACTGGGCACTGTCAGCATCCTTGACGATCCGTTGTTGCACGTAAGTTTCCAGACCATTAGAATGCGAGAAACCTCCAATGGGCAGCGTAGGATCAGCAATGTGAAGGATGTTGAGCAGACTATTGGCCGACATTTCCTTGGGTGAGTTTGACGTCATTATTTTTATTAAATTAATTAAGGGTTACAATAGCTTAATCGCGATCAAGCCATCAACCCTTTTGCTAAGTGGACTGGCAATAGCTCCCACAGATAAGTCAATGGAATAGGTAGGAGTAATCTGGAACTTTTTGGAACCAGTCAGCCCAAACTCTGTAAAACCATGGGAATCAGTGGAGTCGAATGTGCCGTAGAAATTTACCCCATCAACATTATTCAATACCAATCCATAAGAGCTGAAGAAATCCACTCCTATGGTTTCGTTGACTTTAAGCAGGTAATCCACCTTAAAATAAGTGGAGTATCTATTCTGATAATCTTCACCTACATAGTTTCCATCTCTGCCGTAAATGATGGTGGCAATAAAGAAGGACAAGGGGATTTTTTTCAACTTATAGCCAAAGTCAAGATCAATAAAATGCTGTGTTTCTGCATTTTTGAAATTGAAGAAATCGCGACTACGATTTTGAGCTACTCCAGAATAGGTGTACACATCCCAAAGAGAAACATTGAAATTGCCCCAATCATATTTCACATAGTAGCTGGCGTTCTTGTATCCTGAGCTGATGAACGACTGTCCCGTCCAAAACCCCGCAGTGAACCCTTTCTTGGCATAAGTCATCTCCGCGATCATGAGTGGAGCTGGAGTCTGCTCAGGAGTAGAAAACACGGAAAGTGGCGCTCCTCTCCAATAGAACATATTCTGGAGTGTAAAACTAAGATCCAACTTCCCCTTATCTGAATCTGATTCTTGCACGTGAGCGGAGTCTGATTCTTGCGCGTGAGCTGAGGAAATACAAAACACAAGCGACAAAGCAAACGCAATACGATAGTGATTTTTCATAGTTGCTGAGAGTAATCCAGCTCCCTCTACCCAGAAGGATAGAGGGAGCTGGAATGTATAAGTTATTCTTTGGCCGTAAGCTCAAGGATTTTTGAAAACAGCGATCCTCCCTGTCTTCCATGCTGATGAGGTTCTACATTCGCCTTCAGCATATTCAGAAGCTTACAATGTACTTTTGTGACCTGATACCCTGTCGCCACCATCAATCGCTCCAAAGGTTTTTCATAAGGAACCAGCACTTTGTCATCTTGAATAAAGAGTGGCAAATGCTTGTTGCCGATTTCGTAGCACACCGTCCCCATCTCATAAATATTTCTGGGAACGATCTCTATTGCGTCACATGGATTGACAGTGATTACGACTACTTTTTGATCATCCAGATACACGATGTCTCCTTCCAACAATCTGCTTCCCTCACGCAAAAACTTCATCACCACTTCCTGGCCTCCAATCGACTTCTTTCTCATAAGTCGCTTGGGAGTTTCAAACCATTCCAGTGGCAATACATCGATTTGCCTATTGCCTACTTCATGGCTTTTAATATTGCCGATTACTTCTTTACAGACCATAGTTGAATAAAACTAGTAATGCCAAACTTGGCTTTAGAACAAGAAGTATCGCTGAGCCAATGGTAGTACTTCCAGTGGTTCGCAGGTAAGAACTTCTCCTTTTATCGAAACTTCATAGTTTTCAGGATTTACATCTATTACAGGTGTAGCATCGTTGTGGATCAGATCCTTTTTACCCACATTTCTGCAATTCTCTACCGGCAGAACCTGTTTCTCCAATCCATATTTTTCCACTATGTTATTCTCAAGACTGGCTTTAGAAACAAAGGTTGCAGAAGTCTTTTTCAAGGCTACTCCATAAGCTCCAAACATATTTCTCATCACTACTGGCTGAGGAGTTGGTATAGAAGCATTTGGATCACCCATTTTACTGGCAGCGATCATTCCGCCTTTGATGATCATTTCTGGTTTCACACCAAAGAATGCCGGCTTCCATATCACTAAATCGGCCATTTTTCCTGGCTCTACCGAACCAACGTATTTGGAAATACCGTGAGATAAAGCTGGATTGATCGTGTATTTTGCCACATAACGTTTTACTCTGAAGTTATCGGCTTCGATCGCCTTGTCTTCTTCCAAGAACCCTCTCTGAATCTTGTTTTTATGAGCAGTTTGCCAAGTTCTTGTGATCACTTCTCCTACTCTACCCATAGCCTGAGAATCAGAACTCATCATACTGAAAACACCCATATCCTGAAGAATATCTTCCGCAGCAATAGTCTCCTTTCTAATTCTGGAATCTGCAAAAGCCACATCCTCCGGAATAGACTTACTTAAATGGTGACACACCATCAGCATATCCAAGTGCTCATCAATCGTATTGACAGTATAAGGTCTGGTAGGATTAGTAGAGCTAGGAAGCACATTTGGATAAGATGCTATCTTGATAATATCTGGAGCGTGCCCTCCTCCGGCTCCCTCGGTGTGGAAAGTGTGGATGGTACGTCCGTTGATTGCCTTTACGGTATCTTCCAAAAAGCCCGCTTCATTCAAGGTGTCTGTGTGAATAGCAACCTGCACATCGTATTCATCGGCCACTTTAAGCGAAGCATCTATTACAGCTGGAGTAGCACCCCAATCTTCATGGATTTTCAATCCCAGCGCGCCAGCTTTCACTTGCTCTACCAAAGGTTCTGTTGTGCTGCAATTACCTTTTCCAAAAAACCCCAAATTCATAGGGAAGGCCTCTGCTGATTGAAGCATTTTTTCAAGATTCCATGCACCAGGAGTCACAGTAGTAGCATTGGTGCCATCAGCAGGCCCGGTACCCCCACCGATCATAGTCGTAATTCCACTGTAAAGTGCATGCTCTATCTGCTGAGGGCAAATGAAGTGAATATGTGCATCGATTCCTCCGGCTGTCATGATATGACCAGCACCTGAGTGAACCTCTGTGGAAGCTCCAATGATCATATTTGAACTTACACCATCCATCGTGTCTGGATTACCCGCTTTTCCCACACCTACAATCTTCCCGTCTTTGATCCCTACATCACCTTTTACAATGCCCCAGTGATCAATGACGATAATATTTAAAATCACAAAATCAAGAACTCCTTCGTCACGCATTTTGGTGGAAGATTGAGACATTCCATCACGAACCGTTTTCCCACCTCCAAATTTGCTCTCTTGACCATAATGATCGCTGTTGAAATCCTTTTCTATTTCTATAAATAATTCTGTATCTCCCAATCTTACTTTATCACCTACAGTTGGCCCATAAATATTGGCATATTTGATTCTATCTACTTTGAAGCTCATGGTTAAAGGGTTTTAAAGTTTTCAGATTTCACTTTTTTCAGGGCTTTGTCCAGACTTCCTGAGTCAGTCGTACTTCCTTGTGTGAGGTTACTTGCTCCGAAAGCATTCCTATCTCCTCCTAGATTGATAAGATTAACTTCCATCGATTCACCCGGCTCAAATCTCATGGCTGTACCAGCCAAAATATCCATCCGTTTCCCAAAAGCTTTAGCTCTATCGAATGACATTTGCTTATTCGCTTCAAAAAAATGAAAATGGGATCCTATTTGAATTGGACGATCTCCGGTATTTGTCACTTCCAGCGTAATGCTCTCTTGACCAGCATTACACTCTATCTGTTCTTGTTTAAGAATATATTCTCCAGGAATCATATTAGTGTTAATTAAGGTTAGCGGATTGGATTATGTACTGTGACTAATTTGCTTCCATCAGGGAAAGTTGCTTCGATCTGAATATCATGGATCATCTCAGCAATTCCTTCCATGACATCTTCCTTGGTAAGAAATGTTGCCCCAGTCTGCATCAACTCTGCGACGGATTTGCCATCTCTAGCCAGTTCGTGAAGCCTAGAGCTAATGAGGGCAATAGATTCCGGGTAATTAAGTTTTACACCGCGGGCTTTTCGTTTTTCTGCAAGTTCTCCTGCTACGAAAAGCATCAGTTTTTCTGTTTCTCTTGAAGTTAACTTCATGGTTAGCTATTTAAAATATCGTGTATAAATTAAATCATCACATGAACACAAGAACCTAAAAGACTCGTATTCAATTGAATATGTCGTGATTTTGAAATATAGGAAGTAATCTATCTGATAGCCCTTTTGCTTAAAGGCTATCATAAACTCGCGCTAAATAATTGTAGTAATGCGCAATTAGTTTTGTTAAAAACTATGCAAAACCCAGTTATGCAACTGGATTAATAAAAAATTTTCAATCTATGGAAAAGTATGAAAAGCTTATTAGAGGTAATTGTTAAAATGTATTCTAAACTGGTTCGATCAATACTCGGTGGAAACCAGCCTAGTTTAAATTTAAAAATAGTATTGTAATTGGAAAAAAATTCTTTTTCCGTTTCTTCTTCAATTGAAGAAATGAATTCACTAAAGTCAATTCTTGAAAATTGATTTATAGCATTAATAAAATTTTTATTGGTTGCCTCAATTAAGCTGGTGTTAGGGGAAACAATATGATCTGCATCTATTATTTGTGATGCAAATTCTCTAGAATCAACTGCTGGCAGAGATATTTTGGATCCAAGCTGAGTCGTAAAGGACAATAATATCCCCAAGAACATAAAAAATGAAATACCGAATTTCGGTAGGTTTTTTCCTGGAAAACTATTGGTATCATTTCGCACAACAAGTACTATTTAAATGTTAACCATTGACATTTCAATTAGATTTGCAATGTATAAGTCTATAACTACTATTTAAAATAAACCTACTAAAAAAAACTCCTTAGTCATATAAAGTCCTTAAAATGAAGGGGAAAAATATTTTGAACAATTATTTTTCTCCTAATTTTTGGTCAAAACTCTCGAAATCAATTGAATTTAATGTGATCAATTAAGATAATTACGGATTAATTTAAAAAAGGCAAGATTGTTAAATCACAAAAAAACCCGACTAAGAAGCCGGGCCTTTTTCCCAAAAACAAAAGTTAATACATTCCACAAAGGCACCTAAACCCACTTGCCTTTCCCAGTTTTTGGGATTTTTAGAAATTCCTGAGAAACGAAAAGAGTAATCCTTATCGGACATAGCTACAGTTAAGAACATTAAAACCCCAAGTGTCATGGTGGTAATATGCCTTTATCCACTGATTAAAAAGCGGTTCCATCTGCAATAATCTATTCTCTCCTTCCAGAGATACGTTATCCAAGTCCTTTCTACAGCTCATCATAGACCTGGTTAGCGAATGCATCGATCATCATATCAACTGACATTAATTGGATTTTGATAATACAAGCCGACTTCAATTTCTAAATGAATTTGAATGCACCATGGAAAGCTCTCCTGCCATAGGTTCCTTAATAATTAAATTCAGTAAGTGTGAATAATCAAAAACCCTTATTAGACAACCAATGAATAGCCAAATAAGGATGATTTGAAGCGCAAACTTTCGGATCGTTTAGGACTGCCTAACTGGCACAGCAGCTCAATTCCGATACGTCTTTGCCAAAAGTTATCGCTGCTAATTTGATACCTTCTCCCAAAGTCAAATAAGGATAGAAACTGTCCGCCAATTCTTTTACAGTTATTCCGTATTTGATTGCCATACTTAATTGTTGAATAAGTTCTCCACCTTCGGGTGCAACTACTCTAGCACCTACCAATTTGTCGGTTTCAGTGTTGCGAATAAGTTTGATGAAACCTCTGGTATCATTTGCCGCTATGGCTCGTGGTACATCTTTGAGTTCCAATTTGGAAACTTCAAATGGAATTCCTTCAGCTTCTGCCTGCGCTTCGTCCAAACCTGCTCCTGCTACTTGTGGATCAGTAAAGACCACCCAAGGCAGCGAAGAATAATCAGCTTTGTTTTCTGCTCCCGAGAAGGCATTTTCTACCGCAATTTTCCCTTCAAATGCCGCGGTATAAACGTAGGCCGGGGTATTGGCTACATCGCCAACAGCGTAAATGTTCACCAAATTGGTTTCCATCTTTTCGTTTACCAAAATATGTCCAGTTTTGGTTAATTCTAAACCTACATTTTGCAAGCCCATTGTATGGGTATTAGGTTTTGTGCCTGTGGCAATCACTACTTTTCCATTTTCTACAATTTCCGTAAATGAACCATCAGGGCATTTGCAATGAATAATTATTTCTTCTTCTTTTTGCTCAAATTTCACGGCTCTAAAGTTGGGAAGGATTTCAATTCCCTCTTTTCGCATTTGGGTTTCCAATGCTTCGCTAATGTCAGGCATTTGTGACCGCAAAACCCGGTCGGTAAATTCTATGATCCGAACTTTTACCCCTAGGCGATTATAAGCCATAGCTATTTCCAATCCTATATAACCTGCTCCCATAATGGTGATACTTTCAGGCTTTTCTTCCAGATCGAAAAGGGAAACATTAGTCAAATAATCGATTTTGTCCAAGCCTTCAATATTCGGAATGTTGGTAGTAGCCCCTGTAGCAATTAAAAATTTAAGGGCTTTATATTCTTTCCCATCTACTTCAATTGTTTTGCTGTCTTTGAACTTTGCCCAACCTTTAAGCATAGTCAAGTTTTCAAAATCGCTTACTACATTCATGTACTTTTTCTCTTGAAGAGTGGCTACCAGCCTCTTTTTGTCTTTGATGATTTGGGCAAAATCAATGTCAACGCCTCTAGGTTTGATGCCTGCAAAGTTGGAATGGGTAGAATGATAAGCCGCTTCGCCTGCACGGATTAGGTTTTTGGAAGGCACACATCCTACATTCACGCAGGTCCCGCCAAAGTCTAATCTACCGTTGATCATTAATGTAGTCAAACCTAAACTTTCGGCTTTGATAGCTGCCGAAAATGCAGCCGAACCACCACCGATTATGATGAGGTTAAATTGGTTGTTGCCACCACTACCATTTTCGGGAATTTCACCTTTGACACGATAGTTTTTCGTGCCATTAATGGTTTTGATAATTTCTTCCTTGCTGGTTTTCGAAGGGTCATAAGCACACTCGCAAGTAGCTTTTGTATAACTCACATTGGTTTCTTTTATGCCTTCGTTTTTGGAAAGTAGTTTTTCAATACCTGTGGCACAATGGTCGCAGGTCATTCCAATGATGTCTAGATTTATGATTTCTTTATACATATTTTTTTCTAAATGTTTGAAATTTTAAGTGTTTAAACCATGTAAACAATATCAGCACTAGCTGACGGATACGTCAATATCATCGTTTTAATATCCTTCGAGGTCAATCTAGCCTTTATGGCCAAGGCAAAAAGGTTGATCACTTCTTCAGCGTGTGGACCAATGATATGTGCACCTAAAATTTTTCCAGTCTCCTTTTCTATCAGGGTTTTATAGGCGTAAGTATTCTCATTTATCCTTTTGGCCGTAAACCAGTCTGGAACAGCTTTTTTATTCACAATAAATTCAATTCCTTTTTCAGTCGCTTTTTCTTCCGAAAGGCCTACCGATGCCATGGTGGGTAAGGTAAATACTACGGTAGGAATAGCCGTATAATCGGGTTTTTTAATGTTACCATTTATAATATTGGAAGCTACGATATGCCCTTCCATGACTGCTACAGGTGTTAGTGGTATTCCATCCGTATCAGCAGCGTCTCCTGCAGCATATATGTTAGAATTGGTGGTGCTTTGCAAATATTCATTTACCTCGACCCCTCTTTTACTGAATGCGATATTCGCTTTTTTCAGATCTAGGTCAAAAATTGCTGGTGGTCTTCCGGCAGAATTGATCACAGCTTCTGCTTCCCATTTTTGTTCTCCGTTTTCATCCTTGCCTGTCACTGTAAAAGAATCTCCAAATTTTTCAACGGCTGTAACATTGGTGTTCAACACCACCTTAATATTTAATTTCTGGGTGGCTCCAGTCAACTGCTCCACGATAAACGGATCGAAACTTTCTAAAGGCTGTTTGCCTCGATGCAGGATGGTGACTTCGCTGCCAAAGCGGGCCGCCATATGCGCAAATTCAAAGGCGATATAACCACCCCCTATGAAAACAAGCGATTTTGGAAGTGTATCAAAATTCAGGAAGTCGGTACTGGTCAGCGTGTACTCCACGCCCGAGATTCCTAATACCCTAGGCCTTGCACCTGTAGCTATCACAATTTTTTTAGCCTCTATCGTTTTATCGCCTACCTGCAGTTGATTTTCTGAAATAAATTTAGCCGATTGGTGAAATGTTTCAATTCCATTGTGTTTATAGCCTTTTTCAATTTTGGGGGGCATTGCATCTACAAACTCCTGCTTTAATTTCATGGCAGCTTTCCAATGGATGGCCGGAACTTCAGCGATTTGTTTTTCATGAAGTCGGGCTGCAAAATCTTTCGCCTCCGTAGCACCCAGCATTATTTTTTTTGGATCGCAACCTCGTAGTGCACAGGTCCCCCCATAAGGCAGCTCATCCGTAATCCCCACTTTTAGTCCTTTACTGGCACATATGTTGGCAATATTCATTCCTGCCATTCCGGAACCCAAGACGAAAACATCATATTTATACATAATCAATTATTTAATTAAATTCTTAAATACAGTGCACAAAAAAATACTATTTCCTGCCCACCACTTTATAACCTGTACCATTGATGGCTTCTTCAATTTGAACCAAGCTTATTTTTGATTGATCAAATTCTACTTTGGCTGTCGCCTCTTCATAAATTGCGACTACCTTAACAATACCAGGCAGCTTATTCACATCATTTTCTACATGTGAGGCACAGCCAGCGCAAGTCATTCCTTTTATATCAAAGGTTACCGATTGAATGTCTGAGGCATTGACAATTATAATTTCTTTGTGATCATTTGAAGGGTAGAAAATGTGCGCGTAGTTTGGAAAAGCAAGCATTAAAGCTGAAAACACGGTTACAATGCCTAAAAATGTTTTAGTCTGCATAAAAGGCTTTTTCTCATCATCATCGCAATCGCATTGAATTTCTTCCGCGGTCCTGGGCTTGATTTTCTGATACCAAGCAAAACCCAATACTAAAACGGTGATTCCGATAAGATATGGTCTTGCGGGTTCCATCCACGAAAAGCTTGCTGCTACACCTGATGCTCCTGAAATAAGCGCTAATACAGGGGTAATGCAGCAAAGTGAAGCAGCTACTGCTGATAGCATTCCCGCTCCGACAAGTTTGCTGTTTTTCTCGCTCATACTGTAACTATGTTTGAATTATTAATGATGTGTTTGAAAAAGGGGTGAAATAAGGTCAGTTGTTCTTGTTTTAATGAGTAGAAAATAGTTTGACCCTCTCTTCGACCTTCAATGACATTTTTGTCTTTGAGTTTTCTGAGATGTTGAGAAACTGCAGGGATGCTCATTCCTAAAATGTCTGATAAGTCGCATGGGCAGAGTTCGTTTTCTTCCTCTAAAAGAAACAAAATCTTCAGCCTCACTTCATTCCCTGCGAGCGCCAGCAAACCACTCAATTGACCAAATGCCGAGCCATTGGCTTGTAGTAGTTCTCGGCAATGGTTTATCTGATCTTTATCGGCAAATACTCTGATACAGGATTGATTGTTTTCCATGGTTTCCTCTTTAGAATTTAATAGCGTCATAAATATAACAATAGATTTCTTATTTAAGCAACTTCTTAAATATAAAACGACAATTCTATTTTTTAGTGGTGACTGAAGTAGAACTTTTCATTCTAAAAAAAGCGGCTTCATCCTAAATTAAACTTAGATAAAGCCGCTTACCGTATTATTTTTGAAATCAACCAGCTACTTTTTCACTTCTAGTCCACTTTCTTCCACTGAATACCGGATCGATTTCCGTGTGGAAAATATGATTCGAATAGTTACTCAACGTCTTCACTGCAATTGCCAGAACAATTTCTAGAATCTGTTTTTCTAACATTTGTGGTACTTGATGGGATTTGCCTCTTCTGCTTACTGACCCAATACTAAAACAATCCAATGGATTATTTCTTGATGCCCGACCCTAATATCCTAACCAATTTGTAATAGGTTTCTTTACCTCACCCCAAGCCTATGCCCGCAAGCCTGTGGTACAGGCTCTTTAGTAGAGGGTGGTTGGCTCTGTTAAATAATAGCTCTCTGTGACTAAAAGTCTAAAGTAAGACAAAGAAGAATTTTTAGGACTCCCAGTGCGGAGGCTGGGTACTACGCTGAATCACTGAAGAGATTGTTTCTTTATAGATCATGATTTCACATCAAAATAATTTATCAGTAGTTTTAGCAAGTGAGAAAATTCTCTTCCATATTTCTGCTCAGTTGTTTTTGCCTGTATTTCTTCGGATACATTGTCTACTTCTTTGCCTATCAATACCGACTAACTAGAGAATGGGAGGAGAATATATGGGAAGAATCCTACGATAATTCTCTCACTGAAATGATGGAAATTCCGCTTTCGCTACCTTACATGGCCAATCAGGATGATTTCCAGACTACAAACCTATCTATGGAAGTTGATGGCCAATTTCTTCGGGTGGTCAAACAACGCTATCAAAACGACACACTTCAAGTTGTTTATATTAAAGATCAACAAAAACAAAAATTAAACGAGCAGGTTTCTGACTGGATTAGATCTATTACTGACAACGCTCATAATAACAATCAAAACCATAAACTACTTTTTGCCAAGTTTTTCCCTAAAGACTTTATAGCCAATGAAATATCCAACTTTGAGATTTGGTCTTCCAAATTAGATTCAACTAATATTAATACCAGTCAGACTGATTATAGGGACATTTTTCTCAGTCTAAAGACACCTCCCCCACAATTCGGATAAAGCATATACTGTCATTTTTATGGCCGGTCCAGTAATTAAGCCCGACTGGCTTTTTGTATATATTTTATCCAAACTTATGAATATTAAAAAACTACTTATTCTTGGGCTTTTCCAAGGCTTGATGGCATGCGCGTATGCCCAAAATGACACCATCAAAACACTGGACTTAAAGGAATTCCAGCTGAGAGATTTTCGGGATTTATCACCGATAGCACCTCTTCCAAATGTAAGTCGAAACTTCCTGATCGGCGGAAGAAAAACCGAATCTATCCAAATCAGTCTACTCCCGGCTAACCTTGCTGAGAAAACGGGAAGGCAGCTGTTTGCTAAAATACCGGGCGGGTTTATTTACGACATGGATGGCTCGGGCAACCAAATAAATTTCTCCGTCCGCGGACTGGATGGCCATAGAAGCTGGGAATTCAACATTCGTCAAAACGGAGTGATGATCAATACCGATATCTACGGATATCCCGCCAGTCATTATTCTATGCCAATAGAAGCTGTTGAGAAGATCGAACTGATCCGAGGAACCGGTGCGCTTCAATATGGACAGCAGTTTGGAGGTATGCTGAATTACATTCTAAAGGAACCCGATTCTACGAAAAGATTTTCATTTGAAAACTTAAGCACCGTAGGATCCTTTGGCCTGCTCTCTACCTTCAATGCTATCGGAGGAAAAGTGGGCAAGTTGACTTACTATGCCTATTACCAAAAGCGGGTTTCTGAAGGCTATCGTGACAATTCAAACTCTACCTCAGATGCTCAACACATAGACTTGACCTATCAATTCAACGATAGGCTAAAATTACGTGGCGAATTGTCCAGAAGCACCTATTTATACCAGATCCCTGGTCCATTGAATGATGAAATGTTTACAGATAATCCTAAACAATCTACACGAGCAAGGAATTATTACAGCCCTGAAATATGGATTCCAGCAGTTATTCTTGATTTTCAGATATCTCCACATACCTCCCTTAACTGGACTGTTTCAGGAGTTTTCGGTGAACGAGCATCTGTGACCTTTGATGGTTTTGCCAATAAACCTGACGTCATCGATTTAGCTACCGAAGAATATGCTGCTAGAAACGTGGACATAGACAATTACCATACACGTACCACCGAAGGAAGACTGATGCATACTTATCAGTTAGGAAATATGAAGAACAACTTCTCAGCGAACTTCCGCTATTTCAATAATAGTATGGATAGAAGGCAACGTGGAAAAGGATCGACAGGCACAGATTACGATATTAAAGTGGAAGGTAATTTTCAAAGGGACATGAACCTTAAAAGTGAAAGCTTCGCGCTTGCTCTGGAAAATCAGTTTTACCTAACAGACCAATTCAGCGTCACTCCTGGTATACGTGTTGAAATGGGATCATCAAAAATGACTGGACGGATAGATTACATCGAAGATGCATATGTGCCAAAGACTATAGACTACGACTTTATAGCGCTTGGCATTAATGCTAATTACCAATTGAATTCAAATTCACGATTTTATACTGGTTTTTCCCAAGCCAACCGGCCTGTAATTTTTCAGGATATTATTCCAGGAAATCCTATGACCTTGATCTCTGACGAGCTGGAAGATAGCTTTGGTTACAACGCCGAAGTAGGCTGGGAAAACTCCTCGATCCCTGGTCTGAAGTACAACATCACTTTCTTCAGAACTTATATTGGCAATCGTCTTGGGAATATCTTTGTTGAGCATGAAGGGCAGACTTTCATCCAAAAGTCAAATATTGGCAACAGCCTGAACAATGGCATAGAATTCTACTTGGATTACGAGTTCATGAAGGGGAAAAATTGGGGGCTTAATTTCTATACCTCAACTAGCCTCATGGATGCAAAATACACATCAGGGGAAGTAGCAGTGGCAGAAGGAAATCAAAATATCACAGGTAACCGAATTGAAGCTGCTCCAAAATGGCTAAGCAGAAATGGAGTTTCGGGACATTTTAGAGCATTACGGGTACTTCTTCAGCATCAATTCGTGGGAAACACTTATGCCGATGCACTCAACACTAAAACTCCACCCGAGACTGGCGCGGTTGGAATCGTGCCATCCTATAATGTCTGGGATCTAAACACTTCCTATCAGGTCTCTTCAAAATTTATTTTGCGCGTAGGAATCAATAACCTATTGAATAAGAGATACTTTACTAAAAGGCCACAAATGTACCCAGGTCCAGGAATCTGGACTTCGGATGGAAGAAGTTTTGTTGCATCGATAGGTTTTAAACTTTAACAGAAAATATATTCCTTAACCTGTCCAGTTAAATCTTAAACTGGTTGATAGCAGTAAATTTCTAGTATGAATTTATTTGCTGCATTGAATGCACATTATTTGCTTACAGGATTCTTCTGCAAGAATTACTGATAAAATGGAAGGAGCAAAGACTCCTTCCATTTCTTATTCAAATAGAATAAATATCTGACAATATGTTAATGTAACTTTCGGAATTAGATAAATACGGATGAATTTTCGGAATAATTAATTTCACTTTTATAAGTACCCTCCAGATAAATTAGTGGATTTTCATCCTCCTTATCACAGGAAAACAATGCGAATACCATTAAGGGCAGATGGAATAATTCATTCAATAAGATTAGAGAAAGCTCTGGTAAAAAAGTCTTAAGAGGGTATAAAGTATCAACAACCCCAGTACGAAACCTGCAGCAACATCGGTAAACCAGTGCGCACCTAAATAAACCCTTGAAAAAGGAACGGTAAGAATTAAAAACAAGGAAAAAATAATTATTGTATACCGTATTAACTTAGGAATCTCATTTCTGAAAAGCATTAAAAATATTATAAAACCAAAAAAAACGACATAAAAGGATGTGTGTCCACTTGGAAAACTTTGATGTTCTGCATTAACCATAACATCAACAAAGTCTTCTGAAGGCCTTGGCCTGTTTATAAGAACTTTTATCCCAAATGTGATGACCCATATAATAGAGGTGAGTACCACAAAAAGGGCCTCTTTGTAATGCTTGAAAAGTATGAACACCAGGGCAGTTCCGATCACCAACGCCACAGATACCCACGTATAACCAAACCAACTTATAGCCAACATGGCATGGTGAAGCAGTGGACTTTTATGTTCCTGAACCTCCTCAGAGAATTCATAGTCGATAATTGTGGTGGGAAGAAAATAAACGATGGCAGTCAGTAAAATAAATAATCCAGCAAATGCCACGATGAAATAATGTATTCTTCTTTTGCTGAAATGTTTGAAGTACTTCAATACATCCATAGGTGAATTGTAATTAGAATTGATATTGAAACCTGAATTTTAGAAAGTTGGATTGCTTGTAGTTGTTATTTTCTACATTAATTAAGGACGAAAATTTGAGCCTTTCATAGTTGAGAACTATTCTTACATCATCATTCGGATACCAGTTTATTCCACCCGAAAGGGGCCTCGTTCGATTGGCACCTTCATTTGGTTGAGCCAATAAATTCTGATCTGATAATTCCAGCACTTCATAACGAAATGCAAGCTCAAAAGCGCCCCAATATCCCTTTTTGGGATCCAATTCTCTGTTTGGTTTCACCGGACTGTTTCTTTGCTGTTTTTCTCCACTTAAAAGATAAGTGAAATCAATATAATACCCTTTGTCCGTTAGTATGGCCTTCTTAGTGTCCTTACTAATATTATCCGTTCTTTGAATGTACTCAGCACGGAACGAAGCACTTCCGATAATCCATTCCATATCGAAACCCACTCGTTCTCTCTTGTTTAAAATTGATGTAGTGTCGGACCTGGAGAAAAAGACTATGCCTGAACCCGTTTCAAAATTATTTGTGGAGTAAGGTTGGTCCTTCAGCCCATAAGAGCCTGATATGCCAAAATAGAGTTGCTGGAAAAGGCTGTTAAAGTTAGTTTTGAAAGGTGCCACTACCAACCTGCCAATAAAATCTTTATGGCTGTTAACTTCATTCATATTCCGCCCTTCGCCATTAAAGATACCCATCGCATAATCAATTCGCTCTTTGAAAGCTTGCCCAAAAAGCATTGCCCCTATATCATATGCGGGGGATAAGTTGTCAACTACCAAGGGTCTCTCTACAAAGTTTATTTGTGAGCTGGAGGTAAGATTGGAAAGACTGAAAGGAACTTTAAACTGCCCGACCCGCAGGTGTGCAAAAGCTAAATGCCTCGATTCTAAAAAAGCTTCGTTTAATTGGACTTTTCCTCCATCGAAGCGTGTGTACAACATATATCGGAAGTTTTGCTGCAAATATCCAGTGGCAGCAAGCCGTGCCCTTCTAATAAGGAATTCTGAATGGCCAGGGCTTTCACTTAAAGGTGTATAAAAATCCATTTGGGCATATCCCTTAAATTTAAGCAAATCGTCGGGTCCCACGAAGAAATAGCCTTCGTCAAAAGGACTTGGAAGCAATACAGTATCCTTTTGTTGGGCAAAGGTTCCAAATACGATTAAATATAATACCCCTGATATAATTAATTTTTCCTTCATTTTATATGGGGCTTGCTGGATAATTTTAAGAAAAGAAAAAGCGTGAAACCAAGCCATATTAAGGCCACAAGTATGCCTCCCACTAAGCTTCTTTTTTTATTCCATTTGTACTCTTGCCCTTTTACCTTTGCATTTTCGATTACTTCTTTTGGAATCAATTTTAAGGCGAAATAAATACCTATGGGCAGTAGAATCAAATCATCCAGATAACCTATAACAGGAATAAAATCCGGAATCAGGTCGATTGGGCTAAGCGCATAAGCAATAATGAATACAATAAGAGCTTTGGCATACCAAGGCGTTCCTTTGTCACTATAAGCAAGGTGCAAAATGATAAGTTGTTGTTTCAGATTTGCTGCCCAGGTTTTAAAACAGTCTAATATGTTTTTAATCATCATCTCCCTCACCTTTCCCCAATTCTGATTTCAAATAATTAGCGCCTTGTACTACGATTTTGGAGGTTGAAATTATTTTGCTCCCATCCAATATTTGTACTAATCCGCTATTGCTTCTTCCAATCTTTACGCTTGTTTTTGTGAAAGATGCTTCGGTTGTATCAGTACTTTTTTCAGTTGTTTCATCCTGAACAAAAACGTAGGATTCATTTTGATCAAAAATAATAGCTGCTTCTGGCAATACTGAAACTACTGTAGGGTGAGCATAAATATCTGCTTCCACATATAGACCCTGTATTAATAGGGTATTGTATTGAAATTTTGCAAGAATTTTTATTGTCCGAGAGGTTAAATCCAACGAATTACCTACAGAAAAAATAGACGCTGAAAATGAGGGGCTGTTCTCGAAAGAGGATACTTTAAAATCCACTTTTTGACCAGATTGAATGCTGTTGATATGCTTTTCAAAAACATTCAATTCCAAATAAGCGTGTTCATTGTTAATGACTTCCAAAAGTGGCTGCTGGGGCAATATTGACTGCCCCTTGAAACCTGTTACTTTGGTGACTGTCCCAGTTATAGGAGAAGTCAGATAAATAATAGAGTGAATTTTTCCTTCAGATACCTCTTTAGAATTAATTCCTATCAAACTCAATTTTTCAGCTAATGCATTTCTTTGCGACTTTATACTTTCAAAATCAGCTTGAATCTGCTGGAATGTTTTTGTTGCAGCAAAATTTGAATCACTTAGAATTTGTTGGCGTTGCAGTTCCTTCTGTAAGAATCGATACTGGCTTTCGGATTGCTGATATTCCTGTTGTAGTTGGATGAAATTTGGGTGTTTCAAAGAAACCAAAATATCTCCTTTTTTAACCGATGCTCCTTCCATCACATATACTTTTTCAATGAAACTTTCATAGAGTGCATTGATAGATACTCTGTCATTTGGAGGAAGTTCAATCAAACCATTAGCTTTGATAATTTCTGATAATGTATCTTGTTTCAGGTAGCCAATTAGGATTTCAGCGTTTTGAATTTGCAGCTGAGAAAGTTCAACCTGGTCAATGCTTGCCTGTTTAGCATCAATATTGGCAAGATTATCCTGTGCAGCTTTATCGCTGTTTTTGCAAGAGGCAAGAACAGTGAATAGTGTGATTATGGATATATATATGCTGTTTTTCATGATCTTCTATAGAAATTAATTATTGCCTAATAAATATTCAATTGAAATAATAGCCTGATTGAGTTGGTTCAGGTTATCGAGGTATTTGAATTGATAATCCAATGCCTGATTTACTCCATTGATGTACTCCAGATAGCTCAGCTCACCTTGTCTGAATCCCAAATTGGATTGACTTAGTATTAACTCAGCTTGAGGAAGAGCATTAGTCGTATAGTAATGATGCGATTGAAGCAGTTTTTGATAGGCTTGATAATTCGCTATGAAATCCGATTGGATTCGCTGTTGCATTTGTAAATAATCTGCTTCAGCTGCCTTTACATTTAATTTTGTTGCTTGTATTTGGGAGGTATGTGGTTTGAACCAAATAGGAATTGAAATCCCAGCCTGGAAACTTTGAAAGCGTGTAGTTCTGCCAACGAACTCATTAGCTCCATTTATGTCGTAGAATCCTTGTAGGGATTGATTGACATAGCCAATATTGAAATCCGGCAATGATTGAGTCTTAGCGACTTTTACTTTCTGGTTTTCTATCTCGACAGCTTGTTTGCTTTGCCGTAAGGATGGATTGCTCGAAATATCACCGTTATCCAGTGCAAATGATTGCTGATAAACAAAAGCCTCTCTGTCATCTATCGTAATGCGATCAGCGGAGTTAAGCAATATTTGCAAGCGTTTTAGCCATGCTTGAATATCCGCTTCATTCTGCTTTAATTGATTCTCAATTTCCAGCGATTTAGATGTTGCAGTAGTTTTTTCGAGCAAATTGGATTCACCTGTCCGAAAGCGTAGGCTTGTTGCTTTGACCAGTTCTTTATAAATAGAATCCTGACGAATCAGTATTTTATTTATTTCCTGTAAATATCTTATGAAGTAGTAAACGGATTTCACTTCATTGATCAAAGCATTTTTAGTTACTTGTTTTTTGATTTCCTGACTGTAAATATTCTCGTCTATTAGTCGGGATCTTTGAACATAATAAGTAGGAAATGAAAAGCTTTGGCCTAGCGTGAATCCATTATCTGCATAAAAGCTATTTGTTCGACCATATTGAAAATCTGCATTGGTTTTAGGTAAATCAAAGGAAGTACCTTTTAGCTTTTGCTCGGACTCTATTCTGTACTGGTCTGCCTGAAGTCCGGGATTATTGGTTAAGGCTGTATCAATAGCAGCTGCAAGAGATATAGGTATTGCCTGGTTGAATGATTGAGCTTGGCTGTAATTAGGAATAAATCCAACTAATACTAGTACTACCGCTATAGAAGCAGTTTTATTGAATTTCGGAGGACGTTCCATCAGTGTATAGAGTATAGGCAGAACAATCAAAGTCAATAATGTAGCGGTTAGTATTCCACCAATTACCACTGTGGCCAATGGGCGCTGAACCTCTGCTCCTGCTGATGAAGAAAGTGCCATTGGTAAGAAACCAAGAATGTCGGTTGAAGCGGTAAGGAATATTGGTCTTAGACGTGAAGTGGTAGCCTTAATGAGCCGCTCCTTAATATCGGTTACACCTTCTTTTTTCAACTCGTTTAGGCTACTGATTAAAATTAAGCCATTCAATACAGCTACCCCAAAAAGAGCAATAAATCCAACACCTGCTGAAATACTAAACGGCATTCCTCTTAGCCACAATGCAAAGACTCCCCCCACCGCTGCAAAAGGAATTGCCGTATAAATAAGGATCGTTTCTTTGACCGATTTTAAACTGATGTAGAGGATGAAAAAGATAAGGACTAAAGCAATCGGTATAACAATGGAAAGCCGCTTGGTGGCTCGTTGAAGATTCTCAAATTGACCACCGTAAGTAATGTAATAACCTGATGGCAGTTTAAGTTTCATTCCCAACTCTGATTTGATTTCAGTAACTAAAGACTGAATATCCCGATTTCTAACATTGACACCTATTACAATTCTTCTATGCGTATCATCTCTTGATATTAGACCGGGAGCATCCAGAACCTGTATGTTTGCTACTTCTTCCAAAGGAATTTTAGCTCCATTTGGGAGAGGAATGTATAATTCATTGATGGAGTTAATATCCTGTCTGAATGTTTCTTGAAGGCGCACCACCAAATCAAAACGTTTTTCACCCTCAAAGAACTGCCCTGCAATTCCACCCGAGAAGGCTGTGTTTACAGCCTGATTTAGGTCTGCAATCGTAAGGTCATACTGTGCTAATTTATCTCGTTTGTAGTCAATATTGATTTGTGGCAAACCTGTAATTTGCTCTGTTCTCACATCTGCTGCCCCTGATATAGGTTCAATAATAGTAGCGGCATCATTACCGAGTTCTTGTAATTTTTCTAGATTTTCCCCATAAATCTTAATAGCCAAGTCTGATTTAACACCAGTTAAAAGCTCATTAAAGCGCATTTCAATGGGTTGTGAAAACTCAACTGAGATTCCGGGAAGGGTTGCAATGGCTTCATCCATTTTAGCAGCTAGTTCAGCGGAAGTAGAGGCTGAAACCCATTCGCTTTTCTCTTTGAGTTTTACCATTATATCTGAGCCCTCAATAGGCATAGGGTCGGTTGGGACTTCTGCAGCTCCAATTTTGGTGACCACTGATAATACTTCAGGGAAATTATCCAGTAATATCCTTTCCAGTTTGGTCATGTTCTTTTCCATTTCTTGTAGGGAAGTTCCAGGAGCCATGCGAGTTTCCAAAGCAAAGTCACCTTCATCCAGTTTTGGAATGAACTCACCGCCCATGTTTAAGAAAATAATGATGGTGGCAAGCAGTAGTAAAAAGGCCACTGACAGTACCCAGATTCGTAGTTGCAGTGCTTTTATAAGGACGGGGGTATACAGATTTTCTACCCATGTCATGAATTTCTCACCCCAGCTTTTCTTCTTTTTTATCTTACCGTATAATAGCCATGCAGACACCATTGGAACATAGGTGAGACACAAAACCATAGCACCGAGAATGGCGAAACCGAATGTCAAGGCCATTGGGACAAACATTTTGCCTTCTACACCTTGTAGAGAAAGAATTGGCAGAAAAACGATAAGAATTATAATCTGACCAAAAATGGCAGAATTCATCATCTTTTTAGAGGACTCAATAGCTATGTCATTGATTTTGCTTTGCCTTTCTGTTTTAGTGAGGTTGGATAAAGCTTTATTATTCAGAACTAACTGAACTGCCATAAATTCGACAATGATTACAGCCCCATCTACAATGATTCCAAAATCAAGTGCTCCCAAACTCATCAAATTAGCGGAGACGTTAAAAACATTCATCATACCCAGAGCGAAGAGCATGGACAAAGGAATCACTGAGGCTACTATAAAACCTGATCTAAAATTACCTAACAGAAATACCAAGGCAAAAATGACAATAAGCCCTCCCAAAAGTAAATTTTCCTTTACAGTACTTGTGGTTTTACCGATTAATTTGGTTCTGTCAACAAAGGGTTTGATGACAACTCCTTCGGGTAGTGTCTTTTGAATTTCCGCTATTCGTTCTTTTACATCTGCAATTACATTGATGGTATTGGCATCTTTCAGCATCATTACTATTCCAATTACGGCTTCACCTTTTCCGTCCATAGTGGCAGCACCAAAACGTGGAGCATGACCAATTCCTACTTCTCCTATGTCGGCAATAGTGATGGGAACTTGGTTTCTTTTTGTGACTACAATTTTTTTGATTTCATCAATAGAGCCTACTAAGCCTTTACCTCGAATAAAATACAGATTAGCACCTTTCTCAATGTAACTGCCTCCTGTGTTTTGATTGTTCTTTTGAAGTGCTGTAAATATTTCGCTCAATGTTAAATCAAAAGAATTCAGCTTGTTGGGGTTGATAGCAACTTCATACTGCTTCAAGTAACCACCCCAACTATTGATTTCAACAATTCCCTTTGTGCCGGATAACTGTCTTTTGATTGTCCAATCCTGTATAGTTCTCAGCTCAGTTGCATCATATAAGGATTCATATCCAGGTAATGCTTCTATGGTGTACTGGTAAATTTCACCTAACCCGCTGGTTATTGGACCCATTTGGGGAGTACCATATTCTGAACCAATATTCTGTTCTGCTTCTTTGAGTTTTTCGCTCACCAACTGTCGTGGAAGAAAAGTGCCCAAGTCCTCATCAAATACTACGGTGACAATGGACAAACCAAACCGTGAGATTGACCGGATCTCCTGTACTCCCGGAAGGTTGTTCATAGCAAGCTCCACCGGGTAGGTGATGTACTGCTCTACTTCCTGTGCTGCGAGGCTCTCTGATGTAGTAATAATTTGTACCTGATTGTTGGTTATATCAGGGACGGCATCTATTGGGATTTTGGTTAATGAATACAAACCCCACCCGATAATAAAACAGGTAAACAGTCCTATGATTAGCTTATTCCTTACGGAAAAAGTAATGATATTATTTATCATGAATTTATACTTTTAGAAATTGAATAAACACTGGAATGCACGCATTTCAGACACCTCATTGGGCTGATCGACATTCTATAAAATGAAATAAGGGAGTGTTTTGGGCTAAATAAGCCAGATGCAATTTCTAATAAAGAGCCTTGAAGAGACTAAATATTGGGGATCAATATTTTGAAAGGCTATCCCTACAACTTGAAGTTGGGGGTCAATGAAATGAAAAAACGAATGGAGTGGGGTGAAAGTGAGATCAACATCAATATTGACATTGTCTGGCGTAGTGATTTTACTGTCGTGATAACTAGTTACATAAGTATCAAATTCATCCCCCCAAGTCTGCTGTAGACCGCCTATTTCTATTTCGAAAAAAGCGATGCAATATGCAAATGCAATGAGTGGGAATAATATTTTGAAACTTAATTTTTTCATCTTTTCCACTTCAAAGCTAAGATTTTTTATTGTGTTAAAAAATTGGGCTCCGTCCCCTATTTGTGTGACAAGCAGGTCGAGTTACCTACCATAAAGCGAAGCAAGAAGTTTCCCATAGTTCTATGTAAAAAGTCCGCAGGTTGGTTAGGGATATGCCTAATTTTTTTTATCGAGGCATCTATAGTAAGATCATGTTCTTTTCGTCCATCATAGTCATGCACCTCCCCATCGAGTTGGATCAGGAGCAGAACTCACTGGAATAGAAATCAGCAACCTATTTCAAAAAACGATGAAGTTGACCCCCGGCTGGCGGAGCAAATTGACCCTATAGGGCGTAATCACAATTCTCGTGGTTCTGGGTGGGAATTGTAATTCCACCCGAGTATTCTTTCCAATTTTTAATGGGCTTGCCCACCCCTCCCTTTCCTTAAATAAAGGGTGATAGGCTCTGCTATCATAGAGATTTCTGGATTAAAAGGTGTTTGAATGTTTCCTGAATTATGCCCGGATGGGCGATAAAAGTTGGTTTATTATCCTTCTTATCGCAAGAGAATAATATGGTTGCCAAAAAACTCAGTAGTAAAAATTTTCTTTTCTTAGTAGTTATTATTGCATAGTTTGAATACATACAATAACTATGAAGCCCTCTCAGAGAGTGCTACAAGCATGACAAAAAAGGGGATCTCTCCCCTTACTCCTAAAAAGGACATTCATTTAGTATATAATCCACTGCTTTCTGCGCTTTACTTGCAGCCTCGATCAGGAGGTGCTTGTCATTTCGCAGTTCGTTTAACCAGTTTTGGATATAGGCTACTGAGTTTTCCAGTAAATTCTTATCCAAGATCCCTGTATAATTATTCAGGTACCCTGCGCCCATTTCAGCAATCAGTTCTTCTTTGCTATATTCTTCGGATGCAAATTCTTGTGGGTCTGAAACACCAACCCGATCCAGTCTCGAGTTATGTCCAGTCGAATGCACCAGCTCATGATAAAGCACTCCATAGTAGTCTTCACTTGATGGAAACAAGGTTCTTTCCGGCAAGGTGATTTGATCGAGATCCGTCCTATAATAAGCTGATGATCCCTTATGAATCAATTCCGGCGGTCTTACCATGTCCTCATAGATCTTACGGCAATGCTCATTTACCGGCAGAGACTCGATTGTTGACAACTCTGGAAACTCCCATTCTATCCCATCTAACTGCTCTATGGGAAATACCTTAAACTCTTTGAGAAATCCAGATCGGGTGACCTGTTTCAAATCATACAACCCAATTTGGCTTTCTGGAATCACCTTTCCAGTTTTCTTATCTCTAAAGGCAAATTTCCAATAGCATATGGGAATAGCCTTCGCTCCCTTCCTGACTTTTCCTCCCAGCGCTTGAGCTTGTTTAAAAGTTAAGTAATACGGATACTGATGTCCACAGGATAAGAGCATCCAGAGGTTAATTCCCTTATAGGGTTTCTTGGTCAGATAATTTGCAGGAAGTCCCATCTCATGCCAAGGTTGCTTCCAGGGAATAATCCCCTGTTTCAGTTTCTCAATGATCAGATTGGTAAACTTCTCATAGATATCAGATTGGGATCCTGTTACCTGAAAGTTAGATCCCCTCCTTCTCTTTGCTGATTTTTTTGTTTCAGTCTTCATAGCTTTTGTGTTTTGGTTTTACAAATACTTATGAAGCTGAACCAGCCTGAGTCCGGCACTAAGTGCAAGAGGAAACGGAATAAACCAGCAAAGGCAAGAGCACGGGCTTTATGCCGTAGTCTCTTGCCTCGTGTGCTGGAATCAGGTTAAATTGGCGTAAGAAGGAATAGAAAAAATAAAAAAAAATTAAAGAGGTCTGCTAGAGAATTTTAAGTGGGTGAACCTGTCCTAAATGCGATGATACCTAAAACCTCCGAAATTTTTTGAAGGGTATTCAGTCTAGGATTTTCCTTGCCACTTTCAAACTGAATAAACCAATATAAAGTGTCATTAGCCGCACTATCACATGCTTACTCTATTTTCTCAGGAAAGATTCTGCCTTATAGTGCTCCTAATGACACTTTATCGGTCTTAATCAAAATAATTCGGTTATTATATCTTTTTTAGTTTCACAATTTAAGACAGAAGCAGCTTAAAAACATTTCTAGAATTGAACTAGCCAGTGAAAAAAATCCTACGAATATTTTAATAAAAAAAAGATGACATTTTCTTGGGATAATAAACTTCAGTTTCTAGATTTGTCATCTAAGTTTAATTAATCTAAATAAGGATAATGAAGTACTTTATTTTATCAGCTTTTCTTCTGCTCAGCCTAAATGCATTTTGCCAATCCGGATTAAATGGTAAAGTCAGCAATGAATCGATGGAACCACTACCAGGGGTTACGATATATCTGGAAGAATTACAAGTAGGAACCACAACAGATTTTGAAGGATTTTATAACTTAAAGGACATTCCTGAAGGAACCTGGACAGTAACTGTAAGAATGTTAGGCTACCAAACCACAAAAGAAAAAGTAGCATTTACTACCAATAGTATAGAGACTTACAACACACTATTGAAGGAGGATTACGGTAGCTTGGATGAGGTAGTGATTTCTGCCAGCAGAAACCCGGAATACCTTTCTGAAATCCCTGCTTCAGTCTCGGTTGTAAATTCCGAAAAACTCACAGAATTCACCAAATTATCATCCAATATTAATGAAATACTGGCATTTGCTGTACCTGGTCTTGCCGTGGGGACAGGGACTTTTTCCAATTGGGGACAAACTTTAAGAGGCCGATCCTTATTGGTAATGGTGGATGGAATTCCTCAATCCACTCCGCTGCGAAATGGACTTTTAGGAATTAGAAGCATCAATCCAAATGATATAAGTAGAGTGGAGGTAATAAAAGGAGCTACTTCTATATTCGGTAATGGAGGAAATGGGGGTTTTATAAACTACATCACTAAAAACCCGACTTCCACAGAAAAAATAAGTGGAACCACCAATATTTGGGGAACCTCACAGCTTTCCAATACAGAAGACGCACTAGGTTACGGGATCTATCAATCCATTACCGGCAAGAAGGATAAATTTAATTATTACATCAGTGGAAGTATAGAACACACCGGAAATAAATATGATGCGGAAGGGGTACCTCTTCTTCCAACGTATGGGCTTGATAACACAAATATTTATAGTACATACGGTAAATTGGAGTATTTGCTTTCAGAAAATCAAAAAATAACGCTTAACGGAAACTTTTACAAATCACTACAAGACTCCCCGTTTATTCCTGTTTTTGCTAATGTTCAGGTACTTAATGAGAAAGGAGATTACTCCTTGGAGCCAGGCTATGGCATAAAGGGTTCAATTCCGGAAGAGCAGCCTACGGGTTCACAATTGATTAATGGGAGATTAAAATATAATTTGAACGCTATTTTTTCAGGTACTACCGATTTTGAAACAGACATATATTATTCTAAAGCAAAAAGTATTTTCTTTTATTCGGATAAATTTGAAAACGGAGGCCAATCTGTAATCAATTCAGAAAAATATGGTGTAAGGCCTAACTTCAGTACCCGAATCAATACGTATCGAAACATTGACCTCTCATTTATCTATGGTCTGGACCTTTTAATGGACAAAACTAATCAGGGTTTGTTAGATGGAAGGCTTTGGGTTCCAAATATTGAACTTATGGGTGTAGCACCTTATTTACAAACCACTTTGAAACTAGACAAAAAGTGGGCGTTTAAAGTTGGATTGCGATATGATGATTTGAAAATGAATATTGCCGATTATAATACCCTGCCTTATTCGCCTAAGGGAGATGGTAACTTTAACCCTTCGATAGCAGTTCAAGGCGGAAAGCTAGCATTTGATAATCTAGCATTTAATATGGGAGTCAGATATATTGAGCATCAGGAATTCATTCCTTACATCAGTTATTCTCAAGGCTTTTCCATAGCCGATTTAGGTTCCATTTTAAGATCTGCTATAGCTGAAAATATAGACAATATTCTATTAGAACCAGCTGTCACCAATAATTATGAATTCGGATTTATTTCTAAGTTCAAGAATCTGCGCTTAGAAGCAGTAGGCTACTATAGCACCTCAAATCTAGGCACCGGAGTTGTATTCAGTGATGAATTAAATTCGTTTGTACCTTCTGAACTACCGCAAAAAATATTCGGTGGGGAGTTTGTCATAGACTATGCTTTTTCCAACAATAAATTGCTTCTGGGAGCTTCCTATTCCTATGTAGAAGGACTTAAGAATCCTAAAGGAGACGAAAATAACTTAAGCTATGTTGGTGGGGATGTTATTTCTGCACCCAAATTAACAGCTTATGCCACATGGAGTCCAACTGAAAAGATAAGTACAACATTGAACGTAATAAATTTAAGCGATCGAAAAAGATTTGATCCATTTCAGGACGCTAAAGGAAATTATGCCTTCAGGCATACTGAATTTCCTGTTAATGGATACACGCTTGTAAACTTATCGGCGACTTATAAAATAAAGAGCAATATCGACGTTTCCTTAGGTATAAATAATCTTCTGAATGAGTATTATTTGCCAGCAAGGTCACAGTGGGCTGCTCCATTAAGATCTTTTACTGTAGTAGGAGAAGGAGCGAATGCTCGCCTTAGTTTAGCTTATAATTTTTAAATATAATGGTCGACGTTATTTATCCAGTTTATAAGCAAATACCATCCTTCACCAATAAATTTATTACTTGAAGCCTTTCTCAGGAATAGTTAAGCAAATACATCTTTATTTAGGAATGTCTTGCGGTATTTTAGCTTCCATAACCGGATTCACTGGCTCTATGTATGTATGGCAGCCAGAGATAATAGCCGCTTTAAACCCTAAATTATTGGCGGTGGATTCTATGGATAAAATTTCAGAAGAAGCACTTTTAAAAACCTCCCTGACCCTATTCGAGAATCAAAAGGATACTATAGCAAAGATATTCCTCCCTTACCGGGAACAGCAGACGATTTCTATTGTCTATACTAATGGTCAAACATTTTATTATCATCCGGAAAATGGAATGGTTCTAGGACAAAAATCTGCTTCCATTTCATTTTTTGAGGATCTGTTAATGATTCATCGTACCCTTGGAATTCCAGAAATTGGCAAATACATTGTGGGCGGAAATGCTATTTTGTTTTTCCTTTTTATCCTCACCTCTGGATTATTCTTATGGTGGAAAAAGTATAAATCTAATTTTATAAAAGGAGTTAGAATTAGATGGAAACGAAATAGGAAAAGGCTTAACTATGATGTTCATAAAACACTTGGATTTCTCTTTTTCCTACCTTTACTTGTCATGGCATTTTCTGGTGGATATTTTACTTATAACACCTACTATAAAGAGGGTTTTAAGTTGGTGGATGGATTTACAGAAAACACCAAACCCGAGAAAAAGATGAAGGTGGGCACTACCTTGGATTTACAGGATTTATTGGAGAAGTCAGAGAAAAATTATTCGCTTCGAGCAATTTACTTGCCCGAAAATTTAACTTCAACATATCAATTTAGATATGTAAAAGACCGGCTTATTTCTCCCGGCCTTAGAAAAACCAAGGAAATAAAGCTAGATCAAAATCGTAAAGTTATTGATGCTGTCTCCTTTGAGAGTGATCTGGTTAGTGATCAAATAGCAGTGCAAATGTATCCGATTCATATTGGAGAAATTGCAGGCATGATGGGGAGAATTTTGGTTTTTATCTCAGGACTTATTCCCATAATTCTATTTATTACAGGTTTGAGATTTTACTATTTCAGAACGTACATCAAGAAGAATGTCCGTTAACCATAGCTCTAAAGTTATGCATCCCATTTCAGATTTAACACATTTGAACCTTCTGATTTCAATAATTCATTTTCCCTATCAGAATAAGCCAAATAGAAAAGATAGCACCGAGTTTAAATTGATACAATTTTAAAGATGCGTTATTGTAACTGTCCTGTATTACATAACTATTATTCCATGCCAATTCAAATCATATTTTCTCAAATTTAAAAAATTCTTTGATGTGTTTATTTGACCCATATAGTACCAAAATATCCGTTCTCTCCAGCTTTTGATCCGGAGTAGCAATTCCCTGTATGTTCATTTCGGTTTGTTGAGACCCCAGCAAACTTTTTACTTCATGCTGTTTCATAATAGTTAATACCAATAGGTTAAATTTACTTCGAAACCCAATTTCTCTGATGGTCCTTCCGATGTACTCCTTCGGTACCTTTGCTTCAACAATACTAAAATGTTCATTTAACTCAAAAGAATCTACTACATTTTTAATACATAGCTTTTTCGACCACCTCTCTGCTGTTTCTTCTTCAGGATGGACAATTTCATCCACTCCAATTGCTTTTAAAACTTTTTCATGAAGTGGATTAATTGCCCTGCTAATCAATCGCTTAACTTGCATATTTTTAAATATAGCAGTTGACATAATATTCGCACCCTGATCTTCTCCGATAGCCACTATTACAATATCAGTATCTTCCAGCGGTAAACCCGAAACTGTAAACTCATCAGTAGCATCCATGCAGATGGTATGAGAAATTTTTTCCTTATATAAATCAACTTTCTCCATTCTTGTATCAATCCCAATCACCTCATTTCCTTGAGCTGTTAATTTTTGAGAAAGCGAGGAACCAAAGTTTCCGAGACCTACAACTATATATTTCATTTCATCTTTAGTTAATTGTAATTTCTTCAGTTGGATACCGATAATTTTTATGCCTAACTTTTTTGAAAATTGCAATAATGATAGACAACATACTTACCCGACCGACAAACATGATGACGATGAGGATCAATTTACTTGGTTCAGATAGAGCTGTTGTAATACCCAGGCTTAAACCGACAGTACTATAGGCAGAAAAGCATTCAAAAGCGATATCCTTTAAATTCTTCTCACTGTCGAATAAGGAAATCAACATGATGCCTAAACCAATAACAATCAATGAAAGAGAAATGGTAGCAAAAGCTCTTCTGACAGAAATGTCCGCAATTTCTCTTCTAAAAACCTCCAATCTAGTTTTTCCTTTTGCCAAGCTTAAAATATTTAAGGTGGCAATCGCGAAGGTACTAGTCTTAATACCACCCCCGGTTGAGACTGGGGATGCTCCAATCCACATCAACAGAAATACCATCATCGTTGTTGGGAATAACATGGCGGAGGTGTCAATTGAATTAAAGCCAGCAGTTCTTGGGGTCGTAGCACCAAATAATGCGGTAACAATTTTCCCAAAACTGGTATGGCCTTCCAGTGTATTGTGAAATTCCAAAATATAGAATAGTGCAAAGGCAACTAATGAAATACTCACCGTGGTAATTAAATTAATTCTACTGTTGATATTTAATACCCATGGTCTAGATTCAAAATTTCTTTTTTTATGGAAAAAAATCTTCATTGATCTATACTTCAGGTAGTTTATAATATTTGAAACAATAGAAAATCCCAAACCTCCCAATACAAAAGTTGCAATTATAACAAGGTGCAGGAAATAATTATATTTAAATCCCTTTTCAAATAAGCTGTTCGGCAAAGTTGAAAAACCAGCATTGCAAAAGGCGGAAATAGAATGAAATGCAGAGAAAAAGAATCTATTAATATGGGATGGAAAATTCTGTGTATCTAAACTAAAAAATATCAAAACTGCCGAGAAAAATTCAATTCCAAACGTAATCATAATCACATTCTTTAAGGTAGAATATACTTCACCTAATTTTTTTGAATTGTTAATATCACCCAACACCAATTGATTTTCATAGGTAACACCACCACTAAAAAAATAACTGAAATAACTAGCAAAAGTCAAGATACCCAATCCCCCAATCTGTATTAGCAACATGATAATTACTTGCCCAAACTCGGTAAAGTAGCTTCCTGTATCCACTACCACCAAGCCTGTGACACAAACAGCACTAGTGGATGTAAAAAGAGCATCAACAAACGAAAGTCCATTATATGTTGCATTTGGAAGCATTAGCATTCCAGTACCAAAAAGGATTATCAAAAAAAAACTTCCAACAAATAATTGTGCCGGATTCAAAATCGTCCTTTTATAATTCACTTTCAACTCAGAAAACTCTCTGATAAAGGTGGCAAGGACTGCTATCCGAACCCAAATCGGATTTTCGAGTATGAGATCTGTTTCAAATGGAACCCCTACAAACAGGAACATATAATAGATCCACAGAGTGAAAACAACTGAAAATAAATCAAAGACAAATACACTCTTTCTTATTCTCTTATTTATACTGAGATACCGGAAGATTGTCGACACAATTCCTATGGCCAGAACAAAAAAGAAAAATCCGTCAAAAAAACGTTGTGTTGACCGTTGCTGAAAAAACCCAAAATCGGAAATGATGGCAAAAATTCCCAGAACGCTAATCCAAAATGCAATTCTGTTTAAATATTTCAAATCGAACTTCATCCGTCAAAGGTATTTAATCAAAGGAATTTTCCAACGGAAAAATCTTTGCAAATTGAGAAGCAAACCTATTCTAATGGAAGACAATAAAATATTAATCCTGAAAAAAAATAAAACGGAGATCCTAAAGTCATTAAACAGAATAAGAGTCTCTAGCCTCGTGTGACCAGATCAGGCTTAATTGGCGGAAGATGGAATTGAAAAAATAAAAATATTTATCGGTTCAGTTCCATATAATATGGAAGTCGATTCAGGATTAAGAATTTGCCTGTGTACAATTTATATCAATCAAATATTTAAAATTTGTGTCAGGCTATTGGGTGAAAAGTTCCTGCTAGAATGGATTGGTAATTTCACATTCTCAATTTCCAAATTCGCCAAAACAAGTAAATGATCCGAAGCGTAATGTTCCTGAATGAACTCATGAAACATGGTATAAATGCCAAAATCAACTGAATATAGTGTAAGTACCATTAAGGGAAGAAGGAAAAAATGCTTTTCATATGAGGTATGATTTAATAGTTTGAATATAGCCAACAACTATGAAGCTATTCATAAGAACGCTAAATATAAGTCCAAAAAAAGGGATCTCTCCCCACTTTTCAAAATAGATATTGATTTAGAATACAATCCACTACCTTCTACGTTTTGCTGGCAACCTCTATCAGTAAATGCGTATCATTTCTCAGCTCATTTAACCAGTTTTAGATATAGGATGCAGAGTTTTCCAGCAGATTTTTATTTAAATACAATTAGGACAATTTACTAATTCTCTCCCTGAATATTTGCATCAATATCTTACTGAGTGGGAGTCCGGATAAATATGTGAGCCGATCAATCAGTAATGATTTCTGTTTTTCAGGCATTACAAAACTCGAAGTATCTCCTCCAAAGGAAAGACTTCCGGAATCATCCTTGACTTTATGTGGCAACGGATTTTGACAGAATCCAATTTCGTTACCTAAGATATCTACATGAAGGATTTGAATCCACTGATAATCTGAATAATGGTAAATTGGGAAAGTTGATCACCGAATTAGTTAAATTTTGGAACATCGTAACCAATTTGCTAATGTAGATGCTACTTGTTCTTAGGGAGTAATTCCTGACACAAATCTTTAGAGTAGTTGGTTAGCTGTAGTTCCTTATTCAATTTCCGTTTTTCCCACTAATTTAGAAGCAATCATTCCTCCAGCTAGGGAGATTACAATTACTCCAAGGGACAACCATTCAGGGATCTCCACTTGATGAGATATTATCATTTTTATTCCCACAAATGCTAAAATCACGACCAAACTATAATTGATATATTTGAATTTATCCAACATACCAACAACTAGAAAGAACATAGACCTTAACCCCATTATTGCAAGAATATTGGAGCTAAAAACGATAAATGGGTCTGCTGTAATTGCTAAAATTGCAGGAATGCTATCAATAGCAAAAAACACATCGGTAAGCTCAATTATTATTAGTGCTACGAATAATGGCGTAGCATATTTGACCCCATTATTTATAATAAAAAACTTATCACCTTCAACAGTAGTCGTAACTGGATAAACTTTAGAAATCCATTTATATATTATAAAATCGTGAGGGTCTTTTTGACTATTATGGCTAAATAACATTTTAAGAGCCGTTAAAATTAAGAACGCCCCAAAAACATAAATCATCCAGTTAAATTTTGTAATGAGCGCTACTCCAAAAAGGATCATAAGTGCTCTAAAAACAATTGCACCTAATACACCATAAAAGAGTACTTCATGCTGATACTTTTTAGGTATAGCAAAAGAAGAAAAGATAAGTGCAATAATAAAAATATTATCTACACTCAAGGAAAGTTCAATTAAATACCCTGTTATGTATTTTATTACTGCATCGGATGGTGTTAAATTTGTTGGGTTTGCGATCCAATTATTCTGAAATGAAAGATAAACTATTCCCGAAAAAAGTATGGCACACGCTACCCAAACACTTGTCCATATTGCCGCCTCTTTTGTTTTAATTTCGTGAGGCTTACGATTAAATACACCTAAGTCTAAAATTAAAGCCAATATTACTATTACAATAAAAACTGTCCAAACTATCATAAATTATTTAAAAATCAAATAAGTCTCCTAAAAAGCCATTCTTCTTTTTGTAATGGCTTTGTTTATCAGAATGATACCGTTCGTTATGGGGATAGTTATCTCTTTGAGGAGCGGATGGTTGTTGTAATGAGCGATCTATAATTTTATCGAGTTCACCGCGATCCAACCAAATCCCACGACAATCAGGACAATAATCGATTTCAATACCATTTCGGTCTGCCATTATTAGGGCTACGTTACAATTTGGACATTTCATAATTTTCTATCTTTAAATTCAATTGTTTAATTATTTTACTTGACAAAATTCCCATTGGAGTCAAACAGAATTTCGATATCATTGTATAATTCAACTTTTTGTCCTTCCTCATCTAACTCCCATTCAATTACTTTAAAATTAGGATAGTTAGTTTGAACATATTCAACTATGCGAACTGGAAGAAGAAACATTGACACACCCAATTTAGATTCAATTTCTCTGATTGTATAGGCTTCACCAAATTCCAATTCTACATTTCTATTTAGTTTTATTTTATATACCACTTTATTATTACTAATCTCTTTTATCACCTTTCTTGTTTTATGATCTTTGAAATTTTGATTAATATAATTTGTAATTTCGAGAGGAATCTCATTTTCGGCAAGTGCCGTTTTCTGAGCATTTGCTTTTTCGGAAAATAAAATTCCTAAAACAATAAAGGGCAATATTTTGAATATATTCATAAATTAATATTCTTAAATGTGATTAATATTTTTTTTATTAAATACTAATTTTATAATCACAGGCGCAGTAACTAATAAAACTAACCCTAATAAAATATATTCCAAATTATTCCTTACCCATGGAATTTCACCTAAAACATAGCCTAATAATGTTATACTTCCTACCCAAATAATCGCTCCGAAAATATTGAAAAAAGAAAACTTTTTAAAGTTCATTCCTAATGCACCCGCAATAATTGGAGCAAAAGTCCTAACTATAGGTAAAAAACGTGCGATAGCGATAGCAAAACCACCTCTTTTTTCATAAAAATCATGTGCTACTTGAATATGTTTTCGTTTCAAAAACCAAGTATCATCTTCTCTGTTGACAATGTGTTTAAATTTATACCCAAACCAATATCCGAAGAAGTTTCCCAAAATTGTTGAGCACGCAAACAACGTCATCCAGAACAAAAGATTGGGGAATTGATTAGGAAATGGATATGGGGTTTCGCTGGCAGAAGCTATCACCATACCAGAAATAAATAAAAGAGGATCACCGGGCAGAAAAAACCCAATTATTACCCCTGTTTCAATAAATAAAACCAGCAGGACCAAATATAATCCGCCATTTTTCATTATCCAGTCGGGGTCTAACAGGTATTGAAGAGATTCTAGTGCTAACTCCATTATTGGTTTAAGATTTACAAGGCAAGCAAAGATAGTCAAACTATTTAAAATGGGAGTATTACTGTCATAAAAAATTAGTGTACTACCGAAAATTTAACTAATTTTAAGAAATCAATACCTGTATTCGCTCAGATTCAATTTAAATGAAGTTTGAAATTCAGAGTTAAAATATCCCTTGACTTACCTCGATTGATACTTATTTCTATCAAGAGGAACCTTTTTCATTGATTTAAGTCTAGAATAATAAATAATTTTTTTTCATACATTTGAAAAAATTTTTTCTCTAAAGAAACAACCCTAATGAAAGTTCAGTTTAGAATAAAAATGAATAAAGGATTATATCTTCGCGACCCAGAAGATACGGAGTTGGGAAGAAAAATCCTAAAACATAGTGTAGAACTTATTTATAAGTTAGGATTTGAAGCCTTCACTTTTAAAAAACTCGCTGAAGATATTGGCTCAACAGAAACGGGTATTTATCGTTATTTTGAAAATAAACATAAATTATTGATTTATATTACTGCGTGGTATTTTGGATGGATCGGATTTCAAATAAATTTTCAAACCAATAACATTGAAGCACCTAAAATTAAACTACAAAAAATAATCAATTTATTATCATCTCCTATTGAGGATGATAAACAAACGAGTTATATTGATGAGAGCTTGCTGCATCCTGTAATTGTTGCAGAAGGTTCCAAAGCATATTTAACTAAGCAAGTGGAGGAAAATAATAAATTGGAATTTTTTCAGCCATATAAGGATTTATGTATAGTGATAGGTAATGTTATTCTAGAATACAATCCTGATTACAAATTTGCTAAATCTTTAGCTTCTACAATTATCGAAATAGCTCATTTTCAAAACTTCTTTATGCATAATCTATCATCACTTACCGATTTTAGCAAAAAAAATAAAGAAATTGAAATAGTTGAGTTTTTAAATGATCTGGTTTTTTCAAGTATTGATAAAAACTAGATTTTAGAAGGTAAATGTTCTTCCAAGTTGAAATATATCGTTGGTATTTGCGGGAATAGTGATGCATTTTCCAAATTTTATGATTCTAAAAAAAATAACCTGTATTGCGACCACCCCTAAAACTTATATCAGTACCCAAAAGCTATAATCAACATATATTCAGCATAAAAAAAAATGTATCATTGAACGCATTAAAATAGGATTTATATAATGATTTTTTTTTTGGAAAAGGATGCAAATAACAGGACAAACCTAAGTCATAAATGTTCTGGCCGTCAGTCCACTTTTTGCATTGATGCTTTTACTTTGTGCCGGAATCCTTCCTATTGCCTATTAAGAAAAAAGAGCCCTAAAGCTCTCCTTCATCTGCAAAGGAATAATACCCCTCTGCAGTCATAATCACATGATCCAGCACCGGAATATCCAGAATAACACCGGCTTGCTTAATCCGCTGGGTTAATCTTTTATCCTGTTCTGAAGGCATTAGATTCCCACTCGGATGGTTATGAGCTAGGATTACAGAGCTAGAATTTGATTTAATTGCGGCTGCATAGACCAGTTTCACATCCACTACCGTTCCTGCTGTTCCTCCAGAACTGATGTTTACGATTCCAAGAACTCTATTGGCTCTTGATAGCAGCATCACTTTAAAATCCTCTACAAACTCTATTCGTTCGTTATCCCAAGCTTGGGCAAATACTTCATATACCTGTCTTGAACTTTCAACTCTTGGTCTAAGGGAGTTTTTTACTTTACCACTATAGCTCAATTTGATTTCAGCTACTTCAAATAGATCATTTTTTCTTTCGAGCGTATCCATAATTTCTTTTCGTTTTGGTGAACAATGAATTAGGACAGCCACACAGGTCTTGGGAGAGATAAGGCCATGAGGAAAAGGAATAAATAATGAGCCGCAGGCGAATGGCTTTATGCCGGAAGCTCATGGACGCATCGCAGCCAAGGACTAACTTTGGAAGAATTCAGGGACAAAAAACTTCAGCTCATTACCAATTATCTATAAAATATTTTAAAAAACTATTTTTTGGTAGCTACCACAAAGGTGTAAAAAACAGGGATTTACCATCCCCACATTTGCTTCTGTCAGCGAGACAAACCAATCACACTGACCCAAAACAGTCACACTATGTTGGAAGCAATTACCTGGAACACATACTTCAGCACCTTGGCAGTAGGCATGGCAGCCTACTACATAATCATCATAGTATCATACTATCCACAGGAATTTCGCAGCCTGCTTTCCCGCAGGATAAATAAGATCAGTCAGGACCGTCAGCAGGAAGAGGAGCAGCACCACAGGAGAACTGACGAAAAACCTACTGATCATTTTGAAGAGTTGGAAGCAACCGTTGCGGAATTAAACGGCATCCTCGGGAAGGCGGGGCAAAACAGGACAAGCAAGGAAAAACTGCACTTGCAGCTGATCCAGACGTTGTCAAACCACACCGGGCTTCGGGAGCCCGCCTACCGGGTTGCCGTTATCAATTTCATTTTAGAAAATGCTGAGAAGCAGTGTAGGATCAACTTCAACGAAACAGAAATCGAAGAAGCCTGGGCAGCTCATTCTCCTTAATCCAAATCGCTACTAACTCTCCCAAAATCTAAAAATACCCAACGATCACTAAATGCTAATCCAATGAAAAAGAACCACCAACCCCTTACTCCAGGCCATTCGAATGGCATTTTATCTATCCTTTTCCTTGGCTTATCAACCCTTTCAGCAAAAGCCCAAGACGGACTTGCAGGAATCGAAGAAGCCAACCGTCAGGTGCGCAGCTACTTTGATGCAGGCACCAGTCTTATGTATGCTATTGGTGCCATTCTCGGATTGATCGGCGCAGTAAAAGTCTATCAAAAGTGGAATGCAGGCGACCCAGATACCGGAAAAGTTGCCGCTGCCTGGTTTGGAAGCTGTGTCTTTCTAGTCGTAGTCGCCACAGTTATCAAATCCTTCTTTGGAGTTTAACTAAAGCACATAACAACATGTCTAACAGTATCTATCGGATCAATAAAGGCATCAACAAGTCCATTGAATTCAAGGGATTAAAAGCCCAGTACATATGGTACCTAGGTGCCGGTGTGCTGGCACTACTTGTCAGCTTTGCCATTCTCTTTATTCTGGGAGTGCATCCCTTTGTCTGTTTGATCATCATCGCAATCTCAGGGTCACTATTGGTTATCAAGGTTTATCAGCTTAGCCATAGGTATGGGGAACACGGCATGATGAAAAAGTTAGCTCACCGTCAGATCCCCCATGCCATCCGCATCAAATCAAGAGGAGTTTATCAAAAACTCAAATCCAAAAAATAGGCAACCCATTCGCGCACCTCAATTAAAATCCTCATTCCCAAATAGAAAACAATCCGACCCCATGGAAAGACACCTTGAAAACCATTTCCCTATTCTTAGTATAGAGCAGGATTGCATACTTTCCAAGCAAGGGGATATCACGGTGGCCTATCAAGCAGAACTTCCTGAGATATTTACCTTGAGTGATCAGGAATACGAAGCTTTCCATCAGGTATGGATCAAATCCATCAAATCACTTCCACAACACAGCATCCTACACAAACAGGATTGGTTTATTGACAGTCAGCATCAAGCTACTTTTTCAAATTCAGATCAAAGCTTTCTGCATAGAAGCAGTGAACGCTTCTTTCATGAGCGTCCCTTTTTAGATCACAGCTGCTACCTGTTTTTGACGCTAAGTCCAAAAAACAGGAAGGCTTCCAGCAGCCTATTTTCCACCCTACTCCGCTCCCATATTGTCCCTGAAGAGTTGGTTCTGGCTGACACGCTACCCAGTTTCCTGGATGCCTGTGGACAGTTCGAACGCATCCTAACTGACAGTGGATTTGTGCAGATCAAGCGACTAAAAGAACTCGACATTTATAGCACTCGCACCCAAAAGGGAATTCTTGAAAAATACTGCAGCCTTTCCGAAACCAAGGAACCAACCTGGCTTTCAGACATCAGCTTCAAACCAAACCCAAGCATTGGCAACAAACACTGCCGTTTATTCACCCTTTCCGATGCCAGTGATCTACCAGCTCTTTGCGGAAGCAGAATCAACTACGATAAATACAGTATCGATACCACCAAATTCAGCGTAGGCTTTGCCTCAGCGCTGGGACAACTCCTACCCTGCAACCATATCTATAACCAATATATCTTTATCGAAGATGCACAACAAACGCTAAAAAGATTGGAATCAAAGCGGCTTCGACTCCAATCACTTGCCAATTACAGCAGGGAAAATGCCATCGCGCGGGATGCGACCAATGATTACTTGAATGAGGCAATCAGTGAACAAAGACTTCCTGTAAAAGCCCACTTCAATATCCTAACCTGGACAGAAGATCCACTACAGATTCCTGAAATCAAAAAGCAAGTCGGAGCTGCCCTCTCTCAGATGGAAGCCATTGCAAAAGAAGAAACCGTAGGGGCTGCCCAGATCTTTTGGGCAGGGATCCCGGGCAACAGTGCTGACTTTCCGATGAATGACAGCTTTGACACCTTTGTCGAGCAAGCCACCTGTTTCCTTAATCTGGAAACAGGTTACCGCAGCTCACTTAGCCCATTTGGAATACGATTGGGAGACCGCCTCACCGGAAAACCAGTACATGTGGATCTCTCCGATGAACCGGTAAAACGGGGCATCTGCACCAACCGCAACAAATTCATACTCGGCCCCAGTGGAAGCGGAAAATCCTTTTTCACCAATCACCTGATCCGAAGTTATTACGAGCAGGGAACGCATGTAGTACTTGTAGATGTGGGTCATTCCTACAAAGGACTTTGTGATCTGGTCGGAGGTTATTATTTCACCTACGATGAGAAAAACCCCATCCGATTCAATCCCTTTTACATCGCTGAAGGTGATCAGCTGGATACCGAAAAGAAAGAAAGCATCAAGACTCTGCTGCTCGCACTCTGGAAAAAAGACGACGAAACCTTCACCCGAAGTGAGTATGTCGCGCTATCCAATGCACTAAAAGGCTACTACGAAAAACTGGCTTCCGATTCATCCCTATTTGCGAGTTTCAACAGCTTTTATGACTACGTGAAAATAGACTTTCTGCCTATACTAGTGTCAGATAAAGTCAAAGAGAAGGATTTTGACATCAGCAATTTTCTCTATGTGCTTCGCCCCTATTACAGAGGTGGTGAATTCGATTACCTATTAAACTCCACCGAAAACCTAGACTTGCTTCAGGAGCGGTTCATCGTCTTTGAGCTGGATAACATCAAAGACCATCCGATTCTCTTCCCTGTGGTGACTATCATCATCATGGAAGTCTTCATCAACAAAATGCGCAAACTCAAAGGTATCCGCAAACTGATTCTGATCGAAGAAGCCTGGAAAGCCATCGCCAAGGAAGGCATGGCAGAATACATCAAGTATTTATTTAAAACTGTTCGAAAATTCTTCGGGGAAGCCATTGTAGTCACCCAGGAGGTCGAAGATATCATCAGCTCCCCTGTGGTCAAGCAAGCCATCATCAACAACAGTGATTGTAAGATCCTGCTGGATCAATCCAAGTACCAAAACAAGTTTGATCAGATACAGGAACTCTTGGGCTTAACGGATAAGGAACGGGCAATGGTACTTTCTGTCAACAAGGCCAATGACCCCAAAAGAATCTACAAAGAAGTATTCATCAGTCTGGGAGGAATGCTCTCCAAAGTGTATCGCACCGAGGTATCCAAAGAAGAGTACTTGGCCTATACCACCGAAGAAACCGAGAAAATCAAGGTGATGGACTATGCCCAGCGATACGGCTCCATACAAAAAGGAATAGCAGCACTTACCGCGGAACAAGCTCAACTCTAACTATCGAAGCCATGATAAACTCCCATAAAAACATCCGCCGAATTGCCCTGCTCACGCTACTCTGCGTTGCATTCACTCTTCCGCCTCAACGCACCCAGGCGGCAGCAATAATTCCAATTGTGGAGATCATCAGGGCAGCGGTTAAGAAAGTCATCGTTGCAGTAGATCTTCAAATCCAGAGACAGCAAAATAAAGTCATCTGGCTACAGAACGCCCAAAAAGTATTGGAAAACACCATGTCCAAACTCAAGTTGGATGAGATCTCCAGTTGGACAGAAAAGCAACGCGAACTGTACGCAAAATATTTCGATGAACTCCAACAGGTCAAGTCAGCTATTTCCAGCTACCAGCGGGTGCGTGACATTACCCAAAAACAAACACTGATTGTCACTGAATACAAAAAAGTATGGGCAATTATCCAGCAGGATGACCATTTCACCACTCTAGAAAAAGAGTACATGGGCCAGGTGTACTCTGGAATTCTGGGAGCTACGGTAGAAAACCTGGATCAGCTGGCACTTCTGATCAAATCCTTTACGCTAAAAATGAGTGACGGGGAAAGACTGACCCTACTGAATGAAACTGCACTACGAGTAGATCAAAACTACCAAGACTTGCTCTCATTTAACCGCAGCAACGGACAGCTGAGCCTGCAACGCGCTAGAAGCAACAGCGAGATTTCACGCATCCAGCGACTCTATGGAATCCATCCCTAACCCACTAGAACAATGAAAAAGTTACTTATTCTTCTATACCTCATCTCTGCGGCATTGCCTGTAACAGCACAGAACTATCAGGAATGGTTTCAACAAAAGCAAACCAAAAAAAAGTATCTGGCCGAGCAGATCATCGCATTGCAAGCCTATAGCACTGTACTTAAAAAAGGCTATGAAGTTAGCCAGCAAGGACTCGGCCTGATCCATACCATTAAAAGCGGTGATTACTCCCAACACAAGGATCATTTCCAATCTTTTTCGAATCTAAACCCGGAATTAAAAAACCATTCGGTTACCCAGCAACTCCTTGCACTCGCTGAAAACATCCAACAGGTTTCAACACAATCCCAAAAGCAACTTAGATCCCAAAATCAGCTCAATGTTTCTGAAGAAAGTGTGGTCAGTCATGTCTTTTTAAACATTCAAAAAGAAACTGCTCAACTATTAAGTGAGCTACAAACCCTTTTGCAAAACGGCTCACTCAGCCTGTCTGATTCTGAACGCATCAAAAGACTAGAACAAATCCACCTGCACATGCAAAGCATCTATTCCTATACAGTCCGATTTGGGCAGGAAGCCATTCAATTATCCATCCATAGTGAACAGGAATCAAACGCAATTGGCCAAGTACGAATCTATCATACCCTTGATCGGCTCTAACTCTACTCAACCATGAAAAAATTACTGATTCTACTATTCCCCATCATTTTCACGCTAAACCTTCAGCCAGCGGCCGCTCAGGCAGACGAAATAGCTCAGTTACTGCTGAATGTCACCAAGCTAAGTCAGCTCAAGCAAATCCTCACCGATCTGGAAAAAGGTTACACCACCCTGAGCTCTGGTTATTCACAGATTTCAACTATCGCATCGGGAAATTTTACAATCCATGAAGTATTCCTGGATGGCTTGCTGCAAGTAAACCCAACGGTAAAAAACTATTACAAAGTCGCTGAAATCATCCGCTTTCAAATCAAGCTAGTGAACGATTATAAGTCGGCCTTTTCAAGACTCAAAAGCTCCCGTCAGTTCACGAGCAACGAAATCTCATACCTCTCATCAGTCTATAGCAATCTCTTCAAGCAAAGTCTACAGCAACTCGATGAATTGACCTTGGTCTTAACAACAAACAGCCTGAGAATGTCAGATGAGGAACGGTTGGCAGCCATCGATCAGATTCATAGGGACATGCAGGACAAGCTGATTTTCCTAACTGCATTCAATCAGGAGACCCAGGTTCTGGCAATTAGCCGATTCAAAGCAAATCAGGAATTGAATGGGATCAGAAACCTCTATTAATAAATAGACCACTAAGCTCAACCATCACCATGAAAGCATTTCTTAAATCGGTAGCTGTCATTTTACTCTCCATCCTTCTACCACTAAGTGCCCGAGCCCAGGTGGGCTATGACAGAGGACTCCATGGTGTTTTGGAAGAGCTTTATTCTGAGATGATGCCACTATGCAGTCAATTGATCAGCGTGGCACAGGGAATTGCTGCCTTTGGAGCTTTATGGTATATAGCCTCCAGAGTTTGGCGATCCATAGCAAATGCTGAACCCATAGATTTCTATCCCTTGTTACGCCCCTTTGTCATCGGCTTTTGTATCCTATTGTTCCCATCCGTCCTTTCCCTGATCAATGGAGTGATGAACCCAACTGTCAACGCCACAGCTTCCATGATGGACAACTCAAATATGGCAATCGAGAATCTGATAAGGCACAAGGAAGAATTGGTCAAAGGAACAATTCAGGGAGTGATGTTCCGCAATAACCACCATGAGGGAGATTACGGAAAATGGCTCAAATACACAGAAGGAATACCGGAAGAGAGTGAAGATTCAGGAAAGTCCTGGTGGGAATCCTTCAGCAGCACTTTAGAATTTGAAGGGGCAAAATGGAGTTTCAATTTCAAACACTGGATCAAACAGGCCCTCGCTGAAATATTACAGTTACTCTTTGAAGCAGCATCGCTCTGCATAAATACACTACGAACTTTCCAGCTGGTTGTCCTTTCCATTCTTGGCCCACTTGTGTTTGGATTATCCGTCTTTGACGGATTCCAACATACACTCACTGTCTGGTTGGCCCGTTACATCAATATTTACCTCTGGCTTCCTGTGGCCAATATCTTCGGGGCCATCATCAGTACCATTCAGGAGAAAATGCTGGTACTGGACATAGGACAAATCGAAAACACCGGGGATACCTTTTTTTCTGCCACCGATACAGGATACCTGATCTTTTTGGTCATCGGTATCATCGGGTATTTCTCGGTCCCTTCCGTGGCAAACTACATTGTCCATGCTGCTTCGGGTGGAGCACTTCCGCATAAAGTGACCGGATTTTTTACCAAAAGCGCCACTACCTCAGTATCGGCGGCAGGAACTGGTGCTGTACTGGCTGGAAAAGGAGCCGGAATGGCAGCAGATTATTTTGGAGACAAAGCATCAAGCATTAGGCAATCCATGGCTTCCCATGGCACCTCCTCTGGGTATTTCAAGGAGGGCAGTGACTATCAATCCGGTAAACTCAAAGGCAACTCATAATCCTACAGCACATGTTCAGCAAACCAAAAAATATCGATACAGCCTTTCGACAAATACGAATGTTCACACTGTCGATAATCATCGGCTGCCTGCTCTTTTCAGGATTCACCCTCTACAAGAGTCAGCAATTGACCGCATCGCTTCAGCAAAAAGTCTACATTCTGGCAAATGGAAAGGCATTGGAAGCTTTTGCCACAGACCGCAGGGATAATATTCTAGTAGAGGCGAAGGATCATATCTCCACTTTTCATAGGTATTTCTTTACGCTCGATCCTGATGAAAAAGTCATTATCGCCAATACCGGCAAAGCGCTCTATCTGGCAGATGCTTCTGCAAAGCGACAATACGATAACCTGACGGAAAACAATTACTACTCTAACATCATCGCAGGAAATATCAGTCAGGAAATCACCGTGGACAGTGTGTCAATTGATCTTCAGCAAATCCCGTCCTATTTCCGCTATTACGGCACTCAACAGTTGACCCGAACAGGCTCCATCGTTACCCGAAGACTGGTCACCGAAGGTTATCTCCGTACGGTCTCCCGAAGTGATAATAATCCTCACGGTTTTCTGATCGAAGGCTGGAAGACATTGGAAAATACAGACATCAAAATCCAAAACCGCTAGCCATGAAAACAAGTCCATTACACTACCCCAGTCTTATTGAAGCAGTCCGAGAATTTAAGCAACTCAAAGCCGTAAAGTTCGCAGCACTGCTCCAGCACAAAACCGAACAGCTCAGTAAAAAAGCCAAATACCTCGTCTTTATTCTCTTTCTGATTTGCTCATTAAGTGCAAGTACTTACCTGCTGGTCGTTAAAGGCTCCTCCATTTCTACACTTCCTGATCAATTGCCAACAACCAACCTCCCCTACTTTCCTGATGTAGGAAATTCAAAATCCGATACTGACAGTCTCTTTTGTCAATCTCCAAAACTTCAAACCAATATAAACCATGACTGACGCAACATCCCAAAAACAACAGCAGAAGCGAAAATTTCTTCTAATGCTCCCACTCCTCACACTTCCGTTTTTGACTCTCACCTTCTGGGCTATGGGTGGTGGAAACGGGACAGATACCGATCCAGTACAAACCCAGCAACTCGGAATCAACTTAGAGCTGCCAGGTATAGCAAACAATAAAACACAAAAACTCGACAAGCTTGGCCATTATAAAAAGTCCCGAACAGACTCCGCTAGATTCCTTCAAGCAGTGAAGAATGACCCGTACTATCGCATGGCTTTTAATCCAGAAAAAAGCACAGATGATGAAAGTCAACTAACCGATTCCCCAACCTCAGAGTATGGCAGTTTCGGCAATAGTCCTATGCCTGAATTTCAGGATCCCAATGAACTACTGATCATGGCAAAACTGGAAGCACTCAACCAAACACTTTCTCAAGATCCAACTCCTGAAGTCAAAGACAAGAACCTAGATACAAACCAAATCAATCAAACAACAGATGACCCAACACTGAGTGCAGATTTGGATCGCCTAGATCAGATGATGCAGCAGATGCAAGCTGGCAATGCAACAGAAGATCCAGAAATGCAGCAAATGAGCATGTTACTCGAACAGATCCTGGACATCCAGCATCCAGAACGGGTACAGGCAAGAATTCGCTCTGAACAGATCAACCAGCAAAGCGAGGCATTTAGCGTAGTTCCAATTTCAGAATCAGGGTCTGTTTCGAGTTTAGAATCCAGCAAAGAAGCTTTTGTAACGAACACAGCTACTATTTCAAGGAATGGCTTCTATGGTTTAGAAAGTCAGGCCGATATAAATGAGCAGGCAAACTCAATCAAGGCGGTAATACATGAAACACAAACACTGACATCAGGAGCAACAGTCAAACTTAGATTGACTGAAGCAGCAAGCATCAATGGGCTAACTATTCCCAAAGATCAGCTGGTATATGGCACCGCTTCACTCAATGGTGAACGTCTAAACATTACCATCCAACATATCCGGGTACAAGACAAAATTCTACCCGTGGCTTTGAAAGTTCACGACGCGGATGGCATGGAAGGCATTTACATCCCAGGATCTCTATCGAGGGAAGCGACTGCACAATCGAGTGATCGTGCAATTCAGGGATTTGGGATCAGCACATTCGATACCTCACTGGAAGCCCAGGCTGCAAGTGCGGGAATAGAAACGGCAAAAAGCTTCTTAAGCAAAAAAACCAAACTGATTCAGTTCACGCTTAAAGCAGGTTATCAGATCTGGCTCAGCGATGAAAAAAGCAAGTCTACCTTTTAAAATCCAATCCGATGAATAGCAATAAACTAATTAAATGTACACTCACGATAGCACTAGGGGGACTACTTTCGATTGTCAACTGGAATCTTTTGGCACAATCAAACTCACCATTTACCACAAAAGCTATTACTGCAGTACCGATACAGATCAGTGAGCAACTAACCACGAACCTGATTTTCCCTCAGGCCATCAAAAGTGTGGATCGAGGCAACCGAGAAATCATGGTTCAGCGTGCCAATGCCGTTGAAAACATCTTGCAGGTTAAGGCAGAAAACAGCGAACTTACTAATAGCAACCTAACTGTAATTACTTCAGATGGACAGTTTTACTCCTTTAAAGTAAGTTATTCAGCAGATCCTCAACAGCTCAATTTGACTATCCAACCGGGGTCAATAAACCCGCCAGTTGAATTCCCAAAAGGAACGTCCAATGAGGTGGCCGTTTTAGAAACCGCTCAAAAAGTAGCTGTAAAAAACAGGCGAATTAAGCCAATCAGACAACGGAAATACAAGACTGGCTTAAGTCTGACCGGAATCTACATCGAAGAAGACCTACTTTATTTTCAGATCAAGCTGGAGAACCAAACCAATATCAAATACGATGTGGAACAGTTCCGTTTTTTTATCCGGGACAACAGAAAAGGCAAGCGGACAGCAGTACAGGAACTGGAGCAAATTCCCATTCAAATACTTGGCAATACAGACCAAATCCCTGCGCAGTCTACCCAGACTATAGTTGTAGCACTAGCCAAGTTCACTATTCCAGATCAGAAGCATTTAGGCATTGAATTAATGGAACAAAATGGAGGTAGAAATCTAAAAGTCAAAGTCAAAAACCACCACATCATTCAGGCAGCTGTGGTAGAGTAACATACTTTACCTACAGACCATCAAACAGCAAATCTTTATCAGTTAACCACAAACAATATAGATCATGAACGAGCAAAATTTCGATTACCTCAAAAACCAGGTTAAGTACACTGGATTCGGCGAAGCGTTAGAGCCTCAATTAAAGGAAAAGATCAGCAAGGGAGAATCCAATTTTACGCTAAATCATCAGGCAAATTTCGGAGGCGATACCGTCAATGCGGATCTGCATTTTCGAAAGTCCGAAATGACTGATATGTATTTCTTTAACAAGTACGATCTGAGCCTGACAAAATCCGGACAGGATGAACCCGCCATAAATCAGACGTTTTACATCGGTAAAGACAACAACATCACATTGAAAGAAGGCTACAATTTGTTGGACGGACGTGCAGTAAATAAAGACCTCGTCAATAAGGAGCAGGAAAAGTATAATGCTTGGGTTCAGTTAGACTTTAAGGAAACCGACAATCAGGGAAACTTTAAGCTAAAGCAGTTTCATGAGAATTACGGATTTGACCTGCAAAAGGCATTGGAGAAACACCCCATCAAAGAACTGGGAAATCCAGAAGATCAAAGTAGGCTGATGGATTCCTTAAAAAAGGGAAACCGTCAATCTGTAACTTTTACCGGCAGTGAGGGTGAACAAAAGCGCTTTGTAGAAGCCAGCCCACAGTTCAAAAATGTAAACACCTACGATGCCAATCAGGTACGCACTGCAGAAACTCAGCGGGAAGGAAAAAGTGAATCACAAACCAAATCCAAAAAGCAGGAAGTCAAGGAAGAATCGGATGAGAGTCCCACGAAGAAGACACGAAAAAGGAAAAGCGCAGGAATAGCTGGTTAGATACTCTACGTATGGAGCAGATGAAATCGAGCATGACAGAGATCGTTGCACACTAAAATGATTACTTAGCATGCGAGATTCCATCTGACCAATTAAAAAAAAATCATGTACAGATGAAAGAAGCATTGGAGAACTTTATGTCCGGGATTGATAAAGATCCAAGGATCAGCCTTTCCCATATCGGGGTTTTCTCCGTGCTGCTTCATGCACGTGAAGAATATGGAGGTATTGAACCTTTCCCTATAAAAAGGAAAAAGCTTATGAAAGCTGCTAAGATATCCAGCACAGCCACCTACTTTAAAATCATCCGGCAACTCCATGAATATGGCTACATATGCTACCTGCCAACGTTCAACCGGATGAGTCAAAGTCGGGTCGCATTAGCTAAAGAACCTTAAAGAAACCAAGCCTAAGTCAATTCAATGTCAATTCTAAGACCATGGAAACGATCACTAAAGAAGATTTGGAAACCTTACGATTTCAGCTGTTTGCGGATCTCAAAAAATTGCTGGAAGTACCAACTGAAACAAAACCAGACGAAAAGGAATGGCTAAGGAGCCGGGATGTAAAAAAGATGCTCAGTATTTCAGACGCAGCTTTGCAGAATTTACGGATTCGGGGAGTCGTGCACCCTGTTAAAATCTCAGGCCTTTATTACTACAAATCTGAAGAGTTGAAATCACTCTTCAAGCAATAAAATCATCACTTATGACAGCCCTTGGAATGGAATATTATGTGGAAAGAATCGTAAAAGAAAGAGGCATCCAACCCACTCGTGTATCCGTGTTTTTAGCCATGCTACAACTCTGGAAAGAACAAAAACGTTGCAATCCATTTCAGATATCCAGACGAAAAATCATGAAACTTTCAGGAGTAAAAAGTATTGTCACCTACCATAAGTGCATTTCCGAACTAACTGATCGAGGTCTTGTCGAATATAGGCCTTCGTATCATCCATGGATGGGGAGTGAGGTGAGGTTGAAGTAATTTAAGGTAAACTGGATCGCTATAGTCCAAAATTATACTTTCTAAACGGTCACTAACATAATTATTTAGATCATAATTAGGGGTTAAGTTTACATATCCAAATATGATTTACTAACTACTATCCGTGTATTTTATTCTGAAAGCTTATTGTTTCAAATAAATATTATTTCATAACTTAGTTGTCTGAAAACAAGCTCTTTGACTAAGTGGAATTCAACAGGTGTAAATTAGATTTTACTAAGATCCATCAATTATTAGTTGCGTCAATCGTGTAGTTACAAAAAATAATCTCAGCTAAATCGTTGATTTTAAAATGATTACAAACAGGGTTCGAATCCTTCCGAGTGCACAAAAGCCCTAGATTTCGGTCTGGGGCATACTATAATTAGATACTTGAAAAGGAACAATTCAAGCGATAATCTCAGAAAAATCAAATACGATATTGATTTAAAACACTGAAAAACAAGATATTAACTATCCAATCGATTAATATCAACCACTTCATGAAAAACCTGTAAAGAAATTCTTTACAGGTTTTTTTATGATCAATACCCCCAAAATCTTCATAATTACCTGTAATTCCAGTGCGTCAATCGTGTAGTTCACCTAACTAAACTAATCATGTTAGAAAACTCCATTACCAGAATCTTTAAATCTAGTTATTCAAGCAGTGAAAGCCGACGGGATTTTGACACATAAGGAAGAGAAACTAATCCGAGAGGTGGCTCAGAGCGAAGGGAAGAATGTAGATGCCACTATAGCACAGATCCGAAAAGAATTGGAAGAATCTGAGGAAGAAAATGAATCGGAACTGATCGATGTAAATCAAAAAGCTGGACTGGATTTCGAAAAATTCGTGGTGCAGAAGTTTGACAAAAAGTTTTTTCAAATTCGCAATTGGGCTGGAGATAAATATGTAGAAGGTAGATATGCAGAAACCACAACGCAACCTGATATTCAGCTTTCATTAAAACTGGGAGCGAACTCCTACCCTTTTGCTGTGGAATGTAAATGGAGATCTAACCCAAAGGTGATTTCATCCAATTTGCCGAAGAAGATCAATTGAACCGTTACAAGACATTTGCGAAGCGAGAGAACTATCCCGTTTTCATTGGACTAGGAATTGGTGGTAAGCCATCTAGTCCAGCAGAATTATACATTATACCTATTCAGGATCTTAACAAGCCAGTTCTTCATCGAGAAGGTTTGGGATAGTATCAAAAGAATGTTGATAAAGATTTCTTTTTTGATCAGGAGTCAAATATGCTTCGTTAGTTATTAAATTGAATTGAATCTCGATTTAGTCAAATCATTGCGGTGACTCACTAGGATTTGGCTTCCCTACAAACTGGTCCAATTTGCAATTGGCCGTCATAGCTGAGACAACTATTGGCTTCAGTTCATATTCCCTATTAAAGCACAGCCTCCTTATCTGGCACATTTTTTTAGTCAAATCCATTAACATTCGGTCAACTAATAGGTTTCCGATGATAGTATTTGATATCACCCAACATGAAAGATTCACCAACTTCTCAGATCAGCACAGTTACTTTACTTAGGTTTGAAGGGTTGAATGCCTTTTGGATTTTTGGGCAAATGCAGAAGGCAAAGCCAAAACTCAAAAAAGTTTCTGGCCTAGAGTTTTCAAAATTGATGGGAAGTGGTGGCAAAAATGGCTTCTCTAAAATGCTGAATGTGAACGTGTATGTACTTCATTGTGTCTGGGAGTCAGAGTTAGCTGCGAATGATTTCTTTGTTAGTTCTGCTACTTTCTCTGAGTTTAGGACTAGGGCAGCTGAAGCATATACTATTTTCATGAAGGCCTCCAAAGCTCATGGACTCTGGGAAGGTACTAATCCTTACCACACAGAAAAGATTACGCCTTCCGGCCCAATTGCGGTGATTACTAGAGCTAGGATAAAACTGAAATTTCTCCCAAGATTCTGGAGTCATGTACCCTCTTTGGGGAAAAAAGTCGATCAAGCATTAGGAGCTATTTTTTCCATCGGCATAGGTGAATACCCATGGTTTATGCAAGCGACCTTTAGTCTGTGGGAATCTTATGATGCAATGAGAAACTATGCCTATGGTTCACCTCATCATATGGAAGTAGTCAAAAAAACCCGTGAATTGGGTTGGTACTCTGAGGAGCTTTTCGCCAATTTTATTCCTTATAGAGCCGAAGGAAGCTGGAAAGACTTAGATCTCAAACTTGATGAGAAATAGTAAGATTCGATTTTGAGGCTCATATGAAACTCAAATCAATGAATTTTCAAAAACTGGAATCGTTACTATAGCTAGAACTCAAGCATGGTTTAGCAATTTCTTTCCCGCTGTGTTTTAGTCTGTCGACATGGTAACTGGGTGGGATTTTTCTTCTCTTCTATCAGGCCTAAGGCTAAAATGACATATGAATCACTTCTTGACGCCTTGCCTTAGCTTAGTATCCATACCTATGCCATACAGTATTCGGGAGTAATTGATTATCTGTCTCCCCCCTTCTTCACTACTTATCCGATGTCAGAAAGGAGGATATTCCTAGATACTTCGTTGAAAAGTACTACCAAAGCTTATAGAATCCCCTTGTAATTCCCTAATTGCTCCCATGAATCTCCCTTATACACTCGGAAGATTATGGGAACGACAAGGGAGAAGTAAGGGAGAATCAAGGGAGGAACTAATAGGTATCTACCTTGCCTTTGAACCTAAACTAAGCCTTGCAATTAATTTTATCGCTAATATGGCATTAACTGCGAAGCTTTATATCTGGGACTTCCATACAAACGTTTAGCAAGTCATCTCCTGTTTCGGATTTGTTACTGGTAAAAAAGCAATTACATAAATGACTACTTCCCTTTTTTATTGATCATAGTCATTATTGTACTGGCAATGATCTTTAGATCTGTAAACAAGTTCACCTGAGTAAGGTATTTCAGGTCAAGCCTCACCCGCTGACACATTTCTTCTACGGTCTCAGCATATCCATAATCCACTTGACCAATAGATGTTATCCCTGGACGTAGCGTAAGCAATTGGATATATCTTGGTTGTCTGGCTACAATCTGCTGGATAAAAAACGCTCGCTCAGGACGAGGCCCTACTACAGACATATCACCCATGAGTACATTGAAGAATTGTGGAAGCTCATCCAAATGGGTTTTCCTCATAAAATTACCCCATTTGGTAATTCTAGGATCATTGTCCGTAGTCAACTGTGGCCCATTCACTTCAGAATCAACAATCATACTTCTGAATTTCAGAATTTCGAAGGGCTGACCATTTCTTCCGATTCTCTCCTGTTTGTAAAATACTGGTCCCTTGGATGTAAGTTTGGTAATCAGAGTAAGTGCGATATATACGGGTAAACCTGCAAGAATAGCAGTAGCCGAAAAGATAATATCAAAAACCCTTTTGGCAATAATTGTAGTTATTTCTATCCCCTGATTCATGGTCTGGGAAATAGCGCTTTTTGAAATAGCGTTAAGGGAGAAAAGATCCGGAATCATTCTGCCTGATTGATATCCTTTGAAAACAATTTCCTGCTGGTGTGCTCTATTAGGTGTCATTGGTTTAGTAGTTTAAGTCAACATTAGTGGTAGAAACTAATTACCAAGGAGGATGCCAAGCCAAATCATCCACCATTTTAGAGCAATACAGAAGTATTTTGAATTAAAATTGTGGTAACTGACCACAATCTGGGATAGATATTTCCTGCTGTTTATATCAGCATGAGCAAACGATTGGAAAATTAATCCTTTAAGCCTTCCCTAGACAGACTACCAAGCAATGTTTCCATCAGTGTGGCTCCACTCTTATTGGTGAAAACCTCCCCTGGGTGCACAATAATCCAAGGAAATCAACTCCTCATCAATTCATTTAAAAAATCTCGAGTTTACTATTTGAGATGAAAGTTAAGATTTAACCCTTCACAAATGCCTCGATAATTAACTAGTATAAAACAGTATTCTATGCCGATCTGTAAGAAAAAATTGGAAAAATTTAAGGATACAAAACCTAGCTGCAACACACATTTGGCTTACTTGAACTACTGCTTCAAGAGGTACAGGAAACATAGGTTGTCTTTCTAGGCAATCATGGTTAGTTTTAATAAACAAAATAATTACGACAGCCATGAAAATCATTTTTCCAACAGACCCAGTTATCAGCGCTGATATCCCTAGTGATTACCCCATCCCTCCCATAGGAGAAGAATTCTATATCCGCTTCGAAACGTTTATTAAAGAACCGGAGGATTTGAAAAAAGTGATGGACTTACTGAAAAAAGAAGATCTAACTGTTGAGAAAGTAGAAGACAATAAAATTTATCTATATCAAGGCCAAAAAGCCGACTTACAAGGAACCATAGAAAGCGCTGAATACATGCCTTCAATTGTTCAATACTGGCAAAAGCATCCGGAAACAAAACCTGATGGGTTTTGAATAGATATCGGCATTTGACCTGATTTATTGAAGCTCCTTTGATCAAAACAAAAGCCCCGAAGTACGGGGCTATTTTCAATCATATTTTCAGGGTACTTGAGCAGCCAAGAAATACCCTCAAATCACTTTGCTCCAGTTTGGCTGTTTTTAGGATAACTTGTCTTTTATCCTAGTATAGAGGTAAATCAGAATCACGATTGCCAATACAAATAATATGGCTCCCATAAAAAATTCAAGAATATTCATAACAAGGGTAAGTACCAAAATGGCCCCTAGAATAAGTATACCTAAGATGATTAAGCCTAATTGTCTCATAATTCTTTGATTAATTGGTTTTTGTTTTAATTCTCTGGTTTTAAGTGATTAATAAGGTTGGAGGATGGTAAGTGAACGTAACACTATCTCGTACTTGGTTGAAATAGGCATTCACTTTTCCTCTTTGCCGTATTAATATTTTAACTAAATATTTTTTACAAGCATCCTAAACTTTAGTATTATCCCCTTACCGGTTCCTGATAAAGATCAATTCAATACACTTTATATCGTGAATGTTTGGAGGGAATGACCCCTCTTTTTAACCTAACTATTATTATTGGAAATTGTTATAATGACCAAACCAGTACCGACTCCAGTAAGTCCACAATTAAGGTATTCTTTAGAATAAAAAATGAGCCGCAGCCAGCGGCTTTATGCCGGAAGCTCCTGAACACATCGCAGCCAAGGACTAGCTTTGAAAGAATTCAGGGACAAATAAAACATTTTTACTAGCCCACATTTTTATAAATATCTGATTTTCAAATACGAATCTATTCCTTTCAATTACTAATTCTCATGTGATCAAAAAAACAACTTAACTGCTAAACATACTTTTAAAGGCATAATTCATACGTGCTGAGAACACTGATATTTAAATATTAGCTAGAGACAATATTAGCTAATTGTTACCTGATTTATCTTTATGTTACACCTGTATCAGATGTTAAAAATTAACATTTCATAGCATTATTGAATTCTAGTTTTGAATAAAATTAAACCATTATTCAAACACTATGAGTTCAAAAAGATACTCCCAATTAGCGGCTGGATTGTTTCTCCTATTCCTGTATTTAGGGCTCAATTATCAAGCCTTTTCCCAAGCCACAAATGCATCCATTTCTGGGAAAGTAACCGATTCAAGTGGGGAGCCACTCATCGGTGCCGCTCTATTGATTAAAAATGAGCAAACTGGATTTACTGCCACCGCAGTTACAAATCTCAAGGGGAATTACATCGTCAATCAGCTTCCATTAGCAACTGACTACTCTGTAACCTGTACTTATTTGGGCTATGGAACCAAAGTATTCTCAGGATATGCTCTAAGTCAGGGAAATCACATCAAGCTTGACGTAGAGCTGAGTGAAGAAGTGCAATCACTAAATGAAATAAGTGTCGTTGCCAATTCATTAAGTAACAGTATTGACCGATTTGGCAGCTCCACTGCTGTGACAGCAAAAGACATGGCAACCTTACCAGTGAATGGCAGAAACTTCAGTTCACTTGTAGACCTCTCTCCTGTCTCTAATGGAAGCAATCTACTAGGGCAATTATATTCTTCTACCAATTACACTATTGATGGGATGACGAACAAAAGCCCACTTTCCAGTGGTGCTACTAATCGTGGACCATTCTCTATTTCAATGGAAGCGATTAGGGAATTCGAAGTATCAACAAACGACTATGACGTCACTAACGGCAGAAGTGGCGGTGGGATTATAAGTGCTGTGACCAAAACAGGAACGAATACCGTGCATGGATCTGCCTTTCTATATAATAGAGCAGATTGGTTGGCTAGCAAATATGACACAAGAGGAAACAAACGAGAGGACGAATTTGCAATTCAGCAGTATGGAGTCACGCTAGGAGGCCCTATCATTAAAGATAAGCTACACTTCTTCGTAGCCTATGACGGACAGCGCGATGCACGACCGCTTTACATTGCAGATATCCGCACCGCCGAAGATGAAAACCGGTATAACCTCTCTCAGGAATCTTTGGATCGATACCTACAGATTGCACGTGGTAAATACGGCGTAGCAGATTCCCCGCAAACAGGGAGTTTCAACAAAAAGAGATACTCTCACACTGCATTCGCCAGAATAGATTACCAGATCAATAAATCAAATCTCCTGACGATACGAAACAATTTCTCGCGCGACTTAAACAGTCAAGGCGTATCCGATAACAGTTCCATCAACTTATACGAAGTATATGGAGATCACCTCTCTACTGCAAATTCCTTGATGGCATCGCTCAGAACGGAGATAAGTGATCGGTTAACCAATGAAATTAAGCTTCAATATTTGTACACGCTAGATGATGCAAAACCAAACGATCAACTTCCTAGCTCCAATATCCCAAGAGCAATCGTGCAACGTGTAGAATCTGTTGTGGATGGAAGCAATGTGAATACTACCATTCAATTAGGCGGTCAGCGTTATCTTCCAGAGAGATTTGAATCAAAAGTATTTCAGCTAGTCAACAATCTCTATTACAACAAAGGAAGAACAAACTTCACCTTAGGTATGGACTTACTTTCGAATGATTTGACTTCTTTGGCCACCAGTGAATTTAACGGAAGATTCTATTTTACAGGGCTAGACAATTTTGACAATCTTAAACCATACAGATATGCACGTGAAGTAGCTACTGAAGATCCAACGGTAGAACAGCGCATTTTTGGAGGTGGGATTTATGCTCAATCTGAAACTGATCTAGGTAGAGGTATGAGTCTGACTTTAGGATTAAGAGGTGATTATACGACATATAAAAACAGTCCTACATTCAACCAAACTGTATTTGATGAATTGGGTTTACGAACAGACGTAAAAACTGGAGGCTTTCAAATTCAGCCTAGAGTACAGTTTACGTGGGACATCAATGAAAAACAGCAGGATGTCATACGGATTGGAGGAGGTATTTTCGGTTCGGCGCTAAATAACTATTCAGATGTAAACAATCTTCAATTTGACGGAACAAAGATATTTGCAGTCGACATCACCGGAGCGAATGTGCCAATACCTGACTTTGAGTCCTATAGAAATGACCCTAGTACAGCACCGGGAATAGACCTGCTTAATCAACCTGGCGTGACACCTGTGACTACTATTAACATGAATAGTAAAGACCTTAAAGTACCTACAGTTTACAAAGGAAATGTGATGTACAATAGAGTTTTCAATAACAGATTAAGGTTAGGGATCAACTTTATCGCTTCCATCGCCCGAAACAACTACATGTATGTGGACAGAAACATGGTAGATCTACCATATTTCACACTTGAAGACGAAGCAAACCGAGGCGTATATGTGCCTGCAGAAACTATCAGTACTTCCAATGGAAATGCCGACTGGACTAAAGGAAGAAAGACAGATCAAATCGGCCGTGTATTGGAGTTGAATAGTGAAGGAAAAAACAATACCTACACTATGGTACTAGATGGAACATACCGTTACTTCAAAGATGGTCAAATCACAGCCAGCTATACTTGGAATGACAGCAAAGACAACACTTCTTATAATGGAAATGTCGCCAACAGCGCAACATTAAGCCAGATGGTAGTAGATGATCCTAGAGATCTATCCATGATGAGTTATTCAAACGGACAGTATAGAACTAAAGTGGTTTTATACGGTACACTTCCAACATTTAAAGGATTTACCGTAGGTGTGCGCTACTCAGGAATCGGTGGTACACGTTATTCTCTAAAAGTTAATGGAAATGTAAATGGAGATTTTGTCAACTCCAATGATTTAGCTTTTGCATTCGATCCATCAACTCCTGGCTTGTCAGAAACTATTCGTGAAGGAATGAATACAGTGCTAGCAAATCCTGACAATCTGGCCAAAGATTATATCCGTCAGAGCCTAGGAAAAGTAGCAGTAAGAAATGGAGGAGAAAATGCCTACTTCGGAAACTGGGATCTTCGTGCAGCCAAGAAGATATACTTTACCGGAGGAAGAAAATCAGGTATTGAGTTAGGTTTGGATATTTTCAATGTGGCCAATCTTTTTAACAAAGAATGGGGTACTTCCAAAACTCTTGGAAACCAAAATTTACTTACCATTAAGAATTTTGATCCTATCAAGAAAGCATATGAGTATGAAGTCAACCCTAATGTCGGGGTGACCACTCCAGGAGGAACACCATTCCAAATGCAACTTTCAGGTAAAATATTCTTTTAACCCCCAAAAGTCCGCTGTCAATCATCTGCGATAGCGGACTTCCTTTAAAAAACATCAACTAATGATTCAATCATCCAATTCAAAGAGAATAAATTTGATACTTATTCTCTCATTCATATTCGCTAGCCCTTATCTAGCGAAAGCGCAATCCTCCAAGCCTTCTGAGCACGTTATACTCATATCAATTGATGGGTTTAGGCCTGATTTCTATCTCGACAAAAAATGGCCTGCACCAAACTTGCAGACCATGGCACAAGAAGGGGCTCGATCACTGGGAGTCACTGGTGTATTTCCTTCAGTCACCTACCCTTCTCACACTACCGTAATCACTGGTTTCCCTCCTGCAAAACATGGTATATATTACAATGCACCGTTTGAACCTAATGGCCAAACTGGGAGATGGTATTGGGAAAATGAGTTAATACAAGTACCTACGCTTTGGCATGCTGTCCGCAAGGACGGATTAACCAGTGCAAGCTTCCTGTGGCCAGTATCTGTCAATGCACCGATAGATTATAATATTCCAGAATTCTGGAGTTTGGAAAACGGTGGAAGAATAGAACCTATGCGCGACATGGAAACTCCAAAAGGTTTAATGGCTGAAATGGAGTTGAATGTATTAGGTAAACTCACAGAGAAAACGTTTAATGGAGACTACCTGAACCGTGAAGACAGAACAGGAGATATGGCTGGATATGTGCTCGAAACGTACAAACCTAACCTGATTACTATTCACCTGATCGCTACGGATCATTTTCAGCATAGTGAAGGAAGAGAAGGGCCGATGGTATACAAGGCTGTTGCAGCTACAGATAGAGCCATAGGCAAAATAATGGAAGCAGCCGACCGAGCGGGAATACTTGACAAAACAACATTTATCATAACAGGAGACCACGGATTTGTAAATACTCACACATCAATCAGTCCTAATATTTGGCTAGTGAATGCCGGACTGATGGAAAACAGAAATGATCGAGGAGATTGGAAAGCTACTTTCCACACCAGCGGTGCATCGGCATTTTTACACCTGAAGGATAAAAATGACAAAGAATCAGTAGCTAAAGTGCAAAAGCTACTTACGGAATTGCCTGATTCAATCAAAAAGCTATTTCGTGTCATAGATAGGAAAGAGTTGGATAAAATCGGTGCCGATCCAAATGCTGTTTTGGCGCTAGCACCTATTCAGGGGATTTCATTTTCAGGTTCTACGAGTGGAGATATTCTGAAAGCAGCGAGGGGTGGAACTCACGGATATTTCCCTGACTTTGATGAAATAGAAACAGGCTTTATAGCCTGGGGAGCCGGAATTCGAGAAAATGTAGAGATACAGGAAATGGGCTTGGTAGATGTAGCTTCAGTAGTAAAATACCTACTGGATCTTTCAATAGAACTACCAGAAAGCACGCTTTATCCAGGCATTAAGAAATAAAAACTTCTGTCAAAAATAAATGGTATGGAGAATAAGGGTAATCCTCACTTCTCCATACCATTCTTGTATAAACTACAAATTGGTAAAAGCTTTAGGCTAAAACCTCGTCTTTGATAACTTTGCTGACCGTTTGGCGGGTTAGACCTGTCAGGTCTGCTATATCCTGAAGGGTTAGTATCTTTTGCAAATTGATTAATCTGCCTGATGCATCTTCAATTTGATTTTGAAAATCGCACATTATTTTCCTGACTTTTGCGGCAGCATCCAAGCTTCGTACAGCATATAGACGTTCCTCCGCCCTACACCATCTTTTTACAACCTGAATATTAAACCACTCAGAAATTTCTGGCTCAACGATTGTGATTTTTTTAAAAAACTCGCAATCGTATTCTCTCACAACAACGGAAGAAAGTGATTTAGCAAATTCCGAAAACTGACCGTTCAGGTACCTAAGGTTTCCAAAAAATTCTCCTGGCCTAAGAATATCGTAACAGACTTCGATTCCCATAGGAGAATAAGTACCAATACGAATCGCTCCTTTTACGATTTCATAAATTGGCGTGATCCGCTGTGGTGGTTGGTATAGAAACTGACCTTTCTCATACTCCACCGTATTTACAAAATTGCTGATAGCTTCAGGATTGTGAACACTCAAAAAATTGTAAGGACTGAATTTCATTTTTTTACGATTTTGGCCGCAAGATAACTTCATGTTTGGCATTACATATTCTTTCAGAAAAAGGTAATTATAGGATAATACTAAATAACAATTGAGATAATAAAACATTACCGCATAAGGCTATACTGGATTACACTATAGCTTATTTTGAATTCAGCTATTTCAAATAGATCATTATTTCTTTCCAGCGTATCCATAATTTCTTTTCGTTTTGGTGAACAATGAATAATGAAACTCGATCTGGCCTTACGCGCCAAAGACCGAAAGGCAAAGGAATAAAAAGTGAAGCGCAGCCAGCGGCTTTATGCCGGAAGCTCCTGGACGCATCGCACCCAAGGACTAGCTTTGGAAGAATTCAGGGGAAAAAAACTTCAGCTCATAACCAATTATTTATAAAACATTTTTTTTGGTAGCTACCACAACAGTGTAAAAAAACAAGGATTTACAACTCACAAATTTGCTTCTGTCAGCGGGAAACTAACCCTCTTCAACAAAACAGAAATCCCATGTTGGAAGCAATTACCTGGAACACATACTTCAGCACCTTGGCCGTAGGCATAGCAGCTTACTACATAACCATACTGGTAGCATACTACCCACAAGAATTTCGCAGCGTACTTTCCGGAAGGATAAATAAGATCAGTCAGCCCCATCAGCAGAAAGAGGAGCAGGACCACAGGAGCTGACTCGTCCTGACAAATAACTGCTCTTGATATTGAGGTAAGAACAATATATTAAGAGCTATTTAATTACCTGTCATCCAACTCAACTGAGGCCAAGTCGCCGGACCGTCATTTTTCTGGGGAGCACCAGAAGTACTTCTTCCATCTGAAACAATCTTGGCAAGTTCCAATCTATATTGCTCCAGCAATGCCGCCTGCTCGGCTTGAAGGTTATTCTCTTCTCCGATATCGGAGGCTAGGTTATACAACTGAAATGGTGGAAGGCTTTTAATTGCTTCGTCGTTTGGCTTAGGAAAACTCCACCCACCAGAACCCGCTGTAAAGATGGCTTTATAATCTCCTTTGCGGTAAGCGAATGAACCATCGATGGAATGGTGCACAATACTTTCTCGCTGAGCTTGTGATGAAGCCAAACCAAGTGCAGCTGTGAAACTGTAACTATCTTCTGCATAGTGATCTTCTACTTTTGACTTCAAGATGTCAGCAACTGTAGCAAAAAAATCTGTAGTACACACCAACTGGTTTGAAGTTTCAGGCTTAACTTTTTCTGGCCAGCGAACAATGAACGGAACCCGATGTCCCCCTTCAAAAATATCTGCCTTATGACCCCTAAAAACATAGCTGGGATCATGTCCTTTGGTTGCTAACTGCTCAAAATCTGCTTGGTTGGAACAGCCATTGTCACTAGTGAAAATGAGTATTGTGTTATCTGCAATCCCTTGTTCTTCCAAGGCATTCATCACTTCCCCCACTACCCAATCCACCATAAGCACAAAGTCTCCATAGGGATTCTCCAATCCACTTTTACCTTGAAATTCAAGAGTAGGTAAAATGGGTGTATGTGGCGCTGGTAAAGGCATATACACAAAAAATGGTTGATCTCCTTTAGCATTTTCATTAATGAATTGAACAGTTTTCTGTGTTATTTCAGGAAGTGCTTGTTCATGTACAAAATCATCAGATGTAAGTCCCTTCCGCCATATTTGCTGACCTGTATTTTGGGTATACTTGCTGGGCACCATGGTAGGCTGATCATTTTCTACCCAGACATAGGGAGCCATATCCAGAGATCCACTGAATCCATACCAATAATCAAAACCTCTAGTTGTTGGCCCGTTTTTTATTTTATTGGAAAAATTCACAAGTGTGTCCCCTGCTTCTATATTATCCCAATCCCAGCCAAGGTGCCACTTCCCTATTCCGGCTGTTTTATAACCTTGCTCTTGCAAAAAAGATCCAATGGTAATTCGATCATCGGAAATCAAGGGTTTACTATAGCCATAGAGAACATGTTGCTTGAGAGTGGATCGCCAATTATACCTTCCTGTAAGAATGCCATAACGAGTTGGCGTACAAACCGCACTGCTAGTATGAGCATCGGTAAACTTTACTCCCTTGGAGGCGAGACGGTCAATGTTTTTGGTTTGAATCTTCGAATGCTCGTTATATGCTGACACATCACCATAACCCAAGTCATCAGCAAGAATGAAAATAATATTAGGCTTCTTTTGATCCGTTGCGCTGTTGGAACTAGTTTGGCCAACACTGCTTGAAGCAAAACTGACTACGCAAATTAGCACCGATAGAATTCTATTCACTTTCAAAGATTTCATACTTAAATATGGGATATTGTTAAAGTTGGAAATGCTTCATTCTCTCTACTATAAACTCACTAATTTCCATCCAAATCTACTTTTTGAGTGCCTTTCAATGCCTTGTCAGCATCAGTTTCAATCGCATTGGGAACATGCTGATTTTGCGTGGTTTTTATTTTAAAAGCCCAAGCGTAAGTGCTTTTTCCTATGGTCTTCGGAGTTGTGATTTCCAGACCATCAGCTGTCATTTTCCACTGAACCTCATCCTCAGAACCCAGTAGCGAAACCTCCAAAACATCGGCACTCCCCCAACCTTTAGTCCCTTCAATTAGCAGGTTTCCTTCAGGTTGATTCATTGCGATTGCATACAAATCATTGCCTTTGGTAGTAAAGGAAATATTGCCCTGCAACTGATGATCCTCCTTCCAATACCTAGTGCCGTAGATCGCTTCCCCATTAATTTTCAACCAGTTGCCCATCTCACGTAATCGCTCTACCTGTTCTTCCGGAATCGTTCCGTCCGCCCGAGGACCAATATTGATCAAAAAGTTTCCGTTGCGTGAAACTACCTCTACCATTTCATGGATTACATCACTCGTGGATTTGTAGGTATCATTTTGCAGGTAACCAAACGAAGTCCCAAACGTGGTACAACTCTGCCACTTAGGACCAATCACACTTAGCTTAAGATTATCTTTTTCCAAACTTCCTACTCCTGCAGGCCAGTTTCTATTTCCTCCTTTGTTATTCAAATAAACTTCCTGGCCTGTTTGCAAACCATTATTCATAAAATCAGTGATCATTAGCCTATACTGATCGTAGAAATATTGAATCTCTGGTCTAAAGCCTGTTTCAGGATTATTTCCGTCTCTAGTGAAAATAGGCACATCATCTATCCAAAGAAAATCAGGTTTATACTTCGTCTGAATCTCCTTCCATCTCGCCACGTAGTCATCGACGAATTCCTTACTGTATTCAAAAGGACCATAAAGAGAAGCCGCTTCTGGAACCCTACGAATCTCTTCAGCAATGGCAGCCTGAGGTTCGCCATACACAGTAAATTGTTCCTTGGTGAAAAAACCTGTGTGTCGCTCACGGTGATAAGAAGGCGCATACTTCAATCCTTGCTTCCTCACAGCTACTCCCAGCTCACCTACTAAATCCCGTTTGGGGCCCATATCCATGGAATTCCACGGATTTATATCAGAATCCCAATTGGAAAATCCGTCATGATGCTCAGCTGTAAGCACAACGTATTTGACCCCTACCTCGGCAAAAAGCGTTGCCCATTCATCTGGGTTCCATTTTTCAGCTTTGAATTCTGGAATGATGTCTTTATAGCCAAATTCCGGAGGTTTAGCTCCCCAACGCTCTTCCATGTACGGAAAGTAATGCAAGGAATCACTGTATAATAATTTAGGCACGTGCTCGGCATAGCCACGTCCCTCTTTTCTATAACCAATCGCACTGTATGGTCCCCAGTGAATGAAAAGTCCTATTTTGCCATCATCAAACCAAGCGGGAATTGGCATTTGCTGTAAGGCTTCCCAGCTGCCATCATATAGAACCACCTCTGCATTTCCTTCAATAGATGCTTGGTCCTCGGATGTTGATTTCTCACTGCAAGAAAAAGCTAGACATGATATGAAAAGCAAAGGGGCTGTAATTCTAAATTTTTTCAATTTTACAAAGCTTAGGTAAGATGATTTGTGTCTAACCAAATGAAACCAAGTTTACACTCCAAATTGTCCTGTTCTGTACTGATAAAATAAATGTCAGAAAACAAAAAATCTACCCTAGAACCATCCTCCTCAATGTTCAAAGGAATCTGTTCGGAATGGATAGGCAGGCAATTCTAATTCGTTGACCAGATTTACCCTTGGCATGCCTGCAAATGCATAACGTATGTACTTAGGTTGTGAAATTCCCTCTGAACTTAATACAATACTTTCTCCTTCCAATCTGGCCTCCGCCCGCTTCCAGTCACCTGCTTCGTCGGCAAGCCAAAAGCCAGATGGGGCTTTGCCGTCAGAGGTTTTTAGCCCCTTAGCATTGCTGAAGTGTACGATTAATTCACTTCCTTTTTCTTGTACATCAAGCATCATTGGCCCCGTAACCAGCCTATCATCCCCTAATGTATTTACAGCTGCCAGCAAGGCCAACCGTTGCCCTACAGGAAGTTTATCCGTAGGATGAATATTAGTCTTATCGCCTAGGTCAATCGTATTGGCAACAGCGGTATAAGGCAAATCCAACACCTGTAACTGTGACTCCCGCATCCAAGCCCAGGATTCCTCCGTAGGATCTTCCGGATCAATATCTGGTTTTTTCTCAGTTCCTTTTCCATAGCCTGGAAGCATCACCACCAGCAAGTTCATTTCATCATTTTGCCACTCCTCTCTGTAGCGCAGCATCCATTCTTTGAGTACGCTTCCATACTCTTTCATTCCAGCCACCCGATGAAACCAGTTTTCTTCCGTCACCTCAGGCACTCCAGATAAGTATCGCGTATTTCGCTCACCTTGATACCACACCAAACCTCTGGAGGCAAAAGGAGCAAGCGGCTTTATCATGGCATTGTAAAGAATATTCGGCTGACGCCTAAGGAAAATATCATCTTGATTTGACCACTTGGATGGGCTAGCCAGAATTTGAGCAATCCTTTCCTGAGTAGCTTTGTCCCCATCAAATTCATCCATTATTTCTTTAAAATAGGGAAGTTCAGACCCCATATCCCTCGGCATCCATGCTTCCAAAGAAGAACTACCCCAGGAACTGTGAATGATTCCCACAGGGATATCCGAAAGCTCTTCTAGAAAATAAGCAAAGCCAAAAGCTACAGCGCTTGAAGGGTGTTCTGTACTCCATTCCCCTATGACGTCTTCACTTTCTTCAAGAGATACAGTTCGTCCCACCTCAAAACTTCTAATGTTTTTCATAAAAGGAATCAATCCCTTCACCTCTGGAACAGCCGCTACAGGAAATTGCATATTTGATTAACCAGAGCAAATCCATACCTCACCAACCAAAATATCCGATAGGGCTACCTTACTCGTCCCAGAAATAAGCATTTCCCTACTAACTGTAGAAGCGGTTAAAGGATCTAGCTTCACCATCCATTTACCTTCCTTATCTGCGATTACACTCTTGGCTTGCCCTGCAAATGTGACTGTGATTTCTTCATTGGGCGTGGCTACTCCCCAAACAGGAACAGGCTGTTCCCGTTGCAAAACCATATGATCTGAAAAAATTGTAGCAGGTTTTAATACTTGCTGGGCGAAGGTAAAAGAAGCCGTGAAAATAAATAGGCAGAAGACTAAACCTGCGTATTTGAAGCGGGTAAGTTTGGTTTGCATGAGAAAACCTGAGTGTCTTTCAGAGACAAATGATCTCATTAACATTCCCGAATCCCTATTTCCATTACTAGTCATTCTTAGTCAAATTAGTTTTTAATTTTCCTTACGTCTTAAAGTACTTCGAATTAATCGCGGGTCACCATGCTTCCCCACCACTTGTTACCGGGATCAAACTCATTTGAAAGCATTTCTAACCGCTGTTTCTCCAAAGCTGGCATATTTTCAAACTCAACTTTATGAAGGTATTCCTTCTCCTTTGCTTCGCTGTATTCCGGATCAGGAACGGGATATTTGGCACCAACTTTTGTCAGGTAACCAAACAATTCCTTCCCCATTTCTTGCACTCTTTCAGGATGCTTTTCCGACAAATTTGTGGTTTCGCTTATATCCATGGCGAGGTTATATAGTTCTTTCCTCCCGTCTTCGTAATAGTGAATAAGTTTCCAATCTCCTCTTCGGATAATGGATGACGGCTCTCCGCCCTGATTACCATAATGCGGAAAATGCCAAAAAAGTGGACGCTCAGCCAGCGCCTCTCCCTTCATCAAAGGCAGAAGACTAATACCATCATTGTGCTCCTTAGGCAGAAGTTCTGCTCCAGCCAAGTCCAATAATGTAGGAAAGAAATCTATTCCTGAAACAGGGAAATCGACTTGCTCTCCTGGTTTGGAAAGGCCTGGAATTTTAATGAAATAAGGTTCTCTGATACCGCCCTCATACTGATATCCTTTGCCCGCACGCAGTGGTTTGTTGCTCGTCGAAAAGTTATCTCCGGCAGCTACGCCACCATTGTCTGAAGTAAAGACAACGATTGTATTTTCATCCAGTCCCAACTCATCCAAAGCTCTCAACACCTCTCCTACTGCTTCATCCATTTGCTCCACGAGCCCAGCATAAATTGGATTGTCCTGCACTTGACGGATTGGCAAGTATTTACCCATACTGTATCCCGTTTCTGATAAGCCCATTTGCTCGGCTTTATCCCGGTATTTTTTCCATTTTTCTTGACTAGTTTGAATGGCGGAATGAACCGCATAAAATGACAAGAATGCGAAGAAAGGTTTTCCCGTTTTCGCAGGATTATTTTCCTGCATAAACTTCACTGTTTCATCTGCGAGTCTATAAGACAGATTTTCACCTGGAGTTCTATTTGGTAAATTCGGGTTGTTGTAGGGATCAAAATAGCCTCCATTAGGTCCTCCCGAAGTCCAGCCACCGATATTGATATCAAATCCATGATCTTCTGGCCAGGAACCCTCATCTCCCAAATGCCATTTTCCTGCAAAAAAAGTTTTGTAACCAACCTCACGTAATGCCTCCGGCATGGTCACGTATTCTGCTGGCAAATTATGCGTGTAATCTGCAGGAAGAAGTTTCCTGAAACGGTTTCTTGTACGCCATTCTACGCCCGAGGGGGACCCAATATGAACTGTAATATCATGTCGGGCAGGAGTTTTACCAGTCATGATACTGGCACGCGAAGGGCTACAAACAGGAGCGGCCGCATAGCCATTGGTAAAGACAGTGCCTTCGCGAGCAATCCTATCTATGTTTGGCGTTTCATAATATTCACTTCCTGTATAACTCAAATCCGAATAGCCCAAATCATCAACTAGGATAAAAAGAATGTTTGGCTTTGAATCTTCCTCTCCTTCAGAATAGGACACTAAAGGTCCATTGATCGGCTCAGAATCATCTTGATCCGACAACCTGCGACCAACTTCAAAGGACGGAATTCCAGAACTGGTCAATAGTGTTACCGCAAAAATAGATAAAGAGCTTATTAGCCTATTATGAATTGTCATGTGTTTGTTTTTTACTCATTTAACTACTTCAAATTCACTCCACCTTCATCCAGGTCAATTGAGGCCAGTCCGACTTAACAAAATCCTGAGGAGCCCCCGGAGTAGAACGTCCGTTGGAAATGATTTTAGTGATCTTGGCAGTGAGTTGTTTAACTACCTCAGGATACTGATCAAATAGATTATTCATCTCTCCTGGATCAACTTCCATGTTATAGAGTTCATAAATAGGTTCTCCTGATTTGGTTTCCACAAAAACAGGCTGCAATGATCCACCAGAACCCCGAAGCATATTCAATTTCCATTTACCATCACGAATAGCAAAGTGCCCTGTCACGGAATGATGAATGACAGCACCCCTGACATCCGAAGCAGTGCTTTTCCCCAGCATCAGGGGTAAAAGATCGTAGCTGTCTTCTCCTGCATTATCTGGAAGCGTCACTCCTACAATAGCTGCAACAGTAGCAAGGTAATCTGTCTGGCTAACTGCAATATCAACCTGGCTTCCTGGCTTGATTTTGTCCGGCCAACGCATCAGATAAGGAACACGATGACCACCTTCATAGATATCGCGTTTCCCTCCTTTGAAGTTTAGATTACTGTAGTGATTATATACTTTTTGGTGGTAGGTATAATTGGTTTCAGCTCCATTGTCGGAGGAAAAAATCACCAGCGTATTGTTGGCAATATCATTGGCATCCAGCGCATCTAGTATTTGCCCCACCCTAAAATCCGTTTCCTGCATAAAATCCCCGTAGTTACCACATTCACTTAGTCCTCGGAAATCTGGATGTGTGCTATGTGGCAAATGTGGACTAGTCAACGGCAAGTATAGAAAAAACGGTTTCCCATCCTTTGACTCTACAGCAGCGTTATTGATATATTCCACAGCATGAGAAGTGAGGGTTTCCAACACAAGCTCATCATTAAAAGATGGCGCAACCTCTACCCATCCGCCTCCTTCACCAACCTCGTCTACATAAGGTGGAGTCATTCTGTAATCATTTGGATTAACATGATTCTGAAAGGACCTGGGATCGGAGACATCCTTTTTCTTTGTCCACAAAACTGGAGGATCCAACACTCGATCATTTTCTAAGTAAGTTAAAATACCATAGTTCATTGAGGCAGGTATTCCATAGAAATAATCGAAACCATGATCTATTGGCCCTTCTTCAAATGGGACAGACCAATCTCTGTCTTTACCCAGCGTCCCTGCAAATTCCATCTGCAAATGCCATTTACCTATCATGGCGGTGTTGTAGCCATTTTCTTGAAGCAAGGAAGCTATGGTCATTCTTCCCTCCTCGATGAGACTTGGTCCATCTGCATCTAGCACTCCTTTTTTTAGAGATGTTCGCCAGCTATACCTTCCGGTGAGAAGGGAGTATCTCGATGGGGTACAGACTGCATCACTGCTATGCCCATCAGTGAATATTACTCCCTCATTTGCTATTTTATCCATATTTGGAGTAAGGAATTTTGCATCAGGATTTAATGCTCCTACATCCCCATACCCTTGATCATCAGTGTAAATGATGATGATATTTGGTTTTGAATTTATCTGAGAATTCGCTGGTTTGGAGGATAGTATACCCAACACAGCTGCTAAGGGAAGAATTATATTCCACGAATGTTTCATTACTTTAGATACAAATTAATACTTTCTGCTAAGTTGATTCATTTCATAAAAATTGCTCTTTTACATTGCTTTCCAATAAAAAAAAGGAAGTTGAGTACTACTGCATTTGCAGCATCCAACTCCCCTTTAAAATATAAAACCCATTCTATATTGTACTATATATTCTCACATAAAGAATTAGAATCTTATGTTGATGCAAATTGAACATGATTTTTAATAACCAGGATTCTGGATGAGATTAGTGTTGTTTCTTACTTCGCTTGTTGGGATTGGGAATAATAATTCCCTGGCAGTCAAGGTAGGGCCGTAGGCAAATTGATGTCCTACAAAATCATCAAAGGTACCATTGCTTACATTGAACCCTTTTCTAACCCTAACCATATCAAACCAAGTTACAGCTTCGTAACTGAGCTCATGCCACTTCTCTCTCCATACTGCTTCCCTGAATTCACTTTGAGAAAGCCCTGTATGAGCGGTCAACCCAGCTCGGCTTCTAATCGCATTCAACCCCTCATAGCCCAAAGCAGTTGGTCCTGAAACTTCATTTGAAGCCTCAGAATATATTAATAACAGCTCTGCATAGCGATATAGCGACCAGTTGAGATCGGCACTTGCCGACAAAAGGTTTGCCTGAATATCAAAATGCTTATAGAGAAAATATCCTCCCAAATTAACTTTTTTGGATCTGTCAGTTTTCAAGGTATACTCTGTAAAATAGAACGCTTTTTCTTCTATTCTTTTATCACCTGTTTCATAGGATTTAATGAAGTCAAGATTAGCATAAATAGCTCCAGTCTGGTCAGAATATGCAGAGATATTCATGTTATATGGTATTATGAGAGGCTGCCAATTCGATGGTGCTGTAAGGGTTTTGTATTGCACCATAAATATATTCTCCCCTATATTTTTCTTTGCTGGATTATGTAGATCATCATAGCTAGGAAACAAACTATAACCATATGTTACAGCATTGTCAATAACCTCCTTGGATTTGTCTGCTGCCAGTTTATAATGAGTAGCGCCTTTTTGCAAAGGATATCCAGCCATGGTCAGATAAACGCTCGATAAAAGTGTTTTCACAGCTCCCGAGGTAACTTTACCGGCAGGATCCTTGGCTGGTAAGCCCGCACCCTCTGCCTCAATCAAATCCTTTACAATCTGTGTATAAACCTCCTCTTCGGATGCTTGTGTAGGATAAAGATCTTTAGATGCTAAATCTATAGGATCTAAGATTAAAGGAACCTTTCCAAACAGTCTTACCAATTGATAATAATAATGAGCTCTAAGAAACTTAGCTTCTCCTAAATATTTTTTCTTGAGCTCTTCATTCATCTGGATTCCTGGAATTTTAGCTATCGCTAAGTTTGCATTAGCGATACCTTCATAATTTGATCTCCAGTGAGCTAAACCATATGCGTTGTCGGAGTTATTATTCAAATTCCTAATGATATTACTATTGTCAGCCTGTCCTAAATCTGAATCAGCCAACCCAGTGGCAAACTCAGCCATCAACCAAGGTCCTCCCCCATACGAACCACCTCTGATATCCTTCAAATTAGAATAGACGGCAGTAATTGCGGCTTGAGCATGTTCTGCGGTCTGGTAATAGCTATCTGCTGTGATATTTGAAGGATCTGTTTCTCCCAGAAAATCAGAACAACTTGCGCTAAATAACAACAGGGTTCCTGTAAATATGGCTTGTAGCTTATTTTTTATATGAGTCTTCATTTGTGTCTTATTTTAAATTAGAATGAAACATTCAATCCGACCATAATTACTTTTGGTCTTGGATATTGCTGAAAATTCACTTCACCCTGTCCAAATGGTGTGTTGGAAGTTTGAGCCTCCGGGTCATATCCTTGATATTTCGTTATCAAAAAGAAATTCTGCAAAGAGGTATACACACGTAATCTTTGTAGATGTATTTTATCCAGTAGATCAGATGAGAAATTATAAGCCAACAGCATATTTCTTCCTCTGATGAATGAACCATCTTGGATCATGTGATCTGTATCCCTGTTATCATATCCAGCCGAAACAGGTCTCCACTGGGCAATTTCCGTATCCTGATTATCCAGTGTCCAGGCATCCAGCACGGTACTCAGGCTATTAGCAATTCCCTGGCGGTTTTCCTGAGGACGTGTTGTCAGATACATCACATCATTACCGTAGGTAAATTGTAAATCCAATGAAAATTCGAAATTCTTGTAGTTTATAGAGTTGATAAAACTTCCATATCCTTTAGGCATTCCATTTCCGATGATGACTTTATCAGCATCATTAATAGATCCATCCTCGTTGACATCTCTCAATTTAATGTCACCTGGTAGCCAATTATAAACGGCTGCCTCATCTGCTTCATCAGAGCCCCAAGTACCAAGATGTTGCCATCCCCAAAATGATCCTACCGGTTCACCTTCACGGATAATTGTATTCCCTGAAAAGATATCACTACCTCCTGATAGCGCAGTTACCTCATTTTTATTCATGGAGATATTAAACGTCGTTTCCCAAGAGAAATCATCATTCTCAATATTCACAGTATTAAGTGAGAGCTCTATGCCCTTATTTTCCATGCTACCAATATTTCTAAATACAGTGGCATACCCACTACTCAGGGGCACAGGAGCATTTAACAACATATCTGTTGTTTCTTTGAGATAAACGTCGGCCTCAAGGGAGATTCTTTGATTAAAAAAGCCAAGCTCAAACCCAGCATCAATCTGTTTTGTCCTTTCCCATTTAAGCTCAGGATTAGCCAGAGAACCTTTGCCAATTCCTTTTACTACTGAGCCCCCGTACACGTAAGAATACGCACTGCTTAATCCAGCTAAAGCACCGTAAGCTGGAATACCTGAGTTACCTGTTTCCCCATAACTAGACCTAACCTTAAGGTTTGATATTAGAGATGAGCCAGCAAGAAAACCCTCTTCAGAAACTTTCCACGCTAAAGCAGCTGAAGGAAAAAATGCATACCTGTTGTTTTCACCGAATTTTGAAGAACCATCAATCCTCCCTGTTACTGTCATTAAATATTTGTCCTTCAGACCGTAATTAATCCTACCGAAATAGGAATTAATGCCCTCTACTGATGCACTTGAGGTCGGAGCCACTGGCACAGATCCAGCTGCCAAATTATTGAAACTGAAAAAATCGTCTGAGAAATTGTTTACGCGAACATTATAATTAGACCTATCTGTCTGCTGCCAGGAAATCCCAAGTAATCCAGTAAAGGAATGGATGTCGTTGAAAGTTTTATTATAAGTCAGGTAATTTTCAAATTGCCAAGAAAAGAACTCATTGGTGAAAATTTGTGCATATCCATTTGTAGGTGTACCAATGAAATTGAGAGTTCTACCTGCATACTCCTGCGTCTTTTGGTGAATGTAATTCACACCTACGGAGGACCTCATTTCCAATCCCTCAGCTAAGGTGAAATTGACAAAGACATTACCCAAAACTGTATTGGTTTTTAAGTATTTGAGATATTCTTGCCCCACCTGCACTGGATTTGGTCCGCCTTCCATGCCAGGATAATCTAAATTACTGGCCCATGAACCGTCATCATACTTCACAGGGATGATAGGAATAGCCTCAATCATATTTCTACCTACCCAAGAATCATGAATAAGTCGTTCATTCTGCTGATTATAGCCAAGACTCCCTCCTACTTTAAACCACTTTTTGTAACTGGTATCAAAAACAAATCTTGCAGAATAACGATCGAGTGAGGATTCTTTCATAATCCCCTCTTCACCTGTATATCCTAAAAAGGCACCAAAACTACCCGCCTCGCTTCCGCCAGTGAAAGACAATTGATGATTTTGGGAAAAAGCGGATTGAGTAACTTCATCCTGCCAATCTGTATCATATAGAGGATTCCCATTAGCATCAAATAGTAAGGGATTAGTTCTTTTTAACGCTGGATCTGTATATTTCCCGTTGGCCCATCCTACAGCATCGTATTTCTCGGCATTTTGATAGGCTACATCTTCAATCATTAAAAATTCCTCGGAATTAAGCACGCCCACTTTTTTGGCGATTTTCCCTACACCATAATAAGAATCGTATCCTATTTTCACTCCAGAGGTACTACCTCTTTTGGTGGTTACCAATACTACACCATTAGCACCTCTTGAGCCATAAATTGCTGTGGCAGAAGCATCTTTCAGAACTTCTACGGATTGAATGTCATTCGAATTGATGTAATCAATGGGGCTGGAATTATCACTCAATGAAGTAGAAACAAGGATCACCCCATCTACTACATAAAGAGGACTGTTGTCAAGACTCACAGAGGTATTACCTCTAATCCTGATCTGCGTTTTCCCTCCTGGTTTCCCTGAGTTTTGAGACACGTTTGCACCAGCTATCTTACCGGAAAGCGCTTGAGGTAAAGACGATGTTGGTCGCTCTTGAAGTTTTTCACCTGACGCAGAACCAACAGCTCCAGTCAAATCACTTTTCTTTTGGCTTCCGTATCCTATTACTACGACTTCATCAAGCTCTGATTCATCTATCTGCATTGTTATATCTATAACGCTAGCTGAACCGACAGTCTTTTCAATGGAGGAATATCCGATAAATGAAAATACAAGTGTAGCTCCATCAGGAACTGACAATGAATATTTCCCATCAATATCAGAGGCAGTGCCATTGGCAGTGCCCTTCTGGATTATTGTAACGCCGGGCATTGTTTCACCTGACGTATCAACTATTTTTCCGCTAATCACTTTGTCTTGTGCCTGTAGGGCAAAAACTGTTAACAGCATGAAAAACGTAAGCAGGGTAAAGTGCTTTTTCATATGGTTAAATTTTGGGTTGAACATCTAAATAGACACAGGCTGAACCGGATCTATCTTTTGTAAAAGGTATTATTATCCAATTAAGCTACTGTCCTGAAAGCGAATTATTTACAAGACACACCTGTGCACACCTATTGTCAGATTAATATTTCGTTAGCAACAAAAGTCAATTTTCAGTTCCTCTGCTGCACCTCCTTAATTAAAAAATGAGTTATAAACGCCCTTAGGTTTGATTTATCTACATCAAAAAAAAACACCGAATGCTGAAGTGTAATTTCAAATTACACCTCATACATCCGGTATTTATTACTTTCTAAACCTATCGAAGGATTACTTTTCCATCGGATGTGCTTTTAGCAAATCTGCAGGCTGATAAAAACCAGTGTGATCCTTTATTTCTTCTCTTACCTTTTTCACCAAATCTGGCGAAATGGCTGAAGCCTGATTTCCAAAAGAGTTTCTGACGAAAGTCAGTACTGCTGCTACTTGAGAATCATCAAGCATGCCTTCGAAAGGAGTCATAGGAACTTGGCCAGGATAATCTTTTCCTTTTACCGTAATAGGACCCATTACGCCTTTCAAGACTATTTTGATCAGGCGCTCTTCATTGCCCGTCACCCAAGGAGTATCTGCAAGTGGTGGAAAGCCAGAAGCGGAAAGTCCTTGCCCATCCGGTTGGTGGCAGGTGCTACAGAAGCCTTCTCTAGCGTAGATTTCCTTTCCTAGGATAAATAGCTCTCTGTCCGAACCAGTAAGTGAAGACTTGATGTCTTCTTCTTTTTTCTCTTTCACAGAAAGTCCAGATATGTGTGCTACTGCGGCCTCATAAGCAGGC
>NZ_FOKK01000015.1 GCF_900112005.1 Algoriphagus aquimarinus | reverse complement strand
AAGATTTGTTCAAAAGACGATTGATCGAGAAAGTGTACTGTTCACAGACAAAAATCCCGCATACATAAACCTGGAAAAGATGGTAGAAAGTCATATTCAGATTAAATCTTCAAAGGACTCCACAAAAGCTAACTTACCCTGGGTTCATGTGGCCATCAGTAATCTGAAGAAAAATCTTCTGGGGATCTATCACATGGTAAGTGAAAAACACCTCCAAAACTATCTCAATGAGTTTGTTTACAAGCTCAACAGAAGATATTTTGGTGAACAGCTATTCAATAGACTAATTATAGCTTCTGTTTATCCTTACGTGCAACATTACGAATAGTCATACTAAATTTTATAAGTAGTCAACAATCCATTTAGAGCCAATCTAAATGGATTTTTTATTTTTTACTTAAATTTAATACGTATTACGTTTTGTAATTACGTATTTATACTTACTTTTATCCTACTTAAAAATAAGTATTATGGAGCCACTACTTACACACAAAGCGACTAAGCTTAATCTCTTAGATTTTAAATCTGTCCCGATCCGTACGTTCTGGATCACTTCAATCGCATTCTTCATCTGCTTTTTCGCATGGTTCGGTATCGTGCCATTCATGCCTGACGTAGTGAGGGACTTAGGTCTTACTCCCGCGCAAAAGTGGAATGCAACAGTTCTTGCAGTAGCGGGAACAGTTTTCGCCAGATTACTTATCGGCAAACTATGCGATAAGTATGGCCCGAGACTATGCTATACCTGGTTGCTGATCATTGGATCTATTCCTGTAATACTTAGTGGTCTTGTTCAAACTCCGATGCAGTTTTATATATGCCGTCTGTTGACTGGATTCATCGGAGCTTCATTCGTTATCACGCAGGTTCACACTTCGCTGATGTTTGCTTCCAACATTGTCGGAACGGCAAATGCAACTTCTGCTGGCTGGGGGAATCTCGGAGGCGGTGCTAATAGATTGGGTATGCCGATCATTGCAGCGATAGTCATTGGGGTAGGAGTAGCGGAGGCAGATGCCTGGAGATATTCCATGGTCATCGCGGGTATAGCATGCTTCACCATGGGTTTGGTGTATTACTTTTTCACAAAAGATACTCCAGAAGGCAACTTCAAGGAATTAGAAGCAAGAGGAATGCAAGTTCCTAGCACCAAGAAAGACAAAGTTGGCTTTATGGAGGCCGTGAAAGACTATCGCGTTTGGTTGCTTTTTGTGGTGTATGCAGCATGTTTTGGTATAGAACTAACAGTCTATGGTACCATGGATGATTACCTTCAAAACACTTTCCAACTCGAACGAATCACTGCTGGGAATATCGTGCTCTCTTTCGCTTTGATGAACATTTTCGCCCGTACACTTGGTGGATATTTTGGAGACAAATTTGGAAAAGCCAGAGGGCTTAAAGGCCGTGTTTGGTTCTTGGCAGCTATCTTAATTGCGGAAGGATTAATGCTAAGCTTGTTCTCTCTAGCAACAGGATTGTTAGTAGGTTTTGTGCTGCTGGTTGCATTCAGTCTTACAGTGCAAATGGCAGAAGGAGCCACCTTCTCTGTTGTTCCTTTTGTCAATAGAAAGGCAATAGGATCTATCTCAGGTATAGTTGGAGCAGGGGGAAATTTCGGAGCATTCTTGGCAGCCCTTTTCTTAAGTTCCAAGTCAGCAGTAGCCGAAAAAGCCGCACTAATGGCAAGTGAAACACTGGGAGCAGATGCAGCAGCGGCAGCACAATCAGCGGCAGCGGCAAGTGCAGTATCCGCTGGTTACTTAGTCATAGGCGGTCTGATCGTCATGTCTGGAATGGTTGCCTTGGCGATACGATTCAGTACCGAAGATGAGAAAGTAGCCGAAGTGGAATTAGGTAGATTACAGCCTGAATTAGTGCGAATAGATAATTAACTTGTTGTCTATACCCAAAATAGCTCCCGTTTGTAGTACAGAAATGCTATTGGTGACAAATGCATTATAGGATTTGATAAACTCAAGAATTGAGGCCACTTCGGTCACCCGTCTTCGGTCTTCCGTCCTCTTGAGCAAATAACATAACTCGCTACATTTCAGCTCAACCTATTTCCAATTGTAACCCTAGAGTAGTGATCCCAGATAAAAAAGTTAAAACCACTTGTTCCTACTGCGGCGTTGGCTGTGGAATAGTAGCTGAGGTGGACTCTCAAAACAAAGTACATGTCGAGGGCGATCAGGATCATCCTGTGAACCAAGGCATGCTTTGCTCCAAGGGGCGGAATCTGCACTACGTAGTCAATGATACTTCTGATAGAATTCTCTATCCCGAGATGCGCTGGAGCAGATCTCATCCTCGTGAGCGGGTGAGCTGGGACGATGGATTAGACAGGGCGGCGGGAGTTTTCAAGTCTTTGATCCAGAAATATGGCCCGAACAGTGTAGGTTTTTATATCTCTGGACAATGCCTTACAGAAGAATATTACATCGCCAATAAGCTTACGAAAGGCTTTTTAGGCACAAATAACATCGATACAAACAGTCGTTTGTGCATGAGTTCAGCGGTGGTGGCTTACAAAAAGACTTTTGGAGAAGATTCAGTCCCTATTTCTTATGAAGACATAGAGTTGGCCGATGCTTTTTTGATCGCTGGCGCAAATCCTGCCTGGTGTCATCCGATTCTCTTTCGCAGACTGGAAAAGCATAAGGAGAAAAACCCGAATGTGAAGATTATCGTGGTAGATCCTCGAAAAACAGATTCGGCCACATTCGCAGACATCCACCTGCAGATTATCCCCGGCACAGACATCATTTTGTACAATGCTATAGGTAGGAGAATCATCGATATCGGGTTGGCTGACAAAGAATTCATAGCAAATCATACAGAAAACTACCTTAGCTACCGCAAGCAGGTGATGGCAACTTCCTTGAAGGAAGCGTCCAGTCTTTGCGGAATCTCGATTGACGACATTAAAAAAGTTGCCGAAATCATCGGGGAATCGAAGGGATTTATCAGCATGTGGGCGATGGGACTGAACCAAAGCGCCATCGGTACGGATAAGAACTTTTCTCTGCTGAATCTTTCGCTAGTGACTGGCAGAATTGGAAAACCTGGTAATGGTCCTTTCTCACTGACTGGCCAGCCAAATGCTATGGGCGGACGTGAAGTTGGTGGAATGGCGAGTTTACTCGCTGTTCACAAAGACCTGAATAATCCAGTTCATCGGCAGGAAGTGGCAAATTTCTGGGGTGTAAATGAGATTTCTCCCGAACCTGGATTATCAGCCACTGAGATGTTTGACGCACTTGAAAGTGGGGAAATGAAAGCTGTTTGGATCATTTGCACCAATCCTATGGTGAGTTTGCCGAATTCCAAAAAGATCGAAAAGGCGATGAAAAATGCCAAGTTCGTGGTCGTTCAGGATATTTCTCACAAAGCTGACACGGTAGCATACGCAGATTTGGTTCTTCCCGCAGCTGGATGGTTGGAGAAAGAAGGCACGATGACGAATTCGGAGCGACGAATTTCTTATCTCAACAAAGGCATCAATCCTCCTGGAGAAGCTAGACCAGACGTGGAGATTCTTTGTGATTTTGCTCGCAGAATGGGTTTTCGAGGTTTTAATTTCAACAATACGGAGGAGATCTACGAGGAGTATTGTGCGATGACGAAAGGTACGAACATCGATATATCCTACCTCAATTACGATAGGCTGAAGAACGAAGGAACATTCCAGTGGCCAGTTCCGGAGTACAGACATACGGGAACTCCAAGGCTTTTTGCAGACAATAAATTCTACACGCCTACTCAAAAGGCGGTATTCAATATTCCAGCTCAGATTACGAATACCTCAGAAAAAACGAGCAAGGAATATCCGCTAATTCTTACCACAGGACGCGTGAGGGATCAGTGGCATACGATGACCAAGACGGGAAAAGTATCCCGACTTCGCACGCATTACCCAAGTCCGGTGCTGGAAATCAATCCCATCGATGCTTACCTAGACAAGGTGAAAGACGGAGATGTGGTGGAAGTGAAAAGCAAGAATGGTGTAGTAAGAGTGAAGGCAAAGCTTTCTAAAAACATTCGAGAAGGCGTGGTTTTTCTGCCCATGCACTGGGGCAAGCAATTGCAATCTGATCTCAATCGAGCAAACAACCTTACAAACACGGTTGTCGATCCTCAATCCAAAGAACCAGATTTCAAATTCACCACCGTATCTGTTTCCAAATACAAGAAAGCCACAGAGAAAATCGTGGTCGTAGGCGCTGGAGCGGCAGCTTTCCGCTTTATTCAAAACTACCGCGAGCACAACGAGTCCGATCAAATCCATGTGTTTTCCAAAGAGCCACATCCATTTTACAATCGAGTGCTTTTGCCGGAATATGTGACCGAAGAGTTGACTTGGGAGCAGCTACAGAAGATCAAAGAGCATGAGCTTAAGAAGTTGAAAATAAGTCTTCACACGGGACTTTCTATAGAACATATTGACCCTGAGAAGCAAGTTGTCGTCGATAATGACGGCCAGGAATATCCTTTTGACAAACTGATTTTGGCGACAGGAAGCCGGCCTTTCATCCCAAAAGATGCGCAATTGGACTTGCCCGGTCGATTTACCATGAGAAACAAAATCGATGCGGATCGATTTAAAGATTATTTAGATTCTACGAATTTGCGCCCCGAAAATCAGCACGTGGTGATTATCGGAGGTGGATTGCTTGGGCTGGAACTTGCAGCAGCTCTGCAGCACAATCGGGTGAAAGTGACTATAGTACAGCGGGCATCCAGATTGATGGAACGTCAGTTGGATGAAGTTTCGAGTAAGCTGCTTTCTCTGGATGTACAGGAGCGGGGAATTCATGTGTATTTTGATAATGAGGTCAGTACAGTCTTCGATGATGAAGAACACAAGTCGCTTTCCATCACGCTGAAAAGTGGGAAGATAATTTACGCAAATGCCGTAGTGTACGCGATTGGTACGCAGCCGAACATCAAGATTGCCCGGGATAACGGCATACTATGCGGTCGTGGAATCAAGGTGAATCAGCATTTGCAGACCAATTATCCAAACATTTTTGCCATCGGCGAGATCGCAGAATTCCAAAACCAACTCTTCGGAATCACTTCAGCTGCTGAGGAACAGGCCATGGTTTTGGCCAATTATATCGCCGGAGACGTGAGTAGTATTTACAGCGGATCGGTGCTGATGAATATTCTAAAATTTAAGGATCTGGAACTATGTAGCATAGGTGATATTTTGATTCCTGAAAATGACGATTCCTATGAGGAAATCATTTTCACCGACATCAGCCGTCGCTATTACAAAAAGTGTATCGTCAAGGATGATTTGCTCATCGGGGCAGTGCTGATGGGAGATAAAAATGAATTTGCGGAATTCAAATCCCTAATCGAAAACAAAATTGAGCTTTCAGAAAAGCGAAAATCTTTGCTGATGGGTTCTTCGGAAACACGGCCTGTGATAGGCAAATTAGTTTGTAGCTGTAGCCGTGTGGGCGAGGGGAATATCAAGGAAGCAATCGCAGGTGGATGCTCCGATTTCACTGCACTTTGTCAGCAGACAGGCGCTGGACTTGGATGTGGAAGTTGTAAAACGGAGGTAAGAGAAATTCTTCACCAATCAAAAGTACTGGCATGAAATCGAGCAAGATGAAACAGACCTATTCTAGAGTAGTGGTGAAAGGCGGAGTACTCTCTCCCGCTGAATTGAAGCAGATCTTGGAACTGGCAGAAAGCGCTGGCTTGGATACAATTTCCTTGGGCTCTCGCCAAGATATTCTTTTTATCAAAGATGACGGAAACCTTGAAATTGATTCTCAGGATAAATTTCAACTCGTATCTCCAGAAGAATTGGGTGCCGAAAATATCGTCTCTTCTTATGTTTCATCAGACATTTTCCCAAATACACCCTGGCTAACAGGTGATCGGTATCTATATATCTTGGAGCAATTTAGAGTACAGCCAAACCTCAAAATCAACATCACAGATCCGAAGCAGCGCTTGGTTCCTCTTTTCACAGGTCACTTGAATTTCATCGCTTCGGCTCACGAGGATTACTGGTATCTCTACGTCCGCTTGCCCGAATGGGAAGAGACGATGATGTATCCTGCGCTTATTTACAGTTGGGAAATGGCAAAGGTGGCTTCGGCTATCGAAGATATACTTCAGGAGGAACCCGAGACAGTTGACTTTCTTTTTGAGTTGGTGAATGATGCGGTAGACTCCAATAATCGAACGGTAGATACTCCGTTGGAAGTCCCATTTTATCCTTTTCCATACTACGAGGGAATCAATCGCGTGGGTGATGACCGCTATTGGCTGGGCCTTTATTGGAGAAATAACAAGTATTACACTGAGTTCCTGAAAGTGCTTTGCGATCTCTGTGCAGACAGTAAAATCGGTAAAATTTCCATCACACCTTGGAAATCAATCATCATCAAGGGAATTCCAGAGAACACAAAAATCGAGTGGGAAAGGCTTCTTGGTCGATACGGAATCAATGTGCGTCACTCCATGCTGGAGCTGAATTGGCACCTTCCTGTCAACAATAAATCTGCGCTCAAACTCAAGGAGTATCTTGTGGATAACTTTGACAAAAGAGACATCAGTACCTACGGTTTGACCTTTGGAATCACTGATTACACGAGAAAAGCGTACTATTTCACTTCCATTATTATCGAGAAGAATCAGCCTCCAGCAGGTTTGGAGGGGGTCAAAATTCGGAATACTTACAATTTGCTTTACGCCAAAAACTTTGACCCAAATACTCAGCAGTACATCGTCTATGTGCAGGAAGTGGACAAAGCGGAGTTGCCGGGACTATTGATTGAGCTGAGCAAGATGTATTTTGAGCAGCTGGGGAAAAAGCAGGAGCAATCCAAAAAGCAAATTGTCACAAAAGAGACCATCCATTCCGAGATTTTTCAATGCTCGGATTGTCTGACGATGTATGATCCAACTTATGGAGATCAGGAGCAGAATATTCCCGCAAACACCTCTTTTGAAGAATTACCTGCTGAATATCATTGCTCACTTTGCGAAGCACCGAAAAGCAAATTACTGAAGAAAACCATCTCAAAAATCCTCAAATAAGAGCTTAAATCTTAGCTAAAAAGATGACTTATATCAGGGCGAAGCTCTGTAAATGAGTGTCTTAAATCTATACATTTGATAAGCGTCACTCTTCAATTCTTAGACCTATGAAAAAATTTCTACTACTTATTTTAATCTCACTAGTGTCAATTGAAATTGTTGATGCTCAGGAGTTTACACTCAACGCTGATATCCGACCGCGCTTCGAATACAGACACGGTTATGGAAATCTTTTTCCAAATGATGCAAAAGCAGCAGCATTTGTCACACAGCGCTCAAGGTTGAATTTGGGATACCAAGACGAAAAACTTCAGGTCTATTTCAGTGTGCAGGATGTCAGTACTTGGGGAGATACACAGCAGCTCAGTGCTGTAGATGGTAACGATTCCTTTAGCCTTTTTCAAGCTTGGTTTCGTTATTCTTTCACTCCAAACTGGGCGATCAAACTTGGCCGACAGGTCATCTCCTACGATGATCAGCGAATTCTAGGAGAAGTGGATTGGACCATGCAGGGGAGGTTTCATGATGCTGCATTGCTCCAATATTCCAAGGATAAGTTTAAGCTCGATTTCGCTTTTGCATACAATCAGGAAAATCAAAAAACTCTTGGGAGTGATTATGCAATTACTGGCTTTTTCTCCTACAAAGTGATGCAAATGGCGCACCTCACCAAGGCATGGGATAAGGCTACTTTGAGCTTTCTCTTTATGAATAATGGTTTTCAGAAATACACCAGCGACCCAGTTCCGCAAACAGATGGATTGTATTACAGACAAACTACTGGTACCTATTTTACCTTTCCCTTATCGGCTATTAGCGTGACGGGTTCGGCTTACTTGCAATCAGGGAAGGCAAATGCATCTACAGACATTTCCGCATATCAGTATATGATCGAGGCCAAATACAAACCGGGGAAAGTGGCTTTTATTCTGGGTTTTGAATCCCTAAGTGGAACTGACCAGGGTGGAGAAAGTAAAAACAAATCCTTCTTTCCGCTATACGGAACAAACCACAAATTCAATGGCTACATGGATTACTTCTATGTGGGAAATCATGCAAATAGCGTGGGCTTGAATGATGTCTATGGAAAGGTGCAAGTCCCGACTGGAGAGAAATCAAGCATCGCGCTGAATGCTCACTATTTCTCTGCAAATGCGGATTTGGCAAATGATCTGGGAAAGGGTTTGGGAACAGAATTCGATCTGGTTTTCTCTAAAAGCTTAGCCAAAAACATCAAAATGAATGTGGGTTATTCGCAGATGTTTGCCACAGAAAGTATGAGTGCGTTGAAAGGTGGAACAAGCTCATCAAACACGAATAACTGGGGTTGGGTGCAGCTGATAGTCAATCCAAGATTGCTGACTTATAAGTTTAAAGAGGATTGAAAATTCAGCTCAGTTACTTTTTAGCTCCACTAGGATGGTGAGACGGGGAATCAACCGATTTTCCCGTCTCCGTCAATGTCTTTGCCGGATTGCTCTTCGAGAATCTTAAGGGTTTTGATCAGTAATTCTCTGGTATTAGCCAATTCCCATTCCAAGTTCCTCACTCTGGCTTCGAGTGTTTCAGCTTTGGATTTATGATCTTGAATTTGGCTTTGCTGGATAAGATTCCAAAATAGTCCCATAGGTTAGTTTATTTATTATTTTTTAAATATCCGCTTTTCTGCTAGAAGAGATTCAAAAGCTAGATAATTGAGGGTAAAATCTAGAATTGAGCTACTTCGGTCATCTGTCTTCCAGCCCGATGACAAGTATCATGTCGGATATTCATATTTCTTTATTTTTTGCCCTTTGAAACAGCTTTTACCAAAAAGTAAATCAATGTCAGAACTACAATAAATACTAGTATCCCGATCTTCTCATATCCTGTCAGGTTAGATAGGAAAAAGAGAATAATTCCAGCCGAAAGGATTGGAACAGTGTATCCAAAAGGTATTTTGAAATTTCCGGAATCGGCATTATCCATCTTCCTCAGTTTGATAACTGATAGGGCCACGCCAAAATAAACCAGAAGCATACTTGCTGAAGCGATGACTGCCAACTGGCGAAATCCTCCCACGGCTGCTAGCGTAAAACCAATTCCTGCATAAAGCAAAATCGCCAAATAAGGTGTTTTGAATCGTGGATGAATAGCTGCAAGTTTATCCAAAGGAATAATGCGGTCGCTGGCTAGGCCAAAAACTACCCGAGGCATATTGAGAATTTCTCCACTCAGCATACCAAACATGGAGACTCCAGCAGTAATTAATAGTAGCGTGTAGCCAATTGGTCCGAAGACAACGTTGGCGACCGATGCCAAAGGAGCTTCCTTGAAATCAGGTAATTGAGCACCCAGCACTCCTTGGGAAACTGTCTGAATCAGAATATAAAGTACAAGGACGAAGGTTATCCCAATAAAAATAGCCTTAGGAACCGTCTTCTGAGGGTTTTTGATCTCTCCTCCTACAGTTAGTCCAGCATCACCACCTTGAAAAGCGAAGAATAAGATCAGAGAAGCTGCACCAAAATTCTTGAAGGATGGTGCGTTCTCGATGTAAAGATTAGCGAATGAAACATCCTTCCAACTGAAGAAAATCAGTAGAACCAACGGCGTTAGTTTGGCGACTGTATTGATTTTTACTAAGCCAATTCCTTGTTTGACTCCGATGACATTTAGGTAAGCCAACCCGCCAAAAATTAAAAACAAAAGTAAAACGCGGATGATTTGATTAGTAAAAACTGGAAAGGCTAATCCAATTAATTCTACCAGGGCATTTGCCACGGCGGCATCTGAAAAAGCAGATCCCAACACCATGAATACAGCAGCTAAAAAGCCTGTGTAAGGACCAAAGGCCGTTTCCACATACGCATAAGCTCCTCCTGATCGGGTTACTTTGCTTCCTGCTTCGGCGAAACACAGCATCACCAAAGCAATCAGAAACCCACAGAATAGGTAAACAAAGATTCCTGAGGTACCCATGATTTCGGCAACAATCGCCGGCAAGACAAAGATTCCTGCACCGACAATGATATTTACTATGTTAGCAGAGAGTCCCCATACACCGATCTCTCTTCTTAAGCCTGTATCTTTTTCCACGATTATATTTTATCTGTAATTCTTCTATTTAAAGTGACTAAACCATTAATGATTTGGTAATTCCATTGGTATTGAGGCCACTTCTGTCTTCGGTCTTCCTGCCAATCAACCAAAGAAAGTAACACTACTGATATAAATAAACATAACCACAGTATTATTAATATCCTCTCGCTCCTCCATCTTCACTGGAAGAATCAGAAGCCCCTGTGTATAGTTTGGTGGAGGCATCGTAGGTGATGCCCATCAAGACACCAATATTGGTAGTCGGTCTGAGTGTATGCCCCATTTTCTGAAGCGCATCCCGTGTGTCTGGAGAAAGTAGATTGTGCTCATATAAGATCATATCTGGCAGCCACTGATGATGGATTTTCATGGCTTCGATAGCTCTATCGATGCGCATATCATAAGCCAAGACATTCAGCACCGTTTGGAAAACCGTGTTGATGATTGTTCTTCCTCCTGGGCTACCGATTACTAAATAAGGCTTGCCGTCTTTCGCTACAATTGTCGGCGTCATGCTAGAAAGCATACGTTTCTCAGGAGCAACCAAGTTAGGGTCGGAACCGATTTGACCGGTGGAAGTCGTCTGACCAGGAACAGGGTTAAAATCCCCCATCTCATTGTTGAAAATAAAGCCTAATTTATCAGATCCCATTTTCACGCCATAGGAATTTTCCAAGGTATAGGTCATCGAGATAGCATTGCCATCTTTGTCTACAACTGAAAAATGAGTGGTGTGGTCACCGCCGTAAGGATGTCCATACTGGGCAGGATCAGAAATGGAAGCTTTGTTCAAGTCCAGATTTTCAAATCTCTTTTTTGCAAAATCCTTCGAAAGCAATTTATCCAATGGCATTTCAGGATTGAAATCAGGATCTCCTAGGTGCTCAGCTCTATCTGCAAAAGCTCTTCTCATCGCCTCAGCAACTAAATGAACATAGGCCGTAGAGTTGAATTCGATCTCTGTGATATTAGCTTCCTCCATCAGATTCATCATCTCGATCAGCGCCACTCCTCCTGAACTTGGCGGAGGCATAGAATAAATATCATAGCCATTGAAAGTCCCCTGTACAGGTTCACGCTCCACAGCCTCATATTTTTCTAAATCTTCTTTGGTGATGATTCCACCATTGGCTTTCATGTAGTCTTCAATTTCCTGAGCGACTACACCTTTATAGAATCCATCGCGACCATGTATTTCTATCTGTTCAAGAGTTTTGGCTAAGGCAGGTTGCTTCCAAGTTTCGCCTGGTTTTACGATTTCACCGTTTTCTCCTCGGAAATAATTTTTCATGATATCCTCTGAAGGATCGTTATCTGATACTCTCACGGCTGCATTGTATAAACCATAGGTCATGGTAAATCCTTTCTTCGCAAGATCGACTGATGGTCTTACCAAATCAGCCCAAGGCAATTTGCCGTATTTCTGATGTGCTTGATAAAGTCCCGCTACCGTCCCTGGTACCCCTACAGCCAACAGTCCTTTATGATTTGAATTGTCTTTTATCTTACCCTTTTCATCAAGAAACATGGTTGGACTTGCTGCCAAAGGAGCTTTTTCACGAAAATCGAATGTGGTCACATCTCCCGTTGATTTCATGAAAACCATAAAACCACCGCCTCCAATATTCCCTGCTTCTGGGTGAGTGACTTCCAGTGCAAAAGCCGTAGCGATTACTGCGTCGACAGCATTTCCTCCCTTTTTCAAAATGTCGACGCCTACCTGTGAAGCGATGACATTATCAGATACGACCATTCCATTTTCTGCAATGGTTTGGGCATTTACTGAATTGATTAAAAATAGGAGTAGCAATGAAAAGCCAAATGCTACATTTTTAGTAAAGATGTTTTTCATATGATTAAAGTTGGTTGTGATAGTGGTTTTAGTAAAAATAAGAGAAAATACCACATCAATACCAAGAGTTCTGATAAGCGGAAATTGGCTGGTCAATTGAAGGCCAGCAGTTATAAAAAAAAGTGTAAATTATTTCTGAGTCTTTATCGTGGCCAGTCTGTGATTAACCACGATTCGTACTATGTCTCTATTGAAATAAGCTCCATTTTGACGCTGATTTATCCACTTTTGATAAGTGGCTTCCACATTCAATCCAGGAGAAATTGACAGGCCCAAACCGGCACTTAATCGATTCTGGTCGAAGGTGTAAGAAACTTTTTTGCCTGCTTGGACCATCAATTCATCCCCTGCAATTACCTTCAGCACTTGATTTTCTTTGATCTTCCAAATAGGGTAGGATGCCGTAATGCGGTAACGGAATCTGAAAGCTCCGAAATAATAACAATCTGCCAATTCTGTCTTTTCCAGATTCAGGTAATGAAAGTATCGAGCTTCAGCCCTATACCGATGATCAACCGTAAGCTTTTCAAACTTCTGCTTATAGGCCATTTCGATATGAGCTCTAAGCTCAGGCTCTACCAGATCCAGTTCTGAACGGGGATTGTTGGGGCTTTGAAAAAAGGTAGCAAAACCAGCTGTAGCGACCCATCCGCTTTTACCAATTTTACGGTTTACATGAGCGCGTAGGGAAAGTTGATGTTGAGCAAATGGCTTGACAAAATGTCGCTCCTGAACTTCAGCTACTACAGACCAATTATCATCAATCGGGAGGGTGAGAAAATACCCGTACCAGATAAGTTGCTGATGAGTCACATCTTTCTGAGCTATGGATGCCTGAGGTAAAAAGCTCAGAAAAAGGAAAATAGAAGTGTAAGTAAGTGCTTTCAAGCCTATGAATTAAGCTGCAATTTTACGCTAAATCCTAGTAATTTAATAGGGTAGTAAAAAAATATTTATTTGACTTAAAATTGCATCGTTCTGGCCTTAGGAAGTTCCTAGGTTCAGTAAACCTATATCAGTATTTTATCTCTATATGTAAACTCATTTAGTTAGAGTTAAAGTGTTCCAAATGAGCTATTTCCCCTTTACAAAGGGGGCTAGGGGGTTTTACTTAAATAAACTTCTTTAAATCATATTTTTATCATCCCAATCATCGATTAAAAAGTTTAATTCGTTGAGTAGGAGGTTCATATTTTCCTTCACATCTATATTTTCTCAAACTTATCCACAGTCAAATCAGATTTGACATCACCTGTGTGTTTGGTGCTTTGAGGCTCGAAAAGTAGCACCCAAGCTTCCTCCTCTGCTACGGGTCTGTGTTCTACTCCTCGTGGCACGACCAGCATTTCCCCTTCGTTCAGCGTGACGCTTTCTCCTTCAAAATCAATCTTGAGCGAGCCTTTCACAATCAGAAAAAGCTCGTCTTCATCGGTATGATTATGCCAAACGAACTCACCTTTCACTTTTGCAAGCTTCACGTCCTGACCGTTCAATTCACCAATGATTTTTGGAGTCCAAAGCTCCTTAATCATCTCAAATTTCTCGTTAATATTTACCTTTTTCATAGTCCCCATTTAACTTGAAACATTTTACTTTTTACCACCTACAAACCTTACTAGTTAAAAGATTTTTACTTTCAGCCGCATCGGTCACCCGACATCTCACACCTAGCATATATTTTCAAAACTTCATCCTCTGAATTCGTATGGCATTTAGGATAGCCAATAAAGCCACTCCTACATCTGCGAAAACCGCCGCCCACATGGTCGCCATTCCTATCGCTCCCAGCACAAGCACAATGACTTTTATCCCAAAAGCAAAACCAATATTCTGCCATACAATTTGCTTGGTCTTTTTCCCAATAGAAATCGCCATCGGGATTTTGCTCGGTCTATCATCCTGAATTACTACATCCGCAGTCTCAATAGTAGCATCAGATCCCAAACCTCCCATTGCTATCCCCACATCCGAAATAGCTACCACAGGCGCATCATTTACCCCATCACCTAGAAAGGCAACTGTTCCTTTTTGAGCTTTAATCTCCTTGACTTTTTCTACTTTATCTTCTGGGAGCAAGTCGCCAAAGGAATTGGGGATACCTAGCTTTTCAGCGACAAACTTGACCACATTGTTTTTGTCGCCACTCAGCATCGTGATGCCTATACCCATAGATTTTAGGCGATCAATGGTCGTCTGTGCATCCGCTTTTATTTTATCCGAAATAGTTAAATAACCTGCGAATTTTCCTCCGTAGGCAATCGCCACTAAAGTGTGAACTATGCTGCTTGGATCGATAGAATAGGGGATGTCAAACTTGTCCATCAGCTTGAAATTCCCGACAAGTAATTCCTTGCCGTCAACATAAGCTTTCAAGCCATGTCCAGCAATTTCTTCTACGTTTTCTAGAATTATCTCGGAATCAATCTCTCCCACATGATTCTTTATCGCTGTGGCAATTGGGTGCGTGCTTTTGCTTTCAAGCGAATTGACAAATTCAAGAATTTTGCTGCCTTCAAATTCAGGCTGAAGATGAACTTCCTGAACATCGAAAACCCCTTCGGTCATCGTACCTGTCTTGTCCATCACTACCTCTTTGATCTCGGCGAGACTGTCTAGGAAATTACTTCCTTTGAACAGAATTCCATTTTTACTGGCAGCTCCAATTCCCCCAAAATATCCTAAAGGAATACTGATCACCAACCCACAAGGACAGGAAATCACCAAAAAAATCAATGCACGATATAACCAATCACTGAAGACATAATCGTCCACAAATAGAAAGGGAAGGAAACAGATGGCTATCGCCAAATAGACTACAATAGGCGTGTAGATTTTGGCGAATTTCCGGATGAATAATTCAGTTGGTGCTTTCTGCGCAGTGGCATTTTGTACCAATTCCAGAATTCTGGAGAGCTTACTGTCCGTATAAGCCGTTGTTACTTTGACTTGGGAGACGGTATTCAGATTCACCATCCCTGCCAAAACCACAGCGCCTTTTTCTTTGGAATCCGGCTTGCTTTCTCCTGTCAAAGCAGAGGTGTTAAAGGAAGCTTTTTCTGAAAGGAGCTCACCATCCAAACCAAGTTTTTCACCTGGCTTCAGTTGAATGATATCTCCGATGTTAGCGGTCGAAGCCTTGATGGTTTTGGTCCTATTTCCTTCCAAAATCGTCACCTCGTCAGGTCGCTGATCTAGTAAAGTTTTGATGTTTGTTTTGGCTCGGCTGACTGCCATGCCCTGGAAAACTTCTCCTACGGAATAAAACAGCATCACCGCCACTCCTTCAGGATATTCGCCAATGGCAAAAGCTCCTAAAGTCGCAATTCCCATCAGGAAAAACTCTGAAAACACATCTCCCTTGATAATGCTCTTGAAAGCTTCTTTCAATACAGGAAGACCAACAGGAAGGTAGGCTACCAGATACCAGCCTAGTCTTATATAGCCTGTGAACCAATTTTGAGGAAAAACATTGTCCATCAAAATGCCCGCGAGCATCAATACAAAAGAAAAAATCGCAGGAAGAAAAAACTGGAAAGAACTTGGGTCTCCATGTGAATGATCATGCCCATCGTCTTCGGAATGGCCTTCCCCGGAAGGATGTCGATTTACCTTTGCATCCAGAGAGCAGCAATCTTCGTCTACCAAATTTTCACTAGTATTTTTTGTCGTCATAGTATGATTTCTATTTCATCCAGTTCATTACCTGTTCCACTGGAAGTTTTGCTACGGTATGGCCATCCTTACCCGTCATTGTTTCAGCTGCGAAAAGCGAATTGATAATCGCCTCTTCTGTCGCTTCAATCACAGCCATGAAAAGCGAAGACATATCGTCATTCTGTATGAATTCGGCTTTTTCCAACGTCTGGGCTTCCAACTCATACGGAATTCGAAGCCCCTCAGCCGTACTGAATGCAATCACATAATCGCCAGAGCCATTGGAAGCGATTCCGCCAGTTTTGGCCAATCCCATCATGGCACGCATTGCCATTCGCTCTAGGTTTCTGTCCAGCACAGGAGCATCAGTAGCCACAACTATCATGCAGCTACCATCAGATTTCTCCAATGCATCACGAAAAGGATATTTCCCTAATTTTTCTCCTACAGCGACTCCATCAATCTGAAGGTTGCCACCAAAATTTGTCTGGACAAGCACCCCGACCGTGTATCCTCCCAAACTCTCAGGGAGTTTACGGGAAGCAGTTCCTATGCCCCCTTTCCAGCCAAAGCAAACCGTGCCTGTCCCTGCTCCTACATTTCCTTCACTTACTATTCCAGATTCGGCAGACATTATTGCCTGTATTACTTCTTCGGAGGAAATATGCATTCCGCGGATATCATTCAGGTAGCCATCATTCGTCTCTCCGACGATAGCATTCACAGATTGGGCATTTTCATTTCCTTTTTGTTCCAAAGAATACCTTACCGCGCCCTCGATCCCTGCAGCCACACTTAGCGTGTTAGTAAGAATAATGGGAGATTCTATGTTGCCGAGTTCCTGCACTTGTGTGGATCCAGCAAGTTTCCCGAAACCATTTCCCACGTATATCGCCGCAGGTACTTTTTGCTGAAAGATATTTCCACCATGTGGTAAAATAGCTGTCACGCCTGTCCGGATGTTATTCCCATCTATTTTAGTGAGGTGTCCCACTTTCACGCCAGGTACATCGGTGATTGCATTATATTCCCCGACCGGCAAGATTCCGATTGTTATCCCAAGGTCTCTGGGACGGGATTGGGAGTATGCGGAAATAGTGAGTGTAAAGCAAAAGAGTAAGGTTAATACGGCAAATCTCATAGGTAGGTGAGGGATGAGATTCCAATTTATAAAATGTTTGCTAACATGTTTACCAAGTTTAACTCTCTGTGGAATTATAGCTTTTTTCCTTTTTTTATTGCTATTATCTAACCTATTTCTATTCAAAAATGGGATTGCGCACCACATCTTTTAAATTCGCAGGAAGCCATTAGTAGATAAAATTAAAATGCTGAAAAAAGAGAGGTACGAAGCCATCATCAATCACTTCCGTGAAAATATGCCCATAGCCGAGACGGAACTTCAATATGAAAATCCCTTTCAGTTATTGATGGCGGTTGTACTTTCTGCACAGTGCACAGATAAGCGGATCAACATAATCACACCGGCATTATTCGAGAAGTTTCCAGAGCCTGAGTTTTTGGCGGCTTCAAATTTTGACGAGTTATTTCCTTACATCAAAACCGTTTCTTACCCGAACAATAAGACCAAGCACCTGTTAGGTTTGGGTAAAATGTTGGTGGAGGACTTTGGGAGTGAAGTTCCTTCCACGGTTCCAGAATTAATCAAGCTCCCCGGGGTGGGCAGGAAAACCGCAAATGTGATCACTTCGGTTGTTTGGAATCAGCCAAATATGGCAGTGGATACGCATGTTTTTCGCGTTTCGAAAAGACTTGGGCTTGTTTCACAAACCGCCAAAACTCCTTTGGAAGTAGAAAAGCAACTCATCCGTCACATCCCCAAAGAGTATGTACATATTGCACATCACTGGCTGATTTTGCATGGAAGATATGTTTGTCTGGCGCGAAGACCCAAGTGTGAAGAATGCACCTTGACGCATTTGTGCAAGTATTTTGAGAAAAATCAAGGGAAAATCACCAAAGTTGAAACAATAGAATAATGTGCGGAATTCATCTGATTTGGGGCAAAGGAGCGAATGAGGAAGCGATTACTACTATGCTTCAGCAAAGTCGGCATCGGGGCCCAGATCAGCATGCGAGTTTCAGTCCATGGCCTGGACTATGGATAGGAGTGAATCGTCTGAAAATCTTACACACAGGTTCTGAAGCAGATCAACCATTTTGGTCTTCCGATGAAAGATCGTTGTTGATCTGGAATGGAGAACTCTATAACTATCAGGAAATCCGCAATCTCCTTATTCAAATAGGGATTACTTTTATCACCCAGTCTGATACTGAGGTAGTGCTTCATTTGCTTCGGGTTTTTGGCACAGAGGGACTAGAGAAAATGAATGGCATGTTTGCCTTGATGTTTGTGGATTTGGCTGAAAAATCTGTGCTGGTAGCACGTGATAAAAATGGAGAAAAACCCCTTTATTATGCTCAAAATCCTGATGTGCTCACTATTTCTTCAGAATGTAGAAGTATTCAAACACTAAAAAATTCAGCCTTTGATACCAGGCAAATAGAACCTTATTTCTATCTCAGAGCGCCGATTTTGGGGAATACTTTTTTTAAGGGAATTCACGAATGGAAGCCTGAGCGATACAGCAAAATCTCTAGTCATTCAGCATTTCATTGGAATAATATCCGCAGTCAATCTAAACTTTCCACCGAACCGACCTTTGAAAACTTCAAAGAGACACTGACCGATGCTGTTTTGAACCAATTCCATGCAGATGTACCTGTAGGAATTCAGCTCAGCGGAGGCGCAGATAGTTCCTTACTTTACGCGCTATGGTACAAAGAAACTGGAACGCCACTATCCTCTTATACCATTCAAGTTGAGCATAACTATCGAAAGAAATATTCCGACGGAAACTCCGCAAGTCGCTTCGCAAAGCAATTTCTATCTCAACATCATCTCATAGAAATAACGCAAAAAACCTTTTGGGAGAACTGGGATGACTATTTGCTTAGTGTGGATCAACCGGTCGGAGATTCTGCTGGATTTCTAAATTGGATGATAGGAAAAGAAGCAAAAAAGTCTGTAAAAGTTTTAATTTCTGGAGCTGGAGCAGATGAGCTTTGGGGAGGATATCAGCGTCACAAAGCATTTGATGTTTACCAAAAGCGAAAAGATTTCCTGTTAAAGTTTCAAGGAATTCTGGGAAAGTTTCCTCTTGGAAGAGGTTATCAGAAATTCATTTCAGCTGTAGAGTCAAGCCCTCGTAAGACCTTTCTTAATTTTTCAGCATTAGATACTATTCCAGACGATTTGAGTGAAGACTACGATAGAGTTTTTGACAAAAACCTTCCTGAATATACACAGATGCTGAATTTTGACCGGCAGATTTACTTGGTTCAAGATGTGCTGAAAATTCAGGACAACGCCTTGATGGCGCATAGCATAGAAGGAAGGGCGCCTTATTTGGATGCATCCATGTTGGATTTATGGAGAAATATAAAAGACGAGGAATTGCTGAAAGGGAAGCCTTGGATTAAGAAATACTTAAATGAACTCGATCTTACCTGGATTTCCACGCGCAAGAAAATGGGATTTGGATTGCCTTTACTGGAATGGTTTGCTGAAAATGGTGAATTCGCCAACCGTGTTTTCGCTAGTATAAAAGCTTTCGAACTAACTCATGGGACCCATTTCTCTCCGAAGATGAGATCCCTGGCGACACAACCTGAACTGGGAGTAAAACATCATTTTTTAACACTCTACAACCTGTTTCTTCTGGGAGAATGGGTGAAATTGCATAGACTATGAGGATTCTATACATCCATCAGTATTTCAGGACTCCTGATGAAGGAGGTGCGGTGCGATCCTATCACTTGGCAAAGGGATTGGTGGAGGCAGGACATGATGTAGAGATGATCACAGGAGGAACACAAACTGACTATGATCAGCGATGGATAGTTGGAATTAAAGTTCATTACCTTCCAGTGAGCTATGATCAGAAATTTGGATTTTTCAAGCGTGTTTTATCCTTTTTGAGTTACATAAGCCAAGCAAAAAAGCTGATTGTAAAACTGCCAAGGCACGATTTATTATACATTACTTCCACTCCGCTCACCACAGGATTATTGGGGCTATGGGCGAAGAAGAGGTTGGCTATTCCTTACATTTTTGAGGTACGTGATCTTTGGCCTCAAGCACCTATAGAAGTGGGTGCTATTCAGAATCCGCTTTTGAAGCGAATGTTGATTTCTATGGAGAAAAAGATCTATCAGGGCGCCATGAGTCTTGTCGCACTTTCTCCAGGAATAGCAGATCACTTGCGTAAAGTTAGTTCTATGCAGCAAGTTCATTTGATCCCAAATTTTTCAGATTTGGATAGATTTTATCCTATGGAGAAGAATGAGATTCTGCTGAGGGAATATGGTCTTTCTAAGGCTTTGACGATTGCTTACACAGGAGCATTGGGGCGGGTAAATGCTGTCGATGAACTTTTGAATCTAGCTGAAATGGCTAAGAAGCGAGGTAAAAGCTGGCAGTTTCTGATCATGGGAGAAGGAAGTCATGCTGATCAATTATGGGAAATTGCTTCTGATAAATTGCTTTCTAATGTACATTTTATCCCCTTTGGCTCTAAAGAAAAAGTCAATGAGGTACTCAGTTTGTCTGACTTTGCCTGGATATCTTTTGCACACCTACCGGTATTAAAGACAAACAGTCCTAATAAGTTTTTTGATGCTTTGGCTGCGGGAAAAGCCATTTTGGTCAATCACAAAGGATGGGTTTTTGATTTGGTCAAAACCCATCAGCTTGGGGTTTCTTGCTTACCTACGAAAATAGAATCAGCATTTAAAAAGCTTGAAGAATTAGAGCAAAACCCACAGGAGCTTTTGAAAATGGGTGAAAATTCAAGGAGTTTGGCTGAGCAATATTTCAGTAAAGAGCATGCAGTTTCTCATCTCAAACAGGTAGTAGAACCAGGTAAAAATCCTCCTAATTCGCAGGATGAACTTTTTATTCTTAGCGCTTAATTCAATTTTTCACCTATCGAGTGTGACGTCTCGTTATTCAAATCTCTGCAGATTTTCCTAAAATTGGATGTAAACTGACTGTAGCTCTTAGACAGAAAAACAAGCTTTTTTATCCTATAGAAATACAATTCTTACAGAATTTCAAAATGTAATTACCTAGCAGTTTTTTAACCTCTATAAACGAATAAAGCCTTTTATATAAATTTTTATACTGTTGAACAGGCTGTCTATTAGCTATATGTGAATTATTTTTTTCTAAAAAATTGACATTTCTTAAAACCAAATTGGTGTTGGTGAGTTTCAATGTTCCAACTTATTTAATAACCAATAACCAACTAAGATGAAAAATTTAAAGATGAATGTCTGGAGATTACTATCCCTTTCTCTGGCAATGATGGTCACAATCAGTTTCTCTTCATGTGACGATGACGATGATGACATAATGCCTACATCAGATGATGTGGTAGATGTATTAGTAGATGATTCAAACTTTACAGTTTTAGTTTCTGCTGTTGTTGCTGCACAATTAGGCGATGATCTTAGTGGAACAGGTCCATTTACAGTTTTAGCACCTACGGATGCTGCATTTGGAGATTTTATTACAGACAATAATTTGACCGCAGAGGCATTAATTGGCAACACAGATTTAGCTAATATCTTAAGCTACCATGTAGTTTCTGGAAATGTTACTTCAGGAGACGTAGCAGTAGGTCCAGTTTCTACGCTGACTGGAGAGAAGTTCTACGTAAGTGCAGATCCGAACGGCGGTCTATGGATCAACGGTAATACGATGATTACTGCAGTGGATAAAATGGCAAGTAATGGAGTGATCCACACCTTGGATTATGTGATTACAGCTCCGACAATGAGTATTGCAGAGATCGCTGTGGGTAGTACAACCGCTTCCACTCCTGAGTTCACACAATTGGTAGCAGCATTATCTAGAGCAGGTTTGGTAGATGCAGTCAGTGGTGATTCCTCAGATGATTTGACTGTTTTTGCACCTACGGATGCTGCGTTTGAAGATTTGTATGCAGCACTTGGTGTAAGCGGAGTAGATGATATTGATGTTGATTTATTGACAAGTGTGCTTCTGTACCACGTAGTGCCAGCAAGAGCATTTTCCCAAGATTTACGTGATGGGGCAAGCCTTCCTACACTGTTAGAAGGTAAAAGCCTTTCGGTTGACCTTCCTAATTTGATGATAAATGATAGCGACTTGGTTTCATCTATGTTGAATATTCATGCAACCAATGGAGTTATCCATGTAATTGATAAAGTAATGTTACCTGAATAAGAATTGGTGGGTTTAGTGTAAAGGCGGGCTTCTTTTGAAGTCCGCTTTTTTTATTTACATATACACATAGGTTCATATATGAGAAATTTCTACTTCACTCATTCACCTTCCTAGGTCTATACCCCGATTTTCTAAAAATCTTCTCCGCATCAGGTTCTGCCATTAGCACATCCAGCGCGACATCTTGATTGAACTGATAGTCATCCACAATATTCCAGCCCAACCAACGCCCTAATCTCCCTGGAGCTTTGGTGCTGATAGCATCTGTAAATGGCGCTTCGCCTATGTATTTTCTGATTTCGAAGGGATTGGTTTCGTAGAGTAATTCATTTTCCACAAAGTGTGACCATATCAATTCCTCATTGTCAAAGCTCTCTGAAATTGCTTCTGGCGTGTATCCGATAATGTATTGGTCAGAGGTACAAGGCAAAATAGCTTTAGTGAAATGATATGTCTTACCATAATATATCATCTCTGCCAGCAACCTATTGTCCTGCGGGTTGGTCTCATTGAATCTCGCCGAAATAGCCATCACAATCATAGGCACTATGAATGGACGATCGTAGCGCTCTGCCATGTAGCGCGGAAGTTCTGGCTGAAAAGTATGAGTAGGAGCTAAGAAATAATCCAGTCCAATCACGATCAGATCATCTGTCACGATTAAGTCCGAATTAAATCCAGAAGTAAACGTGTAAACCTTAGGCACCTGAAACTGTGGGAAGTAATATTTGATGGCTTTGAAAGCATTTTCAAGATCTTTTTCTACATCTGAAAAATCTCTAAAAGCTACTTCCACAGAATCATATAGCACCTTCATGGATGAATCTTGATGAATAGCTAGCAACTCGGCGGCTAAACTATCAGGACTTGGATAAAGATCCATTTGCAAATATTCCTTCGTGAACTCTGGATGAGCCTCAAAGAGGTACTTAAATTCTGTGACTGTCTTGGCAGTGAAAAAATCCTGTTCCAATCTGGTGATTTTGACAGTCAGATCCTGATTTATGATTTCCGAAGAAAGCTCGCAGCCTTCTTCCTTTTTGCCGCAGGCGAATGCTAAAATCAATAAAAGGGGAAAGTATATAGTTCGAGTGCTGGTAAGACGCATGAATAAGTTTTTTTCAAAAATAGGGAATTGGAGCTTAATGAAGTGAGAACGTATGAAAGAATGAATTATGATAGACTGATTTGTAAAATGATTGTGATGGATTAGATTTAGTTTCTTAACCCATCTCGAATTTGACCTTCTTGATATGCAGAAAATCACTTGATATTCTCCTGCAAAGAATTAGCTATTGAAACTCATTTTTAACCTAGAAAGAACATGAAATCAGAAGAAATTAAAGCCCTTTTTTTTCAATTTGAAGCAGCTGCGGCGGAAATTGAAGGGGTAGAATGTTGGAGCGCAAGAGAATTGCAATACCTCTTGGGTTACAGCAAGTGGGAAAACTTTGAAAAAGTAATCCAAAAAGCCAAAGATGCGTGCAAAAATGCCGGTGAAGAGGTGATATATCATTTTCCTGACGTCAGGAAAACGATCCGTATGCCCAAGGGTGCAGAAAAAGAGATAGAGGACATCCTACTTACTCGTTATGCTTGCTATCTAGTCGCACAAAATGGTGATAGTCGTAAAGAGGAGATTTCATTTGCTCAAAATTACTTTGCCGTACAGACCCGTAGAGCTGAGCTGGTTGAGCAGCGTCTTTTGGAATACGAACGTGTGAAAGCTAGAGAAAAGCTCAGCCAAACAGAAAAGCAGCTGTCAGGCATCTTGTATGAAAGAGGTGTGGATAGTAAGGGATTCGCTATTATCAGAAGCAAAGGCGATCAGGCATTATTTCGATTAAATACCCAGACGCTCAAACGAAAAATGGGTGTGCCCGAAAGTCGACCTGTTGCAGATTTTTTACCAACCATCAGTATCAAAGCCAAGGATCTGGCGGCAGAGATGACTGGTTTGAATGTGCAAAACAAAGACCTGAAAGGCCAATCAAAAATTGAAAAGGAACACATTGATAATAATACTGCAGTTAGAGATATGCTTACCAAAAGAGGAATTGTGCCTGAAAATCTACTTCCTGCTGAGGATGTAAAAAAGCTTCAGCGAAAACTCGATGGTGATGAAAAGAAAGTCCTAAAGGCAACTAAAAAGAAAAAGTAGTCTGGGGCAGTTCGTCTTTCTGATGTCAGGAAGATGATCCAAATAGAGCAGATATTAAGATAAAGCAAAGAATACGTATGTTTTCTAACAATTAGAGCATGAAAAAGAAAACGCTTCTGGGCCAAAGTCTCCTAGTTATAAAATACTTCAAATCCTCAATCTCAAAACCCTCATCCCCTCACAGCCTGCAATATCAAATCATATACCTCCGTAGGTTGAATCGTGTCCGAATTGAGTAAGCTAGCATTTTGAGACACCAAGAGGGGTTTATCCAGATCATCCTCACTCAATCTGCCGTGGGCTCCTTTTACCAAAGTTGCATCCAAAGGAATTACATCCATCAAGTATCGGAAACCCAGTTTTTTCTTCAGGACTTTTGAGCCGACAGTAAGCATTGGGATCTTAATATCAGGATTCAAAACCAACTCTACAGGATCGTAACCTGGCTTTTTGTGGATATCCACACAGCGGGCATAATCTGGTGCTTTAGCATCATCCAGCCAGAAATAGTAAGTGAACCAAGAGTCTTTGTCCGCCATCACAACCAAATCACCTGAGCGCTCATGGTCTAAGTGATGCTTCTTTTTACCTTCTTCATCCAGTACCAATTCCACACCGGGAGTATTTTCCAGTATCTTCTTCACCTGTGGTAAAATAGCTGGATCATTCACATGCACATGGGCAACCTGATGATCAGCCACAGCAAAAGCTTTGGAAGTTCCTGGGTCTAGAGTTTCTAATCCCTGCTCATCTTTTACCTGAATCCAGCCTTGATTTCTAAAAATTCTATTCAAATGAACAGGTTTGCTCACTGTCGTAATCGCATATTCGGACAGTAAAATCACCTGAGTTCCTTGCTTTTCGAAGTATGTGATCAAGTCCTCACAGAGCTCATCTACTTCTTTCAGGTACTTACCAATTTTGCCAAAATCAATCCCATACTTCTGAAGTGAATAATCCAAATGAGGAATGTAGATAAGATTCAATGTTGGATTGTGCCACTCGTCCACTTTTTTGGAAGCTTCAGCTATCCATTTGCTGGATGCAATATTAGCATTTGGTCCCCAGAAGGAGAAAAGCGGGAATTGACCCAATTCTTGCTGAAGTCTATCGCGTAACTCCATTGGCTGACTATGGCAATCGGGTTCCTTCCGGCCGTCGGCCAGATAAAGTGGTCTTGGAGTCACTGCATAATCTGCACTGGAGTACATATTGTACCACCAGAACATATTGGCAACTGTGAAGTCAGGGTTTTCTTTCTTTAGGATTTCCCACACCTTAGGAGATTGCACCAACTTGTTGGATTGCCTCCAAAACTTGATTTCACATTCATCCTGAAAGTACCAACCGTTGCCTACAATACCGTTTTCACTTGGCCACTTTCCTGTTAAATAAACGGATTGGGCAGAACAGGTCACTGCTGGTAAAACCGGCTCTACAACAGCTCGTTTTCCTTTTTCAATCCACTTTTTTAAGAAGGGCGTATGCTCGCCGATTACTCTCGGAGAAAGTGCAACTATATCTAAGACAACAGTCTTCTTCATTTTACTTCATTTTGTTAATTACCCATTCCAGCTCTCTGGAGATGGATTCTCCCAAACTTAAACGTGTGTCTTCAGGTAATACTTCCCATGTATAGGTTTCTACCTCAAGATGATTCGTTAAAGTTGGGTTTTTTAAAATTTCATTTAGCACAATTGAAATTTGATCTTGAGTGGATGCTAATGCCCCATAATTATCCAAGAATACCGGGACGTGAAAATGGATTCTCCACTCTTCTTCATCCGTTGTGTTCAAGATTTTGAGTGCTTCTGGTAAGTCTGAATAGGATACCAAGCTACCATCCTTCTTTCTCGCTACTACTTGGTGCAGGTAAGTAGATTCCTCAAAAGGCAATAATTTCAACTTGACCAAATCTCTTGCTTCCGGTTCTGCAGGGATCATCACTTTCAGAGCTGCCGAAATTTGAATCTTGCCGATCTTGATTCCAGCTTTCTCAAATTTGGCAAAAGTATCTGCAGGTTTTTCATAGACTATCGCAAAGTGGCAAACATCATAACAAACTTGGATATGCTCCTTCAAAATCTCTTCTGCTTTATCCTCAGAAATGTCAAGTTTCTTAGCAAGCCAAGGTTTCCCGATCGGTAGCAGCCAATCTGAAAATAGCCAGATCATTTCATCGGAATTTTCGAGAATTCCATCTGGTTCTGGCTCTATGTCCAAATGAAGCGACTTGCCAGTTTGTTTTTTGAGTTCCACCAATTCTGCAACAACCTCTAGCAAATGCTGCGTGGCAGTTTCCATTCCTACGTTTAATGCAGTTTCAGATTTGAACCAATGTCTGTAGGAAATGGGTGAGGTGGAGATCCCACCGTCTTGCCCTTGAGGCAAGAGCTGTGCTAAGATTCTGAATGATCGAATGGTATAATCACGACGATCCGTAGTAGTCCAGTCTGGAAAATGTACCTGATCTTTTACGGTAGTTCGATGAAAGTCTCCATATGGAAAGCCATTTAAAGTGAATACGTAAGCGTTTTCAGATTTTAGCCAATCCTTGAATTTAGAGAGTTGGTCAGCTTTCTCAAGTACTAAACTTGCTTCATGAGAAAGACGCAAGCCAATCCCAAAGGACTTATCCACATCCAATCGTTCTTTTACTTCCGGAATGTATTTCTTAAGATTTTCGAAAGTTGCCTCCCAGCTTTCTCCTGGGTGAATATTGCTGCAGTAACTGAGGTGAAAATCGTTGATTTCCATGAATAAGGCTGATTTTGTATTGAATTAACTATTAACCAAATCTTCTTTTTGGTTGAAACTTTTGAGTAATTCTATGGATTGATGAATCAGATCGTGATCCATTTCGTGGACTTCTTCGCCATTGCCTAATGCTTTCAACAGCATTATTGTAAGTTGACCACCTAGGTGCTCTTGGAATTCCTGAAGTCCTTTGATAAGATTTTCACCTCCTAATTCCGGGGCAAAAAGCTCAAATCCAAGGGTCTTGAATACGGTGATAATTCTTAAAAGATCTGCTTCACTAATCCATCCTTTCAAATAGGAATAGGTGGAATCCAAAGCAATGCCTATCGCTACAGCCTCGCCATGACGAATTCTAAAATCGCTCAAATGCTCCAACTTATGTGCGGCCCAGTGACCAAAATCTAAAGGTCTGGAAGAGCCGAATTCAAATGGATCTTTGCCTGAGATATGATCCAAATGCATCTGTGCACACCGAATGATTAATTCTTGCATTGAAACCATATCACGGTTTGCAAGAGCAGCGGAATGGTCTTCAATCCAAGTAAAAAAGCTTAAATCCTTGATCAAAGCCACTTTGATAGCTTCAGAAATTCCAGATCTCCAGTCTCTATCGTCTAGGGTTTTAAGGAAATTGAAGTCGTTCAAAACTGCATAGGGAGGTGTAAAAGTCCCTAAGTAGTTTTTCTTGCCAAAAAGATTTGCAGAATTTTTCACACCTACAGCAGAATCATTTTGTGAAAGAACCGTAGTAGGGATTCGTATTAAACGTATTCCTCGATGGGAAATAGCAGCGGCAAAGCCAGCCATATCAATGACTGCACCACCGCCGATCACCGCGATGTAAGAATGCCTGTCAATTCCATATAAATGAGTTGCTTCGACAATCTTTTTATAGATCGCTTCATCGTTTTTGGATGCTTCTCCTCCTACTACGATAATAGGCTCACATGGAATAGAAAAGAATTCAGAATGGGCATTAGCATAGGCTTTCAGTTGTGCTACTAACTGCGGGTGAGCTTCTGCTACTCCATTATCCACAACGAACAGAACCTTGGCATGTCTGCCTTTGGCCAATAGGTCAACAAATATTTTATTTTCCACGGAGAAAATATCCTCTGAGAAGCAGACTTGATATTTGAAGGGTACAGAAAATGATTGTTCAATAATCGTATTCATAATCAACAGGGTATAGGCTTAGGCTGTTTCTAGGAATAAATACAATTCCGAGTGCCATTTAGTTCTTGTATTAGGTGACAGCAAATTTCTTGGCTAGCCATAGGGAAATTGGCAACAACAATAACACAATTATTCCAATCTGCCATCCTGCGAAAGCGGAGGCAATGGAAGCATTTACAATTATTAGGGAAATAACGGCAGCTTTGACGGATTTACCAATCAGTTTGGGGTCTTGACTACGAATCGCTTTGACCAAAGGCGGGAATATCATGTAACCGAGCAAAGCTAAGAAAGGAAGTACTTCCCATATCTCTGTGCCATGTACAATAGGCATTGCGCCAATTGTGAAGATGACAATCACATACATTGATAATCCACCATAGAGCGCAGTTCTGTTTTTTCCATGAACCTCTCCACGACTAATCATAGTAATGGCCGCAACAAAAACCAAAGGAATCAATCCTAATGGCCAAAATGTGGGTAACATTTCAGGAATGACTGATACACCTAATAGTAAATTACCAGTTCGGCATAGCCCCATGTTGATTGGGCCAATAAGGTTCTGATGCTTACCCCAGTAATCATAAAGTACGGCTAAGACTGCTACAGCTAGCGCAATTACTGCTGAGATTAAATTCACCTGTGCTGCTGCAATCACCCCCACGACTAAGAGTAAAAAAGACATCCAAGCGGCCTTAGCTTTAGAAACTCTTCCGCTAGGAATGGGCCTCTCTGGCCTTTCTACAGCATCCAGCTCTGCATCGAACACATCATTGAATGCTACTCCACCAGCATACAATCCAATTGTACTCAATGAAAGCCAGGCTAAATCAATCAGGAATTCATTAGCTCCAGCTCCGAAGTCAATAAAGATGTATGTCCAAGCACCTGCAATAGCACAGCCTGCCCAGATATCAGCTATTGCTGTGACTACATTCGCTGGGCGAGTGAGTTGGAAATAGGCGAAAAAGCGGGAAGAACCCATAATTAATTCTCTACAAAATCAGATGAACCTTCCACTCTAGGCGTTTGTCCACCGCGAAGTACTGAATTTCCGCTCATCTTTTTGGTTTGATCCAAAGGCGCCGCGTTCAACCAATCCTGCTCATCCATTTGTCCACTTTGGCCAAAGGCTGTCAATGCATTTTGGTAAGTCACTAGTTTGATATGCTCCTCAGGAATTCCTGATTTACGCATCAGATCGGCAGTTTTTGGTACTGCCAAAGGATCAGAAATCCCCCAATCCGCTGCGGAATTGACGATTATTCTTTCAGGGCCATATTGCCGTACGATTTCCACCATGCGCTCTGAGCCCATTTTGGTATGTGGATAAATAGTAAACCCTGCATAGTAACCACGATCCAATACTTCCTTCACTGTCTCCTCATTGTTATGATCAACGATCACCATTTTAGGATCTAAACCATGCTCCTCAGACACGTCCATGCTGCGAATAGTGCCTTTCCTTTTGTCTCTATGTGGAGTGTGGATAAGTACTGGAAGATCCACCTCTTTAGCTAACTCTAATTGAAGTCTATAAAACTTGTCTTCGGCTTCCGTTTGATCATCGTAACCAATTTCACCGATTGCTACTACACCTTCTTTGCCAACATAAAGAGGCAATAACTCCATCACCTGCTCAGCCAACGCTTCGTTATTCGCTTCCTTGGAATTCAAGCCCATCGTGCAGTAATGCACTATGCCGAATTGACTGGCACGAAAACGCTCCCAGCCCACAAGCGTGCTGAAGTAATCTTTAAAACTTCCAACTTCTGTCCTTGGTTGTCCTAGCCAAAATGCAGGTTCAATCACTGCTACTATACCAGCTTTTTGCATGGCTTCATAGTCATCAGTTGTGCGGGATACTACGTGGATATGTGGATCTATATACATGGTAATTGAATTTAAAGTAGGGGATGTGAAATTAGGGATTAAACGCGAGTTCGTTGGAATTCCGAACCAATGCTTTCCCAAGCAATAGCATCCATATCTAGTGTGGCAACTTGATCAGGATAGGACTGCAAGATTTCTTGTGCTGGCAAATAGGCAGATTCTCTCAAAGTCAGCAAGGCAGATTTGATTTGCAACTCGTCTTTGGTGGTTAGGGCTTTCTTCAGATCTTCCAAGTATTTGTCATTGACAAAAGGTGAAACCAGACGCCAAATCTCTGGCATGACGTCTCTTCCTGCTGCCCAACGCTCATGAGCAAAATCTCTCGCTATAGCTGCCAGGGCTGGATTTCTTCTTTCTTCCAAACCTTGAATCCTATACAATGGGCGTTGCATAAAGATGGCTTTAAGCACCATCTGGTTCCAATTGGCCTCAGGGAAATACTTGGCAGGGAAAGGGTTATTCAAAGCTATCGAATCGAAGACCAAGGAGATATTAGTCCTTAAACCATCTATTGCTCTCGGAATTAATTCTTCCTGAAAAGGCATAAGTGGTAAAGCCGCAAATAGTGCTTGATGTTCATTCATATCTGCAGTTTCAAAAAGCTGGTTCATCGCAGCAAACCAAGCCTCCTTTTTCTGTGGATAACTCAGCATCAAGACGGTGCGTGCAGTCTGTAACTGATCCCAGAATTCAGGTTGAAATCCAGTAAACAGCTCATTTGCCGTCTTTAAGTCATTATCGGAAAGTGAAAGTTTTTCCTTTTTGAAATATCTCGAAGCTTGGCTAAAAGCCAAGAAAAACTTCGAGGGAGTACCTTCGATGCTGACCTTTTCAAGTTGTATACTGAGCCAATCAAGTCCTTTCTGAGTAGCCGATCTTTCAAGCGTTTGGGTGAGAAAGCTTGTTAATTGATTTTCCATGATGTGAGTTGCCGTTTAGGGCTTAGCGTCAACTTTACTGTAATTTTATAAAATACGCTGAAATCTACCAGAATATCCACTTAGATAATGCTCAGCGGTAGGAAAAAGTGCCATACCTGATAAAAATCAGGATTTTCATCACGACTTTTTTTAATGATCTATGCTTCCATAATTCAGTATGATCAGCTAGTTTGATTTATCACCTAATTTCGGATGGATGATAGCTTGGCTTCGATGGATTTTTGCTTGATAGCGTATCAAATCCACACATGTTTTACAAACTTACATATAAGCTAAACCTCTATATTTAGTATTTAAATTACTCGTAGCTTGTAAATAATAGCTTATGAAATTGACTTTAGAAGAACAGGAAACTCTGATAAGCATCTTAAAACGTCGCTTCGGCAAGAACATGAAGCGTCACGAAAGCCTAGTATGGGCTAAAGTGGAAGCAAGACTGGCGATAAAACCTGATAAGCTGTGGACTCTGAATGAAATGGAGCGAACCGGAGGAGAGCCAGATGTGGTGGGTTTTGATGCTAAAAGTGGTGCGTATATTTTTTGCGATTGCAGCGCAGAAAGTCCAAAAGGTAGGAGAAGTGTCTGCTACGATCTGCAAGGGCAAGAGTCTCGAAAAGAGCATAGACCAGAACACAATGCGCTTGACATGGCCGCGGCTATGGGTATTTCTATCCTCACGGAAGAGGAATATAGAGCATTGCAGAAGCTCGGGACTTTTGACGCTAAAACCTCAAGCTGGCTTGAAACACCCGAAGCAATCAGAAAACATGGTGGAGCTATTTTTGGCGATTTCCGTTATAAACATGTTTTTATCTACCACAATGGAGCGCAATCCTATTATGCCGCCAGAGCTTTTCGTGGATCAGTCCAGGTGTGATTTTGAAACCCTTAATAAGTTTGTTATTCCATTTTTACTTTTAAACCAAGGCGCTTCATCATGACGAAAACTTGTTCATTTCTGGCTCTCATTTTATTTTGCATGGTAATTCAAGCAATGGCTCAAGAGAAAGATTTCCGCTCTCCCAACATCATTTTGATCATGGCAGATGATCTCGGCTATGAGACATTGGGAATTAATGGATCAGATGATTACCAGACTCCGAACTTGGATAAGCTGGCTAAGGAAGGTATGAATTTTACCCAAACCTATTCGATGCCGCTTTGCACCCCTTCCAGAGTGCAAATCATGACTGGGAAATACAACTTCAGAAATTACATCGGTTTTGGATTACTGAAACCTGAAGAGCCCACATTTGCTCATTATTTGAAACAATCAGGTTATAATACGTTCGTCGCAGGTAAGTGGCAGCTTTATGGTAATGCCGGGCAACACGAACTCGCAGGAGGTCAAATCGGCACTCTACCAGAATCAGCAGGATTTGATGAGTACTTCTTGTGGCAGGTTCAGGCGCTAGGGAGTAGGTATAAAGACCCAATGATCAGTTCTAATTCGGGCACAGAAATCTATGAAGGTAAATTCGGGCCGGATCTCTTTACTGAGCAGATCAATCTCTTTATGGAGAAAAATAGAGATGAGCCGTTCTTTATCTATTATCCCATGGCTATCACACATGATCCCTTTGTGCCAACGCCTGCCAATTCTGGTTTTGCAGCGTTTGATTCCAAATCAAAGGTCAATGATCCGCGCTACTTTGGAGAAATGGTGAGCTATATGGATAGGCTGATTGGTTCCATTGTGACCAAAACCGAAGAACTAGGCATCCGAGAAAACACCTTGATTTTGTTCGTAGGAGATAATGGCACAGACAGAAAAGTGACTACTTCTCAACTTGGAAAATCTATCAAAGGCGACAAGGGAAATACAACTACTGCAGGAACGCATGTGCCCTTCATTGCAAACTGGAAGGGTAAAATCCAACCAGGAAGTACAAATGAAAATCTCATCGATTTCACGGATTTTCTTCCCACACTACTTGAAACTGCCAATCACCAGAATCTAGAAATTATCCAAACAGATGGGCTTAGCTTTTTTTCTCAATTAGTCGGGGATAATTCTAAAAAACGAGATTGGATTTATTGCTACTACGCACCGAATTGGGGGCAATTTGAGAATAGCACTTATGTACAAGATACAGAATGGAAACTCTATGGAGACGGTAGAATTTATTCGCTTTTGGAAGATCCATTGGAGGAAAATGCACTGCAGATAGCAGATCTTAGCAAGGAGGTTAAATTGAAGATTTCCCATTTTGATACTGTCCTACGAGGCTATGGCTCTGCCAATCCTTGAGCTATTCCATATACTTCTTTAATAGATATGTAGCGAGGAGTAGTTAGCAATCCAATTAATTCTTCAGCTTTTTTTCTGTGAGGTTTCTCGGGTTTTATCTATTAATTCCGAGTTCAGTAACTAGTTGATAATCCGTTGACAAATGCAAAAAGCCTCCCCATATCGGGAGGCTTTTGCTATGTTTTGCGGAAGAGCTTATTTAATCAGCTCTTTTCTTTTAAGAATAGTTTCCATGAATTTTCGCTCATTTTCTGAATTGAAGATCCTGAATGGTAGATGGATAAACTGTGCCTTGGACATGTAAAGGAGGTACGCGTCTTTACGCTTCTCAGCACTTTTAATCATATTCCATTGAACTGGCATTCCCTGTTTGGTATTGATTTTCATCAGGATCTGACGGCTATCTATTTCATAGGCCATTTTATCGAAGATGACTTTGTTCTGCTCCATCTGAGTCACGCCAGTGAATTGAATCGCCCAAAATAGGACATAAAGGCCATAGGCTAGTACCGCACCAATAATCCACCAAATCGATGGAATCCAAAAATATCCAAATGCAATAGCTACGGCGATTGGGATCACCCACCACTGCTGTTTCAATACGTTTACAAGGGCAATTTTTATGTATGTCCCGGTTGGGAGTTGATATTTCTTTGTTTTTACAATCATCACTTAGTTTTTCAGTGCGCAAATATCCACCTATCCGTGGGATTAAGCAAGTCGAAATAAATCATAAAGCTGGCATTTCCTTTGAAACAAATTGCTGATGCCATTGATTTACTAGTGGTATTGAATTATATTATCTAAAATTTTTCACCATGAGCAGTCTTGTAATCGATTTGATTCTTTGTGGTTTGGCTTATGTCATACTAATCTATGTCATGGCGACCATGACCAAAAATTCCTTGAGAAAGGGTAATAACAGTCCAGATGACGGAGATGGAGGAGTGGAGGATTTTACCCCACCTAAAATTGATTTACCTCCAGGGGTGCAATGGCCAAGTGATTCCCCAAAATCAAGAGTGCCTGAGCCTGTGGAATTTTAATGGCACTTATTGCAGATTCCCTGCACAAGTAAATTCATTTCTTTCTTTTTAAAACCTGACGGCAATTTGATGTTTGGAAGGTTAATGGATTCCAAACAGGTAGTTTCTCCACAGATCTCGCACTTGAAATGCACATGCTCATGGTTGTGATCCTCTTCTTCATGAGAGCAAAGGGCATATTTAGTAGCTCCACTGTCATCGAGAACCTTGTGTACCACATCTTTATCCACAAAAGTCTTTAGCGTACGATAAATAGTCACCCGATCAAACTGGCTGTCCAAGGATTCTTCTAGATCCGAATGAGCTAAAGCGACTTGCTTGTCCAGAAACTCACGGATAATCTCTTGGCGACAATCTGTGATGCGAAGCTTATGTCTTTGTAGTATGGAAAGTGGAGACGACATTTTCATGAATTAGAAACAAAACTAATCAAAAATTGATTTCAAGTGGTGAATATCCTGCAAAGGCGCTACGGCGCAAAGTTTAAAGATTTAGGTTGATTTGGGAAATCCTCGAGTAGGATCAAAAAAATGCGCCTCTGCGCCATTATGGGATAATTGATTTGGGAGTGACTTTAAACAAAAAATGGGCGCCGATCCGACGCCCATTTAAGTTGTTCTTTACTCTTGGTCTTACTTAGGATCAAGAATAGCATTTACTCTTTCTAGCGCATCTTCCAAGTGAAGCTTAGACATTCTGTCTGAAGTTCTGGAGATCGCAGATTTGATATCTCTTTGAAGTATTTTCAATTCTCCTCTAGCCATCGGTCTGATGTCCGACTGAGAAGCATTGATCTGAGTACCATAGAACCTTCTGGCTGCAGCTGGGACATTTGGCCCATCTGTGGTCATCAAGTATTCCATACGCTCGATATACGCTCTCTGTAATGCTCTTCTGTGAACGTCGATAGTTTTACCTGCTGAAAGTTCAGACCAGATACCTTTTCTAAGATCATCGAAAAGCTCAGTCATTTTGTAAGCTTCGTTACCATTCAAGGCTTCGTTTTCTATCACACGACCAAGTCTTCCTAGGTCAAGAACTGAATTCAATGTGTTTGCTTGAACACCACGAATTTGTTCTAATGCTCCGAAATCTTCTGTTCTAGCAAAGATATCGTCTTGCATCATCCATGTAGGAGTAGTGAAAAGTTCTGTGTTCAAGAAAGATATAGCCGACTTCTGGATGTCTTTCGCAGTATGTGTGTAAACTGGTAAATCCTGACCTGTAGCTCTGTAAACTTCAGCCACACCGCCAACATTTGTCTTCACATGACCCATGTATCTGTTGAATTGCGTGATCACTTGACCATACATTTCTCCTAGATCATCAAAATCCTTGTAAGGCTTGTTTGACTCAGCTGTCCATTTCATAAGATTTGGCATGATACGCTTCAAGTTTGCGATACCATATTCAGAAGCTTTCATGGAGTTGTCACCCAAATCTTCGCTTTGCGCAGTAGGGTCATAACTGTTTCCCTGACGGCCATATCTGTAAACGGGATCACCTTGCTTTTCCAAGATCCACTTATCCAAAGTCATTAACTCATCTTCTGGAGTAGCAGCATCAGGAATTGGTCTGTAGCCCCAAGCGATTGAATATTTGTCATAAGGGCCAACATTTGGCATTAAACTTACGCCTTCGTCACCTGGCTGAGCGATGTAGTTAAATCTCGCATAATCCATGATAGATGGAGCTGTTCCATTTGCCTTTGTAAATGCAGCATCTCTCAATTTCTCTACTGGGTAAGCATGAGAAGAAGCAAAGTTGTGTGGAAGGCCAAGTGTGTGTCCCACTTCGTGAGAAGAGACAAATTGAACCAATCTACCCATTACTTCATCCTTGAATTGAATACTTTGTGCTTCAGGATTGATAGCTGCTGTTTGGATGAAGAACCAGTTTCTAAGCAAGTTCATCACGTTGTGATACCATCCGATATCAGATTCTAAGATTTCACCAGAACGTGGATCAGATACGTGAGGTCCATATGCATTCTGGATGTCAGAAGCGAAATATCTGATTACAGAATATCTTGCATCTTCTGGGCTCCAGTCTGGATCCTCCTCTTTAGTTGGAGCTAGTTTAGCAACAATAGCATTTTTGAAACCTGCAGCTTCAAAGGCAACCTGCCAGTCATTTACACCAGCGATCAAGAACGGAATCCACTGCTTTGGAGTAGCTGGATCGATGTAATATACAATCTGCTTTTTAGGCTCAACTAATTCGCCAGCCTTAAATTTTGCCATGTCTTCATCCTTCACTTCCAGTCTCCATCTGTCAAGGAAAGTACGTTTTTGCGCTTTTTGCGCATCAGCACCATAATCAACCATAGATCTACTAAACCAGCCTACACGCTGATCACCCAGACGTTGCTTCATTGGCTCTTTAGGAAGAAGCAACATTGAAGAGTTCATCTCCAACGTGATTGAACCTGTTGAGCTGTTTGAAGGTGGCTCACTTGCGATGTAAGTCATTACATATCTAGCCTCGATATTGATCGGGTACGTATGGATATGCTCGATATATGATCTATCCGTGTCTAGACGACTTACTTTGTATTGTGTACGCTGACCTTTAGGAAGACCTAAAGCCTGTACATCTTTCGCCCATAAATCTGTCGCTTCGATTACAATTCCTGTAGAATCTGTCGCAAGAGATTTGATGGCAAACTTCTGTAGCAATGGCTCCAAATTTGAGTTCTTCACCGCCAAAGCGATAGGAAGAGAATCTGCAGCAAAGTTATTTACTGAAATAACTTTTAGATGGATATCATTGTTGTTCTTTTCCCAGCGAAGCATTAGCGTGTTGGTACGCTCACCACCATAACCAAGCCCATCGGCAGTTTTGGCGATAGTAGTGACCATCAGCATGTCTCTGCCTAGTAGGGAATCGGGAATCTCGTAGTAATACTTGTCTTCAATTTGATGAACCTTGAATAGACCATCTTTTGTTTTTGCTTTTGCCGTGATGACCTCTTTGTAAGGTTTTGGATCTGAATCATTACCTTTTGGTTTGGCAGGAGTAGCTGGTGCAGTTGTTTCCTTCTTGGCGTCCTTTTTCTTCTTTTTCTGAGCAAAAGAGTCCGTAGAATACAACATGACACCCATTACACCTACTACTAGAGTTAATCTTCTAAGTAATCTGGGTAGGGTATTTCTCATAGTTATTATTTGGTTAAACATTTTCTAAACCGTGAATTTCCTGAAAGGATCTGTAAGGATTACCCATTTTTGATGAGCGGTATATATATAAAATTAAAGGCAGTTCAGTGAGAGATATGCGCAAAATTGTAGTGATTGGAGGAGGTCTTGCAGGCCTTATATCTGCCTATTTATTGGCTAAAAATGGGCAAGATGTACTTTTGATCGAAAAGAAAATCTACCCCTTTCATCGGGTTTGCGGAGAGTACCTTTCTAATGAGGTTCTTGATTTTTTAAAAAGGGAAAAGTTGATGCCTTTAGGATTCGAATTGCCTCATGTTTCTAATTTTTTGTTCTCTGACACTTCAGGGAAAAGCATCAGGGTTCCTCTGGGTTTGGGAGGATTTGGCATTAGTCGATATGTACTTGATGAGCATCTGTATCAGAAAGTTTTGGAAAAAGGAGGTGAAGTGAAATCCGGTGTGCAGGTGCAATCTGTATGGTTTGATGAAAAAGAAGAGCAGTTCCGACTAGAATTGGTTGACGGAGAATTTATCAATGCAGATTATGTGATTGGCGCTTTTGGTAAAAGATCCAAGTTGGACAAAACCCTCAAGCGCAGTTTTATCGAAAAAAGAAGTCCATATATAGGCGTAAAATATCATATAAAGGCAGATTTTGACCGGGAAGCTGTGGCGCTGTACAATTTTGAGGGTGGCTACTGTGGTCTAAATGCCATCGAAGATGATAAAGGGAATCTATGTTATTTAGGCAATCGTGATCATCTCAGGAAGTACGGATCCATTGAGGCAATGGAGCGGGAGATTTTATGGAAAAACCCAAGCCTACAGCATTTATTTACCACTAGTGAGTTTCTCTTCGAAAAACCAGAAGTGATCAATGAGATCAATTTTGAAAGAAAGCATCCAGTGGAGAATCATATCCTCATGGCGGGCGATTCGGCAGGACTAATTACCCCGCTTTGTGGTAATGGGATGGCAATGGCAATTCAGTCCGGTAAGCTGGCTGCTGAAGCTATTTTAGCAGGAAAGTCGAGGAAGGAAATCGAAACAAACTATGGAAGTTCCTGGAGCGCGCATTTCGAACGAAGGCTTTGGCTTGGCCGTAAAGTCCAACGCCTATTTGGGACCAAACAGGCTTCCGTTTTCACAAGGAAGCTCATTCAACATGTTCCTTTTGTGGCAAAGCAGATTATAAAAAACACGCATGGTAAGCCCTTTTAATAGCCCAGCGCTTGTAGTATTTGCGTGTTTTCTAGAAAGTAGTAAATGAAAAAAGCATTCAGTGCGAGTGCCGAGAAATAATTCATCCCCATGGCCCATTTGTAATTCGCATATTTTGTGGGGTTTAGTCGGATAAAGCTAAACCAAGTCAAAAAATAAAGCATAATGGGGGTCATCGCTGCCAGGTAAATCCAGAGTATGTCGGTTTGATTTCGATCTAGGAAATACCACGCGAAAGCAGCTCCGGTAATCATAAATGCCAAAGCTGAAAAGAGAAAAGTTCCTTTAATGCCTAATAGTAAACTTAGGGTGCGATCACCTCTTCGGCTATCTTCTCCATGCTGATACACCTGCGTCAGCGGATAGTTGCCCCATAGCATCAAGCTCGTCAAAAGCCCTGGGATCAACACGTGAGGCTTGTAGAGCACATCCCAACTTAAATTACTGAGACCTGCGTAGGCCATGGCAAAGGTGAAATATCCCTGAAATAGTCCCGCTATAAACCAGCTCAGCCATGGGTATTTTTTGATGCGGATGGAGGGGTGTGAGTAGGCCATGCTTACCAATCCATAAATGAGAAGCATGATAGCAAAGCTGAAATTGATGCTGGCTCCAATGCCAATAGCAATCAGGAAAAACACCAAGGAAAGCCAATAGAGATCTTGGGTGACTTTCGGGGGATGCTTCAGTCCGCCTATACTTTCTTCATCCTTGTCAAAGTAACTATTATAACCATTGCTGGAGGGATAGAGAAAAAGGTGAATAGCAATAAAGACCCACAAGATTCTTGATTCGCTGTGATTGGGAGTAAGTGCCAGTGCAAAGAAATATACCGGCATCAAAAAGAGTGAAAATGGAATGCGAAGGTGCTTAAGGCTGGAAATGGAAATCATATCGTAAATGAGGTTTGGATTATAACTTTTCTGAATTGGTATGGTTACAATGCATTCAGCCAATTTAGATATATTCAAGTAACTTGATCTAATGAAATATTTAATGAAAGAAACTTTTCGGCATCCTTTTAGGATGCAAAACTCCAGTTCGTCACACCAATGGTGCATGATGGCTAATTCATTGAATTCAAATTTCTTCCTATGAATACTAGTATAGTAAGTATTGGCTTGGCAAATCCAGGAAAACCAATTGAGCAATCTGTCATTTCTAGCTTTATGCAGCGAGCGCATAAGCTGGATGAGTTGGATGCAAGAAAGCTGAGTTTTCTTTATCGAAAATCAGGGATTTCCAGTAGGTACAGTGTGTTGACAGATTTTGAAAAGACCGATTCACAGGACTTTACTTTTTTTCCAAAGTCCGAAGATTTTGAGCCTTTCCCTGGAACTAAGGCTAGAATGGAGGTTTTCAGACAAACAGCTCCTGAGCTTTGTGAAGAAGCTGTTGCCAATTGCTTATCCAAAACTTCAGTAAAGCCCGCAGAAATTACCCATTTGATTTTGGTTTCCTGTACAGGAATGGTGGCGCCAGGGGTGGAATTGGAATTAATGAAAAGGCTGGATTTAGATGATTCGATTGAACGGTATTGCATACACTTTATGGGGTGTTATGCGGCATTTACCGGTTTGAAATTGGCGGATAAAATTGTCAGAGCTGAGCCTGAAGCCAAAGTCATGTTGGTGTCTGTTGAGTTGTGCACCTTGCATTTTCAGAAAGAATATGTGGAAGATAATATCCTTGCCAATTCACTTTTTGGAGATGGTGCTGCAGCAGCGCTCGTCATGAAATCAGCCTCTGGTTTGAAAATTAATTCTTACCTCAGCCAAGTACTTCGAGAAGGTGAAAGTGATATGGCTTGGGGTATAGGTGATTTTGGGTTTGAAATGCGTCTTAGTAAGTATATTCCTACACTTTTGGATCAGGGTATACAGCAATTGAAAGAAGTGTTTGAGCAAAAATTCATGTTATCCACATTGGAAAACTTTGCAATTCATCCTGGAGGAAAACAGATTCTTCAGAAGGTGCAAGAAGCTTTTGGCTTGCCGGAATCAGTAAATATGCATGCGAAAGAAGTGCTGAATCAGTTCGGTAATATGTCTTCTGCTACTATACTGTTTGTGTTGGAGCGAATGATGAATGATTATAAAATCCACGGACAGATACTTTCTATGGGGTTTGGGCCAGGCCTTACGTTGGAAACCTTACTACTTGAAAAGTCATGAGCATTTTTGCGCAGCGAAGTGAGGAAAAAGAGCTAATGGATGACCTGAACTGCTCGGGGGAAGAACTTAATCAAACTTTACGTGAGCTAAAAACCATCAATCGTTGGCTAGGTGGAAACTATGTGACCACATCTGGACTAGCGAAAATTTTTAAGAGTTATCCACAAGAGTCCTATGCTGTGGCAGACATTGGATGTGGAGGCGGAGATATGATCCGAGTGATGCATGACTGGGCAAAAAGTCAGAAAAAAGAGGTGAACTTTACAGGAATCGATGCAAACAGGAACATTATTGACCTCGCGGCGGTTAGACTAGCTGACTTACCCGAAGTTGCCTGGAGGACTCAGAATGTATTTGACGCTGAATTCTCCGAAGAGAAAGTAGATATCTCTACCTGCACGCTCTTTACACATCATTTCACAGATAGCGAATTAGTAGAATTACTGTTGTCGCTCAGGAGAAAATCCCTACTTGGCATAGTGATTAACGATTTGCACCGACATCCATTCGCTTTTTATAGCATCAAATGGTTGACTCGTCTATTTAGCAAATCTAAAATGGTGCAACATGATGCATCACTTTCAGTTTTGAGGAGTTTTTCGAGATCAGATTGGGATAGAATATTACGCTCTGCCAAGATGGAAAATTTTGAAATTAGCTGGCACTGGGCTTTTCGCTGGCAAGTCACTATTATATTTTAGAGAGAATTAAACCAAAAACTAGTTAATAATGGAAATTTCCGAAGAAACCATCAATTCCTTTTATGACAATGCTATTGACTTAGCCTATGTAATTGTACCAAGAATTTTGTTTGCCATAATTTTTTATTTCGTTGGTAAATTTATAGTAAATATCCTCCTGAAGGGATTGAGGAATCTTTTGGAAAAAAAGGAAACGAATCCATCTCTAAATGAATTTCTTTTTGGGTTTGTTAAAATCGTATTATTCATCACCCTATTTATGGGAGTGGCAAGTATTCTGGGAGCACCATTAGGATCCACAGTAGCCATATTTGGTGCAGCAGGCTTGGCTATAGGCTTGGCTTTGCAAGGATCACTTTCAAATTTTGCCGGAGGGATTCTGATTTTAGGTTTTAAACCGTTTGAAGTAGGTAATGTGATAGTAGCACAGGGACATACTGGGACAGTTTCTAAAATACAGATTTTGTATACCCACCTGATGACATTTGATAATTTAGAAGTCGTTATCCCAAATGGTAGTCTAGCTAATTCGGATATCGTGAACATGAGTACTCAGGCGACCAGAAGAACCGAACTTAAAGTTGGTGTAGCTTATGGAACAAACATTAAGGTGGCAAAGGAGATTTTGCTGAATATCTTTGAGAATGACCCACGTGCCTTAAAGGATCCTGCTCCTTTCGTAGCTCTTACAAATTTTGGGGATAGTTCTTTGGATCTGATTGTCAGAGTTTGGGCTAAATCGAGTGAATTATGGCCAATGCACTTTGATGGAATGGAGTCTATTAATACTGAATTTGAGAAAGCAGGCATTGAAATTCCTTTCCCACAACGTGTTGTTCATCAGATTAAGGAAAAAGCAGCCGAAGAAGAATCAAATTCTGAAGAGGTTTAACATCAGCAAAAAAGGCGATCATTTGATCGCCTTTTTTGTATTTAGAACTTTGTGATAATTTCTTCAAGTGGTTTTCTATGAATATCTGGAACGTATGTTTCTGCTTTTGCATAGCCCACTGGAATCAGTAGATAAGGTTTCTCGTTGAAAGGCCTTGCTAGTATTTCACTTAGAAAATTCATTGGGCTTGGTGTATGTGTCACAGCAACTAATCCTGCCTGATGTATAGCTGCAATTAAAAATCCACAAGCTATTCCAACAGATTCATTCACATAGTAATGCTGTGCTTTTTGGCCATTTTCCATGCCATAGGATTGCTTGAACACAACGATCAGATAAGGGGCTTCTTCTAGAAAGGGCTTTTCCCAGTTAGTTCCCAGTGGTTTCAAGTCAGATTTCCATTGATCAGGCATTCGTGTCGAATAACTGATTTTCTCTTCTTCTTCCGCTGCTTCCCGTATCTTTTTTTTAATAGTAGGATCTGAAATCAGGCAAAAGGTCCATGGCTGCTTATGCGCACCGGATGGAGCTGTACTGGCCGTTAATATGATTTTCTCTAAGACTTCTAACGGAACTGGCCTCTTGTCAAATTCACGCACAGTACGTCTCTGATCCATCACCTGATAGAATTGCTCAGAACGCTGGATCATTTCTTCGGGACTGAGTTGGGGAGCTTCATATCTAACATGCTCAAATCCCTCAATTTTTTTCTTTTCCATAAACAAAAACGGCTACCTCGAAAGATAGCCGTTTTGATTTTATTTTTAGAATTGAATTAGTCTAGCGTCACTTCTTTTGATCCACCAGGATAAGTGATTGTAGCCTTTTTATCGCAAGAGCCAGATCCATAATTTATAGATAGATCGATGCCATTATAATTGATTACTAAGATTCCCGAGTTAGGAGTTGTTACACCTGTTTTAATACAGGTTTCTGTATAGACTAGAGGATCAGTAGTAGCTCCGGAATAGGCCATTATCTCACGACTCATTCCTGAAACAGTGCCTTTGATCGAAGCTTCGTATCCTTGAGAGCTCAATTTGATCGCTCTTTCTTGTTTACTAACAATGGTCATGAACGTATTGTCCGGCCAAGTTACTTTACCATTTTGAATAGTGACTTCTAGATTGATTGTGTTAGTTTCCAAGTCTACTCCTTTGTTTAAAAGTGTTCTCGTTCCTTCTACTTTCAAACCATCAACTTCATAGCCTTCAAAAGTAGTCGTTACTTTAGCTCCCGGAAAGCCGATTTTACCTGTATAAGTCAACAGCACAATACCTTTTCGTACAGTACCATAAGTGCCTGTGCAGCTTGTTCCAAAGTCAATTTTGATTGTCTTTTTAGCCTCATCTAAAGTCACCGTGGCACCATCACATAGCGATGTCGCAGGTATGTTTACATTGGTTCGTGCACCAAGACCGCTGCTTCCTAATACATTGAGCGTGATATTATCCAAATCTTCAAAGACGCGATTGACTATAGCTTGATCATTGACCACAGATAAGTCAGGCTGTACATTAGGCGTGTCGTTCAAGTTGTCACAACTCGTTAAAATCATCGCGCTTATAAGTAGCAGGACTAATAATGAAGTATTTAAGGTGTTTTTCATAGGGGTTAATAGCTTGGTTAAGTTTTACTTGTTATTTAGTTAATTTTTTGTTGGTGTTTTCTGGCTTCTTGGTTTTCCCGCCTACGCAGCCGATGTTCTGAGTAAATGGGATGTCCTCGGGAAGTATTCCCATACCTTCAGAGAGATCCCATTCTTCCGCTTCAATTTCCGCTTCCTTTTCGGGCGGCTTTTTGATTTTATTAGTTTTCATTCTTGCAGTGGTTAGTTGTAAACGTCAAACACTCGCTTAAAATTTGAATAAGTGGCAAGGATTGCGCCAATTTGAATAGTTAGCTTACTTCAATTCATATCTTTGGGCATGAAAGGATTTGATTTTGAAAATTCTGGTCTCTCAGAGAAGTTGAGAACAGTAAAAAGTAAGGCAGCCACCTTGTCCTTTTTGAGGTTGATCGTCTTTTTTGCAATGGGCGGATTGTTCGTGTTATCTGTATCGGAAAGCCCAATTTGGTTTTTGTTTTTCGGAGCTTCGGTGGTTGCTTTTATCTCCTTGATTAGAAAATACAATGATCAGAAAGACCAGGAAGCTATTTATCTAGCTTTGGAAAAAATGAATCTTGAGAGAGAAAAGCGATTTTCCAGAAAGCTAAAGGGGTTAGATGCAGGAGTTGAATTTCAAGAGAAAACCCATCCTTTTTCCAATGACTTAGATCTATTTGGAGATCATTCTCTTTTTCAATTGTTAAATCATACCGTTTCCAAGAAAGGAAAGGAAACACTTGCTGCTCAGATGAAATCGGAATTTGATTTGGATAAAGCGTCTACTTTGCGAATAGCTTCTGCTGAGTTAGCCACCAAGCCAGATTTTCTTCTAGCCATGGAAAGTATAGGGAATGCCTTCTATAATGAAGAGAAGTCGAACTCAGGATGGGTCAACTGGTTGAATTCTGAGGATAAGAACTCTATTTTAATTTCCATTTTTGCCTTCATTGGGCCAATAGGTGGTCTTGCACTTGCTGTGTTAACATACCTTGGGATCGTACCAGGTGCATTATTCGGCGTTTGGGTTTTGATAGGAATGGCATTTCTTAGTTTGGTTTTCAAGCCTTTGAAAAAAGCAGCTGAATCGATTCCAAGTAGAAATCAGCTTAAGACGTATAGGTATTGGTTGGCTGTGCTGGAAGAGGAGAAGTTAGAGTCACCGCTATTGAAAAAGATGCAATCCCCATTCCTCACCAGAGAGGTCAAAGCTTCTACACTATTTGATCAGTTGGATAGCTTGGGCTTATGGATTCAGAATCGTATCAATGTGTTATATATTCCATTAAATCTTTTCTTTTGGACAGATCTGTTTTTATACCTCAGGTTAATTTCTTGGAAGAAAAAACATGGGAATCTAGTCGCTAATTTCCCTGCTCAGCTAGTAGAGTGGGAAGTATTGATTTCTTTAGGTGCATTTGAAAAAGAAGTAGGAGGGAAAGGAAAAGTAATTCCAGTAACGAAGGGTATGATAGGTAAAGTCGTTTCTCATCCTTTGCTTGAGCCAGGGGTGGCAGTTCCAAATGATTTTGTAATTGATGAGAATCAACGCATCATTTTGCTCACTGGGGCAAATATGAGTGGAAAAACTACCTTCATGCGAACGCTTGGAATTAATTGTGTGTTGGTCAATCTAGGTTTGAGTCCCTTTGCTGAGGAGTTTGGTTTCTCTGGATTTCAACTCTATACTAGTATGCGTAACTCAGATAATTTGGGCGAAAGTGTAAGTTCATTTTATGCCGAACTTAGCCGCATCAAGCAATTGATAGATAGGATCGAAAAGGGAGAACATATTTTCTTCCTATTAGATGAGATTCTGAAGGGTACGAATACTGAGGATCGTATTGCAGGATCAGAAGCGCTGATCAGGCAAGTGGACAATACAAATGCAATGGGAATAATCAGTACCCATGATATAGAATTGGCAGAGCTGGAGGAAAGGATAGGTTCTGTTCAGAATTACAGTTTTCATTCTGAAATCCATGATCAAAATATTGACTTTGATTACAAAATTAAACGGGGAGCATGCCCGAGTTTCAATGCGCATAAACTCATGGAATTGATGGGAATTCGCTTTCAAAACGAAAAGTAGATTTCCACACCTGAGCTTATTTTATATTTCAAAAACACTATGGCTATACCATCGCAATCACCAATTTTGGGAGTCCTCGGAGGAGGTCAATTGGGCCGAATGCTTATTCAATCGGCTATCAATTACAATCAAGATATCCACATTTTGGATCCCGATCCAAACGCTCCCTGTAAGGATCTGTCACAGCGTTTTACTGTGGGTTCGCTCAAGGATTTTGATACGGTTTACGCCTTTGGTCATGCGTGTGATGTAATTACTGTGGAGATTGAAAGTGTTAATACAGAAGCACTTGAGAAATTGCAGCGTGAAGGGAAGAAAGTTTATCCACAACCACATATTTTAAGTTTGATCAAGGATAAACGTAAGCAAAAGCAGTTTTATCAATTACATAATATTCCTACAGCTGAGTTTATTTTGACAGAAGACAAAGCTGATGTTATCCACAATGCTGCTTTTCTTCCGGCTGTTAACAAATTAGGTAAAGAAGGATACGATGGACGCGGTGTTCAAGTGCTGAGAACTGAAGCAGATTTGGATAAAGCTTTTGATGCTCCAGGATTATTGGAAAAGTTGATTGACTTCGAAAGGGAAATTGCAGTCACCGTTGCCAGAAATGAAGCGGGCGATTTGATTGCTTATCCTGCAGTGGAATGTGCATTTCACCCGACAGCTAATCTGGTTGAGTTTCTTTTTGCGCCAGCAGAAATCACCAAAGAAGTAGCTGAAAAAGCTGAGGAAATTGCTAAAGATGTAATTCTGAAATTGGGGATGGTGGGAATACTTGCTGTAGAGATGTTTGTAACCAAAGACGGAGAAGTACTGGTTAATGAAGTAGCTCCAAGACCACATAATAGTGGGCATCATACGATAGAAGCTAACTTCACCTCGCAGTTTGAGCAGCATCTGAGATCAGTGATGAACTGGCCGCTTGGCAATCCAGATTTGAGATGTCCTGCTGCAATGATAAATTTGCTTGGCGAAGATGGTTTCACAGGACCGGTTTTGGTAGAAGGTCAAGATGAAGCAATAGCTGAGCAGGGAGTTTATATTCATATGTATGGAAAGAAAATCACCAAGCCATTTAGAAAAATGGGTCACGTGACGATCTTGTCAGATACGGTGGAAGGATTGAAGGAAAAAGCACAACGAATCAAAGAGTTAATCAAAATAAAATCTATCTAATGAATCCACAAGTAGGTATTATAATGGGAAGCCAGTCGGATCTTCCGATCATGGCTGAGGCTGCACAGATGCTTGAAGAGTTGGGTGTGAACTACGAATTGACCGTAGTGTCTGCACATCGTACTCCTCAACGGATGATTGATTATGCACAAGCTGCACGTGAGCGTGGCATCAAAGTGATTGTAGCTGGAGCTGGTGGAGCAGCACATTTGCCTGGCATGGTAGCTTCTATGACTAGCTTGCCAGTGATAGGTGTGCCTATCAAAAGCTCAAATTCTATTGATGGCTGGGATAGTATTTTGTCCATTTTGCAAATGCCAGGAGGTATTCCTGTAGCGACAGTGGCGCTTAATGGAGGAAAAAATGCTGGTATTCTTGCCGCTTCGATTGTTGGATCATTTGATCCTAAAGTGGGTGAAAGCTTAGATGCCTACAAAAAGACACTAAAAGAAAAAGTAGAGGAATCTGCAGCATTGATAGAGGCTAAAGGTTGGAAGGAAATACTTAAGAAATAAAAAATGCGGCTGGAAAGCCGCATTTTAATTTTTAAAGCCATGAATTGGAAAAAGATTATTCGATTTAAGATCGGGGATGTTCCTTGGGAAGTTCCTCTGGACGTTTTAGTACTCGTAGGAGGTATCACGCTAGTGCTGATGGGCGTTGGTGCTTATTTCGGTTTCCAATTTGGAAGTAGTTAATCCGTAAAGATTCCCCAGCCGTCATCATTTTTTTCATTAGGGTCAAATCCCTTTTGCCAGTCAATAAACAGCAAACGATACTCCTCAATAGCTTCGCGTAGTAGCTCTAAATGCTCTTCAGCATGAGTTTCTTCCATGCCGAGTTGATAGGTCATAGAATTGAGGCTCTTAGCGTGAACTTTCATGATTACAGCTTTCTCCATTTTCAGGACATAGTCTGATATGCTCTCTGCTCCAGCGAATTTGGCACTCATCACCATCGCATCTTCCATCATGATATTACCGTAAAGCTCCTTGCGAGCCTCGTCGAGGCTTCCTACTAGTGCTCGAGTGAGGCGAAAGATATCTTTCGCCTTTTTCATCAATGGATGCTTGTATATCTTTTCGTGCTCCTTACGTGCATCGAACTCATCGTCCTCATCCCATCCTGCCTCATCGTCATCTTCGTCATCCCACATGGCAGAAGTTTTTTAGAATGGTAATTTATCTTCTTCTCCTTCAGAGTGGAATGTATCCATCTCAGGCATCGCTGAAGGTGCAGCAGATGATCCTCCATTTCTGTCTACTTTGAAAGCTTTCACTTCTGTGTACCAACGGCCATTGTATTCGCGGCTTTCCACGTCTATGCTCAATGTTACATTTTCACCTTGATTAATAGAAAACTGGTCGATTTTGTCTCCCCAAAGTGATACACACACTTTTTTAGGGTATTGGCCTCCTGTTTCTAGGATGAATTCCTGCTTTCTCCAGGCATTGCCACTTTTTGAATTTCCACCTACTTCGGGTAGCTTTTGGATTACTTTTCCACTCAATTCCATTGTCGTATTTTTAAATTTCTATCTCTGCGAAGGTACACAATGCACTTGAAAATTTCATTTTGGATTACAGCATATTAGTTTACTGTGAAAGGTGATTTTAACATTTTTTGGCATTATCATTGGTAATTATGAAGTCAGGATTTTAGTATATTCAAATATAATATCGCAGTTGGATATTTTTCAAGAATATAATTTGGATTGCATTCTTAATAGTAATTGAGATATAAAATCCTTGAATTTTCTTTGCAGAGTTGTTTTTGAAATCATACTTTTAAGTCATCTTCTTTTTCTTTCACCCTTACCAGATACTATGGCCTAGACCTTTACGTTTATAATAAACCAACTTAAAATGAGTAAACGAATTGGTCCAAAGGACAGCGAGTTGATAGCACAGTATCGAAACGGCAGTGATGCTGCCTTTGATCTATTAGTAGATCGATACCAAAGTAAAATGTACACCACAATATTTCTGATCGTTAAGGATCAGAAGGTGGCTGAGGATTTACTTCAAGATGTATTTGTCAAAGTGGTTAAAACACTTAATTCAGACAAGTACAACGAGGAAGGAAAATTTCAGCCTTGGGTGATGCGGATAGCTCACAATCTGGCCATTGATTATTTCAGAAAAGCCAAGAGGTATCCTACCATATTAATGGAGGACGGGTCAAATATTTTCAATTCGCTGAAGTTTGCGGAGGAAAATGTGGAAGATCGTCAGGTAAGAGAAGAGAATATCGAGCTAGTGAAGCGTCTAATAGAGGAACTTCCCGAGGCTCAGAAGCAGGTCTTGATTATGCGACATTACTTGGATATGAGTTTCCAGGAAATAGCAGATCAGACGGGCGTAAGTATTAATACTGCGTTGGGGAGAATGCGATATGCGCTGATCCACCTGCGGAAGAAGATGAAACAACTAAATTTTGCATATGATAAAACCATTTACCCCAAATGATCTGGTAAGATATATCTACCAGGAAATGTCGGAGGTAGAGCAAGAACTCTTAGTGCAAGCCTTGCATAGTGATGATTCACTAATGCAAGAATACATAGAAATGCTGAGCACAATAGAGCAAATGGATCAAATCCAGCTTCAACCTTCGGAAAAAGTAGTACAAGCGATCAAATCGAGAGCTCAATCTACGGGACTCGAGCGAGTCTGACAATATGGTAATCCCGCACGTTGCGGGATTTTTTTTGTTTAAATGGGTTTGCTGGCGCAGTTGGCGCAAGTCTCATGACTTGTGCCCTTATTGTATCCCGATAGTTTGGGAGCGACGAAGCAATCTGTTTGGAGATGAGTTGATCCGTTTTCACTAGTTCTCTTTTGGATATTAAAAACCAATCAAAGCAGTGCTAAGATTTAAAGGCCAACTTCTAAATTCCAAGTTCTCTTTTCTTTTTTGTAATCAAATTTCCCATGTCACTGTGATCCATGGTGTATCCTCCGACACTGACATAGTTTGAATCGGTGTTAAACCAAATTGGCCTCTTATTACCTTTGATTTTGAGGGAATACAAGGGTGGAAAAATAAAACGAAATTGAGAAATTGAATCGATATCTAACCAGTTTTCAACACTTTCTTGCCCATTGTGCTTTATAGTTATGGATTGATTTCCAAATTGAACAATAGCAAAATTGTCCTTAACCACAAAGAAAAAAACTAGTAAAATAACTCCAGTAACTCCAAATGCTATAGTCGTAATTAGGCTTGTAGGCCCTGTCTCTCCGTTTAATTCAACTGCATTTGGGAAAATATATGAAAGCAGTGGCACTGCTATTACAATAAGTGCCGCCCCTAAAAATATGTACTTAAAGATAAAATGATAAGTGCGATTACTCTCCATTGAGCTTAAGTATATGAATTGATCTAGAATTGTATGGTAACTTCAGAAATGCAGTCTCCAGACTGCATTTCTTTAGGTCCAAGTCATGAGACTTGAACCCCTTCGCTATATTATTACTCTATCCCGTCCAACTCACTCAATTCCAACCAAGTCAGTTCCAATTCTTCTAATTCAGCATCGATAGCGAGCATTCGAGAAGAGATTTTCATCAGTTCCTCATGGTCAGAATTTCCACCGCTGATCTTCTCGGTAAGTTCAGATTTTTCCTTTTCTAACTTCGCTATTGTTTCATTCACAGTTTTGAATTCCTGCTTCTGCTTGTAGCTAGCCTTAGTTTTGGTCGGGTTAGGAATAGCTACAGGCTCTGCCTTAGCAGCTGGTTCTTGGCTTTTCTTTTCCACTTTTTTGCCACCTGATTGAAGTTCGTCTTTCTGAACTTCACGGAACTCAGAATAATTACCTGGGAAATCAGAAATCTCTCCTTCTCCTTCGAATACAAACAAATGCTCCACCAGGCGATCCATGAAATATCTATCGTGAGACACGATGATCAAACAACCTGGGAAGGAATCCAAAAACTCCTCGAGCGTGTTCAGCGTCATCAAATCTAGATCATTGGTAGGCTCATCGAGAATCAGAAAATTAGGATTCTTGATCAAAACCATCAGTAGCTGAAGTCTTCTACGCTCACCACCGCTTAGTTTTGCAACTGGCGTATGTTGCTGCTTTGGAGGAAATCCAAACTGCGTCAAAAATTGTGAAACTGTAATCGTAGCACCACCAGCGATGGTAACTACTTCAGCAACTTCCTTTACGATATCTAACAGACGCTTTTCTTCATCGAAACTACTTTCTTCCTGTCTGTAATAACCAAAGGCAGTAGTTTGTCCTATAGATACGGTTCCTTGATCCGGTGCCATTTGTCCGGTGATCATATTGAGGAAAGTGGTCTTTCCAGCACCATTTGGACCTACAATCCCAACTCTATCTTTCTTCTTGAATGTATAAGAGAAGTCATTGACGATAGTTTTGTCGCCAAATGCCTTGTTCATTTTTTCGATCTCAATGATCTTGTTCCCAAGTCGTTGAGTCGTAACGGTCAACTGAATGTCACGTTCTTCTCGCTTCTGGGAAGCTTTTTCTTTGGTGTCTTCGAAAGCATCCACGCGGTATTTTGCTTTGGTGCTTCTAGCCTTAGGCTGACGGCGAATCCAGTCTAATTCTTTTTTATAAAGGCTTTTGGCTTTTTCGAGTTCGATGTCTTCGATTTCCATACGCTCCTCTTTTTTGTCTAAGAAGTAGCCATAGTTTCCTAAGTAGCGATGGACTTTACCCTGATCGAGTTCTAGGATTTCATTGGTTACTTTCTCTAGGAAGTACCTATCGTGAGTCACCATGAAAAGTGCAAGGTTGGCTTTAGCCAAGTAGTCTTCCAGCCATTCGATGGTTTCCAGATCAAGGTGGTTGGTAGGCTCATCTAGAAGCAACAAATCAGGTTTCTCAAGAATAGCTTTTGCCAAAGCAACTCGCTTACGTTGTCCACCGGAAAGTGTTCCTACAGGAAGATCGGTGTCATGAAGACCCAATTTGCCCAATACCTCTTTCACTTGATATTCAAAATCCCAAGCTTGGAAAGCATCCATTTTTTCAAACAATACCGACATCTTATCCGAATTGTCAATGCCACGCTCTGCTTCCAGCATGGCCTTGTGATAATCCTCGATCACCTTGAGAATTTCAGAATTACTTTGGTCGAAAATAGTCTGGTAGATGCTCATCGTGCCTTCAAAAACTGGGTTTTGATGCACGTAAGCTACTTTCACTTGCTGGTTGGTTCCAACCTGACCTGTGTCAGGAATCTCCAAGCCCATGATAATTTTCATCAGCGTGGATTTACCAGCGCCATTAATGCCTACTAAGGCGATTTTCTGACCCTGAGAAATGCCAAAAGAGATATTGGAAAAAAGCTTGCGCTCACCGAAAGCTTTACTGAGGTTTTCAACCGAAAGGTAATTCATGCCGCAAAAGTAGGGAAAAGGCGGGCAATTAGTAAGTTAAATTGATTCATGTTCTCTACTTACTAGAGATTTATAAATTTCAATTGCCAAAAATCAGCTCGATTTGACTGGAAATACGGTTCAAAATTCAGAAGAAATGAGCTGTATTTTATGAGTTTTACTGTTTTTTAGAGCCGTATTCTAAAATGATCTTACGCAAAAGATGTCTGATTCATCTAACCAACCTTTTTTTCTACACTTCAAAGAATCTTGACTCTCCTATCTTGATACTTCTCTCTAGTTATTTGCTACTCCGAAAAGTCTTACCTTTGCGTCTATGGAAGCAATTCAGAAAAAAGACATCCGTAAGCTATCTCTGGCGCAGTTAGAAGAATTCTTTTTGGCGCAAGGAGATAAGAAATTCCGTGCCAAGCAGGTATATGAATGGCTGTGGAACAAGTCTCTGAAGAATTTTGACGAGATGAGCAATATCTCGCTGAGTACCCGAGAAATGCTCAAAACGCACTTTACAATCAACCATATTCAGGTTGATCTAATGCAGCATTCGACTGATGGTACAATCAAGAATGCAGTAAAACTCTACGATAGCATGATCGTCGAGTCGGTTTTGATTCCTACTACAAAGAGAATTACTGCCTGTGTTTCTTCTCAGGTGGGTTGTAGCTTGGATTGCAATTTCTGTGCGACAGCCCGACTGAAGCGTATGCGAAATCTAAACCCAGACGAGATCTATGATCAGGTAGTTGCTATCAAGGATGAGGCTGAGAAGTATTTCCAGCGCCCACTGACCAATATTGTTTTTATGGGAATGGGTGAGCCATTGCTAAACTATGCCAATGTGCTGGAAGCGATAGATAAAATCACCTCTCCAGAAGGGTTGGGTATGGCTCCAAGGAGGATTACTGTTTCTACTGTGGGAGTTACGAAAATGATTCGTAAGCTAGCGGATGATGAAGTTCGCTTCAACTTGGCAGTGTCTCTTCACTCTGCGATCAATGAAACACGCTCCCGACTGATGCCTATCAATGACAGTAATCCAGTGGAAGAGTTGGGTGAATCATTGAAGTATTGGTATGAAAAGACCAAGCGAAAAGTCACCTATGAATATGTGATCTGGGAAGGAATCAACGACGATGAGCGGCACGCAAGGGCCTTAGCGAAATTCTGTAAGCTTATACCATCCAAAGTCAATCTGATCCAGTACAACCCTATCGATGAGGGGGAATTCCGCCAGGCTAGCCAAGAATCCGTTGATATGTACGTCCGCGTACTGGAATCACAAGGTATTATCGCCAAAGTCAGAAAATCCCGTGGTCAGGACATTGATGCTGCCTGTGGACAGTTGGCCAATAAGAATGAGGTGGCTGAGTTGAACGAAGGCTAAGATTTGCTTTCTAAGCTAAAGCCAACTAATTTCTTGTCGAATTTTAACAATCCCATTTTATGAAAAAGGCTTTATTGATTTTTTGCGCCACATTTATGCTCTCTTTTATCGGGTTGGCACAAACTCAGGAACAGGGGAATGCCCGTTTCCATGGATTTGGAACGTATGGCTTGAATTACCATAACTTTGGAGTTGGGGCAGGAATTGAATACTTTTTTCTCGACAAATTTGCCTTGATGCCTAGCTATACCTTTGTTTTCCCACAGGTAGGTAAAGAGAGTAATTTCAGCACAGATTTACGCTACTATGTTTCAGAAGGTCCTTCCCAGCTTTATTTCATGGCAGGCTATAGCCAAACATGGGTAAATACCCAGCCTGATGGAGCAGGCACTAAGAGAAATCAGAAGGGAGCAAATGTAGGAGTGGGCGCTTATATTCGATTGACTGATGCGATCGGATTAAGTACGGAATTCCGCTTCCAAAGTCCTCTACCAAGAGAAGTCGGTTTTAGAGTTGGGTTTGCCATTCCGTTGTAGACAAAAATTGTAAGTATCAGGTTGCAAGTATTAAGACATTAGAATCAAGAGCTAAGATAAAAGAGCCTAGATAGTAACTTGATTCACTGGTTGAGGATCGATTTCTTCTGTCTCCCGTCTCCCGTCTTTTTTACTTCTTCGAAAACTCAAACAATTTCCTTTTCTCTTCCTTATTCAGCGCTTCGTAGCCACGATCAGCGATTTTGTCCAAGATCTGATCAATTTCCTCCTGCGTTGCGTCGTTAGAACTAATCGGTGGAGGTGTAGATTTGGTAGCCTTTGTGAACGATGAGAAACCTCCGCTGCTTGAGGTTTTCGCTTTGCGATAAGAGACTTTTACTTTGTTTTTATTACCAGAGAAAAGATCCTCAAAGAATATTCCGACTTTCTGAACAGGTACTCCCCAATCATTTCCTTTGCGCAATTGTATAATATACAAGTAGCCGAGTAGAGCTCCACCAAGGTGCGCCAGTTCTCCACCCGCATTTGCTCCTGCGGAATTGGCAAAGGATAAAATCACATAGAAAATGGCGATGTATTTGATTTTTACAGGCCCCAGAAGAATGAGGAAGAAGGTAGTATTCGGCGAAAGCGTAGCTGCCCCAACAACAATGGCAAAGACTCCAGCGCTTGCGCCCAGCATCAGTGATGCATCCAAATTGGTGTTGAAATAGGGAGATATGTTATAAATCACTACATAGAATAGTGCTCCAGCTAGACCTCCCAGAATATATAGATTGGCGAGTTTTCTACTTCCCAGAAACTGGTGAATCAGCTGACCAAACCAAAATAAGAAAAGCATGTTGAAGAGGATGTGTAGAATCCCCTCGTGCAAAAACATGTAAGTAAAGATACTCCATGGCTGAGTCGCTAGCCTAGAAAAAGATGCTGGCATCATTAGGTACGATAGAATTGTGGTATATAAGTTACCCAATCCGCCGATGGTCATAAACACCCGGAATACCAGCACGACGAAAAACACCAAAATGTTGATCGCAAGCAGTTTATAAAGACTGTTGTCGCTATGCTTAAAAGCGTTCCGAAGATTATCCCAAAAGTTACCGTACATAATTAATAAAAACTGTTTCTGTCTTTTTTCCAGAAGTAAACTAAAACACCGCCAATCACCAATCCGCTGAGGTGGGCAAAGTGTGCTACGTTGTCCAGCGGATTATTCACAAATACGTTATATATGGTATAAAGGCTGTAGAAAAGCACCATATATTTTGCCTTGATCGGTATCGGAGGGAACAGCAGGAATAGCTGCGTGTTGGGAAAAAGCATCGCAAATGCGATCAAAACCCCGAAAAGCGCACCTGAGGCACCGACCATCGGTACATTGCCTTGAATATCCAAAATCGCATCCAATGTTTGCTTCGCCTGGCTGATTTTATTTGGATCATCAGGATTACGACTATAGGCATCCACAAAGTCAAACACGGAGCTTTGGAAAAAACCACGGTTTTCCAAGACCAACTTGTTAAAAGATTCGGGGTTTGGATTGTTTTGGAACATCGCCACTTTTTCCTCCAAATTATTCATTCTATAGGCAGTATAACCTGAGTAAAGAACTCCTGAACCAACTCCACAAACCATCCAGAGAATCAACAATTTCTTTGGTCCCAGAAATTGCTCTAACAAAGGCCCGAAGATCATAAGTCCGAACATATTGCCGAACAAATGCCAGAAATCTGCATGCATAAACATGTAGGTCAGGAACTGGAATGGCTTGAAATATGGGCTGTGAATGTAGTATAGCGCAAACCAATCATTCAGCTGAGGAAAGATAAAACGGGATACGATAAGCAGTGCCACGTTGATAATAAGAAGGTTTTTAACTACCGGTGTAATATTTCTAAACATGCTATTTGCCGAAGAAAGAATGAATACTGCTTAAATCTAATTTCACAAAGGTTTTGTTCCCTCCCAATCCATAATTTGGATTTTGACAGGCAAAAAGCTGCCCAACGAGGGTTTCCATTTCTTGTGAATTTAGTTTTTGTCCTTTTTTCAAAGACGATTTACGCGCCAAAGAGCGCGCTAGATTTTCTCGAGTGTCGAGCGAAAGCTCACTTTTGAAATGTTTGTATTGCTCAAGAAGCCCTTCGAAAAGCTCCTTTTCATTTTTAACTGGGATGTCAGCCGGAACACCTTGAATCAATACCGTGTCTTTGCCGAACTCAGAGACCATAAAGCCCAAGCTGTGCAATTCTGGCATGATATCCATCACCAATGCATAATCAGATGGCCCTAGATTGATGGTAGGAGGGAAAAGACACTGCTGAGAAGTCCCTTGCGCGAGTTTCAACTGGCGCAAATAGCGCTCATACAATATACGCTCATGAGCTGTCTGCTGATCTATGATCAGAAATCCAGTGGACATCTGAGCGATCACATAGCTAAGTTCTACCTGAAAAGTAGCTCCCGTAGATTCCGTCTCAGCGCGTCTAGGGATCAGTTCAGTGGCTTCGTCTGGCTTTGCCCGACTTTCAAAAGTTAAAACCTCTGTTTCTTCGTTTGGAGTAGATCGGTTGATATCTCTGCTGGGTTGTTGGGTTCCTTCAAATAATTTTTCCCAGCCAGAAGTGCTGGCTTGCTTGAATTCGGGGGTATTGAATGATTTGTAGCTGTATTCACGATCCACTTGAGCTTTTTTCTCAGGATCTTTATCCCATTTCTCATTGAAATTCACATCCAGACTAAAGTCCAGCGAAGGAACGACATGATGTGCGCCTAAAGCCTGCTTTACAGCAGACCGGATGACTGCATAGATAGTACGCTCGTCGTCAAACTTGATTTCAGTTTTGGTTGGATGAACATTGATATCGATATGCGAAGGATCGATTTCTAGGAAAAGCACATAGAATGGATGCTGATCCGGTTGCAATAAACCTTCGAAAGCAGAGCTCACTGCGTGATTCAAGTAGCTGCTTTTGATGAAGCGATTGTTGACAAAAAAGAATTGCTCGCCACGGGTTTTCTTGGCATTTTCAGGCTTTCCTATGTAGCCTTTCACATTTACATGTGGAGTCATTTCCTCGCATGGTACGAGTTGACCTTGGTAGTTTTTGCCGAAAAGGCCTACAATCCTATGGCTGAGTTTGCCAGGAGTGAGGCTATAAACTTCTAGATCTTGCTGAAATAGAGAAAATCCGATTTCAGAATATGAAAGTGCTACTCGCTGAAATTCATCCACGATGTGGCGCATTTCTACAGGATTTGACTTCAGGAAGTTTCTGCGGGCGGGCACATTGAAAAACAGGTTTTTCATAGAAACCGAGGTTCCTACATTTCCTGCAAATGGCTCTTGTTTCTTTACTTCTGAGCCTTCGATTTGGATCAAAGTTCCCAGTTCTGATTCGGCTTGGCGGGTTTTCAGTTCTACCTGAGCGACCGCAGCGATAGAGGCCAAAGCTTCTCCTCTGAATCCGAATGTTCTGATAGAAAATAAGTCTGCTGAACTTCGGATTTTTGAAGTAGCATGACGCTCAAAACTCATACGAGCATCAGTTCCAGACATGCCTTTACCATTGTCTATTACTTGGATGAGCTGTTTTCCAGATTCTTTTACGACCACCTGTACTTGGGTAGCGCCAGCGTCCACCGCATTTTCAAGGAGTTCCTTAAGTGCGGAAGCTGGTCTTTGAACTACTTCTCCTGCTGCGATTTGATTGGCTATCGCATCGGGAAGGAGTTGGATAATATCACTCATATTTCTTCTTGGGTTTTAACCTGAAGAAAAAATAGATAGCTGCTCCCAGCGCTAATAGGTATCCCATATATTCAAATATCACTGGGCCTAAATATACATAGCCGAAGATGGATCCGAGGAGTAATAGAAAAATGAAAGTTCGGATCATGGCTGTAGAGGCAAATACATTTACGCCTTCTCGTTCCTTTATTCCTTTATGCTGCGCAAAAGATCCACGGATACCTGCGCCATAAGATCCAATATCATGTGAAGAGCCGTCACTTTTTTCCAAAAGTCCCTGTGCTTCCAAGTCTTTCTTGATTTGGGAGGTTCTTTGTTCGATTTCCTCCCGTACAGGATCATAATATCTAGGTTTGATATCAAATCTCATCGGTGCGGCAGTACGAAATACAGAAGGAAATTTCATATGATTATAATTTGTTTTTGAAAGGACATATGGAATCTCGCATAGATTATAATCTTCTTGGTGTGGGCTGACTTCCACATGCTCGATTTCATGACATTTTAAATATTAATTCTAGTCTCACGTTAAGTAAAAGCACAAAGGGAGAATAAGTTCCAGTACAATACACCAGATATCAAATTTATGACCTTTTTAACCCTATTTACGGTTCGATGTTACCTTATCTTTAGTAACTTCATTTATCAAGCTAATGCATCCAGCTACAGGATGTAAACTTGAGATATGGTAAGCGATGAGAAAAGCCAGATTCGCTTTCTGAATCGGTCGCCCGTACAAATTTATTTTAAAAGTTAAGGATTAAAAATTTACTCAAGCATGAGCAGTAAGCTTTGGAGAGTTTTCGCAGTTGGTATTATAGCTCTTACTTTTTCCTCCGGGAAAATCGATGAATCATTAAAAATAGGTGATCCCCTTTCTACGACTGACTCGATGGCTCAGTTGAATTGGGTGGATTCGGTATTCAATAGTCTGACTTTTGATGAGCGTTTGGGGCAGCTTTTTATGGTTGCGGCTTACTCTAATAAAGATCAAAAGCATGTAGATGAAATCAGTAATCTTATAAAAACAGAGAATCTTGGAGGTTTGATTTTTTTTCAAGGTGGGCCAGATAGGCAGGCACGCCTGACTAACCTCTACCAAGCTCAGTCCAAAACCCCGCTGTTCATTGCTATGGATGCAGAATGGGGAATCAGTATGCGACTCGATTCAATTCCTGATTTCCCAAAGGCAATGACTTTGGGAGCTGTGCAAAATCCTGATTTGGTGTATGCCATGGGAAAGGAAATGGCACGTCAATTTAAGGAGCTAGGTATGCACATCAATTTTGCCCCAGTAGTAGATGTGAATTCCAATCCTGATAATCCTGTGATTGGGTATAGAGCTTTTGGAGGCGATAGAGAAGTTGTCACCACGCATGCGATTTCTTATATGAAAGGCCTGCAGGACAATGGGGTGATTGCGAATGCGAAGCATTTTCCAGGCCATGGAGACACAGAGGCTGATAGCCATTATTCATTGCCAGTGATTAAGAACCTTGAGCAGCGGATTTGGGATGTGGATTTGTATCCTTATCAGGAGCTTTTCAAAGAAAACTTGATGTCTGTGATGGTGGCACATTTGAATGTGCCCAGCTTAGATGATGCTGGTAATATACCCACTAGTCTTTCGAAAAAAGTAGTGACAGATTTACTTCAAAATCGAATGAATTTTCAGGGTTTGATTTTCACGGACGCTCTTAATATGAGAGGCGTGGCGATAGCAAATTCTCCTGGGGAAGTGGATTTGAAGGCTTTATTGGCAGGAAATGATGTATTGCTCTATTCTCAGGATGTTGCAAAAGCTAAAATACTAATTAAGGCAGCCGTTGCTGACGGTAGAATATCTGAAAAGGAAATTGATCGCAGAGTAAAGAAGATTTTGCGAGCTAAATATTGGTCTGGATTGAACGAATATAGACCTATCAATACGTACAAATTGGTGGAAAGGCTGGATACGCCCGAGACTGAGTCTATCATAGAGGACCTCTATGCAGATGCTATGACAGTGGCTGTGAATAAGGGAAATCTTTTGCCCTTCAAGAATTTGGACCTAACCAGTTTTGCGAGTTTGAGCATAGGAGATGAAGGAAAGGATTTCAAAAAGTATCTGAGTAAATACGCGAAGTTTGAGCATTTCAGTATTGACAAAGCGGCTAATGAAACTACTCACTACAATACCATGAAGCAGTTGGAAGACTTCGATGTGGTGGTAGTAGGTTTGATGGGAGTGACGAATAGTCCATCAAGGAAATTTGGAGTATCTCCAAGTGATGTGCAATTCATCAAAGATTTGGCAAAGCGTCAAAAGGTAGTCACGGTGCTTTTTGGTAATGCGTATGCTGCCCAGCAGTTGGATGGAATAGGGAATGTTGTTTTCGCTTATGAGAATAATGCTGTGACACAGGAGATGGCACCACAGATACTTTTTGGAGCTAGAGATGCAAAAGGAATATTGCCAGTTACTGTAAATGGTGAGTTTTCACATGGGGTTGGTGGATATATGAAGTCTATCAATAGGCTTTCTTATGGCACGCCAGAAAGCGTTGGTCTGGACGGGAAAATCTTGAACAAAATAGATGCAGTAGCAGAAAAAGCAATACGAATACAAGCTACTCCGGGGGCAAATGTGTTGGTGGTGAAAAACGGAAAGGTCGTTTTCGAAAGATCCTATGGAAGCTTAGAATACAAGTCTAGCCCTGCTATGAATTCCGAAACAGTATTTGACTTGGCTTCTATTACTAAAGTTTTGGCAACAACTCAGGCGGTAATGTTTCTGGAAAGCAGAGGCGAGTTGGATATGAGACATTCCTTGGAAGATTATTTACCAGAACTGAAAGGAACAAATAAAGGGAAAATGGTGCTCAGTGATGTGATGGCTCACGAAGCTGGACTTATTGCCTATATCCCTTATTATGCTCGCACAGTCGAAGCGGGTCAATGGAGAGGGGATTATTACAAGCCCATGTCTTCAGTTGGTTTTACAAGACCAGTGTCCAATGACATGTTTGGAATGGATGCACTTCGTGATAGTATCTGGCACTGGACAGTGGAGTCGAAGATTACCCCCATACCTCGAGGAGCTAGTAAGCATGCCTATGTGTACTCAGATCTTACGATGTATTTGATGCAGGCTGTAGTGGAGCGAGTAGTGAATCAGCCTTTGGAAACATTCATGGATCAGAATTTTTATGCTCCATTAGGACTTAGTACCATGACTTTCAATCCTGCTTTGAAAATGCCTATTAATAATATCGCTCCCACCGAGAATGACATTACTTTCAGAAAGAGACAAGTTCAGGGCTACGTTCATGACCCTGGAGCAGCCATGTTTGGTGGAGTAGCGGGACATGCTGGGCTTTTTGGCAAAGCCAATGACTTAGCAGTGATGATGCAAATGATGCTCAACGAAGGAAGCTACGGAGGAGTAAATCTGATTAGTCCCGAAACAGTAAAGAAGTTTACCAAAAATCAATCTCGTCAAAGCCGAAGAGGCTGGGGCTGGGATAAACCAAACACTCAGGTAGGCAGTGGAGGGTCAGCGGGTGACTTGGCTCCAAAATCTACTTTTGGACATACTGGTTTCACTGGAACTTGTGTCTGGGCGGATCCTGAAAATGATCTTATCTATGTGTTTCTCTCCAATCGTGTTTATCCCGATGCTACGAATACTAAATTATTGAAAGAAGGAATTCGTACTGATATCCATGATATCATTTATGAGGCAATGGGTAAGAAATAGTCTTTCTAAAAAGGCAATTTTGCTAAATCCACATTTCCTCCTGAAAGGATAATCCCCACTTTTTTGCCCCTGAACCTATCTTGATTGGCAAGCAAAGCGGCTAAGGGAACAGCGCAAGATGGCTCTATCACGATTTTCATTCGCTCATAAATCAGTCGCATGGCTTCGATGATTTGAGGGTCAGAAGCAAGTAGAATGTCAGAGACATATTCTTGGATCAACTCGAAATTCAAAACTCCCAAGGAAGTCAATAAACCATCTGCAATGGTATTTGGGCCTGATTGTGGAATTATTTTTCCAGCATGAAAAGACTGGAATGCATCATCGGCACCTTGTGGTTCTGCCGCGATTACCTCAATGTTTGGATTTAGGTAATGAGCTGTCAGAGCTGTTCCTCCAAGTAAACCTCCTCCGCCCACTGGAGCGATGATGATATCTAAATTTTCTTGATCTTCAATAAGCTCTAAAGCACAAGTCGCCTGACCTTCGATCACGTCCATGAAATCATATGGAGGAATGAAAGTGGCTCCAGTTTTCTTCACAACCTCATCCAATGTGGTTTCTCGTGCTTTGAGATTTGGTTCGCACTCGATGATCTCTCCACCATAGCCTTTCACGGCTTTCTTTTTGATCTCCGGCGCATTGGATGGCATGACGATGTAAGCAGGAATTCCCGCTACTTTCGCGGCTCTGGCCAATGCCGCAGCGTGATTTCCACTGCTATGTGTTGCTACTCCCTTTGCTTTCTGTAAATCTGTAAGTTTCATCACAGCATTTGCAGCTCCCCTTGCTTTGAAAGCTCCAACTTTCTGGAAGTTTTCACATTTAAAAAAAATCTTACAACCTGCGATTTCATTGATTGCTGAAGATGTTAGAACAGGCGTACGGTGAATAAAAGGTTGAATGCGATCGTGTGCAGCTTGAATATCAGCGAGAGAAGGGAAAGTGGTTTGCATGGGTTGAAATTAATGAGAAAAAGAGAAAAGAGATTTAGAGATTGGAGAAAATAACCAGCACTTTAAGATGATTATATATCTTTCGCCATGAATTGGAATGAGATTGATTTTTTCCCAGTTATGGGTGAAAAGCTAACTGTATATAACACTGTCAAGTTGGATTTTAGTCCTACGAATTCAGAGTTGGAGAGTTTGGATTTGGCGAATACGGCTGCGTTTGATGAATACGTTACTCAGCAGATTAAAAATTCCAATAGCAAATATGGGATAGGTGGCTACCTAGAGCACAGAGCTATTTATCGTAGAAGTACGGTCTTTGCGACAGCAGAAGCTGATTTCCGAAATATTCACTTAGGAATAGATATCTGGACTGAAGCTGGCGCACCAGTTTTTTCACCTTTGGATGGGCGGATCCATAGCTATCAGGACAATGTTGGCTTTGGAAATTATGGGGCTACCATAATTTTGGAGCATGAGCTTTTTGGGGAAAAGCTTTTTTCACTTTATGGACATCTTTTTCTGTCTGATCTAGTAGGAATTGAAATTGGGCAAGAAGTAAAGTCGGGGGAATTGCTAGCTCACGTAGGCCCATTTCCGGAAAATGGTGATTGGCCACCACACTTGCATTTTCAGTTAATGCGAGATTTGATGGGGAATATGGGTGATTTTCCTGGCGTTTGTTCACAGCGAGAAGTTGATGATTACAAGGTGATTTGTCCAGATCCCAATTTGATTTTGCGAAGCGAAGTTCTTTAGGAATTGGCCTTTGTGATTAACCGCAATCCTTCCAGCGTAAGATTTTTGTCGATTTCCTCGAAAACTTCGGCAAGTGGTGTTAAAACTGAAGAAAGTCCTCCCGTAGCGATTACCTGAAAATTTTGCTGGGTTTCACTGGTTATTGCTTCCAGCATTCCCTTGACCAAACCCGTATACCCGTATAAAATACCAGCTTGAATCGCATGGATGGTGTCTTTACCTAGGGCAGATTCAGGCATTTTTAATTCTACTTCTGGTAGTTTGGAAGTGTTTTGGAAAAGTGAATTGAGTGCAGTTTTGAGCCCAGGAACGATATTGACTCCTATTATTTCACCTTTAGCATCTACCACAGTAAAGGTGAGTGCTGTTCCAAAATCCACTACGATTAAGGCTTTACCATATTTCGAATAGCCTGCCATCACATTACAAATCAGGTCTGTACCGATTTCATTTGGCCGAAGGCTTTTTATAGGAAGCTTCTGAAAACTGGCAGGTGAAATAAGGTAAGGCTGAGTACCGATGTAATTTTCGCAAAACTGAAGAATCTGCTCATTGATCTCCGGAACTACAGAGCTGAATCCTATTTGTGTTATATCATTAGGACTTATACCATGCTCCAAAAAGTACATAGGCACTTTTTTGTGAAGTTGCGCGGCGAATTTCGCAGCATGCGTTTCGATCCGAAAATGATTTTTCCAGCTTTTACTCACTTCATCATAGAGCGCAAAAACCACATTTGAATTTCCTGCATCGATTGCTAAAAACATTGTTTCTCGGATTTGATTAAATTAGCCTTTCCCAAAATTAAACGGATTTATAAACTTTGAACATGTATACGCTAAGAGAAGGAAAAATCGAGGACCTACCTCGAGTACTGGAATTGATAAATGAGCTGGCACTTTATGAGAAAGCGCCTGAGCAAGTCACGAATACGCTTGCTATGATGGAAGAAGATGGGTTTGGTAAAAATCCTGTTTTTGGAACGTACCTATGTGTAAAAGACGAAACATCTGAGATCGTCGGCCTTGCGATTTATTATTATCGCTACAGCACCTGGAAGGGACGTAGAATTTACTTGGAAGATCTGGTAGTGACTCAGTCTGAACGTGGTAATGGCGCTGGAAAACTGCTTTTTGATCGTATTATGAAGAAAGGTCTGGAGGAAAATTGCACTGGAATGATGTGGCAAGTACTGGACTGGAATGAGCCAGCAATCAATTTTTACAGAAAATATGGCGCAACACTAGAAGCCGGCTGGCTAAATGCTCACCTGCAAGAGTATGAAATCAAACAGATTCTCGATTAAGAGCTGATTAAAATATTGCAAATGCGATATGTAAGTATTGCATTTGCAATAAATTATTCTAACTTAGTGTAGGTTAATTGAATAGCTATGATACACACTTGGAAAATATCATTTGGAGAGGCGGGAGCTGAGACAATTCGTACAGGCAATGATGCCTATTATTTCTTTCAAGAAGCTATTTCTATGGTAAGCGAGCCAGCAGCAGTTTATGATGTAGCTGTTTCTTTTCACGATACCGGAGAGATTTTCGACTTTCTGGATTTCACCCAGCAGGATGTCTCGGAGGTGCTAGAAGTGGATCCGAGTACCTTATCTCGCTGGCGCAAAGAAGACAGAAAGCTTACGAAGATGCTTACGAAGATTATTTTGGAAATGGATCAGGTGATAGCAAAGGGCATCAGGATATTCGGTTCGGAGGAGTTGCTTTCGCAATGGCTTCATACTGAGAACACATCCCTTGGGGATCAAAAGCCATCTACACTAATGAAGAGTCCTTATGGAGTTGATCGTGTGGATGAGGCGATGGAAGCGATGTCTTGGGGAGCTATTCTGTAGGTGGTGACATATTTTCGACTTATTGAAAATCTTCCAGGTAGAAGTTCACTTGGCTTTGGTCTGGGAGCTGGAAGGTGGAATCAATACGGTACCCCGATAATCTACGGATGCAGTATTTCTTCACTCAACTTCCTAGAGTTGCTAAGTATCAAAGGAGCTGTAGTCACTGAAAGTAAGTGGAAGTTTGTCGTACTTGAGATTCAGACTCCAATTCCAGAATTAGATGCTTCGCAGTTGCCAGCTGACTGGAGAAACAGACCTCATCCTCGATCAACTCAGGAGTTTGGTACAGCCTGGGCAAAAGGAATGATATCTCCAGTTCTTAAAATTCCATCTTGCCGAATTCCTCTAAATAGCTATCCTGCCGAGCATAATCTTTTGATCAACCCGCTACATGCTGACTTTCAAAATTCAGTAAAAGTCGTTGACGAATGGGATGTGAGTTTTGAGGTGAATTCGTAAGGATTCGAAAAATTGTTCAGAGTGGGAATTGAAAATCCCCCTAACCCCCTTTGAAAAAAAGGGGGAATTACGAAAATTGAAACTCAGACATTACTGCCATGAATCTTTTCAAATAAACATCGAAGGAATAAGTAATACCAAAAAAGACCGGAAAACCCGGTCTTTTTTGGTATTACTCACTAGGTTGAAAAAACCGAGCTAATTTATGATTTTAGGCTGTAGTTAGGAGCTTCTCTGGTTACAGATACGTCGTGTGGATGAGATTCTTTCACGCCAGCTGAGGTAATTTTCACGAATTTACCATTGTTCTGAAGATCTTCTATAGTCGCTGTACCACAGTATCCCATTCCTGCCTGAAGTCCACCTACAAGTTGGTATAGAACTTCAGATACCAAGCCTTTGAAAGGAACTCGACCTACGATTCCTTCCGGAACGAGCTTTTTGATATTTTCTTCAGCGTCTTGGAAGTAACGATCTTTGGAACCAGATTCCATCGCTTCCAAAGAACCCATGCCTCTGTAAGATTTGAATTTTCTTCCTTGGAAAATGATCATTTCCCCAGGAGCCTCTTCAGTTCCTGCTAGTAATGATCCTATCATAATAGAACTTCCTCCAGCTGCAATTGCTTTGACCAAGTCACCAGAATAGCGAACTCCACCATCTGCGATCACAGGTACGCCACGACCTTTCAGAGCTTCTGCACATTCATATACCGCAGATAATTGCGGGACACCTACGCCTGCAATGATTCTAGTAGTACAGATTGATCCTGGGCCTACTCCGACTTTGACGGCATCAGCTCCAGCATCCGCAAGTGCGATAGCCGCTTCCGGTGTAGCAATATTTCCTACGATTACCTCTAAGTCTGGGAAAGCATCTTTGATTCTTCTGCAAGTGTCAATTACTCCTTTGGAATGGCCATGCGCAGTATCGATAGAAACTACATCAACTCCTGCATTTTTCAATGCTTCGACTCTCTCCACGATATCTGCAGTAACACCTACAGCTGCGCCTACACGAAGTCTTCCATACTCATCTTTACACGCATTTGGCTTGTCCTTTCTTTTCAGAATATCTTTGTATGTGATGAGTCCTGATAGTTTATATTCATCATCTACTATCGGAAGTTTCTCAATTTTATATTCCTGAAGTACTTCCTCTGCCTGCTCCAGTGAAATTCCAGATTTGGCAGTAATCAGGTTTTCAGTTGTCATAATCTCCCGAATAGGACGATTCTGATCTTTAATGAAGCGAAGATCACGGTTGGTTATAATGCCCTTCAAAACTTTGTTCTCATCGACTACCGGAATACCACCAATATTGAATTCGCGCATGATGTTCTCAGCATCTCGAACTTTTGCATCTATGTGAAGCGTGATAGGATCTAGAATCATACCTGCTTGAGAGCGCTTTACTTTGCGTACTTGCGCTGCTTGCTGCTCGATAGACATGTTCTTGTGAACAAATCCAAGTCCACCTTCTAGCGCTATGGCAATAGCTAATTCAGCCTCTGTTACCGTGTCCATGGCAGCGGAAACCAAAGGAATGTTTAGCCTGATTTTCTTGGTGAGTTGAGTAGAGGTATTCGTGTCGCGGGGAAGGACTTCTGAATAACCTGGGACAAGAAGCACGTCATCGTAGGTGAGTGCTTCGTAAAGGAATTTATCTGAATTTGTATTCATGGCAAATATTGGTATGTAGGAACCCTATTTGCACGTCAAAGTTAAAAACAAATTCTTTAGCGAAACCAGTTAAGTACAAAAAAATATGGGATCCGCAATTATATTTTGTAGATCCCATATTTAGGTAAGTTTAAGAAATAGTATTAAGCCTCTTTCTTCTGAAGTCTAGCAATATAGAATCCATCAAAGCCACTTTCCTGCGCCAGGACTTTTTGATCTTCGATTAATGTGAAGTCTTTTCCCGCTTCACTTTCCAAGAATTTGGCGATTTGATCCTGATTTTCAGATGGCAAAATACTACAAGTAGCATAGACCATTTGTCCACCTGGCTTCACCATGGATGGATAGCTTTGAAGGATTTCCTGTTGTGTCTGACGCACTTTCTCTATAGATTCTTCACTCAGTTTCCACTTGGTATCAGGATTTCTACGAAGAACTCCCAAGCCAGAACAAGGAACGTCTAACAGTAATCTATCAGCCGTTTCTTTCATTCTTTTGATGGTCTTAGAACCTTCAATCACCTTGCGCTCTATGATCGCTACGCCATCACGACGAGCTCTCAATTTAGTTTGCTGAAGTTTCCATTCTTCCACATCCATGGAAAGAACTTTTCCTTTGTTTTGCATCAACGCTGCGATGTGAAGGGATTTTCCTCCAGCACCTGCGCAGGCATCAATTACTCGCATTCCAGGCTCTACTGCTAGTGCTGCGGCAACTAATTGCGAGGAAGCATCTTGTACTTCAAACATCCCTTCTTTGAAAGCAGGGTTGCGGAATACATTGGTTCGCTCATCAAGGATCAGTGCATCTGGATAACCTTTCACAATGTGTGTGTGGATATTGTCTTCTGCCAGTCTGTTTTTCAAGCGCTCACGTGTAGTTTTTAGTGTATTGACACGTAAAACCACTTGTGCTTCCTGATTCAAACTGTGGATTTCAGCCTCCCATTTGTCACCCAATTCTTTTTTTCCTAGATCAAAAAGCCAATCAGGAACAGACTCCAACTTGGCAGGATCATCCAGTTTCTCATACTTTTCTTTCAGCTTGTCAGGATTGATTCTTGCAAACTCCTCCCATGGAGGAAGCGTATGCCCCTGCATCAACCAATAGGTGCCAAATAGATCATAAGGCTCCTTACTTGGGCTCAAAAAGTTGATCAGACGCCACCAACGAACCATTTCATAAGTAGTTTCTGCAATGAAAGAGCGATCACGTGCACCCCATTTTGGGTTGGATTTTAGTGTTCTTTCTATCACTTTATCAGCGTACTGACCTTCTTCAAAAATTGCTGCAAGTGCGGTATGAACTCCGCGGATGGTGTTGTTGTGTAATTTCATGTGTTTATAATTTATTTTTAAAACCTACATAGCCTGTCCCGATTTTTCTTCGGGAGAATCTCGCAGCATTTATAATCTTCTCTCTGGGTGACTTTTGAGTCGTGCTCGATCTCATAGGAAATAAATTCTGCACAAAGGTAGTTTTTCTTTCTGAGTCTGTCAGAATGAGATTTTAAAAGGGTTGAAAAACTGTGCCTTGAGAATGTGATCTTAGTTTCTAAAATAGAAATTTTGGTTTAATACCTTTACAATTCAATCCTCCAAACACCATTTCGCTATGCCTACCTTTCAAGCCCTCTTTTCTTCTTGGGCTACAAAACTTTCGATCTACGAGAAGCAAGAGGCTGAATCAATCGTTAGCTGGCTTTTTGAGCATCATCTAGGTTGGACCAGAACGGAGATTTTGAATGAAGCCGATGAAAGTTCCTTTCCTCCAAAGCTATTTGAAGACTTTGAGCGATTGAAAACAGGTGAGCCTATTCAGTATATCATGGGGAAAGGCCCTTTTTATGGAAGAGAGTTTTTCGTCAGTTCAGCTACTTTGATTCCAAGAAATGAAACAGAGGAATTGGTTCATATGATCATCAAAGAGAATCCAAAAGCTGGTTTGAGAATTTTGGACATAGGTACTGGAACGGCCTGCATTCCTATTTCCTTGGCATTGGAGATGAGAAATCCGGAAGTATTTGCAGTGGATATTTCTGAACAAGCATTGGAGATAGCTGCTCAAAATGCAGGTGCGCTAGGTGCAAAAGTGACTTTTTCTGCCTGTGATATTTTGACTCAGACTCCAGAAGTCTCGGAATTGGATGTTTTGGTAAGCAATCCTCCCTATATCCCTGAGCAGGAAAAATCTGAAATGCACAGAAATGTGCTGGATTTTGAGCCTGAATTGGCCTTGTTCGTCAGCAATGATGATCCGCTGATTTTTTACCGAGAAATAGCTGAAAAGGGTAAACAGTTACTGAAGTCAGGTGGAAAGCTTTATTTTGAAATAAATGAAAAATATGGGAAAGAAGTTGCTGAGTTGATGCAGAAGTTGGGTTATTCCGAAGTTCAGGTTTTGAAGGATCTGAATGGAAAGGAAAGAATTGCAAAAGGAATATTGTCAATTTGACAACAAATTCATATTTTTATCGTAATGAATGTCATCACTAAGGGCACCTTGCAAAAATATATGGAGGTTTATCCAGAAGCTGCAAGTTGGCTACTCACTTGGTATGAAGTTGCAGAAAAGGCAAATTGGGAAAATTTCAATGCTGTAAAATTGTCCTATCCTTCAGCAGATCAAATAGGTGACGATAGGGTAGTCTTTTATGTAAAGGGAAATAAGTTCAGACTAATTGTAAGGTTTAGCTTTCGCTTCAAAGTCTTACAAATCAAATGGTTTGGCAGACATAAAGAGTATGATAAAATTGATGTATTAACCATACAACCAGATTTACTATGATTAAGGTAATTCAAGATGAAGAAACATATCAAAACTATCTGACCAGAATAGATGAGATTTTTGATGCTCAGAAAGAGTCTTCAGAAGGAGATGAGTTAGAATTGCTTTTGACTTTGGTCAGGCTATACGAGCAAGAAACGTTTTCCTTTTCGGCATTAGACCCAATTGAAGCAATAAAGAATAGGATGTCAGATCTGAATCTGAAAAATAAAGACCTCGAACCGATTATGGGTGATCCTGGAAATATTTCAAAGATATTAAAAGGTAAAAGAAGCCTAACTGTTGATATGATTCGTGGATTAAGTGAAAAGCTTGGTTTGCCTGTTGAGGTTTTAATAGGTAAATCAGACAAAGAAATAGCATAATCATATGAGCCAGAAGAAATGCCCGAATTGCGGAGAATGGTCGATTTGGACAAATAATTACGAGGATCGTTGTGAGCTTTGCGGAGAGTTTCTATCTCCCGTAGAGATTGGGCGGAAGGAAAAATTCAGAAAGGAGCAAGATCGCCAAGAAAAGGAATGGATGTTTTACATCAATCCAGAGGATTCTGGGATTAGAAAATTCTTTAAGAAATCCGGTAACCTGTTCTACACCGTGTTCATGGCTATCATGACTTTTATTATGTGGTTTATAGCCGCCTTGCCGGGATGATGGGTATTTTCAAAAACCAGATTTTCATTTTTGCCTCCATCACTTTTTGGATTAATCAATACTTAGAAAAAGCGCTGGGAATAGTTGTGCCTGTTTACCATTCCTATGGGGATGATCTAATGGCGATGCCTGTAGTGTTTGGTATTTGCTTGCAATTAATGAGATGGTGGCACCCGAATGGCGAAGAACTCACTTTTACCACAAGACAAGTGGTCGTTGGCTTGGTGTATTTTTCTCTGGTTTTTGAAGTTTTATTGCCATTTAAATCAACGACTTACACTGCGGATCCACTGGATGTGGTTTGTTATGTTATTGGAACCTTAGTGTTTCTAAAGTTTATGAATAAACCTGCTCCCCAATCCAAAAAATCCCAGGTGCTTTGATTGTAGTATTTCCCTCTGGCACTTCCAGCATCGTAGCGTAAGTAATAGGCAAGATCAATTCGCCATTTTCATTTTGAATTTGCACAGGCATTCCCTCTTTGCCATGAATGTGGATGTTGCTTTCTGCAAACCACTTTTTGAATTCACCTGATTTCACAGGATAGTATTTCCAATCACCATCCAAAATGGTAAGATTTAGCAGCTCAAGTTTGTCATGCAGCTCAAGTGCTTTCAGGTGTGAAATGCCTACCAAATGCACTGCTTTGTGTTCAGTAGATACTAGATAATCTACCCCTGTTTGCAAATAGTTTTCATCTAAGGAGTTGACGAATTTAACAGGATATTGCTCTTCCAGTAAATGTTGATTATCTGCTTGATAAGTCTCTGAAGCTAGAATGACATCTATTTTTATTCCCCAGCTCATAACTTGATCAAGTACTTTTTCGCTGACAAGGACAGTTGGAACCCATTCTAGCAGAGGAGAAACTTGATCAAATCGGATCTGGTCAACTTCTAAAATTAGTACCGCTGGCTCTTGTTTGTCTTTTACGAAATGGTGAGATGACATTAAGATTGGATTTTTCTATAGAACTCCAGTGAATTTTTATAAGCTAAGCCTTCTAATTCAGCTGCGCTTAATTTGTCTTCGAGGCTTTCAATTAGTGAAGGATATTTTCCGGCATTTTCCACTAGCGGGAAATAGAAAGGGAAGCGTGCTGGATCTCCAAAATCCTTGGTATAAAAATAATCAGCTCCAAAGCAGATGGACTTTTCTCCTCCAAGTTCCAAACCGCGAAGAATATGGTCAAATAATCGCTCTGGAACTTCAGGATCCAAGAAAGCTCTCAAGAAATTCACACCTATGATGCCACCACGATGGATGATTTCCTTGGCAAACTCATCGGTAAGATTGCGGGGATGGTTCCAGATTTCTCTGAAATTGGAATGACTTGCAATCACTGGGATATCTAGCGTATTGCTATCGATATGATATAAAATCCCTTCAGCAAGCATATCAGAGGTATGTGATAGGTCAATCGGAATACTTTTGCCAGCCATGTAGTCTAGCAGCTTCTTTCCATCGTCTTTCAAGCCTATTCCTTTGGTATAATTACCGCCTCCAAAGCGATTTTCGGTGTGATGTGTCAGGCTGATGTAAGCGAGCGATTTTACTTTTTCCAAAATAGCATCAAACTGGCTATAAATCTCTTTCCAGCTTGCCGACTCATTACCAAAGCCAGCAGCATTTTCTACAGAAGCTTTGATCCCGACACAGTTTTGCTTCTCCCAGTTTTGTAAAAAGTCTGCATCTACAAAAGCTAGATCGTTCTCATGCTTTTCTAATAATTCAGAGAAGATCTGAGCCTGTCTAGTTGCTAGATTCATGCTTTCTGGCCTTACGTCGGTGTAGATCGCTAAAATTTGCATCCTAACATTTCCGGCTTGAAGCCATGGAATCGCGCAGGCGATTTCATCTTTTGCGTATGGGTTCGCTCCCGGGATTTTTGCCAAATAAGACAACAAATCACAGTGCATGTCGATTATCGGAAAGCTCATCGTTTTTTGGGGTTAAGACAAAGTAAGCCAAAAAAAGCGTACGTTTTTTAATACTTTTAGGGAGGATTACAGTTAAGTAATCTTCGGATAGATTTTCAATTTTACCAGAAAAATTAGAGATATGGCCTTAGCTCAACCTTTCAACTTCAAAAAATGGATAGATGAAAATAGACATCTACTTAAACCACCAATAGGAAATCAGCAGGTTTACAAGGGGAATGATGACTTCATTGTGATGGTTGTAGGTGGTCCAAATTCCAGAAAAGACTATCATTCCAACGAGGGAGAGGAGTTTTTCTACCAACTAGAAGGCGATATCGTGCTGAAAGTAATCGAAGACGGAAAGCCAAAAGACATTCATATCCGAGAGGGAGAAATATTTCTACTTCCTGCTAAAGTTCCACATTCACCACGCCGTCCAGCAGAAACGATTGGTTTGGTAATAGAGCGCTACAGAAGAGCGGGTGAAGTAGATGGGTTTATCTGGCACTGTGAAAATTGTGGTGAAAAACTCTACGAGGAATATTTCGAGGTAACAGACATTGTCACGCAGCTGCCTCCAGTTCAGGAGAGATTCTGGGGAAACCCAGAGAACCACACTTGTAAAAATTGCGGAACAGTAATGGAGAATTGATATGATGTCCGCTGAATGGTGCTGCCGAATCGATGTCGTTGAACAAAACCTAGGATGCTTTTGTCTTTAAAGCGTAGATAATTTGTCTTACTTAAAAGCTGTGATTATAGGGTTTTCGCCAGATACCAAATTCATCAACAGAATATTTGATTTTCACCATATAAGCCACATAATTCTATGAAGAGCTCCGAAGGAGCAAAACTATTCATGACCCTGTACGAAGTGCAGGGTAAAAGAATCGATCTCATTTCGAGCCCTGAAAGGGCGAAACTATAAAGTAGCACCCCTACGGGGCTTCTTAACCAAGTTTTTCCTTTTCACCCGGCTATGCCGAGGGTCATGAATCGTATCAATCCTTCGGATCTTAATCGATATATCCTATTTGATCACTTTCATGGTTTCGCGAACCTATAAAGAATTTATATACCCAAACATTTCAAAAATGAACTACCAATATTCAGCCCAATTCGCTCAGGAGATGGATGAGAGTGATACTCTTTCACATTTTCGGGATAGGTTTCTTTTTCCGAAGGTAGATGGAAAAGACGCCATTTACTTTTGCGGAAACTCCCTGGGTTTACAACCCAAATCAGCTAAAGATTACATAGCAAAGGAATTGACAAATTGGGCAGAAATGGGTGTAGATGGGCATTTCCATGGGGAAGATGCCTGGTTTTTTGCGAAGCAAAAGTCAAAACCTGCGCTAGCTGAGATCGTCGGCGCGTATGAGCATGAAGTGGTGGCGATGAATAATCTATCGGTGAATCTTCATCTCCTGATGGTTTCATTTTACCAGCCTACCAATAGTCGCAATAAGATTATTGTGGAGGCCGGTGCTTTTCCTTCGGATCAATACATGCTGGAAACACAGGTGAAATTTCATGGCTTAAATCCTGAAGATGTTATAATCGAGCTTACTCCTCGAGATGGGGAGCACACGCTTCGCACTGAGGATATTTTGGCAGAGATAAGAAAACAGGGGGATTCGTTGGCCTTGGTAAATATGGCAGGTTTGCAATATTACACAGGTCAAGTTTTCGACATGAAAGCCATAACCGCTGCAGCACATGAAGTGGGAGCTTATGCAGGATTTGATTTGGCTCACGCAGCCGGGAATGCTCCACTGCGCCTCCATGATTGGGATGTGGATTTTGCGACTTGGTGTAGCTATAAATATATGAATTCAGGCCCAGGGAATGTTTCAGGCGTATTTATCCATGAGCGATTTGCGGAGCGTCCTGACTTAAATCGCTTTGGAGGATGGTGGGGACATGATCAGGAGCAGCGCTTTAAGATGGAAAAGGGCTTTGTGCCTATGCATGGTGCAGATGGCTGGCAGCTTTCCAACTCAGATATCATAGGTTTGGCAGTACATCAGGCATCTTTGGATATTTTTAAGGAAGCAGGAATGGGGGATTTGAGGCGTAAATCTGAACAGTTGACAGCATATTTAGCCTATTTAATCGAAGAAATCAGCGGAAAATCAGGGGTTTTGGAAATTATTACTCCTAAAAATCCTGCGGAAAGAGGCTGTCAGTTATCTTTGCACATTCATCGCGGAGGCAAGGCCGTATTCGATGAATGGTATAAACAAGGAGTTGTAGGCGACTGGCGCAATCCAAATGTGATCCGTCTGGCACCTACACCGCTCTATAACAGCTTCCTAGACGTGTTCCGTTTTGCACAGATTTTGGAACAATCTCTGAAGAAATTCGCTTAAAGGAAGCGTGGATAAAACAATCCAAATGGAAAAGAATCATGTTACTGTATTAGGAGCCGGATTAATCGGGTCCCTAATGGCTATATATTTAAAGCGCCAAGGTTTAGAAGTCGAGGTTTTTGACAAAAGGCCTGACAAGCGCAAGTCAACTTTCGAAGAGGGTAAAAGATCTATCAACATGGCACTTAGCCAGCGAGGATGGAATGCTTTGGAAGAGGTTGGACTGAAGGATAAAGTAATGCCTTTGGCCATTCCTATGTATGGTCGAAAGGTTCATGATGAGCATGGAGGCACTACTTTTATTTCTTATGGAAAAGAGAATCAAGCTATATACTCACTTTCCAGAGGAAAATTTAATCAGTTGCTTGTAGAAGAGGGGGAGCATTTAGGTGTCAAATTTAATTTTGAATATAAATGTACAGATGTTGATTTCCGTAATCAGGAGATCAATTTCCAGACTCCTGAAGGAGAAAAGAAAGTGCTTGCACCAGTTCTATTTGGATCTGATGGAGCTTATTCCTCGCTTAGATTGGCGATGCAAAAGCAGATTAGATTCAATTACAAGCAAGAATACATCACGCACGAATACAAGGAGTTGACGATTCCGGCTACGGCTGATGGCGAGTTTGCTATGGATCCGAATGCATTGCATATCTGGCCTAGAGGCAAGTTTATGTTGATCGCACTTCCAAATCCTGACAAATCATTTACCTGTACGCTATTTTTGCCGCATAGCGGTTCTAAAATTTGCTTCGACAAAATCAATGACGAGAATGATCTTGAGATCTTGTTCTCCAATTATTTTGACGATGCATATCAGTTGATGCCAGACTTGAAAACTGAGTTTTTTGCTAACCCAACCTCAGCGTTGATCAATGTTGAATGTTTTCCATGGGTTCAAGGCACGAGTTTGTTGATGGGAGATGCCAGTCATGCGATGGTTCCTTTCTATGGACAGGGCATGAATTGCGGCTTTGAAGATTGCTCGATTTTGAATGGTTTGATCGATAAGTTCGGGACTAATTCCTGGGATTTGGTTTTTGAAAAATTCCAGAAAAAGCGAAAAATTGATACCGATGCTATTTGCCAATTAGCGATGGAGAATTTTGAAGAAATGAGAGATTCTGTTGCAGATCCTAAGTTTGTTCTTCGCAAGAAAATCGAAGCCAAGCTGTATGAATTGTATCCTAATGACTGGATTCCGCTGTATTCTATGGTGACTTTCACGAATATGAGGTATTCTGAAGCATATATTCAAGGAAAGCTACAGGAAGCAATAATGGATCGCGTAATGGCTGATCCGTTGATCACGGAGAATTGGAATAAACTCGACTATGAGGATATTATCTATAAAATGGAAACAGCAAAAGCGGTCTAATTTTTTTTAAACCGCAAAAGATCGCCGAGGTTACACAGAGAAGGCAGAGAAAAACAGGTTCACGTCAGTAGATTTGAACCTGTTTTTTTGTCCTACAATTTGACGTTGTTCCTGTTGCCAGGAATAGAAAAAAGCAGTTATTTATAATTATAAAGCCATAAAATCTTCCTTCTGGAGAAGCAGGATAACAATAACCTTCTCTTGCGCTCTCTACGGAAACTCTGTGAACTTTGCGGTAAAATGACCAGCACAAAAAAGGCGTTGATTTATCAACGCCTTTGATTTTATAATAGTGGCTTAAACTGCCTCAGGAATCTCACATCATTCTCGGTGAACAATCGAAGATCTTTGATCTGATATTTCAGCATGGCGATTCGCTCGATACCCATACCGAAGGCAAAGCCAGTATATTTTTTAGAATCAATTCCGCAATTCTCCAACACATTTGGATCTACCATTCCTGATCCACCGATCTCTACCCAACCACTGCCTTTGCAGACGTTACAGCCTTTGCCACCGCAGATCAGACACGTGATATCGATCTCTGCACTTGGCTCAGTAAATGGGAAATAAGATGGTCTGAAGCGCACTTTGGTTTCCTTGCCAAACATCTCTTTGGCAAAGTGATATAAGGTGTTCTTTAAATCAGCGAAACCTACATTTTCGTCCACATACAATCCTTCCACTTGGTGGAAAATACAATGTGCACGAGCTGAGATGGCTTCATTTCTATAAACTCTTCCTGGTGAAAGTGTACGAATCGGAGGTTTTTGATTTTCCATCACACGCACCTGCACAGAGGAAGTATGCGTTCTCAGAGCGATATCAGGATTCTTCTCGATGAAGAAGGTATCTTGCATTTCACGAGCTGGGTGATTTTCAGGGAAATTCAGTGCAGTGAAGTTATGCCAGTCGTCTTCGATCTCTGGCCCTTCTGAAAGGTTGAATCCTATACGCTCGAAGATCTCGATAATGCGCTGACGGGTAGCTGTCAGTGGATGAATTCCACCTAGATTTTGATTGGAAGGAGGTAGTGTCAAGTCAATACCAGCCGATTTAGACTTCTTATTGGCCTGGCTTACTTTTTCTATCAACTCCTGAAACTTCTCTTCAGCCAATTGCTTTACACCATTTACCAGCTGACCATAGGCTTTTTTCTCCTCATTAGGAATTTTGCCCATGCCGGCAAAAAGCTCTCCCACCACAGATTTCTTGGAGATATACTCCATTCTGTAGGCTTCTAGCTCTTCTGGATTAGTTGCGTTAGCGGCTGAAATAGCTGCTTTGATAGCTTCGATTTTCTCTTGGTACATGGGATTCAAATTATTCGAATGACAAAGCTAAGGCTTTTGGGTTCTTTTGGAAAGCCTGAAGGTTGACTTTAGGTTTTGAAAAGCTAGAAGATCAGAAAATTGTATGATGTCTATTGATCAAAAGGGCTAAAGGTAAATGAACGGATGAAGGTCTGATGAGCTCGTAAATCGAATATCGTAATTCGTATTTTTTTTTACTTCACTAAATCCAGCCAAGTAAAGTTGCTCGTATCTCACCCCAAATAAAGAAACCAAAAAATCATCAAACTAACTAGATTATGAAAATTCAAAATTTCTTCAAAGTGGCTATTGCAGCCTTTATTTTTCTTTCCGCAAACATGGCTTTTGCTCAAATGGAAAAAACAAAAATGGTAGGTGGAGCAGAAATGTACCCTTCTAAAAATATCGTGGAAAATGCAGTGAATTCCGCTGACCATACCACTTTGGTAGCAGCTGTAAAAGCAGCAGGATTAGTAGAAACGCTTCAAGGAGCTGGACCATTCACGGTTTTTGCTCCAGATAACATGGCTTTCGAGAAACTTCCTGCTGGAACAGTAGAGACGCTTTTGAAGGCAGAAAATAAAGCTACACTTCAAGCTGTTCTTACTTATCACGTGGTAGCTGGTAAAATGGGATCAAAAGAAATCGCTGCTGCAATCAAAAAAGGAAATGGTAAGGCTGTTCTTACTACAGTTCAAGGCGGAAAGTTAACTGCTTGGATGAAAGGTAAAGACCTTTATATCACGGACGAAAATGGTGGAGAATCTAAAGTTACTATTGCTGATGTATGGCAATCAAATGGTGTGATCCACTCAGTAGATACGGTGGTTCTTCCTAAGATGTAATCGTTGTTTGTTACCCAATTGCTAAGCCGGTTCCTTTTGGAACCGGCTTTTTTGTGTTTTATAAAAGCTCCTGAGGAATTTTAAAAACAGTAATGCCTGGATCTTCTGTAGCTAGATTTTTATATTAAACGCGTAATCCCAAAAGCATTCTTCCTATCTCCATTGAGATTCAAAAACTCAGAATAATTGGATGGACTTTATTTCCAAGTGAAATTCTTGTTCTTTTTTATTTCCAATCAAAAATGCCATTTCCTCAAGCTGATCTTGGTCAAAGTTTGCGATGGAGAGCTTCCGACCTCTATATGCGGGGTGCATGTCAGACAGCTTAATTTCTATCGTTTCCCACTCTCCGCTTGTTTGAAATTCAGAGATATAGGAATGGCGATCAGAAGAATAAGCCTTTACTCGAAATTGGTAAATACTTCCATCTCCTTTTAAATGGATTCTAATGTTCTTTAGAGACTGAATTTGAAACGTTTTTCTATATCTGACGGAGGAAAACCCTCCATTATTAGCTAAAGATACAACCCCTTCAAATACACCATTCCCAGATTCATTGATATGGAAATCACCTGATGATCTCCCTCCCATTACTCCATCATCAACTATTCTCCAATCTGAAGTAGGCGAGTTTTTGTTAAACTGATAAAGTATAATGGAGGACGATAATAAAGACATAAGGATTACTGCTTTCACATCATGTAAAAGCTATTAGAATTAAAATTGTTTGGAATCGAGAGTATTTAATCCACCTCAAAAATCAACTTCATCGTAATTGAAGCAGTTTTGTTTTTGTCGGCTGTATTAAATGTGCCGCCCCAAGAATAGTCTTCTCCGGAGTTTTGGCCCGTGATCTGGAAGATTCCCATATTGGCTGAGATCAGATCGCCGAGATCTCCTTTGGAGTTTTCGGCGATTCGTTCCGCACGGATACGCGCATCTTCTGTGGCTTTTGCGATCATTTCCAGTTTCAGAGATTCCAGCTCGGTGTAATAATAGCGAGGAGATTGGGAGTAAAATGCGATTCCCTGATTAAGTAATTCAGTGATTTCTCTGGAGATTTTCTCTACTTTTTCCACTTCTGTAGATTCGATTTTCAAGGATTGGCTGAGCGTGTATCCTTTGAAAGTTTGACCCAAATACCTTCCGTCATTTGAATAATTCTGGTCGTAGTTTGGATTGGTATTTACTGCATTGAAAATCAATTTTTCGGCAGGAATTCCCTTTGAAATTAAATAATCAGTAACCAGTTTTCTGTCTTTTTCCAGATCTGCATAGGCAGACTTCAAGTCAAAGCTTTCACGGCTGAAATTGCCTTCCCAGACCACTAGATCAGAAGTGAAATTACTTTCTCCCAAACCAGTGACATTGATCGTGCCCTGTGGCCGGTTTCTGTTGATAACAGCATTTCCAAGGACGATAGAAGCAATCACGATGGCAACTGCAAAAAGAATGGAGGATAAATTATTTTTCATAAGTTCTAAAAGTTGATGTAGAAAGTAAATTGTGTTAATCAGATAACAAATAATCCGCCAAGAAGTGGATTAAATTAAGACATTCTGAAAATTTAACTATTAATAAATTTGCTGCTTAAATTCCTGATCTTTTGGGTTTTCTAGATCAATCAAATAGCCATTTACAACTGCGTATTTTCTAACCCCGTCTTTCTCCAAAAAGAAGTTAGTCGCTTCCCCGGTTTTCCAGCCAGAATCGAAATTATCCCTACTTTTCAACACTAAAATTGGAAGCTGGTGCAAGTCACCTTTTGCTCCATTCTTCACTTTCACTGCCAAATATCCTTGCTTTAGTAAGTCTAACGCTTTTACATAATCAATTTTGGAGATGGACTCAAAAGTGGACTCGTAGACTTTTCCAGCTACATAGTTCAACCCTTTCGCATCAAATTCCTCCATGCCGAAATACACCTGCATGTCACCCAAATCATCCACTGACCCCGTCACGTAATACGTGTCACCAGCGCTCATCTCTCTTCGCCTGATCGCCATATCCACTGGGTAAGATTTTCCCTTCATAGGAACTTGTACTTCATTGATTAGTAAATCAACGAGTTGTAAATCGTTGTCTGGAATGGCGAAGTATTCTTCCGTAGTGTATTGCTCGTAGCTTCTGGTAGCGATTTGCTCTAAAGCATTGAGGATAATCATGAAATTCAACTGACGGATATATTGCTTGTCGGGGTCATTTGGATAGCCGCCTGACTCGATCAAAATGGTGCTTGTCCCCCACTTGGTAATATTGTCGCCAAAAGCTCGTGGCTCAAAAGCATCGTCATATTTACCTACATGACCTGGCACTACTTGCTGCAGAATTTCATTCATACCTACGATGGTTTGCATCGCTTTCATTCGCACCATATTTACATCAGTTTCGTAGTTGTAGGCTGGCGCCAAAACAGAAATTGTAGCCTGCTTAGGTGTTCTCGAAGCATTGTAATAAGTCTGCTGATCGTGTAGATTAAACCCAAATTCTGGATCAAAATCATCGCGTGCAGCTTTGAGAATCACAGCTTCAGGAGAAATCTGCGAAATAGCATCGCGGTTCAAATCTATATCCAGCGCATTTCTTCGCTTGAATTCCTCCGCTCCATCAGGATTAATCATGGGAATAAATTTGAGCTCAAGCTTAGAATTCAAGAGCGTTCGAAGTTCATCATACTCATCTCCGTTTGCTTCGAGGAAGTTGAATAAATCAAAAAGCGACATGGTAGCGGTGCTCTCATTTCCGTGCATTTGGGACCAAAGCATGACCTTGATTTTGCCGTCGCCCCAGTCCAAACTTGAAATGCTTCTTCCTTCCACTGATTCACCAAGTTTAGTGATCTGAAAAGCATCAGTATGCTTCTGAATCAAAGGCTGAAGATCTGCATGCTTAAATCGTCTGTGCGTAATCGCTGGCTCTTTGAATTTGGAATAAGCGGATTCAAGAGTTGCAACCGCTGTGGACTTAGAAGAAGGAGTGCTTGCTGTTTTACAACTAATTGCTAAAAATGAAAACAGCAAAAACAAGCTTATCGAGATTTTAGAATTGACTTTCATACTTATTTCTATTTACCTTGAATAAAATATAAATCTACCTATCATTCAAGTAAAAAACAGGTTAATTTTGCCTCAAATCGAATATTTCCCCCAAATGAATTTATCCTTTCAAGTCGTAGATCTTCCGCTCAAGCATACGTTTACTATCGCGCATCAAAGCAGGGATGTGCAAGATACAATCATTGTAAAACTGCAAGATGGTGCATTTTACGGGTTGGGTGAATCCACTACCAATCCTTTCTACGGTATGACGATTACTAATATGTCGGAATGTTTGGAGAATTTCAGGCCTATCGTAGAAAAAGGTGGGTGGGAAACTCCTACAGAACTTTGGGATTTGGGTAAAGACGTTTTTAAAGACAATCCTTTTGCTCAATGTGCGTTGGATTTGGCTGCTTGGGATATTTATGCCAAAAAACAGGGTCAAAAGCTATATGAATTACTGGGATTAAATCCCGTCAATATCCCACTGACCAACTTTACGATTGGTATTGATACACTCGAAAAAATGGTGGCAAAAATGAAGGAAGTACATTGGCCGATCTATAAAATCAAGCTGGGAACTTCGGATGATTTGGCAATTATCCGAGAGCTTAGAAAGCATACGGACGCTATTTTTAGAATTGACGCCAACTGTGCTTGGACAGCTCAGCAGGCAATCGACTACTCCGTAGAGCTAGAGAAGTTGGGTGTGGAGTTTATGGAGCAGCCACTTGGAAAGGATGATTTGGAGGGAATGAAGGAGGTCTTCAAGTACAGTAAACTTCCAATCATCGCAGATGAAAGCTGTATAGTGGAGTCCGATGTGAAGAAATGCCATGGCCTATTTCACGGAATCAATGTGAAGCTGGTGAAAGCTGGGGGAATCACTCCAGGTCTGAGAATGATTCATGAAGCAAAGAAACTAGGGATGAAAACCATGGTAGGTTGTATGACTGAGTCTTCTGTAGGAATCACGGCCATAGCGCACATAGCGCCACTTTTGGATTATGTAGATATGGACGGCGCAATGCTGCTGTCAAGAGATCCTGCGAAAGGTGTGATTATCACGCCTGAAAAAGTGACTTTCCCAGAAGGAAATGGGATAGGAGCGGAAATGGTTGTTTAAGTATCAAATAGCAAGACGTAAGTATTTAGACGTAAATATTGAGATATGAGAGTCAAGAATTGAGAGTCAAGATCTTAGAAAAAAATTAAGCCAGAGCGATTTTACATCACTCTGGCTTTTGAGTTTTATACTACTTACAATAATTACTTCTCACTTTTTACAGAGTTTACCCCTCACTTACGATCAGCTTGAAGCCTTCGCCGTGAACGGTGATGATCTGTACTTTTGGATCGTCTTTTAGGATCTTTCTGATTTTGCTTAGATACACATCCATGCTTCGCGCATTGAAGTAGCTATCGTCTCCCCAGATTTGTTTTAGAGCATGACTTCTGTTTACTAGGTTGTTGATTTCAGAAGCTAGAAGGCGGATCAGCTCATTTTCCTTCGAAGTCAATTTATGGCGACCTTTTGGGCCGTCAAGCAGTTGCTCATCGTAGTGAAGTACAAAGCCGCCAAAAGAATAGACTTTGAGTGGATTGATCTCTTCATTTTTATGAGTTCTCCTTAAGATTGCATTTACTCTAAGCAGAAGCTCTTCCATGCTAAAAGGTTTCGTCAGGTAATCATCTGCTCCGATTTTGAGTCCTTCGATGATATCATCCTTTTGATTTTTTGCCGTTAGGAAAAGTATAGGAAGGTTTTCTTCCACCTTCTTAATTTCTTTAGCTAGGGTGAATCCATCCTTTTTCGGCATCATGATGTCAAGAAGACAAAGGTCAAATTTGCCTTTCTTGAATTTGTTCCAGCCTTCTTCACCGTCTCGGCAAAGCGTTGGTTCATACCCTTTCATTTCCAAATATTCTTGTAGGATATCTCCTAAATTTGGATCGTCTTCGACCACTAATAGTTTTGCTTTACTCATTGTTTCTTTGGTAAGTTAATGGTGAATGAGCTTCCTTTTCCAAGTTCGCTACTTACTTGAATCCCACCTTTGTGAGCTTCCAGCATGGCTTTAACATAAGATAACCCCAGACCGAAGCCTTTGACATCGTGTACGTTTCCGGTAGGAACTCGGTAGAATTTATCAAAAATTTTCCGTTGTGCATCTTTATTCATCCCTATTCCTTCGTCCTTGATCGTGACATAGACTTGATCAGCATCATCTTTGGCTTCAATAATGATAAAAGGATTTTCGGGTGAATACTTATTTGCATTGTCCAGCATATTGTTGAAAATATGAGAGAGGTGAAAAAGGTCACCTTCTATCATAGGAGCTTCCAGGGAGTTTATAAATGTGATTTGTCCACCTTTCTTCTCCACTTGTAGGCCAAAATGATCTACTGTATTTTCCAGAACCTCTGCTAGATTCAGCAATTCAATTTTCAGATTAAAATCCTTTTTGTCTAACGCAGCGGCTTGAAGAACGTTTTCTACCTGTGATACCAAGCGCTTATTTTCATCCTTGATAATGCCAAGATATCTCGAACGAAACTTGTCTTGACTGGAAAGTTCAGGGTCTTGAAGTGCTTCCACAGCGAGACTCACTGTTGCCAGTGGAGTCTTGAATTCATGCGTCATATTATTGATAAAATCATTCTTGGTGTCTGATAGCGCCTTTTGGCGAATGATCACTTTGATGGCATAGATGAAGCAAGATATAATCACTGCTATAAAAAGAAGAGAGCTTGAAATAGGCAACCAGACTTCACGAATCACGTGTGTGCTTTTCTCTGGGAAATACACATACAAGTAATTGTTTTTGCCTAAAATATCATTGGGGAAAAGCTTGGCTTGAATACCTTTTTGCACTAAAGTAAACTGTTCTTTCACGTTCCCAATAGGCATGATTTTTCCGTCCTCCTTGAGCAAGCCCAATTCGAAATCCTCAGAAATATTCTGTTCAAGTAAATATCCTCTCAATAATTGTCTAACACGGGCCGTGTCTAGTCTATCTAGAATGGCCTGCTGACCCGCAGCCATTTCATCCCACATTTTGTTGAAAAATTCAATCTTCCTATTTGCTTTAGCGATTTTTTCTAAAGCATCAGGAGTAAGGTTCATTTCAGGCAAGCCATATTGTAGGCTTTGCATTGACGCGGCTGAATTTCTTTTCTTGGTCGAGTTCTCTACTCTATTTAGGTATTCAAACCGACGTTCTTTTTCCTTGAGCAATACCTCAAGTTCATCAGGTGTAAAGAGTTTTGAGGCGACTTCAGGTGTCATATTGGTAAAGAAAGTCTCCAAATCTTCCAATACATTGCTATCTACACCACGGGATTCCAGAATTCTTTTGAAGGTGGGGCTTACTTTGGGAGCTGATTCCTGAAAAAATGTATCAACCAAAGAAGGTCTATTAGCTGGGTTGGGTCTGGACCTATATTGAATTTGTAACGGGTCTATTCTTTCAAATAATGACTTTTGAATAGTAGAATCCTGAATCAGAAAACTGTAAAAGGCGTCAGAATTCTCGCCTTTTTCCAATTGTTCAATGGTTCCGGTAAGTGCTAGATGTACATTTTGATCAAACCTCTCCCTATTAATACGAATTGCATTTTTCACCCAGTAGAACTGGAATCCCATCAGACCGAAGCTGGCCAGGGACATCAAGACGACAATGAGGATGATATTACTTTTCGACATGGTGCAAATTTAAACCTATAATCAGGCTATAAAGGCAGCTTAACAATATTTAACCGCCTCAAGGAGAGTGGACAGTAGTTCATATTCAACTCCTTCATCTATATTTAGGCTCGAAAACTGCGTTTTCTTAATTACACTATAACTAATGAAAATAGGGGGCAAAGGCCTCCTTTTTTTGTTATTTGGCTATCTTTGCCCGCAAATTTCAGATAATGTCAGCATCTCAACATCCTATTCAGCTCCAGGGAGTAAACCTCGAGACTATTGCTCAAGAATTTGGTTCTCCAGTCTATGTGTATGACGGAGACAAGATAGTAAGTCAAATCAAATCGCTTCAGTCTGCCTTCGCTACTGTTCCATTGAAAATCAAATATGCGACTAAAGCTCTTTCCAATATCAATATCTTAAAGTTGGTAAAAAAAGCTGGAGAAGGAGTAGATGCAGTTTCTATCGAGGAAATTATGATCTGTATGAAAGCAGGTTTTACCGCTGGGGAGATTATGTACACTCCAAGTGGGGTGAATTTCCGCGAAGTGGAGGAAGCTGTTGCGTTAGGAGTCATCGTTAATCTGGACAGTATTCCTCTGATGGAAGAGTTTGGGGCGATGTATGGAAACACGGTTGCTGCCTGCATTCGAATCAACCCACATATTATGGCGGGTGGAAATGCTAAGATTTCCGTGGGTCACATTCAGAGTAAGTTTGGTATTTCTATCCAACAACTTCCTGAGATTATAGAGGTAGTAAAGAACTTTGATATTAAAATCAAAGGACTTCATATTCATACAGGATCCGATATTCTTGATGCAGAGATATTCTTAAGAGGAGGAAATGTGTTGTTTGAAGCAGCCATGAACTTTCCTGATCTTGCCTTTCTGGATTTTGGTGGAGGTTTCAAAGTGGCGTATAAGTCCGGTGATCCAGCTACTGACATTGCAGAAGTTGGAGCAAAAGTATCTGCGGCATTTAATGAATTCTGTGAGAAATATGGTCGAAAACTTGAGCTATGGCTTGAACCAGGGAAATTCCTTGTAAGTGAATCTGGATACCTGATCGTAGAAGCCAATGTGGTGAAGAAAACGCCTCAGATCACCTTTGTTGGGGTGGATTCTGGGTTGAATCACCTGATCAGACCGATGATGTATGATGCATTCCATGATGTATATAATCTGAGCAATCCCGAGGGAGATCAAAAACCATATAACGTAGTAGGGTATATCTGCGAAACAGACACGCTTGCTAAAGATCGAATGCTTGCTTCGGTTACGAAAGGAGATTTCTTGGTATTTAAAAATGCTGGAGCATATGGCTTTAGCATGTCTTCCAACTATAACTCAAGATTGCGACCAGCTGAGGTTTTGGTTTGGGAAGGCAAAGCTCAACTGATTCGTGAGCGAGAGATTTTTGAGGATTTGATCCGACACCAGGTTATTTTGGATATTTAATTTTCTAATTCCAACTCTTTTCCAACTCCTTATCCCCTTTGGTATAATTATTGAATACTGCTGGGGCAAATCGAGAATGTGCTACGGGTAGCCTTTCTCAGCTTGAATTGGTTTGAAATTCGAATGATTGAAAGCCCCAATCATAAGCCCTAGTAATTTCAAATCTTTAAATCATAATTATTTAACCTAAGCCATTTTACTAATTGTTAAATTAGAGAGTGGGAATGGGGTAGTTGTCTATGTTTAAGAGAACAATCGGCGTATTCATTATTTTAGGGGCTATTAGTTGCATTTTTTCGAATGTAATAGCTCAGGATACCCAGTACTCTCAATTTTATGCTGCACCTCTTTATCTAAACCCTGCCCTTACAGGCGCAAGTGAGCTTACACGAGTTGGTGTTAATTACAGAAATCAGTGGCCAGGGTTAGATCATAATTTCAATTCTTACTCCGCTTACATTGATCACTACATTTTTGATTACAATAGTGGTATAGGATTAATATTCAATGGGAGCCAGGAAAGTATGGCAAATCTCTCAACCAATGAAATAGGGCTTTCTTATGCGTATAGGCTTAAGTTAAGCGAGGATATGTTTTTCAGAATTGGAGGGATGGTGAGCTATATGCAACGTGATGCATTTTTCTCAGACTTGGTGTTTGGAACTCAGATCGATATTATCAATGGAACAATTGGTGGTATTACCGATGAACTTAATGGAGTGCCAATAGATAGCCATTATAGTTTTGTTGATTATAGTGTAGGGGGGATGTTTTACTCCAATAGAATCTGGTTAGGAGCATCTGCTCATCATATTTCAGAGCCTAATACTTCGTTTGTAGAAGGGCAAATCTCAAAGCTTCCGATGAAGTTATCTGCTCAAGGGGGTATAAAGTTTGATTTGGGTGGTGGTCGCAGGGATTACTTCACACATGCCTATTCGGAGCGTTCTGTTTCTTTTGCTTTCAATTATAAGCAACAGGATCCATTCAATCAGCTGGATGTAGGAGCGCAGTTTTACCTGGAGCCTTTGGTTCTGGGTGTTTGGTATAGAGGACTGCCAACTAAAAATAACCTACCAAATAATGAATCATTCATAGGCTTGGTGGGAGTGTCACTTGAAAGTGGGCTGGATATTGGCTATTCTTATGATGCAACTATCTCAAAACTAGGGTTGAAAAATAGCGGTGGTGCGCACGAGATTTCTCTTACTTATACTTTTTTGTGGGGTGACGCTAAGAGCAGAAACCAAAGAGGAAGAACTATCCCTTGTTTCAAGTATTAAACTGATTCGTAACCAATTATAGATTTTCAAGAAAAAAACTTTAAATATTTATACTTTTTTTTCATTTGCCTGTATGACAGGCTTTTTTTATTTGGTGTTCACAAAAAAGCATCATTTCACATGTTTTTTGATTATGGTAATATTTTAAGAAAAGTAATACTTTTTTAAGTCGCATTTCGTTTTAGGTGCTTTTCTGTCAAATGTTGTTTTTAAGAATAATTCTCCACTTATTTCGGTATAAGCTATTGATTTAAGAATATCATTTTGTTGTATATGATTTACATAAAATAATGTTCTTAAAAATGAAATACACTAATCCTCGTTTGTAAGACAAATTAAGAAAGTTGAAAAGTCGTCGAACTTCCAACAGCTACAAAACTCTTGAAAAAGGTATATCCTACATATTGCCTAATGATACTCTCACTCTTATGGAGTGTGATGATCAGTTTTACTGTTTCAGCACAGCATGCTATTGAAAGAGGAGTACTGAATTTTGATAACAATAGAATTTTTGCTACTAAAGGAATAACAGTTGGGGTTTCGGGAAAGCTTGCTCTTTGCTCTCATGCTGAAAAAGGACATATCATACTTGATGTGCAAGGTGGAGTAGCTCCATATACTTATCGTTGGAATACCTTACAAACTACCAAAGACCGTACGGACCTTTATTCAGGAACATACACAGTAGTAATTACTGATGCAGTAGGTACAGTCCATACCGAAAGAATCGTAGTTCAGCCACCTTATCCTTTGATTCTAAATCCAGTGGAGAAGGCGGATGCTAGCTGTAGTTCGGGTAATGATGGCTCTGCAAAGATTAGCGTAAAAGTAGGAAGAGGCGAGCCTTATAGAGTTACGTGGAGCAATGGACTGACGGATACTTGGGAAGCTACTAATTTGGAGCCAGGATCTTATTCTGTAACTGTGGCAGACAAATTCAATTGTGACATTACCACTACGTTCGAAATCAAAGCCGCTTCTGAAGGAATGCAAGTTTCTGAAGCTATTCAGGACCTAGGATGTTCAGGACTAAGCAACGGTTCTATTAACCTAAGTGTGAAAGGTGGTCAAGCACCATATACTTATCAATGGAGCAACGGATCAACTTCCAAAGATCTTATCAATATTACTGAAGGAGACTATAGTGTAATAATAAAAGATCAAACGGGTTGCTCATTCCAAGCATCTTATGCTGTCAAGGCGGCTACTCAGATGGGACTTAAAGAAACTGTTCAGCCTGAGAGCTGTGCTGGAGCTGGTAATGGATCAATTCAAGTGAGTGTACAAGGAGGAACTGCTCCTTACATGTATAAGTGGAATAATGGTCAGAGCACTTCCAAATTAGGTGATGTGAATGCTGGCGATTACTCTTTGATTGTGACTGATGCCTTTGGGTGTACGGTAGAAAAGAAATTTACTGTGGGTACCGATTCCGCTCTAGAGCTAGAGGTTCTAGATCAAACTAAAGCTGCGTGTGCTGGGTCAAGTGCTGGGTCTATTCATTTAGCGATAAAAGGAGCTTCAGGAAAATATAGCACTAAGTGGTCCGATGATCCATCAGCTGGTCTAAATAGAGAGAATTTATCTGCAGGAACCTATCACCTCTCTGTATCTGATGAAAGTGGCTGCAATGTGACTAAGACATTTACTATTGCAGAAGCGCAAGCTTTACAAGCAAGAATCGAAACAGTCTTAGATGTTGACTGTGCCATCGGTGCCATCACTGGAGTAGCTTGGGTTTCGATCAAAGGAGGAGTTCAGCCTTACCAAATCAGCTGGAGTTCAGGCGAAGAGGCTACTCGAGAGATTAATTTCCATTCGTCTGGCAGCTTGAAAGTGAATGTGACAGATGCTTTGGGATGTACTTCTCAAACTGAAGTGCGCGTAGATTTTCCGAGTCAAATAAATAAGGCTGGAAGATTGGATTTCGACTATAGAAAGTTAGAAATCAGCAGTGAGCCTGAAGTTCAAGTAGATGAAGAAATCATTTTTGAAAGCGTTATTTCAGATGATTTTATAGGGTGGGAATGGTCTTTTGGAGATGGCAATGCATCTAAAGAGAAAGACCCTATCCACATTTTCCAAACCTCTGGAATGTTCGAAGTCACCCTTACAGCTTATGATATTTATGGCTGTTCTAGTATTGAGAAAAATATCATCCAAGTAAATACACCCTTAGAGTTTATTGCCATACCTAATGCTTTCACCCCAAATGGTGACGGTCTGAACGACACGTTTATCCCTAAACTCAGAGCTGTCTCCACCTTCTCCATGGATATCTTCAATACATGGGGAGAAAAAATGTATTCCGTTTCAGGCCTTGAATCCAAGGGCTGGGATGGTGTTTATCAAGGTCAGGTTTCACCCCCTGGCAATTACCTATACCAGATTACTTACACTTCTAGAGATGGTCAACTGTTTACCCGAACAGGAGGAGTTACCCTAATTCGTTAATATGAAAAACGTTTATTTGCTTATCACCCTAAGCTTATTAAGCTTAAATTTAAGTGCACAGGACATTCAGTATTCGCAGTTTTATGCTGCTCCTTTGTATCTAAATCCTGCCATGACTGGCGCTTCAGAAATGACTCAGATTGGTGTCAATTACCGAAACCAATGGCCTGGTCTTGATCAGTCATTCAATTCTTATTCTGCGTATGCTGATCATTATATCTTCAGTGCAAATAGCGGAGTGGGTCTGATTGTAAACAGATCTGAGCAAAGTATGGCAAATCTCAGCATGACTGAGATCGGAGCTACCTATTCCTATAGAATGAGATTGGGTTTTAGGTCATTCTTGAGAATGGGTGGTCAGGTTAGCTACATGGATCGCGATGCATACTTTGGAGATATGGTTTTTGGAAGTCAGATCAACGACCAAACTGGTGCCGTAGGAGGTACTAGTGGAGAAAGTCTTGGAGACGGCATCAGTCATCAGTTTATGGACTATAGCTTTGGTATGGTATACCACAATGAAAATATGTGGTTTGGCTTGGCTGGACATCATTTGACTCAGCCAAACATCTCTTTCATCGATGGTGAAAATAGCAAGTTGCCTATTAAGGTGTCTGCACATGGAGGGGTGAAGTTTGACCTTTCTGGTGGTACTTCATCTCAGCTTTTGAACCAAAGAACTGGTACAAGAGAATTGACTTTAGCATTTAATTATAAGAATCAAGGTGCTTTTTCTCAGCTAGATATGGGGGCTCAGATAAATATACAGCCTCTTGTTTTGGGTGTTTGGTATAGAGGAATTCCTGTACAGAAAGATGATATGCCAAATCACGAAGCTATCATTGGCCTAGTAGGGATATCTCTTGGTGGAGGTTTAGACATTGGCTATAGCCATGATTTCACCTTGTCTTCTTTGGGAAACGCGAACACAGGCGGAGCAAATGAGATCAGTTTACGCTTTAGCTTCCTTGCTACTAATAAGCGTGGAGCTGGCAGAACAACCTCTATGCCTTGCTTTAAATATTGATTTAGGGAGTCTTTCGATAATTTAGAATTGCTCAAATTAAAGAACACTGCTTAGCCGATCATGATCAGGAAATACTTTGAGATATCCTGAAAATCACTTCCTTTAAACACGACTATTCACATCACTTCGATGAAATAGGTGCCTTTTCTTGCAGCGAGTATATACGCTCCCAAAAAAATGCAGGGAACTACTGTTGCCAAGTGGCTATACATCAGCAATTGGTACGTCATGCTTTATTGATATCTTTTTGAGTCATCTCAATTCTGGTCTTAGGAAGGCTTTCAGGATAATTTTTCTGAATAAATTCTATCATTTTTTCTCTTACAAAAACCCGTAAATCCCATGCAGTAGGTGAATTTTTGGCACTGACCAAAATACGCGTTTCTACAGTGAATTCTTTCGCATCAGACACCTGCAGGACTTTCACTTTTTTGTCCCAAAGAGGAGTGGTTTCAAGAATTCTATCTAACTCTTTGCGTAGCTCATCGAAAGGAATCGTGTAATCCGTGTATAGGAAAACTGAGCCGAGTAAATCTGCTGAGGTTCGGGTCCAGTTTTGAAATGGAGTTTCCAAAAAGTAAGTAGTCGGAAGTACGAGCCTCCGCATATCCCAGATTCTCACTACAATATAATTCAGGTTAATTTCCTCAATCCATCCCCATTCACCTTCCACTACCACGGCATCTTCAAGACGAAATGGCTGTGTGATAGCTATTTGAATGCCGGCAATCAGAGTTCCGATAGCCTTCTGCGCAGAAAAACCTATGATTATGCCAGCCACACCAGCAGAAGCAAAAAATCCGACTCCTACTTTTCTGACTGATTCGAAAGAAATCAATATCAAACCTATCCCAAGGAGTATAATGATAAAATTAGCCACCTTCACGAGGATATTTATCTGAGTGAGAACCTTCCTAGCTTTTAGATTGTCCTCTTGCGAAATATCATATTGCTTGATGAAGAGTTTTTTCAAAATCTGCATTAATACTAGCAGGCACCAAGTAAAGCCGCATATAATTAATACAGTATTGATATTAGGCAAATAAGACCATACTCCCTCCCAGTCTTTCGACTCTTCTCCATAATAAAGCTTGGAAAAGGCAAGAGCAAGTGTCACCAATAAAGGGATAACCAAGCGGGTATAATATTTCATAAACTCAAGTTAAAAAGGATAAGTAGTATATGGACTGAAAATTCAGCCACTGAAAAAGGTTGTTATGGGTGGGTTGAGCTTAGAAATTAGGGAATTGAGGTGAGAATGGCAAATTGATGGAAGTGGACTTTAGTCGCAGGGAATTGGAGTTAGGGCCATTTTGTGAGTATAATCCAGTGAGTCAATATTGACCTGAACAGGAACTCCATCCACAGTTTTCATTTCACCAAAACCCTCTTTCCAGCCTTCGTCAGTATTCTTGAAGACAACTTGACGTTTTGAGGCAACTCCTTCTGACATAAAAGTATACTCTGCGATTATTCTATTATCTCTAATTACTCCCTCTATTGTTCCACTGTTTTTATCTTTTTCAAACAGTGCATAGTCAAGGGTACCCGTGATATTTGTTCCATCTATATGTGTTGCAAGTAGGACAGTGTCTTTGTTTCCCACGTATCTGAAACATTCCGTATTGATTTCTTCAATGTGTTCGGCATCTGGGGAAAATGCCACTTCAATTGGGGAATCTTCTTTAGGAGCTTTGCAGGCTACACATACTAATAATGCGAAAAATACTGTTGTAAGAGCTTTCATAGTGACTTTCCAGTAGGTTAGAGAATATTAGAAACAAAAAGACCGCCATACTGACGGTCTTTTGTTATTAAGATGATTTTAGAGATCAGCCTCCAATCCATTCAGCTACAAATAGGTTGGTGTCTCTAGTGCCTCCATTGTTTCTATTGGAGGAGAAAACCAAGTATTTTCCATCATTTGAGAACACTGGGAAAGCATCGAAAGTCCCGTCATGTGTGATTCGCGTAAGACCGGTTCCGTCTAGGTTGATCATAAATAAGTTGAATGGATAGCCTCTTTCAGTTTGATGGTTTGAAGCAAAAATGATTTTTTCTCCAGAGGGGTGGAAGAATGGCGCCCAGTTGGCTTTGCCAAGATCTGTGATTTTTTTCACATCGGTTCCATCTGCATTTGCTACATATAGTTCCATGCTTGTTGGCATTACTAAACCTTCATTAAGTAAGTCTTTGTATTCTTTGACGTCTTCAACTGAAGTTGGTCGAGAGGCTCTCCAGATGATTTTACTTCCATCAGGAGAGAAAAAAGCTCCACCATCATATCCTAAATCAGAAGTGATTTGTTTCACATCTGAACCATCTATATTCATTGTGTAGAGCTCCAAATCACCAGTTCTCAAAGAAGTGAAAACGATTTTATCTCCTTTAGGAGAAACTGTCGCTTCAGCGTCGTATCCAGGTTCATTTGTCAGTTGGGAGAGAATGTTTCCATTCATGTCTGCTGTGAAAATATCAAAGGAATCATAGATAGGCCAAACGTATTTCCCATCCGTTCTGCGCTCTGGTACAGGCGGGCAATTATCACCACCCAAATGTGTAGATGCATAGACAATACTTTTATTGTCTGGAAGGAAATAAGAACATGTCGTCCTTCCCAAACCTGTGCTTAGAAGCTTCGGCTTGTTATTCTGTAAATCATCGGTTTTCCAATTTGTATAATAAACCTGATCACATTCCACTCCCCACTCGGCATAGTCAGATTGAAAAACCAGCATAGAATCATCAAATGACCAATATGCTTCGGCATTATTGCCTCCGAAAGTCAGTTGCTTGATGTTTTTTAGATACTTCATTTCTTCTGGAGTCAGAAGTAAAGAATCTGAAGCAGAATGCACTTCAGTTTGGGCTTCATTTTGAACGTCTGTTTTTGAGCTGCAGGCAAAAGAAAGTAGCAGCAGGGCAACAAGGATTTGTCTCATTATGGATTTGAATTTTTAGAATTGCTGCGCAAAGTTACCATTTATTACCTTTGACGAAATATGATAAAAGACATGAAATATCTACTTAAATATAGCGTAGTGGCAGTAGCGCTGGTCCTAGTCACTTGGAGCTGTTCTACTGCCCCAACAGATGAAAGTTTGAAAGCAAGCCTGAAAGCGGATGTTACTTTTCTTGCTGCAGATGACCTTGGTGGACGTGCTATAGGTACTGACGGAGAGCGAAAAGCAGCGGAATATCTTGCCTCAGAATTCAAAGAAATCGGATTGCAGCCCAAAGGAACTGAAGGTTATTTTCAGCCTTTTACCGTGTCAAAACCAACGAATCCACATGAGGAAGCTGTCATCGGTACAGATGGGGAAGGTGTGACTGGTAGAAATGTGATTGGTTATATCGATAACAAGTCTGAGAATACTATAGTGATTGGGGCACACTTTGATCACTTGGGAATGGGTGGAAACGGATCTCTACATCGAGGCGATTCCGCAATCCATAATGGAGCCGATGACAATGCCAGCGGCACAGCTGCGTTGGTAGCTTTGGCGAGAATCTTGAAGCACGAGCAGCACAAGAGCAACTTCCTTTTTATAGCTTTCTCAGGTGAGGAAAATGGTCTTTGGGGATCAAATTACTTCGTGAAAAATCCTACAATTGACCTTACCAAGGTTAATTACATGATCAACATGGATATGGTCGGGCGCTTGAATGGTGAAAAAACTTTAGCTATTAATGGCGTTGGAACTAGCCCGAGCTTCGTTACTTCCTTGGAATTGGCAAATACGGACACCCTTAAATTGGTTACTTCAGAATCCGGTGTTGGTCCTTCTGATCATACATCGTTTTACCTTCAGGATTTGCCTGTATTACACTTTTTCACTGGTCAGCATGAAGATTATCACAAGCCTTCCGACGATTCAGAATTGATCAATTATGATGGATTATTGCTTGTGGTGAAATACATCGATCGTTTGGTTGATCAATTAGATGCTGAGCCAAAACTTGCTTTCACTAAGACGAAAGACAGCACTGGCGACTCTCCTCGATTTACAGTTTCCTTGGGTGTAGTGCCGGATTATCTATACGATGGAAAAGGTATGCGTATAGACGGTGTGTCAGAGGACAAACCTGCTCAAGCCGCTGGTTTGTTAAAAGGTGATGTAGTTATTCAGATGGGCGATTCCACTATTGTGGATATGATGAGTTACATGCGAGCATTGAGTGCTTTCCAGAAAGGGGACGAAGTACTTCTTGGTTATGAAAGAGGAGGGGAGAAAAAGGAAGTGAAGGTTACTTTATAGTAGCTAATTATAAGAGTGATAGATTTTTGATTTTAAAAAAAAAGACATCCTAAAAATCATTGTTTTAGGATGTCTTTTTACTTTAATGAGTTTTTTATTCAGTCAAAGAACGACCTCAACCAAGCTGCATCTTTTAAACCAGTGATGATGGGAATGAAAAGAACATTTGCTATTAAGATCAAAACATAGGGGAAATAGATTTTTTGATCTTTGATGTAGTCTCTAATCATCAGAAATAGTATAATCAGAATAATTAGTACTTCATTCCAGATGAAAACATCAGTCCATTCAAATGGGAAGTCAGAAAATTTCTTGGGCTGAAATATGGCATCTAATGGAATGAATGAGAACCGTACAGTGCCAGGAGCCAAAACCCAAAATACCGTCGAAATCATCCATCGGGCATGTACTTGTGTATTTCGAGCGTAGACTATGGCAAGTGCTATCGACAAGGTGAAGCCAGAAATTGAAATCAAATCTACAAATGCAAGACTGTACCTAACAGGATAAAGAGGAGAGAATTCGCTCATGTTAGGTAAGCTTATCAGGATCATATTCAGTGCAGAAGCAATGAGAAATCCAGCTATAAGTAGTGAAAGCATACCTACTTTTCTATGAATTTGAATAGGTCGATTGTGGTAAATCCAAGGCTGAATAATCAAACATACATACCAAAAAGTGGCTGAGAGTCCATGCAAATGCCAATGCAATGGGGCATTTTTAAAGCTAAACCAGTAGCCTTGAAATCCTATTAATGTGATAACAAATGGTAGTATTAACCACAAATGGAGTTTTGGGAAAAGCTTCATAAAATACCAATCTTAATTGACAATGAGCCAAAATCTTAATACTAATGGCTCTCGATACAAAAGTGTAGTTATGCGTTGGCGTTCAGTAGTTTAAATATATATTTTTTATGAATTAAAAGGAATAAAAAAAAGTCCAGCTGTGAAATTCACAACTGGACAAGTAGAAATAGTTTTCAAAGAATACTTATTGTGAGATAGCATTCGCTTCCACTCCTTCAAAAGTCATCTTTATAGGCTTGATTGTACCGTCTTCGTTAAATTCCATTACATCAATTGCTGTCACCCGATGGTCACGACCTTCATTAGGGATTGGTCGACGATGGTATACCATGTACCAGTCGTCGCTACCGGGTTTTTGGATGACTGAATTGTGACCAGCTCCGGTAGCCACGGTGGTATCGTTTTCTAGGATAGTTCCGATTCTATCCCATGGGCCATTGATATTGTCGGACATGGCATAGGCTACTTTATAACTGTCATTTGTCCAGCCGCCTTCCGACCAAAGGAAATAATATTTTCCTTCTCTAATAAATACAAAAGGACCTTCTACGTAGCCTTCAGGAGTTATTTCATGAAAAAGCTCACCATCTTCCCAAGGTTCAAATCCTGTAAAATCAGCGTTCAGTTTTCCGATGTTGCAGTGACTCCAACCTCCATACAGCATGTAATAGGTGCCGTCCGTGTCTTTGAAAACAAACTGGTCGATAGGCTGGGCATCATTATAGAATTCAGAAAGAAGAGGCTTGCCAATATGGTCTTTGAATGGTCCTCCGGGAGAATCAGCTACCGCTACTCCCAATCCACCAAAATGATTGATGTCATTGTTTGGATCCCAGCCATCGCGACTTGGGCGCTGTATGTCATTGGCAGAAAAGAATAAGTAATATTTTCCGTCTTTCTCGATTGCCGCAGGTGCCCACATCGCCTGTCGAGCCCACTTGATTGCAGCTGTGTCCAAGATATTTGCATGCTTTTCCCAAGTGACTAGATCTTTTGAGGAAAAGGCATCGAAGTGCAATTGGTCAGTGTAGCCAGCAGAGAAGGTTGGGTAAACCCAGTATTCGTCTCCAAATACAATTCCTTCTGGATCAGCATACCAGCCTTCGAAAATAGGATTGCCAGAAAGTTTAGGGGCTTCTGTTTTTTCTGTAGTTTTTGGAGAGGAGCAGGCAAAAGCTAGAGCCAAACTTCCCGCTAATAGTGAGTAGCTATTTTTCATAGATTTGTTTTCAAAAGTCATGATGTTTCTGCCTAAGAGAGGCTCGATTTCATACATAGAGAAATCGGATGAATTAGAAATTTAAGCAGTGGGATTCAAATGTTGGTGCATCTGGAGTAAAAGTGCTGAAATTCGAAGTTTTTTAAATCGTGAGCCTAATAGTCTTCTTATTCGGCTCAAAATACTTGATATTATGAGCCGAATAAGTTGTATATTCGGCTCATGAGCTATAATTGGGAACAGTCGGATTGGCCAAAATTCACCTACAAAGAAGGTAAGTCTGGGAAAATACTGCTTGATTTTCTCATGAAATCCGGACAAATGTCTGGCGTGCTTACTGGTTTGTCGGAGGGGAATCAGACCGAACTGCTACTGGAAATGATGGTAGTGGAAGCAATCAAAACTTCCGAGATCGAAGGTGAATTTCTCAGTCGACCAGACGTGATGTCTTCTATCAAAAAGAACCTGGGCATTCACGAGGAGCAGCCTTTATTAGTCAAAGATCAGCGAGCTAAGGGCATCGCAAAATTGATGATCAAGGTGCGAGCAGATTATGCGCAGGAATTGACAGAAGAAGCACTTTTCGAGTGGCATGAATTGCTAATGGAAGGAAATCGATACGTTCGAGCAGGACGGTGGCGTTCAGATTCTGCTCCAATGCAAGTAGTTTCAGGAGCAATGGGGAAGGAAACCGTGCATTTCGAAGCACCTCCTTCTACCCAGATTCCAGCTGAAATGGACGCCTTTATTTCTTGGTTTAACGAAACTGCTCCAGGGAAAACAGCGACGATAAACAATCCGCTGATCCGGTCTGCGATCACGCATTTGTATTTTGAGTCGGTTCACCCTTTCGAAGATGGAAATGGCCGTATTGGTCGGGCTTTGGCAGAAAAGGCATTGCATCAAGGATTGGGGCAGGCCACATTGATTAGTCTTTCCAGTACGATAGAGGCTAAGAAAAAGGAGTATTACGATGCGCTGAAAAGTGGTCAAAGCGCTAACGAAATTACGGATTGGCTCGATTACTTTTCGGACACAGTTTATCATTCTCAGCTGAGCGCAGAGCGATTAATCAACTTCACACTTCAAAAAGTCAAACTCTTTGATCGCTATAAAAGTGAACTCAATGACCGCCAAGTGAAAGTCATCAATCGAATGCTTGCCGAAGGGCCAGCGGGTTTTGAAGGAGGAATGACCGCTAAGAAATTTATTGCGATCACGAAAGCTTCCAAAGCCACTGCAACTCGTGATTTGCAGGCCTTGGCAGAGTTAGGGGTCTTTTTACCGCAGGGTGGAGGAAGAAGTGTGAGTTATAAGCTGGTGCTTTAGGCATTGAAAGATTGCAAAATTTGAAGATTGAAATATTAAAGCTGGATTACCTTCTAATACGTATTGCCATTTTTTCCAATTGACCCTCCCAAAAAGGGGGAATTCTCCTATCTTTGTGCCTGCTTTTGAGGGTATAGTCCCTTGAAAAGTATATAAAAACAGCCAAAATAAATCTTTATCCATTGTGGATAGGGGCTGGCTAATTGGAATGAATTATTACCTACTTGCCCTTAAGAAAGGATACAGTGAAGACATATCAGGAATTTAAACAAGTGGATTATCCCGAAATCGGGGAGTCCGTATTGAAGTACTGGAAAGAAAACCAGATTTTCGAGCAATCAGTAACCAACCGTGACGGTGCGGAGACATTTACATTTTTTGAGGGTCCGCCTTCGGCAAATGGTACTCCGGGTATTCACCACGTGATGGCGCGTACCTTGAAAGATATTTTCTGCCGTTACAAGACACTTCAAGGTTTTCAAGTAAAGCGAAAAGGCGGTTGGGATACGCATGGCTTGCCTGTAGAATTGCAGGTGGAGAAGGAATTGGGTATCACCAAAGAGGATATTGGAAAGAAAATCTCCGTAGAAGAATACAACCAAAAGTGCCGTGAGACGGTCATGCGATTCAAAAATGAATGGGATGACCTGACTGAGAAAATTGGTTACTGGGTGGATTTGGATGATCCGTATATCACGTTTGAGCCGAACTACATCGAATCAGTTTGGAGTTTGCTGAAGAAGCTTTACGAGAAAGATCTGATCTACAAAGGCTATACAATTCAACCATATTCGCCAGCTGCTGGTACAGGTTTGAGTTCGCACGAACTGAATCAGCCTGGTACATACAAGGATGTAAAAGACACTTCCATCACTGCTCAGTTCAAACTGAAAGGTGAGGAAAATACCTATATCATAGCTTGGACGACTACGCCTTGGACTTTGCCAGCCAACTCGGCTTTGGCGATTGGTGAGAATTTGGACTACGTGAAAGTGAAGACTTTCAATCCTTATACATTCGATGCCTGCACGGTGATTTTGGCGAAAGCTAGAATGAATACATACCTAAATCCAAAAGCAGCCGAGCTGAAATTGGAAGATTATAAAGGTGGTGACAAGCTGATTCCTTTCGAAGTAATCGAGGAGTTTAAAGGAAAGGACATGCTAGGTTGGGAGTATGAGCAACTGTTCCCGATAGCAGGTTTGGCACTTGCGCATCCAGCTTTCACTGTTGTTTCTGGTGACTATGTGACTACGGAAGATGGTACTGGTATCGTTCACCTTGCGAAAGCTTTCGGTGCGGATGACTTTAGAACATTGGCGCAGAATAATGTGCCTGGCGTCTTCGTGAAAGATGAGCAAGGAAAAGATATTCCGATTGTGGATAAACGCGGAAAATTCATCACGATGGTGGGTGAGTACCTTGTGGATAAAGTAGCTGAACATGCGATCACTGCCCATAAAGAATATGGTGTGGATGATTTCTATGTGAAAAACTACACAGAGGATGATGAGAGCGCAGCAGACTTCAAAAGCACCGATGTGATCATTTCTATCATTCTGAAAAATGAAAATAAGGCCTTCAAGGTTGAGAAATATGAGCACAGTTATCCACACTGTTGGAGAACTGATAAGCCTGTGCTTTACTATCCTATGGACAGCTGGTTTATCAAAACCACGGCTTACAAAGACAGATTAGTAGAGCTAAATAAGACGATCAACTGGAAGCCTGAGGCTACCGGAACGGGTCGTTTTGGCAACTGGCTGGAAAACTTGGTTGATTGGAACTTGAGCAGATCTAGATTCTGGGGCACGCCGCTTCCGATCTGGAGAACAGAAGATGGAACGGAAGAGCGTTGCATCGGATCTATCGCTGAATTGGAAACTGCGATTGAAGAATCCATTGCCAAGGGCTTCATGGAAAAATCTCCATACGAAGGCCGCGAGTTGGATCTTCACCGTCCATTTGTGGATGATGTGATTTTGGTTTCTGCCAAGGGTGAGAAAATGGTCCGTGAGGCTGATTTGATCGATGTTTGGTTTGACTCTGGAGCCATGCCGTATGCGCAGTGGCACTATCCTTTCGAAAACGAGGATATTTTCAAAGCTAACTATCCAGCGGATTATATCGCTGAAGGAGTGGATCAGACACGTGGTTGGTTCTTTACACTACATGCCATTTCAGTGATGCTTTTTGATAGCGTGGCTTTCAAAAACGTGATTGCAAATGGACTTGTACTGGATAAAAACGGTAACAAAATGTCCAAGCGATTGGGCAACGCTGTCGATCCTTTTAAAACGCTTAAGGAATACGGCCCAGATGCAGTGCGTTGGTACTTGCTAAGCAACTCCAATCCTTGGGATAACTTGAAATTCAATCTGGATGGTGTGACTGAGGTGCAACGACGCTTCTTTGGCACACTTCAGAATACCTATAATTTCTTCGCGCTGTATGCGAATTTGGATGCTTTTGTCTATGACAAATCCAAAGCGATACCAGTAGGAGAAAGAGCTGAGCTCGATCAGTGGATCGTGTCTAAGCTTCAATCATTGATCGCGGAGGTCGAGGAATCGATGAATAATTACGATGCGACGCGAGCTACTCGTGCGATCATGAATTACACGGTCGATCAGCTTTCTAATTGGTACGTGAGACTTGCTAGAAAGAGATTCTGGAGAGGTGATATGAATTCAGATAAGCAGGCAGCTTACGAGACTTTGTATGAATCCTTGTTGACACTTACGCAGCTGATGTCATCATTTGCGCCTTTCTACGCAGATTGGTTGTATCAGAATTTGACGGAGTCGGGATCTGATTCCAAAGCTTCAGTGCATTTGACGGATTGGGTTTCTGCTGATTCTGGGTTGATCAATAAAGATCTGGAAGAAAGCATGGAGTTGTCTCAGACGATTTCTTCTTTGGTACACTCGCTGAGAAAGAAAGAGAAGATGAAAGTGCGTCAGCCGCTTCAAAGAATATTGATTCCGATTTTAAAGGAGAGAACTAAAGCTCAGATTTTGCATTTGGAAGAACTGATCAAATCTGAAGTGAATATCAAAGACATTGAGTTCATCGATGATGCGTCAGGTATCTTGGTGAAAAGTGTGAAACCAAATCTTCCTGTTTTAGGAAAGAAATTGGGTCCAAAAATGCGCTTTGTAGTTGCTGCAATCAACAAGTGGGAACAAGCCGAAATCGCTGAAATAGAGCGGGAAGGTAAGATCTCGGTTGATGTGGACGGCGAAAGTCTAGAATTGCTTTTGGAAGAAGTGTTGATTTCGTCTGAGGATATTCCAGGCTGGTCTGTAGCTTCTGATCAGGGAGTAACTGTCGCGCTTGATGTGACACTTTCTGATGAATTGAAGCAGGAAGGAATCGCGAGAGATTTGGTGAACCGTATACAGAACCTTCGTAAGGATATGGGTCTGGAAGTACAAGACAAGATCAACGTGACCCTAGCAGATGACAATGAATTAGTGAAAAATGCGGTAAAGTCTTTTGGGGAATATATCCAAACAGAAGTACAGGCGTTGAAACTAGAGCTATCTGCTGAGTTGGATGGTGCTACAGTACTTGATATGGATGATTTTGAACTCGCTGTTTTGGTGGAAAAAGCCTAATAGCTAATCGTATATAATGAATAAATACCTGAAATACTTTGGCATCGCACTATTGGTGATCCTTATAGATCAAGCGGTTAAAATGCTAGTTCATTTCGAGATGGATTTTGGCTCACCTGGGCAGATCCCAATTTTCGGAGACTGGTTTAAACTGCACTATACTACGAATCCAGGAATGGCATTTGGGATGGAGCTGGGCTCTGACTATGGTAAACTGCTACTAACTTCATTCCGTTTGGTAGCGATGGTGGGAATTGGGTATTATCTATACTACATCATCGATAAAAAACAGCCGGCCTTATATATAGTATGTATTGCTATGATTTTGGGTGGGGCAATAGGTAATTTAGTTGATTCTGTTTTCTATGGTGTTTGGCTAAATAATGCTCCGTATAATGCTTCTACTCCTTGGTTTCATGGACAGGTAGTCGATATGTTCTACTTTGATATTTGGGAAGGATATCTGCCCGAATGGCTTCCGGTGTGGGGAGGTAGTTATACTGCACTTTGGCCGATTTTCAATGTGGCTGATGCAGCTATATTTATTGGCGTTGCTATGATCTTGGTGTTTCAGAGTAGATTTTTTCCTGAAAAACCAGCCGATTCTACCCAATCAGTAAGAGAGGAAGTAGATCAGCTTTCCGAGTAGGTTTTTACGTTATTTTCACCAAAAGTCTTCAAGATTAGATTATCTAATCTTGAAGACTTTTGCTGTTTTATGGGAGATAATTGGCTTAAATCCTGAATTTGAGCAGTATTTTTTGTAATTTGCAACTTGCTTTTCCCTTTTTTGGGATACTTAACCCCGGCTTTACTTCCTTTTGCTTGATCCCAGACTTGTGGAAGTTTTGTCATTCCGATAATTATATGATAGTTGATTCTGATAAACCTTTTCAGATAGTTTATTCTATTTACAGCCACGAGTCCCTTGGTCTCCTGATAGAATCTTTTGTGGTACAAATTGATCCTCAAGGAAGGCTCTCTTTGGCTTATCAAAATATTAGTTCTGCTAATGCTAGCGAATTTGACGCAGGATTGAATAAGGCAGATTATGATTTGATAAAGATCATGGATTCAATGAGCCCAGAAGTGGTGGTAAAGCCTTTTATTAAAAGAGGAAATATTCGCCCGAAGCAATACCTCGAGAAAATCTTTGATCCTAAAACGGAAGATAAAAAGACGCAGGATGCCATTGAAGAAGTGATTGAGAAGAAGCGATCCAAAATAATGCCTTTACTTATCGGTAAAAGGCTATTTGAAATGGGAAGTGATGGTAATCCAGTCTGGAAAGAAATAACTGTAAATGCAGAGCGTGCAAGTGTTCTATTCCATTTTCATAAAAATGAAGAAAACACCCATTATTGGCCAACGATTAAATTCAAAGGGGAAAAACTCGATTGGCAATACAAGAATGGCTATTTCATTAGTAATGAGCCAGGATGGCTAGTTGTTGAAGGGCAGTTGTTCCATTTCGAGAAAGGAATTGATGGGAAAAAGCTGAAAGCTTTTTTAAACAAGAAGTTTATTGTCATTGACAAACGAATTGAGCCGAATTACTATCGCGGTTTTATGGCCAATTTGATTTCACAGTTTGATGTGGAGTCAGTCGGTTTCGATATTAATATAGAGCGTGGCACACCAGAGGTGTTTATCAACATCAGTGATTTGCCTGGAGGATCAGGGAAGAATCTCTTTGGAGAAGATGGAGAAAAGTTAGAAGAGGATAAAATTGCTTTCGAGCTTCGGTTCAAGTACGGCAATATTGATTTTCCGGTGCAGACACCAAGTTCTGAAAAACATGGAGCTTCTGTCAGGCTGGAAGAAGGAAACGATAGCTACACGTTCTATAAAACGATTCGTAGCACTCAGAAAGAAAAAGCCTATCTAAAACTATTACGCGACAAGGGACTTGAGTTCAAAATAGGTAAAGATGCTTTGCCAAAGACTGAAGCCTTTGAGTGGATTGGTGAAAATGAAGAATTTCTTGAAACTGAGAAAATTAAGATCGTCCAAAAGCCTAATGCTAAGGGCAAGGTGTATAATATAGGTAAAGCCCAGATTTCTATAGAAGTCAATGAAAATATTGATTGGTTTGATGTCAAAGCACTAATCAAATTTGGGATTTACCTAGTGCCTTTTGCGAAGCTAAGAAAGCTTTTGCTTCAAGGTAAGGCCGAATTTGAATTGCCAAACGGCGAAATCGCTGTGATTCCTGCCTCTTGGTTTGTGAATTACTCTGAACTTTTCAACTTCATGGAAGATCGTGGGGATGAGAATTCCATGGTATTGCGCAAGCATCATTTGGCGCTAGCCAGAGAAATGGAGATAGGTAATCTTGTTCAGGTTACATTGAGTAGGAAGTTGGAGCGACTTAGAGATTTTGAATCTATTGAAGAGTATACCCTGCCAACTGGTTTTGAGGGAACATTACGTCCTTATCAGCATGCGGGATATAATTGGCTTAGATTTTTGAATGAGTTTAAGTTCGGTGGATGTTTGGCCGATGATATGGGTTTGGGTAAAACTGTTCAAACTCTTGCTCTGCTAGCACATGAGATGGAGGAAAATCCAGGTTTAACTTCACTTCTGGTGATGCCTACTTCTCTGATTTATAACTGGGAGCTTGAAGCGAGGAAGTTTACTCCTGAATTGAAGATTCTGGTTTATTCGGGTACTCAGCGTATCAAAGATCCATGGAGATTTGGTGAATACGATTTGGTATTGACATCCTATGGAATTACCCGATTGGATGTAGAGGTGCTGAAAGGCTTTTACTTCAACTATATCATTTTAGATGAATCCCAGGCAATCAAAAATCCAGGGAGTAATATTGCGGCAGCTGTTAATCAGCTTAAGAGCAAGCAAAAGTTGATTTTGACAGGTACGCCTGTGGAAAATAGCACGATGGATCTTTGGTCTCAGATGAATTTCATCAATCCAGGATTATTGGGCAATCAGAATTCGTTTAAGAAGCAGTTTTTACTGCCTATAGAAAAGCAAGGTGACGCAAATAAATCTGCTAAGCTCCATGCCATGATTAAGCCATTTATTCTTAGAAGACTGAAATCTCAAGTTGCAACTGACCTACCAGAAAAAATCACCAACGTGAAGTATTCTGATATGACGGTTGAGCAAGAGGAGGTTTACGAAGAAGTTAAGAACTATTACCGAGAGAAGATTATTTCTGACATCCAGAGTACAGGTAGAAATAATCAGCAGTTCACATTGCTTCGTGGTCTAACCCAGCTTCGTCAGATTGCCAATCATCCGAAATTAGTCAGAGATGATTATGAAGGTGAATCAGGTAAGCTGGAAGATGTGACATATATGCTTCAATCTACTATTTCAGAAGGTCATAAAGTATTAGTCTTTAGTCAATTTGTGAGGCATTTAGGTATTGTGAAGGAATACCTAGAGAAAGAGGGGATTCCGTATGCGTACTTGGATGGAAGCACTAAAGACCGTCAGGCTCAGGTTGAGAAATTTCAGGAAAACGAAGACATCAAAGTGTTCTTGATTTCCCTAAAAGCAGGTGGGGTTGGTTTGAATTTGACCAAAGCTGAATATGTGTTTTTACTTGATCCATGGTGGAATCCTGCTGTGGAGGCTCAGGCAATTGATAGGGCACATAGAATCGGTCAAGAAAATAAGGTCATTATCTATAAATTTATCACGCGTGGATCTGTGGAGGAGAAAATCATGGCGCTTCAGGACCGCAAGCTAGCACTCGCTGGAGAGCTGATTAATACCGAAGAAAGCTTTATGAAGAGTCTTGGACAGGATGATATTGCAGCATTGCTGGATTGAAAAACTTAGATTTTTCTAAAAAGGGTAGGATGATAAATTCTACCCTTTTTTTATTGGATTGATAGTCAACTGTATAGAGAATGGTCACATTTAATTAACCATAAATTCTTATCTAAACTTTGACAATAGCCCGATTATTTTTCTAAATTAAATAACATAGTTCCACTACACTACCTGCGCATGCCTAGAGCCAAATCCGATAAAGATCGGAAAATCTTTGTGCTGGATACTTCGGTGATCCTCTACGCACACAACTCCATTATGAACTTTGCCGAGCACGATGTGGTCATCCCGATCACGGTGCTAGAGGAGCTTGACCAGTTCAAGAAAGGCAATGACACCAAGAATTTTGAAGCGCGAGAATTTATCCGATTGCTGGATAAACTATCACAGGATCATATGATTCATAATTGGACTCCTTTGAACGGGAAGACCAAGGGGAATTTTAGGGTGCTGATGAATCCAGAAAATCAGATCAACGCCAATGAGATTTTTGGTGAGGAAAAGAACGATCACAAGATTCTGAACTGTGCGCTTTACCTCAAACAGCATGAAAAGGGCAGAAAAGTAATCTTGGTCAGCAAAGACATTAATCTTCGTTTAAAGGCCAAATCCATTGACCTTCTTGCTGAAGACTACGAGACAGGAAAGATTAAGAATATTACCGAACTCGAGAATACAGGGAAGTATATTCTGGATGATATTGACCCACAGTATATTGATAAACTATACGAGCAGGGGTATGTTGAAGCGAAGACTGTCTTAGGAACACGAAAAAGAAAGTCGAATGCCTATTATATCCTCAAAAGTGATAAGAATTCAGTTCTAGCTTATTACAATTCGGATGAGAGTATTCTAGAGCGAGTTGACAAAAAACTGGCATATAATATCAAGCCTAAAAATGCCGAGCAGACTTTTGCGCTTCACGCGATTACCAATCCTAATATCCGCTTAGTTTCTATCCAAGGAGTTGCCGGAACGGGTAAAACACTTCTGGCTTTGGCGGGAGCTTTGGAACAAAGAAGAGAATATAAGCAAATTTACTTGGCTAGGCCGATTGTCCCTTTGAGTAATAAGGATATTGGGTATTTACCAGGAGATATCAAGTCAAAGTTGAATCCTTACATGGAGCCGCTTTGGGACAACCTGAAATTTATCCAAAACCAGTATAAGGAGACAGATAAGGAATTTCAGAAGATTACAGAATTGGTAAATCAGGAGAAACTAGTAATTCAGCCATTGGCATATATACGAGGACGTTCACTGTCAAATATCTTCTTTATAGTGGATGAAGCACAGAATTTGACACCGCATGAGATCAAGACGATTATCTCAAGAGCGGGAGAGAACACCAAAATCATCTTCACTGGAGATGTGTTTCAAATAGACACGCCCTATCTAGATTCACAGTCCAATGGTTTGTCCTATTTAATAGATCGAGTGAAGGACCATCCGCTTTATGCACATATCAAACTAGAAAAAGGAGAGCGGTCTGAATTGGCAAATCTTGCAAATGAACTTCTTTAGTAGTGTCTAAACGAATTGTAAAAAGGCTCCAATCGTAGCCTTTTTACATTTGTTCCTTAACGAACTTTGCAGCTTGCTGAAATAAACTAGGATAGGTGTCTAAGGTAAATCCATGTCCTTGATTTGGCACTTCTGTAAATTCATACTTCACGCCTGCATCAATTAGTGCTTTTTTTAAAAGCTGGCTTTGAGAAATAGGTACTATTATATCTGAAGTGCCATGGAAAAAGATCGTAGGAACTGATTTACTATTAATGAATGTAATTGGGCTGGAAGCGGCAAAAGCTTCTGGTTTATCTTTGGGGTTTCCTCCCAGCATTCCACTTAGGCCGGTTTGGGTGAAGAAACTAAAGTCATATAATTCGGCCAGATTGGTGGGAGGGAAAAAGGCAATTACCGCTCTGACATTGCCTACAGTTGGATGTTTGTAGGCATGTAATAAAGCCAAATGTCCACCGGCGCTTGCGCCAGCTAGGATTAATTTGTCTGAAATATTCCATTCAGAAGCTTTGCTTTGAAAATAGCTTAGGGCTTCTAAGACATCATCCTCTTGAGCGGGGAATTTATTGTTTCCTTGGCTGAAGTTGTACAACCTGTAATTTATTGAAGCAAACGCATATTCAGTGAATTCTCTGGATAATGCCTGTCTGAATTGATTAAATTCCTCCTTGCTTCCTTCTACCCAAGCACCGCCATGTATATATATAAGGAGTGGAGTTTTTGCGATGGACCTTCCTGCAGGTAAATAAATGTCAAAAATCTGATTTTGCTCCGCCCCGTAGGATTGATCAAATAAGTCTAATGCCGCTAGATTCTCGGTTGGATTTTCATCTTTATCCGAAATACAGCTACTGAGGGTATAAATGGCTATTATATATAAGCATGATTTCCAGAAAAGCTTCATTGTGTTTTTGTACATGTTTAAAACCATTTGATTAAGGATGCAATGATTTGCTTTGCCTTGATTCCATAAGGAGGTCTCAGTAGTGTTACATTGTTTAGACCCACTCGTTGCTTCAACACACCTTTCTCATTACTGAAGGCTAAAAAACCATGATAGCCATGTGCTTTGCCTATTCCGCTATTATTTACTCCTCCGAAAGGTAGTTCCATATGTAGGTAATGAAGCACACAGTCGTTGATTACGGCATTTCCAGAGCTTGTTTCTCTAAGTACTTTCGAAGATTGCTCTGCATTTACTCCAAAAAAGTATAGTGCTAACGGTTTTGGTTTGGAATTGACATAGTCAATGGCTTCACCTAAGGAGGTATATGATTTAACGGGGAGAATTGGGCCGAAAATCTCTTCTTCCATAACCTGCATTTCATCAGACACATTTCTTAAAATAGTTGGTTCTATGTAACGTGTGTGTTGATCGCTATTTCCCCCAAAAACAAGTTGAGCTCCTTTTGATAAGGCGTCTTCAATATTCTCTGTCAGTCTGTTGAAATGTTTGTCATTAACTATGCGAGCCATATCAGGAGATTTCTCGATTCCTTTAAAGTCAGGATCGTACATTTTTTGAATGGCGACTTTCATTTCCGAAAAGAGGTTTTCCAGTTTGGATTCATGAACCAAAAGATAATCCGGAGCGATGCAGGTTTGGCCACAGTTGACATATTTCCCCCAAATCAATTTCTCAGCGGCATCTTTACAGTCTGCATCCTCATCTACGATCGCAGGTGATTTTCCTCCCAATTCCAAAGTCACAGAACTTAGGTTTTCTGCTGCTGCTTTCATTACGATTTTTCCAACTGTAGGACTTCCTGTGAAAAAAATATGATCAAAAGGAAGCTTTAGTAGGGCTTGTGATGTTTCTATGCCACCCAAAACGACAGCTACTTCTTTAGGGGCGAAAAGCTCGGAAATCATTTTTGATATGAGTTCCGACGTATGAGGAGTCATCTCTGACGGTTTGAGAATCACAGGACATCCTGCTGACAAAGCAGAAATCAACGGGCCAATCGAAAGATTGAAAGGATAGTTCCATGGAGCAATGATCAAGGATCTTCCTTTGGGTTCATGGTAAATACTACCAGAAGTCCCTAGCATAGGAAGAGGAGTAGACACCGATTTTGGAGTCATCCATTTATGCAGCTTTTTGATACTATGGTTTATTTCAGCTGTTACCGGAAATATTTCACTGAGGTCCGTTTCTGATTCGGGCTTTCCAAAATCGTTTTTTAATGCATTACGAATTTCTTGCTGATGATCTTTTATCCAAGTTCTTATTTTTTTTAGTCTAGCTATTCTGTCATCAGCAGATGAAGACCTCCATAAGGTAGAAGTTAAGAGCTGGCTTTTAAAAAGATGTTCAAGATCAGTGTTGTTTTGTTCTGAGATGGAGTGATTGAGCATTTCTATAAGTCTTAAATTTTCGATTAGGTACCTGTGGGAGTAATTAAGGTACAAATGTTTTTCGCTAGAACTTGAACTAAGCCAATAGATATGAGGAGATTTGATTTTTTGTACGTAAAATTTTGTACTGGTGAATTATGATAAAATAGGTCAAAAAATACTTTTCAACACACTTAAAAATATTTTCACATAAAAAAAAACGCATTACGTAAAAATAATTTGCGTAAATGTTTGGATATGAAAGTCATAAAAGTGTATTTTTAGGGCATAATTAATAATACCAAAGTTTAATTCGATCTTTTTAAGTCATCACGTCAAACTTTTAGGTAGAATTTTGAAGGAAAAAGGAAAAGTTTTAGGCTGCTAAAAGAGCCATCCAAAAACGATCCCATATAGAGAATAGGTTTACGAAAGCAAAAAATTTTAAATAATAACGATATGGACAGGATTTCCAATTGTCAATTAGGCTCCCGACCACAATCCAGTGGATTTTTCGAAAGGGGTGTATTTCAAAAAAGCAGTCTTTGGTTTTTAACCTTATTCTTCTTTTTTGCCGTTGGGTCAGTTTTGCCAAACAAGGCATTTTCCCAGACTACGATTATCACACCTGCTACACCATTTGTATTAAACAATCCTGGTTGTAATCAAGAGAACTTGAAGGTTATCGAAATTGAATTTCGGGATAGTAACGGTAATGTTTTTGATCCAAATGCTTTGGATGGAACTGCAATAGGGACAGTAATTGTAGGGGGTATTTGGGCGAAGTGGCAGGTCAGTGGTAACGGCTATAACCCGCATATCCAATATGATATTTATGTCAATGATGTGAAGGGCCCATCGCAGGCAAATTGTGTTGTTCTAGAAGATGCCAGCGGAAACACAAGAAATGTTGTGAACAATGAAGTTTTCAAAATCGGTAATTTTTCATGGGAATATGGTGATAAGCTTGAAGTAAAGAATTTGTATATCAATTGGAATACAGGAAGTGCTCAAGCAAACAATAAATCCTGCCCTACTTCAGCAGGAAACGCTCAATGCTCCTACCCAGGAGTTGTTTTTTTAGTAAGAACTCCTCTAGTAGCAAATTTTGATTTTGAAACTAATTGTAATGATTTCACAGTAGATTTTGAGAATTTGACAACTGGCGGAAATCCTGCAGATTATGTTTATTCTTGGTCATTTACCGGTGGTAATCCAGCAACCTCTGCAGCTTCTGATCCTCAAAATGTAGATTTTGGATCTGCTAATTCTTATAATGTTACTCTTCAAGTAACTAGCGGGGGTATTGTCAAATCACTTCAAAAGACCGTTACACTATACGGTATTTCACCAGTTGCGCCAGTATTAACAGTTCCTACCCCATTGTGTGATGCATCTTCGGTCACAATCACGTTCACTGCAGCTGCCGGGGTGGAATACTCCTTAGATTCGGATTTCAGTACTTCGATCACGGGTGGCAGTTTTACAGCAAATGTAAGTAGCTCAGGAACGGTGTATGCTAGAACAGTAGGTACCACCTGTACTAGTAATTCAACTTATACCGTGGGGCCAGCTAGAGTAACACCAGTTGCTCCTGTATTAACAGTGCCAGCACCAACGTGTGATGCAGCTTCAGTAACAATCACTTTCACTGCAGCTACAGGAGTTGAATACTCCTTAAATTCAGGGTTCACTACTACAATCACTAACGGTAGCTTTGCAGCAAACGTAAATAGCTCAGGAACGGTATACGCAAGGACTATTGGTACTACTACTTGTGTTAGCAATTCAAATTATACAGTTGATCCAGCTCCGCTGACACCAGCAGCCCCAGTATTAGAAGTTCCAGATCCATTATGTGATGCGACTACGGTAGCGATCACGTTCACTGCAGTTGATGGAGTAGAGTATTCTTTAAATTCAGATTTCAGTACTACGATCACTGATGGCAGCTTTACAGCAGATGTAAACAGCTCAGGAACGGTGTATGCGAAAACAACAGGAACTAGTTGTATGATTAGCTCAGGTTTCGAAGTAGCTCCAGCACCTGTGACGCCAGCAGCACCAGTACTAGATGTTCCTGCTCCTGCATGTGATGCGGCTTCGGTAACGATCACGTTCACCGCAGTTGTTGGAGTAGAATATTCCTTGAATTCAGATTTCAGTACTACGATCACTGATGGCAGCTTTACAGCAGCTACAAACAGCTCGGGAACAGTATATGCGAGAACAACAGGTACTACTTGTATGATCAGCTCAGGTTACGAAGTTGCTTCAGCACCAGTAACACCAGCAGCCCCAGTATTAGAAGTTCCAGATCCATTATGTGATGCGACTACGGTAGCGATCACGTTCACTGCAGTTGATGGAGTAGAGTATTCTTTAAATTCAGATTTCAGTACTACGATCACTGATGGCAGCTTTACAGCAGATGTTAACAGCTCAGGAACGGTGTATGCGAAAACAACAGGAACTAGTTGTGTGATTAGCTCAGGTTTCGAGGTAGCTCCAGCACCAGTAACACCAGCAGCACCAGTACTAGATGTTCCTGCTCCTGCATGTGATGCGGCTTCGGTAACGATCACGTTCACTGCAGTTGTTGGAGTAGAATATTCTTTAAATTCAGATTTCAGTACTACGATCACTGATGGCAGCTTTACAGCAAATGTAAACAGCTCAGGAACGGTATATGCGAGAACAACAGGTACTACTTGTACGATCAGCTCAGGTTACGAAGTAGCTCCAGCACCAGTAACACCAGCAGCCCCAGTACTAGATGTTCCTGCTCCTGCATGTGATGCTACTACAGTAACGATCACATTCACTGCGGTTGATGGAGTAGCATACTCCTTGAATTCAGATTTCAGTACTACGATCATTGATGGCAGCTTTACAGCAGATGTAAACAGCTCAGGAACGGTGTATGCGAGAACAACAGGTACTACTTGTGTGATCAGCTCAGGCTACGAAGTAGCTCCAGCACCTGTGACGCCAGCAGCACCAGTATTAGATGTTCCTGCTCCTGCATGTGATGCGGCTTCGGTAACGATCACGTTCACTGCAGTTGATGGAGTAGAATATTCCTTGAATTCAGATTTCAGCACGTCGATTACTGATGGCAGCTTCACGGCAGATGTAAACAGTAACGGAACGGTGTATGCGAGAACTATAGGTACTACTTGTGTGATCAGCTCAGGCTACGAAGTAGCTCCAGCTCCAGTTTCACCGGCAGCACCAGTACTAGATGTTCCTGCTCCTGCATGTGATGCTACTACAGTAACAATCACGTTCACTGCGCTTGATGGAGTAGAATATTCCTTGAATTCAGATTTCAGCACGTCGATCACTGATGGCAGCTTTACAGCAGATGTAAACAGCTCAGGAACGGTGTATGCGAGAACAACAGG
>NZ_FOKK01000013.1 GCF_900112005.1 Algoriphagus aquimarinus | reverse complement strand
CTGTTTTTCCAATTCCTTAATACGGCGCTGAAGTGCAATGGGATCATCTATGTTCTTTGAATGGCTCAATGGTAAAGAAGTTGGATAAAAAGATTTAACAGGACCTAGTTCCCTGTCATCGGAAATATAGCCAAGTTTTCTCATCCAGTCCAAAAGCTGACCATGCTCCTTATCTTGACCAGTATATTTTTCCCACAACTCATTTTTAAGATACTTACCAGTCAAAAATTCTTTGATCATGGCTTCCCGTTCTTCCCAACTCAAAGAACCACCTGTTCTTATCTTCTTTTGCTGTCTTTTCATAGTTTACGTTTTGTGTAAACCTATTCTAGGACAAGTCATGGCTTCAGCCGGGCGGGCATTGAACTATGGAGCCATCATCTTTTTTAAAAACTTTCTCCCGCTCGAGGTTTTAAAATATTTCTCTCTCTGTAATGCCTCCGATTCACTTTCAAATTCTTCAAAATACACAATCTTAAATGGGATATAGGGTCTAATTGATATAGTCATCCCAGAGTTATGCTGAGCTAATCTTTTCTCTAGGTGTTGACAATGTCCTTTATAAAAATAACCGTGTTTCTCACTTTTTAGCACATATGCGTAGAACATATAATGAACGTTAAAGTTGAAAAATTATAGTAGCCCCGCTAAGAATCGAACTTAGATCTAGCGTTTAGGAAACGCTTGTTCTATCCATTGAACTACGGGGCCATATTCATTAATATACAACCTTCCATTTGAAGGTCTATCTACATCTAGTGTTTAAGAAACGCTTGTTCTATCCCTGTCCGACTAGCGTCAGCCGGGCGGGTCCGTCCGAATAGCTTCGGCCGGGCGGGCATTGAACTAGGGGGCCAGATTGGAAAACTCATATTCGTTATGTTGCAGAAGGCAAATATAAATTGAACCATGTCATTTGCTGCGCAACTGGCTATAATATAGATTTATCGGACAAGATAACCCAAAACACTCCTTTTAGGCAAATATTCTTTAGTCAACTTATGGCTTTACAAGGATTTACACTATCTTTGCACTCCAAAATTAGGATGGACGGGTTCCATCCACTCACTAAATACATACAAAATTTATGTCAGTAAAAATCAGATTAGCACGAAGAGGTAGAAGAAAAATGGCTATCTACGACGTGGTTGTAGCTGATGCAAGAGCTCCACGTGATGGACGCTTCATCGAAAAGATCGGATCTTACAATCCAAACACGAATCCTGCTTCTATCAACATCAACAATGAGCGCGCTCTTAAATGGTTGTTGAACGGGGCTCAGCCAACAGACACTGTGAAAGCTATGCTTTCTTACAGAGGTGTTATGCTGAAAAAACACCTTCAAATAGGTGTATTGAAAGGTGCAATCACACAAGAAGTAGCTGATGCTAAATTCGAAGCGTGGTCAACTGAAAAAGACACTAAGATCGCTGGTAAAGCTGAAGGTATCACTGCTGCTAAAGCGGATGTACGTAAGAAAGCATTTGATGCTGAAACTGCTAAGAACCAAGCTAGACTTGACGTTATCAAAGCAAGAGAAGATGAGCAAAAAGCTCTTCTAGCTGCTGCTGAAGCTGCTAACAATCCTGCTCCTGTAGTAGAGGAAGTTGTTGCTGAAGAAGAAGCTCCAGTTGCTGAAGCACCTGTAGAAGAAGTTGTTGCTGAAACTCCTGTAGTTGAAGAAACTCCTGCTGCTGAGGCTCCTGCAGTTGAAGAAGCTCCAGAAGCTAAAGCTCCTGCTGCTGAAGAGAAAGCTCCTGAAGCTGGCGAAGACGAAGCAAAAGCTTAATATAAATCCCCATGAATAAAGACCAAAGCTTTCAATTAGGCTACGTGTCTAAAGTTCATGGACTTCGTGGAGAAGTAATGATAATGCTTGATGTCGATTATCCTGAGGATTATGAGACGCTTGAGCATATATTCTTAGAGCAAAGATCCCGGCTGGTGCCGTTTTTCCTGGAGCACTTTGTACTCCAACCTGGAAATAAAGCATTGGCGAAGTTTGAGGATTTGAACTCGTTGGATCAGGTAGAAGATTTGGTTGGATTGGGAGTTTATCTTCCTTTGACAGCACTGCCTGAACTGAAAGATGATCAGTATTTCTTCCATGAGTTGATCGGATTCGAAGTCTTTGATGAGACTAAGGGCCTGATCGGACCTATTCAGATCGTTTATGATCTGGAGACACAGAATCTCCTCGGAGTAACACACAAGGAAAAAGAAGTACTGATACCAATTCAGGACGGAATTATCCAGAAGGTGGACAAGGCAGCTAAAAAAGTTTACTGCCAATTACCCGAAGGTTTACTTGAAATTTATCTGGAAGACTAACCCATGCACATTGATATTATCACTGTAGTACCGGGATTATTGGAAGGCCCATTTGCACACTCCATTCTGAAAAGAGCGGAGGACAAAGGACTAGCCAGTATTCGCGTGATTAATCTACGGGATTATTCAACTAGCAAGCAGAAGCAGGTCGATGACTACGCTTTTGGAGGGGGAGCCGGGATGGTAATGTCCATTGAGCCTATCGCTCGATGTATAGAAGCACTTCAGAAGGAACGCACGTATGATGAAATCATCTACATGACACCTGATGGAACTAGATTCGACCAACCCATGGCAAATGCGCTTTCGCTCAGTCAAAACCTGCTGATCCTTTGTGGTCATTACAAAGGTGTGGACGAGCGAGTAAGAGAGCGATTCATCACCAAAGAAATAAGCATTGGTGATTATGTGCTTTCCGGTGGAGAATTGGCAGCAGCTGTAGTGGCTGACGCATTGATTCGCCTGATACCGGGAGTATTGAATGATGAGACCTCAGCTTTGACAGACTCTTTCCAGGATGGACTACTAGCACCACCAGTGTACACTCGCCCCGCCGATTATGATGGGATGAAAGTGCCGGAAGTATTGCTATCAGGACATGAAGCCAAGATAAACGAATGGAGATTTGAAGCATCGGTTCGCCGAACCCAAGAGAGAAGACCTGACTTGCTCAGCGACAACGGAACTGGGATAAGCGATGCAGAATCGTATAAGAAATAATTAATAAGCCACGCGTTGGCAAACAGCGAAAGCAAAAAAACATAAAGCTATGAGCGATTTAATGAAAATAGTAGAGGCGGAATACAGCGAGGTTAGAGCTAAATTCCCTTCATTCAAAGCTGGCGATACCATCAACGTACACGTACGTATCAAAGAAGGTAGCAAGGAGCGTATCCAGCAGTTCCAAGGAACTGTGATCCAGCGTAGAAACCCTAACTCTAATGGTGAGACTTTCACTGTAAGAAAAATATCTAATGGTATCGGTGTAGAAAGAATCTTCCCTATCATCTCTCCTGCAATCGAGCAAATCGATCTATTGAGACAAGGTAAAGTAAGAAGAGCTCGTCTATTCTACCTAAGAGGACGTCAGGGTAAAGCTGCACGTATCAAGGAAAAAATCAGAGTGAGAAAGTAAGATTTCACACGATTGAAATCAAAAAGGAACTCAGCAATGAGTTCCTTTTTTTTGCATTAGGTCAAAGAGATAACAAATGAAAGGTAGAATTTTACCAACTCTGACAATGATGTCTCCTGTTGTCCTGCTTTTCCTGAAGCTGGACTTTCATTTGAAAAGACAATAGATTTCAATTCTCTACTTATTTCAATTTATAAGACACCAGCACAATTTTTTCCTCTTGAAGCTTTTGCCTATTTTTCTCAAAGAATTCATGAATATCTCCTGGTTGTGATTCCACAGACATCCCATTAAATGCTTCCTTGTAATCATTAAAGAAAGCCTTTGAGTCGAGGCTGTAGATGATCTCGTCTTCAGATTTTGTCCAAGAGAGCTGTCGCAGTTTCATTCCATCCAGATCATTTTCCCAATCCTGGATTATATCAATAGAAGTGAATTTTTTATCCGCAAAGATCCAGTAAGTCTTCCCATAAGTACCTGCTGAAATAAAGAAAAGATCCTGAAAAGGGAAAAAGTCATACAACCCAGACACAACAGGATTTTCTTTTAGATAATCATTTCGCTCTCGCCCTTTACCTGCTAATTCCAATCTCATTTGCATAGGCCAGTTATACTTGCCAAAGTCAAAGCGAATTGTCCTCTTGAAATAACCATCCGAATCAAAATTCTGCACCACATAATCATTTGGCTCTGTATAGAAAATCTGCCCTGTCTGTGGGTCTTTCAGAAATCCAATTGGACCTGCAAAAGAATTGAATTCTTCAAATCCTTTCCCCAATGGCAAATAGCCTTTTTCTGTTTTTCCAGGCTTGTCACCACTTTTATCTTCTCTGATATAAGTCCATTGATATGGACCTTCCCCATGCTGGAAATAATACAAACTAAAATCCGTCTCATAAATTGCCGAAGCTCTATAAGAGAGTTTATCTTCCTTGATAAATTTCCCGTCTTTCGAAAATAAAACATACTTATTACCATATTCAGAGTCGATTCGAACCGTGTCACCATTCACAAAAAGACCATCTATTAAGCGGATTTCTCCAGGCCCATCACCAAGTTGTCCGATCACATTTTTCAATTGACCAGACTTATCAAGGACGAATACCTTGGCAGTTTCCCGGCTTTCCACAAAGATTTCATCCTTGGTAACCACCATTTTATACCCATTCACAATAGGTAACTCGTCCGTGTAGTCCAATAAAGTATAGCTCACAGTTTGAAAAAATTCGGAAAGCTTAGCTTCTCTCGCCTCTGATAGATCAATTTCAACAATCTCTTCGCTTAGACCAGTTTCAGGTTTTTTCTCTCCACAACCGAAGAAACCAACCAAAATTAGAATGGAGCAATTTATCAGTGAAATACTTCTCATCTACTAAACTTATGTAAGATAACTAACTTGTCAAAAATTAATTTTAATTGAATTATAACAGATGAAAAGGCAAATGTGATTATACTTTTGAAAGTATTTAACGTTAAATAATTGGTTAACAAGAATTTGAGTACCATTTTTATTAAAACTTTTCACTTATGAGCAATTCTATTTCATTCGATCCAAGCTTTCAAATTGCCAAGGTATTCATACGTCTGGGAATGATTTTCTCAGTAGTCATGGTGGCAATATTTATCTATATAGCGTACCTCGCTTCACTTGGGATTTTTCAAGAATGGGATAGGGAGATTCAATCTGCTTTCGGCGAATTTCAAAGCCCATTCTTTTGGCAAATGCTCATTTTATCCATTCCTGCAATCGGCTTCTTGTTAAGCTTTTTCGTGTTGGGTTGGTTAGGTAAAAGAATTCAAAAGGAGGGGCAAGAGTAACAATTGGTCTAATGTGATTTGTTGTTTCCTCTAATAGTTAATTTTAACGGCTGAGGATTATGCCTATCAATTGAAAAGCCCCTTAACCCCTTTTGAACAAACGGGGAACCACCCAATTTGGACTTCGATCTTTGATATATCTGCCTGTGATCTTAGCAGTTAATTCCCGATATTTTGCTTTCAAATCCATCTCAGCCTATTTTATGAAAGCCCTTATCAAAGTAGCACTCGGCTCCGTTTTACTTTTTTCAGCCTGCCAATCAAAAACTACAGAAATTGATTATACCGATTGGTCCCACTATGGAGGCCCAGAAGACGGTTCGCGGTATTCTTCTTTGATCCAAATCACCACAGAAAATGTTTCCCAACTCGAAGTAGCTTGGACATATAATACTGGCGACGCTACAGCCAGTTCGCAGATTCAATGTCAACCAATCGTTGTGAATGGCTTGCTTTACGCATCCACTCCAAAATTGAATGTGTTTGCGCTGAATGCTGAGACTGGGGAGGAAGTCTGGCGCTTTGATCCATTTCAGGTACTCGGAGGCGAAAATTCCTGGGCAGGGACAAATCGAGGAGTAAGCTATTGGGAGAGTGGTGATGATAAGCGCATTCTTTTTGGAGCGGGTAATTGGCTGATGGCTATAGATGCTAGGACTGGTAAGCCAATCCCTAGTTTTGGAGATAAGGGAAAAGTTGACTTGAGAAAAGGCTTGGATTCGGAACGTGAGGATTTTTTGATTGTGGCCAATGCTCCTGGAGTGGTTTATGGAGATTTGCTGATTATTGGGATGCGCCTTTCCGAAGGTCTGGATGCGGCACCTGGGCATATACGTGCTTATAATATTAGAACAGGAAAGCGAGAATGGATTTTTCACACGATTCCTCAGGAAGGAGAACCTGGCTATGAAACCTGGGATGCCGAGAATATCAAACAGATCGGTGGAGCAAATAATTGGGCTGGGATGACTGTCGATCAGCAGCGAGGAATTGTCTTTGTGCCTACAGGATCAGCTACTTATGATTTTTGGGGTGGCTATCGCAAAGGAGACAATCTCTATGCGAATTCGTTGATCGCGTTGGACGCCAAAACAGGGAAGCGAATCTGGCATTTTCAAGCGGTGCATCATGATGTGTGGGATCGGGATTTTCCTGCAAATCCAAATCTGATTCGAATCCAAAAAGATGGAAAATGGATCGATGCAGTCGCTCAGATTTCCAAGCAAGGAATGACTTATGTTTTTGATCGGGAGACTGGCGAGCCTGTTTGGCCGATTGTAGAAACCCCGGTAACTCAATCTCTGATGCCAGGAGAATACTCTTCAGCTACGCAGCCAATTCCAACTTTCCCAGAACCATTTATGAATATGGTTTTTGATGAAAATAGCATTCTGAATCTACGTCCAGAATGGGAGGCTGATATCCGAAATCAACTCAAAGGAGCGATCTATGGAGATACTTGGGCGCCCCCTCATCCCGAAAAACCTATCGTTCTTTTCCCTGGAATGGACGGCGGAGGAGAATGGGGCGGAGCTTCTTTTGACCCGGAAACCCAGACGTTCTATGTGAATGCCAACCAAATCCCTTGGATAATAGGGATGACTCCAAATGCTGATTTTGAAAATGTAGGCAAGTCAGCTTACACGAATTACTGTGGCAATTGTCATGGCTTGGATCGAAAAGGTAATCAGCCTACAATTCCGAGTTTATTGGATATAAAAGAGAAGTTCACCTATGATTCACTGGATCTTTTGCTTCGCAAAGGAAGAGGTGCCATGCCTGCTTTTGATCATATTTCAAATGAAAACCGAAAAGTCATTTTGGACTATTTGCTAGACAAAGCACCTGCTGTAGGAGATAAGCAAGAGATGGAAGGAACTGCTTCACAGCTTTTCCCACGCTACTACATGGATGGGTATAAGAAATTGGTGACCAAAGAAGGTTTGTATGGATCTAATCCGCCTTGGGGACTGCTTACCGCCATTGATATGAACACGGGAAAGAAAAAGTGGCAAGTGACCTTGGGAGAGATCGATTCGCTCAGTGCGCAGGGTTTTGCACCAACAGGAACAGAAAACTACGGTGGCCCAGTCGTAACAGCTGGTGGAGTTTTATTTATTGCAGCAACTAAGGATTCGAAGATCCGTGCTTTCGACAAGGAAACTGGCGTGATTCTCTGGGAAGCCAAACTTCCAGCTTCGGGTCATGCCACTCCAGCTGTCTATGAAATAGGTGGTAAGCAATTTCTTGTGATTGCCTGTGGTGGTGGCAAAGGAACAAAAAGCGGAGATGCGTATGTGGCTTTTGCGCTTCCTGATTGATTACTTTTAGGAGATGCTGGCTAAAGTAGGCTCTTTTTCCCTAATGCATCCAAAGAGAATTTGCCTGCTCCGAAAATCATAATAAATAAGAAGACAATGAAATAAAGCAATGGAAGCTCTTTCCGCCCAAATGGATCTGCCCCATGAGCTACAAAAGCAGCTGTCAGCATAGTTATCATCAAGGGGATGGTTGCTAGTCTAGTTTTGAAGCCAAGGATAAGCAGGGTGCCACAGAAGAACTCTGCGAAAGTGGCAAGAGCTAATGAGGCTGTAGATCCTATTCCTAATAAATCCATGAACTTAATTGGCTCATCACCAATCAGTCTCATTAGTTTCGGGTAGCCGTGGGTTAATATCATCGCACCTGAGCCTGCTCTTAAAATCAGTAAAGCAAGATCTTCTAACAATGCCTTTTTCATGGTTTTTCGGTTTCTTCTAGGATACATATAATTCTAAAATATAATCCTCTTTCCATAAGATGCTTCATTTTTACATGACCTGCAAAATAGTTTTATAACAAAAAAAACGTCAGACTAAATGCCTGACGTTTCCTATCAATGATATTTTCAAGTCAAGGGATGACTTATTTTCCTTTTTTGTAAATCATAGTTAGTACAGTTTGAGCTATAATATTCAGATCAGTTAATAGATTAACCTGAGTTAAGTATTTCAAATCCAAAATTACTCTCTGACACATTTCCTCAACCGTCTCTGCATAGCCATAATCAACCTGTCCAATAGAAGTAATTCCTGGACGTAGTGCTAGCAACTGAACATACTGTGGTTGTCTAGCTACAATCTGTTGGATAAAATGAGCTCGTTCTGGTCTAGGACCTACTACTGACATGTCACCCATAAGCACATTGAAAAACTGTGGAATCTCGTCTAGGTGAGTTTTTCTCATGAAATTACCCCATTTAGTTACCCTAGGATCATTATCCTTCGTCAATTGTGGGCCGTTCACCTCAGAATCTACGATCATACTTCTATATTTCAGTATGTAGAACGGCTGTCCGTTTCTACCAATTCTTTCTTGCTTGTAAAATATTGGTCCTTTAGATGTGAGCTTTGTGATCAACATTAAAGTCAGAAACACTGGTAAACCAGAAAGGATCGCAAAGGATGAGAATAGTATATCAAATGATCTTTTAACGAATCTGGTTGTGATCTCTATACCTTCATTCACAGTCTGTGAAACAGAGCTTCGTGAAATATTGGTTAGTGAAAACAGGTCAGGAATAATACGACCCGACTGGTAGCCTTTAAAAACAATCTCTTGTTGATGGGATGAATTACGTATCATTGGTTTAGTATTTTAAGTCAAACATTGTGGTGCTAGGTTATATCCAATACGGATGCCAAGCAAAAACACGCCTATTTGGTTAGATAGGGCGGTTCCTAATAAGTTGTTAACATTAATTATGTGGAAGCTATCCACACATTGAGAGGGTAATTACCTAATGGGTTAATTGATCAGAATCGACTCCAGTATGCTTTTGTCATAGAAAATGACTTACGAAGTCCAGCTGGGAGTGATTGATAATGAAGTCCCAATTTATAGCCAAGCCATTTACTCAAAGTTGCGATCATCGACTTTGGAAGTAAAAATGGGTTGTTCTTTAGTGTATAGGTGAGTTCAGATTTAAGATATTTGAATCCTTCACTTTCTGCTCTGCCAAATTTTTCGAAGATCCATTGATTATTGACGTGGAACACTCCGATGTCAAAATATCGCTTGAATTCTTCAGTGGCTGAATAATTATGTGAATGGTATATTTTAGAATGCGAAAGGTATGCCAACTTCCATCCATCCAATAACATTTTGCCAGCAATTAGTACATCTTCTCCTAATATAGAGCCAGTTGGAAAGCCGTTGACCCTGAAAAATGCTGTTTTTCTATAGCCTGCGAAAGAGTTGGAGCAGGAAATTGTTCTAATTCCGTATCGATCAGCGTCTTCCATGCCCTTTACCTTTGACTCTGCTGGATAATTAAACAGTCTTGCATGGGTTTCTAATAGCTTCGCATTTTTATGGGGAAGCTGACGACCATAAGCCATTCCAAGGCCAGGGTTTTCTTCCAAAGCTTTAACCATCACTGCTATCGCATCAGGCTCAGCAAGGATTGCATCTTGGGTAAGAAAAATAAATATATCAGCATCTGGAAATGTCTCCACAGCCATCTGCCTCGTTCCGCCATGGTCAAAATCCTTCTTGTCGATCTGGATCAGATCGCATGTTTCTTCATTGAGCAAATCCAAAGTACCATCCGTCGAGCCCGAGTCAATTACGATCAATCGAGAGATAGGGTAATTTTGCATAGCAACGCCATCCAAAACTTCCTTCCAGATTTTTCCTGCATTCAGCGTAGGGATAAAAAGGTTGACTTGCATAGCTTAAAAATTAATAGTCTGTGATTTCTACTTCCCCATAATTGGCTGTTCCTGAAATGAGTTTTTCCTTGCCAATTGTCGCTTTTCCTTTTCCTACTAGGAGGACTGTTATAGTGTTTTGAATACCGTGATATTCATTTCCAGTCAACGTCAGGTTATTTGGAAAATGACTTCGGAATGCCTGATTTTCTTCTCCACCAGCGATTGATTTGATCCTGTTATTCTTTACTACTAGGTCTCTTGAGCTGTCATCAAAAATAGCTGTGTTGAATGATTCTATCTCATTTCCGATGATTTGGATATTTTTAGCCGTGTTTTTAATGACTATCGCAGATGAGTTTCGGCTTAAAATCTCATTATTTTCCAATAATGCATTATCTGCTTTCACAATCAAAATTGCCGGGTTTTCGGAATGGTTCTCCATTTTATTTCCTGTTAGATGCATGGTTCCTTCCATGTTGAAGTTGAAGGTTGCATTCGAGAAGCGGTTGTTTTCCACGTCAAATTCATTCACTTGAATTCCATTTGGCAAGGAAAGTGAGCCTAGCGTATTATTTCGAAGATGGATTTTCTGAGCCTTAGTGTTTGCGATCAAATTGATGCTGCTGAATCTGTTTTTGTCCAGAAGTAATTCTTCCAAATCGAGTGTGATCTCCACCTGATTATCTGCCCAGTTTTCTTTTGCCAAAATCACTCCACAGCTTTCTACATAAATAGCTGGGCGATTATTTCTATAAGCTTCATTTTTATAGAGAATGACATTGGACACGTTGATCAATGTCGCAATTCCCGAACCGTCAGGTGTGGATTCACCCTTTACAAAACCATTTCCGCAGGTGATATTTTCCGTGATTATGCACTCGATATTTTTTGCTTTTTCTTTTGATCTATTGTTTATGTCTATTGCATCTGAAGCATTTTCCTCGAGAATATTGTAGGAGAAATTGTAGTCACTTTCCTTTCCAGTATCTCCAAAGGCAACCTGAATCGCCGACATTCCATTGTGTCGAATCACATTATTGATGACCTCTACCTTCCTGCTTCCATGGATAAAAACCCCATTTTCACCATTCTTATAAATCTCAGAATCATGAATGGAAATAGTGTTGCTGGACATGATCCGAATACCCGTTCCAGGTTGATACTTGTCAGTTTCTGTCCGCGGCATTCCGAAATGATGAATTCTCGTATTCGAAATTTCAACTCCACTGCACTGAAAAGTCATGATGCCAGGATAGGCTCTCAGTTTCGTAGAATCACCGGTTAGTTCCGTATTATAAATACGTATTTGTTGACTCTTCAAAAGGTAAATACCCTCATTACTTGAATCCCCTTTCAGCGAAATACTCACATTTAAGACCTCTTGGCCAAATATCAAGGGGTTGGGTGAGTTTTGCTTTTCGATGGAATATTCTCCGGTTTTTGCAGAGGTATGATGCTTGATTATTCCCTCTGAAAGAAGGTTTACTCCAGACTTCAAAAGGATTGTGCGAACTAGGTATTTTCCTTCGGGGAAAAATACGGTATCACCTTCCTTAGCTTGGTCAATCACCTGTTGAATGGCTTCTGTTTGATCATTCTCAGAAGTAGCCAATACCCCATGTTCAAGCACATTGATTCTCTTGCCAGATTGGCATATGCCAACTAGGGGAAGTGCAAAAAGCAGCGTAAAGAAAATGAATGAGTGAAAGTAATTTTTCATGGTTGTTTCAAGAAAGAATGGTTTCCCATGTTTCTGCAGCCGTCTTTTTCCAGCTAAACTCCCTTGCGCGCTCAAGACCTTTTATGGTACATTCCACATAGAAATCTTCGTCATCTACAAGTTTTTCTATGCCCGCTTGAATGGCAGAAATTTCAGTCGGATCTACACAAAGTGCTGCTCCTCCAGCGATTTCAGGAAGTGAACTTGTATTCGAAGTCAAAACTGGAGTGCCTGAGGCCATAGATTCAATGACCGGTAACCCAAATCCTTCCATCAGTGAGGCGAATAAGGTAGCATGTGCGCCCTTGTATAGTTTGGGTAAATCCGCTTCCTCTATAAAACCCAAAAACCGAACCCTTTTCTGTATGCCAAGACTTCCAATCAGTGCCTCAAGCTCCGCATCAGCATTGCCAGAGAGGTAAAACATAAAGTCATTTGGGATTCTCGCTTTAGCAAAGGCAGTGAGCATAGCCGGTACATTCTTGTTTTTTCTTCTATTTCCTACATAGAGAAAATAGGGACGAATGCTCTCATATTCTTCTTCGTTTTCCAAGAAATGACCATCTACTCCATTATAAATCACCTTAATTAGCTCTTCTGGTATACCCAATAAATCCACCAGTTGTTTTTTGCTGAAATGAGAGACTGTGATGATCTTCTTCGCTTTTGGCGCCAGCCTCGCAATCACCTGCTCATAATAAATCTTATGGAGCTTCGAATAGTAAAATAAGTGCATGAGATCGTGCACGGTAAATATGAAAGGAGTCTTCGAAAATGCAGGTGGCATAAATGACGGGCTGTAGAATACATCCGCATTTGACTTCTTTATTTCCTCACCCAGCATTAAAGGCGTCAGCAAATTCCCCAAGCCCATTTTGCTTTCCACGTATTCACATGTAGCATCGAATGGAGCATAATTCATTACCTCCTGATACAATCTTCCTATTCCAGTATTTCCAGCCCAGCGACTATCGATCAATACATTTTTTCGAGATTTCATAGACTGAGTTTTATGTTTTGAAAGCTGATTTCTCGTAGTGAACCGATGAGATAAATCAGACATAAATAAATGACTACGTCGTTGTCATAGCCAGAATACAGGATCATCATGATGGAGAGGATCGGGATAAGAAGTGCTATCCAAAGTTTTGAATTGACTGTTTTTTGCCAACAATCTTGGATAAACCAAACCAGAAATGCCAAGAATGAGAAGAAGCCTACAATACCTAATTCAAGGTAAGTGGAGAGAAAGGTGTTATGAATATGGGGCTCTCCACGGTAGAAATCGGCATAACTTCCTAGAAATTCAGGAGCGCTGAGAAAGCCATTTCCCAAGGGAGAAATAGCGTTGAAATGCTGGAAAAATGCTTTCCAATAAACCAATCTAATTCCCATTCCATCATTGGACGAAGTCAGAGAATCTACCCGAATTACTTTTTGGAGGATAAGTGGAAGTGCTAAGGCTACCAAAACAAGCAGCCCGATTTTCCATTTTTTCTCCACAGAAATCCAGATTAAGAAAAAGACGCCAAGTAGTAATGCGACGATTGGAGTTCGGGATAAGCTGAGAAATCCGATCAAAAATACGAAGAGAATTCTCCAGATCGACAGCCTATTTTTCAAGACTATTGGAATGCAGATGAACGAAAAACCGATCAGAGCTATGCGTGCGCCAAACATATTTTTATCGTCCAAACCCCAGTAATAAAGTGAGTTTCGGTAAAGCGAACTTGCCTGGCCAGAGGAGTCACTTCCAGTGATCAGCTTGAAATCATATGCTTGATGATAAATCAGAAGCTGAACTAATGACAGTGCCAGAACGGCTAAAAGTACCGAATCAAGCATGCTAATCAGTGATTCATTATCCCTGCAACCAAGCCAATTGATTGCGAAAAATAGAAAGAGGAAATTGATGACTAGTTTAATGATATTGGTCAAAGCGAGCGGTTCTCCAGGATAATTGATCAAGTAACTCAGCACCGCGTACGTGCTGAAAACTGCTAGAGCTATTGACCATTTGCAGAAGTTCAGCTTCGGAGTTTCTCTGTAGAAAAAGTACGAACTGATCACAAAAATCACCGGATAAACCTTCACTGGTAGGAACATGGAAATGAGCGAAATCAAAAACAGTGATTCTGCAATTGATATGGCTTTCCATTCGTTTCCTTCGAGAGCAGCCGCTTGGTTGGTGAGTGTGATTGGAGGAGCGCTCATTTCGAAATTTCAGGTTTGGGCTTGGTTAGAGCCTCTTTCAAAACTGCTTCATATTCTCCGATCATTCGATCAGCATCCAAAATAGAAGCCACGGATTCTCTCGCTGCTTGGCTAAATTGATTGTACTGCTCAGGATTCTCGTAGAGTTGGCGCATTGCAGCACTCAAAGAATCCGGCTCACTATCGTAGCAATACAGACCGTTGATTTCATCTTTTACCGTTTCCTGAAGTCCGCCTCTTTTATTTGCGATCACCGGAACATGGTTTGCCAATGCTTCGATCGCCACCATTCCCAGTGGTTCTTCCCAAAGCGATGGGACGATCAACACATCCATTTCAGCTAGAAATTCTGTGGAATTCACATATCCTACAAATTCAATGTTGGAGCCTTCAGCCAGTTCCTTCAATTGATTTTCGTATACTTTATCTCCTTTTCCTGCTATACTTAAACTAGCCTCGAAATCCAGTTTTTTGAATTGCTCGATCAGCCATTCCAATCCTTTGACTTTTGAAAGTGTGCCCAGATAGCCAAAGCGCATTGATTGTCCAGCTCTTCTAGCGGATTTGGGTGCAGGGTTTGAAATAGTTCTAGTGTTGTAAATGATATTTTTAGAAGCGCTTGCAAAGTATCCAAACTCAATAAATCGCTGCAAAATGCTATTGCTGATGCCTACCACAGCGCTTACTTGAGATGACTTATCTGCATGATTGCTTCGCAAAAGCTTACAACTCAAACACTGAGTTTGGCAAGTTTGCTCATTCTTAAACATGTTGCTATTTGGGCAAAGCAAATACAAATCATGCAGCACCTGCACTATAGGAATTCCCGCCTGATGTATAGGATTCCACACAGCAGCTGACCAACCAGCAAGGTTGTGGCAAGAGACAATGTCTGGCTTTTCAGTGAGCAAGATTTCTTCCACGACTTGAGCCATGGCATTATTTGACTGGTCTTTATAGTGCCAGGCCAATCTAGAAAGCTTATTTTTCTTGGCTTTGGAATAAGGCCAGTACCCATTTTGCAATCCTGCTCTATAGACAGTAACTCCATCCACCAACTCTTTTTTCATCCCTTTCTCAGGCATCAAACTCAACACCACGACTTCATGACCCAAAGATTTCATTCCTTCTACGATCAGTTTCAGGGAAATCTCTGCGCCACCTTCGATCAGTGGGCTATAAAGAGAGTTGATGTATAGGATTTTCATGTATAGGTTTTAGCTGAAAAAGGGATGTCAGTTTAACTAGCGTATGTTTTTCTATTTTAGTGTAGTTTGATCGATTGGGTCGACAGTAGAGGTTCAAGTTTGGCAATTCCCCCTTTAAAAAGGGGGCAAGGGGGATTTTCTAAATACAAAACCACCCGAAATAGTACTGCCTGCGAATGAATTCTCATAGTAAGCTTTCATATAGCTCACTTAATCTATCGGTTACGTCTTGTTTGTTGTTTTTCTTTAATGTCAATTCCCGCATTCTGTAACCTTTTTCGATCAGAGCATGTGGGTTGTTTTGATGAAGTGTTATGGCTTTTTGAATCTGTTTTTCCAGTGCTGCTAGATGTTCAGAATCGCTTTCATAGGTATAGTCAAATACATCTTCGCCTCCATCTAAGTCATCAATAGTGCCAATTCGTGGGCAGATGACTGATCTCCCATAGGAAAATCCCAGAATAACTGTTCCTGAATTTAGACTGCTTTCCAGCGAATAAGGAAGAATGAGTAAATCTGATTGATGAATATAGCTTGGCAATTCCGCATCAGGGATGAATTTCAATTCCAGCGAAATATTGGGAATATTCTGCGCCAATTTCTGCAACTCATCTCGGTAAGCTTCAGAATTTGGATTGCCTGCTATAGTCAAGTGAACTGACTCAGGAAATTTCCTCGCTACTTCGATCAGCAATTCTATGTTTTTATAAGGCTTGATCGCACCTAGAAAAAGAAGCTTGAGTTGAGATTTCCTTTCCTCTGAACCTTCAGGAAGCATAGCCCCATACACATCTACAAAGTCAGGATGTGGAATGTGGACAATTTTAGCTCGTAGGTTCCGGTATTGGCTGCGCAAAATATCTCTGGAAGCTTCAGAATGAATCAGAATAGCATCTGCTTGTGAGACGATTTTCTGGGTTAAAGCACGACTCAGTTTCCCAGACTTTTTCTCATGGGAAAGTCTGTTGTGCATAGTCCAGACCAGCTTTTTCTTCCCAAACTTAATAGCCGCAAGCACAACCAATTTCCTGAAATAGCTTTTCCACATACTTGAGGAGCTGCTTTCGTCCAAATTTTCAAACCAGTTCAGATGAAGTAGCTTGATAGATTGGTAATGCTTTTTTGAGGAAAGAAAATCATCCAATCTGCTTACATCATACCCGTACTTTTCCAGTCCATTGACCAGAATAGCGATGTATTGATTTTCCTTGTTTTCGCAGGGATTGAAGATGATTTTGGTAGGTGAATCCATCGACATCAAGAGCGGTTTGAATTCATGCTTTTTGCAAGAGCAACTCCGATATCCTTGATCGACAAACCGAATTTATCTCTTGTATTCATCCAGTTTTTGGCTTTCTCAAATGGACTACTTCGCATGGAAAGCATCATTGTATACAGCTTCTTATCATGCATGTACTTATCCTTTTCTTTTAGAAGATGTTCGAAAATCACTTTTTCCGAAGGATGTGGAGGATTGTTTTTTAGGAAATCTCCCAACCAATCAGAATAACTAACGTCCGCCATCATTTTGTGCAGATCATTTCCTGTGGAAGTGATAGAAAGGCGATTGCTTCTGTACTCGAAGACGGGCTTGTTCGAGTGAGCAATACCCTTTTTCGCAGAAGCTATAAAGGCCGTGATGTCATCCGAACCCCATGCGAGTGGGAGTTTGTAGAAACCACCTTGAGCTTTCAGCGCGGAAGTATTATAGACGTAATCGGAAATATAATTTGAGCGCAGTTGACGCAGGCGATGCCAGATCGAGTCATAGACGTATTCAAAAGCAGGTAATGAAGGTGTGAGCATTACGTCATTTCCATCGTCATCGATGATTTTGCTGCGGCAGTGGTAGACATTTAGGCTTGGGTAGTTTAGAATCAAATTTTCAAACTCAGCCAAATAATCTGGGGCTAAACGGTCATCATCACCCATTATGACGATATATTCCCCAGTGGAGAGTTCCAGACATTTATTCCAGTTGTCCACCAAATCATAAGCCCCTACATTCTTTTCGTTCTTGAAATATCGGATTCTAGGATCCTGATTTTTCAAGACGATCTCTTCAATTGGCTCTGGAGAGAAATCATTCAAAATGATCAATTCAAAGTCTTCAATCGTCTGTGAAAGGATGCTATCAATGCATTCTTGCAGGTATTTGCTCTTGTAGGCAGGAATACAAATCGAAAATTTATTCTTGCTCATTAGTTGGTTTTCTTTTCAAAAGTTTGGTGCGCAGAAAGTCAATATCCGCGGCTTTGATGATAAACAGAAAGTGGAATGCGGCAAAAACCGTAGTAAAAATCACCGAATTGATTACGATTCCAAGGAAACCTTCTGGTATTTCTATCAATTTCCCTAGACCAAAAGCAACTGCAAACGCAATCACAGCACCCAAAACGGAAGGTGAAAAAGCGCCGAAGAAAATCTTCTTGCTATCTAGTTTCAGCACTTTAGGGATATAATAAATATAAAAGAAACCAATCTGAATCAACATATAAGCTAAGTAACCAATTACCGCCGCGCCTACATTCAGTGTAGGTGCGAGGATCACCGTGATAGGAAGTGAAAGTATACAAGCCGTCGCCGAGGAATAAATCAGGAAGCGGGTTTTGCCTGAAGAAAGCACCAAACTAGCAACTGGAGTATTGTGCATATTGAGTAACACAGTGAGTAGCCAGATGTTCAGCCATACGGCCAAATGGAGGTAATCTTTCCCCATATAGAGTAATAGAATAGATTCCGAATTCAGCACCAGCAGAAAAACTATAAAACTTAAGAAAATAGATATGTACCGAGTTGCGGTGAAAACCATCTTCTCCATTTTGGAGTGATTCCCTTCCTGGTAGACTTTAGAAGCTGAGGGCAAAAGCACCTGAAGAAATATCGTCCCGAACGATATAATCAGCATCGCAATCGTCTGAATCACACGATAATCTGTCAATACGTCAATACCCGAAGCAAATTTTGCCAGCAAAATCGGTCGCAATTCATTTGCAGTGAGTTGGAAAAGACCCATCAGAAATATCGCAGAACTGTAGCCGATGATTTCTCTGAAAATCTTTCCATCCCATTTTGGTGTAAGCAATTGCCCTAAAGGAACTGGGAAAACACGTAAACGTAGAATATTAAGTGGAATCGGAACAAGCGTAGAAATCGTGTAGAAAAGAAAGTATTGAGGCAGAGACCACTCGAAATGTATGGCGGTGATCGCCACTATAAAATTGAGCATACTACTCACGACCGTAACTCGGTTCACATAGCCTAGTTCGTCTTTGGCACTGAGTAACTGGATGATCACATTCGACAGCCAGTTCAACACTGTACTTGCCGACAGTATGTACATCATGACCCTATAAGTCGGGATCTGGTCTGGATTGAGATTAAAGAAAAGCTGGCCATAATTAGCCATAAACATGAAAATAAGTGCATTCACCAGTCCGATGGTACCGTAGAAAATAATACTGGAGCGAGATGCTTTCCCTATATTTTCCCAATCAGCTTTGGCTTCCCACATGGAGAAAAAGCGTACAGAACCCACGTTCATCCCTAGATCCATGAGTCTCAAATAGGCATTTAGCGAGAAAGCCAAGGCGATCAATCCGTAGTCAGCTTTGCCATAATACCCAACCAATAATGGGATGGTGACGAACTTGGCAGCAGCATCGAGAATTTTGGCTAAAATCCCCCAGACTGAACCTGAAAAAATACGATGGACGGCAACGGGCTTGGTGCTCAAAATTGTCTTTTGATGATTTTGTACTGAATTTACGTCCTACTTACCAAAAATAGTTCCTCAGCTTAATTTCTCTGGATTTAAAATCAAGTATCTTTTTTGCAAGGATGAATGGTCACGGCCACTTCGGTCCTCGGTCAACGGTCTTCCAGCCTAATAACGTTTAAAGAATTTGTTATTCGGGTAAGTTCGATTGATCTTAATTATACTAGTTAAACACATGACAAAAGTCTTAATTATAGGTGCTTTCGACCGATACAATTACGGGGATTTACTTTTCCCATTGGTGATCGAGCGTCAGTTGAGTTCATATGGGAAGGATTTCGAATTTGAATATTTTGGTCTGGTGGAAAGTGATCTTTCGAGTGTAGGAGGATTACCGACTAAAGGGCTTAAAGAATTCTATAAGCAATGCGGCGATCCTACAAATCCTGTTCATGTGATTATAGCAGGTGGCGAGGCATTAGGCGTTACATGGAATTCGCTTTATGCAGCATTGAATCCACTTTTCCAGAGAATCAATAAAAGACATGTTAGAGTTAACAAAGTGTTGGATCTAAATGGATGGACTAAGAAAATCCTGAAGGGTAAAACGACGCTTCCTTTTGTATTTGATAAATCTGACTTTGCTGGAGTCCAGTCTGTGACTTTGAATTCCTTGGGTGGTTCTGGCCTAAGTCCGGCCACTTTTGCGAAGTATGATTTCTTGAAAGAGAAGCTTGGGAACGCAGATTACTTTGCTGTTCGTGATCAGCTGACCGTCGATAATTTGATGAAAAGCGGTCTGACTGCTGATCTTTGCCCAGACTCAGCCATCTTGATGTCAGAGTTCTATCCGCTGAATTATCTTCACAAAATGGTGACACATGAGGTTGCTGGATATGTTGCCGAGCACTCTGGGAAGTATGTTTTTGCCCAAATAAATAAGAAAACTACACGTGGTCACGAGCAAGTAATTGCCAGCGGACTGGATGAGATTTACCAGAAAGGTGAAACTGAAATCTGTCTTTGTCCTATCGGTAAGGCTTTGGACCATGACGATCATGAAGCTTTGCAGGAGATTGGATCACTCTTGAAGAGTCCATATACCTATTTTGATGCGGATAATATCTGGGATATCATGTATCTCATCGCAAATTCTAAATGCTACGTCGGGACGAGTTTGCACGGAGCGATTACAGCTTTGAGTTACGCTGTACCGCATGTAGGCTTGAAGGTAGAAAAGCTAGGCGCTTACTTGGCAACATGGGGATTGAAAGGCAATCAGCGCTCCATTGAGTTTTCGGAGATTTACGAGCAATTCTTAGTTGCTACTAATGCCACTAAAGAAAATCTGGAAGCTTCCAGAGATCGGCAATTCACTGAAATCAAAAAGGGATTTGATAAGATGGTGAAGGTGTTGGAGTCAAATTAAGAGCGTTTGTACTGATTTTAGATTATTTTCAAACTAAATACTATCCGTGATTTTTGTGATTTGAATCACAAAAATCCTATGAAAAAAGTGATTTGAGAATTCTATCAACTGGTAATACTCTTTCTTGATCTGCCAGCTTGTCACCCTTTAGTACCAAATAATTAATTAACGTTTGTCTTTTAAGAGTTTTATGTTTCACTATTCCAACAACATTGCGCCAATCTGCAAAAGATCCTCTTTCGGTACGATGGTTGTTTAAATAGTAGAAGGTTAAATAAGTTAAACCTGTATTTATCAAGTTATCAACATTTAAAAGCTGTAATTCAATTCTGATTTGTTTCCATTTCTTCCCCTCCATAAGGGAGAGCTAGGTTTGGAAAAAATCAATTTAATATAAAAAAAGTAGAAATGTCTAAGCCAAGAATTCTCATCAAATATGGTGGGAATGCGATGATCAATCCCCAGTTGCAGCAAGAAATTGCGGCACAGATTTTTAAACTTCAAGAAGCGGGATTTGAAGTCATCATGGTACACGGAGGTGGGCCATTTATCAATAAAGCACTAGAAAAAGCAGCCATCAAATCACAATTCGTGGATGGCCTCAGGGTGACGGAAGCCATTGCTTTCGCAGAAATCCAAAAAGCTCTGATCGGAGAAGTCAATGCTGACTTGATCTCCACGCTCAATCAAAACAAATTAAAAGCCATCGGCCTTTCTGGTAAAGATGCAGGAATGGTGCAAGCAATCAAGTATCAGCACAAATCAGCTGATGGCAGCATCATCGATTTGGGATTGGTCGGTGAGATCACGCATATCGACGATAGCCTGATCAATTTACTTTGCGAAGCAGGCTATGTGCCCGTGGTCGCATGTGTAGCAGATGGGGTGGATGGTACTTCCTATAATATCAACGCGGATACTTTTGCGGGGAAACTTGCAGCAGCGGTGAACGCTGATCAGCTTATTGTCCTAACGGACGTGGATGGACTTTTCCTCAACTATCCAGATCCTGCATCGATCATTCGCGAACTAAATGAAACTGCAGTAAATGAACATATGGGGACGACCATTCAAGGCGGAATGATCCCGAAAATTCAATCCTGCATGCTGGCTTTGAAAGAAGGCGTGAAGAAAGCAATTATTCTAAATGGCACCAAGCCGGAGCAGATCGCAAAGTATGTGATTGGCAATGAGAAAATTGGAACTACTTTGACACTACAATAGACTATGACAAATCAAGATTTATATACCAAAGACAAAGAGAATTACTTACCCACATTCAATCGCTTTCCTTTAGCTTTTATCAAAGGAAAAGGATCGAGGCTCTGGGATGCAGATGGGAAGGAATACATTGATTTATTGGCAGGTATAGCCGTGAACAACGTCGGGCATTGCCATCCGAAAGTCGTGAAAGCGATTCAGGAGCAAGCAGCTCAATTGATGCACATTTCTAACTTTTTCGTGAGTCCACAGCAAGTTGCGCTTAGTGAATTGCTAGTGAAGATCTCAGGCTTAGATCGGGTATTTCTTACCAATAGTGGTGCTGAATCTGTGGAGGGAGCGATTAAAATTGCCAGAAGATATGGACATAAAAATGGTAAAGGCGGGAAAGTCATCTCCATGCAGAATTCATTTCATGGAAGAACTTTAGCGACTATCGCTACAGGTCAGGAGAAATATCAGCAAGGATTTGGACCTATCCCAACAGGATTTGCTCAAGTTCCTTTTAATGATCTTGCGGCTGTGGCGGCCGCCATTGATTCCGAAACTGCAGCTGTAATAGTTGAACCAATTCAGGGAGAAGGAGGAGTTGTTCCTGCGGAAAAAGCGTATCTGGAAGGATTAAGAAAATTATGTGACGAGAAAGGTGTTTTATTGATTTTTGACGAAATCCAATGTGGAATCGGCCGAACAGGAAAATGGTTCGCAAAGGATCATTTCGGAGTGCAGCCAGACATCATGACTTTGGCCAAAGGCCTAGGTGGTGGAGCGCCAATCGGAGCAGTTCTTTGTAACGAGAAAGTAGCAAGCGCTATCGAATTTGGCGATCACGGAACGACTTTCGGAGGAAATCCTCTAGTAGCAGCTTCGGCGATAGCGACCATCGGAGTGATCAATGATGAGGAGCTTTGCAAAAGAGCAACCGAAACCAGCGAATGGCTACGAGGTAAATTGGCTGAGTTGATAGAAAAGCATGATGAACTGGAATCTGTCAGAGGATTAGGTTTGATGCTCGGCGTGAAGATGAAATCTCCAGGAGCGCCACTTGTGAAGCGATTACTTGAAGAAGGAATTGTAGCAAATGCAACTGCAGTGAATATTTTACGCTTAGTTCCTGCACTTAATATCAGTAGAGACGAGCTGAATATTTTCCTAGAAAAACTCGATAAAATCTTAACTGAAACCACCGTAACTGCCTAATATGAGCAATCAAAAATTAAAAGTAGCCATAGTCGGAGCGTCTGGATTTACAGGTTCTGAGTTGGCGAGATTACTTCTCAATCACGAAGGAGTATCTATAGAAATGATCACATCTGAGTCACATGTGGGTAAGCCTTTTTCTGACTTGCATCCACAGTTTTTTACGAGATTGGATATTCCTTTGGTCAGTGCTGAAGAAGTCAGTAAGCAAAAGCTAGATGTGATTTTCCTTGCTTTACCTCACGGTGTTTCCATGGATTTTGTGGCAAAATGGAAGGATTCAGGAGCGAAGATTATAGACCTTTCTGGAGATTTTAGACTTTCCACTAAGGAAGTTTACGAAGAATGGTACAACAAAAAGCATAGCTATCCTGAAGGATTTGCTACGGCTGTGTATGGTTTGCCAGAGCTTTTCGCAGATAAAATAAAGTCAGCAACTCTCGTAGCAAATCCAGGCTGCTTTCCTACCGCATCTATTTTGAGCATGGCTCCGCTTTTTGCGAAGCAGCTAGTAGAGGAGAAATCTCTGATCATCGACGCTAAGTCAGGTCTTACAGGAGCAGGAATTAAAGCGAGTGCGACTACTCATTTCTCTAATGTAAATGAGAATTTCAAAGCCTATGGTATCGCTGGTCACAGACATACCATCGAGATCGAGGAGCAACTAGGAGCTTTGGCAGGCGATCAGACTACGGTTCAATTTACTCCGCATCTACTTCCTGTAGATAGAGGTATATTGGTGACGGCTTACGCCAAAATCAAAGGTGAAATGAATCAGGAAAAATTGACTGAGATCTATCGGGAGTTTTATCAAGATAAGCCATTTGTAAGATTGAGAAATCAATCTCCAGGAATCAAAGATGTGCGTGGAAGTCATTTTTGCGATGTGTTTCCAGTATGGGATGCTAGGACTGAGCGTGTGATTGTTATCTCAGCAATTGATAACTTGCTAAAAGGCGCCGCTAGTCAGGCAGTTCACAATATGAATTTAATGTTTGGTTTGTCAGAGGCAGAAGGTTTGAACCAAGTGCCATTAAAACCTTAAAGAGACGGAAGATCGATGACGGGTGACCGAAGTAGCTTAAATCCTATAATTGACTGATTCTATAATTAGTTAGTCTACAGACAAAAGAGGATTTATAAAATATTAATTTAGAAAGCGATGATTAAAAATATTACTAACGTACGCGGCATTAAATGCTGGGGTGCGCATACTGGGGTGAAGTCCATGAAAAGGGATCTCGCGATTATTTACTCAGAAGTTCCGGCTGCAGCTGCAGGGACTTTGACCCAAAATAAAGTACGTGCTGAGCCTATCAAAATCACAGAAAAAAACCTCGCAAATAATAGGGCGCAGGTAATCATCTGCAATGCAGGAAATGCAAATGCATGTACTGGCGATCAGGGCAAAGAAGGAGCTGAAGCGATGGTGAGAATGACTGCGCAGATGTTGGGAATCTCTGAAGAGGATGTGATCGTAGCTTCTACAGGCATTATCGGTGTTGAATTTCCTACTGAAGATGTGGTAGAAGGTCTTAAGGTCAATATCCCAAAGCTGAGTGATGAGTTGAAAGCTGGATCCTTTGTGGCCAATGCTATTTTGACTACGGATACTTTTGCAAAGGAAGGATTTGTCGACTTTGAATACGATGGAGTAATGATCAACATGGGTGGCGTGGCCAAAGGATCTGGAATGATCCATCCAAATATGGCGACAATGCTAGCGTTCGTAGTGACGGATTTCCATATCGATGAGAAATTGCTTCAAGAGGCGGTAAGCTATTGCGTGGATCGATCGTTCAACATGATTACTGTGGATGGAGATACCTCTACCAATGACATGGTAGCTGTAATGGCAAATGGATTGGCGGGTAATAGAAAAGTGACCAGCAAGGAAGATCCAGGTTATGAGGTGTTTTTGGAAAAACTCTTGGGAATCCTAACTCACTTAGCAAAACTGATTGTATCAGACGGAGAAGGAGCTTCTAAGTTTATAGAATACAAAGTAACTAAAGCGAGAACTGAAGCAATTGCCAGAACATTGGTCCGTGCGATTTCAGATTCTACTTTAGTGAAAACGGCCATGTTTGGACGTGATCCGAACTGGGGAAGGATTATCGCAGCTGCAGGAAATGCCGGTGTGCCTTTCAACTATAGAAAAGTAAACTTATTCATAGGCGATCAAAATCACTTGGTACAAGTGTTGGATAAAGGGAATCCGCTTGAATTTGAGAAGTCTTACATGAAAAAGTTGCTTCGAGAATCCCATATCAAAGTATTGCTAGAGCTGAACACGGGAGAGGAAGAAGGCGTAGGATGGGGATCAGATTTGACCACGGATTACGTGATGTTCAATTCGGTTTATACGACTTAATCGATTGATTTATAGCTATTAATTAGTAATCCTGCTTCCTCTGGGGCAGGATTTTTTTATGTTTTTCTAATCTATCTTCTCAAAAAACTCTTCCAGATCAACTTCAAACCCAGCGATACATTCAGATTTGACAATATCACTATGGGTAAAAAGTCGAGATGGTACGTATTTCCCATCAGTAAGTGTATTAATGAGTAAAGTCTCCTGGTCTGGCTGAATTACCCAGTATTCCTTAACACCTGACTCCTCATAAACTTCGTACTTGTTCCGTAATTCTTTCTTATTGTTTCCCGGAGAAAGCACTTCCACTATCAAATCTGGCGCGCCAATACATCCAGCATCATCCAATTTAGTCCGATCACAAACTACGCAGACATCTGGCTGAACAACCGTAAAAATGTCTTCATTCTTTCTGGATTTGTTTGGTAATCTGACCTCAAATGGAGCGATAAATACCTTGCAATTTTTCCCTTCCAGAAATACCAAAAATCGAGAATACAATAACCCAGCTATTTCTTGATGCTTTCTTCTAGGCGCTGCCGTAGCAGAACGAAATACTTTTCCCTTGATGAGTTCGACCATTTCATCGATCTCCCAAGTCAGATAGTCCGCATATGAATACACTCCGTATTCTGTAAACGGCTCTTTTACAAGGTCTTTATCATCAGATTACATAGAAGCAATTTAAGAAAATGGTAGGAAAATATCCTTAATTGAGAAAAGACCTTCGAGATCAAAAAAAGATCTCAAAGGTCAAGATCACTTTGAATATCTACCCACTTCAAACCCATTCAACCCCAAGGTTGTATCTTTTTGCTGATGCAGTTCGCTGATGATTTTTCCTGAGGCAGGAGCCAGGCTAACACCCATCATGGAATGTCCGCTGTTTACCATTACGTTGGAATAGCCAGGAGCAAAACCAATGTATGGAAGCCCGTCTGGTGAACAAGGTCTCAGGCCTTTCCAGATTTTACTTTCTTCAGGGAATTTCGCTTCGAATTCTGGGTAAAAGCGGTTGATGGATTCGAAGATTCCCTTTACGCGATTGAGATTTACTTTTTGATTAGTGCCTGCGATCTCCATCGTTCCGCCAAATCGGATCTGCTCACCGTAAGGACTTACGGCAACTTTCATTTCGGTCAAAATCGAGGACTGCATGATCTCAGGTTTATTTTCCTGAAGGAAAGAATAACCTTTTCCTCCCATCATCGGAAGGTTAAAACCTAGTAAATCCGCCAACTCACCAGACCAAGAACCCCCACAGAGAATTACTTTTTCCGCATCTATTTTTCCTTTGTCCGTAATGACAGCTTTGACCGTGTTTCCACTTTTTTCAAAGCCAGTGACTTGCGTATTGGTCAGGAATTTCACTCCTTTTTCCTGCAAATAGCTCTTCAGAAATCTATATAATTTCCCCGGATCCAAATGTGCATCGCCAGGAAAACGAACGGCTCCACGGGCTTTCACTTCTAAGTTTGGCTCGAAAGCACGAATGTCCTCAGGAGTCAAAATATCCGCATGTAAACCATTAGCATTCGCAAGATTAGCAAACTCAATTTCTTCTTTCTCGACCGCTTCCGTTTGATAGATCATCATCAAGCCTTTTTCCTGCAAGGCTATCTGAGAGTCTGGATGCTCATCCTTGAATTCCTGATAAAGTGCTTTGCTGAGCAAACTCAGATTTTTCAAAACAGGAATAGATCGCTCTACATGTGCTGGACTGGAAGCTTTGTAGAATTGATAGCACCATTTCAAAAGTTTTGCGTCCAGCCGTGGGTGAATGTAGAAAGGACTTTTGGAGGAAAACATCCATGAAATCCCTTTGCTGATCATCCCTGGAGCAGCCAAAGGGATAATATGACTCGGCACGATCATGCCTGCGTTGCCTGTGGAGCAATTCACTTGCATATCGCCTTGATCCATTACCTGAACTTCAATGCCTTCCTTTTGAAGAAAATATGCAGTAAACAGGCCGATTATTCCGCCGCCGATGATGAGGGTTGGTTTCATTTTTTATAGCACAACCTTTGAGGTTTTTCTAACCTCGAAGGTTTAATTAATAAATACTTTTCAGAAAAGACCTTCGAGGAGATTATTCGCTCCTTTGTCGCTCATAATGACACCTCAAAGGACTAAATTACTTGGAATCCATGCACATACGGGTCGTCGTCGTCCAGGATGATTGTATTGTAACCATACACTTTCGCCCAGCCTTCTATGCTTGGGATGATAGCAGGTTTTCCGGCGATTTCGGTTTCTTCCTCGATTCTACCGATGAATTTGGAACCAATAAAGCTTTCGTGTATGAAGTCTTCCCCTGGTTTCAAAAGTCCTTTGGCGTACCATTGAGCCAGTCTAGCTGAAGTTCCGGTGCCACAGGGTGAACGGTCAATAGCTTTGTCTCCGTAGAAAACTGCATTACGAGCAGTGCTGGTAGGATCAAGCGTTTTTCCTGTCCACAGCACATGAGAAAGTCCTTTGATAGCTGGTTGCTCTGGATGTACAAACTCGTATTTCTCATTCATTTTCTGGCGAAGTGAGCGAGCCATGGAGATCAATTGCTCGGCTTTGAAATGCTCTATGCCGGGGAAATTCTCCTGAGGATCTACGATGCAATAGAAATTGCCACCATAAGAAACATCCACAAGGAGTTTGCCCAATTCGTCAGATTCAATTTCCAAACCTTCCGCTGCCAGAAAGCTTTTGACATTCGTCAGCTTGACAGATTTGACTTTTCTGCCTTCCTGTTTGTACTCCACTAGAACAAGTCCAGCGGGAGTTTCTAGTCTCAGCTTACCGGGATTTTTTGGGTAGATCAGTCCTTCCTCGATAGCTATCGTAACTGTTCCAATCGTACCATGTCCACACATCGGGAGGCAGCCACTAGTCTCGATGAAGAGCACAGCGACATCATTCTCTGGATCATGTGGAGGGAAAAGCATGGAGCCAGACATCATGTCGTGACCCCGAGGTTCGAACATCAGACCTGTCCTAATCCAATCTAGATTATCCAAGAAATACTGGCGCTTTTCCAGCATGTTTTCACCTTTCAAAAAAGGAACTCCGCCCGAAACTACTCGAACTGGATTACCACAAGTATGGGCATCAATACAGGAGAACGTGTGTCGTGTTGACATGAACTAATTCAAGATTGGAAAATTAAAATATTGGAAAATGAAGTTGTAAGGTAATTGTAACGCCTCCTTGATAAGTTAGGATTGAAGTGCATAAAAGCCTCGTAAATCGCCATTCGTACTTCCCACTTAGATTTTCTCTACTGTATATTTTCCGTTTACTTGTCTTACTATTTTCATTGGGTTTTCATTCTTCAAAGCGTCTGGCAATAAATCAGGATGCATGTCTTGGAAGGCAATTGGGCGGGCAAATCTCTTGATCGCACCGGCGCCGACAGAGGTGCTTCGGGAATCTGTAGTAGAAGGATATGGTCCACCATGCTGCATGGCATAACCTACTTCTACTCCAGTCGGAACTCCTTGGAATAGCAATCTTCCGCACTTTTCTTCTAAAATATTGATCAGTGCTGCATTTTGCTTAAGCTCAGGAACATCTCCCCACATCGTAATTGTCAGTTGACCGTGAAGTTTTTTGGCAGCTTGCATCAATTCATTTGGCGAGTCGTATACCACCATCAGGGCAAATGCTCCGAAAACTTCTTTTTGGAATACATCGTCTGCCAACCAATCAGCCGCTTTTATTTCTGCCAAAGCAGGACTACCATTGATCAGGTGCTTAGGGTCAGCCACTTTGATCCACTTCAATTCTTCCCGTGTCTGGTAGTATTCTATGGACTCATAATATGCCTTGGCAATGCCTGGATGAAGCATAGGTGAGCCCGCGATGTCTTTGATTTCCTGAGCCATTGCAGCTTCAAATGCTGTAGCATGGGAACTTGGAACAAAGATCAAACCTGGGTTAGTACAAAATTGTCCAGATCCCATGGTGAGAGATCCTACATAGGCTTGAGCTAGAGGGACAAGTTCGTTTTGAAGTTTGCTAGGAAAAGTGAACACTGGGTTCACTGAGCCCATTTCTGCATAGACAGGGATTGGTTCCTCACGCTTATTTGCCAGATCGAAAAGTGCTTTTCCTCCGGTATGAGAACCAGTAAATGCTACAGCTTTGGCCAAAGGATGCTGCACCAATGCCTGTCCGATTTCGATTCCACCTTCTACATGGATAAATACTCCTTCAGGCAAATTAGAACTGATCACAGCTTTATGAATGCATTCAGCGACCAATCTTGAAGTTTCTGGATGGGCAGGATGACCTTTGTAAATAACTGGGCAACCAGCAGCCAAAGCGGAAATAGTATCTCCACCGGCTGTTGAGAATGCCAATGGGAAATTGCTTGCACCAAATACGACCACAGGGCCCATAGGAGTAAGCATTTTTCTGATATCTGCTTTAGGCATTGGAGAGCGGTGTGGATCTCCTGGATCTATGGTCGCTTCCAGCCAGCTTCCTTCTCTCACCATATTGGCGAAAAGTTTGATCTGGCCTGTAGTTCTGCCCATTTCACCGTTGATTCTACCTTCTGGAAGATTGGATTCTTTTACAGCCACAGGCACTATTATAGATCGATTTGCTTCCAAAATCTCTGCGATTTTATCTAAAAAGTCTGCTTTGAGATTTGCAGGAACATTTTTGTACTGGAGAAAAGCCTCGGTTGCTGCGTTGAAAATTTGATCGATCATAGGATTTGTGAGTTTAAAAGATTGATAATTTGAAGATAGGAAAAAGGTGCAAGACAAATGCCATTAACCCTAGAGCTTATAGCTTTGGTCTGTTAGCAATTCCGTCAGTAATGATTTTCTCAACACGAGTTCGCTCTTCCCCGATCAAAGTCAATCTTGGAGCTCTCACGTGCTCAGATCCTATACCGCAATGTTGCTCGGCAAGTTTGATGTATTGAACGAGTTTTGGATGAATATCCAGTTCTAAAAGAGGCAAGAACCAACGGTAGATTTCTCTTGCTTCTTCGTTTTTGCCTTCGTTGACTAAGTTGAAGATCGTGACTGTTTCCTTCGGAAAAGCACAAACCAAACCAGCCACCCAGCCATCTGCTCCCATTACCAATTCTTCCATCGCTAAGGTGTCTACGCCACAAAGCACTTTGAAACGATCACCAAATCTATTTCTCATACGAGTCACGTTAGAGATGTCGCGTGTCGATTCTTTGATCGCCTCGATATTTTCGCATTCTACCAACTCCGCAAACATGTCCAAGGTCACCAAAGTCTTGTAATCCACAGGATTGTTATAGATCATGATTGGAAGATCAGTGCTATTTGCGACAGCTTTGAAATAAGCCACGACTTCTCTCGCATCAGCTGCATATCTCATTGGAGGCAAAATCATCAAACCTGCAGCGCCGAGTTCTTTGGCTTTTGCAGCCCAAAAAAGTGCATCTTGAGTCGCACCTTCGGCGATATTCAGGATCACTGGAACTTTGCCGTCAAGGTACTTTACCGTCTCGCGGGTCAGTGTGATTTTTTCTTCCTGAGAAAGAACAGAGCTTTCTCCCAATGTACCACCAAGAATAATCCCATGAACTCCGGATTCCAGTTGGAAGTCAATATTTTTGAAAAATAACTCCATATCCAAACTTCCGTCAGCATGAAATTTAGTTGTCACAGCGGGGAATACACCTTTCCAGTTCATATCGTTTTTTTTCTTTCAAAATTAGAGGATCAGAGAAGTCTTTGAAAGGGGTGATTTAGTAAGTTATGGTTCTATATTGATCAAAAAATGAGTATAATTGAATTTATATAACAACCCAAGCCTATTTTTACTTATGAGTAAGGTAATCTCCTTTCAGATCCCTAAGTCTGAAAAAACGTTTATTCAGTACCAAGAAGATCGCGGAAAGTATTTTTACAATAACCTTCATCAGCATCCTCAAGCCCAATTAACACTCATTGTGGAAGGTAGGGGGCAACTTCTAGTCGGAGACTATGTGGGGAGATACGGGCCGGGAGATTTGTTCTTGTTGCCCGAGAGTATCCCACATGTTTTTCGGAGTGATGCGGATTATTTTGAGGAGGAAAGCAATCTTAGGATTGCAGGAAACACTATTTTCTTTGATTTCAAAGTGATGAGTAGGGCTTTTTCAGAAGTGGAAGACTTTTTTGAGCTCACTCATCTCAATGAAAAAATCACAGGATGCTTTAAAATAAACGGTGATACAAGAGATGAAGTGGGAGAATTGGTTTCTAGATTTTCTGAGTTTTCAGGTCTTACTAGATTGCAACAATGCATCCATATCCTATCGCTTTTAGATTTTAATTCTGATGATTTGGTTTCACTAAATCAGATACCTGTGCTTAGAACTATGAATGAGCGAGACGGTAGACGAATGGACCAAGTGATGAGATTTATTCTCGATAATAGTACTAGACAGATTAGCTTAGAAGAAGTAGCCGAACAGGCATTTATGAGCAAGGAGGCCTTCTGTAGGTTCTTTAAATTACGAACGAGAAGGACTTTCACCCAATATGTTCAGCAGCTAAGAGTTACTGAAGCCAAAAAATTGCTTTTAGAAACAGACTTGAGTGTCTCTCAGGTCTCTTATCAAGTAGGTTTCCAAACTTTATCTCACTTCAACAAAACTTTCAAAAGCCTTACCGAAATGACTCCGAAAGACTGGCGGAAATTGGAGTAGCTAAATTTCTACTATGATTACCCGCAATGATGCCAGTAGACTTACTTTGATTTCTAGGCTGGAAGACCGATACTTCGACTTTGCTCAGTACAAGCAATGGGTGACCGATGTGGCCTCAATGCTTGAGTTTACCAAATCCTATGATGTATTTGTTACATTACTGGCAGAAAAGCAGATACACATAATATCTAATTAGCTCATACATTACTATCTAGAAAACTCTTCCATATAATCGCTGTGCCCTTGCATCTTCTTAAGAGAAAGCGTTTACGAAAAAATAGCGCCCTTGCGCCTTCGCGGGAGACACCACTTACCCCTTCTGCAGTAACCCCAACTTCCTGTTGATCTCCGAAATCTCAATTCCGACTTGCTGTAGCGTCAGTGGCTCCTGCGGAAACTCATCACTCATATAGTATTCAAATTTCCAGATCTCACGAATCTCTTCCGCAGGTACTTGATAAGGCGTGTAGACAGGATTGAGGGAACGCAGCAAAAAGCTTCTTTCCTCTGTCTGAAAACTCAGCATCTTAAAACTGACTCCTTCACTTGCCGTCACTACTACGCAGGGAGTCTCTTTGGCAAGGCGCCATTCGGATAAATATGAGCCAATCACGTATGCCCCATCCGCGATAGGCAGCATGCTATCTCCTTCGGTTTGGAACATGCGATATTTCTTGTCCTTTGGCAGATTGGGCAAATTGAAAACTGGCAGCGTGCTCAAATACTCCGGATCGCCGAAGCCTCCTAAGTAACCCGCCTTCGCCTTGATCGGCACCAGTTCGATGTTATCCTCATTACTTGAGCTGACCGTGGTGGCGAGAATCCGAACTTTCGAACCGCTCAGAAATACATCATTCCCAGCTTCCAAATCACGGATTTTCAGTTCGCTGAGCTTGGACAGATCCACCCGAAGAAGCGTGTCCACACTCATCCTGAAATAATCCGCACATAGCAGCAAATCCTCAATTGCCGGCGACTTACTATGGCCATTTTCATGTGCATTGAGTTTTGCCCTAGTCATGCCAAGATTTTCGGCTAGCATGTCTTGACTCAATTTGCGTCGCTTTCTAAGAAATTTCAGATTGCTCGCCCAGAAAAAGCTTTGACTTCCCATTTTTATTCGATACAATTAATGACAATAAAATGATACTAATACTATCAAATATAGCAAGTAATCTGAGAAATGGAAAGGCATATCGTGCATTTGGATTTGGACACGTTTTTTGTGTCTGTGGAGCGGTTGAAAAACGAAGCGCTAAAGAACAAGCCCGTCATCATCGGCGGTAGCTCCGACCGGGGAGTGGTGGCTTCGTGCAGTTACGAGGCACGGAAATTTGGCGTGCATTCCGCTATGCCGATGAAGCTGGCGCGACGGCTTTGTCCTTCGGCATTCTATATCAAAGGCGACCACGATAGTTACAGCCAGAATTCACGCATAGTCACAGAGATAATTCAGGAGCAGGTTCCGTTGATGGAGAAAGCTTCGATTGATGAGTTTTACATCGATATGACGGGAATGGATAGGTTTTTTGGCTGTGAAAAATTCACCAAGGAACTGCGGGAAAGGATCGTTAGAGAATCAGGATTACCCATTTCCTGTGCTTTGGCAGTGAATAAACTGGTGTCCAAAGTGGCTACGCATGATGCAAAACCTAACGGGCAGACGACCATTGCTTTTGGAAAAGAAAAGCCTTACCTCGCTCCACTTCCTATCCGAAGAATGCCGGGAGTGGGCGAAAAGACCTCCACACTACTGGAACGAATGGGCGTAGAAAGTATCAAGCTGCTTAGCGAGATTCCTCCACGGATGATGCAAAATCTCTTGGGAAAATCAGGGATCGACCTTTCCAGAAAAGCCAATGGAATCGACGAATCCCCCGTGATTCCCTACACCGAGCAGAAAAGCATCGGCACGGAAAATACCTTTGAGTCGGACACCATCGACATGGCTTTTCTCAATAGCCAATTGGTGCGAATGACGGAGAAAGTGGGTTTTGAGCTTCGCCAAAAAAATAAACTCTGTGGCTGTATCACAGTAAAGCTTCGCTATGCCAATTTCGATACGGTCAGCCGTCAGTGCATTATATCTTACACCAGTTCGGACGAAGTGCTTTTGCAAAGAGCCAAGGAACTCTTTGCGAAGCTCTATGAAAAGAGAATGCTTGTGCGTCTGGTCGGCGTGAAAGTCAGCCATCTAGTGCAAGGTTGCCAGCAGATCGACCTTTTTCAAGACACCGAAGAAGGTGTGAGTCTATATCAAGCTATCGACTGGATCAAAAACCGCTACGGCGAAAAAAGCCTGACCCGAGCCATCACCTTAACCCGCGCTTAAGATGTTTATCACTTGTAAAACCTGGTTCAGCTACCGCTACGGCACCTTCAGTACCGAGAAGCTTGTGGATACTGCAGCGGAGCGGGGCCTTTCCTCTCTTGGTCTCACGAATATCAATAGTACGGCCGATCTTTGGGATTTTGTGGATTTCTGTAGGGTCAAAAATATCAAACCTATCGTAGGGACTGAGATCCGAAACGAGGATGTTTTCTGCTATACTTTATTGGCAAAAAATGACGCGGGACTACTTGAGATCAATCGTTTTCTTTCTCATCATTTGCAGCTAGACTTGGCTTTTCCTGAGCGTCCAGATTGCTTTTCAGAGGTATTGATTATCTATCCGGCTGGGAGCTTTGCTGCGCAAAATTTGCATGAAAATGAATTCATCGGCATATTAGCAAGTGAACTGAATCGCCTGAAAAGACAGGAAGTGGAGGCTTCCCCCAAGAAATATATAATCCGCCATCCCGTCACCTTCAAGGATAAAACAGCCTTTAATATTCATCGTCTGCTTCGAGCCATCGGCAAGAATACCCTGATTAGTAAACTGGGAGAAAAGGATTTTGCTTCGCCGGATGAAATGTTCGTGTCGGAAGCAGCATTGATGAGTGCGTTTCGGAATTTCCCCAGTATGATCAGCAACACATTGCAACTCATCGATTCCTGTGAAATAAAGACTGAACTACACACCGATAAGAATAAAAAGAATTACAGTGCGAGTAAGGAAGACGACCGGATTTTGCTGGAAAAACTTGCCATAGAGGGACTTCAGTATCGCTACGGCAACAATCCCGCGGCTAAAGCCCGTGTGATCAAAGAACTGAAAATCATTGACCAACTGAATTTCAACGCCTACTTTCTTATCGTTTGGGACGTGATCCGCTATGCCCAAAACCGCGGTTTTTACTACGTAGGTCGTGGTAGTGGTGCCAATTCGATCGTAGCTTATTGTCTGAAAATAACGGATGTGGACCCAATTAAACTCGATTTGTATTTCGAGCGATTTCTGAATCCTCACCGAACTTCCCCTCCGGATTTTGATATGGACTTCTCTTGGAAAGATCGGGATGAGGTGATCGATTACATTTTCAAGCGCTACGGTAAAGATCATGTTTCGCTGCTTGGAATGTACAGCACCTTTCAGCGAAGAGCGGTGATCCGTGAATTGGGAAAAGTTTTTGGCCTACCAAAAGAAGAAATCGACCAGCTCGTTCGAGGCAAGGATCAGCCAATGAATGAGGACAAGATCCAGCGCACCATTCTCAAGTATGGGCAGCTACTGGAGAATTTCCCTAATCACCATTCTATCCACCCTGGCGGGATGCTGATTTCGGAGAAACCCATTTATCAATACACAGTGAATGAAATGCCACCGAAGGGTTTTTGCACGGCGCAAATAGACATGTTTTTAGCTGAGAAAATTGGCTTATTCAAACTCGACATTCTCAGTCAGCGTGGATTGGGACATATTAAGGAAGCAATTGGACTGGTGAAGAAAAATAGGGGAATAGACATCGACATTCATCGAGTAGAGGAATTTATGAGCGACCCAAAAGTCGCCAGCCAGATCCGAAAGGCGGATACGATTGGTTGCTTTTACATAGAAAGTCCGGCCATGCGGCAGCTTCTCACCAAACTGAAATGTGACGATTACCTCACGCTGGTGGCCGCCAGCTCGATCATTCGTCCAGGGGTGGCACAGTCTGGCATGATGAAGCAATACATCGAACGATTTCATGACCCGGAAAAAGTCGTCTATCTCCATCCCAAAATGAAGGAACTGCTGGAGGAAACCTATGGCGTGATGGTGTATCAAGAAGACGTGATCAAGGTCGCGCATCACTTTGCCGGACTGGATATGGGCGAAGCGGATATTCTTCGTCGTGCCATGTCTGGCAAGTACAGATCACACAATCGTTTCAATGAAATCAGGGAAAATTACTTTGCAAACTGCAAGAAACTTGGGCGTGAGGATAGCGTCGCAGCGGAAGTTTGGAGACAGATGGAATCATTCGGCGGCTATTCTTTTTCCAAGGCTCACTCGGCTTCTTTTGCTGTGGAAAGTTATCAGAGTCTTTACCTGAAGACCTATTTCCCCATGGAATTTATGGTGGCGGTGATCAATAATTTTGGGGGTTTTTACAGCACCGAATTCTATTTTCACGAACTTAAACGCACTGGAGCGAAGGTAAATCCACCTTGCGTAAACCGTAGTGAATACCTCACCAATATCATCCAAGAGGAGGTTTTTGTAGGCTTGATCCATGTGCAGCAGTTGGAAAAAAAGCTCTGTGATTTAATTCTCGAGGAAAGGCAAGCCAATGGAGCATATATGAGTTTGGAGGACTTTATCGAGCGTACGCTAGCTGGCCCAGAGCAATTGAATATTCTAATCAGCGTAGGAGCTTTTGGCTTTATGGGTTTGGGAAAGAAGAAATTGCTTTGGAAAGCCAATTTCGCTCAAAAGCACATGACAGCTATTCCTGATTCTCCCGCGCTTTTCAAGGAGCCGGCGATAGACTTTACGCTACCGGATTTTCCTGACTACCCACTCGAAGACGCGATTGATGAGATCAATGTGCTCGGTTTTGCACTGACAGACATGTTTCGACTTTGCGCCCATGATGGCAAAGGAATGACGCTGGCAGATCAATTTCCAAGCTTACTTGGAAAGCAGATTGAAGTGCTCGGTCAGCTCGTCACTACCAAAGATGTACGTACGATCAAGCGGGAACATATGGCTTTTGGGACTTTTCTAGATGCCAAGGGAGACTGGCTGGACACCGTTCACTTCCCCAATTCTCTCAAACGCTACCCATTTCAAGGCAAGGGTTTTTATAAAATGCGTGGCAAAGTCGTAGAGGAATTTGGTGCCTTTGCGCTAGATGTACATGCCATGTGGAAAGTGGGACTGAAAGATAAAAAGGAGGTGCCACCGATATCGGTACTTTCTATTGTATCTGCATAATAGACTTCATTCTAGCTTATGATAAGGATGAAAGTCGATTCGTTTAACCAATTGTTCTAAGATTCCGAAGAAAGAGGCAGTTTGAACCTATTATCACACATTTTCCCCAATAATTGAGGAGATAATTACCCGAAATAGGGCGATGGGATATGTCGTAATATTAGTATTGTTCAGTTTTTGGAGGTTTGTGAAAAACTGTTAAATAGCTCTATAGAAGCCATTCAGCTACTTTTTGAAGTGATAAGGATCAGTGTTTTTAGCTCATGGCACTCGGTTTGGCTATAAGAGAAGAAAAACAAACCAAACATGAAAAAACTAATTTTATCACTTACGCTAATGGTTGTTGGATTTGCTACTTACGCCCAGACAACACGAGACATTGAAGATATCAATGAAGATAATTCCTGGCTTAAACTGGGGATTAATTTAGGAGCTCCAGTGGGAGATATTGGGAATTATTCATCTTTTGCTTTCGGTCTGGATGTAGCTGGACAATTTATGCGTACCGACAATTTTGGGCTTGGTGTAGTATCTGGTTATACGCAGTATTTTGCTAAAAATGATGTAGTTGGAGCAGAGAATTTCGGAGCGATACCTTTAGGTTTAATGCTTAGGTATTATCCTGAGCCTTCAGGATTCTTTGTGGGAACAGACGTGGGTTACACATTTTTAACGGGTGATGTAATCAGTGACGGTGGTTTTTATATCCGTCCGCAAGTAGGTTATCATAATTATGATTGGAATATTTTCGCTTTTTATAATCAAGTATTTACTTCAGATCCTGCTGCTGATATTCAGACTATTGGTGTAGCGGCGACTTATAATATTAGATTCAAATAAACACTAAATAACCATGAAAAATCAACTGAAAAAGTATTCACAGAGTCTATTTTTATTTCTAATGACTATGTTCTTTTCGGTCGCGGCATTTGCACAAGACGGCGGATTAGACATCGATGTCAATATCGGTAAAGAAGAATGGTACCAACAGCCATGGGCTTGGGTAGTAGGTGGAGCTATATTTGTTTTGATACTTGTAGCACTACTTCGAAAGAGGAAATAGTAAAAAAGGTCGTTTCAACTTGAAACGACCTTTTTTGTTTTACTTGACCTCTACGCTCGTAGTGTTATCGTCTGGAATTCGATCAATGAGTTTATTGTAAGGATCGATGCCTGCTTTGGACGGCTCGCCTTTCACCCGTATGGTCAGAGTCGTTTCGCCAGGCGAAATTTTGTATTTCTGAACATATAATGGGTTCACCCGATCTTTTCCATTTTCATCTTGATCATCTGCTGCGAAGACTCCAATATCTATGTAATCTCCTTCGTATTTGGCATCAGATTCTTGTCCAGCCGAATCGGCATAAAGCTTCTGTGACTTTAATTTGAGAGTCACATCATATTCGCCTTCAGAGATTTTGGTGGCGGTAGCTTCCTCTACTTTATTGTCATAAAGTGTGATTTTGTTCCACGTATCATCCAAGTAGTATTTTAAACTATCAGGTGTATGAGCATCCAAATGCCGATATAAGTCAGTACTTCCAGGAAATGGTGGCGTAAGCTTCAAGCCAAACTCAGCATTGAAATTATACAGGGCGCTATCTATCGCTTCTGCTCCAATCAAATCCCTCAACCCGTATAAAATCAAGCTTCCCTTTTGGTACCATTGGTAGGAGCGATTGGTGTTGATGAAGAGATTTTCTTTTTTACTCTCACTGGATCTTCCTCGTAGATATCCGTCAAGTTCATCTTTCAGGAAGCGCTTCATATTCTCTTTACCGTATTTTCTTTCCGTAAGAACCAAGGCTGAATATTCCGCCAAAGCTTCTGAGATCAAATTGGATCCACGCGTATAATTTGGTGTAATCTGATGGCCCCACCACTGATGCGCAAGCTCGTGAGCCGTTACATAATACACATAGTCAAAGCTATTTGGATCGGAGAAATCAGCTACCCAACCAAAGTCCTCGCTAAAGGGAACGGTATTCGGAAATGACTGAGCAAAACCTGCATAGCGTGGAAATTCCAAGATTCTCATTTGTTTGTACTGAAAAGGACCAAAGGTCTCTGAATAGTATATGAGTCCATCTTTATAGGATTGTACAAAGCGATCTAGGTTGTATTCATGGCCTTTTTGATAATAGATCTCTATATCAATTTCCTGCCCATTAGGCAAAGAGGCTTTGTCCTTTAGGATTTCATATTCGGCAGAAAGCACAGAGAAAAATGCCTGAATCGGAGTATCCTGTACGTAGTGGAAATACCGTCGATCGTCTTCAATCCACTCTTTTTGAAGATATCCTGGTGCCACAGCAATTTGACTTGGGATGGTACTTACAGTGGCTTCAAATTGGATAAAATCAGCTTCATCTGAGAATAAGAGGGTTCTTCGTCCATAAGGATCATCATGTGGAGGCAGGTCTTCCGGCTTTTCTGGGAGCTCATATTCTCTTCGTTTTTCATCACTATCCATTTCATTTCCTGATGAATAACCTATTTCAGGCATGCCTCCAGCTAGGAATGTGCCGTTGTAAACCAACTCCCTACCGAAACCTGAATTTGGGAAATCATCGTTGATCATTTTGCTTTTGATGACTAACTCCAGCGTATCACCAGGCATCATCGTTCTGGGAAGTGCAGTGATCTTGTACCATTCCCTATTTTCTTTTTTGCCAAAAATCTGAAACTTGGCGGGCTCATATACTAGTGGGAATCGATAAGGTAATTCTGAATCCCTATACAAAACTTCAAAGGATGTCAAACCCGTGCTATTAAAGTGAATGGAGTCTATTGGTACATCAGTCTTATTTACCAACTCTACTTGGGCTTCGAAGTAGGCATCTCTTTCCAGTGGGTAAAGATCAGCTTTGAGATTGACTTTGGTGACTTTTGGCTGAGGCAAAAATTCATACTGTTTCAGTTGCTTCTCATAGGCTACCTGTCTCAGTTCTCCTTCCTTGGAAGTCTGATAGGAATTGACATATACGGTAGAATTGTAGATATATGCTCCCGTTACAATTGCTACCAGCAGAAATGCATAAGAAACTAGTGCGGTCTTTTTGCCTAGTTTTTTACCTGCTGTTCTGAATCTGCTTTTCACTGAATTCTCCGTGCCACGGCTGAAGAAAATACTGAAGAATAAGATCAGGAAGATTCCAAAAGCGGTCCAATACAGATTGAACCAGAATAGTGGCTCTCCGAAATGGCCCAATCCATTCATGTCGCTCCATCGATATCCCGGCTTATAGGAGAAAAAGAAAAGATTGAAATCATAATTGGCAAAATCCCGCAGAATGATAATTAACATCCAAACTCCAATCGCTGCGGCATGTCCTGCGAATTTGTTGTTTACGACAAGATGCACGGCAAATACCAGCATGACCATTTGTAGGTAATCAGGAAGAGAAATGAGGTAGCTATCTACCAAATAAATCCCAAGATTATAGTCAAAATAGCCTTTCAGTGTCTGTATGATGATGCCAACAATAATTGGAAGGGTAGTCAAGAGTAGACAAACAAACGCCATCCCTGAAAACTTGGAGGCGATCACAGTTCCGTCTTTCACGGGGAAAGTATCATTGATGACTGAATACCCCGAAGCCTTATCTCTGTGGAGTGTTTCTCCTGTGAAAAACACGATGATGATGAAGACAAAGAGATTGTAATCAAAGGTCTTGTACTCCATCAGAAAGGCGGTGGAAGGAAAGTTCGGGACACTGTACAGTGTGTTTCCGATCCAAAAATCCAGTATCAAAAAGACCATTCCGCCTAATAGAATAGACCTGAAGTACACGTCTTTGATAATATTTTGCACTTCAATCTTCGTGAGCGTGAGGAAGCTATTCCACTGGTAATTTCCTGCAAAACTTGCTTTGGAAATTACCTGAGAAAGGTTTGGTACAAAGGTCTTCTCTACCTCTTTTTTAGATTTTTTCTGGACAGTTTTGAAGAAATAGCTAAAGCTGAATCTAAAATAAGCTGCAAGAAATAAGGCCAGACCTATACCTGACCATAATAGTCTGTTGAGAAGCAGATTTCCAGCCAATGGCAGAATGAAATTATTCTGCTCAAATGGCGTCAAATAACGAGTTTGGTAATCGAAAGTATTCAGCCCAAAAGGGTCTAGGAGCTGTACGAGATCTTTGTTTTCTATATCTCTTGCCAGGAAATTAGCCAGTAAATAGGCAATGAATACAACAATTCCGCCCGAGTAAATCGATTTGATATTTCTCGTGAAAACGATTAGCGCAAAGAATAGTGTTGCTGCAAACCATAAGTTCGGGAGCGTCAATGTCAGCCAAGGCTGAAGATAGTTCATCAGTTCATTGGGTCCGTAGCGTAAAGCATCAGTGCCGAAAGTAGGGCCGAGTAAACTTCCCAGGAAGATCCCAAACAAACTCCCCAAAGAGATAAATAGTAAGGTGACAAAGGAGCCCCAAAATCTACCCATGAAATAGGCGAATTTGGAAATGGGATAACTGAATAAAAATGTCCCTGTTTTGTGCTCTAGGTCTCGGTAAAGGGGAACTCCCATGACCGCAGAGGCTATCAAGATCCCAAACAGAGAAATCAAAAGCTGTAGGTTAGCGATGACTATGGGGGCATTGTGAAAAACTTTTTCGGAAGCAGGAGTATTTCCGAACCCGATCAGTAGCATAGCTACGACCAGCAATAGTCCAAAGTAGATATAAGTAGCCGGTCGACTAAACCGGTATCTCAGTTCAAAAATGAAGATGTCTAAAAACATATCAGAAACCTTAGATCGTAATAGGGTCTACTTTCTTCGAAATATTACTGAAGTACACATCTTCCAGATCTGCGGGAACTGCCTCAAAACCATTTGCAGGATCAGTATCAGCTTGAATTCGCAAGCTCAGCCGTCCTTCTATAAGTTTGGTAGAGATCACTTGGTAGTCATTTCTATAACTTTCGAGTTCGTCTTTGTTGATGGCTTTTTTGTAGATTTTTCCCTGTACCGTAGCGATTCCCTCCTTTGGTTTGCATTGCATCAGTACTTCGCCTTGGCAGATGATGGCCATGTTGGAGCAGAGCGTATTGACATCTTCTACGATATGTGTAGATAGAATCACAATGGTATTTTCTCCTATTTCCGAGAGCAAATTGTAGAATCTGTTTCTCTCAGAAGGGTCAAGTCCAGCAGTAGGTTCGTCCACAATGATAAGCGAAGGACTGCCTACTAGAGCCTGAGCAATTCCAAAACGCTGGCGCATTCCTCCTGAAAAAGTACCAAGCCCTTTTTTACGGTCTTTGAAGAGATTTACTTTGTGTAGCAAGCTCTCTACTAAGACCTTTCTCTCAGATTTCTTGCCTATTCCTTTCATCTGCGCAATGTGATCCAGCATCACTTCTGCGTTGATTCGAGGATATAAACCAAAATCCTGAGGCAAATAACCAAGCCGTTCTCTTACAGTTTGCTTGTCTTCTAGGACATTAATGTCATCAAGCATAATACTTCCGCTGTCGACATCTTGTAGTGTTGCGATGGTACGCATAAGGGTGGATTTGCCGGCTCCGTTTGGTCCGAGCAAGCCGAACATTCCTTGAGGAACACTCAGTGACACATCATTCAAAGCTCTAACTCCGTTCGGATAGGTCTTTGATAGATTACTAATCTTTAATTCCATAGTGATGATGTTTTGGTGGAATCGCACCTTCTCAGGCCAAAAAATCGCCGTGCACAGAAGGAGCAACGAGTAAAAATTAAATCTTAGATCATAAGCCTAAGATTTTCAGAAATTGCTGTTTGGTTCAATTCTGAAAAAGCACAGGTTTTGATCAGGTTCAATATAAGTAATTGATTACAAAATGGTTGGGTAATTTCTCAAAAATCAATTTTACCGCTGATCAAAGAATTACTTTGACTCAGAATTATGAGATGGCTATTTCGAGGATTTAGCCACAAAAGATTTAATTTAACGCTCCACTTTTCCTTAGTCTTATGAAATCGAACATGCCGAAAACGTCAAACACTAGGATGATTATTAACCATGTGAGATTCCATGTGGACTTTAAAAGAAAATATAAACACATGAAAAAAGTTTATTTAATTCTGATTTTGTGCTTATTCTCCACTTTGGGATTTTCAACCGAATTGGTACAAACTATCCAAACCTATCAGGCCGATTATGGCACCTTAAGGAGGCTGTATTCCAACGCATTTTCTAAGGAGTATTTTTCCAGAATACAACACTTCAATCAGGAATATCTGACCAATCTCGGAAAGTTGAATTACGGCTCTTTGTCTGAAGATGGGAAAATCGATTATGTGCTTTTCCGAAATTATCTGGAGAAAGAATTGGCTGAGCTGGCGATAGAAAAAACTTCTTTCGATGAGGTCGCAGGAGTTTTGGTTTTTGCTAAGCCACTTGAAGAGTTTTATCAGGGAAGGCGCAGAGCTGTGAAACCAGAGCCTCAACAACTCGCTGCCACTTGGAATGAGGTAGCAAAGCAAGTTGACTTACAATTGAAAAATCTTGCTTCAACCCCAAAATATACGAGCTGGCAGAAAGCGGATCTAGCGGCGAGTGCAGTAGAAGCTATGAGTAGAACGACGGGTGAAGCCTATAGTTATTATTTTGACTATGACCCGATGTTTACTTGGTGGATGCCAGAGCCCTGGAAGAAACTCGATGCGAGTATGAAATCCTATGCAAAAGGACTTCGTGAGCATTATACCAATTCTGTGAAAGACGATGGAAGTGGAATTATAGGTAGGCCGATTGGAAGAGCTGCTTTAGAAAAGCAACTGGCATTTGAGATGATTGCTTATAGTCCTGAGGAATTGATTGCTGAAGCTGAAAAGCAATTTGCTTGGTGTGAGAGAGAAATGCTTAAAGCATCGAATGAATTAGGTTTTGGTGATGATTGGAAAGCTGCGCTGGAAATGGTGAAGGAAACTTATTTGCCAGCTGGAGAATGGCCTGCAGAAGTAATCCGTTTGGCTGAGGAGGCTACTGCCTACGTGGAGGACAATGACTTGATTACGGTACCGCCTTTGGCAAAGGAATCCTGGAGAACGATCATGATCTCAGCCGAGCGCCAACGAGTTAGCCCTTTCTTTCTGGGAGGAGAAGTAATTCAGATTGCTTACCCTACTTCTGAGATGAGCCATGAGGATAAAATGATGAGTATGCGTGGGAATAATCCGCATTTCTCCAGAGCTACTGTGCAGCATGAGTTGATTCCAGGGCATCATTTGCAGCAGTTTATGAACCAGCGGAATATGACTCATCGCCGTATGTTTGGAACACCGTTTTGGACTGAAGGCTGGGCGTTATATTGGGAATTTGTTCTTTGGGACAAAGGCTTCCCAAGAGATGCTAAGGATAAGGTAGGAATGCTTTTCTGGAGAATGCATCGCTGTGCTCGGATCATTTTTTCACTGAGCTATCATCTGGAAAATATGACTCCACAGGAATCCATAGACTTGCTAGTAGACAAGGTTGGTCATGAGCGTGCAAATGCTGAAGCGGAAGTTCGCCGGTCTTTTGAAGGAAGCTACGGGCCATTGTATCAGATTGCTTATATGATTGGCGCATTGGAAATCTATGCGATGCGTGAGGAAATGGTAGATTCAGGTAAGATGACAGAGAAAGAATACCATGATCTGATTATGAGCCAAAACGCAATGCCGATAGAAATCCTTCGCGCTAAAGTCACGGGTCAACCATTGAAGAAAGATCACAAAACGAGTTGGAGGTTTTTGGACTAGATACAATCCAGCTCAACTAAATTAATTTCTTTTTGCTTTTGTCGGTAAAAAACGAAAAAAAGGAGTCCGAAAACCGGACTCCTTTTTTATATAAACCAATAATCAAAATTACTTTTTAGTACCATCCTTAAGCTTGATAACGATCACTCCATTTTTGGCATTTTCACCGAAAGCATTCACAGCGGCTTTATCTTTTAGGACATTGATACTTTCGATATTATCAGAGTCTATCGCATTAAGATCCGTTATTTGTTTCATGCCATCTTTGGTGTCCAGGTAATATAGAGGCTGTGCTGATGCACTCGTGCCAGCCACTTGCACTGATACTTTTGGGCTTGAAGAAGATATGGATTGAGTAGCTACCCTATTTGGTATTCCCACTCTAACTTTTGTTGATGGATAGCCTAATACTGGTTTTGTGGTGTTTAGTGAATTCATGCCATAACCAGTCACGCTAACGCCATTTACTGTGAGTACGCTTGGGGTCTGCAAAATTTCTTGTTGCTCTGGACTAAGTTCATTCTTGATAGATACGATAGTGCTAAGCTGTTGCTTTTTCAATGAGTTTTCCAGCGCCAGTACCTCATCCATCTGCTTTTGAATAATCGTCTCATTTATTTTAGATTCATCCAAAAGAAATTTTAGCTTTTCTGTAGCATCATCCAGAGCCCACTTCATGATGCTGAATTTTCCTGCGTTTTCGCTGTGTATAGTAACTATTTTTTTTACTTGAGCTTCGGTAAGTTTAAGCTCCTTTCGTCTATCCATCACTTTGTCTGCAGAGTATAGATTTTTCTGAAAGATATCTTGCCCATTAGCGAAGCCCGCTGACAGCACAAGGTATAGGAAGATTATTTTTTTCATTTTCAATGAGTTTAATATTCAGTCAATAAAGAAGCGGTGGGCGATTCCCAGGTGTCCAGAAATGTGCTCTCTTCTATTGTGAAATGTTGGTTTTGATTCTCATCTTCCTGTAGGGTGATGATCACTACTTCAGGAGATACAGGTTCGATTGGCTCAGGTTTTTGGATGAATAGAAAGGCAAATGCCATGGATGCGGCAATCCCAGTTGGAATCCAAAAACTGAATTTCCTTGTCTTGACTTCTGGAAAAGCTGGGATTTCTAACTGTTCATCCTGCTTTTTCATCTGGTCAAAAAACCGTTCTAGTTGTTCGTTATTTTCCATATTCTTCCTGGATTTGAACTTTCGTAATTAATTCTTTGAGTTTCTTCTTCCCGCGATCGTAATGTGTTCTCGCAGTTCCTAGGCCGATTTGGAGAATCTCGGCACTTTGAGCGATGGTCATCTGATGATAAAAAACCATCAAAATCACTTCGCGTTGCATCTCAGGAAGTAGCTTGATAATTTCCTCGTAGTTAGTCCCATCCACTTCCTCTATGATTTCAATAGGATCGTACGAATCCATGAGTGAAACCACTTTTCCAGCCTTTCTTAGCTCATCTATCGCGGTATATCTGATGATAGAAAAAAGCCAAGTTTTTGCTTTTGATGCATCCTTAAGCTTAGCTTGTCCTTCTAATATCTTCAAGTATGACTGCTGAAGTACATCCTTGGCCATTTCATCCTCAAATGAGCAACATTGCCTAGCCCAAAGGTATGCATCCCTGTGGTGGGCTTTTAAGATATGATCAAGCTGGCTGCGATTCATTTACATAGGTTAGTCGGGGAACTACTCCAATATATGACATAGGGAATTGAAAAATTTTAAAAATATAAGATTGAAAAATTTCGTGCAGTAATCTTTCAATCTTTCACTTTTCCAATTTTGGAATCTTTAATTCTAAACAAGTACGCTAGTGTGAACTCCAAATTGGTAGAGCTCATATCGAAAACACGCTCTTGTCCCTCAGGATTGGTGAAGTCGTAAGCGAATCTAACTTCTCCAGTCAAGGTGCTTTTGCCAAAAAGTTTGGAAATCCCTGCTCCTGCGGTGAGGCCATACATGATTTTCCTAGGTTTGTCATTAGCGCCCCCATAGGTAGGGATTTCTAAAGGTGTGGCGTCTGAAAATTCTCGTCTGATGTCTTTCGCTTGGAGCATATAGCCCAGATGTGGCCCTGCCTTAATTTGAAATCTTCCTGATCTTCCTAAGAAAAAACTAGAGAGGATTGGGACTTTTAAGTAATCAAATTGAGTCTCATTTGTAAGGATAGGATCTACATCCACATCTTCAATTTGACTGAATCCTATTCTTAAAAATTGAAGATTTATCTCTATTCCGGCATTTTTTGAATTAAAATGCTCAAATACCAGGGCAAATGTCGGCGCCCCGATTCCAGCTACAGATGCTACTCTGTTGGAAGGTGTGGCTCGATAAGAATAGGTAGAGGTTGCATATCCCCCACGGATTCCGACGCTTGTCTGAGCCAATGCTACAAAGGAGGCTAACATGTAAATACCCGTAAGGAAAATTCTATTCATACTCAAAAGTAAAGAATTATAGATTTGGTCGGAGTTTATTTTGAATTGAATGTTAGTTTCCATATTCAACAGGTAATGATTTATAAGCTAGTATACTTTGGTCAGAGATGTATACTACTAAAAGGCAATCAAAGAAAAAGAGCTCCACTTTGGGAGCTCTTCTAGTAATTATTCAGAACTAATGAATTTAGGATTTCTTCTCTTTTTCATCAGATTTCAAATCATCCCGATCTTTTAACTTCTTATCCTCTACATTCTTATTGAGAAACTCGTTGATTTTATCAATAGAAAAGGAAGAAGAAATCTCACCAAAGGAATTAATGTCCATTTTGAAGCCGTTCAAGTCTTCATGAACCTTCGGGTCTTCGTTTTTCTTTTTCTTCTTAGTCATAGCTTACGTTTTTAGCCGATTACTTCTAGAGAAGCTAACGCAAATCTGATACGCTTGGCCACTTCTTCAGTCCCTAAAATAGCAAAAATCTCCATCAAATCAGGGCCAACACCTACTCCAGTAATGGCAAGTCGCACAGCCTGCATCACTTTTCCTAATTTTATTTCTTTTGCTTCAGCGGTTTCACCCAGCATAGCTTTTGCCTTTTCAGCATCATATGCTCCAGTATATCCTTCTAATAACTCTGCATAAGCTGTTAAAACAGTAACAGCATCGGCATTCCATCTTTTACTTGCGATAGCTTCATCGAATTCAGCAGGGGATGTCACTACGAATTTACATTCTTGCCATAGATCTGCTGGGAAAGTCACACGCTCTTTTGTAAGAGAAACAATGGCTTCGGCGGTTTCTGGTAGGATAGTGATTCCATCTGCGGAAGCACCAGAGATTACATACTCAGCTAATTCTGGATTAGACTTGGCTCGTAGGTATTGCTCGTTATACCATTTAGCTTTCGCAATGTCGAACTTGGTACCTGACTTGCCGATTCTTTCCACGGAGAAAGCTTTGATCAATTCTTCCAAAGAAAAAATCTCACGCTCATCACCCGGATTCCAGCCAAGGAATGACAAGAAATTCAAGAATGCATCAGGCAAATATCCTTGCTCACGGAACCCTGCAGCAGTTTCGCCATTCTCTTTATTTTCCCAGTTGATAGGGAAAACAGGGAACCCTAGCTTATCACCATCACGCTTGGAAAGTTTTCCATTTCCGTCAGGCTTCAGAAGCAACGGTAAGTGAGCAAATTCAGGCATGGTATCTTCCCAGCCAAAATACTTGTATAGCAATACGTGCAAAGGAGCAGATGGAAGCCATTCTTCTCCACGAATAACATGTGTGATATTCATAAGATGATCATCCACGATATTCGCCAAGTGGTAAGTAGGCATCCCGTCAGATTTCATCAACACTTTATCATCCAGTGTGGAGGTATGTACCATCACCCAGCCGCGGATCATATCATTTAGGCGAACTTCCTCATTGCGAGGGATTTTCACACGAATCACATAAGGTTCTCCAGCAGCTAGTTTTGCCTTTACTTCATCCTCCGAAAGCGTCAATGAATTCTTCATCTGCGTTCGGGTGATGTTATTGTATTGAGGTTGAACCACTCGCGCAGCTTCCAATCGCTCACGCATGGCTTCTAACTCCTCTGAGGTATCAAAAGCATAGTAAGCATGTCCAGCTTCAACCAAGTCAAGTGCATATTGCATGTAACTAGGCTTTCGCTCAGACTGGCGATAAGGACCACAGTCACCAGGATTCCATGGACTTTCGTCAGGAGATATTCCCAGCCAAGCCAAAGACTCCTGAATGTACTCTTCAGCACCTGGTACAAAACGAGTTTGATCAGTATCCTCTATTCTGAGGAGGAACTTGCCACCCATTTTTTTGGCAAAAAGGTAATTATATAGTGCGGTTCTTACGCCGCCGATATGCAATGGCCCCGTAGGTGATGGAGCGAATCTTACGCGAACTTCTTTACTCATGGATTTCTATGTCTATGCCTTTGAATCATCGATTTTTGGGCATGGGTTGATTTTTTTATCAGGGGGCAAAGATAGGGAATTGTTCCCGTATGGTGGGATTTCTAATAGAAAGTAAGGAAGTAGAACACTTCTTTAAAAAACTGAAATGATAAGGAAGACATAAAAGCGTAAGAATAAACGAGCGTGTTTCTGATTTACTACTGTTCTAATTTTCTGGAGAAAATTTTATGCGCACCATAGATCACAAAACCCAGGGCAGTCCAAAGTGCCATGTCGGTGATTTCTTCTAGTTGTGTGCTACTGAGTAGCCAGATGGTTGCGGCAATTCCTGCGATGGCGAGTGGTATTCCGAACTTTACTTTATAATAATCGGCGTTTGGCTGGCTTTTTCGCAAGCGAATCAGCGATCCACAAACCAATAGGTAAATCAGTAACCGGGCGATGACTGAGATTGCCAAGGAACCCATAAAGTCCCATACCGTGGCAACGATAATAATTAATACTGCGAAGAATAAAACCGCCACCGTAGGCGTGCGGAATCGAGGATGAATGAAGGAAAATATCTTTGGGAATTGCTGTGATTCACTGAGTGCAAAAGGCAACCTTGACCCGCTTAGAATCTGTACATTCAGCGTTCCTAGGATGGATACAATTGCACCTATTGTAATGAATAATCCACCTCCATAACCCATCACGCGAGTTGCAGCGTCAGCAAGTGGCTTGTCAGATGTAGCCAAATCAGGGAGAGTTCCGATGGCTACCACTTGAATCAGCACATAGAAAACCGTAATTATAAGCGCTCCTGTCATCAGGGCAAAAGGAAGGTTTTTGCGAGGATTTTCCACCTCGCCAGAAATCACCAAACCTGCTTCAAATCCACCAAAAGCAAAAATCAACAGTAGAGCCGTATTTGCAAACTCAGGCATGGGTGGCGGAGCACTGAAGTCAAATGCTTCCTGATTTAGAAAGAAAAGGCCTATCACTATAAATAGTGTCAAAGGCACCAATTTCGATATAGTTAGAATGTTTGTGGTTTTGGTTGAGTCTTTGATTCCAAGCAAGTTGATGCCTGTCAAAACTCCTGTGATCCCTACAATCATCAAAATCCTCATCCATTCCTCCTGGAAGATTGGAGAGAAAAATGCCATGTAAATCACCAGCAGGTTGATCAGCGTAGCATAGCTAAAAAGTCTTGTGAGCATCAAAATCCATCCTACAGCAAAGGCTGGAATGGCACCAAAAGCTTCCTTTATATAGAGGTACGGCCCACCAGTTTTATCAAAGCGTGAACTTACTTCCATAAAAACCAAGATAAGAACCAGCATTACCACTGCACAAACTCCAAAAGCAAGTAAGGAATAGGGACCTGACAGGGCGAAAGCTTTAGCAGGAAGCCCAAAAATCCCTGCTCCAATCACAGAGTTAATAATCAGAAAAACCAGATCCCATTTTCGGATCCCTCGCTTTAACATTTGATGGATTTGGATGAATGAAGTCTTAAAGTATGGAGAAAAATCAATTGTAGATGTGGAAATTCAATTTTCAAGTCTAAAAGTTGATCATCGGTAGGATGGAATTATTTAGCAGAAATGTAGATTTTTAGTCCATTTTCGGTTAGCTCAGTGCGATAAATTTCCAAATTCCCACATGAACCTATTTTCACTTCACCTGTCTTCATATCAAACCTGTATTCATGCAGTGGACAAATGATTTCTCCTTCCTTAGTAAGTGATCCCTCAAACAAGGATGTGCCGCGATGTGGACAGTTGGCTTGGAAGGCATGGAATAGTTCACCGGAGCGTACCAAAGCTATTGTTTTGTCATCTAAGTTGATTTTATGGATTGCCTTCTCATAAATCATTTCCAAAACTTGGCTGTTCGAATTACCTAGTGTAAATGTTTTCATCTTAGAAAATCTTATCTATTTAAAAGGATATCAAGCCGTAACATAAAGAAACCATTGGTTTTCTGCCGAATCTTGCTCAATTTAATAGGTGAATTAACTCCTCAACACCATGAAAGCAACACTTCTTTTTTTTGTAGCCCTATTCTTCTTCAGTTTGGTCGATGCTCAAAGCTTAGACGGAGCGTGGAAACTGACGCACCAAGATGGACAAGAAGTGAAAGACATCGAATACATCAAAATATATCAAGATGATTATTTCGCTTTTGGAGCTAAGCAAGTAGCTGACAACCACTTTATAAGTGCAGGTGGTGGCCCATTTTCTTATGATGATGGGAAATATATGGAAACCTTAGATTTCTTTACGTTGGATCCTTTCCAAGTAGGCACTTCCAACAAGTACAACTTAGACTGGGTAAACGACAAAATGGTAATTTCCTCAGAAATCAATGGGAAAATGCTCGTGGAAATTTGGGAAAAAGTATCTGACGAGAAAGATGACCTAACTAGAAACTGGGTTATTACTGGTAGAAAAAGAGATGGTGAAATTTCCAGATCGACACCCGGAGCTCGGAGAACGGTAAAAATCCTCAGTGGTGGTAGATTTCAATGGATTGCTTTTAACTCAGAGACAAAAGAATTCTCTGGAACTGGAGGAGGAACTTACACTGCTAAAGATGGGAAATACATCGAAAACATCACCTTCTTCTCTCGTGATGATAGCCGAGTAGGAGCTAGCCTAGATTTCAAGTATGAGGTGATCGATGGAGAATGGCATCACACTGGACTAAGCTCCAAAGGCGATCCGATCTATGAGATTTGGACTCCTTATGCGATTGGGTATAAAGGAAAGTAAGAAGGGTAAAGTGAAAAACTTGAAAACAAAAAAAAAGGAGCCTTTTGAGCTCCTTTCCTATTTCTTATGCTTCTACAGCGTATAAATCTTTCAATTTCCCGACTGTATAATCAACTTCTTCTATTGTATTAAATCGGCTAAATGAGAATCTTACTGCGTCTCGCTCTGGCGTATGATTGATTGCTCTTAGCACGTGGGAACCAACTGTAGCTCCAGAACTGCAAGCTGATCCTCCAGAGGCTGATACGCCTTCTAAGTCAAGATTGAAAAGCAACATGCCACTATTTGCTTCAGAAGGAGGTAAGCTCACACTCAAAACAGTGTAAAGACTTTTATCCATATCAGCAGAAAGTCCATTAAATCCTACACCTGGGATCTCCTGAGTAAGACTTTGGAAAAAATGCTTTTTGATTGCTTCTACATGAGTTTGATGCTCAGCCATGTCTTCATAGGCGATTTCCAAAGCTTTCGCAATGCCGATAATCCCTATAACATTCTCTGTACCACCACGCATATTTCTTTCCTGCGCTCCGCCGTGAATCAATGGGTGGATTTTCTTATCCTTTTTCACATATAGAAACCCAGAACCTTTCGGGCCGTGAAATTTATGTCCACCAGCGACTATGGCATCCACAGGAAGGGATTTCATGTCATGAATATAATGCCCCATGGTTTGGACAGTATCAGAATGGAAAAATGCTCCGTATTCTTTTGCAAGAGCTCCGATGTGATTTAGATCATTCAAGTTTCCGATCTCATTGTTTGCATGCATCAGAGACACTAGGCTTTTTGGATTAGCTTTCAGTAATTCCTCCAACTGATTCATATCCAATTCACCTTTTTCATTCACATCGAGAATGCTAAGTTTGATATGCCCTTTTTTTGCACACATTTCTAGCGTGTGTAGCACAGCATGATGTTCTAGTGGGGAAGTGATCGCATGAGTGATTCCATGACTTTCGATTCCACAAACTATCGCAGTGTTATCTGCTTCGGTTCCACCTGAGGTGAAGAAAATTTCTGCTGGGGTAGCATTTATCAACTCAGCCACCTTCTTCCGTGATCTCTCAATTGCCGTTCGTACTTCCCTGCCGAAACTGTGGACAGACGAAGGGTTGCCGTAATGATTTCTCATAAATGGAATCATGGCATCGATCACACGATCGTCCATGGCGGTAGTGGCGGCGTTATCTAAATAAACTTTCATGGCACTCTTTATTGGGTTGTATATTCTTTCAGCCTAAGGCTTAAATCATCGAAGCGTTTACCACTTCTTTGATGTCTTGCATTAGTTTTTTGGCTAGATGCTCAGCTGTAGCTTCTGACTCAGATTCGGAGTAAATCCGTATAATCGGCTCCGTATTTGACTTGCGTAAATGTACCCATTCCTTTTCAAATTCGATTTTTACACCGTCTATATCGTTGATTGGGTGACTTTTATACTTGTTTTTGATTTCAAGCAAAATATTATCCACGTCAATCTCAGGAGTGAGTTCTATTTTATTTTTTGAAATATGGTAGCTAGGATAAGTCGCTCTTAATCTGGAGATGCTTTTACCGTAGTTGGCTAGATGTGTCAAAAACAACCCTATTCCCACCAAAGCATCACGGCCGTAATGAGAAGCTGGGTAAATAATTCCGCCGTTACCCTCACCACCGATTACTGCATCCACAGCTTTCATCTGATTGACTACATTGACCTCTCCCACAGCTGAAGCGGTATATACTCCCGCTCTTTTTTCCGTCACATCGCGAAGTGCACGAGTAGAGCTTAGGTTTGAAACAGTATTTCCTGGAGTCTTCGAAAGCACATAATCTGCTACAGCAACCAAGGTATATTCTTCGCCGAAAGTGGATCCATCTTCATTGATGAAAGCCAAACGATCCACATCAGGATCTACCACGATTCCTAAATCGTAATTTCCTTTCTCTAATTTCTGAGAAATATCTCTTAGATTTTCTGGAAGGGGCTCAGGATTGTGAGGGAAATGACCATCAGGAGTACAGTACATTTCTTCAATTTCAGTTACTCCTAAAGCTCTTAAAAGCATAGGTACTGCAATTCCGCCTGTGGAATTTACTCCATCCACAACAACTTTGAAGTTTCTGGCTTTAATCGCTTCAACATCTACCAATTCCAAATTCAACACATGCTGAATATGGCGTTCGATGTAGTCATTTATTTGAGTGTAACTGCCCAGCTTTTTGACTTCTGCGAAAGAAAAGTCCTCATTCTCAGCCTTCTCTAATATGTCCTTTCCCTCAGCATCAGATATAAATTCACCTTTTGCATTTAAGAGTTTTAGAGCATTCCATTGAATTGGATTGTGACTTGCCGTAAGGATAATTCCACCTCCAGCTTTTTCCAAAGGAACAGCAAATTCTACAGTAGGAGTAGTACTCAAGCCTAGGTCGATCACATGGATTCCCATGCCTTGCAGCGTAGCGGATACCAATCCAGAGACCATTTCACCCGAGATACGAGCATCTCTACCAATGATTACTTTAGGATTGTTTGTTTGCTCTAGTACCCAAGCTCCGTAAGCCGAAGCAAACTTGACAATATCAATGGGAGTTAATCCATCGCCGGCCTTACCGCCGATGGTACCTCTGATTCCAGAGATTGATTTTATTAGCGACACTTAAAATTAATAATTAGGTGAAAAACAGATAATTCCAGTCGAATGATAGGAATACTATTACTTGAATTTAGCGAGGACTTTGTCAACTTCGTTGTCAGGGTTTCCACATTCGGCTTCGCCGTCCATGGTCTTTCCACAAAACCCACAGGTAGCGCCTTCTTTATTTAAGAAGGGACTTTGTGAAGCACAAGTGCCCTTGAATTCGCCGTTTTTGAGGAATAGAAGCCTTACCGACATCAAAATGAAGAATAGAGCAACAAAACCAAGTGTAAGAAATACGGTTGTCATAACGGATAAATTTGCGCAAATTTAAGGCTTTACTTTGAAAACGTTCACAATCCTAGCATAGTTTCCTCCCCCATGACAAATTTGAGTACCCGAGCCGAGAAATTGGCAGCTTTTGATAGATTGTTGACAATAATGGATGAACTCAGGGAGCAATGTCCTTGGGACAAAAAACAAACGACAGAAAGTCTCAGACATTTGACTATTGAGGAAACTTTTGAGCTTTCGGACGCAATTCTCGAAGGTGATGCAGAAGAAATCAAAAAGGAATTAGGCGATATACTTCTCCATATTGTGTTTTACGCACGAATCGGATCAGAAGAAGGCAACTTTGATATGAAAACGATGATCGATTCGCTCTGCGAAAAATTAATCCGTCGTCATCCACATATCTATAGCGATACGGTCGCTGAGGACGAAGAAGCGGTGAAGCAAAATTGGGAAAAAATAAAACTCACCGAGAAAGGAAATAAATCTGTGCTCGGTGGTGTTCCAAAGTCACTACCTGCCTTGATCAAAGCAATGCGGATTCAGGAAAAAGCTCGTGGAGTTGGTTTTGATTGGGAAGAAAAAACCCAAGTCTGGGAGAAAGTAGAAGAGGAAATGCAGGAATTCAAAGAAGAATTCAACGTAGCGGATGAAAAGGAAATCGATCCCGAAAAAGCCAGTGGGGAATTTGGGGATTTAATGTTTTCCCTAATTAATTATGCGCGCTTTATAGATATTAATCCTGAGGAAGCTTTGGAACGAACTAATAAGAAATTTATAAAGCGATTTCAGTATTTGGAGGAAGCAGCGAGGACCTCTGGAAAAAACCTGAGCGATATGACCTTGGCTGAAATGGATGTGTATTGGAATGAAGCGAAATCAAAGTAAAATTTATAAGTGGTAAGAAGTAAAAAGTGAAAAGTAAAATCAGGACGTGAAAGCAAGATAAATAAAAATCGAATGAACAAAATCATCTTTACAAAAGAAGCTCCAGCACCAATTGGGCCATATTCTCAGGCTGTTTTGGCAGGAAATACGCTTTATGTTTCGGGTCAAATTGCACTGGATGCTGAGACCGGCGAATTGATAAATGAGAATATCACCGAGGAAACTCATGCGGTCATGAAAAACCTGGAGGCCGTTCTTAGAGCAGCTGATTTCACGTTCAGCGATATCGTCAAATGCAGTATTTTCATCAAAAGCATGGATGAATTTGCTACGATTAATGAGGCGTATGGTCAGTACTTCAAATCGAACCCTCCCGCTAGAGAAACAGTAGAAGTAAGTAAGCTTCCTAAAAATGTAAATGTAGAAATCTCCTGCATCGCCGTTAAATAATCAATTTTGAACCTTTTGCCCTACGATAGCGAAACCTTAGTTAGCGCTCTTTCCAAAGAAGAAGTGCTAAGTCACTTGAATCGTGTGACAAGAGAGGTTAATTTCTTAGATCAAAGGACACAAGTCAGAGGAGATATAGTCTTCAATGGTTTAGTTGGGCAGAAAGGATTCAGGATTTCGAAAGTGGTAGACAAAGCGGATACATTCCTCCCTTTGATATTGGGGGAAATTGAAGCAACTCATCGAGGATGTATCTTATTCATCAATTACCGCTTATTCCCCGGAGCACTTTTTTTCATAGCATTTTGGTCTATCATTTTGCTCGCTTTTACAGCTTTCTATTCATTTCTGATCCCTAATTACGGCTATGCCACTATTTGTTTTGTATTAGGCCTAGCCAATTATGTAGTAGCCATGTATTTCTTCAATAGGCAGGTGAAAGCTTCACGTAAAGTTTTTCACCAGTTGATCAATTTCCAAATGAAGGATTAAGGCTTCGTTTTTTAGGGAAAAATGGCTTTTGGGCGTAATTTAGCGCCGTAAAAAAGATTCAATAAAACATATCATATGAGCATCCGCATAGAAAAAGACACCATGGGACCTGTAGAGGTGCCTGCTGACAAATACTGGGGCGCACAGACCCAAAGATCTATTAACAATTTCAAAATAGGTGGCGAGAAAAACCGCATGCCGGTTGAAATCACGCACGCATTCGCGATTTTGAAAAAAGCCGCAGCACAGACCAATGCTGAACTGGGTGTTTTGGATCAGGATAAAGCTGATATCATTGGTAAAGTATGTGATGAGATCTTGGCAGGTCAGCATGACGATCAGTTTCCTCTGGTTATCTGGCAAACTGGTTCTGGTACTCAATCTAATATGAATTCTAATGAGGTAATTGCTTACCGTGCGCATGTACTTCTTGGTGGTTCTTTGGAAGATGCCAAAAAGAAAATCCACCCAAATGACGATGTGAATAAGTCTCAGTCATCAAATGACACATATCCTACGGCTATGCACATAGCAGCATACAAAATGGTGATGGAGACTACTATTCCAGGTGTGGAAAAACTCAGAGATACTTTGGCTGAGAAAGTGGAAGCTTTTAAGGACGTGGTGAAAATCGGCCGTACTCACTTTATGGATGCGACTCCGCTTACTCTGGGTCAAGAGTTTAGTGGATATGTAGCTCAGCTTAATCATGGCTTAAAGGCTTTGAAAAACACCTTGTCGCATCTTTCAGAATTAGCGCTAGGTGGTACTGCTGTAGGAACTGGTCTGAATACTCCAAAAGGATATTCTGAGCTTGTTGCAAAGAAGATTGCTGAGCTTTCTGGACAGCCATTTATCACTGCTGAGAATAAATTTGAAGCACTAGCTGCTCACGATGCGATGGTAGAAACTCACGGAGCGTTGAAGCAATTGGCTGTTTCCTTGATGAAAATCGCCAATGATGTGAGAATGCTTTCCTCAGGCCCAAGGTCTGGAATCGGTGAGATTTTGATTCCTGAAAATGAGCCAGGATCTTCCATCATGCCAGGTAAAGTCAATCCAACTCAAGTGGAAGCACTGACTATGGTCGCTGCTCAGGTGATGGGAAATGACGTAGCTATTTCAATCGGTGGATCAAATGGTCATTTTGAATTGAACGTATTCAAGCCTTTGATAGCTGCTAACTTTCTTACTTCAGCTCGCTTGATCGGTGATGCATGTGTGTCATTCAATGACCATTGTGCAGTAGGAATTGAGCCAAACACGGCGATGATCCAGAGACATTTGGAGAATTCATTGATGCTGGTGACAGCTTTGAATCCACATATCGGTTATGAAAATGCTGCTGCAATTGCCAAGAAAGCACATAAAGAAGGTACTAGCCTAAGAGAAGCGGCAATCGCACTTGGCTTGCTTACTTCTGAGCAATTCACTGAGTGGGTAAAACCTGAAGAAATGACTGGAGGCTTGAAGTAATAGTTAACTTCGATTTAAAATAAAAAATGGTTCCGTCAGAGATGACGGAACCATTTTTTATGAAGCACCAAAATTCGATTCTTAGTCATTTGGCGTCAGAGGATTTGACTTTCGTATCAATCCATCGGGCAATTCCCCTTCTGTACTCGCTACAATCGTACAGACCGTAGCGTCACCAGTGACGTTCACCACTGTTCGGAACATATCCAAGATTCTATCTGGAGCAATAATCAATGCGATACCTGCAGCAGGAACACCGATTGACTCCAATACGATAATCAACATAATCAGCCCAGCGCCTGGAACTCCGGCTGAACCGATGGAAGCTAATGTTGCCGTTAGCACAATCATCAACTGCTGGGTTAAACTCAATTCCATTCCCAATGCTTGCGCGATGAATACTGCTGCAACACCTTGGTAGAGGCTAGTCCCATCCATATTGACAGTTGCTCCTAATGGTAGCACGAAGCTAGATATCTCTTCAGAAACACCCAATTCTTCTTCTACCTGCTTCATCGTCACTGGAAGAGTTGCAGAGCTTGAGCTCGTAGAGAAAGCCAGTAATTGAGCTGGTCTGATTGCTTTGAAAAAGTCTTTGTATTTCACCTTGGTGAAAGCCATCAAAATCAATGGATAAACGACCAATATCATAGTGAATAGACCGCCTAAAACGACCAAACTATATTTCAATAAGGCCATCAATAGCTGAACAGCGGAATCGGGATTGTCTCCAGCAATCTCCACAATCAAGGAAGCCATCAATGCGAATACTCCATAAGGAGCGATCATCATGATGTAATTCACTATTTGAATAATGACTTCATTCATCCCGTCGAAAAACGCAATCACAGGGTCAGCCTTACTTTTTTGTACTTGTAGTAGAGCAATTCCTACTAAAATAGCGAAGAATACTACCTGCAGCATCGCCGCATTATTAGTAGTCGCTTGGAAAACGTTATCTGGAACAATATCGACCAAAGGCTGCAAAGGGCTTTGCTTCTGCAATTCAGCTGCCTGTCCTACTCGCGATCCTGCGTCACCTTCGTATAAACTCATCAAACTCTCCCTTGTTTCTGGAGGCAAGCTTTTGCCTGGTTGGAAGACATTGACAAGGATCAATCCTATTGTCACAGCTATTACAGTTGTAATCAAATAGGTTCCTATTGTTTTTCCTCCGATGCGACTCAATTTGGAGACATCTCCAAGATTAGATACCCCAACAATCAACGATGCCAAGACTAAAGGCACAGCGATCATTTTCAGAGAATTTATAAATATCGTCCCAATCGGCTTGATGTAATCAATCGTAAAGGAATTCGGTATGGCCGTTTTGATGACCACTAAGCCAAAAATCAACCCCAGAACAAGTCCGATGATAATTTGGGTATGTAAGGGTATCTTTTTAAACATCATATTTGGGTTAGAAGTCTTGCAGTTTATTGCTTTTTGACAACAAAATATAATCAGCTATGACCAAAGCGGCCATTGCTTCCACAATCGGTACAGCTCTTGGTACTACGCAAGGATCATGACGTCCTTTTCCTGAAACTACCACAGCTTCACCAGCTTCATTCACTGACTCTTGATCGGTCATGATGGTCGCGACAGGTTTAAAAGCCACATTGAAATAAATATCTTCTCCGTTGGATATGCCACCTTGGATCCCGCCAGAATGATTGGTCAACGTACGCACTTTATCTCCGTCCTGAACAAAGGTGTCATTATGGGAAGATCCACGCATTTTTACTCCTTCGAAGCCACTTCCATATTCAAATCCTTTGACAGCGTTGATGCTAAGCATGGCTTTACCAAGCTCCGCATGCAATCTATCGAATACTGGTTCACCGATACCTACTGGTGTGTTTTTGATCACGCAACTAACTACGCCGCCGATTGTATCCCGATCTTTACGAACCGAATCGATTAATTCGATCATCTCCTCAGCCATTGCTGGGTCAGGACATCTCACAATGTTCTCTTCAGCCTGGCTCAGATCTAAGTCAGCATGATATTTCTCCAATTTCAAATCACCAACCTGGGAAACGTATGCCTGGATGCTAATTCCTTTTGTTTCCAAAAGCTGTTTGGCAATAGCTCCAGCTACAACACGAGCGGCTGTTTCTCTTGCAGAGCTTCTTCCTCCTCCACGATAATCTCTTAACCCATACTTTTCGAAGTAGGTGAAATCTGCATGGGAAGGGCGAAATTTGTCTGAAATGTGAGAGTAATCTTTACTCTTTTGATCAGAATTATTGATCACAATTCCGATAGGAGTACCTGTGGTCACTCCTTCAAAAACTCCGGATTTGATCTCAAATTCATCTTCCTCCTTACGCTGCGTGGTAATTTTGGACTGACCTGGCTTCCTTCGCTGCATCTCTGCGATTAGTTTAGCCTCGTCTATTTTCAGTCCTGCTGGGCATCCTTCGATGATTACCCCTAAAGCTAGCCCATGTGATTCACCAAAAGTGGTGATCTTGAATAGCTTCCCAAATGAATTGCCCATTATCTCTTTCTTATTATCAATACAGCCAGTAATGCCACTGCTAGGAGCAACAACACGTTGATTGAGACTGTAAAATAGTATTTATATTTCTCGTTTAAAAACCTGTTGTCTTCGGTGGAAATTCGATCATAAAGCCCGCCTAATCGCTGGCTGGAAATCGCCTGATTGACTTTACTTTCTCCTACCACAGTAATTTTGGCCTGAGGTCGCAGCGTATCATAGACTGCGCGCTCTGGGTCAAAATAAACCCATTCAAAATTCTTCCCAAGATCTACTTCTCCTGCCTCGTTGATCGTAATGTAATAATTGAATTCCTTAATTCCGGAGACTCTACCATAGCCTCTGTTAATCTGCTGACGCACATTTGGATCATAGGTGTTCAAATTGGCGATAGGAAGTCTTTTGGGAGCCGAAACCGCGTTGATATTTCCCACTCCACTGATGCCGAAGTTATAATCAAAACCTTGACCTGTTTCTACTTCAATGTTTTTAATATTTTCTCTTATTTGAAACTGTCCTACACTGACTTCATTTTTCAATGGATGTGGAGGTAGTGGTTTAACTTTTATCGTTTTTGAATTAGAGTAGAAGGTTTTAAAATCCTCTTGTCTATTTGCCCCGAAGAAAGTTGGGTTTTTAGCGATTTTATACTTGATCATCTCCCAAGGAATCCTAGGGATTACTAATTCTCCCTCAGAAAAAGGGAAAAATGTAGCTTCATATACTTTGAATTTTGTCCACCTTTTGCCGTTTATCGTGACTTGTTCAGGATCAATATTGCTAATGTTGAAATTTTCTTCCCAAGCATTTGTAGGCTTTATTTTCTTCAGAATATCATCTAACTGTCTGCCAGGCTCGTAAAAGTTGAATTGAGCTTGATTGGACTCAGACATGTAAAATGCCAAGCTGATATTAATCCCCTCTCCCTGATAAACCTCTTCTTTATCCACTGAAATAGAGAAAAAAGCATCATCATCCATTTCTACATATTCTGGATCTTCGACAGCGGAACGTCCAAAGAAATCTGCAAAGGGATCTGATAGATTATTGTTTCCACTGTTTGCACTTGCAGCATCTCCTACAGTGATTTTTTTTCCAACGGAGGAATAAGCTTGTCCATTAATATTAAGCTCAAAAGAAGGCAAAGTAAATTCCCCTTTTCGGCTAGGCTTGTAGTATTGAATAATACTATTGGAACTACTCATCTGCCCATTAATGAGGTTCATCGACGAGGATTGAGATATTCCTTGTTTTTGAAAACTGGGGATCTCTGGAAACTGATCGTAGGATTTGATTTTCTCGTTGCTGAGCGTTACTTTGATAGTGAAAGTTTCATTCAGGCCGATCTCAGCAGGTCCAAGCTCAATTTGGACATCCTGAGCTATAGCCCATCCTGAAATTAGGAAGAGGCCACATACGAAAATGAATTGGGCAAGCGTTTTAATCATGGTTGCGAAAATAGGAAATATTCTACTCTTTGATTTCTAAAATAACGCAACATCTATAGAAATGCCTCCGTATTGAAACTTAAAATCAGTTAAAACCTTAAACTCTTTAGACTATGATCGATTATGTGAAGACAATCTTACAAAAGGTCAGCTTTTCCAAGTATTTGTTTGAACGTGAGCTGAGAAAAGGACTAAGGTTAATTTCACCCACAGAGATTCAAGACTTTAAAGACTGGTGCTATCAAATGTTTGGTAAGGTCCATCATGTAATTCTCAATAGATATTTTGAACCAGCTTTTTAGCAAAAAAGAAGCCCCGACCAGTTTTTTGGAGCGGGGCTTTTTCAAATATGGTAGTTGGTTTTCTGTAATTAATCTTTTGTCGCAAAATCAGGATATGCACGCATTCTATGCTCATTGATATCCAGACCTTCCGTTTCTTCAGCTTCATCGACTCGTATTCCAACCGTCTTTTTCATGACAAAGAAGAGCATTCCTGCAAAAATAACACAGAATACACCTACTGCTGCCACTCCAATCAACTGAGAGAAAAACTGACTCACACTAGCCAGATCCCCAAAGATCCCAACAGCCAAGGTGCCCCAGATACCACCAACAAGGTGAACTGAAATCGCTCCTACGGGATCATCCACTTTGATTTTGTCAAAGAATACGACTGCAAGGACGATTAAGCCACCGCCTATCAGGCCAATAATGATCGAAGAATTGACCCCCATCTGATCGGCTCCGGCAGTGATACCGACTAAACCTGCCAAAATACCATTTAATACCATGGTGATATCATAAGTCTTAAACATCGCATAAGACACGATCAAAGCACCGATAGCCCCAGCTGCAGCTGCCATAGATGTCGTTACGAATACTTTTGAAACCAATCCGGGATCTGCGCTCAGTACTGATCCGCCATTGAAACCAAACCAACCGAACCACAATAAGAACACACCAAGGGTAGCCAAGGGGATGCTGTGACCAGGAATTGCGGTCATACCTCGGGAGGTGTATTTCCCAATTCTAGGGCCTAAAAGTGCAGCGCCAATCAAAGCGCCCCAACCGCCAACAGAGTGTACAATCGTGGATCCTGCGAAGTCGTAAAACGGTGTTTCAAGTGTATGTAAGAATCCTCCGCCCCATTTCCACATTCCTACGATAGGATAGCATATGCCTACATATAGAATAGAGAAAAAGATAAATGGTCCAAGTTTCACTCGTTCAGCTACTGCTCCAGATACAATTGTAGCTGCTGTCGCAGCAAACATTGCTTGGAAGATGAAATCTGTAAAAAAGGTATACCCTTCATTGTAATTGCTGGTATCCCAACCTTCTGGTAGAGTAAGTCCAAAGCCAGCAAATCCGAAGATGGAACCTGCATATTCTGCACCAGGGTACATTAAGTTGAAGCCAACAAAGGCATAAGTCAAAAGCCCAATCGCAGGGATGATTGTGTTTTTGAACAAGATGTTAATCGTGTTTTTTGAGCGAGTAAGTCCAGCTTCCAAGCTGGCAAAGCCCAAGTGCATGAGGAAAACCATGGAGGTGGCGATCATCATCCATAAATTATTGACAGTAAATAAGTCTTGCATTTGGTAAAATAGGTTCGGTGAATAAGTGTTTAAGATTAAAGTGCCTGCTCTCCGGTATCGCTATTTCTGATACGGTAGGCGTCCAGCACTTCATAGATGAAAATTTTTCCGTCACCTACTTGGCCAGTATTCCCTTCAGTTAGAATGCAGTTAACCACCGATTCTACCAATTCATCAACTGTAACGATCTCAATCTTAGTTCTTGGAATGTAAGCTGGTTCGTAAGGGACACCGCGGTACATTTCAAGCCTGGCATGCTCCAAACCCATTCCTTTCACTTCGTAGAATGTGAGAAACTTTACCCCAAGTCCAGATACACATTTGTGAATCTGGTCAAAGCGAGAAGTCCTGATTATTGCTTCTATTTTTTTCATTTTTTCAATGGGTCTAATGGTTTTTTGAGATTATGGCATAAAACTAAACAGAAAATTAAATTAATTCCTATTCTGGTTAAAAATTTATCCTTTATGATAAAATAACACATTTGAAATCGTAAAATAGATATTTATAAAACCATTAGTAGATATTTTTTGTGTTTGTAATTTGAAAAATGGTTTAAAAATAAACTAATGACTTTTTTAGAAACATAGGTATTGTCTTGTCCTGCTGACATAAAAACTTAATTTTGCCATCGTTTTATAAACCTACTATGAACCAGAAACCTACCTTACTAGTACTTGCAGCAGGAATGGGAAGCCGATATGGCGGAAATAAGCAGATCGATGGATTTGGCCCAAGCGGAGAAACTATTCTTGAGTATTCTATTTTTGACGCCATCAGAGCAGGATTTGGCAAAGTTGTTCTTATCGTACGCCAAGAAATTCTCGAAGAAGCAAAAGACTTATTCCTTCCAAAGCTCGAAGGCAAGATTGAAGTTGACTGGGTTATCCAGTCACTTGATAGCTTTGTACCTGCTGAATTGAAGCAGGCAGAGCGTAAGAAGCCTTTCGGTACCGCTCATGCTGTTCTTTGCGCAAAGGATGCTATCAACGAACCATTCGCTGTGATCAATGCAGATGATTTTTATGGTAAAGAGGCTTTTGATGCAATCGGAAAATTCTTGACTACAGAAGTGAAGTCTGACCTTCATGCGATGGTTGGCTATGCGATCCAGAATGTACTTTCTGAGAATGGTACCGTTAGCCGTGGAGTCTGCGAAACCAATGAGAAAGGTCATCTAATTGGAATGGTAGAAAGAACTTCTATTGCACGAGAAGGTGAAAAAATTGTAAGTAAAGGAGAAGATGAAGTGTTGGTAATCACTGAAAACACACCAGTAAGCATGAACTTCTGGGGTTTTCATCAGGATGTATTTGCTGATATTGAGAAGATGTGGAATGAGTTTCTTCCTGCTAATCTTGAAAATCTAAAATCAGAATTCTACATCCCAACGGTAGCCAACAATCTCATCAAAGCTGATGAAGCTGCATTTGATATCTTGGAAGGTGGTAAAACATGGTTTGGTGTCACCTATACAGAAGACAAGCCTGTGGTGATCGATTCACTAAAAAAACTACATGACGCTGGAGAATATCCAGCTGATCTATGGAAATAAGATAAAGGAGCTTCGGCTCCTTTTTTTATGTGTCAGCACTAGTAAATCCTTCTTTTATAGAAAAGAAAGACACTTCAGAATCTAATTCCGAAAGTATCTTCTTGGACCTTTCCGGTCTTGCATCGGTCAAAAATATTTGCCCAAACGTATGCTGAGAGATTAACTTCATTAGTTGGGCAATCCGCAGATCATCAAGTTTATCAAAGATATCGTCCAGCAATAGAATTGGCTTTTCGCCTTTTTCTATCTCGAAAATCTGAAATTGAGCCAATTTAAGCGCTATGATATAGGACTTCTGCTGTCCTTGACTACCAATTTTCCGTATAGGATGCTCTCCTATCATAAAACCGAAATCGTCTTTGTGAATTCCTGCATTACTGTTTTTGGTAATGAGATCTTTTTTCCGAAGGCTTTTGAAATACCCTTCAAAGTCCTCCCGCAATGCTTCCGTTTCATAGATCACGCTGACTAGTTCTTGCCCCTGAGAGATCTCAGAGTAATGACTTTGTAATAAAGGTGCCATTTCTGCCAAAAGCTCATTTCGCCTAGCTGAAAGGATAATGCTAAGGTCAATCAACTCCGAATCGTACTTATCCAAAAGTGTCAGATCACGTCTGCCTATCTCGGCAAACTTTTTAAGCAAAGCATTTCGCTGCTTTAAGAAGTGATGATATCGAATCAATTGATCTAAGTAAGCATGATCAAGCTGTGAGATCAATCCATCAAAAAACTTCCTTCGGCCTTCTGACCCACCTTTGATCAGTTCGGTGTCATCAGGAGCTATCAATACTAAAGGAATTAGCCCTACATGCTCAGAAACTTTGGAGAGCGCCTTGCCATTTTGGTAGATCTGCTTCTTTTTTCCAAATTCTACAGTGCATCTTACTTCCAACGGCTTTGCTTCGGCTAGTTCAAACTGACCTTTAATCGCAAAGAAATCCTTCTCGTGCTGCACGTTCAGACTGTCGCTGGACTGCACTGCACTTTTGGTCAAGGATAAATAATGAATTCCATCCAGGACGTTTGTTTTTCCACTTCCATTCAATCCCACAAAGCAGTTAATCTCGCTGGAAAATTGAAGTCGAGTCTTCTCATGATTTTTGAATTGTAAGAGTTCGAGAGACTTCAAGTGCATGAGTTTGGGTAATTATTTCGGCGGTAGCCTGTTATTTAGGGTGGGTTGATTATATTTGAGACCTAAAATTAGCATATTTTCATCATTACGATATGGCAAAGAGAACTGTAGCAACTAAGTCTAAAGTAAAATATTCGAAGGAAACTTACACTTTCTGGTACGAGAGCATGCTCTTAATGAGGAGGTTCGAGGAGAAAGCGGGGCAACTTTATGGTCAGCAAAAAATCAGAGGATTCTGTCATTTATACATCGGTCAGGAGGCTTGTGCTTCTGGGGCTATTTCTGCTTTGACCAAAGACGACAAGTGGATTACCGCTTATCGTTGTCATGCTCACCCACTTGGGTTGGGTACTGATCCAGGAGCGATAATGGCTGAACTTTTCGGTAAAGCGACTGGAACTACCAAAGGCAAGGGTGGTTCTATGCATATTTTCGATAAAGAGAAAAATTTCATGGGAGGTCACGGAATCGTAGGAGCACAAATTCCTATGGGTCTTGGAATGGGCTTCGCAGAAAAATATAAAGGCACCAAAAACCTAGCAATTTGCTACATGGGTGATGGTGCGGTACGTCAGGGAGCTTTTCACGAAGCATTAAACTTGGCTATGCTTTACAAAACTCCAGTGATTTTCGTTATCGAAAACAATGGCTACGCAATGGGTACTGCGGTAAAGAGATCATCTAACGTGGAAGACCTTTCTACTTTGGGTGAATCTTACGACATGCCATCATTTGCAGTGGACGGAATGAATGTAGAAGCTGTACACGAGGCAGTAGCAGAAGCGGCGGATAGAGCAAGAAGAGGAGATGGGCCAACTTTGCTTGAAATGAGAACTTACCGTTACAAAGGACACTCCATGTCTGATCCTCAGAAATACAGAACCAAAGAGGAAGTAGAGGAATACAAGCAACGTGATCCTATGGAGCAAGTACTTGCTACCATCAAAGAAAATAATATCCTTAGCGAAGAAGAGATTGAGGAAATTGTGAAAGGCGTGAAACAAAAGGTAACAGACGCAGTGAAATTCGCTGAAGAATCACCTTGGCCTGACGGACAGGATGCTTTCAAGGATGTTTACATCCAAGAAGACTATCCTTTTGTAATGGAATAAATCTTAAAAAACATAACGTCTTAAAAGCCATGAAGACAGAAAGCTTTCATGGCTTTTTTATTGGGCTTTGTAGAAAGTATAAAAACCGTATATTTGCGGCTGAAAATTGAGTAGCATGGCAACGAAACAAAGTAAAAGAGTACACCCTGATCATCACAATGATATTTTGGAAGATCCTTCTGAAATAGCAACAAGACTTGGTAGAGGTGAAGCTTTTTTGAAGCAGAATAGTAAGGTACTAGCTGGCGTAATTATCGCAGTAGTGGTTTTGATCGGAGGAATCTTGTTTTTCCAAATCAATACCCAGAACCAAAATGAGAAAGCACAGAAGGAAATGTTCCAGGCTGTATATTTCTTCGAGCAAGATAGTGTTCAACTAGCTTTGGAAGGTGACGGCATTAATGCTGGGTTCCTGGATATTGCAGATGACTATCCACGTACAGATGCTGCTAACTTGGCGCATTTCTATATTGGTTCTATCTATCTCTCTGAGAGAAAATACGAAGAAGCATTGACAGAATTGGAGCAATTCTCAGCGGACGATTTCTTGGTACAAGCAAAAGCTTACTCTCTTATTGGAGATGCTAATATGGAGCTTGGCAATACTGATAAAGCTATCTCTAGCTACAAAAAAGCAGCTGAATACGATGAAAATAAGTATTTCACTCCTAAGTACTTGACCAAACTTGCTATTGCATACGAATCAGCGGGTAAAATCTCTGAAGCTATCGCAGCCTATGGTGAGATCGAGGACAAGTATTTTGAGTCTTTCGAATTTTCTGCAGCACGAAAACATAAAGCTCGCTTAGAAGGTCTTGCCTCTAAGTAATGCTTTTTTGAATAGCATACTAAGAAGAGTAAGGCCCTGTGGTCTTACTCTTTTTTTGTTTATAACACTTTCATAAAGAACCTATCAATGGCAACTTCCCTTAAAAGCCTCAGTGCTCATTCATCCAAAAATATCCAGGATATCAGTAATAAAACTTTTGGAATCATCGTGTCCGAATGGAATGAAGATGTGACAGAAGCACTCTATTCTGGTGCATATCAGACACTTTTAGAAAATGGAGCGAAAAAAGAAAACATCATCCGAAGAAATGTTCCAGGCTCATTTGAACTTACACTCGCTGCTCAATGGCTAGCACAAGAAGAAAGCATTGACGCTGTAATCTGTCTTGGATGTGTGATTCAAGGTGAGACCAAGCATTTTGATTTCATCTGTGATGCAGTTGCACATGGAATTACTAATGTAAGCTTGAAATACAATAAGCCAGTGATTTTTGGAGTATTGACGCCCAATACTCAGCAACAAGCCATGGATCGTGCTGGAGGAAAGCATGGTAACAAAGGCGACGAAGCAGCTATCACTGCGGTGAAAATGCTCGGATTCTAAGAAAAAACCTATTAACCGATAAACCTATTCCTTATGAAAATCATGAAATTTGGAGGCACCTCTGTGGGCCGCCCAGAACGCATGCACCAGGTAAAAGATCTAATCACGCGTGGTGATGAGTCAAAAATCGTAGTTCTTTCTGCTCTTTCAGGTACAACCAATTCATTGGTGAGCATCGGTGAGGCATTAGCTTCTGCTGACAAAGCACTGGCAAAAGCTAGAATTGATGAGCTTCATGCACATTATAATCAGTTTTATCCTCTGCTGTTGAAGTCTGAATTGGCGAGAGAAAAAGCACAGGAAATCATCAAGGAGCATTTTGAATTTTTGAATATTCTCTTGAGAATCTCCTTCAATGAGGCTATCAATCGTGATATTCTAGCTCAAGGAGAATTGCTTTCTACTAAGTTGTTTCATACGCTGTTGGAAGAACTGGAGATTCCAGCTGTATTTTTATCGGCATTTGATTTCATGAGTATTGATGAAAATTCAGAGCCGGAATTACAGAAAATCTCTGATAAGCTTAAGGTAATTCTTGCTCAGCATCCAGACGACACGATTTTCATTACACAGGGATTTATTTGCAAAAATCATCTGAATGAAGTGGATAATCTGAAGCGTGGAGGCAGTGATTATACTGCGTCTTTGGTAGCTGCAGCAATCCAAGCTACCGCTTGCGAGATCTGGACTGATATCGACGGCATGCATAATAATGATCCTAGAATCGTAGACAAAACTCGTCCAATCGCAGAGATGTCTTTCGATGAAGCAGCCGAGCTTGCTTACTTTGGAGCGAAAATCCTTCACCCAGCATCTATCTGGCCAGCTCAGCAATTCAACGTACCGGTGAAATTGCTTAACACTATGCAGCCTGAGGCCCACGGCACCTTGATCAAAGCTGATGTAGAGACTATTGGTGTAAAAGCAATTGCTGCTAAAGACGGAATCACTGCTATTAAAATCAAATCCAGCCGTATGCTCTTGGCCTATGGTTTCTTGAGAAAGGTGTTTGAGATTTTTGAAAAATATAAAACCCCAATCGATATGATCACTACTTCTGAAGTAGCGGTATCGGTGACAATTGATGATTTGAGTCACCTAGATCATATTTTGGAAGAGTTAAGTACATTCTGTAGTGTGGAGATAGATAGAGATCAGACAATCATCTGTATCGTAGGAAATATGGTATCGGAAAGCAAAGGTGCGATACAATCCGTTATCGATTCTCTGATTGAGTATCCTGTAAGGATGGTTTCATTCGGGGGTAGTCGTCACAACGTCTCTGTTTTGGTCGATTCCAAATTCAAAAAAGAGGCTCTTCAAAGTCTCAATCAGGACTTATTTACTTGGTAAAAATAATGGCCGGCCTAGTGCCGGCTATTTTATTTAGACTGATTCTTATTACTTTTGAAGGATGTCAGTGGAAAATGATAAGCCAGGCTTTCTTCAGCGCCTACAAACAAAGTGGAAATTAGATAGCCTGCTTCAGGTCGTATTAGTTTTGATCGTTTTCGCCTGTACTGGATTTACTATTCTTTTTATAAAAAATCCGATTTTAGATTTTTTCGGAGTTGAGAAAGGTGGATTGCTAAATACTGTTCTCTATTTACTCCTAGTTCTTCCTCTATATCAAATCATTTTACTGATCTACGGCTTTATTTTCGGTCAGTTTACCTTTTTCTGGGAAAAGGAGAAGCAGATTTTCAGGAGGATTGGAGGATTGTTTTCTAAGCGGAAATAAATATTTAACCGCAGAGCCCGCGGAGATTTTCCCAGAGGCTGGAGTTTAAAATTTGTGGTAAAGCCAATTTTTCAATTTTCAAATTTTACAATATTTCAATCCAATCAAGAAATCCTACTCCAATTCACTGCAGTTTTCTTTTGTTGCTTGATTTGTCTTAGCATCGGCAAATTCTCTGGCTGAGTCAGTTCAGCGTCATTTGCTAAAAGTTGCTGTGCTGCATCTCTCGCCAAAGTCAAAATCGCAGCATCCTTGCTCAGATCAGCGATCAACAAGTCGGTTATTCCACTCTGCTGTGTGCCCATCAAATCTCCTGGCCCACGTAACCTCAAATCCACATCGGCAATCTCGAAACCGTCATTGGTTCGCACCATTGTTTCCAATCGTACTCGGGAATCCTTCGAAAGCTCATACTTGCTCATCAGGATGCAATAACTCTGCTCAGCACCTCTTCCCACCCTTCCTCGCAGCTGATGCAGCTGTGAAAGCCCAAAGCGCTCTGCGTTCTCAATGATCATCACCGAAGCATTGGGCACGTTCACACCTACCTCGATCACTGTAGTCGCCACCATGATCTTTGTTTCGCCCTTCACGAAGCGCTGCATCTCGTATTCCTTTGCGTCAGCTTTCATACTTCCGTTCACGATTGAGATAGGATAGTTGGGAAAAGCACGGGAAATGCTTTCATAGCCATCCATGACATTCTTCAGATCCATCTTTTCAGATTCTTCGATCAGCGGGTAAACGATGTAAACTTGTCTTCCTTTTTTGACCTCTTCGTTGATAAAACCGAATACTTTGAGACGGTCTTTATCATATCGATGCACGGTTTGGATCGGCTTTCTTCCTGCAGGCATCTCATCGATCACCGAAACATCCAGATCTCCATATAGTGTCATCGCCAACGTTCGTGGAATAGGTGTGGCCGTCATGACTAATACGTGCGGGATAAATTGCTCATTCTTGGCCCAGAGTTTCGCTCGCTGGGCTACCCCAAAGCGATGCTGTTCATCAACGATCGCCAAAGCAAGATTTTGAAACTGCACGATATCTTCCAAAAGTGCATGTGTTCCGATAAGGATTTTTAGTTCTCCGGAAAGTAGTTCTTCGTGAATGATTCTTCTCGCTGCTTTCTTTGTAGAGCCTGTCAACAAATCGATTTTCAGCCCCATCATGTCAGCGAATTCTTTCAAGCCCGAATAATGCTGTGTCGCCAAAATCTCCGTAGGCGCCATCAGGCAAGCTTGTGCTCCAGAGCTAATCGCTATCAAAGCGCATATAAACGCCACCATCGTTTTTCCGCTTCCCACGTCTCCCTGAATCAGACGATTCATCTGCTTCCCAGACTTTAAGTCACCATAGGACTCACGGATTACCCGCTTCTGAGCATTTGTGAGTTCGAAGGGAATGTGATTGGTATAAAACTCGGTGAGTAATTCTGTGTTGTTCAGGATTTGACCGCGATACTTCTCCACCCGAGCTACTTTCAGCATGAGCAGCCGAAGTTGCAAATAGAAAAACTCTTCGAATTTCAAGCGCTTTCTCGCTCGCTGAAGCAAGTCTGGCTTGGTAGGAAAGTGGATTTGGCGAATAGCTTCCTTTTTCCCTATGAGTTGGTATTGCTCTAAAATCTCATTAGACATCGTCTCCTGAATGTGCGGGAAGCAAACCTGAACCAATTGCTCCATGATTTTGGAAATCCCTCTGGAATCCAAAAATCTGGCTTTGAGCTTTTCTGTGGTGGAATAAATCGGTTGGAAATTATTTCTAGTTTCGTTGGCAGTAGTCAGTGGCTCCATCTCAGGATGTGCGATGCTCCATTTTCTGCCAAACTGGGCAGGTTTTCCTAAGAAAACATAAGCAGCACTGGGAGTAATATTCTTTTGAACCCAAGCGATTCCTTTGAACCAGGTCATTTCCATCTCTCCAGTTTCATCGGCCACCTGAGCCACGAGCCGCTTTTTATTGCCCATGCCTACGAGCTCTACTTTTCGGATTTTGGCAATGACCTGGACTGATTCCATGTCGGAATGCAGCTCTCGGATTTTAAAAAACTTCGTCCTGTCCTCGTACCGAAATGGATAATGCTGTAGCAATTCCCCGAAGGTGAAAATATTCAACTCCTTGTTGATCAGGGCGGCGCGCTGCGGGCCTACTCCTTTGAGAAATTCTATTTTGGTGTCAAAAAAGCCGGACAAGGAAAATTAATTTTTGGGTTGACCAAATTACGCCCAGTAAGGCCAAATGCCAATTAAATGACTGGAATTGTCTGAAATCAATTTTAGGATTGAGTGATTGACTTCCAGAGTTCTTCTAATTCAGACTTATTTGCTTGAATACTTTGTAGCAAAATCATCTGGTTCTTTGCACGATGAAAGTTCTGTTCAGGGTACTGCACTTTATAATAGACATTCCCTTGGAGGTGATCGGTAAAAAAGCGAAGGCCCATAATGCAGGTCATTACTTCTCCCGCAAGCATAAGTGAATTAGTTTCTTCTTCCGTAGCTAGCGATTTGATTCCTTCCCAATAGCCTTTGAGCAATTGCTCGAAAACAGGGATTTCCAGTTTAATAGCCTTCCAATTTTGACTAGTTTCTGACTCAGAGCAAGCAACTGTGCGTACTAAATCCCCAAAGTCATACATTAAGTATCCACTCATCAGGGTGTCTAGATCGACCAAAGCTTCCACTTTTTGAAGATCATGGGAAAAAATGAGATTGTTGATTTTGGTGTCGTTGTGCGTGAGACGAGATGGAAGAATTGCCTGGAATTTCTGATAAGCCGCAATTAATTCTTTTTGACCAAGGTAAAAATCTAGTACTTCCTGATCTTCATTTGAAAGTGCACCTTTTCCTGCAGCAACTTCCTCAAGCTTTGCGAAGCGCAAATCCAATCTGTGAAAATCTGGAATACACTCCTGCAATTCTGAGGTTGCAACTGCTTTTCCCCAATCTGCAAAAAAGCCATATGCTTTTGCCGCCAAGTAAGCTTGATCCAATTCCGAAATCTCTTGGATCGTCTGTCCAGAAACGAATTCGAACAAACGGAATAATTTCCCATTCCAATCTGTAATGAGCTTTTTATGCGAATTTAGGATAGGCAAGGGGAGTTGAAAGGGAAGCAAATTTCCATCGCCTTGAGATTTGACCAAGCGCTGATTGTGTGAAATTCGCTCAGGATATTGAAACACTCCATTATTGAATTCCTGCAAAATGAATTTCAAATTTCCAGCTTCTATTAAATACGTGCCGTGGATCAAACCTGCTCCGAAGGCTTGGAATTCAAAATTCTCGAATGAATCAAACGTATAATTGGCCAGAATACCGGCGATGTGTTCCTTAATCATGTCCCAAAGCTATAGTATCCCGACCAAATCGGAATTATTAGGCGTAAAAAAACTGACCATTTAAATCGGTTTTATACTTTTTGATTTAGTCGTATTAATTCTCTTATCATGGTTCCATCAGCTTTACTACTTTAGATGAGCAAAGGCTTGACACTTGGACTTTCAACCATAAGCTGAATTAGAGAATAGGCTTTAGTAAAGATATTCTCATAAATGAATCTGCTAGCAGATTAGAAATCATGTTGAATTCACATTGAAATCAGTCCGTCCAACCAAAAGAATAATCTTTTCCATACCTTTTATTTTGAAATTGACGAGATATGGCAAAAAACTGAGTAAACTTCTGAGTCAGTCTTTTCCCATTTCGCAGAAAATAAATACATTAGCGAAATTTATTATTTAAGTCGAAGGTATTTTATAAAAAAAATTAAAGAATACATTAATCCCATATACTATGAATGTAACCTCCATTGACTGGGCGATCATAGCCGCTTTCTTTGTTATCTCCCTCTTGATAGGACTTTATACATCGAAAAAAGCAGGATCATCTGCCAAAGAATTTTTCCTTTCCGGTAGAAACATGCCTTGGTGGTTGCTCGGAGTGTCCATGGTAGCAACTACTTTCTCTGCAGATACACCGAACTTGGTGACGGATATCGTGAGAAAAAATGGTGTTGCTGGTAACTGGGCCTGGTGGGCTTTCTTGCTGACCGGTATGCTTACTGTTTTCGTCTATGCCAAATTGTGGAGAAGATCAGAGGTTACAACTGACTTAGAATTCTACGAATTGAGATATTCCGGTAAAGGAGCAGCTTTCTTGAGAGCTTTCCGTGCCATTTATCTAGGTGTATTTTTCAACGTGGTGATTATGGCCACAGTATCGCTTGCCGCTATCAAAATCGGTGGCATAATGCTAGGTTTAGAGCCTTACGAAACTTTGCTTATTGCTTCGGTAGTTACAGTGATTTATAGTTCTCTTGGTGGGTTAAAAGGGGTTCTTTTAACAGATTTCTTTCAATTCTTTATAGCTATGATCGGCGCTTTCGGCGCGGCATATTATATCCTTGATCTTCCACAGATTGGTTCTCTGGATAATCTTCTAACCCATGAAAATGTAGTAGGAAAGCTTGATTTTCTTCCAGATTTCTCTGATCCGAACGCATACATTCCATTGTTTTTGATGCCAATTGCTATACAATGGTGGGCAACTTGGTATCCTGGTGCTGAGCCAGGTGGTGGCGGATACATTGCACAGCGTATGCTTTCGGCTAAGGATGAAAAAAATGCGATTGGAGCGACTCTATTCTTTAATATAGCACATTATGCTATTCGCCCTTGGCCGTGGATTTTGATTGCTTTGGCGTCATTAATTGTTTTCCCGAATGTATCTGATATCTCTGCTGCCTTTCCAAATATTCCCGCAGATAAACTAGGAGATGATTTGGCTTATTCAGCCATGTTAACATTCTTGCCAACTGGCTTGATTGGTATCGTTTTGGCATCCTTGATTGCAGCGGTGATGTCTACACTGTCTACTCACTTGAATTGGGGATCTTCATACATAGTGAATGATTTCTACTTAAGATTTTTAAAGCCTGAAGCTTCAGACAAAGAATTAGTAGCAGTAGGAAGAATCTCCACGGTAGCCTTAATGGCAATGTCAGCTGTCCTTGCTTTGGCACTTTCCAGTGCTTTGGATGCATTCAATATTCTACTTCAAATTGGTGCAGGTACTGGCTTGATCTTTATCCTAAGATGGTTTTGGTGGAGAATCAACGCATATACAGAGATCTCTGCGATGGCAATATCTTTCGTCGTTGCTATATTCTTCGAGGTGATCAATCCAAAAGTAAACTGGATCATGATCCCAGAAAATCAAGCTTATTTGAAATTAGTTTATAGTGTAACTATCACTACAATTGGCTGGTTAATAGTGACGTTCATCACTGCTCCAGAAAAAGACGAAGTATTACTTTCCTTCTATAGAAAAGTAACTCCTGCAGCTTTTGGATGGAAAAAGGTATTGGACAGATATCCTGAGGAAAAACAAACAATCGGTCAACTGCCTAAAGAAATCGGGTTGATGATGATAGGTTCAGCGATGGTATATGCCGCTTTATTCTCCACAGGATTCTTCATTTATGGCAATATGCTTGGAGGTTTTATTGCTGCAGCAATAGCACTGGGTGGAGGAGTTATTATTATCAGATCCTGGAAAAACCTTAGTTAATCTTCAAATTTGACGGAATTCATCAGGTGGACCATGTCCGCCTTGATGTATTCTATCACTGGTGCAAGTGAATCATTTTTCATTGCAGTATTGAAATATAATGCTCCTCTAAGGAAGTTGTTGGTAGAGTCTGTAACAAAGAATTGGAATTGTGTTGGCACTTCCCCAGTCAATTCCGCAACAACTCCAGTATATCCTTCAGGAGTAATCATAACAGCTTCCTCAATTCCATAAGCTTTCACTTGATGCTGTGAGGTTAGTCTAAAGGCATCATTTGATAATTTTTTAAAATCGAAATTGTTGCCGATTCGCTTATACGTCAAGTGTACTTTGGCTCCAAAATCTGCATAATTCAAATTGACCCAAGTATCTTCATGGAGGTTGAAAGAGTCAGCTTCAATTCTGGAATAAGTAGAAAAATCGATTTGATAAGGATATCCAGAAGATAGCTTCTGAAAAGCATGTGCAGGCAAATCTATTCGATTATAACCAGGTGGCTTTGGCAGATATGTCTTATCACAACCTACTAATCCAACTAACAATATGCCAATCCAAAGATGTTTCCTCATGGTTTAAAATTAGACAAAGTGTTTGATTTGGCTTCGGAATAATTGAAATTTAACCAAATAACCAATCTCTATTCAAATGAAAAAAGCAATACAGTTTCTTTCTGGCGCTCTAATGGTTGCCATCTTTATGATGTCTTCGATAGCAGCTACAGCGCAAACCACAAAAGACGAATTTTTGAGTAAATGGCAAAATAGTAAGCAGTTCACCATAGATGTTCTCAATAAAATGCCAGACTCAGGTATGGATTACAAAACTGATCCAGCAGCAATGTCCTTCAAAGAGCAGATTCATCACATCGGAACAGCAATTACTGGGATTTCACAAGGATTTCTAAAAGGATCTGACCCAGGGTTTACGATTGATCTTGCGACAGCATCAAAAGCTGATTTGGCAGATTACATAGCAAAATGCTATGACTATGGTACTTCTACTATAAAGGCGCTTTCTGATGCTGATGCAGGCGAAACTATCGAAGTATTTGGAAACAACGTGAGCAGACGACAAGTGATGGCTTTGTTAATGGATCACTCTACGCATCATAGAGGAGCAGCGATTGCATACCTAAGAGTTGAAGGAGCAGAGCCTCCTGCGTATGTAGGTTTCTAATAGAAATTGACCTAAACATCAAAAAGGCTCTCAAATTATTGGGAGCCTTTTTGCATTATCTAGGTCGATGGTTTGATTGGATTCAATAGTTAAAAAGTGGTGTCAAGTCAATCTCGAGATAATATCATATGCCTCAGGATATTTTGACACTAATGCTTCCTTCTCAAAAAGCTGAAAATCATTAAAATCAAACCCCGGAGATACCACGCAGGAAACTAGTGCATAACTGTCCTGACTATCAACAGTACTTCCAAAAATTGTATTGGCCTTAACCACCTGATAAGGGAGCTGTTTTTCATTTTCATATGGTAATCCTAGTCTTAGTTCCTGGTGACCAGTGTCATTTAACAGGTGAATGGTTAGTGCAGATCCTTCATGAAAAAACCAAAGTTCGTCGCTTTTGATTCGATGAAATTTGGAGACATTAGCAGAAGTCAAAAGGAAAAAAATTGACGTGGAGAGATTCCTGTTTCCGGATTCTGTGGGTATAGTTTCAGTTGATCGATAGGTTTCCTTGTAAAAGCCTCCTTCAGGATGTGGAAGAAGGTTTAGGCTTTCAACTAGGAAATCTATACGGCTTTGAGTTTTCATCTTATGAATTTGGGTAAGATCTAATCAATATGTCCACAATTCGTTCAGCAGTTTTCCCATCCCATAGTGGAATTCCCTGATATTGCTTCCATTCACCTTTCATGATTTTCTCCAAAAAAGGCTTTAGCTTGGCGGGATTTGTGCCCACTAGTTCGTTGGTTCCGAGGTGAATAGTTTCCGCGCGTTCAGTATTGTCGCGCAGTGTAATACAAGGGACATTCATGACTGAAGCTTCTTCAGTGATTCCGCCTGAGTCTGTTATTACTCCCTTAGCATTTTTCACTAGGTAGTTAAATTCTAGATATCCCAGAGGATCACTCATGTGCAGATTAGGGGCATCTATCCCAAGAGATTGCAGGTTTTTGGCTGTTCTTGGATGAACAGGGAAAATGATAGGAAGTCCTTTTGTACCGTCCAAAATTGCATCGATCATGGCTTTGAGCTTATGCTCCTGATCCACATTCGCAGGGCGGTGCATGGTCATGACAAAGTATTGTCCAGACTTCAGTTTATCAAAAATCTCACCTTCTGGTTTCTGAAATCGAGGCATCTGAGCCATGAGGGTATCGATCATCGTATTGCCTACGTAATGGATCTTTTCCTCTGCAAAACCACTTTTACGAAGGTTAGAGTTGGCTATTTCCGAAGTAGTGAAAAAATGATCCGTGATGCTGTCGGTCACCATACGGTTGATTTCCTCTGGCATACTGAGATCACCAGAGCGGATTCCACCCTCCACGTGAGCCACATCGATCTGAAGCTTTTTGGCAGCGATGGAGCAAGAAAGTGTACTAGTGACGTCTCCTACCACCAATACCAAATCAGGTCTGTTCTCTAGCAATTCTTTTTCAAAAGCCACCATAATGGCTGCAGTCTGCTCGGCTTGAGTGCCTCCACCTCCGCCCAGATTTGCATTTGGCTCGGGGATATTTAGTTGGTCAAAAAAGTCACCAGACATCTTCTTATCATAATGTTGACCAGTGTGGACTAGCCTAAATTTGACTGGAATTCCCCCCTGTTGCTTTTTGATAAATTGATGAATAATAGGTGCAATTTTCATGAAATTGGGTCGTGCACCTGCAACTATGGTAAAAGTAGCCATCGTTTGTTGTTAGTTTCAGTCCAAAAATAACAAATCCTTTTGGACGCTAGGAATGAAATTAGCTTTCTTTTGGTAAGTCTATTTTGGCTCCTTTTTTGTTTCTTTGCAACGCTATATTTTCTTAACTAACTGAATTTGATGGATTGCAATAACTGGCCAAAAGCAGTGAAAGCCCTTTTACTTCTCGCGACCGTAGTTTCATTTTTCGCCTGTACCGAAACACTGGAATCAGAAAAAGTGGTCTATACCAATAACTTTTCAGACTTAAACCTAGCAGGTTTTGAAAATGGAAGACTTTTTGTTTTTCAAAATGATACAGTAGTGGGCTATTATCACAACGAAGAAATAGCAGTTAACCTTACTGAACTACCACCTCACAATCTATTGAAGGTCACATTAGAAATTCTTGTGCACGACAGTTGGGATGGTAATCCTTCAGACGGACTGGGAGGTCCAGATCAATGGTTCTTTGGTGTAGATAATGAAGAGGTTTTTAGGACCTCCTTTTCCAATTCGCCATGTGAGTCTACCTATTGTCTATATCAATCCTATCCAGACACCAATTTCAAGCAGAATAGACCTAAGTCTGGAGCAATTCAAACAGATATGCCTGGGCTTTGCCTCTTTGGAGCATTCCCAAATTATACTACGAGGTATAGAATTGTTAAAATAATTGAACATAGTAATACTAGTGCAAGAATTTATATGAATTCAGACTTAGTATCCACAAACTCTCCAGATCCTTTGTGCGACGAATCTTGGTCCCTTGCAGAAGTTACTGTTGAAGCCCTTACTTTGAAATGAGAATGATGAAGAAAAGGAATATTCTAAATAGCTTTTTTGGGGTTTGGTTACTGATGCTTGTAGTAAGTAATTATTCGGTGGGACAGACTGTACCGGTGGGAACTCCAGTACTGGATGATTACCTAAGAAGAGCTCAATTGTTGGGTGACATAGATTCTGCTTCCTCATTTATGATTCGGCCTCTTTATCCAGTTTCTGCATTCGGGATCAAATATGGTTTTGATCTTGATAGTTCAGTAGTAGATATGGATGCTACTACAGTTCATAAGTTTTTCGGAAAGGATAACAAAGGCAAATTTTTAATGTTGCCAGCTGTGGCGAAGTTTCAATACAATTCGACCTATGCTTTTGGGGTGAATGATGGTGCTTTTATTCCAAATAGAGGAATACAGGCTATACTTAGCCCAGGAGCATATTTGGAGTATGGTCCTTTCAGTTTGCAGTTTCAGCCGGAACTCTTGATGGCTCAAAACCAGGACTATGATGGCTTCCCTATTGAGCATCAGGCTACAATTCTTTTCTATTATGATTATATGAATCGAATAGATATGCCGGAGCGATTTGGAGAAGATTCGTATACGAGTGCGTATTTAGGCCAGTCTAGTATTCGTTATAATTTTAGAGAGTATTCACTTGGTATTTCTTCCGAAAATCTATGGTGGGGGCCCGGAAGAAGGAGTTCGCTACTACTTGGGAATAATGCTCCAGGTTTTATTCATTTTACAGCTAATACTCGCAAACCTGTACATACAGGAATTGGATCTTTTGAGGGGCAGATGATTGGTGGATTCTTGAAATCTTCTGGATTTTTGCCTCCATGGCCTGACTATAGGATCCAAGAAAATAATGTCTATATACCAAAACCTACTAATAGTAAGCGATTTATGTCTGGATTGGTCTTGACATACCAGCCTAAGTGGGTTCCAGGTCTTTTTCTTGGTTATGGCTCTACTAGCCAGATGTACCGCAGAGATGTATCTTCTTTAGCAGATATTCTTCCCGTATTCAATGGAAGGAAGAAAGCCCAAAATATTGTGGATCCAATCCAAGAAAAGAGACAACAGTTTAGTTCGGGCTTCTTTAGATGGATGAGTCCAGAAGGACATTTTGAATTCTATGGAGAATATGGCACGCGTGACAATGATCGCAAGTTGAGTGACTTTATGATTACTCCAGAATCCGGTCGAGCTTTTACCTTTGGATTTTCACATTTAATGAGCTTGAGAAAGCCTGGGCATTATTTCCAGATTAGTTCAGAAATGACGCAAACTGGGCAGACCATCAGAGATGATATCAGAGCCTTAAATACTTGGTACATTCATGATTATGTGAGAGACGGCTATACTCACAATGGACAGGTACTAGGTGTTGGAAATGGTCCGGCAAGTAATATGATTTTCATGGAATTTGCTTGGGTGCACAAGATGAATAGAATTGGATTCCAGATGGAAAGGATTGTTTACAACAATGACTTCTATTATTACAGATACGAGGCTTCTAAAGATTGGAGAAACAAATATGTGGATCTAGTCCCTTCCTTGATTGGAGATTGGAAGGTTGGTAGTATGTTGGTTAATGCAAGACTACAATATGTAAATACCCTAAATTATAAGTGGTATTTGGAGAATAGCCCAGATCAGTATTTTATCCCAGGATATGATCGGAAGAATTTCGTAGCTCAAGTAGGTTTAGCTTATATTTTCCCTTAGAAGAAAGATTAAATAACGATATGAAAGTAGAGAAGAATAAAGTGGTAGCGGTATGCTACGACCTGAAGGTAGATGATGGTGAAACAGGGATGGTTCCGTATGAAACTGTACCAGAGGATAAGCCTTTTTACTTTTTGTTTAACGCTGGAGAGGTTTTTCCAAAATTCGAAGAAGCATTGCTCGGCAAATCTGCTGGGGATGTATTTTCTGCTGACCTGGGTTTTGATGATGCTTATGGAGATTACATAGAGGAGAAAAAGACCATTATCCCAAAAGCTAATTTCAAAGAAAAAGGAAAGGTGAATAAGGATCTCTTACGTGTCGGGAATGTGATTCCTATGCAAGACAATAAAGGCGGTCAGATTCGTGGAGAGATTACCAAGATTGATTACACTGGAGTTCATATGGATTTCAATCCTCCATTGGCAGGATATGACTTATCCTTTTCGGGTAAAATCATTTCCGTTCGAGATGCGCTGCCTGTCGAAATAGAACATGGACATGCACACGGTCCTGATGGACATCATCATCACTAATTATATACAATGCCCTGTTCTTAGAATAGGGCATTTGTCGTATAGTGTGTATTGATAAGTTAGGATACTTTTGAGTGAACAAGTATTTCTAGCTATGACAAAGGATGTTATAATTGACTTGATTAGAAAAGCGTTGCTTATAGGGTTCTTTGCCGCATTAATGGCCTGAGTTACCTAAGAAACTTTGATAAAGTTATTTTTCGAGAGACTGTTTGGACAATAGGGGTGATTGTTACAACGGATCTTGGCCTCCTACTTAATGGAGGCCTTTTTTAATTTGAGCTAGCTAGTAAGTTTGCCTGCTTTTCCGCCAATGTCTTAAGTCCATCGATTCGCTCAGAGTTATAAAGTTTCAATGCTTTATGTAATTGCAAAGTAGCTCTCTGGAAGCTCTGCTCATTAAAAAGTGATATAGCATCATTGTAGTACTGCAAACCTGCCAGTTGGGTCAGGTTGACTTTTCTGAAAATTGCATTATCCGATAAATCAATTTTTGGTGCGCCTAATCGTTGATTGAGAGATTTAAGCTTAACCGAACCATCTGCTTTGTAACCTTCAAGGTATGAAGCTACTTCTGATGGAGCTGTGATCATTCCACCTATTTGAAGCGTGCTTTCCAAGATGATGTCTTTTCCATCATAGTTCACCACAATGAATACGTGATAATCAGTCTCTACTACTTTGTAGTCAAATTCGTAGCGATCCAAAAGCAAAGCTAAAGCAGCAGATCCGCTAACACAATCGAATTTGCCCTGCCCAAGCATGTCGTTGAAAGTAGAATGTTGCTCGTATGTTTTAAATAATTGCTGATGTGATTTTTCAAAAATCTGACGAAGTACATTCAGATGTGTTCCTTTCTTACTGAATTTCTTGTCCAATTCTGCTAGGAGTTCATTCCATTTTTCATCTGAGGGGGTTTGCTCAGCTTGTACTGCTCTAAAAAGTAAGTATGGGTTCTGCTGACCTGCCTCCCAAAGAGCCTTTTCGGAATTACTATCAAAGCTTAACTCTTCTAACATTCCAGCAGCCTCTTGCGCCACGGCTATGAAGCCAAATGCAAAGGATAGAATGTATGTGAGTAATGCTTTTTTCATCTCGGATGAAGCTAATGTTACTAATGTTACGGTCAGTGTTACGTAAAGTTAACAATTTGGTAACATTAAAACATATAGCAATCCAAAACTTAACATTGGAAGAATGTTAATGATCAGTGCTCAGTCTCAGCGTTCAGTGTGCAGCAAATCTTCAGACTTGAAGCTTGGACATAGTATAATGAAGTCTCAAGACTTCTTTTACTTAGATATTTGGCAGTCTGAAGACTGCATGTCAAAAGGCACAAGTCATGAGACTTTGCGCCAAGCTGGAACTGACTACTGCGACTGATCATTACTTAAATCCTCAATTGCTTCCTTAATAAGATCCATCTCAAAGCCCTTATTCATTAAAAACTGGGTGACTTTGAACTTCTTTTTGTAGGCGTCAGACTCGGTGGTAGTCTCCCATTTTTTCTCAGTTTGAGTTAAAAGAGTATCGTAATAATCCTCAGGATCTATTTCTGAAAGGCCTTTCCGGATGAGTTCTTCAGAAACTTCGCGCATTTTCAGCTCCATCCGAATACGGTTTCTTCCCCATTTTTTCAGCCTAAACTTTCCCCTTGCGAAGGATCTCGCATAGCGCTCTTCATTGACGAATTCCTCCTCGATCAATTCTGCTATCAATTGCTCTGCAGGTTCATCGGTAATGCCTTTATCGTAGAGCTTGCGCCGAATTTCCCAAGGACAACGTTCCTGATAGGCACAGAAAGTGGTAAGCTTTTCAAAAGCTTCTTCCTGTGACCAGGAGTTTTTTCCTGACTCATTTGGCTTATATTTTCCCCAACTGGACATTTTCCGTAATTTTAGACCAAATTATCCCTAGTTTCTTTTTTATCAAACCTTATTAAATTTTCAAAACTCATTATGCGTAAGAAAATCGTAGCCGGCAACTGGAAAATGAACATGACTTTCGAAGAAGGTCAGACTCTAACTTCCGAAATATTGAATATGATGAAGGATGAGCATTCTGGCGATGCTATCGCTGTGCTTAACCCTCCTTTTCCACATATTTTCCCAGTGAAAAAACTGATCGGAGAAGCAAAAGGTGTATTTATTGGAGCTCAAAACTGCTCTGACAAAGAAGCTGGAGCATTTACAGGAGAAGTTTCTACAAAGATTCTTGCTTCCTTTGGTGTGCAATATGTGATCATCGGCCACTCTGAGCGTCGTGAGTATTTCAAAGAAAGCAATGAACTACTTGCTGCTAAAGTGAAACTTGCTCTTGCAAATGGCTTGACTCCAATCTTCTGCTGTGGAGAATCTCTAGAGATCAGAACTGCAGGAACTCATGAGCCAAATGTAAAATTTCAGTTGACTGAAGGTCTTTTTGACTTAAGCCCTGAAGATTTTTCTAAGATCGTGATCGCTTATGAGCCGATCTGGGCGATTGGAACTGGCAAGACGGCTAGCTCTGAGGAAGCTCAGGACATGCACGCTGCTTTGAGAAGACACGTAGCTTCTAAATATGGTAAAGACATAGCAGAGAATACTTCTATCCTTTACGGTGGTAGCTGTAATCCTAAAAATGCACAGGAGCTTTTCGCTAAGCCCGATGTAGATGGTGGATTGATCGGTGGAGCATCGTTGAAGTCTCGTGATTTCGTAGACATTATCAAATCATTCTAATATAAAATGGATTACCTGGAGTTTAAAATCAAGTGCCTGGAACAATTCCGGGAAATCCTTATAGCTGAACTATCCATGATAGGCTTTGATTCCTTCCTCGAAAATGAGGAGGGAATCGATGCTTATACGCTGGAATCAGATTTCGATCGAGTGGCTTTCGATGAAGTGATTGCTCAATATAAAGTTGATGCACAAATCACTCTGGAAGAAGGCGTGATGCCAAAAGTCAATTGGAACGAAGAGTGGGAAAAAAATTACGATCCCATCGAAGTAGACGATCTAGTCTATGTTCGAGCTTCATTTCACCCCAGCGTTCCTGGTTTCAAACACGAGATCGTGATCAATCCCAAGATGTCATTTGGCACGGGACATCATGCGACTACTTTCCAGATGCTTCGCCATCAGGGCGAAATCGATCACCAAGGCAAAAGAGTGCTTGACGTGGGTTCTGGAACAGGAATTCTCGCCATCATGGCGCATTTGCTGGGAGCAAGTCAAGTCGAAGCATTCGATATCGACGATTGGTGTGTGGACAATGGCAACGAGAACTTTGATCTGAATGGGCTAACTACGCGAATGAATTTAGGTACAATCCGCGAAGTAAGGCCACAAGGTGAGTTCGATATTGTTTTGGCAAATATCAATAAGAATATTTTGCTTGACGAGATGGCTATTTATGCTGGATTGCTGAAGGAGAAGGGTTTTTTATTGCTTAGTGGATTCTACACCGAGGATATCGAAGATCTGAATAACTGCGCTAAACCACTTGGATTAGAATTGATTTCTCAGCAAAGCAAAGACAACTGGGCAGCGCTGATTTTGCAGAAAAAAATATAAAGACAGTAGACCGAAGACGGAAGTAAAAAAGTAAGTGGTAGGATTTGTAAGTGGAATGGTTCTCATTCCTCACAGGGTTCAACTCTGCTTTGTCGCCGTATATCGTAATTCGAAAATCGTAAATAAGAGTAGGAAGTGCCAAGTAACACCAGGACCTGACAAACTTTAAGACTGTAACATATAACCTTCATGACTGAACTGATTATTTACGCCGTCGTTTTTGTGTTGCTGATTGGACACTGCCTTTTTGCAGGAAAGATGTATCGTGCTGTACATGAAAATTCCAGACTGACGTTGTCAGAGAAAAACGACTGGAAACTCAAAGCACTTATTTTTCCGATCTATTTTTGGGGAAAATATAAGAATGCAAAAGGCTAGCTTTTTTGCTTTTAAGTAAACTTTTTGGCTGATACAGCCGATTATAGAACCAGTACTTTTAATTATTCAAAATACAAGAAACTTAGTTTACTAAATTAGCTTCATGGAGTACCTCTGGAAACAAAAGCCCAAAACCTCACAACCAGCCATAGATCAGCTGAGCAAAGAGATCAATGTCAATCTGACATTGGCCAACATGCTGATTAATCGAGGGGTGGAGAGTTTTGAGCAGGCGAAGAGTTACTTCCGTCCGTCCCTTACCTCCCTTCACGATCCTTTTCTGATGAAGGATATGACTGAGGCTGTAGAAAGGATTCAAGTTGCAATTGCCTCTGAGCAAAAGATCATGGTGTATGGAGATTATGATGTTGATGGAACGACGGCGGTTGCATTGATGTACGGTTTTCTAAAAACCTTTTATCCAGATGTAGTTTTTTATATCCCAGATCGCTACAAAGAAGGCTACGGTATTTCTGAAAAAGGAGTAAGGTTTGCTGCTGAAAATGAGATCAAATTGATTATCGCATTGGATTGCGGGATTAAGGCGATTGAGAAAGTAGCTTTAGCCACAGAACTTGGCGTTGATTTTATTATTTGTGATCACCATACACCTGGTGATGAACTACCCGCTGCAGTGGCTGTTTTGGATTCTAAGCGTAGTGACTGCAATTACCCATACAAAGAACTCAGTGGGGCAGGAGTAGGCTTTAAACTGATTCAGGCTATTGCAATAAGACGCGGAATGGACAGTGCTCTTTTGGATGCTTATTTGGATTTGGTTGCCGTGAGTATTGCTGCGGATATTGTCCCTATCACAGGGGAAAATAGGATTCTAGCCTATTACGGACTTGACCGATTGAATAATACTCCACGTCCAGGGTTAAAAGCTCTGATGCTGAGCAGCAATTTGGAAAAGGACATCGGGATTTCGGATGTGGTTTTCAAAATTGGGCCGAGGATCAACGCCTCTGGCAGACTAGAGCATGCGAAAGCCTCTGTGGAATTACTGATTTCTTCAGACTTGGAGGGCGCGATGGAGCGAGCCAAAGTTGTAGACGAAGTGAATGCTACCCGGAGGAATTTTGACGAGAATATCACGAAAGAAGCATTTGAAATGATCGCTTCTCGTGAGGAATTAGCAGAGTGGAATTCTACTGTGCTTTTCAAAGAAGACTGGCACAAAGGTGTAATTGGGATTGTGGCAAGTCGTTGTATTGAGAAATATTACAGACCTACTATCATTTTGACAGAGTCCAATGGGAAGGCAACCGGTAGCGCCAGATCTGTCGTGGACTTCAATATTTATGAAGCCATAGAAGAATGTACGGATCTGCTTGATCAATTTGGAGGGCATATGTACGCCGCTGGATTGACACTTCCTGTGGAGAATGTACCTGCTTTTCAGGAGAAATTTGAAGCCGTGGTAAAGAGCAGAATTCAAGAAGTTCATCGTAAGCCAGTCATAGAAGTTGACGATGAATTACTTTTAGATCAGATAAATTACAAGTTTTATAATATCTTGAAGCAAATGGCACCTTTCGGTCCAGGAAATACAGAGCCGATCTTCCAAATAGCAAATGTATATGCGGAAGATGTGACTGTGCTGAAGGATAAACATCTGCGATTCAAAATCGTCCAAGATGGTCAGGTGACTACACCTGTTTGTCTAGGATTTGGGATGGCGGATCGTGCTAAAGACCCGGATTTGACCACAGTAAATATGCTTCGTGGGAAGATGCGATTTGATATAGTTGCAGAAATGAGAGAAAATGTATTTCGCGATAAGAGCAGTTTACAGCTCTATGTGAAAGACATAAAATTTGACTGATATGATTCTTCGTGCCGAAAATTTAGTGAAAATATACAAAGGTCGCCGGGTGGTGAATGATATCTCCGTGGAGGTAAGTCAAGGCGAGATCGTCGGGCTATTAGGACCAAACGGAGCCGGAAAAACGACGTCTTTCTACATGATTGTAGGCTTGATTCAACCAAATGAAGGCAATATTTTTTTGGAACAGGATAAAATCACTAGCCTGCCTATGTACAAGCGCGCACAGTTGGGAATTGGATACTTAGCTCAGGAAGCTTCGGTGTTCAGAAAGCTTTCTGTAGAGGAAAATATCATGGCTGTACTGGAGATGACCAAAATGCCAAAGCAGGAGCGTAAAGAAAAAGTAGAAAGCCTGCTAGAAGAGTTCAGCCTAACACACGTGCGCAAAAACCTCGGTATGGTTCTTTCCGGTGGAGAAAGAAGAAGAACTGAAATAGCTAGAGCTTTAGCGGTAGACCCTAAATTCGTCTTGCTAGATGAGCCTTTCGCAGGTGTGGATCCGATAGCCGTGGAGGAAATTCAAACCATAGTAGCAAAGCTAAAAACTAAAAATATTGGCATTCTGATCACTGATCACAATGTAAACGAAACACTTTCTATCACAGATAGAGCCTACTTAATGTTCGAAGGTAAACTGCTGAAAGCTGGAACCGCAGAAGAGCTTGCAGCTGATGAACAGGTCAGGAAAGTGTATTTGGGATCTAATTTTGAGTTGAAACGAAAAGTTTTTAATTGATGGAGGTTCTGAATTCTTTTATGACCTGGATATTCAAGAGTCGGCTAGGTCAAATCGATAATTTCAAGCATAATCCCATTACTGTACAAGAAACTATTTTCGAGGAGCTCTTAGAAGCTGGAAGAAAAACTGATTTTGGTATAGAGCATGGATTCTCAGAGATTAAAAACTATGCTGATTTTGCTAGTCGAGTTCCCATCAGGAATTATGATAAGTTTAAGCCCTACATCGATAAGACGATGGCAGGTAGTGAAAATGTAATCTGGAATACCGAAATAGAATGGTTTGCTAAGTCATCAGGAACGACAGCAAGCCGTAGTAAATATATCCCCGTAACGCATGAGAGCCTAGAGGAATGCCATTATAAAGGAGGAAAGGATATGGTCGCACTTTACATGGCCAACTATCCAGATTCTAGAATGTTTGCAGGTAAGACGCTCACTATTGGCGGAACATTAGAGAACAATCCACTTAATCCTCAGGGTACTGCAAGAGCCGGAGATATCTCTGCGGTGATCATGGAGAATCTGCCTTTTTGGGCGTATTTCGTCAGAACTCCTTCCAAAGAAACTGCACTGATGGGAGAATGGGAGGCGAAGATCGAGAAAATGGCTCTTGAGACCATGGACGAAGATGTGACCTGCATGGCTGGCGTTCCTACTTGGACTATCGTGCTTTTACAAAAAGTACTTGAATTAAAGAAAGCCAAGAATATCACGGAAGTTTGGCCTAATCTTGAGATCTTTTTTCACGGAGCAGTTGCGTTTGGTCCTTATAAAAGTCTTTTCAAAGAACTCATTCCTTCGGAAAAAATGCGATACATGGAGACATATAATGCCTCTGAAGGTTTTTTTGGGATTCAGGATCAGAAGGATTCTGATGAGTTGCTTTTGCTTTTGGATTATGGAATTTTCTATGAATTCATTTCCATGGAAGAGTGGGATAATGAAGATCCTGAAGTGATTCCATTGTCTCAGGTGGAGGTAGATAGAAATTACGCGTTAGTGATTACCACCAATGGAGGACTCTGGCGATATAAAATTGGAGATACTGTGAAGTTCACCTCTACATCTCCTTATCGATTCAGAATTTCAGGTCGTACAAGGCATTTTCTGAATGCATTTGGTGAGGAAGTGATCGTAGAAAACGCGGAGAAAGCAGTTCAGTTTGCCGCTGAACAGACTGATGCCAGAATTGCCAACTTCACTGCTGCACCAGTATATTTTGACGGTTCAGGATCAAAAGGAGCACATGAGTGGATTATAGAGTTTCAGAAAGAACCTTCAGATCCAACAGAATTTGACAGGCTTCTAGACGTACACTTACGTGAAATTAATTCAGATTACGATGCCAAACGTCATAAGGGATTAGCCCTTGTCGCACCAATAATTCATCATGCCCCATCTGGTCTTTTTGAAAAGTGGATGCGTAAAAGAGGTAAACTAGGAGGACAGCACAAAGTGCCCAGATTGTCTAATTCCAGAGAGTATTTGGAGGAGATATTGGGATTAGGAGAGATTTCCTAACTAGGGAAATTGAGCTTGGTTAGATCTTAATATTTCAGACTACAGTACCTAGTTTCACCGTCTTTTAAATCAACCTTCCACTAGAAATTTTTCTAAATCTTGGAGACTTATCATTCCTTCATAGTAGGCTCTTCCAAAAACAGAAGCAGACACACCCATGTCTCTAAGTCGTCTGAAGTCATCAATCCCTCTAACTCCACCACTTGCGGCTAAATGTATTTCGGGGAATTTGTCTCTTATACTCTGAAAAAGTGCGAAGTTGGGACCTTCCATAACTCCATCTCTTGACACATCGGAGCATTTCAGGTATTTCAAACCCCTTTCATAGAAAAAGTCAATATGATCAAAAAGATCAATTTCCGTTTTCTTTAGCCAGCCTCTTATTTTGATTTTGTTATCAGCAGGGTTGGTGTCGGCAGCTAGATTGATTTTTTCCCTTCCATAGGAAAGTATGAACTGAGCAAAGCGCTCGGGATGATTTGCCGCAGCTGAACTCACTGTGATAGTACTAGCCCCAAATTCAAAACATTTGATTACATCTCCATCTGTAGAAATCCCGCCTGTGAAATCTACTTTCAAGTCAGTATATCCTGCAATTGCTTCAAGTATGTGGTAATTCTTTGGCTCGCCTCTACGTGCTCCGTCCAAATCTACTAAGTGGACTCTTTTCAGCCCTATAGATTCAAAAGCTTGAGCAATCTCCAGCGGGTTGTTGGATATTACTTCTTCAGTGGAAAAATCCCCTCTCTTGAGACGGACACATTTACCATTGATTAGCCATATAGAAGGAACAATTTCAAACATCTTTAATAAAATTCAGGTTTATCGGTCTTATGATTCAGGTTAAAGATAGTACACGCAGGCACTATAAATCTTAACCAAGATGCAAATCTTTTAGTACAAAGACTATAGGTTTTAGTCTAGGATAAAGCAAATTTGCTATTTCAATACTTTAATTTAGCTATTTTCCCCTTAGCTCCAGATGCCCAAACGGAGCCATCCGCATGTCCCATTTTTACGGCATGAAAACCATCTTCTGAAATTGGCTGCCAATTTATACCGCCATCGACGGAATAATCTGAGCCCGCAGGACCTACTGCAATCAACCATTTTTGCTGGGAAAAATACACAACTCCAGATCTATATCCACCCGGTCCCTGCTGAGGCTTTATCCATTCCTTCTTGCTAGAAACAAAAATACCGGCAATACCTTCTTGCATTTCTTCATTCAAATAATCTCCACCTACTGCAATGATTTCTCCTTTGCCCATACTTGCTATGGAAAAAATTCCCTGAGATGATTCACCTTGAATAAAAGGGGTTTTATGCTTTTCCCAAGTAGCCCCCATATCTTTTGAAAAATGTAGATTGGATTCCGTGCCACCTGTTCCAAGCCAAAGCTCATTCCCTTCGGCCTGAAGTGAAGTAGCACTCGCTGCGAAAGCAGCTTCTCCATCGGCAGCGCCTGGCAGGGAGTCTACCGGGTACCAAGTATTGCCTTGGTTGGCCGTTTGTAGGATAGTCCATTTTCCCTCACTAGGATCACCGATTACAAAGCCTCTAGTAGGGGAAGAAAAGCTTATACCATCCAGAAAGGCAAGTTCATTCTCCTGATGCTTCAGCTCCCAATTTTGTCCTCCATCAAGTGTCTTATAGATAACTGCCGGTTGACCTGCGGAGACCACTATGGCAGTCAATGCATCGAAGGCATGAATTGATCTGAAATCTACGGTATCGAGCCCTGCTACCACACCATGATCCCATGTCTTACCGCCATCAATGGTTCTAAGCCATGTGCCCTTGCTTCCACTTGCCCATGCTATTTCACTTGTCAAGGGGGCAAGCCCTCTTAGCGATGATTCTACTGGTGTCTCAAGAATATCCCAGCCTGTTGGGCTGTCTGCTAGATTTTCCTCAGAATTTTTGCAGGAAAAAAGCGCTACCAATAATGATAGCGCTAGTAAGTTTCTCTTAATCATATAAATTTTAAAATCAGACTATGTCAACTTTTCTGTAGGCTTGGATTAAGGCTTTCTCTCCTTCTACTCCAGGAGAGGCATTTCCATGTTCCATACCCATTACACCCTTGAAACCTTTTTCGTGGATGAATTTGAATACATTGCTATAATTGATTTCTCCTGTTCCTGGTTCCTTTCTGCCTGGATTATCTCCGATTTGAATGTAAGCGATCTCATCCCAGGTTTTCTGCATGGTTGCAATTAGGTTTCCTTCATTGCGTTGCATGTGGTAGATATCATAAAGAATCTTACAAGCAGGGCTATCTACAGCCTTACATATCATATAGGACTGATCTGCATGACGTAGGAAAAGATCAGGGTTATCACTCAATGGCTCCATCACCATCACCAAACCCTCTTTTTCTAACACTTCAGCTCCACGCTTGTAAGCTTCGATCACATTCCCTGTCTGCACGCCCATTGGGAGATTTCTTTCGAAATATCCTGGCACTACAGTCATCCATTTTGCGCCAACGCGCTTTGCCACTTCCACAGATTTCTTACAGGTATCTACAAATAGATCCGAATGCTCTTTTTTACCTGTGGTCAGCGCAGTTTTCCAATTTTCGCCTCCTTCAATAACAAATACACCCATTCTCATCCCTAGGGATTCAAGTGTTTTTCCAATAAGCGCCTGCTCTTCTACAGACCTTTTTAGCATATTATTGTCCTCCAGAGACCTAAAGCCCTGATCCGCCATGAATTTCAATTCATCGACGATACCTCCTGGAGCAGAATTTTTGAACATTCCGAAGTGAGGAGCAAAATCCATATGGAACGTAGGCTCAGCTTTGCCAGCGGCAAATGAGGGCATACTCATAGCTCCAGAAACACCCAAAAGGGTGCTTCCTAAGCCAACTTTCTTTATAAAGCCTCTTCTTTCCATGATTAAACTACTTTAGTTTTACCAGGAATGGCATGAGGATAATACATATCTGGACCTGGCAATACCTTAGGCATAGCATCCCATGCTAATTTCTCTGGCATCAAATCAACCTGTCCATTCAATGCTTCTTCGAACGTCAATGGCTTGCCAGAATAAGTAGCATATCTACCCATAATAGCTGTCATGGTGCTATTTGCTGCGTTTTCTGCATCTGCAAATTTATAATCTCCTTTGAACAAGGTTGCCCAAAGTTGATCATGCTCTACTTGATACGGATTTGGCTGATTCTTACGATCGTGATCATAAAGCACATTGCCTTTCCAATCTTTCAGTGTTCCGTGATTACCAGCACTTAGGTAAGCAGTTCCTTTGGTTCCTTGGAAGCTTTCATCCACACGGTTTTGAGCTCCTGGGAAGTGACGACACTCACTGTGAATCACAGATCCATCAGCATAGGTATAAGTCAGTACATGGTGATCAAAGATTTCACCATGTTCTTTACCTGTACGAATAAGTCTACCGCCAGTACCTTCAGCTTTCACTGGAGGACCTTTCTTCACCCAGTTCGCCACGTCAATATTGTGCACGTGTTGCTCATTGATATGATCACCACAAAGCCAGTTGAAATAGTACCAGTTTCTCATTTGGTATTCCATCTCTGTTTGGCCTGGCTGACGTTCTCTTACCCATACTCCACCATCGTTCCAATAAACTTGACCATTGATGATGTCACCAATTTCGCCATCGTGAATACGCTTGATTGTCTCGATATAGTTTGCTTGGTAGTGTCTTTGAAGACCTACCACTACGTTCAATTTCTTAGCTTTTGCCTCTTCAGCTGCTTTCAATACTTTTCTGATTCCTGCAGCATCTACTGCTACTGGCTTCTCCATAAAAATCTGTTTTCCTTGCTTCACAGCTTCTTCGAAGTGCATAGGACGGAAGCCTGGAGGTGTAGCAAGAATAACTACATCCGCTTGAGCGATGGCATCTTTATAGCCATCAAATCCAACAAATTTCATATCCTCAGAAACAGCGAGTTTGTCTCCGTATTTCTCATTCAATGCATTGTATGCTGTGTCTAGCCTGTCTCTGAAGGCATCTGCCATTGCGACAATCTTGATGTTATGTCCCGTTGCTAAGGCTTGAAAAGCAGCGCCGGTTCCTCGGCCACCACAGCCGATTAATGCTAGTTTTAACTCATTGACTGGAGCCGCATAGGCGCCTGGCAACACAAAATTAGAGGCCACCAATCCGCCTGTAACCAGAGCGGAGGTTTTGATGAAATCTCTGCGAGAGTTTTCGTTTTTCATAAGTATAGGTATTAAGGGTTAGTAATCAGTAATTGGCTTGGCTTGATAATAAGCCATAATTTCTTCTGGACTTGGTGGGATTTGAGGCCTTACAAGTCTCAATCCTAGGAAAGGGGCTTCTGGAAACCACCATTGACTTTTAGGTATCTGTGGATCAATTCTCTTCCAGTCCGCGGTGCTTACAAAACGCTTGGTGGAGCTTAATTCAGAAGCTTCTGTATCGTAGCTACCTCCTCTTACTACTCTTGGATAGAGTTCTGTTGAAGGATTAGTAGGATTTACGGACGGAGATTTAGCATAGAACTCATCATCGTATTGATCTGAAGTCCATTCTAACACGTTTCCATAAATGTCGTAAAGTCCCCATGGGTTTGGCTTCTTTTTGCCAATAGGATGGGTAGTTTCTGCAGAATTCTCTCTGGTCCAAGCGTAGTCTCCAAGTGCAGATGCATCATTTCCAAAGAAGTACTTCGTGTCAGTTCCAGCTTTTGCCGCATATTCCCATTCTGCTTCTGTAGGAAGCCTGTAGAAAATGCCAGTTTTCAAATAAAGCCAATGGCAAAATTGGATGGCTCCGTACTGAGTCATGCCAATAGCTGGCTTACCTTCTTTGCCCATACCGAAAGTCATGTCCAAATAAGGCATACTCGGTCTGGTCAAACCATCTACGATTTCCCCGATCGGGCCTTCGGAAATGGCTAATTCGTAATTTTTATCTAGGAAAAGCTCAAAAGCATCCCAAGTTACTTCATGCGTTCCCATCCAAAAAGGGGCAATTTTCACTTCATGCACTGGCTTTTCGTCCGCAGAATTTTCTGAGCCCATCATGAAGGTTCCTTCAGGAATTGGAGTCATCTGAAATGCTACTTCAGTTCCTGGGATTTTCTGGGTATAGGATTCGAAATTGGAGTCATTGACATCAAAGCTCATCAGCATCAATGCGCCAATCACTGTGTATTTTGTGTTTGTCTTAAACATGTTCAAGGAAAAAATCTTTAGCATTAAATATAATAGTATAGGGTTTGAAATTTAGTCCGTTTTTGATGGAAGGAGTGAATAAATGTTCACTGTAGATTCATCCAAATAGATAAGTAGGAGGCTTTTGCCTACTATGATTTTTCGAGTAGTTCCAGTTAGGTTTAGTCCAGTTTGGGATTTATTGGCATTGGTAAATTGACCTTTGCCATTCCCTAGTAAAACTACGCCTTGACTAGCGTCATATTTACCAAAGTAGAGCTTTCCATATCTGGTGTTTCCACCAAGCACCATGTCCAGATTTCCGTCCCCATTTACATCTACTGCTTCAGAAGCAAATACTGGAGAGAATTGAGTTTGAATTGGAAGTTCTTTAGCCTCATATTTTCCATTCTCAGATCTGACAAAATAGCTTGTTTCTAATCGATTGATGTAGATAGAGCCAGAACCCTGCCGTTCTTCAGCGGTGAAAAGCTCACTCATTTTTACATTAGAAAAAGACTTGAAGTCAAGGTATCTCTTTTTCAAGAAAAGTACTTGACCTAGTATCTCATCTCTGCTGGCAGCTGGATATCTTTCTCCTTGCACATAGTATCCAAGAAATGCGTCCGTAGAGCCATTTTTATCAAAATCCTTATATAAAATCTCTGCTGGTTCTGTACTGCTTGCTTTGATTTGAGAGTTTGTTCCGAGGTTTCCTGCCAAAATCTCGACATTTCCGTCGCCATCCCAATCAGCTAAAGTCAAGTTATTCCAAAAGCCAAATTCATGCTTTTCGAAGTAATTAAGAGTAGTTTCTTGCCATGTGCCATTTTGAAATGAGAAAATCTGGATTGGCATTGCTTCACCAAGTACGATCAATTCTGGCTTTCCGTCCTGATCCAAATCTGCAAAACCAGAATCAGTCAACATACCCAAATTGACAATTGTAGGAGCCAGTTGCTTAGTATGATCAGTGAACTTCCCTTTTCCATCATTGATCCAGATCCTAGCTCCTAGAGAAGTAGGGAATTGACCTGGGTCGATTCTAGCACCCACAAATAAATCAGGGTTTCCATCGAAATTTAAATCTGCGACCTGAACTGTACCAGTAGGAAAAGCTTCGCTTGGAAGTGCTTCTGAGTCTAGCGTGAAATTGCCTTTTCCGTCATTCAGATAGAGTCGATCTCGAAGTGCTTCCTCACCAACATTGAAGTCATACATCCCTCCGCTTGCCACATATAAGTCTAGACTTCCATCCCCATTGGCATCAAAAGCTATGGCATCTGAATCTTCCGATTTGGCTGCGATTGCAAATACACTACTATTCTGCTTGACAAATGAACCATTAGAATTTTGTGAGTAAATGGAAGCAGATGCATTAGCGCCTGCGCCTACGAATAAGTCCTCCCGTCCATCTCCTGTAAAATCTGCGAAAACCATCGCCTTTCCATTTCCAGAAACAGGATTTATCAATAATGGTTGTCTTTTATAATCGTTAAACTCCCGACCCTTATCTGTTGTCAATTTTGTTTTTTCAGTGAGAAAAACAACGGGAGATTTAGACTTTGGAGCAGATGATTTAACAGCTTCATCTTCGATCAATTCTAATGTTTGATTTGTAGAGATGCTATATTTCTTGGTAATCTTTCCACCAGGCCAAGTGACTTGGAGAGAATCTATTTCTTTGGCATTTCCCAGGCCAAAATGGAGTGTAGTGGACACAGAAGACTGGTATCCTCGATACGGATTCTGTTCCAATACTTGTGTATCACCTTCAGCGTATACGGTTACTTTAGCTCCAAATGCTGAAGCGTTGGTTCCTGATCCAGATAGCTTCAGATTCAAGTAATTCCCACCTTTTTGCTGAGTGGTTTGATTCTCGTAGATAGAAGCGGGCGAATTGATATTATTGACGATTAGGTCAAGGTCTCCGTCGTTGTCCAGATCGCTATAAGCAGCGCCACTGCTGTTTGCCACATGACTAATACCCCATGCGATGGTTTGATTTTGGAAGGTTAAGTTTCCGCTATTTTGAAAAATATAATTAGTCAAATTAGAGGAAGGCATATTCTTTACCATATTTAGCAAGTCCTCCCGCTTTAGCTTACCGCCCGAAGTACGAACGTAATTGTCCATGTACTTTAGAAAGTCTTGATTGTTATAATCTCTCAAATAGCCGTTGGTGATGAAGAGGTCTTTCCAACCGTCATTATCAAAATCAGCGAACAAGGAAGACCAACTCCAATCGGTATTTGACACACCAGCCAATTGTCCAATCTCATGAAAAGTACCATCTCCAGAATTCACATGCAGCATATTTCGCATGTATTGGTGGTGAAATCCCTTGCTTACATTCAGCTCAAATAGCTCAAAATTATCAGGGGCAAGCAGAAGTTTTTGTCTTTCATTTCCTTCAGGAAGCATGTCCAACGTAAAAATATCTGGCAAGCCATCATTGTTGAAATCGGCAATGTCATTTCCCATAGAAAAATGAGAAGTATGTCCTAGTCGGGCTAAAATCTCATCCTTAAATGTCCCGTCTTTCTGGTTGATGTAGAGATAATCGGGCATAGAGTAGTCATTGCCAATGTATATATCCGGCCATCCATCTTGATTGATATCAGATATGGCTACTCCTAATCCATAGGAAAGGCTAGAGCTTGAAATGCCTGCTTTCTGTGTAATCTCGACAAACTTTCCATCTCTGTTTTCGAAAAGCTGTGATCCGGCTTCATGCTTTTCCTTAAGCAGTACTTTGGTCAAATTCACATCCTGATTTTGGATGGACTTAGTGTTATGATTTAGAATAAAAAGATCCAGATCACCATCTAGATCATAGTCAAAAAAGCTCGCTGATGTACTTGGGGCATTTGAAGCTATGCCATAATTTTCTGCCATTTCCTTGAAAAGGGGAATACCATTTTCATCATTTCCCTGATTTACAAAAAGTTGATTGGTTCTTTTCTCAGTGGGTAAATTGCCTGAGTAGCACTGATAAATGTCTAATTTCTTGTCGCCGTTTATATCGACGAATACAACTCCGGTCTTCCAAGGACCTGATCTTCCCATTGCTCCGGAAGCTTGAGCTGTTTCTTTGAATTTGAGGTCACCTTGATTAAGGTATAGTTGATTGCCACTTACATTGGCAGAAAAATAGATATCCTCCAGTCCATCACCGTTAAGATCCCCAACAGCAACTCCGCCGCCATTGTAGAGGTACTCATACATGAGGACGTTTAGATTGAGGGTTTCTTCGATTTTATTGGAAAAAGTGATCCCCGTCTGTTCTGGAGCCAACAAATTGAATAAAGGAGTAGTATTTGATTCGCTGAGGGCTTCAGTATTTGCTTTTTTGTCCGACTCAGAGCAGGAAATAGCAACCATACTGATTAACAAAGCTGAAAGTAGCTTTCGGTTGATCATAATATAAAATAATCTAAGCCACCCCAAATGAGATGGCTTAGATCAAATTTAATAGAATTCTTACTTTTTTATTCTATACCAGGATTCTGGATCAGATTTCCGTTTCTGTTAATCTCATCTCTATGAATAGGGACGAAATACATTTTATCTAACCAAGTTCTGTTTTCTTTTCCTGGATCAATTGGAAGAACCTTATATACATAATTGTATACCGTTGGATCATAACGATAAGTAGAAAGCGTTTGACCTGGTTTAAGAGTACCAGTGATATTAATGATATTCGCTTTTCTTCCTAAAGTCTCTTTAGCAATCATCCATCTACGAGCGTCATGATATCTCTGCTCCTCATAAGCCATCTCAATACGTCTTTCATTTCGGTAAGCTTCTTTCAAAGCATTACCAGTAGCCGTAATAGCTGGTTGACCTACTCTAAATCTGATTTGATTCAGATAAGTACGAGCGATGTCTTCCTGACCTAGTTCGATAGATGCTTCAACATAATTCAATACCGCTTCAGTGTATCTTAATAGAGGCCATGGAACTTCTTGCCAAGTGTTTTGATCAACAATAGCAGGATTTGGATCGGTAAACTTTCTGATATAATAACCAGTATAGCTACCATTCCAATCTTCAATAGAACTATTTCTAGTATCCAATCCGAAGTGAGTTACTTTAGCTCCAGAGCCATCAGTTACTTCATAAGTACCAGCCTGAATTTGTCCAAGTGGATCTTTAGGCTTGTTAGCTGTGGATCTTGGCTTCCACTGAGCTCCATCATAAAGGATAGAAGCGTAGAATCGAGCATCTCTGTTTTTGTAAGGTGCAGCAGCATGAGCTGAATTTGACCAATCAAACTCAGTACCATCCATCATTTCATAATCATCTACTAGCAATTGAACAGGGCTATTTCCCGCCCAGTTGTTATAGCCGTTAGGACCATTGAAAAGACCTTGACGTCCACCATTCTCTAGTTTTGCATTGATAAAGTATCTAGCCATAATAAGCTCTTTTTCACCACCATTTCTGGCTAAAGAGTTATTCATATAGTTGGTAATACCTTCTTCATGTGTCACTGGAGCAGATAAACCGAACAAGTTACCAGATCCTTTTTGAACTACTTCCATAGCAGCAGCTTGAGCTTTTTGCCATCTTTCGGCTCTATTGCCTCCGCTATATGCCACTAAATCCAAGTTAGTATAACCTGAAAGAGTTGCAGAGTTAGCTTTAGCAGTAGGTCCATCATGAAGATCACTTGCCGCATAAAGTAGGATTCTTGACTTCAAAGCCAAAGCAGCTAATTGATTTGCTCTGCCTTTAGCCATGTTCTTTCCGTCCAACAAAGTTGCAGCTTCATCCAAATCAGCAACGATGAAGTTTACGGTTTCCTCCCAAGTTGCTCTTGCTTCTTCATAACTATCTTCTCCTAGTCCATATGGACGATCAATTAATGGAACTCCTCCAAAATATCTCGCCAATTGGTGATAATAATAAGCTCTCATGAATTTAGCTTCACCAAGCAATCTATCTACGATTCCACCATCATTTGGGAATTGAGGATCAGAAAGGTTCTCGATTGCTATGTTCGTTCTACGAATGTAGCTGTACATGTTACTCCAGCTGTAGGTGTTGTTTACCCAGCCTAAATCAGCCGAGTTAACTCTTGCCTCAGTTACGGTAGTGATACCACGACCTGGGTGAGTGAACATTGCCTCATCGGACAATGAAGCAAGCATTTGCTCATCAAATCCACCATTTCCAAATCCCTGATACGTACCAGTTACAAATGCCTCTGCCAAAGCAGGGTCAGACCATACAGCAGACTGGGATATTTCACCAAGTGGCTCTGTATTTAGGAAATCACTATTACAGCTTGCGAATGTTAAGCTCGCTGCAAATAATATTACTAAGTGTTTTATATTTCTTTTCATTATGTCGTGTTATTTAGAATGAAACAGAAAGACCAGTGTTGAGTACTCTCGCTTGAGGGTAGTACTGTCCAGTAGCAGCTTCAGATTCTGGATCGTATACTTTCGACTTGCTCCAAGTAACTAGGTTAAGACCATTCACATAAAAACGTGCATTCTTAACTCCAATTTTCTCAGTAAGATGAGGAGGGATATTATATCCGATCTCTAAGTTTTTCAATCTCAAGTAATCAGAACTTCTAAACCAATAATCGTTTCCTGAAGAGTAATACTGATCATTTCTGTTAGCAATTCTTGGATCAGTGCTGCTAGGATTATCGATAGTCCATCTGTTATCATAGATATCAGATAGGTAGTTACCAATGTTTCCAGATTCACCTGCACTGATGTACTGTCTCGCGCCGGCTGCACCTTGCAACAATATAGATAGGTCAAAACCTTTCCAGTTTGCTGTTAAGTTAATACCACCTTGGAAAGTAGGTACAGTGTTGTTGTCTAGACGAACTCTGTCATCTGGCGTTATTTTACCATCACCATCGTAATCTTTGTATTTCATATCACCTGGACGCAGGTTGTTTGTAATAGAAGAATAATCAATGGTTTCAGCATCGATTGATTGCTGATCTGGGAAAACCCCATCATACTGATAAACTAAACCAGTGTTCATAGGTCTGCCAGTAGACATCTGCCATTCTGGAGCTCCTGGAGACTCATCCCAGAATAGAATGCTATTCTTTGCATAGCCACCATTGATACTTGCAGAATATTGGAATTCACCTTTACCGCCTCTAATACCAAGGTTTAAGTCAAATCCTTTGTTTTCTACCTCACCTATGTTTTCTGCAGGAAGGTTAAGTCCAGTAGATTGTGGGACAGAAGCATTTCTTTGCCAAAGGATATTTGTACGCTTGTTGTAGAACAAATCAAATTCGAAGAACATTTTTCCTTGAAGGAATTGACCTTCAAAACCTAAGTTAGAATTATTCGCAACTTCCCAAGTAATGGCTGTATTTGGAACTCTTGTTTCAAAAAGAGTTTTTGTCTCTGCACCACCAACGATATAAGAGCTAAAGCCATAAGTAGATAGGTACTGGTATTCACCAATCTGATCATTACCAAGCTGACCCCAAGAACCTCTAATTTTGAAGAAGTCAAATGTCTTACCTACAGAGTTTTTCCAGAAGCTTTCTTCAGAAACAACCCATCCAAGCATCAAACCTGGGAAGAAACCAAATCGGGTGTCTTCAGGGAAGATGTAAGAACCATCATTTCTCCATAGAAATTCTGCAAGATATTTCTCTTTGTAGTTATAAGCCACCCTACCGAAGTAGTTCAGACGAGCTCTGTTGAAAGCTCCACCGCCGTTATCTTTCTGAAGATCACCACCGGCGAACATCTGATCGATTGCTGTAGATATAAAGAATCTTCTATACGCATTGAAGTTGTTTCCTTCAATTGTCTCACGGTTCACACCGGCTACTACGTTTAGTGTATGAACGTCATTGAACTTCTTGTCGTAATTCAACACACCACCAAGTAGAATGTTTAACTGTTGTTCAGTACCTTCATTAAGACGTGGTTCAGCTGGACCTCTTTTACTAGGTACTAAAACTGGAGTTACTCCATCAGCTTCGAAACCATTACCTTTCTCATAAAGAGTCCATGGAATTTGCCATGTTTTAGTAGCTCTGATATACTTATCAATAGCTGCCGTACCTGTAAACTTCAAGCCTTCTACTCCAGGGATTTTGATTTCCAAAGTACCTGTAGTCTGAATGTAGTCTCTTTTATCAGTGCTATATCCAGTTTGATCAGTGGTAATTACCACAGGGTTTTCACCGTTTTCGATATCTGGACCTGGCTTACCATTTGGCCAGTAAGCTGGCTGATTTGGCTTACCTCTCATTTGCATACGGAAGATGGCATTGGCACCTCTAGTAGGAAAGAATCTAGATTCCTCTCTCGCTAAAATTCCCAACCCTACCTTGATGTACTTATTTACGTTTGCATCCAAGTTGATTCTGAAATCATACTGCTTGTAGCCAGTTGCAGAATTCTTGTAGTAACCATCCTGATTTTGGTAACCCAAAGAAGTCAGGTACTTCACGTTCTCGCTACCACCAACTAACTGTAGGTTATACATGCTCTGAGGGGACCATGTTTTTAGCGTTTCGCCATACCAGTCTGTATTAGGATAGTTCCAAGGATCAGAACCATTCTTATAAAGCTCAATCTCAGCAGGAGTATAAGGAGCAGATCTCACCTGACCATTTGGTCTTGTGTATTCTCCATTCTGCTTATACGCTTCATTTGCTGCTGCCCATTCCGAAGTAGGAAGTGCATAGATATCCAAATCATTCAGCGCATTTGCATACTCAGCAGCATTGGCCAACTTAGGAAGTAGTGCAGGCTGAGCAAGACCTTGATTCACTTGGAATGTTAATTCTGGTGCACCGACAGAACCTCTTTTAGTAGTTACAAGAATTACACCGTTTGCTGCTCTTGATCCGTAGATCGCAGCAGATGCATCCTTCAATACAGAGATACTTTCGATATCATTTGGATTCAAACGCTCCAAACCACCCGCTCTTGCAGGGATACCATCGATTACTACCAATGCACTGTTGTTTCCAAGTGTATTAGAACCACGAATTCGGATACTTGATCCATCGTAACCTGGTTCTCCACTTCTGTTTACCGCTACCACACCTGCCATACGGCCGGCAATGGAGTTGGATAAGTTCATTGCTGGAGATTTGGTTAGTTCCTTACCTTTTACAGTAGCAACGGCACCAGTAATAGTCTCTTTTTTCTGCTCACCATAACCTACTACAATCACTTCTTCTAGTGATTTTGTATCAGGCAAAAGAGTCAGATCAAATACAGTTCTAGAACCAACTGCAACTTCCATTTGAGTGAAACCGATAAATGATATCACCAAGACATCTGAAGGGCCAGATACATTAAGTGCAAACTTACCGTCAATGTCAGTGACGGTACCATTTGTGGTGCCTTTCACAAGTACGGAGGCACCAGGTAGAGGTAAATTATCCTCTCCTGAAATTATCACACCAGACACCTCCTGGGTCTGTGCGAATCCTGTGCTAATCAGTCCTAGACAAAATATTATTGTCAAGCTGAATAGCTTAAAATGAGTAAAGTTTCTCATTGGCATAGGGGTTTATTGAATTTAATAGATTTTAACAATTCAATTTCCACCAATGCTTTGGCAAAACCAAACTGTTTATTGCTGAAAATTGACTGAATTTTGACAATTGGGTGAAGTAACTATACACTTAACCGCACATAATTGAATTATTTCCTTAAAAAATGGATAATTGAAAGAATGTCGAAATAATATTTCGCGTTTGAAAACCTAAAAAATGCTTAAAAATCGGATTTCAATCGTTTGCTAGAAGCGCAAAACCACTGCTTTTTTTGGAATTTTTAAAGACCACATTCCTCGTAAATCTCCTACTTTAAAATTTCGGGCTGAATCATCGGGATAAAGAGAATCTATCTTACTTAAGACGCCTGTTTCTATATCATTTGTCGGTTCTCCATGGCATGCCAAACAAAATTCCGTGGAAATAACAATTGCCTTTGTATAGAGTAAAATATCTCCGCCTTCTATGCTCTGAATATTTGGCTCGTTTTCGATTCCGTTCTCAGCATTATACAGGTAGGCGTCTAGGATAGGGAATTCATCCTCCGTAGGCAAATTGTCTTGATTCCTAGCACGGAAAGAAGTCCGTCGAATTGATACTCCATATTTATCACTCAACTCCTTAATAATAGGTGCAGCATTGACACTGCAAAAATCCAAAGCTCCCGCAGCTCCTTGTTCGTTTACAGCTTTATGAAGATTGGCCATCAATTGCTGTTGTGCTTCGGTGGTGATGGAGTCTCCCCAACTCATTGCCTCCTGAGTAATTTGCGAATCAGAGAGCTTCTTAGCTTCCATCGCTTTATTTACTTCATCAAATACCGACTTAGAAATGCGCTCTTGTTGACCACATGCTGCCAATAATACCAATGGAATTAGAAAATATAGGAAGTGCTTCATGAGTTTATGCAGTTAAGAGAAGATAAAACTACAAATCACAGCTTAGATTTCCCCAAAATCCTTGTATTCTAAGCTGGGTAATAAGCTTAAGTAGTTCACATCTCTTTGAGAAGACCTGAAATAACTTATTTTTGTTTAACGATATAAGCACATGCAAAAAACCTTAGGTCTATTTTTAATCGGGATGCTGATTAGCACTCAGCTTTTTTCCCAAACCTGGGCCAGAATGCAAAGTTGGGGCCTAGACCTTGAAGCAATTTCCTGGGTGGATAGTAATGTGGGTTTTAGCGTTGGGGAAAATCTGATAATCCGTACATCTGATGGTGGAACGACTTGGGAAGAACTTCCTGTAAGTTTTGATGGGAAGTTGCTGGGCGTAGCCTTTTGGGATGCAAATACAGGAGTAGCTGTGGGTGATAATGGATTAATTCTTAAAACTCAAGATGGAGGGGATACCTGGTCTCAAAAAAATTCTACTACCAACCAATCTTTGAAAAGCATAGCAGTCGCTACTGAGAATAGGTTACTGGCAAGCTCAGTAGGAGGACAAATCTTGTTGTCCACCAATAAAGGAGAGACTTGGACAAAGATCACTTCTGGTACCAATCAAAGTCTGAATGATATTAGCTTTATCAATTCTGATACGGTCTATATAGCCGGAGATCAGGGAGTTATTTTAAGAAGCTACGATGGCGGGAATAAATGGAGCCCTTTGAACTCTGGACAATCGACAAATCTTAATGGAATTGCTTTTTCTACTCCTCTTATTGGCTATGCAGTAGGAGATGCAGGCAAAATCCTCAAAACCTTGGATGGAGGGAACTCTTGGCTTCCTCAGATTTCTGCGGTGACAACGGATTTAAAGAAAGTAGCTATCAGTAAGCTAGACATACGCATAGTCACAGTAGTTGGTGATTTAGCGACTGCGCTTCGATCTACTAACTCTGCAGCAACCTTTGCTAAAGCTAATCTAGGGGCTACAAATACCAGAAATATCAAAGCATTGGCTTATATACCAGCAAGCAATCTTGTGTTTGCAGTTGGTCAAGAAGGCTATCTCATTTCATCTACCAATGCAGGTAGTAGTTACACACAGCGACTGGCGGGGATTCGGAATGATTTTTCTGGCACAGACTTCAAAACAGATCGAGTTGGTCATATCATAGGTCAGCGCGGGGCAGTTTACATTACTTCAAATGGAGCTACCACCCTTACTTCCAGGCCTGTTCCGGATGCTGTTGATCTCATCGGGTTAGATTACTGGAATACAGCTTTTGGGTATGTGGGATCCAATTCAGGGAAAATGTTTCGAACATCAAATAGCGGTTCTGCTTGGGTTCCTGTGCATGCTCAAACCCCAGAAACAATCACTGGATTCTATCTTTTTGCTCCATCAGTACTTTATATCACTGGAACAAATGGCTACATCGCGAGGTCTTTTGACTCAGGAGGTACCTGGGATCGTGCGGGTATTAAAACAAATACCACCGAAAATCTCAGAGACATCACCTTCTTTGACTACCAAGTGGGTTTTGCAATGGGGGATAATGGCCAGATAAGCTGGACCAGTGGTGGTAATACCTGGGAGAATCTGCCCAAATTGACTTCTGAAGATTTGAATGCGCTTTCTAAGCTAGACTCTAATACAGCGATAATAGTTGGTGATGCAGGTGTAATTCTGAAGTCCGTGGACACGGCAAGGACTTGGCGAAAAATTGATGTTCCCTATACTGAAAATTTCACTTCGGTAGACTTTTGGGACGAGTACCTAGGATTTATTTCAGGGGACAATGGTCTTGTCCTTCAGACAAAAGATGGGGGAGAATCTTGGGTGCAAATCCCAAGTGGAACAAGCCGGAATCTAACCGGAATTAGTGTAGGAACTCCTACTGTCGCTTTCGCCGTAGGCGAAGATGGTACGATTCTGAGGTATGAATGTATTCCCCCCACGGCTCTGAGTGAGATTACCGGAGAGAATCAGCTTTGTTTGACTGTGGGTTACTATTCCATTGCAAGTTCTTCTGTCCCGGGCTCCCAATTGGTCTGGCGGGCCGATGGTGGCGAGATCATTTCAGGCCAAGGAACCAATCAAGTGGAAGTATTGTGGAATAAACCTGGAAGAAATGGTGTCTACGTAAGCATGGAAAATTTCTGCGGGAACGGCAAAACTTCCTCTATGGAAGTAATTGTATCGGCTATACCGTCTTCTACTGTTCAAATTGAAGGAAATGGTTCTGTTTGTTTAAACGAAATTGAAATTTACAAGCTTCCAAACCTAGCTGGGGTAGTGTATGCCTGGAATGCAAGCGGTGGAGAAGTCGTAGGTGGTCAGGGTACTTCACAGATTCAGATAAAGTGGACTTCCTCAGGTAGTCACAAGATCTCTGTGATTCAGGAAAATGAATGTGGTAAAGCTGCAACTGTCCTAAAACCAGTTTCGGTAAATTTAGCTCCAGATCAACCTGGAGAAATCTCAGGTGAGTCCCAAACAGGGCTTTGGGAGACAATCTATGAGGTCCCTGCGCAAGAAGGAGTCAATTTCAAATGGAAAATCTCTAACGAGGGCGGTAAAATCCTTCAAGGTCAAGGATCAGAAAAGGTAACAGTCCTTTGGGAAAAAGAAGGCGATTTTCAACTTAGTATTACTCCTGAAAATGAATGCAATGAAGGGGACGCCAGAATCCTCCATGTGAATGTCAATGTGATTACCGGTTTGCCTGAAAAAGAAGATCTAACTGTTCGGATATTCCCAAATCCTTCTTCAGGTACTTTATCTCTGGAATTAGGGGATGCAAATTATCAAAGCCTACAAGTCATCAATTCATTTGGTCAAGTTATTCAGTCGCTAGACCTGATCAATGGATCAAAAGAGATCAGATTAGAACATCTACCAAAAGGAATGATAATGATTCAATTATCCACTGGATCCAATGTGTTAGTCAGAAAGGTGATCGTTAGATAACTCCTTATTTCCAGTCTACACGCACTTTTCCACTTGCCTTCATCTGAATCATTAAGCCATAGGCAGTTGGATAAAAACCATCAGGAGCAATTTCCAAATCAGTAATATTCATATTTGAAATCGGAGTGCTTAGTCCTAGGCGACCTTTAATGCTGCCAATATTTTCATCTAACAAATCTCCAATCGGAAAAACGGCTTTCTTTTCTATCTGACGAATGATTTTAGCCTTTTTTAGACCTACGCTCGTTTGAGCTCCCAAGCTTCCACTTTCCATTTTGAAATTTACATTCGTGAAAATCAAACTTTGTGACGTGGCATCATAAGTTGGTTTGCCTACGGCAAACAAGGTTCCGTTCAGGGATTTTCCATTGGATTGCTCAGCAATAAAATCCATGCTGATTGCTAGCAAATCTCCGAAGGCTTTTGTTTTAAAATTTGATGGAATCAGCGTAGTCTTTCTATCTGCAAGAAATTGCTTCCCCTCCACTTTCTCTTTGAGTATCGCATCCAATCGATCGTAACCGATCGTCAAGGGTAGTAGCAATTCAAGACTATTGGATGAGTTTGGGTTGGGACTGAGCTTAGGTAATGGAAAAGGTCGGGAAGGTGCAGCGTCTACTGGGTGAGAATTAATCTTACCATTCATTCCTAGCCACAGATTGAAATTTTCATCTTTATCAAAAAACTCACTTAATTTTACCTGCTCAGGCTGTATGGAAAAGGCTGTTTTTCCAGCAGTCCAATCCACTTCAAATGGTTTTCCTACTTGTGACCAAGCCAAATCCACCAACGTTTTGAGGCTTGCTATTTCTTTTCCTCCCGTTAAGTTTTCATTTCCCCACCTCCGTATTTCTTTGCTCAACAGTCCACTCAGATCCACTTGCATTCCCAGTACTTCCACGGCTAGGTTTCCTCCCAAATCTACAAGCTCGAAACTCTCAGCTCCAATTCCCCAATTGGAATTGATCACCGGGTCTATCACAAATACAGGTGAAAAATCCTCATTCAGAGGCAATTTTGATTGAAATAAGCTCCCCAGTCCTTTAGGTTTTAGGCCCACTTCCCCCGTAATGTTTATCGGAACAGTAAGCTGTATCCGCTGGCTATCTAGCGCAGCCCAGCTGATTTTTCCATTTCTCTTTAGTAGCAAATCACCTTTGATTCCACTTCCCATATCCATTCCCTTCTCCTGAAGTAGGATGGAAGGGATTTGACTGTTTAGTAATTTATCCAAAGTTGCTTTGGGAATTTTGAGGGGCACATTCATTTCCGCGGTAGTTGGCGGAGGGATGGAAGGTTTTCCAGGGTCAATGGCAGGATTTATGCTTTTACATGAATATAAAACGAGGCATAGCCCTACAACTAATAATTGTATGTTTATAAATCGCCTAAGGAACTGTATTTTCATAAATGAAGTTTGTTTTGCTGAGAACCTAAGTAGTCTCAGCAACTATTGCCCCAAAAATAAGAATTCGATAAAATGAATTGGAAAAAACTGACTAATGCCGAACAAATTCAGGAAATCAAATTACTGAGCGAAGAAAAACCTGTAATGATTTTCAAGCATAGCACTAGATGCTCGATTAGCAGCATGTCCTTGGACCGTTTACAGCGAAAGTGGAAAGACTCGGATGCAGAGAAAGTGGAGCCTTATTACTTAGATTTGATTGCAGGCCGTAATATCTCTGATTTGGTAGCAAAAGAATTTCGTGTTCCGCACGAATCACCTCAAGTATTATTGATTAAAAATGGAGATGTCATTTACGATAACAGCCATTTTGGAATCTCTTATGCTGACCTGATGGGCAAAATTTAGTTGTAAAAATTTTTAAATGGTTTTTATACCATTTATCCGTCTCAAGCTCCATTCTTATTTTTCCTTAGATGCAGAATAAACCTTTGATACCGTTATAGGTCAAAGTGGTAGAAATTTGCATCGACATGAAGAAAAACTACCATTTTATTTTACTGATTTTTAGCCTACTAGTTGGCTCATCAGCATTCGGACAGCGACCTACAGGTGAAGCCCGTCCAGAAAGAAAATTAACAGGGACCGTCATGGATGGAGCTACAAAGACTCCAATGGCCGGTGCCAACGTACTCATTAAAACAGTTACAGATTCTCTTTTGGTCGGTACTGTGACAGATGGGAAAGGCTATTTTGAAATTGTTAGACCTTCAATTCCATCAGTCAAAATCGAAATCAAATTTATTGGTTACGAAACAATCACTAAAACTCATTCAGGAAGAGATCCAGTTGATCTTGGAGTGTTTACTCTTGTAGAAGATGCTCAAGTATTGGGTGAAGTAATCATACAAGGCCAAAATCCACTTGGTGAAATGAGAGGAGATACTACTTCTTTCAATGCCAGTGCATTTAAGACCATGGAAAACGGCATGGCAGAAGATCTAGTGAGAAAGCTACCAGGCGTGACCATTACCAACGGCGAAGTACAAGCTCAAGGGGAAACTGTTCAGAAAATATTGGTAGATGGTAGAGAGTTCTTTGGATCAGATCCAAATATCGCTTTGAAAAACCTCCCTGCTGATGCCATTGATCGAGTGGAAATATTGGATCAAAAATCAGATCAAAGCCGTTTGACTGGCTTTGATGACGGAACATACACGAAGACTATTAACATCATCTTGAGAGAAGATAGAAAAAACGGTCAATTCGGTAGAGTATATGGAGGCTACGGTACAGATGATAAGTACAATGCTGGAGGAAGCTTGAACCTATTTAATGGTGATAGAAGAGTTTCCATCTTAGGGCTTTTCAACAACATCAACCAACAAAATTTCTCCAGTGATGATCTTGCCGGAGTTAATGCAAACGCTTCTGGCGGTGGCAGAGGACGTGGAGGCTTTGGTGGTGGAGGTACCAGTAATTTCTACGGAGGAAATGATGTTGGTACTATTACTTCTAATGCTATGGGTCTAAACTATAGTGACAAGTTGGGAACTAAAGTGAACTTTACAGGAAGTTACTTTTTCAATAATACACAAAATACCCTTAGACAAATTACCAATCGTCAAACGGTAATCAATGAGACGACTACTCAGAATTATCAAGAAAACCTGATCAATTCAGTTGAGAATTTCAATCACAGAGCAAATGCTCGTATCGAAGCAGATTTGAATGATAAAAATTCTTTAATCATTACACCAAATATCTCCTTCCGAACTAGTAATACCTTCAGTGATAGAGATGCCTTGACATTGTCTAATGATACAGACTCACTTTCTTCCCTACGTTCTATCACGAATGCTGAGACGAGCTCTTATAGTATTGGAAACAATTTGACATACCGCTATAAGTTTGACAAGAAGGGAAGAACACTTTCTACGGATATAAACACTTCTTGGAGTAATAATGATCAAGATTCTGAGCTTTCTGGAGCGAGTAGGGATTTCCGAAAAAGTCAGCTGGACACAACTTTGCAGGATACAGAATTACTATCAAAGGGTTTTAACTATAGAGTAAATGCGACTTTTACAGAGCCTCTGAGCGAAAAATCAATTGCTACTATTGGTTATCAGGTTGGTAACAACAAAACGGATTCAGATCAAAAAACAAGAGTATTGAACGATGAGAATCTCGCCGTTTTGGATACTGCCTTAAGTAATGAATTTAATAACAAGTTTATCACACAGAGATTGAGAACAGGCTACGCCTATAACAGTGCTGGTTGGAATTTGAGTGCTAATTTGGATTACCAGTATGCTAAACTGGACAATGAGGCTTTCTTCCCAACGGAAGGTGTTTTCGTACGTGATTTCAATAATATCTTACCTAGTGCTAGTGTAAGCTATAGAAATAGAGAAACTGGAATGAACTTCCGCCTAAGATATAGAACAAGCACAGATGAGCCTTCAGTAAGTCAACTTCAAAATGTGGTGAATAACCAAAACCCACTTAGCCTAAGTGTAGGTAATCCTAATCTGGCTCAGAGTTTCCAAAACAGCATAAATGCGAATATTGGTAGATTCAACGTGGAGACAAATCGCACCTTCTTCATCTTTGCCAACGTATCTGCAACCAAGAATTACATTGGTAGCTCCACGTACATTGCGACACAGGATACCTTGATCAACGGAGAAATATTGTTACGTCCAGGAGGACAGATTTCCCAGCCTGTTAACTTGGACGGAAGCTTTAACAGTACGATGTTTATGACATACGGAGCTCCAATAAAAGGGATCAAGACCAATATCAACTTAAATACAAGAGTTGGATTCAACAGATCTCCTGGAATGATAAACGGTGCGAAAAACATCAATGACAATATTAATCTGGGTCAGGGTGTCACCTTTACCTCTAACATCAGCAAGGATTTTGACTTCACTATCAGTACTACAGGAACGTACACGATTGTAAATTCAAGCTTGCAAGAAACTTTGGATAATAACTACTACATCCAAGAATCAAATCTACGCTTATACTTCTCTCCAAATGGTGGAAAGCTATTTGTTGGAAATACAGTTAGTAATAGCCTATATCGTGGTCTTTCTGAAGGATTTGATCAGTCAATATGGCTTTGGAATATAGAAGCTGGTTACAGATTCGCGAAAAATAATAAGGCAGAGATGAAAGTTGTCATCTTTGATTTGCTGAATCAGAATAATAGCATCTCACGTACCATCTCAGATGTATCTGTATCCGATGTGTACACAAATGTATTGACTCGCTACGGATTGCTGACATTCACCTATATCTTAGGGAACTTCAAGCAGCCAGAGCAAACTGAACAAAATTTCCAAAGAGGTGGACCTCCAAGAGGAGGAAGAACTTGGTAAGTTGCCATCAGTACTAGGAAAATTACACCATAAAAAGAGGGGAGATTATCATAGATAGTCTTCCCTCTATTTTTGCTTTTCTATTAGGGTGTGCTTCAAGCACAAATCTCCTAAGTCAAGGTTAAAATCTCTTTATCGCTTAATTATTGATTTACCAACCATTAGAAGGAAGGCCGAAATCAATAAAAATACCAACAATAAAACGGCTGAATTAATAAGAGTTTTTGCTATTCCTATAGTAGTAACATCGATAAATGGGTAGGGATAGAAATTGGAAAAGCTCCCTAATGTTAAGACATATAGTAAGTATGTTAAAGGATATATAGCCCATTTCATTATCTGAGAGTACTTAACGACTTTCGTCCTTTCATACATAGCCCAAAAAATTATTACTAAAATGGGGATGATGGTATGAAGTAGCTCATCTACAATCATTTGTAATCCCTGAGGATGCCATACTTGCCTTAAAACAAGTTGATACACTAAACCAACGATGATGATATAGACTGTTATAGCGGTGAGAATTCCAGGGTTATTAATTGGTTTAGAATCTTGATTCTTCGCAATGGAAACCAAGGTAAAATAAATTGCTACCAGCGTGTTTGTTAAAATGGTAAAAAAACTAAAAAACCTTACCACAGTTTCTGGAAGCGAAGTGACTCGGTTTTCAAGCATTAATACGAATTGGGTGATTACTGCAAACCATCCGATTAAAGCAAAAAATACAGCTAGGTTTTTTTTCATGAGTTGCGGTGATTTAGGTGATTGTTCGTTTACGTCAGAATTTTGTAATAAAAATCAACCTTCATCTTTCAGAGATGAAGGTTGTCTTTACCGATGCTATTTTGTGACTGCTAATTATTTTGTAGAATTAATCAAACGGATAAATACGAATGAAAAAAAGACGAAAAATATCCAATCATTTACGCCATAAATGGAGTAAAATATGCCAGCCATAGTGTCTTTTTCGAAAACATCGGAAAGGTTATTATTAAGCATCCATTTTGTCCATATAAAACCATAAATCAATTTTTCAACGGCAAAAACTCCCACTAGCCATTTCACATTAGGATAGTTTTTTGCAACTGATATATAGGCTAAGCCCCAAACCACAATCATTAATAGTCCAAAATTGGACATTACAACCGGATCATATTCAGGGATAACAGGGTTAGTGAAAAATCTTGAAAAGACTAGTACTCCCATGTTCATTAATCCAGCAATCACAAAGCCCTTACTAATTGTTTTTGTAGTTAGCGTCATTTTTATTTGTGTTATTTTACTTTCCCCATGATTACCTCAATTGCTTTATCCAGTTGCTTTTGGTTTCCCTCAAGCCGGTCTACAAATCCTTCTTCCACTCGGATATCTGGCTCTACTCCATCTTTTTCTAGATTCTTGCCATCTAGTGTGTAGCATCCCCAAGCTGGAAGTCTGTAGAAAGATCCGTCTACCAGGCCTTGTCCGGAAGTGAAAATAATCCAACGATAAGTTTCCGTGCCGATGATAGTTCCTAGCCCCAGCTCTTTAAAGCCAGCGGCAGTCATCTCTGCATCTGAGAGAGATTGTTCATTGATCAGAAGTACAATCGGCTTATCGGAAGGAGAGAAGTTGGGTTGATTAGTCAGCGCTCCGTCTCGGTATTTCCATTGTAGATAGCTTTTCTGGCTTAGGAATTTCAATACTTCGTCATGGACATTTCCACCGGTATTGTATCGAAGATCAAGTATCAAGCCGTCACGATTTGCCTTATTAGAAACCATGTATTGTAGGAAATGCTCAAGCTCGCCACCACTCATGTTCTTCATGTGCACGTAGGAAATACGGTTCTCAGTTTGCTCATTGACATAGGCTTCATTCTCGTCCATCCATTCATCATATAGCCAGGTTTTCATCTCTCCATAGGAAGTAGGATGTAACTTCACTTTGATAGTTTGCCCCTTTCTAGTGAAAGTAAGTTCGAGCTCTTCAGCGATAGTCGGTGCGATAAAATATGTCTCCCGATTCTTGGACTTATCCACAGGTACACCATTCACTGCGATCAATTCATCGCCAGGCAAAATTGGTTGAGGTTCCAAGTCAACCGGGCTATCCTTGAGAACTTTATCCACAACAAATGGCGCGTCTTCTTTGAAGACCACTCCAGTGACCATTGTCTTACTTCCCAAGTAGATTTCCTCCTCAGTACCATTAGAAGAAAAACCAAAGTGTGAGGTATTCAGCTCACCAAGCATGTCATTCAGAATCTCACGAAGATTCTCACGACTACGTACATATGGCAAAAATTTAGCATAACGATCCCTGAGTTCTGGCCAGTTTTGTCCGTGGAAATCACCGTCGTAGAAGTTTTGCTCCATACCTGCCCAAGCTTCATAGTACATCTGCTCAAATTCATTTCGCAGATTTTTAGCAAAGGATTCTGATACCTTGATCTCTTCCGTTTTGTTCGAGTTTGGATCCAGCGTACTTACTTTTCCACCGGCTAGGAGGTAGAGCTTATCTTTTGCTTCTACGATGTCGTATCCGCCCATTCGCTGATCGCTTACGTTTTCGGTTTTAGACTTCTCGAAATCTTCTAGGGTAGTTTTCCACAATTTTGGAGTTCCTTCATCGTGATTGGAAATATAGAAAACATGAGTTTTCCCATCCTTTTGAAAAATGTAAGGAGATGACTGCTGACCGAAAGATGGTCCGATTTGCTCCAGTCTATCCATGAAATCCCCTGCAGTCACTTTTACTTTTACTTCTGGTTTTTTCTCCTTCTCATCTTTTGATTTTTCTACGAAAAGCTCTTCCACTTTATCTGATTTAAAGAGCTCAGCAAATTTGTCCAACTTCATTCGGTAGAGATGCGCATCGGTAGTCCCGAATGGATAGCTAGCATGGATGCGGTCCGTGATGAAATAAATGTATTTGCCATCTGCCGACCAAACTGGGCTTGTCTCTGTCACCAAAGTCTCAGTAAGGTTCAGCGTTTTCTTAGATGATCTGTCGTAGATCATTATTTCACGCTCGAAATTGCGGATTGGAGAAAATACAATGTATTGGTCATCTGGTGAGAAAAAAGCTTTTGGTGTATATAGTCCCCAAAGCTCATCTTCCACAAGCGTCTTACTTTCCAATGTTTTCAGGTCTATCTCACGGATTTCATTTCTTCCGCTCACATAGACTCCTAGACTACGATCTTTGTTCAGCGTCAATTCTCTGTTCTTGTCTTTATCATCTGTCAACTGCTTTTCCTTACCAGAATTCTGAGCCGAAATCGTAAACCAATTATGGTAACCTTTCACTGTGCGTGAATACAACAAGGTTTTGTTATCTGCCAACCACTTCACCTCTTCCACAGCTTCCTTTGGGTCGGTGGGGATTTGCTTGACAAATTTTCCTTTTACATCTGAGATGAATAATACACCTCGAGACACAAAAGCCATTTTTTCTCCATCTGGCGAAACATCAAAATAGCTCATATTTCCATCTACCTTTCTGGATATTTGCTTGTCTAAGGTCTGATTTTGAAAAACACTGATCTCAGGCTTGGTAGTTTGTCCAGATGCTACATCGTAGACAAAAACCTGATAGTCTTTTCTAAAGACTACTTTCTTACCGTTAGCACTCACTTTTGGCCACATGATAGAGGTTGGGAAATCGGTTAGTTGTGTTTTTGTCTTTCCCTTGAACGTATAGAGATTATACTCTCCATTGGCTTCATCAGACATGAAAAAAACGGAACCATTCGCATCTATCGTAGCGCCGAAGTCCTTGCCTTCATAATCTGTGTATTGTGAATATGCTTTGGTGGTAGGATTGTAAGATTTGATATCGGGATTGTATTCGCCTTTGTAGCGCTTGCGATGTGCAAAGTTTTTGCTTTCCCAAGTTTCATTAAAGTAGATCTCACCTGTTTTAGGATGGACTACGGTATTGTGAATAGTATTGAAGTAGTGGGGAAAAAGCCGATTAGGAGTGGAGCCTGCCAAATCAATTTCGTAAGCTGAGAATCTATTGTATCGATCTGAGGTGAAATAAATTTTGTCGCTTTCCCAGCTCCACGATTCTACCTCATCTGCTGCCTCATGGAAGGTTAACTGACGAATTTCTCCACCATTTATAGGCATCAAAAACACATCGGTATTGCCAAATTGCTCGGCCGAAAAAGCTATCCATTTGCCATCTGGTGATACGGAAGGTTTGCTTTCCATTCCTTCCATGGCAGTAAGTCTAGTCGATTGCCCACCAGCAGTAGGAACTTTCCATAGATCACCTTCATAGCTGAAGATTATTGTTTCACCGTCTGGAGTAAGTGTCGGATCGGAAAGAAAGTATGGTGAATTCTCTTGAGAAAAAGCAAAAGAGCAACTTAAAATAAGCGCAAAAAGAAGAGTGATATGCTTCATGAGTTGAGGAAATTTACATTTACAAATAGGAAAATAAGCCTAATCGGTCACATTAGAAAGCTGAAAGATTCTAATTGGTAATTCTTAAATTTGGGTATGACTATCAAATTGATCGCAATCGGCAAAACCGACAATAAGGCAATTGTGGAACTTATAGAGGAGTATGCGAAAAGATTAAACTTTTATATCAAGTTTGAATTGGAGATTATACCCGATCTGAAAAACACCAAATCGCTTTCGGAAACCATTCAAAAGCAAAAAGAAGGAGAATTGATTTTGAAGAAAGTGATTGCTTCAGATGAGCTGATTTTGTTGGATGAGCGTGGGAAAAGTTACAGTTCTGTCGATTTTTCTAGTTATATACAAAAGAAGATGAATTCAGGATTGAAGCAATTGATTTTCGTGATCGGGGGACCTTATGGGTTTTCGGAAGAAGTTTATGCCCGAGCAAATGGCAAAATATCTATTTCAAAAATGACTTTTTCTCATCAGATGATCCGACCGTTTTTTATAGAGCAGTTGTATAGAGCTTTCACTATTTTAAGAAACGAGCCTTATCATCATGAGTAGGGGGAGGTGAGTGGTCAGTGACAGTAATTAGTCACATTTGGTGCCTTTATTATGAGGATGCGTTAGTTCAAGTTTCACGACTTGGGCCATACTGCGAATAACATCTGAAAACTGAGACTGACTACTGATCACTACTGTTTATTCTTCAATCATTTCACTCATAATTTTCGCTGAAAGTAAGCAAAGAGGAATCCCTCCTCCAGGGTGCACAGATCCGCCACAGAAGTAGAGACTTTTTATCGAGGAGGAATAGTTTGCATGACGTAGAAAAGCTGCAAACTTATTGTTTGAACTATTACCATATAGGGCACCTTGAGCTGAAGAAGTCTTGGACTCTATCGTTCGAGGATCTAGAATTTCCTCTGCTTCAATCAAGGGTTCTACATCAGTTTTGAGAATTCTATTCAGCTTATGTATGATATTCCTTTTTGCTTCTGTAATCATCTGATCCCAATCTTGCCCTTGGTTATTGGGCACATTGATCATCGTAAACCAATTCATGCATCCCGCTGGAGCATCGTCAGATTTATGAGTAGAGGTTATATTTACATAGATAGTAGGATCATCATAAATGGTTCCTTTCTTGAAAATATGCTCAAATTCCAAGGGGTAATTGTCAGTAAAGAAAATATTGTGAAGATCCAGCTCAGGAAAGTCACGCTTGATTCCCCAATAGAAAATCAGCGCAGAACTCGATTTGGGTTGGTTGAGTAAAAGCTTGGGCTGCTTCTGATCTTTGAGGATGGTCTTATAGGCATTGACCATATCCATATTGTTCACCACGAGGTCAGCATAGTGATCTTGACCTTTAACTCGTAAGCCTTTCGCTTTTCCATTTTCTACTAAGACCTTATCGACTTTCTGCCCAAAATGATAAGTCACCCCAAGTTCTTCTGACAGTTTGAACAAGCTCTGCGTGATGTCATGCATGCCTTTTTTAGGGAAAAATGCGCCAATATTAAATTCCAGATGAGGAATGATATTGAGAGTAGCTGGAGTCTCAAAAGGATTTGAACCATTGTAAGTCGCGTAGCGATTGAAGAGTTGTACCAACTTTGGATGAGTGAATTGCTTCTGATTTGCTTCGTCCATGGTAGAGAAAATCCCAAGCTTTCCCATCCTCAGATAGGATTTTAGCGCATGAGGATTTGTCCAAGTGTCTAGCTTATGAAGTGAGCGGTTCATAAAGAGTGGTGCTAGGCTATCATATATAAAAGCGGATTGCCGCAGAGCTTTTCGGATAGTTGTTGCAGGTTCTCCAAGCTTACTTTGAACTTCTTCAGCAAAAAGATCAAGATCAGCATATGCATTTAATCTGGTTCCGTCTTCCCAAAAATATTTGCAGGCGACATTCAGCTTGTCATACTCGAAGTAATCCTTCGGATCTTTTCCCGCTAAGCGAAAAAGCTCATCTACTTGTTCGGGAAGCGTGAAAAGAGATGGTCCAGCATCAAAGCGATAATCTCCAATTTGGATTTCTGAGAGCTTTCCTCCAGGATAGGAATTAGCTTCAAAAACCTCGACTTGGTACCCTTTTACTACCAATCGAATAGCCGAAGCCATTCCCGCTATCCCGGACCCTACAATTAAAACCTTTCTTTTTATCATTCTTGACTTAACTATATATATATCTGCAAGTTAGAGCTCTTAAATTTGTATTACCAGAGGAGAAAATAAATTTAAAATTTATTTAAAAACGTTTTTATTGTATGTAAAAAACAATTATTTTCAGTACAAATTTTTCTAAAAATAACTATGGAAAAACAACTATTTAAACTCGCGGGATTGGTGATCTCAGCGATGCTCCTAGGGGCCTGTAGCCAACTGGCTACTTTTGAAAATGAAGACCTTTTGACTAACCAAGAGGCTGCTAGTATAATGGATCCATCCACTTTTACAAGTGGCTTTGGATTTGACCCAAGCTCCAATGCTCGAATGCTGTATGGTAGTGCTGATTGCACAAATGAAGAAACCTATTGTGTGTCTTCAAGTAATTACTACTATAAAACCGATGACAAAAGTTGGAATGCGCCAGGCTTAGGGGGCGTTTATTTAGAGTATTATCAAAATGTGGCTGGAGAGCTGGTTTACTCTTTTGACTCTTACAAAAACAACAATGGCAAGGATCCTAATTTGGTTGGATATTCCATTGATGGAGGGGATATTATACCTGTGAGTAAGAGTAGTACGATTACGGTTACCATCCCATTGGAAGAGGATTGGGAGCCCTGTGATGAAGTAGAAAGAACCATCACTGTGTACCGCAACAGCCAACATTCGTTATCATTTACCACTTCATATACCCTACTTGCGGTATGTGATGATGGTGACGATGGAACGAATGAGGACTGCGAAGTGGAAGAGTTCTACTATAATCAAGTGGCTGGATTTACCTACGACTTCACCTATATCCCTTGTGAGGCACTTACTGGTGTTACGTTAAAATGGACTAGTCCGCATATCAAAGGCTTCTCATCTTCAACACCAGGTATCATAGCAAACAAAGGAAAAGCTAAAGGATCTCCAACTGTATTGAGCTGGACTGGAAATGTTCCAGCAGATGGAATCACTTTCAGCATCACTTTTGATCCGGAGTGTGCTCAGAATAATGCAGGATTTGCATTGCTTTGGACAGATTTCAAGGTAAATGAAGTATCCAAGAAATACCTAAATTCTGATAATATCAACATACTTAACACAAATTGTCCTGGGAAAAAATAACCTTTTTAACCTGGAATCTTAAAAATAGGCCTGTCAGATTAATTCTGGCAGGCCTTATTTTTTTTAATAATAATTACCTATCGGCTCGATAAGCAAAAGGACCAGGTTACACTTCCTTATCCCCTTTGATGAATCCATTGATTCATACTCCCTTGAGTAAAAGCATACCTGCCACATGCGGAATCACTAACTATGAAAAAACCTCTATTTAAAACTCGCCGGATTGATGATCTCAGCGATGCTTCTAGGAACCTGTAGCCAACTGGCTACTTTTGAAAAGGAAGACCGTTTGTCTAACCAAGGGGCTGTTGCTCGAAACGGATTCAACCATGGAACTAATGGTACGGAAAACTTTGCAATATTGTCTGGTGGTGGTGATTGCACTATACATTGTATTGATGGAACTTCAGGAGACCTTTTTGAAGCAACAGCTACTTCCCCTTCTGTAAGTTGGGGTGGCTAAAATCAATCCAACAATTCCAAAACGCTATCTGTAAGGATATGGAATACATTGACTACGATAGAGTATCGATTTACTTTCGTAAAGAACGTAAATGGAGCTTCAACTCTTCAATACTATGATAAACTACTACAACTTGGCTTAAAGAATTCAGCTTTGAACGGTGTTGAATTTGCAGTATCTCGTCCCCTCCAATTGGTTGGAAAGCTTATGATATAGTTATAGATCAGTGGAGAGAAACTGGCGGAGGAGCTCCTGCTACTCTAGGAGATGTTTCCTATAGCTTAATCGGCAGTTGCAGTGGATGTAGAGAAAGTTTCACGTACGTTGATAAAGGAGATAATCAACCATACGCTTTTACCTACATTTCTGCAGAGAATATGTCTGGAGTACTGTTAGTATTTACTTTCACTCAAGGGGTGGCACTTTCAGGTTTGGCAGATTGGTCTACTAATGGTTCAAACCGTCAGAAAACAATGGATTTGATTCCTTGCCAAGAATATACTCGGACAGTAGAACTTACGCCTGAATGCTCTGGATATTCTGGAAGCAGCAATAAATGATAGGAATTAGCTTCAAAAACCTCGACTTGGTACCCTTTTACTGCCAATCGAATAGCCGAAGTAATGCCTGCAATACCTGAACCTATGATGAGTGCTTTCTTTGTCATGAATTTCTGTTCATACGCTAAACTAGCATTTTTTGAAAATGTTAGCCTCGTTGTAGCAATCGTTAGCTCACATTCGTATATGTGTTATACCTAACTTCTTTTTTATGAAAAACTTATTCCTATTTGCGCTTGTCGCACTTGTTTTTATTTCCTGTGACAAATTAGACGAACCAGAAATCTTGGGAACTTACGCGAATACGCTAGATGGATGCGATTCAGTTGCTGACCCAATGTATGGCTGCGGAAGATTTATCACACTTTCTGCCGGAGGAGTAGCCGACGTTTTACTTGGTGGTGACATTATTTCTAGAACCTCCTATAAGATTAAAGGACAGAAAATCAAGATTGAAGAAAGTGATCAATTTGGAATGGATTTGACTTTCAAATATAAAGATGACGGCACTCTTCGCTATGAAAAGGATGATTCTATTTGGGAAAAACAATAAGTGCGTGACTAGTCCTGAATAGGCGTTACAGTTTTAAAGGATAATTTAGATAGCATCGGGTTTCGACACGGTGCTATTTTTCTTTTTGTAGGTTCTAATCTTTATGCTGTCTTGCAGGTGCATTTTGGTTGGTGTTTCCATCCGACAACTCCAATGTGGTCTTTCATTATTGTAAATATAAATAGACTCTTTTATCAGTTTGTCCATCAGTTCTAAATCATGGATTATGATCCCCAGAATAAATTCATGTTTCAGTATTCCGTTGACTCTTTCTGCCACCGCATTTTGGTATGGATCATAGCTTTCTGTCATGCTACAGCTGATTTGATACTTTTCCAGTAAGGCTTGA
>NZ_FOKK01000011.1 GCF_900112005.1 Algoriphagus aquimarinus | reverse complement strand
CGTTCTTCCCAACTCAAAGAACCACCTGTTCTTATCTTCTTTTGCTGTCTTTTCATAGTTTACGTTTTGTGTAAACCTATTCTAGGACAAGTCAAACTCCATTCTCCCCTTTAGGGGTCGGGGGTCAATCTTCCAATCGAATACCAGCAACCGCCACGCCTATAAACCCCAAATTCATCCAGAAGTGCTCCGCCCAACCCAGACTCTCCAGTATCCCCGCACAATTGCACGGCACTCTAGGAAAAGCTCCCACCCAAATCAGTCCCACATAAGTAGTAAATACCGTCAGCAGCAAAATGCTTCCTAGGTATCCCCACCATCGAGTAACTGCAAAGAGCAGGAGCAGGGCAAGCAGCAACTCAGTTATCGGTATTGCATAGGCCAGCACCTCCGCCAACTCTCCCGGAAACGTCTGGTTATGAAATGCTTTTCTGCTTTCTGAAAATCGGATCAACTTATCCAGACCCGTATAGGTCCAGAGGAGTATTAGTATGGTACTTAAGATTCTGTTCATAATCATATCATCTTAGTTAGCACTGACAAGCTCCCTCTCCTTAAGGAGAGAGCCTGTCCCGTATAGCGAAGCGTATCGGGAGCTGGGGTGAGGTAGTATGGTACTTAAGATTCTGTTCATAATCGTAACGTTTTGTTTAGTACTGACTAACTCCCTCTCCTCTAGGAGAGGGTTGGGGTGAGGTAAGAGCCTGTCCCGATAAGCGAAGCGTATCGGGAGTTGGGGTGAGGTGTAGAGGTAGAATGCTTGGCACCTAGATTCAAGACTTAGGAGCTTATCAATTCCTGTATATAAAAAAACAAATAGTAAAGCTGATGTAGCAATGTTGTCTCTTCCCCTCATATCCTTCCCCTTTATTGACCCTTATACTTAGCTTACAATAAGCCGAAACATAAACATTCATATTCCTGCTTTATTCCTGCTCAAATTTCAATAACAATAGAGAAAACTTCCTAATTGATAGCGCAGACAACACTATTAATGACGTAAACACACTTATCCCCAGTGGTGGAACCAACAACTCCCGATAGCTATCGGGACAATCAACAACCAACAACTAATAACCAACAATCAACAACCAACAACCAACAACTAATAACCAACAACCAACAACCAACAACCAACAACCATCAACCCACAACACCTAATTCCCATCACTGGCTCCCCTTTAGGGGTCGGGGGTCGGGTAGGGGGTCACCAACCCCTGTTCTCCATGGCGGAATCAACCATAACCTACTAGTAACCAGATTGTAACAATTAATTATTGTATGAAAAAAAAGCAGCGTTTGTTTGGAATTTAATTATTTGAAACTATATTTATCTTATTACATGTAATTTTCCCGCTGCGAGTGTAACCGTTTGGCCTAAGCAACCATGGATGCTTTAGCCGTTTATTATGTTTTCCATAAATGCTGAACGATAGAATTATTATCTATGCTCAGGATATTATGAATTTTACAGGTCGAAGTAAGTCATATGCTTATAAAGTTTTAAAGCAAGTAAAGGAGGGAGTAGGGAAGGCAAAGCATAATCTGCTTACAATTCAGGAATTCGCCGATTTTCATCGTATCCCCGTCAAAGAGTTGACAGATATTTTATTTAAGAAACGCTAAAAAAAAAGGATCTGAATTTATACAGATCCTTACTTTGGAGCTTTTCTCCGCCGGATTGACGATCCGGTTAGTTGCTTTTGGTCAGCAGTATAGGGATACTTTTATTTGATCTTATAGCATCCTTTCAATTTCCAGATATCAGGGATGCTTTTAAAGATGTACTTATTTTAAAAACTTGTAATAGTAGTTGAACACTCACTCGTGAAGCTGGTGGTTTCTACTTTTCTCCCACTCTTTTGGGGATTATTTAGAAGCTTCACCTTGCTGTGTAAAAGTGCCTGTCCAAAAAGATTGCATTCAGTTATTTTTATCATGTTTATCGGGGTTTGTGAATATGAAAACTATCCTACGACAGTTTCTTAATCAAGAAACTATCACCAACAACAGCCGTTTTGATGTAGAAAGATTATTTAATAAGATAAATAGTCATCCTGTATCATTCATTTGGATACTGTGGACTGCCTATTTGGGACTTGATATACTGGTTAGATTCACATCTAATATGTCATTCACTTTCATAAAAATTATTGCGCTGAATTATTTCGCAGGTGGTGTGTTTAACCAATTTTGGTTTTTCGTTTTCCTGCCAAACTTAGTCTATTTGAAAAAATGGAGGCTCCAGGTAATTATCTTCCTTTTAGGCTTTCTTATCTTCCTTTTGATTAAATATTTTCTTCTAGGGCCAGAGGAATTTCAAAGCACCTCAATTTCCAGCTTCGTGATAATTGAATTGGTTAGAATTTTCAAGTTCCTACTATTTATTACGATAATTTGGGCCTTCTTTTTTATTATCAAACTGGAAACTGATAAGTATAAACTAGAATTAGAATTTGAAAAACTTCAAGTCGAACACAATTCCTTACAACTAAGCCCTCATTTTGTCCTCAATCTTGTAAGTGATTTTGCAGCTTCAATTCTTCACTTGTCAAAATCACTATTTGATGATCTTACGCATTTTACTGCAGTCCTTTCTTACAGCTATAAAAAGCCCAAGGAATCAAACTTTCTCTCTGAAGAAATTCTGGCTATTGAAAGCTATATCCTCTGCCAAAAACAACGATTTGACACCAAACTCAATTTCTTGGTTGTAAAGGACTTTAACCATGCTCAAGTCAGCAATCTCCCAATTCCAAAATGGACTTTGATGACGTTTCTTGAAAACGTCTTCAAACATGGTAATTGCTTTCATGCCGATTTTCCATGTATGCTTACCATGAAAATCAAACCTCTTCAAAATGGAATGATAGTATTTGCATTTTCCCTTATCAACTCCCCGGAATTATCAGTTAATAAAAGCTCAACTAAATTCGGGATACCTACGGTAGATAGAATTTTAAACTTTCATTTTAGGGATCATTATAAACTCTTTATATCAGAAAATACATCTGAATTCAACCTCTTTTTATACATTGAATATGAAGGAAATTTTACAAATTGGCATACTAGACGATGAATTGGGGCCAAGAGTAATCTTGGCTGAGCACATTTCTGGAATCCCCGGATTTGCAATCCAATTTTCAACAGATGACCCTTTCTGGGCATTAAGCGAAGCTTTGAATCAACGTATTGATATCCTCATTACAGACATAAAAATGCCAGGTTTATCTGGACTGGAATTAGCCAAAAAAATCTCCCATTTAAACATCCCTATAATCTTCTGCTCTGTCTATGATAAATATGGGGTAGATAGCTTTAAGGTTAATGCCGTCGATTACTTACTTAAACCACCAAAGTTTTTTGATGTATCCGAAGCACTCTACAAAGCAAAGATGTCCATTGATAAATCTTCAACTTCAAATGCTAATATCGATGAGGATATCATACTAATCAAACAACAGACTGATCTAAAGCATGTTATGCTTAGACCCCGCGAAATACAGTTCATGGAGCAACAGGACGTATTCACTTTAATTTTTCTGGATTCCGGAGACGAAATTAAAACTAGAAGTAAATTCTCTTCCTCTTTGGAAAAAGTGAATCGACCTTTTTTAGTCAGAGTCCACCGCTCATATGCTGTCAATTACTTGAAAATAAAAGCACTCGATCAAGCATACTGCTACATGGAGAAAGGTCATAAAATCCCTATTGGTAAGGAGTTTAGAAAGGAATTTACTACCTATCTCCACACTAAGACAGTTGTTTGATTCAATCCCATATCCAACAACTATTACCTAGTCTCCATCTTTTTCCCCACTATATATAGCCTTTCCCAACTTCTTGTATAACACATAATAAACTAGGTCTTCCATGGTTTTTCTTTCAGTTGGAAAAAATCGATTAATCTGCATGTGGATATGGTTTGAGATGAATGGAAAGACCTTACCATCAGTACTCATGTAGGAATGGGATGAGATTAATTCTGTATAGTTTTCCATCCAGTTTAAATAAGGTACTTCCAAGTCTTGTGGAGTAGGTACGCTTGCCCATACATTTCTGACGTTTTTTAACTCACTTACTGAACTGGATTTTATCTTTTTTTTCACATACTCAAAGAATGGCGAAACTAATTTCACCCGCGATATAACCGTCATCCATAGACAACTTATTAGCTCCAGCTTCTGGCCTCTGTCAAGAAAAAGTGCCTTTTCACTGTCCTTGCCATCTATATTCATTAAAAAAGAGGATTCCAGATTAAAAATTCTCTCAGATTTGACAAAATCCTTTAACCCATACTTTTTGATTTCTGGGTAATAATCGCGGAATTCATACTGGAAAATAGATTCATCTGATTTTTTGGCTACAAGTGTCATTAGTACATTTTTTTGGCTTTGATTTAGGTTTAAAAAGCGCACCCTAACTTGCATGTCATTCAGGCTAGGATAAACTAAATAGTACCATACAATTGCTTGCTTATTCAATACATACATTACCTCCTGACAGAATAGGTAATTCAGAAATTCAAGACATTCGTCTTCTGGAATTCGAAATAGCAGGTATAAGCAATCAGATGCTCTACGTCCTATCGAATTCACAAACTGAAAAATATCCTGCTCCTTCTTTGGCTTTGAATGATGGTATACAAACTGAGGATAGATAGGTTTATTTTTACCCGACCTATACCCTGTACTTCTGATCCAAATCGGATCGCTCAAAGTAACTTTCTTCCATTTACCTAGCTCAGCCCACAGGATCTCTATATCTACATCATTATTCCAATTTAAAAGCAACTCCCTATCCATATAGCCCACTAGGATCGGGTTGGGGATATTGTTCTTTTTAGCCCACAGGTTAAAATCATCTTTACTATTGAAACTTGAATAAATAACTGTCCATTTTCGTGGTTGTAATATTATCTCACCCCAATTTAACTGTGGGGTGAATTTATTTTCCTGGTATTTTGAATAGCTATAAGTAAATAATCTATATGGATTAGCATGGTCAAGTTCCCACAACAGTCGCATCAAAGGATGACTGATTTCTTTACCATTTAGGGGGTGGGTTACTACGGGAATTATTCTTTTTCCACTCTCTTTGAGAACCAGAATAAATCTATCCTCCCTTAGTCCTATTTCAATGTCTTCTAATTGAATTGCATATGGACTGAAGTCTTTAATAGGAGTGATATAGTATTCAAAGAGCTGTTCAGTATGACAAATTGATCCTATAGATTCGGTTTCAAATAGCCTCAGCTCTGCATACACTACACTATTCCCTTGGTATATAGCCTCTTTGATTTTTTTCTCCTCATCAAAAAAACGCTTTTCCCTATTAAACCTACCGAAATAGACAAAAGGACGATTACAAACCGTATTCTCGACTAGAATGGTGTTTTGTTCATCTAACTTGAAAACTAATTGTAAGTCAAAAATACTTCCTTCAAGGCTTTTGGGAGGAATGATAGCCTTTAAATCTACATTTTCTGTAGAGGCCAAATTGAGATGAAAATCAAAATAGCTTTCACTTTCATTTCTGATTTTTGAATGTCCTAGAAATGCACTGTTGATAAATTCAAATTCCTTTAAAAGTAACGTTAGAGCTGGGAAACGATCATCGTACTTGTCAATAAACCAAACCTTTAAGGAATCTAAGTAAGGACTGTCTGATGGAATAAATAAATGCCCAGCATTTTGCACAAAATCCTCGATTGTTATTAATACACTGTTTGGTATGCTGATGCTCTCGTTGAAAACTAGATCAATACTTGGTGTCCAATTTTCCTTACTAGAATTTACCCTAGCTTCAGAATTTAGAATCCCGAGATCTAATAATTTCCCCCATACCTCTTTTGCAAATTCTTTTTCAGGTTTTTCAAACCATCCATTGAATTCTTTGAAAGTGATGGCTTTGTGCTTTTTGAGTTTCTCTTTAACCAGTTCTAATAATTTGGTATGAGGTAAACTGACAAGTCCCCAGTGTTGCTGCTCTTGGAGGTAGGAGAGGAAATGCATTCTTCCCCATTTTTCATAACACTCCTCAGCCAGATAAAAATACTCAATACTTGTAGTAGCAGAACTGGTCTCCTTTTTTGTATTGCTTGAAGAGGGTAGTGCCGAAGTTTCTCGTAAATCTAAATTGTAATTAGGGTAATCACTGAACTCACCTATACCTACTGCTGCAAAATTACCGAAAGGGGTAGCTCTGAATCTTCCCCTTAAAATATACTTGTATACCTTCTTTTTTAACTGGGGACTGAGATTTCTATACGCCGTCCTGACAATTTCCTGGTATAAACTTGTGGAGGAAATAGAGATTGCTTCTAAGACTTGTTCCCAATTTTCTTCAATATCTTTTTCATCATTGGGATCAATGTCAAATAATGGGGAGCGGAATAGAAAATTCATAGATTTTTGATTCTATTTTATTCGCTTTTATCATCCTTTTCAAGAAAATCACATAGACGCCTCTCCTTATGTTACAGACACTTTAAAAAGTAACATAGCCTAATTTTTAACCACTCTAAAAACCAAACTGAAACAATATTGTCCGTTCTCCCCTCCTTCAAAGCTATCGGGAAGAGGTGGGGATGCCAACACAGACCATTTTTCCATATGGATTCGTTTCCATTCCTCGCCTGTGCACCGTAGCGGAGCTACAAACGAAGCCTATCCAGAAAGAATCGGGACTGGCTCTACGGCAGGCTTCTTAATTCCAACTTGCTTCATTTTAAATTCTCTACATCCAAATCCTGGCGTGGCTGAACCAACCAACAACCCACAACCAACAACCCACAACTAACACCCAACAACCAACAACCAATAACTAACACCCAACAACCCACAACTAACACCCAACAACTCCCGATAGCTATCGGGACAACCACAACCAACACCCAACTGTCTCCCCTCCGCGATAGCTATCGGGAAGCGCTCGCGGGTCACTCCCCGCATGATATCCCATTGATACCCGCATGATAAAGGCATGATACCCCCATGATACCCGCATGATACTTGGGGTTTTGTCCGTATTTTCCTGCTATTCTCTATTTTCCACATTGTTCATACATTCCATAGAGTATACAGAATCCATAGAATCCGAGGATTCCACTTTCGTTTTGATTTTCAGATAGATACCTCCAGATTTCGTCCATGTTTCACAATTAAATCAAAGAACACATGGCAAAACAAGCTGGATATATTAAGCTGGAAGGCACCATAGGTGACCTTTCATTCTACAAAAACCGCGATGGTAATTTTATTGCCAGGCGCAAAGGAGGAGTAAGTAAAGAGCGCCTTCTCAATGATCCCAAGTTTCAACGTACTCGGGAAAATATGCAAGAATTCTCAGTAGCGGCTACTGCAGCCAAATTCCTTAAGAATGCTTTCCGGGAAATAGAATTAAAGTCCAATGGAGGCAAGCTGCACAACAGATTGTATTCCATCGCAATGAAAGTAGTCAAGTCAGACCCTCTTTCCGACAGAGGCGAGCGAAGATTCGAATTGGGTGATATGAGCCTACTAAAGGGATTTGAGTTTTCTGAAAAGTCTGTATTTGGAAACGTCATGAAAAAGCAGCTACAGGTTTCGGAGGACGCAACATCGGTTTTCGCAACCATTCCCGAACTAGTGCCTACCAAATACCTGCTGTATTCAAAGGGGTCTACGCACTACAGGCTATCTCTGATAAGAGCTGCGGTAAATTTTACCGCCAATACCTTCTATACGGATATTGCAACGATAGTGCCTAGACTGATCAATAATCAGACTGCCCCTGAAGTCACGTTGACTCTTCCCAAACCTGATGTCGAAGGAGAAAACTACTTCTATGCATTGACATTGGAGTTTTTGGTCCAAGTCAACGGCAACCAGTATGACCTCAATGATGTATCGCAAAATCCTGCTTACATCCTTTCTGTAATCTAGTCATGGACTTGGTTTTGGAACGGGAATGCTGGCCTGGAGGTACCAATGGTACTCTGCTGCATGATGGACAGATCCTCAGTCGCACTATTGAGAAGCCTTCTGCCCATTTTAAACCTGCAGTTGCCTGTTGCCCAGAAGCTGTCTACCAAGTGGAGCGCCTCTACATCAATAGAAAAGCTGGGCTCTACTTGTTTCGAACTCCAAATGGAATCAAACAGGCAATTTCGCCTCAGGTAGAAATCGGAGTCTTGCCACTGCACCGAAACATCGTCCTCGTGTCAGAAATTACAGGAGAAGGTAGGGGAGTCCCAAGCCAAAAAGCCTTGGATGAACTTCTTCATCTGGTAGATCAGGCACTTAAGAGAGGGGAAAAGGCTACACTGGAGATAAGGAGCTATCCAGAACATGCCCTAAACCTCACTTGCCATCAAATAGAATGGATGGATTGATGTTTCAGTCAGTTACGGGAGGAGTAATTGCGCTCCTCCTTACTGTCATCGCCTATTTTCTGAAACTCCTGATTCAGGACTCCAGGCAGATGAATACCGAGCTGTCCCGAATGAAAGAATCGTTTATCCGATTGGAAGCAGAACAAATACTGATGAAGGCTATCCTTCAAAGGAATACCAAGTCCACTTCCCGCAACCGACCTCTCAAATGGGATTAAAATCAGTTTGTTGAATCCGACACCGCACACCAGACACCGGACACACTTCCGTCTTCTGTCTCCCGTCTTCGGTCTCTTTTCAAAAAACAACTGGCAACCAAAAACTAAAAATGAACATACTAACTGAAATAAAAGACCGGGCATTAGCCCCTACACCGCCGTTTTTCCAGAAAGTGAAAAAGGCCGGATTGATCATCGCAGCTATTGGCACCGCAGTGCTGACAGCACCAGGATTGGTGCCTGCTGTATTGCTCGCCTACGCTGGATATGCCGTGACAGCCGGAACTGTCTTGGTCACCATCTCTCAATTAACCGTCGATGACGGAGCATTTGAGAAGCTGTTGATGAATTAATTAGAATCTATTGATAATATTAAACCGGAGGGGATTTCTCTCCGGTTTTTTTGTGTTTCTAACCCATTCTGACCTCTCAGGCCAATGTGAACACCTATCCATGTAGGGGCGAATCATCATTCGCCCTTTTGACATTTTGGGTGCTACCCTGAGAATTTGGAGGTTCTCGAAATCCAAGGATCATCGAAGGTTTTTAATTTATAAATTCCTTGCCACCGTTTGTGCCAATGGTCACGGTTCAAATTGATTTTGTATTGCGCCCTTTCAGGGCTTGGAATTCCATTTCTACATTCAGCGATGGGCTGCACCCATCGCTAGGTTATTCTGACCTTTCAGGCCAGTAGGGGCGAATCATCATTCGCCCTTACCATAGCAAGTTCCTGATCTAGCGCAAGTCTTCCGACCTGCCTGCCTCCTTTAGGCTTGTGCATTTGATATTGCAGTCAACTGACTGCCTCCAACTTCATCATTCAACATTCATCATTCAACATTCAACATTCATCATTCAACATTCGAACTTAGCGACATCCGAAATTCGACATCCCGCAAGGTTACTTTTCCGTCTTTTGCCTGTCTGTTGTTCTGCTTCTCCAGAAGCTGGACGGATCCGACATCTCGTTTCCATCCCTCGGAACTAACATTCTTTTCCAAAAGAAGGCTCAGGTCCGAGGGCAATGGCCTAAATGTCTTTTTAAACCCAGGGTTAAAACCCTGGGCTACAAACGATGCCTACCTACGGCAGGCTTCCTACCATTCTGACCTTTTAGATCAATGTGAAAACCGTACCCATGTAGGGGCGAATCATCATTCGCCCTTACCATAGCAAGTTCCTGATTAATTGTTTTCTATTTATTCGAAAAAATGCAAGTTTTTTTCAAAGAAGTTTCCTTTAAATTCATATTATCATTTCATTACAGATTGAATATGAGCTTTGAAGAGGGACTTCAAATAATTTACTTTGACTCGCTTTAATTCATTTACTACTTTGAAAAACATTGACCCCCTTTTTTTACAACAGCTAGTTAGAAGAGTTTCTCAAGGGGATGAATCTTCCTTTGAGGGATTATTCAGGATATTTTCTCAAAAGATTTATAATATCTCCAAGAAAATGAGGCTGACCCATGAGGAGGCTGAGGAAATTGTTCAGGAAGTATTTTTAAATATTTGGAAAAACAGAGTAAAACTTGACCCCGCACTTTCTGTCAATGCCTACATGATTGCCATTGTCAGGTCCCTGGTTATCAAGAAAAACAGAAAAGAGGCCAGATTTTTTGCCTTTCAGCAATACCAAATCCCATTGATCGAACTAGTGTCTGATCATATTCCTGATGATGAGCTGATATATTCTGAATTCCACAGTCTTTCTATGGAGATCATCGAAAAATTACCTCCAGTTCAAAAGCAGGTTTTTAAAATGAGACATATGGAAAATAAATCTTTTGAAGAGATAGCAGGGAAATTAAATGTCTCCCAACGAACCGTAGAAAATCAATCTTTCCGTGCTACTAAATGGGTTAAAAAAAAGCTGGCATTACTGGAAATCATTTCTGTAAGTATTTGGCTTTTTCCTGTTGTGACACTTTTTGATTCTATTGTTAAGTGATTGTTAAGAATTATCAAGATGCTTAACAATTAATTTCCAAATTTTTTCGCAGTTCAAGTGAGTAGTTTCTGCATCCTGAGGCTATATAACTTTGAAACTAGCATAGAATGGATTTTAAAAATAGGCGCAAGGAGTTTTATGAAGGAAAACTCACCCAATCAGAGGCAAAAGAATTTTTGGAATTTCTTGATGGAAAAGAGGCTGAAGAGATTCTGTCCACAGAAATAATACTGCATTGGTCTGAGATAATCAAAGAGGGGGAAATGTCCTTGGATAATAATGAACTCTGGAAAAAAATCAACCAAAAGATGGAGGGCAGCGCTGCACCTTTCTTGCAAAAGGAACCTAAAGTCAGAAAAATTTCCAGACTTACCTGGCTCAGGGCTGCAGTGGTGTTTTTTGTCCTTGGGCTTACTTCTATCTTCTTCATCCTTAGCCGTCAAGAAAATGATCAAAGCTATACGCTAGAGTTAGATGATATTTTTATAACCAATTCCAATCAGAAAGGTGAAAAAACGAAAGTAATGCTTGAAGATGGGTCAGTAGTATATCTCAATTCTCAAAGTACTATTACCTATCCTAAAAATTTTAAATCTAACCGATCTATTCAACTCGAAGGAGAAGCATTCTTTGAAGTAGTAAAGGATCCAGATCATCCATTTGAAGTGGAAGCCAACGGAATCATTACTACCGCATTAGGGACCTCATTTAATATCTCCACTTTTAATAAAAACCAAATGGTAGCTGTAACCTTACTCACTGGTAAAGTGAAACTTAACCAATATGGAAATAAGGAATTTATAGAGCTTAATCCAGGTGAAGAATCTATGCTCTCGGTTGAGTTTCTGGAGTTGGAAAAATATAAAGTATTGTCAGAGGACAGAGTGCTCTGGACTCAGGGAATACTGAAGTTTGATGAAGCCTCCTTGGATGAAATGGTAGAGATACTGGAGCGATGGTATGGGGTGACAATTAGAGTAAATGGACAGCCAAAAGCTTTAAAATCATCTGGTGTTTTTGATAATCAAGAGTCTCTGCGAAACGTGTTGAACGTTATGAGCAAAACTCTGGAATTTGAATTTGTAATAAATGATCAGTTAATAACTCTAAATTTTAACTAGTGCCTATGACATAGATAAAAACAAAAAACAGGAACGTACTACGAATACGCTCCTGCGAAATCAAAACAAGTTATGCTCACCTGAATCTACCAGTATTGCACTCTGAATTCGGGTAGAGCCATGTTTCAATCTTTCAATTCAAAATTATGCAAAAAATATTACCGTTTATAGCAATGTCTATCAAACTATTGGCCAGGGGTATTGCAATGTTATGCCTCACTGTAAGTCCTCTCTTCGCAAACTCTTCTAAAGCCCAGGTAAAAGGTATAGATGAGGTGTCAGTAGTGTTGGAAACGCAGCCAAAATCTTTGCTTCAGTTTTTTAAAGCAATTGAGAAAAATTCGGAGTTCAAATTTTTCTATACAGAAGATGCCTTAAAAAACGCTGGAGATATTGAATACCTCCAGTCTATAAGCACTGTAGAGCAACATCTTTACTATGTTGCTAAGCAAACCAACTTACGGTTTAAGCAGGTGAATAACACAATCAGTGTTATTATACAAAAAGAGACACAGGATGAATTAATAGCTAAGAATCTGGTAATTGAAAAAATTTCCGGTGTAGTGAGGGATCAATTCGGCGAACCTATGCCAGGAGTCTCCATTTTAGTAAAAGGTACTACTACAGGTACGGTCACAGATGTAGATGGAGCCTATACCTTGGATGTCGCTCCGGGGCAAATATTATTGTTTTCCTTTATTGGATATGAAAAATATGAACTAACGGTAGGTACGGCCACAGTGGTTAATGTAGTTCTGACCCAGTCCGAAAATAGCCTTGATGAAGTAGTTGTAGTAGGTTATGGGCAGCAACGTAAGGCCAATCTGACCGGCGCTGTAGATCAGGTAGATTCTGAAGTCTTCGAAAACAGACCTATTTCTAATATCGCCCAGGGTTTAGTTGGGGCTATACCTAACCTAAACATCAAAATGTTGGATGGTAAGCCTACCCAATCTCCCTCCTTTAATGTGCGAGGAACTACTTCCATCGGTCAACAGGGGAGTGCCTTGGTGCTGATAGATGGAGTAGAAGGTGATCCCAAAATGCTTAATCCTAATGATATAGCTAGTGTTACTGTCCTTAAAGATGCCGCTTCTGCTTCCATTTACGGCGCAAGAGCAGCATTTGGGGTAGTCTTGATTACCACCAAATCGGCCACTTCAGGTAAGGTTTCCGTTACCTATTCTTCTAATTTTTCTTCTAAATCTCCGACCTCCATCCCTGACAATATTACCGAATCTTACCCCTGGGCGAAGGGATTCAGCGATGCCTGGTCAAATTGGAATGACAACGGAAATACACCTACAGCGATCAATAAAACCTTGCCATTCTCTCCTGCCTATCTGGAGGAAATAAAAAAGAGATGGGAAGATCCATCCTTACCAAGGGTGGAGGTCAACCCTTCTACCGGACAATACGAATATTATTACAGTACTGACTGGTATAAAGAATTGTATAAAGACAGCTTTATAGCCCAAGACCATAACTTGGCCTTGACTGGTGGCGATGAAAAAACTTCCTATTATGTAAGTGGTAGATACAATGGACAAGACGGACTATTCCGATACAACACAGATAAGTATGCCATGTATAACCTCCGTGCTAAAGGGACTATTCAAGTCACCCCTTGGTTACAGGTGGAAAACAACACAGATTACTCCCGAATGTCTTATCATCAGCCTTTGAACGTGGGTGAAGGCAGTGGTATATGGCGGAATATTGCGGATGAAGGCCACCCGCTTGCTCCTTTGTTGAACCCAGACGGTTCCTTGTCATTTCCAGCAGCCTATACAGTAGGGGACTCTTACATAGGAAGAAATGCTGTGGACCAGGTACAGCGCTTCCTGAAAAATCGGTTTGCCGCAAAGGCAGAGTTATTTGATAAGAAGCTCACCCTCAACGGAAACTTTACCTTTCAGTCCAATGATAACAGCTACTTTCAGAAACGGGTGCAGGTGCCATACAGCAGATATGAAGGAGTGACAGGATACACCGGTACCAATACAAACGATCTCCAGGATCGAAGAAATACTACTAACTATTATGCCACAAATCTTTATGCCAACTACCTGAATACATTTAAAGATGCCCACAATTTGGGCCTTTTGGTGGGATTCAATTATGAGACATCGGTGTATGACAACCTGACCACCAGACGAAACGGCATCGTATTCCCAGATGCTGAGGATCTCAACCTTGCATTGGGACAAAGTATCGTGACCAACGGAGGTTACCAGAAGTGGGCAATTGCAGGTTCTTTTTTCCGTGTGAATTATGACTACATGGGCCGCTACCTCGTGGAAATTAACGGACGCTATGATGGCTCTTCCAAATTCCCAACTGACCAGCAGTGGGCATACTTTCCTTCTGCTTCTGTAGGTTGGGCTGTGTCTGAAGAAAAGTTTTGGGAAGTGAAACCTAGTCTTTTGACTAGTCTGAAAATCCGCGCTTCCTATGGCTCTTTGGGCAATGGTAATATCAACCCTTATTCCTTTACCGAGAATTTCTCAATTTCTCAAATGGGTAGAATTATCGACGGCCAACGCCCACAAGCTACCAGTATGCCTGGTGTGGTTCCTCAGGGCCTTACATGGGAAACTTCTACCACTGGAGACATCGGACTGGATTTTGCCAGCATAAACAATAAGCTTCAATTTACAGCTGACTGGTATCGTCGCTGGACAACTGATATGTTTACAGTAGGTCCAACTTTGCCTGGAATCTATGGTACCACCGTACCTAAAGGTAACTATGCAGACCTCGAGACCACAGGTTGGGAAGCAACTGTTACCTGGAATGATAATTTTACAGTGGCTGAGAAACCTTTCAATTATAATGTCAGACTGACCATGTCTGATTATAAGGCATATATCACCAAATACAACAATCCAGACAAGAATCTTACAGATTATTATGAAGGCCAAAGAATCGGTGAAATCTGGGGTTATCAGGTGGAGGGATTGTTTCGCTCAGAAGAGGAAATCCTGAACTCCCCATCGCAGGCAAATATCCCTAACACCAATACCCGAAAAAATTATGTGGGTGACTTGAAATTTAGAAACTTAGATGGTGATGATGAAATCTATCATGGATCTAATCGGGTGGGGGATTCCGGTGACAAATCAATCATCGGTAACTCAGAACCAAGATATACTTATGGTATTAACTTGAACGCAGATTGGAACGGATTCTTTATAGGAGCTTTCTTCCAAGGTGTATTGAAGCAGGACTGGTATCCTTCTGGTGAATCCCGATTCTGGGGACAATACAACCGTCCTTACAATCAATATCCCAGCTGGCATGAAGACAATATGTTCAGAGAGGAACTGGGGAATTTTGATGCATACCTTCCGAGGTTAGTAGGATACATCGCACAAGGAACAGGAAGAGCACTCAATATGCCTAATGACCGATACATGCAGAATGTTGCTTATATCCGTCTGCGAAACATTCAGGTTGGCTATACCTTGCCGCAGCATTTGACCTCAAAAATCAAAGCAAATGATGTGAAGATTTACCTTTCTGCTGAAAATCTCTGGACTTGGTCTTCTTTATATAAACGAACAAAAGACACGGACGTGACAAGTATCTATGGGTCTGACCGTGATCTGAGCGGAGGAGGTAGCGGAGATGGGTACAATTATCCTATGCTAAAGGCTATTTCAGCAGGACTTACAGTTAACTTCTAATTCGAACAGTCATGAAGAATATTCAATATATAGTATCAATCATTTTATTTGCTGCAGTCACTTCCTGCAATCTGGATGAATTTCCAGTGGATACTGCTAGCAACCAAGCAATATTTGGTTCTGCCAATGGGTTAGAACTTTACAGCAATTCCTTTTATAATATTTTACCCGGTACTGATGTAGGGGTTTTTCAAGGAGATGATGTTTCAGATCTTGTAGCCAGAAATGGGGTAGATAATTACCTTGCTGTAAACGCACTGAGTCCAATTACTAGTTCGGGTTGGTCCTGGTCAGATCTGCGAAATATCAACTATTTTATCGAAAATGCTGAAAAAAGCTCCGTAATAGAAAAGAACCATTATATAGGAATGGCCCGATTCTTTAGAGCCTTGTTTTATTTCGATAAAGTAAAACGTTTTGGAGATGTTCCATGGATTGACCAAACCATTGAGATTACAGATAGTGTGACCCTCTATGGATCAAGAGATGATAGATTTATGGTTATGGATAAAGTATTGGAGGATCTAGACTTTGCTATCGAAAATATAACCTTGACCTCTGATGCCTCATCCACTAGGATCACCAAACATGTAGCGAGAGCTTATAAAACTAGAATTGCGTTATTTGAAGCATCCTATAGAAAATACCATGCTGAGTATGGTATGCAGGGTACTGCTGATGCATGGTACCAAGAAGTGGTAAACACAGCCAACGAAATCACTGGTTTTACTCTACATCAAGGAGCTTTGGGCGATCGCTCTTACAGGGAGATTTTCATTACTAAAACGCCATTTGCAGATGAGACCATTTTGGCCGTGGCTTTGGATGCCAGTCTTCAGGTGTTCAGCTCAGCCAATCGCCGTTTTATTAGTCCGACTTTTGGCAACAGACCTAGTCTGACCCGTAATTTTGTCAACACTTACTTGAAGTTAGACGGAACCCCGTTTACCAACAACCCTGAATACAAGACTACACCATTTGTAGAGGAAGTGAAGAACAGGGATCTACGTTTGAAGCAAACGGTTCGTCTGGGAGATTATCATCGTACGGAGAATGGTGTCCCAGTAGTAGCTCCGCCAAACTTCAACCAGACATTTACAGGATATCAGCCAATCAAATGGTCCTATGATGAGCGTTTTCCATATGATGACGAAAGTAGAAATGATAACGCGCATATTATCATGAGGTATGCTGAAGTTTTATTAAATAAGGCAGAAGCATTGGCTGAGTTGGGTACTATGACTCCAGGCCAATGGACTGAGACTATCGGAGCACTTCGTGCCCGGGCCGGAATCACAGGATCCACCTTGACTACACTTCCCTCTGTAGCAGATCCTTATATGGCTAATTACTACAAGGGTAAGTTTACAGATCCTGTTCTACTGGAAGTATTTAGAGAAAGAGCGGTTGAATTGGTATTTGAAGGACTTCGTCCAGATGATTTGAGAAGGTGGCATATCGGTGAGCTATTTGAAGATTCCCCTATGAATGGGATGTATGTCCCTGGATTGGGAGAATATGATCTCAATAGTGATGGAAAAATGGATGTATTGTTCTACCAAGGAACTAAACCAGTGTCCACCAATCCTGCAATCGCTTTTGTAGATGTAAGCCCTTCTTCGGCTGCCGGTAGGCTTCAGCTTTCTAATGGCACTTCCGGTGAAGTAATCTTTAATCCAGGAGTTAGACAGTGGATGGAAAAAAAATACCTGTATCCTATTCCTGAATCTGACCTAATCCGAAACCCTGCACTAGGACAAAATCCTGGTTGGGAATAACTTATAGTGTTCAATTCAAATGACCTCCGCAAGTCTTACTAACAAAGACTTGCGGAGTGTACTAAACTCATATCTCATGAAAATTTATATAGCAACTATTTTTGCTTTGCTAATATCCATATCTGGTTTTAGCCAAGAAAATTCTGATATAAAGATTGCTAGCTACAATCTCAGAATGGATACTCCTAAGGACAGTCTGAACGCTTGGCCACTTAGGAAAGAAAACGTAAAGGCTTTAATTCAGTACCATAATTTTGATATTATAGGTACTCAAGAAGGATTTATTCACCAACTAAATGGTCTACTCGAAATGCCGGGTTTTGCTTTTGTAGGAGCGGGACGAGATGATGGCAAAACAGCCGGTGAGCACTCGGCGATATTTTATAAAACTGATAGGTTTACCGTAATTGATTCAGGTGATTTCTGGTTGAGTGAGACCCCAGACAAACCAGGATTGGGTTGGGATGCCACCTGCTGCAATAGAATTGCCTCTTGGGTCTTGTTTAAAGATAAAAAATCCATGAAGGAATTCTATGTTTTCAATGCACATTTTGACCATCAAGGTGTAGTAGCAAGGAAAGAGTCCGGGAAGCTTATGGTGCAAAAAATCAAAGAAATTGCCAAAAACAAGCCGGTAATATGCACCGGTGATTTCAATTCCACTCCAGATACCGAACAAATAATAGCATTATCCGCGCTGCTCAATGATTCCTACTCCGCTACCAAAATGCCTCCATATGGACCAGTAGGAACGACTAATTCCTTTCAATTTACTGCTCCGATGAAAAATCGGATCGACTATGTGTATGTAAGTAAGGACTTTGAGGTGTCTAAATATGCGGTGTTAACGGATGCAAAAAACCAACGCTATCCCTCAGATCATCTACCTGTCGTGGCCACTGTACATTTCGTAAAGTAGTATTCCTTATTAGGGGATTTGAAAGCCATTGAGGAATTCCTTAATGGCTTTTTTTGTTGCGGACCTGTCGTCGTGGCCATTATCTTATTGACCAAATTGAGTTTCACTTGGATCGAGACTTTACTCATTTTAAATTCTCAACAACCAATAACCAACAACCAACAACCAACAACCAACCAACAACCAACAACCAACCAACAACCAACCAACAACCAACCAACAACCAACAACCAACAACCAATAACCAACAACCAACCAATAACCAATAACCAACAACCAACAACCAATAACCAACAACCAACCAATAACCAATAACCAACAACCAACAACCAACCAATAACCAATAACTAACATCCAACAACCCCTTTCCTTTCTACTACTTTTTTAAGTTGGAAATAATCATTACTTTGATACATAGAAACTTAGGTGTATATATTTTTTTAGCCTCTCTGAAGTTCAATTAATAAACAAGACCCTAAGTAGTTGACAAAAACAGAATCGGAAAACATTAAATTATGCTTACTCACGCAGACAATAAGCAAAAAAATAGAAGTCAAGCAGTGGCAAATCCTGCTTCCCAAAAACAAAGCAGTAGCGAGTCTGCTTTTCAATTTATAGACAACCGACCAGAAGCAATTGCTCAAAGGAAAATGCAGGAGATGGCTGATAATAATCAGCAGCCCATGCAAAATGTTCAATTTAAGACTATCGCAGATAACTATACCGCTGAACTACAGCCGCCCATCCAAAAAAAAGAAAACCATACGGGTTTACCTGATAAGCTAAAAACTGGAATGGAAAATCTATCTGGGATATCTTTAGACGATGTAAAAGTGCATCGTAATTCTGACAAACCTGCTCAATTGCAAGCACATGCTTATGCCCAAGGGAAAGAAATTCATCTAGGACCCGGGCAAGAAAAACACCTCCCTCACGAAGCATGGCATGTGATTCAGCAGAAACAAGGTAGAGTAAGACCTACTATGCAGTTGAAAGGGGAGCTGAATGTGAATGATGATAAAGGTCTGGAGAAAGAAGCGGATGTGATGGGTGCTAAAGCACCTCAGGTTCAACAAGCAGCTCAATTTACTAGAGTTGTGAATAGCTCCTCTGCCAATTCTATACAGCAGAAGTCTGAAGGAATCATTCAAAGAGTACTCGTAGATGGACTTGGGATTGCCCTTTCGCAGCCAGAGATACTAAGGTTCATGCAAAATTACCCTATACAGGCTAATGAACTGCAACAATGTAGAGATAGTATTAATTCTTTTATAGTCAACGAGTTTGCTCGAGGAGGTTATATCACTATCGTTCCATATGCCCCTCCAAGTAATAGAGGCTTTCATTATTCCTTACCGCAGGGATTCTCAACCTCATCTACTATATCAGATAGGACAAATCGGGAAGCGGCCAAATCTGTAGGCATGGGATTGAACCTGAGCCGCACTGAATTTCGCTCTAAGTTCACCGATGAGATGTTGCAGTCAGGGCAAAGTTCACAGTATCAAGGACACGACAAGATGTCCTCTGGGATGAGCCTTTCAGGGGCAGGATTAGATCGTACTCACCATTTATCTGATAGTTCTATTCGTATCATTGTGCAATGGCTGCACGAGAACCGAGAGCAATGGCAATTCTTCGGATCCAATTGGGTGAGAACTTGGGCACAAGCCCTCACAGGAGGTCAAGGGATTAATGAGATTCTTGAAATACTTTCTGGGCAAAATGGAAATCCCACAGCCCTACAGCTAAATGAGGTGGTGAATCAATTGTCCAACAATCCAAGAAATGTAGGCTTCGGAGATTCCCATACCAACCAAAGGGTAGTAGGTCCATTCTTTGACTCCGCTAAAACCCCATCAGGGTTTGATTCTCCTGTTGCAGTGGCGATCTCTATGGCTACAGAAGGATTGAGGAATATTGGTTTACCGAACGAAATCCTTGAGGCAGCCCTGGCTGAAGTGAAAGATGAGTCTGGTAAAAAAGTGTCCTCTATGGTTTACTTCATGCCTCCGGCGAACGAACATCCATTTTCTAAAGGACCTTTTGGCGGCGGAGGTAATGGCTTCGGCGGCGGAGGTGGCTTTGGTGGAGGTGGAGGTAGTTTTATGCAAGGCTTAGTAAAGTAATCACAGATAAAATTCTCCACCGTAGTCTCTGTCTCAAATACCATTTGCCCATAAGGTTCTTTTCCCCCTTGCATGTCCGCCGTGGCGGAACCAACAACCAACAACCAACAACCAACAACCAACAACCAACCAATAACCAACAACCAACCAATAACCAACAACCCTCTAGCGCAAGTCTCCACTTTCCGATATGGATTCCTTTCCATCCTCGGTACAAACATCCCTATCCCATTATGACCTAGGACCGAGGGAAATGGCCAATTATCTTTATTACCCAGGGTTAAAACCCTGGGCTACAAACGATGCCTACCTACGGCAGGCTTCCTACCATTCTGACCTTTTAGATCAATGTGAACACCGTATCCATGTAGGGGCGAATCATCATTCGCCCTTACCATAGCAAGTTCCTGATTGAGCGCAAGTCTTCAAACCTGCCTGCCTCCACCTTCATCATTCATCATTCATCATTCGATATTCAACATTCGAAATTACCGACATCCGAAATTCGACATCCCGCAAGGTTACGTTTCCGTCTTTTGCCTGTCTGTTGTCCTGCTTCTCCAGAAGCTGGACGTGTTGGATATTTCCTTTCCATTCCTCGGTACAAACATCCCTATCCCATTATGACCTAGGACCGAGGGCAATGGTCTTTAATCTTTCTTTACCATGGGTTTCACCCATGGCTATTAATGGTTTCACCCCTTCAGGGTGATACTCACACTTCTCCACTTTTATATATTTTAAATTCTTCGCTCCAGCACCCAACTCCATTCTCCCCTTTAGGGGTCGGGGGTCACCACCAGCTTTCCGACTTCCTCTCATTTTTAATTTTTAATTCCCTCCGTTGTCCTGCTTCTCCAGAAGCTGGATGGATCCGACATCTCGTTTCCATTCCTCGGTACAAACATTCTTTTCCAAAAGAAGGCTCAGGTCCGAGGGCAATGGCCTAAATGTCTTTTTAAACCCAGGGTTAAAACCCTGGGCTACAAACGATGCCTATCTACGGCAGGCTTCCTACCATTCTGACCTTTTAGATCAATGTGAAAACCGAATCTATGTAGGGGCGAATCATCATTCGCCCTTACCTGATTAAGCGCAAGTCTCCACTTTTCCATATGGATTCCTTTCCATCCTCGGTACAAACATCCCTATCCCATTATGACCTAGGACCGAGGGAAATGGTCTTTAATCTTTCTTTACCATGGGTTTCACCCATGGCTATTAATGGTTTCACCCCTTCAGGGTGATACTCACACTTCTCTACTTTTATATATTTTAAATTTCTAATTCCTTCTTTTTAAATTCTTCGCTCCAGCACCCAACTCCATTCTCCCCTCCGCGATAACTATCGGGAAGGGGTCGGGGGTCACTGCTAAGCCCAAGTCCAGCAAATTAATTTTAAATTTTAAATTCCTCCCATTTTAAATTCACCAACCAACAACCAACAACCAACAACTAATAACTAATAACCACCAACCACCAACCACCAACCACCAACAACCAACACCCAACCAACACCCAACACCCAACAAATCAATAAACCTTCTTTTCCTCCAGGCTATCGAATAAAATATCTGCAAATTTCTCCCCGCCTTCTTTATCTAAATGATCCATATCTCTAAACATATAGTCCTGCTCCATATACAAACTGTCAAAATCTATAATGTGTAAATTGTTGATCGTCAATATGCTATCAGCGTTATAGCTTTCGTTGTCCAAAATGTCTAAATATGTCTTGGTCAAGGGAAATCTCAAACCTATTAACTCTATGTCATTTGCCTTACATATAGCTATAATCCTCTCCAAGGAACCGGACATTATCACTGAAGGGAAAGTAGATTCAAAGTAATTATTGATTCTATCTGTACTGATCTCCTCTTGCTGCAAAGCAGACATATCCTCCCAGGAACTCTTAGATCTACTGCCGCCCCACTTAGAAAAATCAAATAATTCATTCTGTAGGAAATTCTTGATCACCAAACTGTACCTATCATTCAAAAACACACAGTAATACCTAAGGTACTTTTCATAGATGAATTCCTTATAACTTGAATAATCCTCCTTATCAGTATAATAGGCAGATCTGTCCAGGTTATTTTGATTCTCTCGTGTTGGTGAAAGGGTATGGTCATCCACACTGAGGTAGATTTTTTTCACTGTGGTATGACGTATCAGATACCTCAACTTACGCTCCATGTCTAGGTAGGAATCACTCTGTCCCGAAAAATTATGAACTTCATGGATTTCTGTGAAATCACCGAGAGGAGTGCCATGCGAATCCGCAAGTAGGTACTCTGAATACCCTAAATCCACTTCATCGTAATCTTTAATATAAAATCCACGGATTAAAAAGAACAACAAGAAATTGAGCACCACTAATAACAAGAGAAAAATAGAAACTTGTTTGAGGAACAGTTTTATCATCATATCAAAAGTGGAAGTAAATAAATTCTATCTCTTCTGAAGTATTCCCGAATATATCGATGATCAGGATAATCAGAAAATAAATGGACCACCGGCGTGCTTTACTTGGGATTGCCTGCATCCTGCAAATAGCATATTGACCAAATCTGCCCTTCCATTCCACCAATAGAAATCCCGCTATCAAGAGCAATAGGGTAAGGGCTCCAGGGAAGACAGAGAAATCAGGAACTTGAAATAGCTGAGTGGTAAAGATTCCGGAAATGTAGCTCAAGGCATGACTCATATCCTCAGCCCTAAAGAATATCCATGCAAATACCGTCAAAGAAAATGTGCCTAAAATAGAAGAGAATTCCCGCAAACTCGGACGTTTCTTGTCCATTGCTACAGTCTCTAGATTCTTTCTGTTGGTGCCAAATAAGAGCAATGGGATGAAATAAATAGCGTTCAGCGCTCCCCAAACTATAAAAGTCCAATTTGCACCATGCCAGAAACCGCTGACAAGGAAGATGATAAAGATATTTCTAATCTGCTGACCCTTACTTCCCTTGCTGCCTCCCAAAGGGATATACAGATAATCTCTAAACCAGGTGGAAAGTGAAATATGCCAGCGACGCCAAAATTCGGCTATATCCCTGGAGAAATATGGGAAAGCAAAATTCTGCATCAAATTGAATCCAAATAACCTGGAGGTTCCTATGGCAATGTCAGAATATCCTGAAAAATCCCCATAAATCTGGAAAGTGAAAAACACAGCTCCCAGCACTAAGGTGCTGCCCCCATAATCGGAGGAGTTGTTGAAAATAGTATTGGCAAACTCTGCACAATTATCAGCTATAACAATCTTCTTGAATAAGCCCCATAAGACCTGCCGCAAACCATCCTTCGCTTGTAAATAATCAAATTTTCTCCTTTCAAAAAACTGAGGGAGTAGATTGGATGCCCGCTCTATAGGCCCAGCCACTAGCTGAGGGAAGAAACTTACGAAAGCTGAAAACGCTACCAGATCCTTCGTGGCTACTAATTTTCTTCTATAGACATCTATAGAATAGCTCATCGTTTGAAAAGTATAGAAACTGATGCCTACAGGCAAAATAATATTAAGGGTATTGGCCTTGATAGGCATACCCATAAAGGTGAAGGCAGTGATAAAATTGTCTAGAAAGAAATTGTAGTACTTGAAAAAGCCTAGGAAGCCAATATTGATTAAAATACTAAAAACCAAAAGACATTTTCGTATATGACGATCTTCAACTTTGTCCAGCTGTTTTCCTACTATAAAATCGACTAAAGTGCTGAAAACTATCAGCGCCAAGAACCTCCAATCCCACCAACCATAGAAAAAATAGCTCGCTATGACAATCAGAAAATTCTGTGATCTCAGGCTATTTTTGAACACAAACCAATAGAGTACAAAGACTATTGGGAGGAAGACAGCAAAGTCAAGTGAATTGAAAAGCATAGATGATAGGTTATTCCTGAATTAAAAAATTATTGACTCCTGGTGCTAATCTATAAACATATAAATAAGTCACTTCTTTAAAATATATAACCAAAACAATAGCTTTTCATAGTATTAATTTTTCGAGATAAATAACCTTCAGAAAGATGAATTCCTTCCGAAATAGCTGCACTCAAGTCCTCCTTAATTCCTCTCATTCCTACTTCTCAGATATGCTTTCCCAATAAAGGGATTTTTTCAGAGTTACCACCTGCCTTCTTAATCCAGTTGGGATTCCTCTCTGCAATTTGATGGGAAAAGATCAGTCTTGGGCTTTATGCATGAATCCGAAAAGTAGCAAGATAAAAACTAAAAGTTGTCATTCCTTAGACTTAAAAAATGTTACTTCACCTACCTCATGTCCGTTCACGCCAGGCTTCCTAATTTCCTACTCCTCATTTTATTCCTATAGCTGTCGGATCCTTCATTTTAAATTCCCCCTAACAACCACCAACAACCAACAACCAACCACCAACAACCAATAACCAACAACCAACAACCAATAACCAACAACCAACATCTGACACCAGTCAACGGATATCAATCTCTCTGTTGTCCTGCTTCTCCAGAAGCTGGACGTGTTGGATATTTCCTTTCCATCCTCGGTACAAACATCCCTATCCCATTATGACCTAGGACCGAGGGAAATGGCCAATTATCTTTATTACCCAGGGTTAAAACCCTGGGCTACAAACGATGCCTACCTACGGCAGGCTTCCTACCATTCTGACCTTTTGGATCAATGTGAAAACCGTATCCATGTAGGGGCGAATCATCATTCGCCCTTACCATAGCAAGTTCCTGATTAAGCCTGATCTAGCGCTCCATTTTCCCATATGGATTCCTTTCCATCCTCGGTACAAACATCCCTATCCCAATATGACCTAGGACCGAGGGAAATGGCCTATTTCTACATTTACTACGGGTTAAAACCCGTAGCTATAAATCTGTCATGCCTACGGCATTGCTACCTAATCTCCTCTAGCGCAAATCTTCCGGCCTGCCTCCACCTTCATCATTCATCATTCATCATTCGATATTCAACATTCAAACTCCTACTCCAAGGGAGAGTCAGCTCCGTTTCCAACTTCCCGACTCAATTCCTACCATTTTAAATTTTCAATTCCTTTCATTTTAAATTCACCAACCAACAACCAACAACCAACAACTAATAACTAATAACCACCAACCACCAACCACCAACCACCAACAACCAACAACCAACCACCAACAACCAATAACCAACAACCAACAACCAATAACCAACAACCAACATCTGACACCAGTCAACGGATATCAATCTCTCTGTTGTCCTGCTTCTCCAGAAGCTGGATGGATCCGACATCTCGTTTCCATTCCTCGGTACAAACATTCTTTTCCAAAAGAAGGCTCAGGTCCGAGGGCAATGGCCTAAATGTCTTTTTAAACCCAGGGTTAAAACCCTGGGCTACAAACGATGCCTATCTACGGCAGGCTTCCTACCATTCTGACCTTTTAGATCAATGTGAAAACCGAATCTATGTAGGGGCGAATCATCATTCGCCCTTACCTGATTAAGCGCAAGTCTCCACTTTTCCATATGGATTCCTTTCCATCCTCGGTACAAACATCCCTATCCCATTATGACCTAGGACCGAGGGAAATGGTCTTTAATCTTTCTTTACCATGGGTTTCACCCATGGCTATTAATGGTTTCACCCCTTCAGGGTGATACTCACACTTCGCTACTTTTATGAATTTTTAATTTCTAATTCCCTCATTTTAAATTTTAAATTCCTCCCATTTTAAATTCACCAACCCCTGTGGCGGAAACAACCACCAACCACCAACCAATAACCAACAACCACCAACCAACACCTGACACCGGTCACCGGTCATCAATCTTCATCCATTCAAACTCCTACTCCAAGGGGGAGTCAGCTCCGTTTCCAACTTCCCGACTCAATTCCTCCCATTTTATATTCACCAACCCCTGTCCGCCGTGCCTGTGCGCCAAGGCGTAGCGGAAACAACCAACAACCAACAACCAACAACCACCAACCAACAACCACCAACCAACAACCGCCAACCCCCGCCAGCTTTGCGGAACTATCCCAAACAGACCTGTCAACACAGGCATAATTTTCTGTATATTTGCAAGCAATTTGCTACTACCGATCAAATTTTCACCTTCCCATGAACGAGAAACTTACAATATTTTATGCTGATGATGATTTGGATGATTTGGAGTTTTTTAAACTAATTATCAAACAAATCGGCGGTAATTATGAAGTGGTCACTCATGCGGATGGGCTTGAACTATTGGAAGCTATCAATAATCCTCCTCCAACTCCCTATTTGGTGTTTTTGGATATTAATATGCCTAAAATGAATGGTTTGGAGGTATTGAAGAAATTAAGGGAGTCTGATAAGTTTAAGAATTTACCAGTCATCATGCTGTCAACCACCAAAGACGGACCCTTTGTTAAGCAATCCTTGGCTCTTGGCGCGAATTATTACGTTCCTAAATCCTCGCGGTTTGATGAGCTGAAACAATCCATACAACACTCCCTACAGATGAATTGGGAAACTTTCATTCCCGACCATTCTAATTTTACCTACTCAAGCAATTAACCCTAAATGACTGTTCCTTTATTGTCTTCAGAATTTACTCAGGAACTCAGGAAATCCACAGCACCACTTCATGAGCAGCTAGAATCCTTGCCTGTCTCTCAGTCCATTCTGGCACCTGAAGTAGCTATCCAAGAGTACTTACACTATTTGGATTTAATGCATGACGTTATTGTAGCTGTGGAAACCACAGTTTTTCCTATCCTCAGCACTGAAATCAACACTCTGGACCAGAGAAAGAAAACTTCTCTCTTGGAGAAGGATTTTGAAGTTTTAGGCTTTAAAAAACAAAATAGGCTCAAGCTTACTGGATTTTCGAAGCAAGGAATTTCCATTGGATTTGCTATGGGTGTCCTTTATGTAATAGAAGGCTCTTCTCTTGGAGGCAGAGTAATTTTTAAGCATATTAATAAAGTATTGGGATTAGAAGCGGATTCTGGAGCAGCATACTTTTCCGGTTATGGAGAACGCACAGGATTGCTTTGGAAAGAGTTTATGACACAATTATTAGCCCACGAACAGAAATACCATAATGGAGATGAAATCATCTCCGGTGCAAATCATGCTTTCGATAGTATAAGCAAACATTTTCAAGGTACTCTTGAAAACAGTTAAATATGAGGATAAAGGACATTGTTAATCGTGATCTAGTTAACCTTACTAATTGTGAACAAGAACCCATTCACATTCCCGGCAGCATACAGCCACACGGGTTTCTTATAGGTCTAAAACTAGATTCATTTTTAATAGATTATTGTAGCGGGAATACCCTTGATTTTATTGAGGCCTCTCATACAATGATTTTAGGGAAAACATTTGAAGATGTATTTGGCCCTGAAGCCATGAAGTCCCTTTTGGACTACATCACTACCCAACAAATGCTCTCGTCATCCCTTCTGAAAATGACGCTTTTGGGTAGCGAATTTGTATGTACAGTGCACAGAAGTGGGGAAGTATATATTCTTGAACTTGAGCCTGCAAACCCAAGCCACAGAATGCCCAATGAAGTATACGATCATACTTCGCAGTTTCTTACCTACATGCATTCCACCCACAGCATGCAGGATCTGTGCAGCTTAGTAGCCAAGGGTACCAGAGAAGTGACGGGCTATGACCGAGTAATGATTTATCGTTTTGATAGCCATTACAATGGGGAAGTATATGCAGAAAGTCGTAGAGATGATTTGGAACCGTTTTTAGGCCTGCATTATCCGCATACAGATATTCCAGCTCAGGCTAGAGAACTGTATATGAAAAATCTACTCAGGCTTATAGCTGACGTGGATTATACTCCTGTTCCTGTTTTTACGGTTGATGATGTGCCAGGGAAAAACCTGGATCTAAGTCTTTCCATTCTGAGAAGTACCTCGCCTATACATGTGCAATACCTGCACAACATGGGAGTGGGGGCTACGCTTACTATTTCCCTTATTTACAAGCAAAAGCTCTGGGGACTGATTGCCTGCCATCATTATTCTCCAAAGAATTTAACTCCGGAAATTAGAAGAGCTGCACTTCTGCAGGGGCATTTCATTACTTCTCAGATAGGCCTAAGACAATCTCACGCAGAATATGAAGTGTCCAGAAAGGTCAATAGCGCTTTCGATAAGATCGATACATTTAACTTATCAGCAGATAAGGAATCCTTCGAAGAATTTATCAGACAGCCTGAGTTGTTGGAGATTTGTAATGCCTCTGGAGTTTCTCTGATTGTGGATGGAAATGTGTACAAGCACGGAGTTGAACACTCCGATGAAGAGGTGGTTTTTTTGGCTGATTTCCTCACCGAGCATAGCATCAATACCAGTTTCAGTACTGATAAACTCCTAAATCAATTACCAAATTATAAAAGTCTCTGTGAAAAGACTGCTGGACTGATCTACCATTCTCTGGATCTGGATAGCAACAATTGCATTATATGGTACAGACCTGAAACCAAATCCGAGGTGCTTTGGGCAGGTGATCCCAGTAAGTCAATTATTAAAGATAAGAAGGGATTGTCTCCTAGAAACTCATTTAACCTGTGGAAAGAGATCGTAGACTGTACCAGTAAACCCTGGTTTCAGTCTGAACTGGATGCAACTGCATCTTATGCTTTTAGTCTTCAGCGTCAGCTAAATATGATTCTGGTGATGAAGGAGGAAGAGAAATACCGTACCCTCAGTGAAATGCTGAAAGAGGCAAATGCTGAACTGGAAAATATCAACTGGATAAGTTCCCATGATCTGCAAGAGCCACTAAGAAAACTTCAATTGATCTCTTCACATTTGATGGCAGAACAGGATTTGCCACCTCATGTGATGCATATGCTAACACGTCTGAATTTTTCTGCAGAGAGAATGCAGGATTTGCTGGGGGATATACTCCAATACACCCGTTTGAAGAAGAATGATGATCCCTTTGAAATGCTTGGTTTGCAAGAACTTATTCAAGAGGTAAGTGATGATGAGATAGGTAGTTCGGATTTAAAAATGAACATTAAAATAGGTACACTGCCTGAAATCTATGGAGTGAAATTCTTGGTCAAGCAATTATTTGCAAATCTGATTTCCAACTCCCTCAAATATGCCAAAGCAGACCATACTCCTAAAATAAAAATCTGCTCCTCAGCGACTCCTAAAGCCTTTACGCCTCATTCGAATGCGCTCTTCCACGTGATTACAGTGCAGGATAATGGTATTGGCTTCGATCAGGAATATGCGGAATCCATTTTCAACATTTTTACTAAGCTTCATATTTCATCTGAATATTCCGGCTCAGGTATGGGGCTAGCCCTGTGCAAAAAGATCATGCAAAAACACAATGGCTATATCAAAGCCAACAGCTCTATCGGTGAAGGAACGACCATTAGCTTGTATTTCCCTATCACCAGGAATTCATAAGTAGGGGCGAATCAACATTCGCCCACATATCTATCACCAAGAATTCATAAGTAGGGGCGAATCAACATTCGCCCACATATCTATCACCAAGAATTCATAAGTAGGGGCGAATCAATTTCTCCATTCCCCATTTTAAATTTTACATTTTAAATTAATCATTCATCATTCATCATTCTCCATTCAGAATTTATAATTCTTCATTTTAAATTTTAAATTATTCATTCTTCATTTAAACAAAAAAAAATGGCGTTCCGAACTACGATGTAGCTCAAAACGCCAAGTTTTTAGGATCCTAACTCTACCTACCGCCTATAAATCTGAAGATGACAGCAACTAGTGCAAGAACAAGAAGTATGTGTATCAGTCCTGTTACGCTATAGATGAAAACTCCCACTAACCAGCCGATTAATAGAATTACCGCAATTATATATAATAAAGAACTCATGATTTTGTTGTTTTAAATGTGATTAGAAAGTGATTAATACTATTTTTTTAGATTTTCAATCCTTATGCCATCTAGCATTATCCGCTCTAAATGGCTTTAAATGGAGGTTTTGCCAATTATATCTGATCTTTCTCTAATTTTTTGGGAAATTTAAATCCCATAGCGGGCATTAAATAATGTATAGTTGTGCTGTTTTCTTAAAAGCGAATAGGAGGTTTACTCCCAGTTTTACCTTCAATAGGCTAGTAGAAGAATGATGTCATATATATCATTCTTGCTAGGATGCAAGCCTGTGGAATATGCCCTTTAAGTGACGGGAGGTGGTGCTAACTGTATTTCAAATCGGTAAATTCGCAGTTACACGAAAAATGCTAAGTCACCTGTATAGCCTTAAAAATTCAGAAGCTATTTTACTTGGTATGGGTAGTAAGAGTTACAACAGCCTCTTGCGAGGAATGAGGATAGGTGAAGTGAAACATCTGATTTTTAAATGGTTTAGGACCATAGTAGATGATAGCATGCATGTTTCAGGATAAATAAAAAGTCAATGTTTAGACATCAGGGTAAGAGTAGAACCTTCAAGCATAATCTCCTTCTGGCCTCCGTACTGTCTTTTGTGGCGGGGATTGTGAATGTTACCGGGTTTTTGGCATTTAAGCAGTTGACTACTAATGTCACTGGACACTTTGCGCTGTTCATTAACGATGTAGCAAATCTGGATTTTTGGAGAGGAACAATTTATTTCATTTACATTTTATCCTTTTTCCTAGGCTCCTTTTTCGCAAGTCTTTTGATAGAGAAATTCAGAGAGAACAAAAGACTCAATGTTTTTGTATTACCCGGAATAATAGAAAGTCTGCTTCTGATAGCGATTGCCATGTATGCTTATTTTGTTGAAGTTCAGCATGCAGATTTGATTGCCTGTTTGCTGCTATTTGCCATGGGGATGCAGAATTCCTATGTAACGAAGATTTCCAATGCCATCGTACGAACCACTCATCTTACGGGACTTTTTACAGATTTGGGGATAGAGATTTCCCAATTGTTTTTCCCAAAGGTATATCCACATAAAGTGAAGCTACATGCGACTATCAAATTGCGGATATTCATTATATCCTTCTTTTTTGGGGGTGGACTGGCAGGAGGGTTTTTCTATTCCAAACTTCAGATGGAATTAAACACCCTGGTAATAGCAGCGATGATTTTGCTGGTGAGTTTGTTCTATGATGACTTCAGGTATAGACTTTTAAAAGCTAGACGTAAGTTTTCTAAAAAGCATTCTTGATTAAAGGCGACAACATAAGCATAGAGATCTTTTTACCTCTATTAATTATCAATTCTCCCATTTTAAATTCACTCACACCTATCCTCCGAAGCGGAACCAACAACGAACACCCAAAAGCGAACAACCAACAACGAACAACCAACAACCAACAACCAACAACCAACACCAGTCAACGTACAGCAATCTCCTAATTTTTCAATCGGATACCCTCTAGCGAGTCTCCATTTCCCCATTTGGATTCCTTTCCATCCTCGGTACAAACATCCCTATCCCATTATGACCTAGGACCGAGGGAAATGGCCAATTATCTTTATTACCCAGGGTTAAAACCCTGGGCTACAAACGATGCCTACCTACGGCAGGCTTCCTACCATTCTGACCTTTTGGATCAATGTGAAAACCGTATCCATGTAGGGGCGAATCATCATTCGCCCTTACCATAGCAAGTTCCTGATTAAGCCTGATCTAGCGCAAAGTCTCATGACTTGTGCTTTTGATAGTGCAGTCTCCTGACTGCATTCCAACTTCATCATTCATCATTCGATATTCGATATTCAACATTCATCATTCGAACTTACCGACATCCAAAATTCGACATCCCGCAAGGTTACGTTTCCGTCTTTTGCCTGTCCGCTGTCCTGCTTCTCCAGAAGCTGGACGTGTTGGATATTTCCTTTCCATCCTCGGTACAAACATCCCTATCCCATTATGCCCTAGGACCGAGGGAAATAGCCTATTTCTTCATTTACTACGGGTTAAAACCCGTAGCTATAAATCTGTCATGCCTACGGCATTGCTACCTAATCTCCTCTAGCGCAAATCTTCCGGCCTGCCTCCACCTTCATCATTCGATATTCAACATTCAAAACTCCTACTCCAAGGGGGAGTTAGATCCGTTTCCAACTTCCCGACTCCTCAATTCCCCTCATTTTAAATTCACCAACCACCAACCACCAACCACCAACCACCAACCAACACCTAACAACCAACACCTAAAAACCAACACCTAACCAACCAACCCTCTCTTCGCCCGAATACGAACAAAAATGATCGGAGTAATACCGGTTATTTGATAGAAATCCTCGCTACAGCCCGTTTGGAATCGATTAATTTTGGTTTGATCTTGGATAGTTGAGTGCCAGAACTGCATTTTTGACTACGATACTTATGTGGAAAATATACTCCAAAATCGCCTGGCGCAATCTTAAGAAAGGAAAGCGAGTGACGCTGATCAATATTTTCGGATTGACCCTTGGGATCACAGCTGCATTTATGCTTTTTACAGTTGTCAGTTACGAACTGAGCTACGACGACTTTCAGTCCAATTCGGATAGGATCTATCGAGTAGTAACTCAGGATGAATACTCAGATGGCTTAGCCTTTAATCCAGGAGTTTCACCACCTATGCCGGATGCATTGAAAAATGACCTCACTGGCATTGACGCATTAGTTCCAGTAATTAATTCCTCCCTCTTTGTTACCATAGATAATGCGGTCACCAACACTGGAGATAATAAGTTTATTGTGGAAGACGCATTTTTTACGGATAGCGGCTATGCTCAACTTTTTGATGTGGAGGTGCTGGCAGGTGATCTGAAAGCTTTGGATAAACCTGGGCAAGTGGTGTTGACAGAGTCAGAAGCCAAAAAGCTATTTGGAACTTGGGAGAATGCTTTTGGTAAATCTATTCTTCTAGCAAAACGTGTGGAAGCTAGCGTAGCGGCTATCGTAGCAGACATTCCTGACAACAGTAATTTCCGGTTCAATATGCTTGCCTCTTACCAGACTTTGAAAAGTAATGTGGAGGTCTTTGAATACAATTTTGAAGAATGGGGGAGCTTCGGAAGTAACTTTCAACTGTATGTAATGCTCCCCAAGGAAAGTAGTGCAGATCAAATCGATCAACAGCTAGTGGCTTTTGCAGAGAAGAATTACAAGGATCGTGGGAGTTCCAAGAAATCATTTTTCTTGCAGGCAATGCATGAAATCCACTTTGATAGTCGATTTGAACCAATCAGCGGGGAGATGATCCGAAAAGCAACCATTTATACCTTGGCTCTGATTGGAGTTTTCATTTTGATCATGGCATCTATTAATTTCGTAAACCTCTCCACCGCTCAAGCTATCGGCAAAAGCAAGGAAGTTGGAATTAGGAAAGTAATGGGTGGTAGTCGCCTTCAGGTAATTGGACAATCCTTCGGAGAAACATTTATTATTGTTTTTGTCTCCGCGATTACTTCTACCCTTGTTGCTACAGTTTTGCTTCCTTACTTGGGCAAAGTAGCAGAGGTGCCTGACTCTATTAGATTGATTACTCCTTCATTTTTGCTTTTTTCTAGTGCTATAGTTATAGGAGTCACTTTACTTTCAGGTCTATATCCGGCGATAATTCTTTCTGGTTTTCAGCCAATTCAGGCCTTAAAAAATAAGATTCAACTGGCACAGGTGGGTGGGGTTTCCCTCCGTAGAAGTTTGGTGGTGATGCAATTTGCCATTGCTCAAATTCTGATGATAGCAACGGTGATCGCAGTGAAGCAAATGACGGAGATCCAGTCGGCAGATTTGGGTTTTTCAAAAGATGCTGTTTACTATTTTGACATACCTAGCGATGAGGTCAAAGACGGTAGGCTAGAAGTGCTCAAACAAAGACTACAAAGTAATTCTCAGATCAAAAGTGTGAGTCTGTCCAGCGATGTGCCTTCCTCAGATAATAATTGGGGTTCCAATTTTTGGTTTGACGGCAAAAGGGAAGATGTGCAGTTTATGACTTCCTTGAAATATGGGGATGCGGATTACTTCGAAAATTACGGGTTGCAGTTTGCTGCTGGAACTGGCTTTTCGGAAAGCGATACCCTGAAGGAAGCCGTAATTAATGAGACCATGGCCAAGAAACTGAATATAGCTAGTCCGGACGCAGCCCTAGGAAAAACGATTACCATTGGTGGAGGTGGGCCTTGGATGACCATTACAGGTGTAGTGAAGGACTTTGCGCAGAACTCACTACGCGATGAAGTGAAGCCATTTATTATTGCAACCAGAAAATCCCAGTATGGCGTTCTAGGATTGAAACTGGATAAAAATGCAGGAAAAGAAACCCTGGCAAGCATAGAGGAAGAATTTAAGAAGGTGTATCCAGATGCGATCTACTCCGGAACCTTTTGGGATGAAAGCATTGCCAATTTCTATCAAAGAGAAAATCAACTGGCGCTGGTTTATAAAATCTTCGCTGTTCTTTCTATAGTGATTTCTTCCATCGGTCTGTATGGACTGATTTCCTTCTTGGTAGGGCAGAAGCTTAAGGAAATAGGCATCAGAAAGGTTCTGGGTGCGTCAATTCCTCAGATCACCTTCCTGCTTTCTAAGGAATTTATTTACCTCGTGTTCATCGCCTTTGCGATCGCCGTTCCTCTGGGTTATTACCTCACGGATCAGTGGTTACAGAATTTCTCTTATAAAACTTCTGTGCCAATCGCACTGTATGTACTCGTGATTGCAGTTTCTCTTTTGATCACCGCAGCCACTGTGGGTTTTAGAGCCGTGAAAGCTGCCTTAGCAAATCCCGTGGATAGTTTGACGGATGAATAGCGCTTAGGTTTTCTTAAAATTGTTTCCCGCAGATGATGTCTGATAAAATAAAGTAGAAAGTTTCCCGCAAATCTTCGCAGAAAAGACTCGCAGATTGACGCTGATTTTTTTGTGCAAATAACTGAATGGAACATGAACCCTAATCTGCGAGAATCTGCGATAGTTATCCGTGTAAATCTGCGGGAGAATACCTTCGCGAAAATAATAGAAATGCCCCTAAATCACATTGATCCAGGGGCTTCTGTTTTATGGTTCACGAAGGAATTAATCCTCCAAATACCCGAATTTCCCTACGTTGAAGTCATTAAATGCTTCCATCAATTCCTCCTTTGTATTCATTACAAAAGGACCATGAGATGCGATAGGCTCATTGATAGGTTCACCGCTCAAAACCAATACTACAGCATCTTCACTTGCTTTGATTTCGAAGCTTTCTCCTTCTGTTTCGAATAATGCGAACTTGTCGGTTCCCACGTTCTCTTTTCCATTCACTTCTATAGCTCCTTCGATCACAAGCAATGCTGTATTGAAATGGGCTGGGAAAGAGAAGTTAGCGACTCCGTCTTTTTTCAACTTCGCATTCATCAGATTTACCTTCGTGAACGTACTTGCAGAGCCTTTTAGTCCTTGGTATTCTCCAGCTATCACTTCTATTTCTCCAGCATTATCCGCCAAAGTGAATTTCTGAATCTGATCATTAGTGATGCCCTGATATTTGGGAGTACTCATTTTGTCTTTAGCAGGAAGATTCACCCAAAGCTGCACCATCTGAAACTCTCCACCTGTACGGCTGAATTCCTCCTCGTGGTATTCCTTGTGTAAAATACCTGAAGCAGCAGTCATCCACTGCACATCACCTTCACCGATTACTCCGGTATTTCCGGTGCTATCATGATGAGCTACCTTTCCTTTGTAGGCGATAGTCACCGTCTCAAAACCTCTATGTGGATGTACCCCAACTCCCTTTGGTTCATTAGAAGGAGGGAAGTGAAACTTGGAATTGTAATCCAGCATGATAAAAGGAGACATGCGCTGCATATCCAGATGATATCCACTTGGAATGAAATTGTGAACTCTGAATCCATCACCTACAAAATGAGGTGCTGGTGGATTGACGATGATTTCTATGTTTTTGGTTGCCATGATGATGTTTGTTTAAATGAGATATTTATATCCGCTTTTCTACCAGTAAAGAGACTAAAGCATTACAAGATTTGGTTAACATTAGCATTTAGGCCACTTCGGTCCCCTGTCTTTGGACTTCCGTCCGGGGAAGCAAAGAAACTTTGGTCGCTGGCATCATTGCGGATAACCATTAAATGATAGAACAAATATCAACATGGACTGGCACCTGTGCCTTGATGTATGGTAAGATCTAATCAGGACTTGAAATTCTTTTTCGCAAGATCTTTCCTCACTCTACTTAGTGACTCTGGAGTGATGCCCAGATAGGAAGCTATCATCCAAAGTGGTACTCGGAGTAGCAGATCTGGATATTTCTGGATGAAAGTTAAGTAGCGTTCTTCCGCCGTAGCTCCAAGCAATTGGTTGATTCGATGTTGGAGTTGGCGGATATGGCTCTGAAGTGCCCGATCATTTGCTTTACGGAATTTAGAACTCATCTCTGAGACCACTCCCATAAATTCGGTACTGATGAAAATCACCGTGCTGTTTTCTATAGCTTCTATAAAGAGGTCCGAAGGGGCATTGAAGTAAATACTACTTCGGTCGGAAATTAGCCAGTTTTCAGGAGCGAATTGAATAATGTGTTCCTTACCCGATTCATCCACAGTGAATGCCCGAAGAAGCCCTTTCTCGGTGAAAAATGCATGCTTGCAGACATCCCCGGCAGAGAGTAGAAATTCACCCTTTTGGATGCTTTCTACTCTTACCTCTTTCAGGATTTTATCAATAGCAGCTTCCGTAAGGTCACTTTTTTCACTTAAATAGAGCTTAAAATTATCTAGCACGACAGGGAGTTTAGGCTTCAAAATAATCAAAATGATCAATATGCTTATCTGCTTTTCTTACAGTAATGAGATAAATGCATCATAAAATTTGGCAAACCTAAGCATTGAGGTCACATCGGTCTCCTGTCTCCTGTCTTCGGTCTCCTGTCTCCCGTCTCCAGTCTCCGGTCTCCCGTCTCCCGTCTCCCGTCTCCAGTCTTCTGTCTCCGGTCTTCCAACTAGTTTATCCTAAAACCTCGGCAGTGATTTCCAAGGATTTCAATCGCTTGTCGGTATCGTATATATTCGTAGATACCATCAACTCATCCACCTCTACCTGCTTGAAGAAGCTTTCGAATTGTGGTTTGAGGGATTCTTTTGTCCCTATGAATGTACAAGCCATCATATTCTGAATCGCCGCAGCTTCAGGTTCTGACCAGATACCGTCCATGCTTTTCACAGGTTTTTTCATAGGATAAGATTTTCCACGTATGATCCCCAAAGCGGTCTGATAAAAGGAAGTTGCCAGGTAATGTGCTTCCTCATCCGTATCTGCAGCGATCACATTCACACAGGAGATAAAGTATGGACTTGAAAGTTTTTCAGAAGGCTGGAAGTTTCCTCTATAATGTCTAGAAGCATTGATCAAATACCCTGGAGCAAAGTGACTGGCGAATGCGTAGGGCAAACCTTTTTCTGCGGCAAGCACAGCAGAACTCATGCTCGAACCTAGCAAGTAAATAGGCACATCTATTCCCTCGGCTGGGAATGCCCGAACTTTGGAGTCTATATTATCTTCAGAGAAATAACGACGAAGATCATCGAGATCGCTTGGGAATTCTTGAACTGACTCATGTCTGCCTCTTCTCAAAGCTGTCGCGGTGGTCTGATCTGTTCCCGGTGCTCTGCCAAGTCCTAGATCAATGCGGTTGGGGTAAAGTGTAGCGAGCGTTCCAAATTGCTCTGCGATAACTAGTGGGCTATGGTTTGGAAGCATGATTCCTCCAGATCCCAAACGAATCGTAGAAGTACCATTGGCTAAGTAGCCTATTAGAATCTGAGGAGAGGAGCTTCCTACGTTTGCCATGTTGTGATGCTCAGCTAGCCACATTCTGGTGTAGCCAAGTTTCTCAGCATGCTGGGCAACTTGCAAGCTTCTTATGTATGCATCTTTGGCATCAAAGCCTTCACGTACAATAGCAAGATCGAGTAGGGAATAGGGTTTGGTAGTATTCAAAATAGCTGGTTTTTTACTTTTCGTAATAGGAAATTGTATTCATCTAGGTTGGATGTTTTCCTTGTATGCTAATAGAAAAATCACGCAGAAAGTTTCTTGCGAGGCTGCTACTTTCAATAAATTCATTTGGCTTCCCCACAATGAGATAATTACACCCCGTATTTACGTGTCATTCAGCAGAATTGATAAACTAAACCATCTTGGAATAGTCCAATAGTGCTTTAAAGGCGATCATAAGGGAAAGTTCACTCGCTGGCTTGTTTATTGGAAGTATACAAATAGCCATGCTAGTGAAAATTGAAATAATTACCTCTAATGTTTTAAGTATTAGGTACTTCAATTTTTGAATGTGGCAAATGAGTAAAGCTTATTATTAAACTTAAATATTACCTTATGAACTCACTAACCCAAGTTAAGAACAGCTGTATCGCAGCTTGTGAGAAGTGTATTACTGATTGTCTAGCCTGCATAGAATCATGTCAACAAATGAAGGGCATGGAGCAATGCATATTGCTTTGCGAACGATGCATAGACGCATGCAAGGATTGTATTGCTGCCTCAGATAGTAGCGCGCTTGACCGTGATATTTCTATGCAACAATGTTTGGATGCTTGTTACAATTGTGCTAACGAATGTGAAAAGCACGATCATGATGCTTGTCAGGAATGTGCAGACTCGTGCCGTGAGTGTATCGCTGAATGCGAAACTCTTCTGGATTAAATCGTTAAAAATTAGTCTGTCATTGGATAGATTCTTTACTATACCTGTATAAAATAAACAAGGGGCTGATGGTTAATCTATCAGCCCCTTACTTATTTAATATGTATATCCGATTTGTTACCAGTAAAGAACCAAAAGCATAATAGGATTTGGTCAACTCAAGAATTTAGGCTACTTCGGTTACCCTCGCCAGTAGTCGGGCTTCGGTCTTCCAGCCAGTAAACCAAAGAAAATAAGGCTACTGGCATCATTACAGATAATCAGATTTGATTTTACAGTTCGCGAGGATTGTACATCTCCAGGCAATTTTCAAACCTTTTTACTTTTCACCTTTGTACGCTCTACAACCTACTCAATATCTGATACCCCACATCCAAGCTTGCTTGCTTTTGTTGGAAGTCTGGATAAACTCTCGAACTATGTCCTGATATTTTGTGCCCGATACTTCTCGTCCTTTTAATTTTTTTGGCAGGGTGATGATTTCTTCCGGTTCTCCAAAAGTGATTTTCTCGGCTTCTACGATGAGCATACCGTCGTTAATGTCATAAGCCAAAATCAAACCTGGAAGCCCGAATTGTTCCTCTGGACCCATAGGAACAGGAATGTCTGAGGCAAACCAAGCAGTGATCTTTTGGCCTTTAATGCTGTCTTCAGAAACAGCTTTCATACACATGTGTCCCAGGATATCCCGTATTTCGTTCATTACCCTCCATTTTGGCGTATTTAGGCTGTCACGAACGATATAAGTTTTGCCCATTTGATCCATGTATTTCAGATAGGTCTGGTCTTCAAAATTGTTTTCAATGAAATAGTCCTCCACTTGCCAAGAGTAACTTTGGACCTGATAGGGTTCTCCGAAAGTGTAGAGACTTTTTTCTGGCCAAAACTGAAGTTTCATCCGAGTGCTGTAGCCATCAGGATTACTCCAAGTAAGTTGGATCCTATCCTTTTCCTGCTGGGTAATGTTGGGCAGGTTGGAATAGATTTTATCATAGAATATGCGGTATCGGTATTCCACCTCACCCACAATATTTTGGGCTCTTAGTCCTGTAGAAATTAATATTAGGATAAGGGTCTTTAGGTATTTTAATTTCATTGTTTTGATGATTTAAGAATTGGCTGAATCAGAATATTACATTGAAACCTATCTTTTTTTAACTACATATTCCTTGGTGAATAGGGAGGAATCAACGGCTTTTTTTATTGGTAAACTTGGTGGTTTGTATTTCTTGAAATGTAGGTTTGAATTCTACCGCGACGACTACATACCGAAACGGTTAACGGAGTGGGGGAGAAGTCACTATCCCATTTAATAGACTTACCTATCGGTGACTTTACGACTCTAGAACTTCCCCCTTTACCACCTATTATGCTATCTATATTTTTTCACTTCTACTCCCCGCATATTGTAGGTCACTCCAAGTAGGAAATATCTTGACAGCGTTTCAATCCTTCCAGTGGAAACATAGTTTTGGCCAGCAAACTGGCTTATGGTTTGATTTTGCTTGAAGATATCATAAGCGGAAAGCCTGATTTCCCATTTTTTAGCCTCGCCGAGTAGTTTATAAACGAATGCATTGAGGATAGGTACTTTCTGATCAAATCCAAAACTTTCGTTTTCATATCGATTATAGTTGAATTTCACATCTAGGTAAAAATCTTTTGGGAATTTGATGTTCATATTACTATAGGCACTCCAATTTATTATATCCTGGTTTTGGGCGGGGTTCTGTTCGTATTTGGTTTTGCTAAGTCGGAAGGATGACCCTGTATATAGGCTGAACCATTCTAAAGGGGTCAGATTTAAATTCACCCCAAAGTTATTGCTATAAGTTTTGGTCTCTGTCTCAATTGAGTTGATTAGGGAGAGACTTTTAGAATAGGATGGATTTGCTGAAAAATACGCGGTAGCCTTGGTTTTTACGATAGGAAATCCAAAACCTAGGTATGGGTAATAACGCTGTCCCCCGGAAACATTTCCAGCCTTATAAGTAGTGACAAAGGTTTCTGGGTCTATGGTTTGGTTTTGAACGACTTGATTCTGATAGAATGTTGAATTGAATGAAAAACGCAAATTTATAAACGTGGCAGGATCATACATATCGTATCCTGTATTGAAAGAGTGGGATACTTCGGGCTGTAGATCAGGATTTCCTTCCCGTATATACAATGGATTTGATATGTCCTTGAATGGCTGTAGGTCTGCGATATTTGGCGGAGTGACGCCCATGGCATAGCTTGCGTTGATACGCTTATTGCCTTTCATTGTTTTCCAGTAGGACACATTAGGAGTGAAATTGAGGTAGTTCTTATCCACTCGGCCTAATATCTCACTAGCTTCTACCACTGAAAACTGCCCGTTCAATCGGTAGTTGGAAGCGGCTAAACCCACACTTAAATTTGAGCCTTTGTTAGCATATCGGATGCTGGAACCGAACCTGTTGTAGGTGATTGTGTTATCAAAAAACCTACTAAGATCTGGATTTAGCTCTTGAGTATCACTTGCCTCCACATCGAATACTTTTCGGTTTGTTTCGCTTTTGGATTGGCTGAAATTGTAGAAAGTTTCCCAGAAAAATATTTTTTTGATGGGTTCTACAAAGAGTAGGCTTGACTTGATCTGGTTAGAGCTATTCAGTGCCTCGTTCAATTGATCCAAGTTTCGGAAATAGGTATTTGGGTCCGTTGAGTTCATAAGATCTACAACGGATTTTTGTATGCCATTTTGGTCTGCCTTACTATACGTATCACTGATACTGGCAGCAAAGTTTCGCCCGTTTTTTTGGAATTTATGCCTGTAAATTGCAGTGCCCTGAAAGGCTCCTGACCATTTATCCGATTGGTTGTTCCTATCCATTTGGCTTTGCTCCGTGCTACTGCGAATCAGCTCCTGATGGCTGGCCAAGGCTGTAGTAAGTGAACTTAGCCTTCCTTTTGCGTTTATGGTGATGGTGTTGGCGCTGTCTAATTCGTTTTGAAAACGAAGGTTTACCCTATGGTGACCTGCCATGTTATTTTGTAAGCTTTGGTCAGTTGAAGTGAAGGATGTGTTGTCCTGCAGAAAGTTTGTTCTGCTATTGAAGCTCTCTATCGTTTGATCACTGCGGCTATAGAAGTAATTGCTACTGAAATCCTTCTTGTTCTTCAAGTAATTGTAATTGATGCCGATGGCTTGGTTGTTGGAATAGCCAGAGTTAAGATTGTTGAAGGGGATTTCGAAAGATTCATCATTGGACCCGCCTGAAAAGGAAATAAAATTCATCCCACCACTTCCATTAAAGCCAAAGTCGCCGGTGTCACCAAACTGGAAAGCACTGCTCCCTTTAAACTCCTGCAGGTCATCCCAGCTCAGACCGGATTGGTTGATATTATTGCCATAGCCGATGATCGAAAATTGATTTACTTTGTCAAATTTATTGAAAGAAGCATTTGAAGACCATCTTCCGTCTGTACCCCCTGCAGCTGAAAGCTTGCCAAAACCTCCCTTTTTCGCTTCCTCCTTCAGCTGAACGTTTAAGGTTTTTTCCTTCACTCCATCTTCCACACCTGTGAGCTTGGACTGTTCTGACTTGTCATCGTATAGCTGAAGCTTGCTTATTGACTCAGCATTCAAGTTTTGCGTAGCCATTTTGGTGTTTCCTCCAAAAAAACGCCTTCCATCTACAGTTACTTTCTGTACTTGTTGCCCTTGTGCAACTATATTTCCATCCTTGTCGATTTCTATTCCGGGCAGCTTGCGGAGCAATTCTTCCAGGCTCGCTCCAGGGGGCACTTTAAATTTGCTTGCATCGTACTCTAGCGTGTCTCCACGCATCATCAACGGTGCTTTGGCGGCTTTCACCACCACCTCATAGAGTTCCTGTAAGATGGGCATCAACTGAATCTCATCGACTTCCAAGTCACCTGTTGCGGGAAGAACCAGTTCTTTCTGAATGGGGAGGTAGCCCATATAGGTGGCTTTAATGAGCAGCGGTTGCTTTTCTACGTTTTTGAATTGGTACTCTCCGTCTTTATTAGTCAGAGTGTAGGCCACCAAGGCCGAGTCTTTTGGGCTAAGAAGTAGCACTGAGGTGTAGTCGAGCGGTATATTCGTGGTGTCTTTCACCACTCCCCGGATAGTAAGTTTGGATTGGGCATGCGAAGCCAAAGTGATGGCCGCCAAAAGAAGGTATGAAATGAGGAATTTCATTTTTTTTTCAGTTTATATTTTTAACAATAATTTCCTTGACTAAAAATTATCCCACTAATTATTACCAATTCATCTTAACAGATTGAATTGGTAATGTGAGATGGCGGGCTCAGGATTATTTGCATAGATTTTCAATCCAGCTAAAAAGTTGAAGATGAGCGACTTTTACTTATTGCAACCCTTATTCGACCTTTTTAAATAGTACTCTTAAGCCTCAAATTCTAATAGTATATGCCCCTTCACTTCTCTCCACTTCGAATAGTTATCTTTTTAAACAAATCAAAAATTCCTTCTATCAAGTAGTGCCATTCAACAAAAAATTGGCAAATACTTAATTACTAGTACTAATGACTACTTTACTAGTACGATAATAGTAATGATTTGAATAAAACCAGCAAACTAATTTGTTAAATAATGTTATGGGAATGTGTGATATGGAAATAATCCCAAGGTAAAAAGTGACAAATACATCCTGATAATAGGTGAATTATTGAAAAAATGATTTCACTCAAGTGGAAAAAAAAACCGCTTGTTTTTCCCTTGCCAATCAGTGCAATTAATCCAAACTCAAAAACACCTAGTTTACTTCAGTTCGGCAAAGAACCGCCTGATTCAATTACAATTATTGAAATTCAAAAAACACATATCCACTTTGTTACCAATAAAAGAACCAAAAGCATAATAGGATTTGGTCAACTCAAGAATTTAGGCCTCTTCGGTCACCCCCGTCAGTAGCCGGGTTGCCGTCTTCGGTCTCCCGATGGCTATCGGGATGACCGGGTGAGCAAAGAAGTTTTGGCTACTGGCATCTTTGCAGATAATCCTATTGATTAATTATAGATCTCGTTGTAGTCATCCATGTCCGTTCCTTTGTTGAAGTGGCGGATATTGTAGGAGAAAGAAAGCATGAAGTAGCGCTGCATCACGTTGTTTTGGCCATCCTCTATATAGGCATCAGTTACATTTCTGTATACACTTCTGTTTTGTCCCAGTAGATCATAGACATTCAGAGCGATTTCACCCCGCTGATTACCGAACACCTTTTTACCTATGCTCATATTCATCAAAACTACATTCGCATCGTATCCTTCGGATAGTCCTGAGTTCAACTGATGATTTACATCCAATCTGTAAACAAATCCTTCCCAAATTATCCAACTTAAATTCAGTCTAGAGCGCTGATTATAGTACTGATTATTCAGGTTAGAATTTAGCGTGTTTTCCACATCATTGTAGGAAAAACGTGTAGAGATATTGAAGTCTATCTGATCTGAGATATTACTACTCAAGGATATCCCAGTGCTGATTCTGGAAGAGTTGTTAAAGCTCAATTGATTGTTTACCTGTCCTGGTCTTATGGTGCTGCTATATCCACCATTCAGATTGAAATTTGACTTGATGAATTTCAGTGGAATGCCATAACTCACCCAAGACCTGAAGTCCTTGGATCCATCCAAATTGACAGGCTTGAAAAGCTGAGATCCTTTTTCCAGGATAATTCCTCCCGGAAGTTCAGTCGCTTCCTCTGCGGTGAATGTGCTGTTGGAAACGGCATCATTTACCAAGTTGTATTGAGCAAAAACAAACCAAGATCTATCGTTCTCAGGGTTATTGCTTCTGAAACGAAGCCTTAATCTATTTGAGTAGGATTGATTTAGGTTAGGGTTACCTGTTTTCAACTGCAGTGGATTGGAGTTGTCTATGGCATTTTGAAGTTGACCCACAGAAGGAGCATCTACATCAGTATCATAGTCGAGTTCAAAATTGGTATTGTCTGAAATGGTGTAGTCAAATCGAACGGTTGGAAGGAAGCTTTGGAATGTTCTATCCAGTGATTCCGTAGCTGGAAAGAACTGCTCGTTTTTAAGCGTAGCGTTTTGATATTGAACTTCGGCCTGAAACTTAATTTTCTCCAGTGTGTACTGATAGCCTAGCTCCAATTCCTGACGAAGATATTTGCTTTCAAAAGAGTTACTCAAAGCTGTGTCCAGAGATAGGTCAGGGTTGCTTACTTCATCATTTAAGATGTTAAATGTCAACTGATCTGACTCGTTAATCCTATTTCCTATTTCGTATTCCAATTCCAGCTGGCCATTTTTACCAAGTGGTTCTGTGTAGGAGATACCTGTTTCCCAGTCAGATCCTGATCTGTCTCGAGTGATCTCCTGATTAATTAATTCCTTACGCTCCTCTGGCTGATAATAAAAATTAGTCGCATTACGGAAGGAAGCATCATTGTCTCCATGAAGTCCTGTATTGGCACTTAGTGTTAGACTTCTTCCTTCTTTTCCAAACTTATGACTGTAGAAAAGCCTATGGAACATGTCAAAATCCTTATTATTTGCGGTACGCGTATTTTCTGTTTGGTTCAATGGACCTGCATCATTTACACTTTGTCCAAAGAATCCGGAATTCTCGTTTTCTCGAGATGCAGAGAATCTAGGTCTATACAAGATCCTGTTGTTTTCATTGATGTTGTATTCCAGTCTCATGTCAAATCTATGATCCTGGCTAGTTCGTGTTTCTCTACTTTCCTCCGTATAGAATTGATCTGAAGAGGATCCGGTTACATATTCTCTGATGAGGCTGGACTGACTTGTGTTTTTCCGGTTGTTGTAGAGATAACTACCGCTGATTTTTACTTTCTCTCCCCAATTATCTGAATAGTTTAAGCCCAAAATATTCGTGGTGATAAGTCCGTTTTGAGGGCGGTTGTTGCTTTGAGCATTTGCATCACTGGAATAATCCAGCACATTGATGTTATTACTAAGACCAGTGAAGGTAATTCGTTGGTCTTCATTGAAGGAGTTGATACTTGCTCCAGCTAGGTAGCGTTCATCTGTTCCGAATCCTGCAGTAGTTTTTCCAAATTGGCCTTTTCTTCTATTTGGCTTGGTGATGATGTTGATGGTCTTCATACGCTCACCATCATCGAATCCACTTAGTAGGGCTTTGTCACTTTTTTGATCAAAGATTTCTATTCCCTGTATTACCTCCGCAGGGAGATTTTGCAAAGCTGTATTAATATCACCTCCAAAGAACGGCTTGCCATCCACTAAAATCTGAGTGATCGCTTCGCCCTGAGCTTGTAGAGTTCCATCTTGGGAAATTACACCTGGAAGTTTTTGAATTAAGGTCTGTGCACTGGCATCTCTCATGGTTTTGAAAGCATCAGCGTTGTATAGAGTAGTGTCGCCTCTTTGTTCTCCTTGGGACCTAGCAGCACTGATAGTTACCTCATCCAGATCTGTGGCTTGCTCCTTTATACCCAAAACGCCTAAATCTAAGTCTTGAGTGATATGGATGCTCTTATAGAAATTTTGGTAACCCAGATATTGAATCTTAAGAAGATACTCTCCGGATTTGATGTTTTTAATTTCAAATTCACCATCTAAATCTGATATCATGCCCTCCACCTGCACAGAGTCGGGTAGATTTTGAATCAAAATGGTTGCGTTGGGAATGGTGATCTCCGTACCTGCTTGTTTTACTTTTCCTTTAATAGAATAGTTCTGGGCAGATAATTGAGAAATTGATAATAGCGTAAAGAATAGGTAAAGGTAATATTTCATTGTGTAGGCTAGTTGGGAGCTTCTGTAAAAAGCGCTTCTCTCATTTATAGGGAGAAATTTGGTGGCAGGGTCGAAGTGAACCTTACATCAAAGGAAGGAAGTTCTAGGCAGGAAAAGGAGCAATAATTGGCTAAGCGGTCATATGCTGTACTGAGTAGTACATAGGCCATTTGTCTATCTGTTTCTCTATAGTAACAGGTCTGCCCGTAGCGGGACTTAAGCACTAGAGACTTTGGTAAATACTAAGATTTAGGCCACTTCAGTCTCCGGTCTTCCCCGCCTGCAAACGGGCAGCTATCTTCCGCCTCCCGTCTCCCGTCTTCCATCTTCTGTCTCCCGTCTCCCGTCTCCCGTCTCCTGTCTCCCGTTTCCCAAAACCTATTTCCTTCTCCAAATACTACTCTTTGACAGTAAGCGTCATAAAATAATGTTAATTTTTAGAACATTGATATGTTTATAAAAACAACATTTCTATCTTAGCTGATGTTAAAAGAATCAGTTATGGAAAATCAAGAAAAGATCAGCATCACTACAAAAACCTTGGCATCAGGTAATTGCCAAGTGAAATTTTTCATCGAAGATGAGGCAAAACCACAGTACGGTTACTTACTCGTAAATGGCCCAAAGCCGGTTGGAGAAATCATTGACGAGATAAAACAACGAATGGAGAGAAGAAGAAGTGCTTCATTGAACATGAATCCATTTTTTCCTATCCCTGCTACTCCCGAGGATCATAACTTTTACCTGTATTCCGCATGAAATACCTTGCTTCCAACCTTCGGTTTTTGCGCAAGCAAAAAGGAATTACCCAAAATGAACTGGCGGATCAGCTGAATGTGCAACGCACGATGATTTCTGCCTATGAAGATGGTAGATCCGAACCTAAGCTTTTGACACTAGGGAAGATTTCTGATGTGTTAGAAATAGGGTTGGAGGAACTTCTGAATCATGATATCGAGAACCTAGGTAGAAAAGCCATACAGAAAAGAGGTGTCAGTATTCTCACGATTGCCTGCGACGCGGATGAGAAAGAGAATATCACCCTAGTAGGACATAAGGCCTCAGCAGGATACCTGAATGGCTATGCAGATACGGAATACATGGAAAGCCTGCCTCAGTTTCAAATCCCTACCTTATCCAAGCAGGCTACCTACCGAGCCTTCGAGTTGGCTGGAGATTCCATGCTTCCACTTACCTCAGGTACGATTGTGATCGGAGCCTATGTGGACCAATTAAAAGACATCAAAAGCGGCAAAACCTACGTGCTCGTGACTGATTCCGAAGGTGTTGTCTATAAAAGAGTATTCAACTACCTGAGTGACAATGGTAAGCTTTTTCTGGTTTCTGATAATGAGCAATACAAGCCCTATGAGGTAAAGGGAGAGGAAGTTGTGGAGGTTTGGGAGGCCAAAGCTTTTATCAGCACAGATTTCCCAAATCCCGGCGATAAGAAAAAGCCCTTGACCATGGAAGATCTTGGAGAAATGATCTCTGATATTCGGGCAGATCTAAGGACTTTGAAGGGTTAATTTTTTCTCAACTCTGCATTTGCTGGCGAACCGTTATTGAATGTCTGGCCAAACCAGTTTACTCCGCCGTCATTAGATCCAAATGAAAATCCGTAGTTATTAGAGTCTCCATACATTCTAAATTGGGTTGTGTAAAGATAGGTCCCATCGAATTCTCCCGTGCCTTCACCTGTTTTCTGATCAAAATAGTAATAGTCAAAGGTGAAAAAGTAACCATTCTGTTTGATTAGAATATAGCCCATTCTTACCCCATCTTGCCATACCCACCATTTGCCTGAATAATCAAAAACAGCTTGTTCCACTGGAGGAGGAGCATCTTCATCATTAAGTTGAAGACTCTCAAAAATCTCGTTGCCAGTAGGGTTCTCTTCTCTTAGTTGATTAATGTCTGCTTGGCTAAGCTCATTCTCCACCTGTACACCACCATCATCATAGTTTTCATCATAGTAGGTTTCCTCATCAGGAATCAAGCTTATAATAATTATGACTATCAATACTAGGAGGACCCAGATGTAATTTTTTGCCCACCAGCTTTTAGGTTTGGCAACTGGATTAGGTCTGTAAGGATTAGGGTTGACGGGTTTCTTTTTTCTTGGAATCAGCTTGGCCAGAGCCTCTACCAATACTCCCAAATCATACTTCCACCGAGTAATAGAGATTTCAAAAGTTTGAAGGTCTGCAAGTTCTTTAAGTTCTGCGGGTAATTGATCAGCCGTGGGTCTAGTTGCTCCTTTGAGTAACAATGGAATCACTCGTGTGTCAGGCTTGGCCAAGGCTGCGCTAACTTCTCTTCTAACCCAGTCTTTTTCCTTGAAAAGCCGGGTAATTCCATCTTCATCTGGATCTCCAAACCAATCAGGTCCTATGGCTACTAAAACGACTTTGCTTTCCTTTAGCGCTTTATCAATTGCATCGGCAAAACGAATACCGGGTTCAAGGTTTTCTATATCCAGGAAAACAGCGTCTTCCCCGAATTCCTCTTCTAATGTTTCTCGTATTCTATGACAATCACTTTGAGTGTCCGAATGCCTGTGACTGAGAAAAATTTTATTCTTTTCCATAAAAAAACCTGATTCTAGCTAGTTAAAGTTAAGCGAATCAGGTTCTTAATTGCAATGCAATGGGTTATTTTTATTCTTCTAAAAGATTTTCAAACCCCTCTTTTATCTTTCCAACTGCGTCAAAGGAATTGTCAGTGTTGATTACTCCCTTGCCGAGCTCATGCCAGTAGCCATCTCCGCATTCTATAAAAGAACCACGTTTGATGCCTGCCGATTCTTTAGCAATATCATAATTATAGTCTGGTGAGAACACCAATTTCATCAGCTGAACTGCATATTCCCAATTGATAATTCTAGAATTTCCTTTGGAAACTAATATAGCCTCACGGTTTGAGAAATTCATGGTAATAGAGCAGTCTAAGCTTTCTTCATTTGTTACCTGACGGTAATTCACAGTAAGTGGAGCTTCTTTCTTCGAAGTCTCATAGATCGCTTGAATCACATCTTGAGCCAGCATTTGCCAAGCTTCTTGATCTGTAGGAGCTTTAGCAGTGCCAGTTTTACCATCTTCCAAAGCTGCAAGTGTCAGTCCGCCCTCGTCTAAGTGCCTACCGCTCCATTTAGTTTTCTCAAATTCTATGGATACTACCTTTTTCCAAACGTAGTCAAGTGTTCCTTTATAGCTGAAATCATCCTTTGCCGTGAATCCTTCATCGACGATTTCGTCAATGGTCAAATCCTCTCTATCCGTATAATGCAGTTCCAATTCTGCGTTCAGCTCAGAGCCGCTCCAGTCAAGCGCTAGTCTATATACATGGCTATAAGGAGCTGGGATAATTCCTGAGTCGAATTCAATTACGATTCCGCTTGTGTGGTCGTTACTCTTTTTCATTGCTGCAAAAGTAGGTCTTTTACCTCAAAATTTCTTAGCGTAGGCTAATTTCGAAAACTGTCGTTCTACCTGGATTGACTTTTTTGCTGCACTTTGCAAAGGAAGGAACGCCAAAAATTAGGCTTGGATTGTTGGAAAAGCCAAAGCCATCTAGCGGATATCCTATCTTGTTTTTCCTGATTTGCCCATCCTCATCCTGATCGTGAAAAACCGTTATCGCATAATTTCCAGCTGGCACATCCAGGATAGACTTCTTTGCTATTCCGTTTTTCACTGGAATAGTTACCATCTTCCATGCATCATCAAGTGATTCTGGCCAGCCCTTATCCTCATCAAAAATCAGAATCTGAATCACGCCATTATCGGTAGAAGTTTCTGAAATCACCATCTCTATAGTTCCCAAATTAGTTTGAACTTGGGAGATGTTTATAAAAAATATAAGGCTTAAGAATGCCAGTCTCATAGCTTTTCTACGGTTTTAGGTCTGTTTACTTTTCCATTGCTTGTCCTAGTGAACTCTGGGATTACGAAAATGTTTTTAGGTACTTCATATTTTTCCATTTCCAATTTTAGCTTTGCTAGAAGCTGATTCTCATTTATTAATGAATCCTGATGTTCTATCACCAAGCATAGTTTCTCTCCTAGTTTCTCATCTTTCATACCAAAAAAGAAAAATGCTGAGTTAGGGTAAAAAGTATGAATAAGCTGCTCTGCCCTTGCTTCCAATAGTTCTGGGTGGAGCTTTACTCCTCCGGAATTAATCACAAAGTCTGCTCGTCCTAACCAGCGAAAGGAATCTTGTTCAATAAATTCAACCAAATCATTTGTCTGCACCACCTCATTATTACTTGCAGCTGATTTTACCCAAAGTGCTTTTCTTCTGTCCACACCAAATTCAACTCCAGGAAGCATTTTGTAGGTTGATTCTCCAGGTTGGATTTTAGCCAAGGCGATATGGGAAACGGTCTCAGTCATGCCATAAGTCTGGTAAGCTTGGATGCCGGTGGCGATAAGCTGATTTTTCAAACCAGAACTAATAGGGGCTCCACCTATAATTAGTTGCTTGACTTTTTGAAGTTTCTGTGCAGTCGCTTTATCCTGTAAACAAGCTTCTACTTGTAGTGGCACCATGGCTACAAAGTCGGGAATAACATTGAGATCTAGGAGAGGATTTGACGTAGGCTCTATCAGTTGAATCGTACTCTGCCAAACGAGTGCCCGAACCAGCATCATTTTTCCGGCGATATAGCTTGGATCTAGACAGCAAAGTAAACTGGTTTCTTTGTCGGTTTGGAAAAACGTCTGAGTTGCTTTGGCACTGGCAATCATCTGTGCTCTGGAAATCTCAATTTTCTTGGGTGTTCCAGTAGAGCCAGAAGTCTGTTGCACAAAGCTTTCCTTACCTGAATGCCAATCCTTACAGAATAGAATGGCAGCGCTCGCATAGTCAGGAAAGCCCGGGCTATCAAGCTCAAAGTCTTCTTTTGTCTGAAATATGTGTTTGCCGAAAGTAAGTTGAAACATTTTGCGCTATGCTGTATAATGGCTTTCCCGAAGGTAATAATCCTGACTTCAAAATTCAGGGAAGCCTGTTATCTTGCAAAAGAATTAGATTTTTAACCAAATCGGAAGTTATGAACTGGATCACAGCAAAAGAATACGAGGATATCACCTATAAAAAATGCGACGGAGTAGCAAGAATCGCTTTCAATCGCCCAGAAATAAGAAATGCGTTCCGCCCGAAAACTACAGCGGAATTATATGATGCTTTCTACGATGCGCAGGAAGATACGTCAATTGGCGTGGTGCTTTTGAGTGGGGAAGGACCTTCCTCTAAAGACGGTGGTTGGGCATTTTGCTCAGGTGGCGATCAAAAAGCACGCGGCAAGCAAGGCTATGTGGGCGAAGATGGTTATCACCGATTGAATATTCTGGAAGTACAGCGTTTGATCCGATTTATGCCAAAGGTGGTGATCGCAGTGGTCCCAGGTTGGGCTGTGGGAGGAGGGCATAGCCTACATGTGGTAAGTGATCTGACTCTGGCAAGCAAGGAGCATGCGATCTTCAAGCAAACGGATGCGGATGTGACCAGCTTTGATGGTGGTTATGGTTCTGCTTATCTAGCGAAAATGGTAGGGCAAAAGAAAGCACGAGAGATCTTCTTTTTGGGAAGAAACTATTCCGCTCAGGAAGCATATGAGATGGGGATGGTGAATGCTGTGATTCCTCATGCTGAACTTGAATCTACCGCCTATGAATGGGCTCAGGAGATATTAGCCAAGTCCCCAACTTCCATCAAAATGCTGAAGTTTGCGATGAACCTGACAGATGACGGAATGGTAGGTCAGCAGGTTTTTGCTGGGGAAGCTACTCGATTGGCTTATGGAACGGATGAAGCTATAGAAGGAAGAAATGCCTTCTTGGAGAAGCGTAAGCCGAACTTCGGGGCAAATAAGTGGATACCTTAAGGAGATGTTAGTCGTAGGGCATTAGTATTAAGAAGCACAATAAAAAAAGAGAGGCCATGAGCCTCTCTTTTAGTTGTATTTGGTTGATTGATTTACTTATTTATGATTATCCGCAATGATGCCAGTAGCGATAGTTTCTTTGCTTTACAGGACGGAAGACCGATGACCGAAGTGGCCTAAATACCAACTTTTACCATATTAGAAGTCGCTTTTAGGCCTTTACTGGTGCGATTGCGGATTTACATATACTTATTTTTTGTTTCCGTATGACTTATCATGAAAGTTGTATCTCGCATCATCGCTAGCCTTTACAAGTTTGCTTTTGGTGTCGATCACCATCACCGGAGGTGCAGAGTCCGTACCCTTCATTGGGCTCCATTCTGCCTGCCCATCTCCATTAGGGTTTCCTGTTTTGATGAAGTTGGCAAAGTAATTCATGAAGGTTTTAGATACAGTATAGTCATCAGCTGTCCATGCAAAGACATCTACCAGGGGAAGATTTCCCATAGCATATTCAATTTCACAGGCATGTGGAGCGCCAATAGCCTCAGGTGCTTTAGGTCCACCTTCTATAGTGCCACCAGCTAGACCAGCAGTCAAATTTGCATCTCTCAATGGAGGACGAAGCTTGCTGTATAAATACCTGTAAACTGGCTGATCAGAGTTTTTAGCGTGCAGATCCAACCACTTCCAAGTAGAATAGGCGATGAATCTATCGGCCGCCAAGTCGGTGGCTGACCTCTCCACTTCTTTTGCATCAGCATGAGGATGCAGGCTCAAAACTTCCTCATAATCTTTAGGATAGGTTTCTTTTACTTTTGCGATGAAGGCATCCACAGTGTAGGGTTGACCCTGCATAAAAGCCGAACCTGGGATCTCTGCCGAATTCCAACCGGCAAGGAGTGGAACCATTGCCTGTTCCTTAGCTTCGAAGATCTCAGGAAGAGTTTTTGGAAGGAAATAGCCATCTAGAACAACAGGAAATCCAAAGCGCTTGGACTCATTGTAGATGTCATAGACGTCTTTGGTCGAAAGTGCTCTCAGTTCCTGAATACTATTAAATCCAGCTTTTGCTGCGAAGTCAGCTCCAATCTTTTCTGCTTCTGCTAGGGGAGTTGGAGCCAAAGTTGGGTTAATGCCAGCTCCGCTTTCACCTATTGCCCCGGCGATTAGATCCTTGGCTAGGGGAGATGCCATTTGATAACTCACAGAGATCGAACCTGCAGATTCACCCGCAATAGTAACTTTCTTAGGATCTCCACCGAACGCCGATATGTTTTCCTTCACCCATTGTAAAGATGCCAGCTGATCCATCAAACCATAATTTCCGGATGCTTTGTAAGGAGCTTCAGCACTTAAGCCTGGATGAGCTAGGAATCCAAATACGGCTAATCTATAATTGACAGTGACTACCACAATTCCTTTTTGAGCCATGGCCTCACCATTGTAGCGTGGTTCTGATCCATCACCTGCTACAAATCCACCTCCGTAGAAATAGACTAAGACAGGTAAGTCTTTAGTATTCCGATCGGCAGGTGTCCATACGTTGAGGTAAAGACAATCTTCACTGATGCCGTCTGACTTGAAATCCATATCTCCAAAAACAGGAGCTTGAACAGCTCTAGGTGCGAATTTATTGGTTTCTTTTACTCCAGTCCAATTGTCCAATGGCTGTGGTGCTTTCCAGCGAAGCTCGCCTACTGGTGGCTTTGCAAATGGAATTCCAAAATACTTTTGTATGCTAGTTTTGGTATCATATGATCCGGCGATTATTCCATTTTTGACTTTAGTTTGCACTTCAAATGAGTTTTTGTTTTGGGCAACCAGGGAGGTAGAGATTCCAAAAAGAAGAACCATAGAAAAAAAACTGACTAGTTTTGAGATAGGTTTCATGAGCAGGAATTATTGTTTCTTTGTGAAACAATAGTAATTGCTTATTTTTATAAATCCTATTACTTATACCAGTATTTCATAGTTTTGCGCATGCCCCTATTACAAGAAGAATATCTCCAGAACATATCTTATGACTCGGTTATTTTTGGATTTTCTGGAGAAAAGCTCAAAATTTTGGTTCTGGAATATCATAACATGAAGACTTTCGCACTGCCAGGAGGTTTTGTGAAAGTGAATGAACCATTGGATGAAGCGGTGAAGCGGGGGCTTTCAGAGCGCACTGGTTTGGATGAAATCTACTTAGAGCAGTTTCACACCTTTGGCTCCATGGATAGATTTAGTCCTGCTGTCATGCGTAAGATGCTCCTGGAGCAAGGGTATGATTATGAAGATCATTGGTTTTTCGGCCGATTTATCACAGTGGGCTACTATGCCTTGATCAATTATGAAAATGTGGTACCCAAACCAGATGAACTATCTGATTCTATAAAATGGTATGATTATGATCAGTTGCCCAAATTGATGATGGATCATGCTGAAATAGTGGAAAAAGCACTTGATCACCTTCGTTCAAATTTGGATCATAAGCTATTGAGCTTCAATCTGCTGCCTGAGCGATTCACGATGAAAGAACTGCAGCAGGTTTATGAGGCTATCCTTGGTGAAACTCAAAATAGGGCTAATTTCCAACGTAAAATGCTTAGCCTTAATATTTTGGAAAGACACGAGAAGCTCTTTCTAGGCGGCTCACACAAAGCGCCCTTTCTGTACAGCTTTAAGAAATAGGACAAAAAGTATACTCTTCCAATTTCTGTTTAGCAGCAATTCCTACTCAGTACTATACTTCTGGTTTTTTAAGTTCCTTAGCCGATTTTGATCTTGTATTTACCCAATAATCCTGGCAGTCCATCTAAATCAAATTTGGCTGCTTTGATTCTGTTAAGTTCTGGATCTATTTGATAATTGGAAGCATTTCTGAAATCAGCGCTGAGTAGCTCTGTCCTGTCAAATGTAGCTCCGCTAAGATCTGAATTCTGAAAATCTGCTCCTGATAAATCTGCCTGTGAGAAATCTACTTCAGTCATTTTGCAGGAGATGAACTTTGTCTTTTTCATCTTCAGACTGTAAAAACTGCAGTAATCCATTTGACAACTTTTGAAGCTGAATTCCAGCAGAAAAGGATTTGCAGCATGAAAATGTATACCTAGCATTTTACAATCCTCGAAGGTCACTTGCCGTAAAGGTACAGCAGTCACTTTGAGGTTACTCATGTCGCAAGCTTTGAAAGTACAGTTTTCAAAACTGGCTCCCCGAAGATTAAGATCAGAGAATTTACACTGTTCGAATCTGCAGTTCTCATATTCAATCAGTTGAAATTCTTCGACAGTAAAATCACTGTTTTTATAATACTGATCTGCTTGGTAAGCCATGAGTGTGGGGGATCGAGACGAGAGTGTGTCTAGGTGGCAATTTTAGTGAAAATTTCGCAAATGGCTAGTATTATCGGGCTGCCGTGCTGCCTATATTCCTATTGGGTAAGCTAGGAGACTATAATAAAATAGGTTGATGTCGAAGTTAAAGGTCTGATGGTTTCTGAATTGAGGCCTATATAGTTCTCCAATAAGTATGGACATCAGGTCTTCTTATTTTTTGTGCAGTGGAAGAGAGCTACTTTCGAGGCTGGGCAACACGAGCAGTTGGGACTGCTTAATGAATTTTGAATGCTGGGATTATACAACTACTTTCAAATTCGAACCAACTAGAATCTTTAATTCATGCGAATTGTAATTTTTACGCAGAGTATATGGAGCATTCCTTCCATTCAGCAATTAGCCTTAAATAAGCAAATTTCAGGTATTGTACTACCGCAGAAAGATTTCCAAAATCAGGAAATGCTAATGGAAGTTGCTATCAACTTCGGTCTTGAGATTTTCAGATGGGATGGCCAAGACCAAGTGGAGATAGGAGCGTGGATTGCCACATTAAATGTAGACAGAGGTGTGAGTTTTGGATTTTCATATAAAATCCCAAAAGCCATTTTCGAAAGTTTCGAATGGGGAGTTCTAAATGTTCATTATGGGAAATTGCCGAAGTATGCTGGAGCTGCGCCACTTTTTTGGACCTTAAAAAACGGAGAAAAATCTGCAGTTATTTCCTTTCATAAAATTGATGAAAATTGGGATGCTGGAATATTAGTTTCAGAATCCATAGTTCCGATATTTCCTGGAGAACCTTATGGTTTTTTAGCTTCCCGATTGTCGGTATTGGCAGGAAAGGAACTTCTAAAAGCCTTGGATAAACTTCCTCTTTCGGAAGGCGAGTTGCTTACTCCCAATGAGTATCCTTTCCCTAGACCAAAAGAAGAGGATTTGACGATTGACTGGAAAACTCAGAGTGCCGATGAAGTAGAGTTTTTGGTAAATGCTGCCAATCCAAATTATGGTGGAGCTATCACTACGTTCAGAGGAAGCCAAATTCGGATACTAGAAGTTAGTCCAGCGGAAGTGAATATAGAAGGGGTTTTCTCGGCAGGCACTATCGTTTATGCTGACGCGACGTATGGCGTTTTTGTGCTGTGCGCTGATTACAAATATTTGAGAATAAATATTTTCCAAATGGATGGGACAATCATTACAGGGCCTAAGTTGGCTGCGCTAGGTGTAAGGTCTTATGAGCAAATGATTTAGGACTTGATTCCATTTTTATCTGAGAATTGAGAATGGTTTAACCCGTTCGACTAAATATCTCTCAATATATTTATAATTAGAGTTTTAGAAATAATTCTTGTAATTTTTCGTTTCATTCTAATTTTGATTTTTCTAATATGACTTTTGATAGAAGAGAATTTCTGAAGAAAATGTCAATATCAATCGGGGCTGCTTCCCTTCCCGGAATTGGTTTTGCATCAGCATTTTCTCAAAATAATTTTGCTCCGCAACAGATTTTGCAAATAGGTGGCAACTCATTAGTAGGTGCTAATACGGGGTATTCTCTAAGTAGTGCTCGTACTTACGATAGAATGGTGGTTACTACTTTGACTCCTTCAGATATTGCAAATCAACATGTAGCTCAGCTGAATAAAATCGGTATCAATGCGATGCTTTTTGGAGGTGGTTGGGCACATAAACTAGCTAGTACGGACTCAGATAGTGCTCTTATGGAGAGCTTGCCTTTTGTTAACTCAAATTTTGCTTCAGATAAAATGCCAGAATCAGTTTCAAATCACTTGATTTTCCCAAGTTCCAATAGAAAAATTGGGGTTATGGGCATAGGATTTGGCGAACAAGGTCAGCGTATTTCAGGAACTATAGAGAAGATGAATCAAGTTGCATCTCGTCTCAAGAATGACTTAGGTTGTGATGAGGTTTACTGTTTGGCCGATGATCCTAATCCATATTTTCAGTTCTATACGCTCAAGGATCTGGCTTCAGCTAGCCTTAATATTAATAAGTTTTTTGGATCTGATTCGCTAAAACAGCAAAGCGAATTGCACGTGATGCAGAACAAGGACAAGCGTCAGGTTTTGGTGGCAATTACTAATCCGAAGGCGGAAAAACAATCTGTGGTTTCTCTCCAAAAGGGAAGATTTTCAGACTTTCAATTAATCTAAAGCATTAGGTCGATTTATCATATACGTGTTTATACGTATGGAAATTGATTAAATATTATTGCATTTTTGCCTAAGTTGTTAAGCGATTAAGACTCATTTTTCAATTTTCTAAGCATACTAGTTGCAAATACCTGGATTTCACACTGATAATAACTACTTCAGGTAAGGTTGTTTTTTGAGTTGAATAGCATTTAAACAATATTATTTATAATTTATTTTCACTTAAACTTTTAATACCATGGATCCATTTCTAGGACAAATCACGCTTGTTGGTTTTAGCTTTGCACCAAGAGGTTGGGCGTTTTGTGCGGGCCAACTTTTACCAATTGCTCAAAATTCAGCTCTTTTTTCACTACTAGGTACCATTTATGGTGGTGACGGTAGAACCACATTTGCATTACCTGACCTTAGAGGTAGATGTGCAATTGGAATGGGGAATGGGCCGGGTCTTACTGACAGAAGACAGGGTGCTACTTTAGGTCAGGAAACAGTGACACTAACACAAAATGAAATGCCATCGCATACCCACGGACTTCTTGGCAATAGTACTCCTGGTACATCCAATGATCCAGCAGGTAAAGTGCACTCTAAAAGTACTGTTACATTAGAAAGAGGAGCAGATCCGATTCCTGCAAATGGATTTATTGATGCTGCAGCTAACGCACCAATGCATGCTTCAAGTATAGCTGTAGCTGGTGGGGGTCTACCACATAATAATATGCAACCTTCACTACCAATGAATTATATCATTGCATTAGTAGGGAGTTTTCCTTCTAGAAATTAATTCACTTTTCACTAAAAACAGATATTATGAATCCTTTTGTTGGACAAATAGAACTTTTTGGGGGAAACTTTGCACCTAGAGGTTGGGCTTTCTGTTACGGTCAGCTGTTGGCGGTTTCTGAACATGATGCGCTTTTTTCCCTACTGGGTACCATATATGGTGGGGATGGTAGTACCACATTTGCTTTACCTGACCTTAGAGGTCGATGTGTTATTGGAGCGGGTCATGGACCAGGTCTAAGCGATAGAAGACAGGGGGTAAGGTTAGGAGGAGAATTGGAAACAATGATCCCAAATCATCTGCCATCTCATACTCACGTACTCTTAGGTAATAGTGCAGATGGTACAACCAACGACCCAGCTGCTAAATCTATAGCAAAAAGCAGTATTACAAGAGAAAGGGGAGCCGATTCTATTCCGGCTAACGGTTTTATTGATGCTGCGGCTACCGCACCCATGCATGCTTCAAACATAGGAGCATCAGGTGGTGACAGGTCACACAATAATATGCAGCCAAGTTTAGCAGTGAATTATATTATAGCCTTGTTTGGAATTTACCCTTCCCCACATTAAAGCTAATAAAGCTGACTTCGAGGGGAGTCAGCTGTTTTTGATTAATTAAATTATCCCGATGATACGTACTGTTACCAAATCTATTTTTCTAATTATGCTGTTGTCCTTCAGCGGATTAGATGCATTCGCTCAGACAACGCTTAATTTTAATACCTACACCACCAATCAAGGTCTTGCCTCTCCTCATGTGGAAGGGGAGCTGGAATTTGATGTGATAAAAGGCTCTACTGCGATCTGTGTCGTTTGCATGGGTATTGATACTGATGAGGGTAAGGACGGTGGTCCTGGATTGGATGATGCCAATTTTGAGATCGAAGGAATTAAGGGCTGGAAAATTTCAAGAGCGGATAATTCCTCCTTCCGATTTTTAAGTATTTGGGTGCAGCATCGAGGAGCGGGTACTTCTACGGCGGGGACCATCAAAGCTTTCTCAGGTGGCTCGCAAGTGGGTTCAACAGTAAATATTGATTTCAATAGTAATTCAGCAGGACTGAAGTCATTTTCTTCTAATCCTGATTTTTATGAGGTGGACGAGGTAGTTATAGAAGGTACAGATTTGTACTTAATCTTGGATGAGGTTACTTACGGTGCTCCTTTTATAGTTGGAAATACAGACCCTACCGAGGTAACAGGAATCTATCTAGTCGGTTCTCCTATTAGCACCGCTGCTTCTGTTCAATATAAAGTCGACTTTTCAAAAATTGCCAAAAATGTAAGTGCTGATGATTTTGTGCTAACCATAACAGGGACTGCCATTGGAACGATTGGGGCGGTTACAGGAAGTAATGCAACTTATACTGTACCTATAACTGGGATTTCTGGAGAAGGGACCATTCGTCTAGATCTAAAATCTGGTACGAATATCGCCAGTGCCACTGACGTTACCGGAACCTCAGCCTATAATTCAGGTCAGGTTCATAATATAAGCCCCTGCCTAGTGGAGGGATTTGAGGATGAAACTGCCGGAAGCACTACTTTTTCTCATGGAGGCTATAGTTTCTCCATTACCTCCGCAGCAAACATGGAGGTTCACACACAAACTCCGAAAATTGGTATATATGGGTCTAGTTATGTGTTGACCAACACCGACGCGGGTACCTACATTATTTCTTCAACTACCTCTGACATCAACTTAAAGAAATTTGCAGTATTTCTTTCCTCTCATGCAGATGGCAGTGTACCTACCAGTGATGGAAGCATTACAGTAGTAGGGAAAAGGGATGGAAACACGGTTTATACTGTTTCAAAAGCTACGGGCTTCCCGACCGATTTCTTAGCCAACAGTGGTTATTATATTTTTGATTTAAGGACCGAGGGAGGAACGGATAATTCCGCTAAAGCTGTAGATCAAATCGAAATTTCATTAGGAGGTGCTTTCCAATATATCAACATCGATAACTTCGAATTCTGTGCAGATGATGTAGCTCCAAGTGGTTACAGCGTTTCTATTGATCAAGATCCAATCACACCGGATAACGATGATGCGGTAAGCTTTACTTTTGCCGGTTCTGAAATTGGAACAACTTACGATTACACTTTTTCAAGTGCTGGAGGCGGAACAAACGTAACGGGTACAGGTACGATTGTTACGGCTACGGATCAGATTACAGGAATTGATTTAAGTGGTTTAGGATTGGGTACCATCACCCTTTCTGTTACACTTACAGATGCATCCAGCAATGAGGGTGATGCATCAGAAGACACGGCATTGAAGCGAGTATTCACTGCCCCAGTGGCTACGGCTCCTACAGCACCAGTGGTGACCGAGGATGCTACCAATGTGGCACTGGACAATGATATTCAAGTGGTGGATGTTGATGGAGATGATCAGACAGTTACGTTTACGATCACTGGAGGAACAGTAACTCTTGGTACTACAGGTATTACATTTGGAGGATCAGGAAATGGCTCAGCAAGCTTCACAGCAGCTGGAACCTTAGCTGCTATCAATACAGCGCTGGATGCTGCCACTTTTACACCTACCTCAAATTTATTTGGAACAAATGCAGGAACTATAGCCTTTGTTTCCAACGATGGAACAGCTGACTCAAATAACGCGTCAGTAACTTTCAATATTGCTGGAGAAAATGATGCACCAGTGGTTGACCAAAATAGTGTGTCAAGCGCTAATTGGACAGAAGGCGCTAGCCCTACTATTGTAAATTCTTCAATTTTGGTGAGTGATGTGGAGGGTGATAATATTACCTCAGCAACTATAAGTATTGTTGATTTTGTCACCGGTGATATATTAGGAATTACCACTCCATCACCTTATACCTCAAGTTATAATTCTGGGACTGGGATACTTACATTATCCGGAACCGGAACGGCTGCTCAAATGCAAGCTGCTTTGAGAACTGTGGTATTTAGCAATTCTACGGATGATCCTAGTCAAGGTAATAGTAAAAATACTCGTGCAATAAGCTTCTATGTGACAGATGCTAACTCTGCCACTTCCAGTGCAGTAGGTAATATTGGAATAGCTATTAGTTCTGTAAATGACAATCCAACTATTTCTGGTCTTCCAACAGATATCAGTGTAGTAGAAAATACGGCAAGTAACGTTGATCTTTCTGCTGCTACTTTTGGAGATCCCGATGCGAATTCGAATGATATTACGCTAAAATTAGGTGTTACAACAGGTACTTTGACTGCCTCAGATGCGGGTGGAGTAACTGTAGCAGGATCAGGTACAGTGACATTAATTCTTACCGGAACTGCTTCTGAAATTGATGCTTATTTGAATACAGCATCCAATATTAAATACACTGGGCCAGTTTCAGTGACAGGAAATGATGCCGCCACATTAACTCTTACCGCCAACGATGGGGGTAATACAGGAACCGGTGGAGGTACTAATGTGAGCTTGGGAACAGTAAATATTGATATCCAAAATGCTCAACCAAGCGTAACGCTATCCCTATCACCTACGAGTAAAGCGGAGAATGTGCTGACCGATAATGTCGTGACAGCCACCTTGTCCAGTGTCTTTACCTCAGAAGTAACCGTGAACCTCGTTTTCACTGGCACAGCTACAAATACTACAGATTATACTAGATCTGGAAGCACTATTGTGATTCCAATTGGTGAACTCACTGGTACTATAGAGATCAATAATGTCGACGATGCTATTTATGAAGGGGATGAAACGGTAATCGTTGATATCTCTTCGGTGAATAACGGTCTAGAAAATGGTACACAACAAGTTACTTATACGATCACTGATAACGATCCCCTTCCAAGCCTCAGCATAAACAATGTCAGTGTAAATGAAGATGCGGGAGTCGCGACCTTTACGGTTACGCTCTCAGCCGCCTCCGAACGCGCCGCTAGTGTCGACTACGTAAGTAGCAACGGTACTGCCAGCGCAGGTAGCGACTACACTGCAGTCTCGGGTACACTCAACTTCGCAGCGGGGGATCTTACCAAAACCATCGTGGTGTCTATTACCGATGATATTATTTTTGAGGATTCTGAAAACTTCAGTATTACCTTAACCAACCCGACCAACGCTGTATTAGGTACAGCAACCGGTACAGGTATCATTGTGAATGATGATCCCACGCCAAAAATTACGGGTATGAGTGTGCAGCATGCTACTGAAGGTGACAATTTAGTTTGCACTGTAACACTAGACCAAGTGTTAGGTACAACTTTCACCTTGACACATAGTATTGGTGGTGGTACGGCCTCACCAGCTGATTATGGAACGCCTATATACAATAATGGAGTTACCGTAGTGGGAACAAATTTGTTGATACCAGCTGGTATTAGCAGCTTTAGTATCACTTTGCCTACCGTAAACGATACGCACAGCGAAGCGACTGAAACTGTACTTTTTAAATTTGGTGCCCTGACAATTGCAGGCAACATTTATGATAATGATGTTGAGCCAGGTCTCTATATCAATACTATCGCGTTCAACGAGAACTCAGGCACAGCGACCTTCACAGTAACCTTGTCTGCAGCCTCAGGCCAGTTGATCAGCGTAAACTACGCCACCAGCGACGGCACTGCCAAAGCTGGCAGCGACTACACCGCGGTGAACGGTACACTAAATTTTGCTATTGGCGATCTTACCAAAACAATCGAGGTGCCGATTACTGATGATAGTATTTTTGAAGGTCCAGAAAACTTCACCATCACCCTAACAGGAGCCACCAACGCCAGCTTACTCACAGCGACTGGCACTGGTACCATTGTAGATAACGATGGCGGCCCGACGGTGAGCAGCATCAGCAGCCCTGACGCAATTGAAGGTGAGGACTTGGTCTACAACATCGCACTCAGCAACGCTTCCACTACCAGTACAAGCTTCGCATTTGTCTTGGGCGGTGGCTCAGCTTCGGCAAGCGATTACGGTACACCTGCTTTCAGCAATGGAGTAACCTTGGTCGCAGGTAACCTTATTCTACCTGCATTGGTAACTAGCTTCATCGTAACCTTGCCTACAGTCGATGATAATGACTTCGAGCCAACCGAAACAGTGCCACTGAAAATAGGTGGCCTTACCGGAACCGGTAATATTTTAAATGATGATGCGGCTACTCTTTCAATTACTGCAAATGCGAGTCAATCCAAAGTTTTCGGAACTACTGACCCGGTTCTTACCTACACAGCTTCAGGGTTTGTGGATGGTGACGATGAAACAATTATAACTGGAGCTCTTTCAAGAGTTGCGGGAGAAGGAGTAGGGACGTATGCTATCAGCAAAGGTGATCTGAGTGCAGGAATAAAATATGATATCAATTTTAATTCAGCCGATTTTGAAATCACCCGAGCCACCATCACAGGTATCACCTTCGATGACGATAGCTTTGTCTTTGACGGAACTACCAAATCCTTGGCGATTACCGGAACGCTTCCAACGGGAACAAGCGTAGCTTATACCAACAACGGCAGAACCGATGTAGGTAGTCAGGAGGTAACTGCTACGATTACGGGAGCGAATTTCAATACGCTAGTATTGAAAGCTGACCTGATGATCACACCAGCAACTACAACAGGTATAACTTTCAATGACGATAGCTTTGTCTATGACGGGGCTGTCAAATCCTTGGCGATTACCGGAACGCTTCCAACGGGAACAAGCGTAGCTTATACAAACAACGGCAGAACCAATGTAGGTACTCAGGAAGTAACTGCTACGATTACAGGAGCGAATTTCAATACGCTAGTGTTGAAAGCTGATCTTACCATTACACCTGCAGGATTGAATATTATAGTTTCTCCAAGTCAATCTAAAGTTTATGGTACCACAGACCCTGTCTTTACTTATTCTGCTAAAGGTTTTGAAGGAGCAGATACTGAAACAATTTTAACTGGAGCACTAGTGAGAATAGCTGGTGAAGGAGTAGGAAGCTACGCGATCAATCAAGGTACATTAGCTGCAAATGCTAATTATACGATTGATTTTGTAGGAGCCAATTTCACTATTGGTAATAAACTATTGACCATTACCGCTGATACTCAGAGTATAGTCTATGGGCAGGCAGACCCTGCATTGACTTATACTGCTTCAGGTTTCGAAAATGGTGATACAGAAGCTATCATCAGCGGAGTTCTTACCCGAGCAGCAGGTCAAAATGTAGGTAACTACGCGATCAACGTTGGATCCTTGGATGCAGGTGCTAATTACAGCATTAGCTTCACGGGCGCTAACTTTGCAATCACGCCTGCTACTTTGAATATCATAACAGACGCAGGTCAGTCTAAAATCTATGGAGCAGCTAATCCTGCTTACAGCTATACTACAAATGGATTCCAGAGTGGTGATACCAATTCCATATTAGCTGGATCTCTTGCTAGAGCAGCAGGTGAGAATGTAGGTAACTACGCGATCAACCTTGGGTCCTTAGATGCAGGTGCTAACTACAGCATTAACTTCACAGGTGCTGACTTTAGTATTACGCCTCGCACACTTACTATCGTAGCCAATTCAAATCAAGCTAAAGTTTACGGTTCTGATGACCCTGTGCTCGCCTTTACGGCCAGTAACTTCGGTAATGGAGATAATGTATTAACTCTGACAGGAGCTTTAAGCAGAGCAGCAGGAGAGAATATCGGAATGTATGCAATTACGCTAGGAAGCTTGAATGCAGGTGGGAACTATACAATCAACTTCACTTCGGCAGACTTTGAAATTGCTTCCAAAGTATTGAACGTGATAGCGGATGCAGGGCAGTCTAAAGTCTTCGGTACTGCAGATCCGGTATTTACTTATCAAGTTTCAGGCTTTGAAAATGGAGATACGAATGCAATTCTAAGCGGACAACTTTCCAGAGCAGCTGGTGAAAACGTAGGTAAGTATGCCATCTCACTTGGTAGCCTACAAGCTGGAGTAAATTATGCAATCAACTTTGTGGGAGCTGACTTCGCGATCACAAAAGCAATGATCACCGGTATCACTTTCGCTGACGCAAGCTTCGTCTATGACGAAACAGCCAAGTCGCTAGCGATAGCAGGAACCCTTCCAGTAGGGACTTCAGTGAACTTTGCGAACAACAGCAGAACGAACGTAGGAACTCAGGAAGTAACGGCAACGATCACAGGATCTAACTACACCACCTTAGTGTTGACAGCGGATCTAACGATCACAAAAGCAATGATCACCAGTATTACTTTCTCTGACGAAAGCTTTGTCTATGACGGTTCAGCCAAATCACTTGCGATCTCAGGAACTCTTCCGGTAGGTACAAGCGTAGCTTACAGTAACAACAGCAGAACTGATGTAGGTGTGCAGGAGGTAAGTGCTACGGTGTCAGGATCAAATTATACCACTCTGGTATTGAATGCTAATCTGATGGTCACTCAGGCAACTATCACTGGAATCAGCTTTGAAGATGAAAGTTTTGTCTACGACGGAACTGCTAAATCTCTTGCGATCACCGGTACTCTTCCAGTAGGAGCTGAGGTAGCATATAGCAACAACAGCAGGACTGAGGAAGGGATTCAAGAAGTGATAGCAACAATCACAGGATCTAACTTCACATCTTCTGAACTTTCTGCAAATCTTGAAATTACTAAGGCAAGCCTAGTGATTACAGCAGATGCAGGACAAAGTAAATTGTACGGTACTGCAGATCCAATCCTGACCTATACAGCTTCGGGCTTTGGAGCAGGAGATGATGTAAGTATACTATCAGGTTTACTTGCTAGAGCAGCAGGTGAGGCAGTAGGAACATATGCGATCAGTATAGGTACACTGGATGCAGGAAATAACTACATGTTTGACTTCACTGGGGCCGACTTTGAGATCATTACCAATGATAGCGATGGAGATGGTGTTCCAGATGATGTGGAAGAAGTGGAAGGAACAGATCCAAAAGATCCAACCGAATTCAAAGATTCTGACGGTGATGGTGTTCCAGACTTTGTAGAAATGCAAGAGGGATCAGATCCAACAGATGCGGGAGATTATTTGGATACAGATGGAGACAATGTTCCAGATTATGTAGAAGTACAGCAAGGAACTGATCCGAACGATTCAGAAGACTTCCTAGATAAAGATGGAGATGGTGTTTCTGATTACGTGCAGTCCAAGTCTATTATGGAGTTTGTAGTCCAGAGCTTGAATGTAGCATGGGGCACAGCTATCACTGACTTGAATGTACCAACCCAAGTGGTGGTTATTACTACAGAAGGAGCCTTTATAAACCTACCTGTGACATGGGATCTGACGGGCTACGACCCAATGAACTCAGCCATAATGAGCTATACAGGTATGGTGGAAATACCAGGAGGTTTATTTAATCCAGCTGACTTACAGCCTATGCTGGACATAACCATTCTGGCTAAACCAGCACCACAGGATGTTACACTGAGCAACTCTGAGTTTATCGGGATACCAGATCAGTTCTTCCAAGAGATTGGAGCCTTTACGGTGATTGATCCTACGGATAACGTTCATATACTGAGCTTGCCAGAAGGGGAAGGCGACAATGCGTTCTTCGAAGTTAATTCAGGCATCTTGTTCTGGAGCAGTGCAGATCAGCAAGCTGGTAGAGTGGATTTCACTATAGTACTAAGCGTAGTAGATAGAGCAGGTAATGAAATCAAAAGAGCATTTGCTATACGCAGGTTGAGAACACCACTAGATCAGTTGGATGTGCCAAATACCTTCACTCCAAATGGAGATGGTACTAACGATGCATGGGGCATACCAGCACTGAGATACTATTCAGGTGTGACTATTCAGGTGTTTGACATGGGTGGAAACAGAATATTCTATACTGATAATCCTGATGAGCAATGGGACGGAACGTTTAAAGGCAAAGAAGTGCCAGTATCGTCATACTTATATGTGATCCAAGTGGGTGAAACCGGCGAGATCAGAAGAGGCATGCTAAACCTTTTGAGACAGTAACAGGACTAGTGACCTTTGGGGCTATGAAGCCTCAAAGGTCTATCTCATCTATTAAATTTATACGAAACAGAATTTCATTTTTCAGTCTTTCAACAATGACATCATGAAAAGAGTAACATACTTAACCATTTTCCTTTTCCTTGGATTAGCACTTTCACAAGTGCAGGCTCAATCTCAGAAATATATATCCCAGTTCAGCCAGTTTCAGAGTTACTTTAACCCAGCCTTGACAGGTTATGAAGGCTCGACAGTTCGAGGCTTTGTACGGAATCAGTGGTCCGGGGTGGATGGAGCTCCAAAAACATATTTCTTTAGTACAGAGCTGGATTTTGGAGAGCTAGCTGGAGAATTGGATCCTGCGCTTAATGGTAAAAATGCAGTGTCTTTGAATTTACTTCACGACACCTATGGCGCATTTCGGGAAACCGAATTGACTGTGGGTTATGCAAGTAGAATCAGACTTTCAGAAACACACAACTTAAGAATGGGTGCTGGTATCAATTACCAGACAATACGTTTGGATGGTAATGCATTGTCGACTGAGGAACAGAGTGATCCTACACTTGGGCAATACATAGGCCAATTCTCCAGCATGAGTGTGGTGGACTTTAATCTAGGTATGGCCTTGACACATGCGAATTACTACATTTCGTATGGCATCCACCGGGTAAATGGAGGTAAAATTTCCAATGGGGATGAGTTCATGAATGGATATCCTGCTAGCTCTATTGTTCAGGCTGGATATAGAAGTGCCGTTAGTGAAAATGTCGCTGTAATATTCAACGCTTTCTATCGCACTCAAAAGAATCTAGATGATAATATCGAGTTCAACCTAAAAGCTGTCTTAATGGATAGGCTATGGTTGGGACTTGGGCACAGGGTTGATTATGCTACCAATGCGCAGGCAGGTATAGTAACCAAACGACTTAGAATAGGTTACCTCTATGAATTTCCTAATGGTGGAAGCTACAACTTCCCAGGAAATACCCACGAGTTTACAGCAGTATTTAACTTGTTCCGAGACAATGTAAGAACAGATTCACAGCCAGTGATTATGTGGTAGGACCAAAAGCCAACTACGGATATAACTGCCCCGCTACACCGAGATGTAGCGGGGCAGTTTCATGAAAAGACTATTCTTGACTTTGGCGCAACTGATCTCTTACACAAAAAGGCTCACTGAGTTTCTATATTAATAGAAATCCAGTGAGCCTTTTTTAAACAATTTTCCAAGGGTTAATCCCTAGCTGGTGTGATCATGATATGTGCTCGATGAGTACCTGGATCCATAATCCAAGGCATGCCTGGTGCACTAGGCTTAAGAGGAAGTCCCGTAGTTTGGGAAGTTGCCCAAGGCAAATACACTACATATCTCAGATAGGTATCAGATACCTCACCGGTAGTCTTATTGTAATTTTCAGCATCTGCTGTTAGTACAAAGAGCGTTGCTCCCTCAGCTGGCATTTTGAGTTTGCCACTTTTCGCTTCAGCCTCTCGGGTGTCAAATATTTCCTGAAATGATTTCCCTTCCTTCTTGAGTTCTCTTCCTCTGATCATAAACGGCTCCAAATCTGCCTGATAACAAGAAACACTAAAGCCTTTTCCATTTGGATCGCTAGCTATACAAATCATGCCATTGGACCCTTTTCTAAGTTCAATTAATTCTCCGCTTTCATTGTATCCCAGTACAGTAGCGTCAGCTTGTTTTTCATCTGGAGCTGCTAAGACAGCAGTTTTAATTTGTACCTCCTTTGATGCAACAGATTTTTCTTGTGCAAAACTTGGAGCTGCCGCCAAGCATATGCAAATAAAAGAGACTAGTGTTTTCATGGTTTTGTGAATTAGTGCTGAGGTAATTTAAGTCTATTCTTTTAGGCTTACAACATGTTAATGAGTCTATTACATCTAAATTTCTTGATCTAATCTCAGTTTCTGAAATGCTTTTCCTTTTACTGAATACTTCCAAAGAGCCTTCATCGATGAAATTCTATACTCCAACGCTCAACGTATTAGGTGCACTTCTACAGTTTACCGATAAGGAGTAATCTTGTATCTATATAAAGTAGCTACTTTATCTATTTATTGGGAAAAGTGAGATTTTGAAGTAATCAAAAATTGAAAGAAAAGACGGCGCCTTGGTCAGAGGGGGTAAGCGGGAGGGATTCTCCTTTGAAAATTACTATGGGAGGATTGGGGTTGTTCAAATCCCACAATTCACCAAACATGGATACGCCTACTGCAACCTGAACACTTGTGTTTTCGATAAGGCTTTGTAGCTTATTGACTTCATATCTTTCCGGTTTTGCACTATTCGATGCATTGTTGGCATGTGTCAAAGTGCCCAAACTATCCAATGATGAGATCTTCTCACTCATTTTTTTGTCTGAGTAACAAAATGCAGGAGACAATAAGATCTCTGCCTCGCTTTTAATTAGATTTTGATAAGATTCAGAATACATATTGTCCGTTCCCAACATTACTGCTGTTTTACCAAAAGGAAGGTCAAAAACCTGCAGGTCTTGGGGGTTCCCCGCTGAAGTGTATCGTGCTTCGGATGTATTAAGAAAGGCCTTCAAAATAGGATTCCCGATCACTAATCCATCAGGACCAAAAATGAAAGATGCATTATAAAGTGGTCCGCCTAGTTCTACGTAAATCTCCCCGTCCACAACTTTAGGGTCAGGTAGCACGATCGATCCTGCCACGATATAAGTATTTGTCTCTTTGGATAGCGCGCTGAACGTGTCATAATAGGCGCTTAGCATGGACTTGGCTTTCATCCGGAAGATCGCTGATAATTGCTTGTCTTCTTCATCAGAGGTTTTGATGTACCCAAGCATATAATCAAAGGAATTACTGTAAACCAGTGTGTTTCTCGCTTCCAAAAAGGTGTTTTTTTGGATGATATTATGCTTTTCTCCAAGTAGAAAAAGCCATGTGCCTATGGACTCAGGGTAAACTATGATTGAGTTTTTCTGAATAAAGGACTTTCTGGTAGCAGCTACTAAATATTGACGGATTTTGTCTTTGAATGTAGTTTCTATAAAGTAATCAGATACATCCATCAGTGGCTGAATACCAATTATGTTTCTAGAAAGGCTGTCGCTAGAATTAACTTCTTCTACTAAGGAAATGTGGTTTATTGGTTCAGGTAGTGGGGTGTTTCTCCCTGAAGAAGACCAAATAAGCCAAATAAAAATAGTTAAGAGGAATAGGGTAATTAACTTTCTTATCATTAGTCGAATTTAGCGATAGCATCCATGATTATTGCTTTTAGTAAGGCAAAGATCTGTTTTATTTGCTGAGATATTTAGTTGAGTTATGCTGACTTTATAATTCTATCTCAAAGCTTTGTCCTTTTTCCAGATCCAAATCCATTTCAGATCCATCATAATAAACCATGACTTTACCGCTTTTTCCAGCATGAATTCGGCATGTTTTGAGTTCGCCATCTGCCCATGTCATGTCGATTGTATAATTTCCTCTGGCCTTTAACCCTTTCACACTTCCACTTGCCCATGCCTTTGGCAAAGCAGGTAGTAGGCGAATCATTCCAGTTTCATGCGATTGGATCAGCATCTCTGCTACACCAGCCGTATAGCCAAAATTACCATCGATTTGAAAAGGTGGATGGCCGTCAAATAGGTTAGTGTAGAGTGACTGAGAAAGTAGCTTTTGTATATGCTCATGGGCCATTTCTCCATCCAATAATCTTGCGGAGAAATTGATTAGCCAAGCACGTGACCAGCCGGTTCCTGCGCCGCCATTTGCCAGCCTGAATTCAAGGGTTTTGCGTACCGCGGCAAATGCCTCTGGAGTTGCGCTGAATGTAATGGCATCTCCTGGGTGGAAAGCATACAGGTGAGACATGTGACGATGGCCCTTCTCACTTTCTTCATAGGGCTGATCCCATTCGAGTATTCTTCCGTCTTCTGCTATCTGCACGCCTGGGCGAAGATTACCTAGTTGAGCAGTTACTTTTCTGCGAAGCGGAGTATCCTTACCAAGAAGCTCAGATGCTTTCAAATAATTACTAAATACGTCTGCGATAATCTGCTGATCCATCGCTGCTCCCATGGTGGAGGCAACTGTTTCTCCTTTCGCATTGATAAATTGATTCTCTGGTGAGGTGGAAGGAGAGGAGACCAAAGTTCCGTCTTTTGGATATTCCACCAACCAGTCAGAATAGAATGCTGATATTGCTTCCAGAGCAGGGTAGGTGCGTTCTTCGAGAAATTTCTTGTCCTGAGTAAATAAATAATATTCCCAATAATGTCTTCCTATCCATCCTCCAGCTCCAATCCAACTCCCCCAATAGGCAGTAGCCGCGCGTAAAAATGCAACTTGCCAAAGGTCTGTGGTATGTGGAACCATGGAACCAGCCATATCAAAATTATCCTTGGCTGCACTTTTTCCATTTTCTATTACTCCATCTATAAAATCAAAAAGTGGCTGGTTTAATCCACTTAAATTGGTGACATCCGCAGGCCAGTAATTCATTTGCAGGTTGATGTTCACATGATAATCCGCATTCCATGGAGCTGCGATATGCTTGTTCCAAAGTCCCTGCAAGTTTGCCGGATTAGTGCCTGGTCTACTGGATGAAATCAATAGGTATCTGCCATAATCAAACAGAAGCTTCTCCAGATGTAAATCTACTTCTCCATTCTTCACGCGACTAATTCGCTCATCAGAAGCAATATTATCCGGTATGTCAGCACCCAGCTGTAAGCTCATACGCTCAAACCAGGAAGCATATTCACTTTGATGTGAATGAAGAATCTGCCCCCAGCTTTTCAACTGTATTTTTTCTAGCTGACGCTCTGCTTCTGCCTCAAAATCCTCATGGTAAAAGGAAGTTTCTGAGACCAACTTAAGAGTGAATTCCTTTGCACCGGATATCACTAATGATGAATCAGAAGTAGAAATGTCTCCAGATTGATTCTGTGCGAATAGTAATGTGCGAAACTTCACACCATTCAAAATCTCAATAGGTTTGGAATCCAACTGTCCACCGCGCTGAGTGACCATGCCCGACATTTCCAGCTGACTGTCGTTTAGTGCTTTGGTTTTTGCTGTTGCAAAGCCATTGTCCAGTGGACGACTCATGGTGATTTGACCGTTGAAGCCTTTTGGGTGAGTAGTCTTAAATCTTATGACCAAGGCATCATCTGGTACAGAAGCTATCACTTCTTGACTGACTTCGTAGCCTTCACTTATGAATTGGGTGAGAACTGTAGCAGTCTCAAGATTTAGGCTTCTTCTGTAGTTTTTGGTCTCGATCCAGTCGAAGTTAAACCATAGGTCACCCATAGTTTGGTGTGATCGGGTGACTCCTTTTCTAGAGAATTTCAATACCAAAAGTGAATCTGATTTCTTGTTTTCTCCAGCTAGTAGATAGGCTCTGATTTGATCCAAATCGGCTCTTTTACCATCTGCCAATCCCCAGTCATCATATCCACCCGGCCAGAGAGAATCCTCATTTAGCTGCAGGTGTTCTTGACCAGGAAGACCCATCACCATTGCTCCTAGCCGGCCATTCCCTACGGGTAAAGCCTCTTCCCACTCCACTGCCGGCTGATTATACCAAAGAATTGAAGAGGATTGGGCAAGAGTGAAATTGTATAGAGCAAGTGTAAGCAGGGTGCTTAGCAGTAACTTTTTCATAGTATTTTGGGTCAAAAATTAAGATTACGACAAATCTTTGAAGTCGCCAACCCAAAATGTTCTTAAATGCCTATTTGACATGAGTAATGGCTGATATTCGAATGTAGGAGTAGTGATAAAAGGGAGAAATGAAAAACTGCCAGCTAAGCCAGTATGGCTTGGTTTAGCTAGTTTTTTCATCATTTTCTATGACACTTGGCACCTTCCATTTGACGGAACCTACAGTTCTACTACTCGCCAGATCAACGGCTTTGGAGGAGCGTCTTTTTTCGTAAATCATCGCGAAAGTCATAATCAAACTCGTTCCGATAATCACAAAAAGTAATATGCCTGGTTCGAAACCTGCTACCTCAGCCTCCTCAGGGATGGCATAAAAAAGTAAAACAGTGATCAAACCTCTAGGTGCTATAAATGCCTGAGGGATAATGTCTTTTCCTTCAAAAATCAGAAGCAGAATGATTCGAATTCCATATATCGATCCAATCAGCATGCTACTAATTAAGGCTACCTGCATATTAAACAGGGAGGTAATGGTAATAGTAAGTCCAAAAATTACAAAGAATAGCGTGCGTACGACAAATGCAGTTTCACCCGTAATCGTGTGCAACTGATGGTAAATTTGATGTGCTTTTTCATAATCCAGCAAGCGCGAAAGACGTCCTTTAAAAAACAACTTCATATTGGCGATGACCAGACCAAAAATCAAAATAATTATCAGTGAGGAAAGGTGCATCTTTTTGCCTAACGCATAGAGTAAAAGCAGCACCGCGATCATAAGGAATAGTTTGACGTTGCTTTTGATATTCTGGAAAATCAAAATAATCGCATAACTCGCGATGAGAGAGATGGTAATAGTAAGTAGGAAATTTCCTCCAAATCCAACCAATCCGGAATCTTCAGCAGGGTTTAACTTTCCAGTCAGAAAGTAAAAAAGCATAATTCCTATAATATCTGAAAAGGTGCTTTCATAGATATGAAACTCCCGTTTTTTACTTTTCAGCCCAATCACACTCGGAATGATGATAGCACTCGACAGAATAGACAGAGGCGTAGCATATAGCCAAGCTGACTGCATGGACATATCCGGAATGAAGTAATAGAGGATACTTGCAGCTGCCCAAGTGGAAAGGCCTAGTCCGATCAACGCGATAGCTAGTGACTTCAGAATGGGAATTAGCTTCTCACGCTTAAGTTCCAGTTCCAGTGCAGCTTCCAGCACGATCATGATCAATCCTACTATGCCCAGAACCTCCAAAAATGGGAAAAAGTCTATTGTCTCAGTAGTAAAATACTGCAGGATGTATTGTAGAATCACTCCCAAAGCTATCAGCATCAATACCGCAGGGATATTGGTTTTTTTCGACAAGCCGTTGAAAAGGAAGGATAAAATAATAATCACCGAAAACTCAATGATCAGATTATATGAGGAGATAATTTCCATTAGGCGTCAAAGTTTTCAGTAGAATAAGTCATGACGTCGTGGTCATGCAAGTAGTTTATAAAATCTTCGTGTCGCGCACCCTTTACAAGAGTGTAATGCATTAGGAAGGTGTTTTTATTTGCTGAGGCTTTCAGATTTGTAGGTTTGCCGAGCGCCAGGATGGGATGATCAAAAATCAAATCCAAGAGACTTTCCTTGCTAAGATCTGACCGTAAGTAGAGCGCACGTTGAAGCACATTAGTCTGATTGGAAATTAACGTAAAGCCAGTTCGGTCAAAAGAATGATACCAAACCCATCGTTCACCCTGGTCGGTACCAAGTACCATTCCTAAACTTCCTATGCGATTGATCCTGCCGTGGATCTTTCCAGCCCTCACAAGTGTGTCTTTTGCAAGCAGAGGACTGGCTCGAATAAAGAGGCCACTGATATAATTTCCCAATTGCTTGTAGCCGAATCCAGCTACCAATAGTATTATCAATCCGTGTGTCACAGGATCTAATGCTACAAAACCGCCAATGACAACCAGCCATGCAATCGGCTTATAGAAAAGCCGAATTTTTTTGACTAAGGCTAAATACCTTTTGTTGATCCTTCTTTTTTTCAAATATCGAGTAAATCCGAAAAAACATAAGGTAAGGAAGAGGTAGATCGCAAAGACGATAAGGATTAAAGCGTAAAGATCATTCCAGTGATTCATTTCTATTAAGCGAGTAATTCTCTGTATTTCAAAATGGAGTAAAGATCCTGTCTTACTGTGTTTTTCACTATCAAATAGCCATTAGGATCTCGATCCAAAATACCAATGTTTAGGAGTTTTCGTATGGCAGGTTTGTACTCTGATTCGTATCTGTTGGTAAACAAATTTTTGAGTTCAAGATCGCTGCTGTAGCCGAAGAGCAAGCAGTTTTTTAAGATTAGAAGTTCTGTAGTGGAGAGGAAATCATTGAGATGAGTTTCTTTCTCTGAAAATTGGATAGTGCTATCCTCCTGCACATCAGTACAGAATATCCAAGCCTGCAAAACGGCTCCGATGTTAAAATCGAATTTTTTTGTTAACCATCCAATTCTTTTTCTCAGTTGTCCATCGTTCATCACCTTGCCTTCTTTCTCAAATAAGGTGCGATGAGATGCTCCATGACGTAACATGACTGCTTTGTATATCTCGTCGGATGTGGAAAGATTCGTGTCCAGAAGATTTGTGAAGCTTTGCGAAAATGCGATTCTGGTATCTAAGTGTAATCGAAGTGCATTAGTAATAGCGACAATTACAAATACTTTGGAAGCATTCAGACTCATGAAATCAACCAGTGATGTGACATTGGTGAGTAGTGAGCGATCTGAATCACGCCAAAGGTGAAGATCATCTAAGACCAGAATAGGTTTTGAATTACTGATAGATCTTTTGACGAAGCTTAAAACTTCTTCTAAGTTTCTACCCATTTTGAGTTTTCTGCCCTCGATGCTGATCTCTCCACCCGGAGTCAGATAATGCACATCATTAGACTTGAATTGATGGGTAGCGTATTCCAAAAGTGTGGACTTACCGGTAAGTGGGTCTCCAATAACAGCAAGGGAGCGGTTTTGGCCTTTTTTCCAGTATGGAATGATTTTCTCCAGCGCTTCTTCTTGTTGCTTTCGTTTTACTAAAAACAGATCACCGATGAAATTCTTGTTTAAAAACAAGGAGTGGTAGTGGTCCGGTGTTTCTTTCTCGTTTCTCGTTTCCAGAATCTCCAAGGCTATTTCTAACCGCTGATGTGGTGTTTTTTCCTGAACGTCCTTTACTTGTTTCCCTACATTTTTGAAAAGCTGCGCTACTTGTGCTGAAAAGTACCTGAAGTTCCCAGGCTTGCTATTCGATAAAAGTGAGAAATTGGTCTGTAAAGGGACTTTGAGGTATTCTTCTTCCTTATAGATTTCAGTCACTTTGAATTTCAATTCAAGTTCCTTTTCTATATGAACAACCGCCTCTTCACTTTGTAGAATAGTGTTTTTCTGCTCTAAGTTGATTGCTTTTAGAGAAGAAATCTCCCCATGAAAACTTGTGAGTTGCTGCGTTTTTTTTGCAACCAAAAGGCTGCTTTTGATTTGTGTGGCGACATTAAGAAGATGTGAGAAATTAGCCTCCTGACCATCCCATAAATCTGAGAGGTAAGGCAAGATCTCGTAATCCAACCACTTTTCAGCAGACTTTTTGAAATCTATCTTTTTCAAAATCAAGTATCCCTCCTGAGCGCCTACAGGAACAGAGAGTGAGGGGAGTTTGTCTACAGAGTCTTCCAGATCGCGAATCGTGCTTTCGGGCCGGATCTCCTGACTGATGCCTGAAGTGATTAGATCTTCAAATGACTTAATTGTATCGTTTAGCTGCTGTAATTCACTGATGTTTTCAAGCCCAGTAAGACATAGATCAGCTTTGGTTTTCAATAAGGAGTTGGTTTTCTGAACATCCGCTCTCATCTGGAGTATCATCTCCCGAATAAGTCTGTATTGAGTAATAGTCTGTTCCAGACGAGTATAACTGAGATCGATTTCCTTGAATTGACCCAAAATGGTTTCAAACTGCAAAGCATAGGTTTTCCATGGATTGGAAAAGTGCTGCACTGATTCCAATTTCCGCTTGAGAACTTCAGGTTTTTCAAGCAGGCTTTTGCGCTCAACCTTGAAGTAGTTGAGGCATTGTTCTAATTCGGTGTGTAGAAGTTCTTTGGATTTCCCGAAGTGATCAATCACCGTCTCCTCTGACACTAGATTCTCTAGAGCGCGAAGATTAGCAATGCTGAGTTGCAGTAAGACATCCCGTACCAGCAGAATAATTGATTTGAATCGATCAGGGTAGGAGAAGTGAACGAGATAATGATCCGGATCAGTTACTTCAGCATTCTTTCCCGAAGTATCGAGGCAAGTGTCCCCCGCTAGGGTGTAGGACTCAAGTAACGTAGTACCAGTGTTGAAGAGGTAGGAGTAGAGTTCTTCTGCCGAAGATTGAGACGCTAATCCTGTATTGAATTCCTGAAATTCCCCCAATACAGAATCCATCAATTTGCCTTCGGCTTTATTGAGTTCCTGTGTAGAAGGGTTGTTTTCGTTCATAGATGCTGAAAATGGATGCCAAAGAAAAAGAAAAAAGAGTTTATAAAGCCAAATTAATTTTTGTTTTCAGGTAAATGATCAGGTACCTGAATTGATCTGGTATTCAATCTTACAGAAAAGGATAAAGTATAAAAATTTTGATAGAAAGTCATCACATTTTATCATTCTGGCGCTTTTACCGGCCGAATTGCTGAGACTTATTCTGAAATTTTGGATTGGTCTATTAAAAACTCCCGAAACTCATCTGTGTTGAAATTGCTCATCCCTTCCTGATAGAAAACGATTTTTCCCGCCGGGTTTACTACCAAAGTAGTAGGAATGGATTGGCTTTGTAAACTTTGATTCAGTCCGAAGCTAGCATGAGCTGTAGGGAAAGTCCAGCTTTTACCTTCTATAAAACCCTGACTTTTTTTGATGTCATTGTCAATTCCAATCAACAGGAATTCTAAGTCAGGCTCATCTTGAACAGACTTATAGAGTTCAGAAATATGCGGCATTTCTGCACGACATGGTCCACACCAAGATGCCCAAAGATTAATAAATAGTGTTTTGCCACGGTAACTTTCCAGATCGATTTGCTGACCGTCAAATGTTAGGAACTTCCCTCTGTAGTCGAATTGCTGCTCGGTAAGATCAGGAACTTCAATTTTAGGTTTGATCAATCCCGTAGAAAGCAACACGGATTGTAATCCCCCAATGATAACAGGCAAAAGCCCCGTGAAATATAAAAATGCTACTACGCTGAGCATGATACCCCAGCTTTTAATTTCTTTTTTCCAATCTATACTCATTTCAGATAGTTGATTTACGATTTACGAGATTCATTGGAACCTTTGCGGTTTTCTGATCTTGCAGGTTATTAATGAAGATTAGTAAGGTGATTAGCCCAACTGATTTTGAAAGCTGCAAAACACGAAGTTTTGAACAGACTTGGACGGAGTAAGATGATCAACAGTAAAGCAATAGATTTTCTTTAGATACTTTTCAATTTTTTCACTTAAGGATTTTTCTGAGTACTGCGTGATTGTAATCCCACTGCACTTGGTAGGACCATTTACTGAAAAAGTGCCAACGACAAGGTGACCGTTTGGGTTTAAATTTGCCTTAATAGTATCCAGGTACTGGGCGACTTCATTTTCTTGAAGAAAATGAAAAACGGCTCTATCATGCCAGAAATCGTATTTTTCGGAAGGCTGAAATGAAGTTGCGTCAGAAACAATCCAGTTCACTTTGGAGGCTTGATCTCCAAGTCTTTGTTTGGCTCTATCCAATGCTTTTTCAGATATGTCTAGAACCGTAATGTCTTGATAGCCAAGAGAGAGAAGGTTGTCTACAAAATAGCTGTCCCCACCTCCGCAATCAATGATCTTTGCATCCAAGGGGACATTGAACTTCTGTAGAAATTCTAAGGAAGTTTCGGGTTTTTCCTGATACCAGCTGACATCTTTAAAATCCTTGGTTTGATAGATATTCTCCCAATGTTGTTTTCTGCCTTGTCCTTCCATTTTTTCAAAAGTTAAGTGTCGCAATCAAAATTTCAACCCAAAATTACTCGCACATTTCCAGACGCTTAGTGACATTACACACACTTCACTCTTTTTGTCTCCAAAATGACCATTACCTTGCGGTACAAATTAAGAGTAGATTTCCCATTTCCATATGAATTACGAAGTAAAAATAGCCGCCGAACTCCAAATCAAACCGCACCAAGTGAATGCCACTGTGCAATTACTGGATGATGGAGGTACGGTTCCGTTTATTTCTCGATACAGAAAAGAAGCGACTGGTGAGTTGGATGAGGTACAGGTAGCTGCTATCCGTGACCGTGTATTGCAGTTGCGAGAGCTAGCTAAGCGTAAGGAAGCCATTTTGAAATCTATAGAGGAACAAGGGAAATTGACGCCAGAATTAAAGGCTAAAGTAGAAGATGCCGAGACTATGTCGAAGCTGGAAGACATCTATTTGCCCTACAAGCCTAAGCGAAGAACAAAGGCTACTATTGCCAGAGAAAAAGGTCTGGAACCACTTGCTGAGCAGGTTTTTGGGCAGAACTCTATCAATCTAGAAGCCGAAGCAGAGAAGTTTGTAGATGCTTCTAAAGAAGTAAATAGCATAGACGAAGCATTGCAAGGCGCCCGTGATATCATGGCTGAGTGGATCAATGAGAAGGCAGAGTTGAGAGAAAGGATGCGAAAGCTTTTCCTTAATGAAGGAGTTTTTTCTTCGAAAGTTCTGCCTGGCAAGGAGCAAGAAGCCATTAAGTACAAGGATTATTTTGACTGGTCTGAACCTATAAAGACAGCGCCTTCTCACCGTGTTTTGGCGATGAGAAGAGGGGAAAAAGAACTTTTCCTGATGTTGGATTCGGTGCCAGAAGAAGCATCTTCGATCTATCAGATGGAGAAAATGATTCTTGCCGATGCGGCAAATTCTTCTGTGGATCAGGTGAGACTCGCCATTAAGGAATGTTACAAAAGATTGCTAAAACCAAGCATGGAAACAGAAGTTCGTCTGTTTACCAAGCGTAAAGCGGATGAGGAAGCGATCAAAGTATTTACAGAGAATCTCCGCCAATTATTACTTGGGGCTCCTTTGGGAGAGAAGTCCGTGATGGCTATTGATCCGGGGTTCAGAACTGGGTGTAAATTGGTTTGTTTGGGTCCTCAGGGTCAATTCTTACATTACGAAGCTATTTTCCCTCACGAAGCCAACCGTAGAAATCAAGAGGCTGCGATGAATGTAAAAGGGTTGGTAGAAAAATTTGGGATTGAAGCTATAGCCATAGGAAATGGTACTGCAGGTCGTGAAACAGAAGCTTTTGTGAAAGGGCTTGGTCTTCCAAAATCAGTTATCGTAACTATGGTGAATGAATCAGGAGCGTCTATTTACTCTGCTTCAGATGTGGCTAGGGAGGAATTTCCTGACCTTGATTTGACAGTGAGAGGAGCCGTTTCTATAGGTCGTAGATTGATGGATCCATTGGCGGAACTAGTGAAAATAGATCCGAAATCCATTGGTGTAGGCCAATACCAACACGATGTGGATCAGAATGCTTTGAAAAATGCGCTGGATGACACGGTGATGTCGGCGGTAAACGGAGTAGGAGTAGAGGTGAATTTAGCTTCCAAACAATTGTTGACTTATGTCTCCGGATTAGGACCGACGCTTGCGCAAAACATCATTGATTTCAGAAATGAGAATGGACCATTTAAGAGCCGCGCTCAACTGAAAAAAGTACCAAGACTTGGAGATAAAGCCTTTGAGCAAGCAGCTGGTTTCCTGAGAATCAGCAAGGCAAAACATCCGCTGGATTCCTCAGCTGTTCACCCAGAGCGCTATGCATTGGTAGAAAAAATGGCTAAAGACGTGAATGCTTCGGTTTCTGATTTGATGAGTTCGGATGACTTGAGAAATAGAATCTCCCTAAAGAATTACGTGTCTGAAACTGTGGGTTTGCCTACGCTTCAGGATATTTTGGAGGAACTGGCCAAGCCAGGAAGAGATCCACGTGAGAGCTTTGAGGTTTTTGCTTTCGAAGAATCAGTGAATAGCATGTCTGATCTGAAGGTAGGAATGAAGCTACCAGGCGTGGTGACAAATATCACGGCTTTTGGAGCTTTCGTAGATGTGGGAGTTCACCAGGATGGTTTGGTGCACTTGAGTCATCTGGCAGATCGCTTCGTGAAAGATCCGAATGAGATCGTATCCGTGAATCAAAAAGTGCAAGTGACAGTGATGGAAATTGATATTCCACGAAAGCGCGTTGGGCTGAGCATGAAGTCAGATCCTTTTGCGGAGCGCGGAAAAAAGATGGAGAAAAAGCCTGAGGTCAGAACCCAAACCAAAGAACCTGAAGGCTCAATGGCGGATAAACTAAAGATGCTGAAAGGGAAGTTTGGAGGATAGAATTTTAAAACACAAAAAGCGCAAAGAAGGCGCAAAGAAATTACTTTTCGTCAGTCGTGGGTGTCTTCACTCACGACTGTTTTGTTTTTGCTTAACGTTGTAATTTAAGTTCTCTCTAACTCTGGTTGATAATGTGAGTGAGGACACTTACATGGACGGAGTTTTTCAATACATCATCCCAAATATCCACAGCGGTACTTTTTTACCGAAGCCAAGCTCGATCTCATCGGCTGCGATGAGGTAGTTTTCTAGGTGATTCACTTGGCTTGCATCTTTGTTTTTACCACCAACTTCTATCACTAGGTCATCCAGTTGGAAGTCACCTGACTTTGGAAGTCGAACTTCTTTTTTGATGTTTTTGAGTTGATTTAGTAGAAAGGTTTCCCGCACCGAACCGATTTCTGGAGTTGCCTTTAATGCGTAGGATAGATTGGTGTTTTCTAAGTACACTTTATCAGGCTTTTGTAAAAGTGAAATGCCTTTACCTTCTGCGATCAGGAAATTAAGTAATCTGGCTTTTTCTAATTGGGTAAGCCATTCATACACTGAGTCCCGACTGGTTTCCACTTTTCTTGCAATCGAAGATACATTCGGTTTGAAAGGAACTGACTCTGCCAATACACCAAGCAATTTTTTGACTTTATAAGCTGTTCCAGCATTGTAATCGGCTATAAATGCCAGATCAGACTCAACTACAGTGTTGATGATCTGCTGGAGGAAAACCGGGATGGATTCTGGGTTTGACTCGGTGATGATGGGGAGATAACCCCTTTTCAAGTACTCCTTGAATGCTGGTAGGGGTTGGAGTTTTGAGGTGATCTCAGGAGTGATTTGTGAATGTGAATTCTGGATTTCTGCAAGAGAAACTGGTAGAAAATTCTTCTCTTGAGTTAAATTCAAGTATTCCCGAAACGACATTCCTGGTAATTCATAGCTGATCACGCGGCGACTCAAATCGGATTCACCTCTATAAATATCCAGTGCTGAAGAGGAGGAGAATACCACTTTCAGATCAGGATATGAATCATAAATATTCTTGAGCTCCCGTGACCAATTCGGGTATTTGTGAACTTCATCGATGAATAAAAAGCGACCACCATTTTCGTAGAAAGTTGCGGTTGTCTCTACCAGATTGTGGGTGTAAAACCAATAGTGATCAGCAGAAAAGTATAGCGCTTCGTAGGATTGAGGCTTTATGCCATACTTGATTCGTTGGAGCATTAAGGTTGTTTTGCCAGAACCTCTAGGCCCTTTAATGGCAATCATCCGCTGATTCCATTCTATTTTATCAAAAAGGTACCTGAAGAACTTACCGTCAGTTTGATTGAGTAAGTTTTGGGAATTTGAAAATAGAATATCCATTATTTGTCGAATCTATTCTGCAAATATATTTAATAATTGTCGAATATAAACCACATAAATATATTTATATTGTCTTTTCAAATCGACAAAATAGATTCCGCTATTAGTGATTAGCTATTCTAAAACTCTTTAAGTGATGTAAGTCTCCAATTTTAAATTCACAATTCTCACCAACAAAAAACTAACAACCAACAGCAACCTTAACTCCTTCCTCCGAATATCGCTGAGCCGATTCTCACCATCGTACTTCCTTCTTCCTGGGCTATCAGGTAATCTCCGCTCATTCCCATGGAGATATCTTCGAGTTGGACGAAATCCGGAAGTGTACGACTTTTCAATTCTTCAAAAAGAGTCTTCAAACTTCTGAATTCCTTCCTGACTTGATCTTTGTTTTCTGTGAAGGTTGCCATTCCCATCAGTCCTTGGATTTTCACATGACTAAGGCTTAGGAAATCCGGATTGGAGAGCATTTCATCTAATTCTAGCTTATCAAAACCGAATTTAGTTTCTTCTTCGGCTATATGCATTTGCAGGAGCACATTGATCCTTCTGTCGATCTTTTTGCCTTGCTTATTGATCTCTCGCAAAAGCTTGAAGGAATCGACTCCATGTATCAGATATACGAAAGGAGCTATGAATTTGACCTTATTACTCTGCAAGTGTCCGATCATATGCCAATTGACATCTTCAGGCATTTCGGGTTGCTTTACCTGAAGTTCCTGAACTTTATTCTCTCCGAAATCCCTAATTCCAGCCTCGTAGGCGGTTTTTAGATCTTCGAGTGGTTTGGTTTTACTTACTGCTACCAGTAGGCAATCCTCACTTTTGAATGTTTTTTTTACTGCTTCGAGGTTGGCTTTGATGTCCATTTTCTATTTTTATGCTTTACTTTTTTCCAAAAGGCCTAAAACAAAGATATGGCGATCATTAGTACTTTGCTAAAAAAAGGCATTCGCCTGAGAGAGAGTTTAGAACAAGAGTATTCTCATCCACTAGAACTTCAGCGACAGGAATTGAAGAAATTACTGATTCAGGCAGCTGAAACAGAAATAGGTAAAAAGTATGATTTTCCTAAAATTCTGAAAGGCTTTCGTCGTGGAGAAGATGAGTTTTATGAGCGATACAAGGCTCAGGTTCCGATTTACGATTATGATCGCATACACAGCGAATGGTGGTACAAACTGCTGGAGGGCAAGCCAAATGTCACCTGGCCTGGCCCTGTAAGACATTTCGCGCTGAGCAGTGGGACATCAGGAGCTACTTCCAAGTTCATTCCCATCACCAAGGATATGGTGAAAGCTATCCGTAGAACAGGTGTTCGTCAGATTTTGTCACTTTCTAAATACGACTTGCCAGCTTCACTTTTGACCAAAGGGATTTTGATGCTTGGGGGAAGTACTGATTTGGAGTTTAATGGTACTTATTTCTCAGGTGATCTGAGTGGTATTACCACCGGGCGATTGCCGATTTGGTTTCAGCGTTTTTATAAGCCAGGGAAAAAGATCTCTAGAAGCAAAAACTGGGGAGATAAATTAGATCAGATCGTAGAGAAAGCTGAATCCTGGGATATAGGAATTATCGTGGGTGTGCCGGCTTGGTTACAGATCCTGATAGAAAAAATCATTGCACATTACCAGCTCAATAATATTCATGAAATCTGGCCAAATCTACAGATTTTCGTACACGGAGGAGTTTCGTTTGAACCATACAGAAAAGGTTTTGAAAGGCTATTAGGCAAGCCACTATTATACCTCGAAACCTATTTGGCTTCAGAAGGCTTTCTGGCATTTCAGGCTTTGCCAAATCGGAAATCCATGCGTTTAGTACTGAATAATGGTATTTTCCATGAGTTTGTGCCTTTCAATGAGGAGAATTTTGATGAAGAAGGAAATATCAAAACAGAGGCTCAAACATTGAAAATCGATGAGATCGAGGTGGGCAAGGATTATGCGCTACTGATCAGCACTTGTGCTGGAGCATGGCGGTATTTGATTGGAGACATCGTCCGTTTTGTGTCTAAGGAGGAATCAGAGATTATAATTACCGGTAGAACAAAGCATTTTTTAAGTCTTTGTGGAGAGCATCTTTCGGTGGATAATATGAACAAAGCCATTGAGCTTACTGCCGAAGAACATGATATGAATATTCGTGAGTTCACTGTGCTCGGAGTGCCTCACCAAAGTTTATTCGCGCATCACTGGTTCATAGGATCAGACGACAAAGTCAAGAAAAGTTTGTTGAAAAAGTCCATTGATGAAAATTTGAAGGTACTCAATGATGACTATGCCGTGGAGCGAAACCATGCTTTGAAGCAGGTGAAAGTAACAGTTTTGCCTTCTTCCTTCTTTTACGATTGGCTGAAAGAACAAGGTAAAGAAGGTGGGCAATACAAATTTCCACGAGTATTGAAAGGAGATAAAGTGGCAAGTTGGCAGGAGTTTCTGCTCAAAAACGAGGTGAAGCTGTGAGTCAAGCTTTGCTGGAAGGAATAAGCATGGGGTTATTGCTATCGGCGATGATAGGTCCAGTGTTTTTTACTTTAATTCAAAGTAGTCTGGAAAACGGTTTTCGTTATGCTACGATGGTTGCCTTGGGGATTTTGACCAGTGATACACTTTATGTGTTACTTACATTTTTTGGTATTAAATTCTTGGCAGAGGCTACCTATTTTGAATCTGTTTTGGGTTATGTAGGTGGGGCTATTTTGATTGGTTTTGGAATTAGCTACCTAGTGAAAAGGCAGACCGTCAAACCTGAAGTTAGCTTAGAGGAGGTAAAGAAAGCCAAGAAAAGAAGTGCTTTTCTAAAAGGATTCAGCATCAATGGTATTAATCCATTTGTACTGCTTTTCTGGATTTCAATAGCCAGTTTGGTTCATCTGAAGGAATCGTATGACTCAGTGGATGTATGGCTTTACTACATTGGAATTCTGGTTACAGTTTTCTCAATAGACTTGACTAAAGCCTATATCGCTAAGAAACTCTCGCAATTTGTGACTCCCAAGTTTATGTTTTGGCTGAACAAAGCAGTGGGAATAGCCATGATCGGTTTCGGTTTCCGGCTGATTTGGTTTGCGATGGGTTAGTTTAATATGCACTAGGTAACACGAGCGTTAACTCATGGTAGGGTTTTATCGCAGTAATGAAACTTAGCTTGGTTGAGTTAACGTTGGCTATGAGCAGTGCACCGACACTGAATTTAACAACTGAAGACTGGCACTGTGACTGCAAACTCTCCTAAAACCCCTAATAAAATCTTCATGCATAGAATCACCCTGAGCTTAATCAGCATCTTTTTATTGACATTTTTCATTTCTTGCAAGCCAGAAGAGACGAGAATTCCCATCATCATTGACGCTGATACCGCAAATGAGGTGGATGACCTGTATGCGTTGGTTCGGGCGATTTTGGAACCAAGTTTTGATCTGAGAGGAATTACTTCTGCCCAATGGCATACTTCCCCGATAGCGTCTGATAGCACTGTTCGAGAGAGTCAGGTGCTTAATGAGGACATCATCCGCCTAATGAATAGGCAGGATATTCCTTTGCCTTTGGGAGCTAATATGCCAATAGAATCAGGTAGCAAACCAGCGATTTCTCCCGCTTCTAATTTCATTATTGAGCAAGCCAAGCAGCAAAGTCCGGATAATCCACTTCGCTTGGTTATACTGGGTTCCTGTACGAATGTAGCTTCAGCGATATTGCAAGACCCTACTATTATACCGAATATTCAGGTGCATTACCTTGGGATCTGGCATGACGCAGCTACCAATCACTACAATAAGAAAGAATTCAACTCTGGAAATGACACGCTTGCTGTGGAGGTGTTATTTAACACACCTGACCTGGACCTGATCATCATGAGTGCTACGGCAAGTCAGGCTTTGGTTTTTGAGAAAAAGACTGTGGATGCGCATCTCAAAGGCAAATCAGAATTAGGGGATTATTTGGTTGCTCGTTGGGATAGTTTCGATCGCTTTTGGACTGAGGAGGATAAGGAAAAGAAAAGGTGGATCATGTGGGATGTGGCGATTATTGAGAGCTTGATCAATCCAGCATGGAGCTCAAAATCTGAGTTTTTGACTCCTCCTGAGAATACTCCGCGATTGGTGCAAGTACATACCAAACTGGATGCTAAAGCGATGGAAGTAGATTTCTGGAAAAGTTTGGATATGTATTCTCAGATTGCTGATTAATGTAGTTCGGCCAAACAGTTTGACCTTTATGAAGTTATAAGTTTTGTTTTAAATCAATAAATTTCAGGGTTTTAAAAATGTCTTATGCTCAGTAAATCATCTTCTTTTTCAGGTATCCTTTTTCTGATTTTAATCTTGCTGGCTTTCATTCCTTTTGAAACTCTGGCCCAAAACATCCCCGAGCTTACGGGATACAATCAAACCAGAATTTCATATAACGAAAAAGGAATGCTGATTCTGGGTGGCTGGGCCGTTGGAAATATGATTTGGGGAGGAATAGCTGCCGGTCAGACGTCTGGTCAAACCAAGGCTTTTCACCAAATGAACCTATACTGGAATTCTGTGAATCTGGTCATTGCCGGATTTGGATATTGGCAAGCAACTAAGGAGAATCCTGGAGCTGATTTTTGGAGTACAATGGAAGCACAGCAGAATATGGAGAAAATTTTACTTTTCAACGCTGCACTAGATGTGGCCTATATCGCTGGAGGTATGTATTTGAAAGAGCGTGGACTAAGGATCAACAAAGATAAATTTGTGGGATTTGGCAAGTCAATTATTCTCCAAGGTGCCTTTCTATTAACATTTGATGCGGTGATGTATACATTTCACCATACACATGCTAAGGAGCTTCCGCAGATCGTTAATCAGATTAGTTTTGGCCCAACGGGATTCAATATTTCTATTCCGCTTGGAGTTACGAATTAACGAGCCAGTAGAAAGCTGATTTCTATGCTGTGATCTTTAGTAAATCTCTAGGTGTTTTGCGTGGCAAAAAAAAATCCCTCCAGTTTGCACCAGAGGGATTTCTCTATTTTGAACTATACTGAGCTTAGTCAGCAAGGTATTTTACAACTGGAGTGTAATCCATATTAAAAGCTTCAGCAACTGCCTGATATACGATGTCTCCATTGATGATATTCAAGCCAGGGACTAAGTCTGGGTTGTCCTGAGCTGCTTTTTTCCAGCCTTTGTCTGCCAATTGCATAGCATAAGGAAGGGTGGCGTTAGTCAAAGCTAAGGTAGAAGTGTAAGGCACAGCACCTGGCATGTTAGCTACACAGTAATGAACCACATCATCAATAACGAATGTAGGGTCCTGATGCGTGGTAGGCTTACAAGTTTCGATGCAACCACCCTGATCTACTGCCACATCTACTAGTACAGTACCAGGAAGCATTTCTTTAAGCATATCACGGGTGATCAAATGAGGAGCTTTAGCACCTGGAATCAATACTGCACCAATAATCAAGTCATGATTCTGAATCAATTTTCTAATGTTAAATTCATTAGACATCATGGTATTCACATTGGCAGGCATTACATCAGCCAAATAACGTAAACGTTGTAAGTTGAGATCCATGATAGTCACGTCAGCACCTAGTCCAGCAGCCATCCAAGCAGCTTGAGTACCTACGATACCACCGCCAAGAATCAAAACTTTAGCAGGAAGTACACCTGGTACGCCTCCAAGAAGAATACCTCTTCCTCCAAGTGGTTTCTCTAGATAGTTTGCACCCTTCTGCACTGCCATTCTACCTGCAACTTCAGACATTGGGATCAAAAGAGGAAGACTTCTGTCTGCTCTTTCTACCGTCTCATATGCTAGACACACAGACTTACTAGCGACCATGGCCTTAGTCAATGGCTCATAAGAAGCAAAGTGAAAATAGGTGAACAACAATTGATTTTCTTTGATCAGTTTGTATTCTGATTCAATAGGCTCTTTCACCTTCATAATCATCTCAGCGATTTCATATGTGGCTTCGATAGTTGGGAGAATTGTAGCGCCAGCTTCTACGTATACTTCGTCTGGGAATCCACTTCCTTCACCAGCAGTATGTTGAACGTAAACAGTATGACCTCTTTTTACTAACTCTTTAGCACCGGCAGGGGTAAGCGCTACACGGTTCTCGTTGTTTTTGATTTCCTTAGGAACACCTATAATCATGACTTCTATATTTGGATTTAAATAAATTCGCGCACAAATATAATAAGCGAGAGGCTACCAACTTGCACGTTAAAGAATAGTATTTGGTATGCTTTGGAAAAAAATAAGATTACAAAATTATATTTCGATTAAACCTGTAAGTGTTCAATAAATTTTAAAATTCTAATTTTAAGCATTGATAATTTTGAGTAGATTTTTTTGCTAAATGCTTGGTTTATAGTGGACAGTGTTTTTGATTTACGTACTTCTATTATTGTCTATTGATCTATTTTCAAAATATAATTTTGTTTTAACTATCGATTGACATCGCTTTCAAAATTTTTGATTGAAAAATAATATTAGCGAAATTTGCATAGAAAATGGATTTGGCTATTTTTGAATGATTCAAAAAATCATAAAAGCAAAACCCAGATAACTTTAGTAAATTAACATTTATGTCAGAAGTTCAATCAGTACCAAAAAACCTGAATTCTCCGAATCTTTCTAAAGAGGCCATACTTGAAGACTTTCGAGTCGCTATGATTAGTAGGCATGCATCTTTGGTTGGCAGGAAAGAGGTTTTTATGGGGAAGGCGAAGTTCGGGATTTTTGGAGATGGAAAGGAGATAGCCCAAATAGCTATGGCAAGAGCTTTCCAGCTCGGAGATTTTCGTTCAGGCTATTACCGTGATCAGACGTTCATGCTGGCGATCGGTGAGTTGACCGTTCAACAATATTTTTCTCAGCTCTACGCTTATACCAATGTAGAAGCAGAGCCAGCCAGTGCTGGACGACTTATGAATGGTCACTTCGCTACCCGATCTCTAAATGAGGATGGGAGCTGGAAGGATCTAACCAAAAAATATAATTCCGCTGCAGATATTTCACCTACTGCCGCTCAAATGCCTAAACTTCTTGGTTTGGCCTATGCTTCAAAGCTTTTTAGAGAAAATAAGGGTTTGAAGGAAATGACCAAATTTTCTGTAAATGGAAATGAAGTCGCCTGGGGCACAATCGGAAATGCATCTACTTCTGAAGGTATGTTTTTCGAGACTATCAATGCTGCAGGAGTGATGCAAGTGCCTATGGTAATTTCAGTGTGGGACGATGGCTACGGTATTTCTGTTCCAAATGAATACCATACTACCAAAGGCAGTATTTCAGAGGCCTTAGCAGGTTTTCAAAGATCAGCTTCACAAAAGGGCATTGAAATAATGCGGGTGAATGGTTGGGATTATGAGGCTTTGCTAAATGCATATGTTGAAGCTGGAGAATTGGCGAGAACTTCTCATGTGCCCGTGTTGATTCACGTACTGGAGATGACACAGCCACAAGGACATTCTACCTCAGGTTCTCATGAGCGATATAAAGACAAAAAGCGTCTTCAGTGGGAGAAAGACTGGGATTGTATTTCCAAATTCAGAGAATATATTCTGAGCAACCAAATTGCTAATGCAGATGCACTGGATAAAATAGAAGCAGAAGCCAAAGCGCAGGTGAAGCAGGAGAAAGAAGCTGCTTGGTCCAAGTTTTCTAATGATATCAAAAATGAGTTAAATGAAGCAGTAGTTCTTTTGAGAGCAGCTGCACAACATAGCACACGTAAAGTACTAATCAATCAACTCGCAGAAGAGCTGTCCAAGACGATCAATCCTATAAGAAAAGATGTTGTCGTGGCAGTGAGAAAAGCGCTGTTGACTTTAAGGTTGGATTCGCCTGCAGCCAAGGCAGATTTGAAAGCATGGTATGCGAAGCAGACTGATTTGAATTTCGATAGGTATAACAGCCATCTTTATAGTCATTCCAAATGGAGTGTGTTGAATGTGGAGGAAGTTCCTGCCAAATTTAATGACAATTCTCCCATGGTAGATGGCAGAGAGATTTTACAATCCTATTTTGATTACACATTAGAAAAGGATCCTCGATTCTTTACTTTCGGGGAAGATGTAGGAAAAATCGGTGATGTAAACCAAGCTTTTGCGGGGTTACAAGCAAAGCATGGAGAATTAAGAGTTTCAGATACAGGTATTAGAGAATGTACAATTATAGGCCAGGGAATTGGCGCTTCCTTAAGAGGTTTACGGCCACTCGCTGAGATTCAATACTTGGATTACTTGCTATACGGCCTGCAGATGCTTGCCGATGATGTAGCATGTCTTCAGTACCGAACTAAAGGAGGGCAAAAAGCTCCTATGATTGTTCGTACGAGAGGCCATAGATTGGAAGGAGTATGGCATTCCGGTTCACCTATGGGCATGATACTTTCCACACTGAGAGGTATGGTGGTATGTGTGCCTAGAGACATGACACAGGCAGCAGGAATGTACAACGCACTGTTGAAATCTGATGAACCTGCAATAGTCATTGAATGTCTGAATGGCTATAGATTGAAAGAAAAAATGCCTTCAAACTTGGGTGAATATACTGTCTCACTAGGTAAGCCAGAGATTTTAAGAGAAGGAAATGATTTGAGCATAGTGACTTATGGCTCTATGTGTAAAATCATCATGGAAGCAGCTACTGAGCTTTCTGAGATTGGTATTGAAATAGAGGTGCTGGATGTGCAGACTCTATTGCCGTTTGATGTTCACGGGATCATAGGCGAATCTATCAAGAAAACCAACCGTGTGATTTTTGCAGATGAGGATGTTCCTGGTGCCGGATCAGCATTTATGCTTCAGCAAGTGATAGAAGGACAGGATGTGTTTAAGTATTTAGATTCAGAGCCACAGACTATCACTGCCAAACCACATAGACCAGCATATTCATCTGATGGGGATTATTTCTCCAAGCCTAGTGTAGAAGATGTAGTGGAAAAAGTATATGCGATGATGAATGAGGTTAACCCTAAGAAATATCCATCGATATAGAGAAAGTATCGTGTTCAATAAATAGAAAAAGCCCTTTTAAAGGGCTTTTTCTATTTTAATGCTTTATTACTTTAACCGCCGTGCCACTTGCAGTGACCATGAGCATTCCATCGCGGATGGTTTCATAATCTAGGTCAATTCCAACTATTGCATTTGCCCCAAATGCTCTTGCTTGCATTTCCATTTCAGTCATAGCAGTAGCTTTTGCCTCTCTTAGAACTTGCTCATATGCTGAAGAACGTCCACCGACTATATCTGTGATACTGGCGAAAAAATCTTTAAATAAATTGGCTCCTATAATGGTTTCTCCTGAAACAATACCTAAGTATTGTTCCACGCTGTAGCCATCAAGAGTGTTAGTGGTAGTTACAATCATTGTGATATGTTAATAGTTTTAGAATTAGTAATTATGTCTCACTTCACGAATTTACCTTGCCAAAAGTTTTGAACCTTGCTTAGAGTAGATTCTTTTAATTCATCAAACTAAAAATTCTAATTGGTCTCATTAGTTAGTTTGTAAGATCTAGTTCTTATATTTTGATCTCAATTTTTCTGATATTGGATTTGCATATAAACCCAACAGTCTTTTAAGTGTCTTCGGATTGCTTGAAAATTTCAGCTCATGAATCGACGTAATCAATTCAATCAATTTGATGTTTCTGATGTATTCAATGAAATTAAAGATCCTTTATTGGTCTTAGATTCAGAGGAAATCATATTTTTCAATTCGTTCTATCTTGAGAATTTCTCTCCCATCGCTGATTTTTGGATGGAAGTTTTCAAGGATAAGGAGCTGATAAAGTCATTGGCAGTATTTTTTGAAACCGGCGAAGTGCCACAGAATACTTTTATTGGTGAGATTCAGACCAAGACAGCGACTTATCAAGAGTTTGAGTGGTCATTTACCAATCTCCCATCAAGCTATACATCCAGATTTCTTATAATAAGAGGTCATGAGATTAAGTTTCAAAAAGATTGGGATAAGAAGAAATTGGATTTCAATACTAAAGGGTCTTTTTTTGAAGAACTCGAGTATGTGCAAAGCATTCTTTCGAACAGCCATGATCTAATTGCAATATTGGATGAAGAAGGAACATACAAATTTGTCAGTCCTTCAGTAGGTGAAAAAATGGGATTCCCGGTGGAGGAAATCATTGGTAAAAACTATAAGGAACTTGTTCAGTCTGGAATATTGGAACTGGTAAAAGGTAGCTTCGAGGATGTTTTTAGCTCCAATGAAGCTATGAGCATAGACTTTTGGGTAAGATTGAGAAATGGCAAAAGAGTCTATTTGGAAAGTTTTGCTAAGAACTTGCTTCAGCATCCTCAGATTAATGGAGTCCTTTTTAGTTCTCGGGATATCACTGATTACATAGAATCTCAAATTTCCCTTAAAAGAAGGTATGAAATAGAGAATTTGATTAATCAGATTTCCGGTCTGTTAATTAATTCCTCCTCATTGAAGATTGAAACCCTTTTCAAAGATTCCTTAAGGCTCGTTGCAGAGTTTTTCCAGGCTACTAAATCACAGGTTTTTATTTTTAATAAGGATTCTCAGCGATTTGAATCGCTGACTGGATTGGAAATGAATTCCAATAAAACTAGCATTTATACGGATGTAGAATTATTAATCCTGCTGGAGAATTGCAAAGAAGTTCTTGAAGTAGGGGAAGTTTTACTTGAGCTATGTGATGATGTCTCAGTGCTGCTGATTCCGATGATTTCAAAATCTAAGATGAACGGTGTTATTGCACTTGGGTTAGATTCTTTTTCTCAACAGCATATTGAACTTCAAATCTTTCGTCAATTAGGGGATCTACTTGCTAGTGCATACGAAGGAAATCAACTGACCAAGAGAATAGAGAGAAATGAGAGTTTGCTCACCACGACTGAGTTACTATCAAAGTCAGGTTCTTGGCGATTTAACAATTCACTCAAGATATTTTTCATCTCCGAAGGATTGTCTAATCTGTTTGAATTCGAAGGAGACTTGGGGGCTGCGGATTTTCCAACGTTGCTTTATAAAATCGAGAAATCGAGCAGACCTGATTTTTTAAAGAATCTCAAAAAGGTCATTAAGGAGTTGAGTAAAGCTTCCGGTGAATTTGTGATTAAAAATAGACTTGGGAAATTCACGTATATCAATTATGAAATCGAAGCCAGGAAAGATGCGCTAACCCAAGGTCTAGAAGTTTTTGGTTTTTGTAATGATATCACTCATAGAAGAGCGACTGAGAATTACCTGAAGTTACAATCCCAAATATTGGCACAGGTAAGTGATCCAATCTTAGTGACAGATTTGAATCTAGATGTGATTTTTTTGAATGAAGCGGCAATTCTTCTGTGTTGTCCTGAATCAACTTCTGGATTTTCAGGTCAAATAGGCGAATTATTTAAGCTGAAGCTGGATGATGGGTTAGGTTTAAAGGAGGTTTCTTCTGCATTGAAAGTTGGGGAGCAATGGAAAAAGGTAGCCTATTTAGAGAATAGTTATACTGAGTCTACCCCTTTTGAAATTTCTATTCAGAAGTTTCAGGCTGAGCAGGAAGACCTCATTGGCTATTCTTTCATTTTGCGTAGCCTAGCAGAAAAGTATGAAAATGAGCGTGTGGCTAAGCGCGCACAAATGATAGTGGAAAACAGTTCTGCAGTGCTATTTCGAGTAGATCCCGAAAAATCTTATATCATTAAGTATATCTCAGAAAATATACTTCAATATGGATATAAGTCGACGGAGCTGAAATCAATCTCATTTGTGGATTTTCTTCATCCGGACGATGCAAAAAACATTAGATTCCACGCAGAAAATTCAAAAGGAGCTACAGGAATCCCATCAGTTTCTGGAGAATATAGGTTCAGGAAGTCAGATGGAACTTACGCGTGGGTAGAAGATCGAACCTATGATGTGTTGAATGACAAGGGGGATATTATCATGCATGAAGGCTATTTGCAGGATATTACAGATCGCAAAAACCTAGAGATTTACAATAAAGAAAAAGATAAGTTGTACCGTATACTGGCTGCTAATATTCCTGGGATTAATATCTTTTTACTCGATAAAGACAGGAATTTCATTTTAGCTGAGGGTACAAACTTTGATCATTGGGAGATGTCTCGTTTCGATTTTGAAGGTAAAAATATATCCGAAATATCCCTGACTGATTATGCCAAGCTGGAAACGATAATTCATCAGGTTTATATAGATAGAGAAATAGTTGAGACTGAGTTTACTTTTAAGAAGCGATTTTATCATCGCATCATCAGACCTATCATTGAGAATGGTGAAGTGAAGTATGCCTTGAGCGTGGTTAGGGATAAAACGGAGGAGCAACAGACAAAAGAAAATCTTTTAAAGTCAGAGGAAAAGTATAGGACTCTGGTAGAAGAATCTACTGAGATTATTTTCTCGCTATCTGAGACATTTGAACTGTCGTATATATCTCCGAACGTTCAGCAATTTTTAGGGTATGCAGCTGAAGATGTAATAGGTAAAAGCATATTAAATTACTTGAATCCTGAGGATCTGGATGTATTCCAATCCATGCTTGGAGAAACCCGTGACTTTTTGGCTGAAAACCAATACTTAGAATTCCGAGTGAAGCATTTAAATGGACATTATTGTGTGTTTAGCTCCAACGGAAAAATGGTTTATGATAGAGATGGAGGAGGGCGCAATTATACGGGAATAGCAAGAGATATTACGGAGTTAAAACAGACTCAAAAGGATTTGTTTCATGCAAAGGTAAGAGCAGAGGAAGCATCCCGAGTGAAATCGCAGTTTCTATCGATTATGAGCCATGAGATACGTACTCCGATGAGCGCGGTGATAGGGTTGTCCCATTTACTGGTGGAAGAAAACCCAAGGGAAGACCAATTAGAAATTCTCAATACCTTACAATTTTCAGCAGAGAACCTGATGGTGCTCATCAATGATATCCTTGATTATAATAAAATGGATTCGGGTAAAGTAGAATTAGAAAGTATCTCCTTTGATTTAAGGGTTTTAATAAATCGAATTATACATTCTTACAGTTTTCAAGCGAAGGAAAAAGGAATTAAAATTAGTGCTGAAATTGATGGTGAAATTCCTCACACTCTAATTGGTGATTCGGTTCGGATAAGTCAAATCATTAATAATTTGCTTTCCAATGCCATCAAATTTACTAATGATGGGCAGATTCGTCTTAATCTGCAATTAGTCTCCGCATCTAATAATGAATGTGAAATCAAATTTGGACTACAAGACACTGGAATAGGAATTCCGGAAGATAAGCTAGATTTAATTTTCGAAGCATTTACGCAAGCATCCACAGACACCACTCGTAAGTTTGGAGGCACGGGGCTAGGACTAGCTATTGTAAAAAGATTAGTAGAACTTCACGGCGCGAGAATTGAGGTATCGTCAAGCCTTAATGTTGGTACAAACTTCGAGTTTACATTGAAATTTACTAGTGTGGAAGAAAATAATTTTGGTATTACTCAAGCGATAGAGAATAGAGAAAAGTCTTTGCATGATGTGTCTATTCTGGTGGCAGAAGATAATGTCGTAAACCAGATTTTGATCAAGAAATTTCTTAAAAAATGGCATGTTGGAAATCTAGTCATTGCCTCAGATGGTCAGGAGGCAATTGATGAATACGAAAAAGCGGAATTTGATATAGTGCTGTTAGACATACAGATGCCAGTCTTGGATGGGTTTTCGGTAGCAAAAATGATTCGTGAAAACAGTGATTCCCTCAAAGCTCAAGTGCCCATTTTAGTTCTTTCTGCCAGTTCCTATCAGGAGATTAAAGCAGAGATGGATGAATTTAAGATTGATGATTTTGTGGAAAAACCATTCAGTCCTGAAGGCTTGTATCAGAAAGTAACAGAATATCTGAAGCCAAAAGATCGCAGTTAAAATCGGTTTAGCATTAATTTTGCCTGTGGGCTATGGATTCACGCCAGCTTATTACAAATCGACCATTCAATGCCTCTTTTTAATAAATCCATACTACTGTTTTTTATTTTTTTTATAGTTGCTGAAACACATGCTCAGCAGTTAATGACCAAACGATCGACTTTCTATGCATTGTTAGGTACTTCAGGCGGAAAACTCAATCAGTTTGATAAAATGCTCGAAGAACGTGGATTGACTGGTTTGCAAAATAGGTATCAAACACTTGGATTAGGGTATCAAGCTAGGATCAATGATTTTGTGATTGGAATGGATGTGTTCCACAATAGAGGAGGAGTGAGTGAACTGGACGATTTTAGAATGAACTATCGCACATCCAGAGCCTTGCTTAATATTGGCTATGCATTTACGGAAGAATCCCGTTTTCAGCTTATACACTACATGTCTTTGGGAGTTGGCTTTCTCAATTTTCAGATGTTACCCTCTGAAAAGCCCGATGATTTAGAATCTTTTTTAGCTAACCCAGAGCAAGGTTTTGTTCTTAGAGAAAAGGATATTCAAAAAGGAACATTTCATTATGGTAATTTTCTGACTGAGATAGGTTTCCAGTTAAGCTATGATTTTGATCTACCCAACAGACAAGAAGCATTTCAAATTATCACTAAGGTTGGATATTCTTTCAGTCCATTGGAAGGGAAATGGAATATGAAGGGAGTTTCTTTTGACAATGCACAGAGTGGAGCATTTATAAGAGTGGGAGCTGGAATTTCACTTCCGGATCGGAATTTCTTCTACAAAGATGCAAGCATAGGTATTTCACTTATACGAGGTGTGCATTTTTCTTCAGCTAAGGAATTCAACGCCAAATTAGAGGATGCAGGAATTAATCCGCTGAACGGTACTCCTACAAACTGGGGATTGAGGATTCTTGGAAATACGGAGCGGATATTATATGGAGCAGAACTCTACAATCTAGCCTTGCATGGCGATGCTGAGACGAATAAGGAGCATTCTTTGAATAGCCTGAGAGTTTATGGAAATTTTGGTTATAACCTGATTGAATATAGAAATTTTGGTTTGGGAGCTCTCGCAGGGCTTGGTTATGGAAATATTCGTTATACACTTATGACGGAAAATAAGCCTGATTTTCCAGAGTTATTTGAGCAGAGAGAATTTGACGGGTATTTGAAAAACAGTGGTTTAATGGTGAAGCCAGAGGTTTTTGCTGAATTTGGAATACCGATGACTAAAAGAAAATTGTTTGATTTAGTGTTTACTGCAGCAGCTGGATATGAAATCCCATTGGCTAATTATAAACTTGGGGATTTCAGTATGTCAAGTTATATGGCCGGCCCATACTTAAGTTTTGGAGTAGGAGTGAGACCATAGTTTTTATGGTTTTGGTAATGCAATTCTATTTTTAGTAAGTCCTTTTAAGGGAAACCGCTGTTTTATTGTCAAAATGCTATTACCTTTGAGTTGCTTATCGAGAAAGACCGAGGGAAGGGCCCTATGACGTCTTAGCAACCTGAGAATAAGGTGCTAACTCCCATTCCGGATTTCCGGAAACAGATGAGCGGACTAGTACTTTGTACTTATCTCCGTGTGTTGCTCGACAAGCTTTTAGATTAACGAAAGATTAGTATGCAAAACAGAACGGAATCCCTACTTCAACAACTTTCTCAGAGAATATTGATACTCGATGGAGCCATGGGGACCATGATTCAGCGATATACACTTACGGAGGAAGATTTTCGTACTCCTGAACTGGCCTCACATCCCAAATCGTTAAAGGGGAATAATGACCTTTTATCTCTGAGCAAACCTCAGATTATCAAGGATATTCATGCCGAATACTTCAAGGCTGGAGCGGACATAATAGAAACTAATACTTTTTCTGCCACCACAATAGCTCAAGCAGATTATGAGCTCTCTCATTTGGCATATTCCATTAATGTAGAATCAGCAAAGCTTGCAAGAGAGGTAGCTGATGAGTTTACAGCGAAGAACCCTGATAAGCCGCGCTTTGTGGCTGGAGCTATTGGTCCTACGAATAGAACGGCTTCTCTTTCACCAGATGTGAATGATCCAGGCTATCGTGCAGTTACTTTTGATCAGCTTGCTGAAGCCTATTCTGAGCAAGTACGTGGGTTGTTGGATGGAGGGGCAGATATCATTTTGGTAGAAACAATTTTTGATACCCTTAATGCAAAGGCGGCTTTGTATGCGATTCAGGAAGTATTCGAGGAGAGAGGCATTCCACTTGATCCAAAAGAGGGAGGTATACCTATAATGATTTCAGGTACTATCACGGATGCTTCAGGACGCACACTATCTGGACAGACTACCGAAGCATTTTTGATCTCAATATCTCATGTTCCTCTGCTTTCAGTTGGATTGAATTGTGCTCTGGGAGCCAAGGAATTGAGACCTTACTTGAAAGTGTTGGCGCAAAAGGCTCCGTTCTACGTGAGTGCTTATCCTAATGCAGGGTTGCCAAATGAATTTGGGCAATACGATCAGGGAGCCAATGAGATGGCTGATCAGGTAAGAGACTTTTTGAAAGAAGGAATGCTGAATATTCTGGGAGGATGCTGTGGAACTACGCCTGAGCATATTTCAGCTCTGGCACATATGGCTGCTAATTTTCAGCCTAGAAAATTACAAGAAGAAGAATTAGAAGAAACGTTGGACTGAGAAGATGGCAAGAACTAATTACATGAAACTATCAGGCTTAGAGCCTCTGGTTTTTACTCCAGAAATCAACTTTGTCAATATAGGTGAGCGAACCAATATTACTGGTTCGAAGAAATTTGCCCGTTTGATACTGAATGGAAACTATGATGAAGCGCTAGAAGTAGCCTTGGATCAGGTGCGTGGGGGAGCTCAGGTGCTCGATGTCTGTATGGATGAAGGAATGCTTGATGGGGAATTCGCCATGGTTAAATTCCTCAATCTGATTGCTTCGGAACCAGAAATTTCTAGAATTCCGATTATGATCGATAGTTCCAAGTGGAAGATCATCGTAGCGGGATTGAAGTGTGTGCAGGGAAAAGGGATTGTCAATTCTATTTCTCTGAAAAACGGCGAGGAAGAATTTATACAGCAAGCCAAGACTGTGAAGAAGTTCGGGGCTGCAGTAGTAGTGATGGCTTTTGATGAGGATGGACAGGCCGATACCTACGAAAGACGAATCGAAATCTGCGAGAGAAGTTATAGAGTCCTAGTGGATCAAGTGAGATTTAATCCTCAGGACATCATTTTTGACCCTAATATTTTCCCTGTAGCAACGGGAATGGACGAGCATAAAAAGAATGCGCTGGACTTTTTTGGAGCTACTAAGTGGATCAAAGCAAACCTTCCTGGCGCCAAAGTCAGTGGAGGAGTGAGTAATGTGAGTTTTTCTTTCCGAGGAAATAATCCGGTAAGAGAAGCAATGCATGCGGCTTTCTTATACCACGCGATCAAAAGCGGGATGGACATGGGGATAGTAAATCCTAGCATGTTGGAGATCTATGATGATATTCCTAAGGATTTGTTGGAGAGAGTGGAAGATGTGCTTTTTGATCGTAGAGAAGATGCAACTGAGCGTATGCTTGACTTTGCTGAGACAGTAAAGTCGGCAGATAAGAAGGAAGTTGTCAATGAAGCTTGGCGTTCTGATCCTGTGTCCAAGCGAATGGAGCATGCACTGGTGAAGGGGATTTTGGATTTTATTGTAGAAGATACAGAGGAGGCAAGGATAGAATTAAAGAATCCGCTGAAGGTGATCGAAGGTCCCTTGATGGATGGAATGAATGTAGTTGGTGATCTTTTCGGTGAAGGAAAAATGTTCCTTCCGCAAGTGGTGAAATCTGCCCGTGTGATGAAAAAGGCAGTGGCCTATCTAGAGCCATTTATGCCACTTCCAGAAGAAGGAGAAGTGTCTACCTTGAAAAAAATTCTTTTGGCAACTGTGAAAGGCGACGTGCATGATATAGGTAAGAATATCGTGGGTGTGGTTTTGGCCTGTAATAGCTATCAAATCATCGATTTGGGTGTGATGGTGGATGCTCAGAAGATTATAGATGAAGCAGTAAAGAATAAGGTGGATATTATCGGACTGAGTGGTTTGATTACGCCTTCTTTGGATGAAATGGTGAACGTAGCTTCAGAAATGGAGCGTCAGGGAATTAAGATTCCTTTACTCATCGGAGGTGCTACCACCTCTAGAATTCATACTGCTGTTAAAATAGATCCCGTTTACAGTGGTACAGTAATCCATGTGATGGATGCGAGTAAGTCTGTACCCATCGCTGGAGAGGCTATTTCTGAAGAAACGAAAGAAGCCTATAGACTGAAATACAAAGAAATTTACAAGCAGCTTCGCATAGAGCACGAGGCAAAGCAATCACTCAAGCAATTGGTGACTTATGAGCAAGCCAAAGCCAATCCAGTGGAGATGGACTGGGACTCTTATGTGCCTGTAGTTCCTAAAAAACTTGGCAGGACAGTACTTAAGGATCTGGATTTGAATGTAGTACGAAAGTACATTGATTGGACTCCTTTCTTCAGTACTTGGATGCTAAGTGGGAAATTTCCAAAGATTTTCGCAGATCCTGTAGTGGGATTGGAGGCAAAGAAGGTCTACGATGAAGCGAATGAAATGCTTGATAAGGCGATTGCTGAAAAGTGGCTTTCCGCAAATGCTGTTTTCGGACTATACCCAGTTCAACGCTCGGATGATGACGCAGCTGTATTTGATTTGGAAGGTAAGCAGACCGCTTCTTTTCACTTTTTGCGTCAGCAGGGTAAAAAAGGTAAAGGTGTACCTAACCGTTCTTTAGCTGACTATCTACATCCATCGCAGACCGATTACTTAGGTTGCTTCGCGGTGACTTCGGGTATTGGTATGGAAACCAAGCTTGCTGAGTTTCAAAAGGATGGAGATGATTACAATGATATCATGTTCAAATCTATTGCAGATAGGCTTGCTGAGGCTGCAGCTGAATACATTCACGAACAAGTGAGAAAAGACTATTGGGGGTATTCTCAGGATGAAAATCTTGAAAATGACTCTTTGATTCGAGAAGAATATCCTGGTATCAGACCTGCACCGGGTTATCCTGCCTGTCCCGAACACTCAGAGAAAATTACTATTTCACAGCTTCTGGATATGGAAAATGAGATAGGGATAGAGTTGACATCAAGCTATGCGATGTATCCAACTTCTTCGGTGTCCGGTTATTTCTTTGGAAACCCTGAAAGTAAATATTTTGGTCTTGGAAAAATAGGAGAGGATCAAGTAGCCAGCTATGCTGAGCGTAAAGGAATTTCGCTTAAAGATGCAGAGCGATTATTATCTCCAAATCTAGCTTATCAACCTAATTTAACCCTTGCAGAACCTACCTTATGAAAATAACAGAACACTTAGGGAGCGCTAAAGAAACGCTGTTTTCCTTCGAAATACTTCCTCCGCTGAAAGGCCAAAGTTTGAAAGAATTGCTTGAAGGGATTTCTCCTTTGATGGACTTTAAACCTCCTTTTGTAGACGTTACTTATCACAGAGAAGAGTATATATATAAGAAGCATCCCAACGGATTACTGGAGAAAATCAGTACAAAAAAGCGCCCTGGCACGGTAGGAATCTGTGCGGCGATTATGAATCGTTTTCACATAGATGCTGTTCCGCACTTGCTATGTGGAGGATTTACCAGAGAAGAGACAGAGAATGCTCTGATCGATCTAAACTTCATCGGGGTAGAAAATGTATTGGCACTTCGCGGTGATGCACCTAAGAGTGAAGGTAAGTTTATCGCTGAGGCAGAGGGTCATGGTTATGCCAGTGAATTGGTCGAGCAGATTTTGAGAATGAATGAAGGGAGATATCTTCATGAGGAAACGGAGATAGGATTTCAGACAGATTTTTGTGTGGGAGTGGCGGGTTATCCTGAGAAGCACTTCGAGGCACCTTCTCTGAAATTCGATTTGAAATACCTGAAAGAAAAAGTTGAAAAAGGAGCTGAGTACATCGTCACTCAGATGTTTTTTGACAATCAGAAATACTTTGAGTTTGTGGATCAGGTTCGTGCGGCAGGTATTTCTGTTCCGATCATACCTGGAATCAAACCAATTACTACCCTAGGACAGATTACCATGCTGCCAAGAACTTTCTTTTTGGACTTACCTGATCCTTTGATGGATGAATTGTATAAGTGTAAGACAAATGCAGAAGTGAAAGAGGTGGGGATAGAATGGTCTATTCAGCAGTGTAAGGAATTGGTGAAACAGAATGTGCCTTCCCTACATTTCTACACCATGAGTAAAGCCGATACGACTTATAAAATAGCTAAAGAAATATTCTAGATTTCGTGATTTTAGACATAAAAAAGCCTTCTGAATTTAATTCAGAAGGCTTTTTTCAGTTAGATTATTTCTTAATCTTTACGAAGTTTCAAGGTGATATCTTCATATTTCTTTTTAGAATTGTCGTCTAGTTTATCAAAGTTTTTCTCTAGCCAATCCATACTTTCCTGAGTGGCATCTTCGATATCATCAGCTGTATTTTTAGCGCCCTTTTCTATTTCAGCTGAAGTTTTGTCCCACCAAGTTTCCACATTTTTCATGTGCATATCGGCAGTTCTTTCGAAGTTTTCAGCTTCTGCTTTACCATTTTTTATAGCTACTTCGTAGCGTTCTTCGATCATGTCCAGATTGTCATCCTCAATATCCAAGTCCTTGTAAACTTTCTCGGCTCTTGAATCTAGGCTGTCATATCTTTCGTCGATCACAGACCAGTTATGAACAGGTACCATTTTGACAGCATTTTCTACACTGTCTACATAACTTTCTAAGTTCTTAGTGACCTGAACTCGATCTGCTTCGGTGTAATTTTTCGTATCACAAGAATACAAGGCTACTACTGCTGCTCCGATAGTTAAAATTGCTTTAGTTTTCATTTTCAAGATTGGTTTGGTTGTAAAATTTAAAGGTTTTGATGGTTGAATCTATCCATACCGTTGCAATAGTGTTTCCAATCCTTCGTTGCGGAAGTGCTAAGGTATAAAAAGTGCTTTTATTGGCTGTAAACGCCTATTTTGTTTGGAGTGATTGAAATGTGAGTGTCATAGATTTTCCCCAGTTTAAGATTATTATTACCCAATTTTTCCATGATAAGTACATTTTGGTAGAGACTAAAAGCCATTTTTTTTAGCTTAGTTAGGAAGTTGATTATCAGTAAGAGTCATACTTCGTGCAAAATATTGTTTGGGAGTAAATGATCTTTGGTAACTTGGATCATGATAAAATTGATAGAGTGTCCGCGCGATGCGATGCAGGGAATTCCGGAATTCATTGATACAGCGATTAAGGCTGCTTATATCAATCAATTATTGGAAGTCGGTTTTGATACCATTGATTTTGGGAGCTTTGTAAGCCCAAAGGCTATCCCACAGATGCGAGATACAGCAGAAGTGTTGAGCTTGCTGGATTTGCATAATGCTAAGAGTAAATTATTGGCTATTGTAGCTAATGTTCGCGGGGCAGAAGATGCTATGGATTTTCCGGAGATTGATTACTTAGGATTTCCTCTTTCCGTGTCGGAAACTTTCCAAAAACGTAATACGAATGCGAGTATCAAGCAGGCATTGAATACGGTTGAGGAAATTCAAAATCTATGTGAAGTCAAAGGAAAAACCCTGGTCACCTATTTAAGTATGGGCTTTGGGAACCCTTATGGAGATCCATATTCTCCTGAATTGGTAGCAGGTTTTGTGGAGAAGTTGGATCAGTTGGGCATTAAAATAATTTCCTTATCTGATACGATTGGTGTCGCAGATGCACCGCTAATTACAAGTTTGTTAAGCTTGCAGATTTCCGCTTTTCCGCATATAGAATTTGGTGCACATCTCCATAGTAGGACCGAGGATATTGGCGCAAAAGTAAGAGCAGGTGCTAAAGCAGGTTGTAGACGTTTCGATGGAGCGCTAAAAGGATTTGGAGGATGCCCAATGGCTGATGACGAGTTGGTAGGTAATATGGCCACTGAAGTGATGATAGCGACTTTAGAGGAAAATGGATTTGATCTTAAGCTTAACAAACCAGAATTTGATGAGGCGATGAAACTAGCTGGGTTTGTGTTTAATCCTTAATTCAGCTTAACAAGCTATATCAGCAATCTATATTTTTTCCCGGGTAAGGACTTTACAATTCCTTCAAATTCTAAGGATAGTAATTTAGAAGAAAGTAAGCCTAGAGGTATTTCTGAGGTTAGGCTCAAGGTATCAATTTCCATTTCGCCTTTTTCCTGCAAAAGTTTCAAAATAATCTGTTCTTCCTCGTCTCGATTTGAAAGATCAAGCTGGGCTTTTTGGATTTTGACTTCGCCGGGTTTGCTCCACAATAATGCTTCAGCTACGTCACTGGGGCCAGTATAGATGTTGGCTTTCATTTTCTTGATAAGCAAATTGCAGCCCTCGCTGTACTGGGATTGTAAGTTGCCTGGTACGGCAAAAACATCTTTATCATAGCTGTAGGCGATCTCTGCAGTGATTAACGCGCCTCCTTTCTCAGCTGCCTCTACTACTATCAGTGCATCAGAAAGGCTTGCTATTATACGGTTTCTTGCTGGGAAATTGCCTGGAACCATTGTACTACCAGAGGAGTACTCGCTGATCACAGCACCGGTTTCCATGATTGCCTCAGCTGTTTTCTTATGAACTGCAGGGTATATACGGCCGATAGGAGATCCGAGTACTGCGATAGTGGGTAAGCCAATCGCTAGCGCTGTTCTATGCGCTTCTATATCTATTCCGTAGGCCAAACCAGAAATAATTGCGGGTTGATAAATAGCCAGATCTTCAATGATCTTTCGAGTAGCGGATTTACCATAAGTCGTGGCGCTTCGAGTTCCTACTATTCCTACGGTGCGATCAAAATTTAAGTTGGTAATGCCCTGAGCAAAAATTACCACAGGACTATCTTCCTGCATTTTGAAACGCTGAGGAAAATCAGGATGAAGGGGGGTGAGGATACTGAAGTGCTTTTTCTCACAGTCGTTGATTAGCTCATCTGCTTTGCGAAGCAGTTCGTTTTCTTGATTTCGAAGTGCTAAAAGCTTCTCACCAACTTTCGGCGTCTTAGCAACTTTTCCTTTTGGGAGTTTGAAAAAATGGGTTGCTGAGCCAGAGTAGGCAATAATAGCTTTAAATACTCCAGGCCCTATTTTAGGAGCTAGTGATAATGCTAGAAAATATCGTAAATCTTCATGAGCCTGATTTAGCATTGAATTCGTCCCGGATATTAATTAAAAAGTCCTTGATTTCTTGAAGCTTTTGTACCGCCTGTACTTTATCAAATCCTTGTTCTTTTCCAGCTTTGATCACTTCTTGAGCACCTTGAAGGGTATATCCTTTTTCCTTCACTAGGTGATAGATGTATTTGATCTTCTGAATATCTATCTTGGTGTAGCGACGATTGCCTTTACGATCTTTCTTCGGGCGTATGATATCAAACTCGCCTTCCCAGTATCGAATCAACGAAGGGGCTACTTTAAACATCAGTGCTACTTCTCCAATGGAATGATATTTTTTTTCTATTTCTCGCTCTTTGTACGGCACGGTAAAAATGGTCTTTGAGTCTAAATTAATGAAAATGCAATAGTTTCATGTGTTTATGATTTGATTTTTATTTGGCACATGGAATCTCGCATGAATTATAAACATTCTAGTATGTTACTCTTGAGTAATTACTCTGCCTCAAGAAGGGCTGAATGGCTGTCTCGATTTCTTCAACAAGTACTTTAACTACTGAAGAAAAAAACGAATATTTTAACGATTTAGTGTTTGTAGCATTTGAACTACTGCTAATCCAGCTGTTTCTGTTCGCAGTCTAGCTTTACCAAGTGACACAGGTTTGAAGCCTGCATCGAATGCTTTCTGGATTTCAATTGGATCAAAATCACCCTCTGGACCAACTAGAATGAGATAATTTCCACCTACTTCTGCACGATCAAATAAATGATGATCATGGTTTTCATCTACATAAGCGATGAATTTCTGATAATCTTCAAATTTATCATTCTCTAGAATTTCATCCAGCTTTGAAATAGCATGAAGCGTAGGTATTCTATACTTTAAACTTTGCTTACAGGCTGAAATAATCTTTTTCTCCAAGCGGTCAGTTTTGAGATAGCTCCTTTCAGAATTCATGGTTTCCAACAGTGTGAGTTCATGAAATCCAATCTCAGTAATCTTTTCCACCATCCATTCCATCCGGTCAGGACTTTTGGTAGGAGCTATGGCTAGATGAATATGGAAATCATCCTCTTCTACTTCTTTTGTATGAATTACTTTCAGGCTTGTTTTTTTTGGATTCGCCTCCAAGATCACGCATTCGAAAAGCGTACCTTCTCCATTAGTAACATGTACCTGATCGCCTTGTTTTTTGCGAAGCACTCTGCAGAGATGCTTGGACTCATCTGGCTCAAGGCTAATTAGAGGAGGGGTGATATTTTCTTGAAAAAAGAGTTGCATAGGCAGATTTTCTAAGACACAAAAAAAGCACATTTCCCGAGGAAATGTGCTTTAAACAATATAAACCTTATAACCTTATTATCCTTTAGAAACTTCCATGCTAACGCTCTTGCCTTTGATGGTGTTGTTCTTCATTCCGTTGATCACTTGATCAGCATCTTTAGTAGGAACATCAACGAAAGAGAAGTTGTCATAAATATCGATGCCTCCAATGCTACGTCCTGGTACACCAGTTTCGCCTGCGATTGCACCTACGATATCATTTGGACGGATTCTATCTCTTTTACCAAGATTCAAGAATAGACGAGTCATGTTAGCTTCACGCACACGCTCAGGTCTGTTGCCTCCATCTCTAGAGCCACCTTCACGGTTGCCGAATTCTCTTCTGCGCTCACCACCTCTTTCTCTGTCTCCGCCTCTTTCTCTATCTCCACCTCTTTCATTGCGACCACCGAAACGATCTCCACGATCACCTCTGCCACGATCTCTTCCTCCGTCACGTCCGCCATCGCGTCCACCTTCTCTTCTTCTGTCTCCGCCGGAAGCATCGATGCTGAAGTTCTGATCAGCCATTTCTTTAACTGAAGAACCCATTACAATTTTGATCAAACCAACTGCAACTTGATCAAGAGTAAGACCTTCAGCAAGCATCTGACCGATAGTTGCTTCGAAGATTTGATTGTCTTCTTCTTTCTCTACTTGCTCTGTTACGTCTTTTACGAATTTAGCTTTCTTCAATTCGATCAATTCAGCAGCAGAAGGAGGGGACATCTTTGTGATAGTAGCTTTGGTATATCTTTCCAAATCTCTCATCTTGAAGCTATCTCTTCTACCTGTTACGAAGTTGATTGCTTTTCCGCTTTTACCTGCACGGCCTGTACGACCGATTCTGTGTACGTAATATTCTTCGTCTAATGGAAGGTCATAATTGAATACAGCCTCTACATTATCTACGTCAATTCCTCTTGCTGCTACGTCAGTAGCTACTAGTACTTTGCAATGTCCTTTACGGAATTTGCCCATTACTTTATCACGCTGAGCTTGAGACAAGTCACCATGAAGAGCATCTGCAGCTATACCTCTAGCTACTAGTCCTTCAGTTACTTCATCTACCATTCTCTTCGTGTTGCAGAATACCACACTTAGTGTAATGTTGTGTACGTTCATCAAGCGAGCCATCAATTCTAATTTCAATTGAGACTTCACTTCGTAGAATGTTTGCTCGATGTTAGAAACAGTAAGTTCCTTTCTGTCGATTTTGACAATCTCAGGATTAGTCTGATACTTTCTAGTCAAGTCCATGATTGGCTTGGCCATAGTAGCTGAGAAGAATACTGTTTGTCTTTCTTCTGGCATTTCCTGAAGAATCGCTTCGATATCATCTCTAAAGCCCATGTCTAGCATCTCATCTGCTTCATCCAAAACTAGGATGCCAACAGAATCTAGCTTCAAGGTGCCACGGTTGATATGATCTTGTACACGACCTGGAGTACCTACTACGATTTGTACGCCTTTACGAAGAACTCTGATCTGACGATCGATAGACTCACCACCATATATAGCTACAGAGTTAATTGCTCTGTGATATTTAGCAAGTTTTTGGATTTCGCCTTCTACCTGAACAGCAAGTTCACGAGTAGGGCAAAGAATGATTGCTTGAGGCTTGTTGATATCAGCATCAACCAAATCAATGATTGGGATAGCAAAAGCTGCTGTTTTACCTGTTCCTGTTTGAGCTTGTCCGATGACATCTCTACCCTGAAGGATAAAAGGAATTGATTGTGTTTGAATTGGGGAAGGTTGGGTATAGCCCATCTCTTCCACTGACTTAAGAATTTCTGAAGAAATTCCCAAGTCTGAGAACTTGAGTGTTTGATCCATGATGTTTCCTTAATTTCCCTGCCATTCGGTCCTAATAAATATCCCGACAAGCGACAGTAAGGAATTCACGGCACGAAAAATTGTTCTATGTCTTATTGACGGCACAAAAGTAAGATTAACTTTTTTAATAACCAAATCGTCTTCGAAAATATTTAGAATATTCCTTAAATAATGAGACGTTTTAGCAAAAAATATTTGGTTTGACACTTTATTAGTATCTCCAAACAGGGATTACTACTGAATACTTTTGGAATACAAATTAAACAAACAAAGTCGCCCGTGCTGGGCGACTTTGTTTTGTTGTATTTAGCTTTAAAGCTATGGGGTAGCTAGAGGTGTCAGGACCTGTGTCCCTTTATTTATTTCAGAGATTTGATGAGTCTTTCATTTAATCCTACATAATCCTTATTGCCGGCTTCTTCAGCCAAGTCAATTGCTTCTGCGGCAGTTTCTACGGCGTTCGTTTTTTTGCCCAAAGCCGCTTCAATCTTAGCTTTTAGATGCATAGTCCAGTATTTTGGGTCATTTTCCACAGATTCATTTATCCAGTTATATGCTTGATTCATGTCCTTGCTGTTAGTGTAATAGTAGCTTGCCGCAGAATACAATAAGCTTGGATCAGCACTGTCGCCGTCTATTACGAATTCTTTGATCTGAGCCATCACAAGTGGGTCTACTTCGGTCTCAATTCTAAAATCAACTCTAGTGTTCTCCCATTTCAAAGAAAGGTCTGAACCAGTGTCTGTCATGTTAGCAAAACTGATTTCGAAGGTTTCATTCTTCTTTTTAAGCTTAACTGGCGCTGCTTTGAATCGTATTACATCGTCATTTTGGTCATATCCAATAGCTCCCCAAAGTTTGATATTTTTGGAAAGTATCATTGTCCATTCTGATTTACCTGGAACAGAATAAAGCGCATATTGACCTGCAGGAATTTTCTTTCCGTCAATTAGCACGTCCGTTGAAAAAGAAAGAACTGTAGCCCCGTTGGCACCCGTTCTCCAAACCTGACCGTAGGGAACCAGCTCTCCAAAAATCTTTCGATCTTTTGTACTTGGTCTACTATAGTCTACAGTCACATCTGTCAAACCTACTTTCTGAGCAATTTTAGCCGAAGGAGAAGCTTGGGGCATTTGAATCTGCTGAGCAAAAGAAAAAAGGCTACACAGCATAAATGCTAAAGTGAATGCTATTTTTTGTTTCATTGGAATGGAAGTTATAATTTGGTTTAAAGTTACTTAAGCGTAAAATTTGATAGGATGTTCTGAAAAGCTCTGCAATTTGATGTTTTTTAAAGCAATAATTTAAAGTGGAGAACTCATTTTTTTGCGTTATCGAGAAGGTTTTCCGATGTTTTTCATCCTCAATTTATATCCTCCGTATAGAACAATATGAGTTTAGCAATTATTAGTCCCGGTAAGAACCCGGATGTTTGGATCAAAGAATTTAAAGCCCTTGCACCTGATTTGGATCTTGAGGTATACCCAGAAATTACCCAGCCAGAAAAAGTGGAGTATGTCTTCCTTTGGCAACACCCAGAAGGAATTCTTTCTGATTTCCCAAATCTAAAACTGATTAGCTCAATGGGGGCTGGTGTTGACCATATTTTGAGAGATAAATCAATTCCTTCATCAATTCCCATAGTAAGGATAGTAGATGAAAAGCTTACTTTTTCAATGACTAATTATGTGGTGATGGCAGTGCTGAATTATCATAGGCAGACCGCTCGCTACCAAATGAATCAGACGAAAAAAGTCTGGGATATGAGTTGCCCAGAATTGGATGTGGCTGTAGGAGTAATGGGAGTGGGGGCTCTAGGGAAGGATGTGATGGACAAACTCCACTCTATGGGGTTCCCAGTGGTTGGCTTTGGCTTTTCAGAAAAAACTGATTTTGAATACCCGTATTATACTAAAGACAAATTAGATGAGTTTTTAAAGGAAGTGAATGTGTTGGTTTGTTTACTTCCACTTACTCCCGATACTGAAAACATTTTGAACACCCAGCTGTTTGAAAAATGTAGTCCCAATACGTATCTCATCAATGTAGCTCGTGGCAAGCATTTGGTAGAGGATGATTTGATCAAAGCTTTGGATGACGGGCATCTATCGGGTGCCATGCTTGATGTATATAGAGAGGAACCTTTGCCAAAAGATCATCCTTTTTGGGAGAATTGGAAAATAGCAATGACTCCACATATAGCAAGTGTGACGAATCCGCAAGCAGCAGCGCCACAAGTAATAGAGAATATTAAGCGAATCAGGGAAAGTAGAGAACTGGTTAATGTCGTTAATCGAACTAGAGGTTACTAATAAGCTATGGAGCAAACTTTTAAAATATTATGTCCTACAGATTTTTCTGAATGCTCGCTGAATGCCATTGAGTATGCGACTAGGTTGGGTGAAAAGTATAAAGCAGATTTGATATTGTTTCATGTGCTGAACCGGGAGGATTATGAGAAATTGTCACCTAATGACGAATTAGGTAAACATCAAATGGATTTTGTGCTTGAAAAACTTCAAAACCTACAAGAAGCTGTACTAAAGGAAAGCTTAAAGAATGGATTGAAAAGCTGCATTTCTGTAGTAAAAGAAGGTAGTATAGTTAAAGAAACTCTTGAGTATGCAACTGAAATAAATGCAGGTTTAATTGTTGTTGGGACTGAAGGTGTCAATGATTTTAGAGAAAATATTATAGGCTCTCGTGCAAGTAGGATTGTGGAGCAGTCTGATCGTGATATTCTAGTAGTACCTAGAAAGGTTTATTTCAAAGCTCCACGCAAGCTTGTGTATGCAAGTGATTACTTAGAAGAGGATAAAATAGCCATTCAAAAAATCGTGGAAGTAGCTAAGTTTTTCGATTCTGAGATTGATTTGGTGCATGTGAGCACTACTCACAAAGCCCTTGATAAATCTCTGCACATGACTATGGTAGCGGAAATAGAGCCCTTTATTAAGTATGATAAAGTGAATTTTGTCTTGAAATCTTTCCGCGATGACGTGGCCTTGGGATTGGAAAATTACCTCCAAACCGCCAAGGGCGATATCTTAGTGACGCTTAGTGAAAAGAAGTCGTTTTTTGATCAGATTTTCTCGAAGAGTTTATCAAAAAAAATGGCCTATTTCATTAATAAACCGCTTTGGGTGATTAAATCTTCTTAAGTTTTTTGGTCACAAAGAAAGGCACTGAGGGCACTGCCTGATTTAAGATAAGCATGGTTGTTTTAGAAAAAACCAAATCCCTCTATTCATTCTTTTTGCTACCAAACACGCTCTTCAAATAATCCCCAAATTCCTTTCTTGCTTTAGCATCCGTGAAAACAGCTCCAAGTGTATTCATAAAATGGCCAAAGCTCATTTCTTTCTTTTGAGAACGGATTACAGGCTTTGCTTTAGCTTTTGGATTTATCTCAGGGAAGCTTGAGTTTTCTTCAGCTGCCTTTGGACTTGGTGTTGCTGTTTTTTTTGGTTTGTAGCCGATCAGGTCGTCTGCTTTTTCAAAGCTCTTCTTTGATCTTTGCTGATAGCCCAACTTCTCCTCTACCATTCCCTTATTATTATGCGAGACGGCATCCTCTGGATCGAGTTCTATAGCTGTTTCATAGTCTGCAATCGCGCCTTCCAAATCACCGATTCTATCTTTGAAATAAGCACGACTGCTGTAGCGATAGGGGTTTTTTGGGTCGAGATTGGCTGCTCTATCCAGCTCGGTAAGTGCTTCCTCATTTCTTTTAAGCAAATGTAAAACCACCGCTCGGTCAGAGATGAAATCTGTATTGTATGGTTCAAGTGAAGTGATCAGGTCAAATTCTACCAATGCCTCTTCAGTTCTTCCTAGTCGGGAAAGTATTCTACCACGACTAAGATGAAGCTGTGGCTGATCCGGGTTAGCTTTTACCAATCCATCAAAAATGGCCAAAGCCTCCTCAAATTTCCCTGACTTATATAATTCAATTCCTTTTTCGAAGCTCATAATGTTTCTTTTTTAACCGCAGAGTTCGCGGAGATTACGTAGAGGCCGCAATATTTTATTTTATTACTCTTTTTTAATATCAATTGTTTTAAGTCTGTCAGACTGAGTGCTCACCTGCCGATGGGCGAGATGTCGAAATTCGTGTTGCTTCAATTTTATAAATATTTTCTGAGGCTCATTACTTTTACCTCAAACTTTTCACTTTGCAACTCCCGCTACACAAAGACAAAGTTAACTCTTGAATAGTTTACCAAAGAATCTTTCCTCTGTTTTTGCAGGCAAATGGATAGGCCTGTTATCTTTAAGGCTTGAGATTATTCCAAATTTATGCCCCAACAACCACAAGCTGTACTTAAGGATCTGAAAGCGAAAAAGTTCGCTCCAATTTACTTTTTGGATGGGGAGGAACCTTTCTTTATTGATCAGATCACAGACTTCATTGAGAAGAATGCGATTGCAGAGCATGAACGTGGATTTAACCAAGTGGTGCTTTATGGAAAAGACTCCAATGTCGGTATGATCCTCAATAACGCGAGGAAATTCCCGATGATGTCAGATCGCCAAGTAGTGATCGTAAAGGAAGCCCAGAGTTTGTCTGATCTAACAAAAGAAGATTCTCAGAAATTGCTGGTGAGCTATGTACAAAACCCTCTTCCAAGTACGATTTTAGTTTTTGCTCATAAGTATAAAAAGCTGGATGGTAGATCTGCGCTTTACAAAGAACTGGATAAGAAAACTGTCTATGTTCGCTCGGACAAAGTCAAGGATTACAAGCTGACGGACTGGATAGAAGGGTTTATTAAGGAAACTGAGCACTCCATAGATACGCGTGCAGCATTACTTTTGGCGGATTCTATCGGTAATAACTTGGAAGTACTTTCCAATGAAATAGGGAAGATGCTGATCAATTTTCGGGAGCCTACGAAAATCACTAATGAGCACATTTCCAAGTACATCGGAATCAACAAGGACTACAATAACTTTGAGTTTTTAAAAGCAATAGGATTTAAGGATGTGATCAAAGCAAATAAGATCATTCATTATTTCATCCAGAATCCAAAGGCGAATCCGGTGATCCCTATGTTTTCACTGATGTTTAACTATTTCACTAGAATCGCTTTGATTCACCAGGCGAAGAAAACAGGAGCAAATGAGCAGCAGCTAGCCAGTCTTTTAGGGTTGCCTCCATTTGTAGTCAAAGAATATATGGTAGCGTCCCGAAACTACAATTTGGGCAAGGTAATTGATGTGTTCGCATACATCAAAGAGGCTGATCTTCGTTTCAAAGGAGTTGATTCCGGAAGTATGAGCGAAGCCGAAAACCTCCGCGAGCTTGTTTACAAGATTTTGCATTGATTACCTAAGCCACACTATGAAATTGAGCATGATTGCAAGTTCCAAACAGTTGGACAATTGCAATACATGAGAGATTCCATGCGGCTGCTAAATATCAAAATATAAACGCATGAAATCGAGCATGGCAGCAAGCTTCTCGGGTGAAATTATCACTTATGCGAGATTCCCTGTCCGACGGTAGTCAGCCGGGCGGGCATATGGCCTTTAAATAGAAATTAATAACATATGAAATATCACCTTGTGCTCCTGGCGAGCCTTGGACTTAGTTTGGAGGCGTACTCCCAGTCTAGCCTCTACCAGACCAGTCCACAACAGAAGTTAGATCATAATCTGGAGCTTTTTGAGAAGCAGCTTTTTTCAGCAAGTATCTATGATAACACCAGGCTTTTAGCAAGGCCTGTAAACTCTGGTCAAGCAAAAAATGCTGAACTAAATCGAGCCATGGCAGCCCTACAGGTAGAAAGCCCAGACGGAGCTGGTTTGATGAAAAGCTATATTTATGATCATGGAAATGATCCTTCGGTAACCACTGCGGGCTTGTATCTAGGAGATCACTTTTTCTTTAAAAGGAATTTCCCAGAGGCGATCGACAGCTATAAGTTGGTGAATACCGAAAAACTGACTTTGGAGAACCGTGCTGAAGTGCTTTTTAAACAGGGTTATTCTCATTTTCAGCTTAATCAGTATGGACAAGCTGCTCCTTATTTTGATGCAGGAAAAGTGCTAAACCAGCAGGCGAGCTTTGATTCCTATTATTACAGTGGTTTTATCGCTATGGATAATGGGAATACTGCAAAAGCCATTTCTGATCTTCAGACTGCTTCCCAATCTGCTTACTATGCCAATAAGGTTCCTTATCTATTGGCAGCCCTTTATTATAAGCAAGGTAGTTATGATCAATTGATCAGTTTTGCTGAGCCAAAATTGACAAATGGTCAAAACCTTGAGAAAAGGGAAGTGATTTATTTGTATTTGGCGGAAGCTTATTATGCCAAAAAGAACTTTCCGAAAGCTGCCGAAAACTACGATGCTTATATCAATTCCCGTAAAGGTGAATTGGGAAGAGAGGAAGTTTACAAAGCGGGTATTTCTCAATTTGAAATCAAAAACTACCAACGTGCTACGGATTATTTGAAGGTGTCCGCATCTTCATCTGATGAAATTGGACAAGCTTCCAGTTATTATCTAGCTCAGTCGTATCTGAAACTTGAGAATTATCAGTTTGCTTCTACGAGCTTCCAGTCAGCAGCAAAATCAGATTTCAATCCTGCCATTAAAGAAGAATCCATATTTAATTATGCTAAAGTAAACCTACAGAAGGGGAGTTTCCAGGCTGCCATCACTGCTTTAGACGAATATGTGGAATCTTATCCTTCAGGTAAATACAGAGCAGAAGCTGAGAATTTGCTTTCTGAGGCACTTGTAAATACCAACGATTACTTACGTGCCATCGATCAGATGGATAAAATTGCGAATAAGTCGCCAAGAATTCAGGAAGCTTACCAAAAGGTGGCTTTCTATCAGGCCATGGTTTATTACCGTGATCAGAAATGGAATCCTGCCTTAGCCTATTTAGATAAATCACTAAAATACCCTGTTGATAAAAGCATGGTATTAGATTCTTATTTCTGGAAAGGGGAAATCAATTCAGCAGCTGATAATTTGCCGCAGGCGATCAAATCCTATGAATCAGTAATTAGCCAGCGTCCATCAGGAACAAATGGCACCGTCTCCAAAACCCATTATGGATTAGGTTACGCTTACTTCAATTCCCAGCAATACCCAAAAGCTGAAGAGCAGTTCAGGAAGTTCACAGAGAATAGACAGATCATTGCCAACAAGCAGCAATACGACGATGCGCTTTTGAGATTAGGCGATTGCTATTATGTTCAAAAGAGATTTGGCGAAGCTGCTTCTACTTTCCAACGAGCTATCAATGAGGGTAATTCAGGAGTTGATTATGCTTACTACAGATTGGCAGTGGTGCAAAACTTCCAATCTAGCAATCAGCAAGCGCTAGGTCAATTGGATGTGTTGATTTCTCGCTATCCGAATAGCTTGTATTTAGAAGATGCACTGTATCAGAGAGGACAGATATATATGGAAGAAACCAGCTACCAGGCTGCTTCTGTTTCGTTCTCGGATTTGCTCAGAACCAAGCCAAATAGCCCTTTCGTTCCTTATGCATTGGAAGGTAGAGCTGTGGCAAATTTCTCACTTCAGAATTACGATCAGACTATTAAGGATTACAGCACGATTTTAAATAATCACCCTAATGCTGAAAATGCTGAAACTGCACTAAAAGGTCTTCAGGAAACAGTCGCTCTTCAAGGAAGATCTGGTGAGTTTTCTGATTACTTGACCAAGTATAAAGGTGCTAACCCAAGTAACGGAAGCGTTCAATCTTTGGAATTTGAAGCTGCCAAAGGAACATTTTTCGATAAGAACTATTCTCAAGCTATACGAGGATTCGAGAATTACCTGAAAAACTATCCGCAATCAGCTCAGCGTGCAGACGCACTTTATTTCTTAGGAGATAGCTACATGCAGGTTGGTGATACTGAAAAAGCACTAGCGCAATTCAAAACATTAGAAAGAGAGCCAGCTTCTCCGCAGCGCCTTCGTGCTATGCAGAAGATAGGTGTGATAGAATTGGAAAGAGGCAATTTTGCCCAAGCAATACCATACCTAGAGACTTCTGTACAAAATGCACGTAGCAAACCTGAGGAAGCTGAGGCTGTTCAAGGCTTGATGATTGCGAATTTTCAAACAAGGAAATATCAGCAGGCGATCACACAAGCTGAGCGTTTAGCTACGCTTGATGGAGTTATTCCTGAATCATCTCCAAAAGCCTTGCTTATCAAAGCAAAATCGCAAAAGGAACTAAACCAAAAACCTCAGTCGGAATTGACTTTAACAGCTCTAGTAGCTGATTATAAAACTGAGCAGGGAGCTGAAGGGCTTTATTTATTGGCATTAGGTGCCCAAGAAAAGGGTGAAATCACACAATCCAGCGAATTGATATTTGATCAGTCGGGACCATTCGTTAATTACGATTATTGGTATGGGAGGATCTTCTTGCTTTTGGCAGATAACTATGTGAAAAGTGGGGAGGAATTCCAGGCGAAGGCGACCTTGGAATCTATCGTAGAAAATTCTACCAATGCAGAAATCAAACAAATGGCTCAATCAAAACTTCAAACCCTTAAGTAAACCATGAAAAAGTTAGCGACAACTATCCTTTTTACAGGAATTATCGGTTTGACATCTGGTTTGGTCATGGCACAAACCCAACAGAGGGGAGCTGTCACGGATCAGGAATTTGTAATCCGAAAAGACCGTGTGCTCACGGTGCCAGTACAACCAAGAATGTACGAGAAACTGCCTGTGCTACCTAAGCCAACAGGAATGAATGAATACAGATATTTAGTGACCAGCTATCCATTAAATTTGAAACCATTGGATTTGAAAGCTGAGCCTTCTCAGAAGGTTTATACGCCAGAGCGAATGGAGTTATTTCCAGGATATGTACGCGCAGGCTATGGCAATTTTGCATCTCCACTTTTGGAGGCCAGATACATGGGGATAGACATTGCTGATTTCAATTATTCATTGCAGTTGAATCATCAGAGTTTTGGAAAAGGCCCAGTGTTAGCTGAAGAATCCAAGGAATCTCACACGAATTTAGGTTTTGACGGAAGTTACTTTACAGATCTATTTGAGGTCTTTGGTGGCATTAGTTGGAATCAGGACAGTTACCAGTTTTATGGTTTAGATCCTAGATATACACTTGATGACAATGGAGCCTTTAAAGGGTTCGATAGTAATGTTCTTCAAGCTGTTGAGGTGAAAGCCGGGATAAGAGAGCTTGAGAAAGTTGGTCCTTTTTCTTATGAAGGTCAGTTGAGTTTTAGAAATTTCACTGATAGCTACCTAGTCAAAGAAAATCAGATTGGAGTTGAGGCAAGCGGGACATTCAGACCAACAGATGATTGGGCTGGTAAAGTTGGGTTTTCCTATTTCAGTACTAATCCTGAGGATCTAAACTATTCATTGAAGCGAACTTATTTTGCTATACGTCCTACTATTTCTTACAAGTATGAAGCGTTTAATTTCACGGCGGGAGTCAATCTAGTTTCTGAAAATGATTCTTTGGAAAATAAAGCAAGTGATTTTCATGTATTTCCTGTTCTAAAAGCCAATTATCAGTTTGCTGAAGAGTTTGGCTTTTTCGCGGAGTTCTCAGGCGATGTGAAGCGAAACACTTATTACAGCTTTGTAAATGAAAATCCATATTTGGGACCAAGTGAGCAATTGCTTAATACAGTTCAGAATTACAAATTTGAGGCTGGGATAGTAGGTCAGTTTCAGGGAGCTTTCAGCTATCGTGCCGCTGCCAATGTGAGCCGTTACAATCAGCTTCACTTCTTTGTGAATAATTACACCAGTAATTTGGTGACTACTGATTCGGCGAGATTTAGTTTGGTATATGACGACAAAACCACGGTTTACAATATCAATGCTGAGTTGGGGTACAAGTTCTCAGACATGTACTCGCTTAACAGTAGGTTGGATCTGTACCAATATGATCTAAGTACACAGGCTGAAGCTTGGAATAAACCTGTTTGGGAATTGAGAATAAATAATCAGGTGACGCCTCTTGAACGATTGATTGTACAAGCAAATTTGAATTTGATGGGCGGTATAAAAGCTCGTGGACGTGATTTGAGCGATGTTGTAGGATACAGCGGGCCGTATGATGTAGTCAACTTGAAAACTATAGCAGATCTACAACTGAAAGCTGATTATGGGATCACCAATCGAATTTCAATTTTTGCCGAAGGCAATAATATCCTGAATGGTAAAAACATGCGTTGGTTGAATTATCCAGTAAGAGGTATTCAGTTTATAGGAGGAGCATCCTTTAAATTCTAAGATAGTTTGATGCTTTGGGTTGGGGTTTAGACTCAATTCATTTAGTTTCGTAACATTCCCCGAAAGCAATGACTGGTAAAACCACAGATAATAAGCATTGGACTGATTCTAAGGACTATGGTCTTCCATATGTAGAAGTTGTTCCTTTGGCTCAGGCCGAAATCCCTAAGAAAGAGGAGGAGAAAATTGCCCCAATAGATGTGGCAGAAGTCAAAAAGAAGACTATTCAAGCTATTAAACCTTCACTGGTGGAGAGTGAGAAAGTTTCCAGATCTGAATATAAAATTGAGGAAAAAAAATCCAGCAATTCTTGGGTTTGGATTGCTGCAATCTTGGCTTTGGCTGTAGTCATAGTGATAATTTGGCAAATGAATAAGTCTGTAGTTACCTCTCAAGATTCTAGTGCGGTTATTTCTGAGTCTATAGAAGGTGTAGCCGCTAAGGAAAATGATGAAGTAGCGGTCAATTCCACCCTAAGTGAAGAAACACAAGTAATTGACAATCAAGATAATATTTCAGATTCTATAAGTTCTGTTACACCTGTCGCTGAATCAGCTCAAACTGGTACAACTATTGCGTCTAGGGTGTCTGGAACTTTGGTTCGCGTTACAGAAAAAGCTGATCGACCTCAATTCTTTATTATAGTGGGAAGCCTTCCTAATGAAGCTATGGCTTTGGAGGAAGCAGAGCAATATAAGAATAGAGCAGAGACGATTTACCTGATTACACCATACGAAGACGTCACAAACTATCGTTTGGCAATAGGGACTTCGAGAGGCTGGACAGCCATCAATGAAGAGCTAGCTCGAATCAAAGACCAGTACAAGGAAGATTTATGGATTTTGAAATATTAATATGATTTTACTTCAAACGCTCTCTACAGACACATTTTCTGCAGCAGATAGCCTGGCGATGGGTGCCACCAAAGATAACATAGGCCTTCTTGATCTTTTAATCAAAGGCGGATACATGATGGTTCCGCTTTACTTACTGTTCATTCTGGCAATTTTCATCTTTGTAGAAAGATTGATCACACTCAATAAAGCTTCCAAAACTTCCTCGCATCTCATGGATCAGGTGAAAGTATTGGTGCAGAGTGGTCAGACAGAAAAAGCTAAAATCCTTTGCGCTGGAGAACATACACCGGTTGCAAACATGATTGCTAAAGGAATTGAGCGTATTGGTTCGCCTTTGAAGAATATTGAAGTAGCTATCGAGAACGTTGGTAAAATAGAGATTTACAAGTTGGAGAAAAACTTGAATCTCCTGGCAACGGTGTCTGGTGCCGCGCCTATGATTGGTTTCTTGGGAACGGTTGCCGGTATGATTCAAGCATTTATTGCGATAGCACAAGAGGAAGGGATGGTTTCACCAAAGCTTCTATCTGAAGGCATCTATGAAGCGATGATCACCACTGCCGCAGGTTTGGTAGTAGGTATTATTGCTTACTTGGGTTATAACTATCTAGTATCAAAAGTGTCGAAGCTTGTTCATAACATGGAATATTCTTCGATAGAATTTATTGATTTGCTTCAAGACTAATACCATGGGACTTCAGGCTAAAAATAAAGTAGATCCAGCATTTAGTATGTCATCGATGACAGATATTATATTTCTGTTGTTGATCTTCTTTATGCTTACTTCTTCCTTCATCACTCCTTCAGGTTTGCCTGTGAACTTACCTTCCAGCGAAACTTCGGATATCATTATGCAGGAAGTTAGCGTTACGATCACTAAGGATCTTAAGTATTCTGTCAATGACAAAATTGTCCCAAGGGAACAAATCAAGGGAGAATTGACTTCTTTACTAAAGGATAAGAAAGGTCAAGTCGTGTTGCACATAGACAAAGATGTTCCAGTGGAGTACTTAGTGGAGATCGGAGGAATTGCAGCAGGATTGGAAGCAAATGTTTCAATCGCAACAAAACCATTCTAATAGGCAATGGAATACTGGAACGCAGAAAAAATAGAGAACGAAAGCAAGAAAAAATCGTGGGTAATCACAATTATCTTCAACGTGTTGCTTTTGATTGCGCTCTATTTTATTGTGGTTTGGAAGCAGCCTGTTCCACCATTACCTACATTCGGTCTAGAGCTTAATCTTGGTTTTACTCCAACAGGCTCTGGCGAACGAAATAGTCCAAATGCTCCTTCAGAAACCCCAACACCAGTAGTAGAAGCTGCTGCTCCGGGAGAAATAGCTGAAGCAGTGACAAAACCAGCCACTCCGGCGCCTAGTCCTAAGACAGAAACAGCCAAACCTAAAGCTCAGCCAAAGCCATCGGTTAATAAAGCGGTGACCACAAAACCATCTCCAATAAGAGGTGAGGAGAAAGCCACGGAACAAACCATCAAACCAGAACCAGTAAAGAAGGAGGCTGCTAAACCTGTGGAAACCCCAGCAAAAGCTGAGGAGAAAGAGACAGTGCAAAAAGCACCTGAAAAGCCGAAAATTGATCAAAGAGCGATATTCGGAGCTGGTGGTACTTCAGGTACTGGAACTAAGCCTGCATCTGGCGGAGCTCAAGGAACTTCCAACGAGAAAGGCGATGAAGGTGACCCAAAAGGAACAGTTGACGGCAGAGCTATCATGGGAGTAGGTTCTGGAAAAGGGGCTAATTCAGGTGACGGATATAGTCTAGACCTTGCTGGATGGGATTTTGCGCAGCGTCCAAATATCAATGATAGAGTATCTACTCGCAACGGTAGAATAGTTTTTAAAATCACCATTGACGATTTGGGAAGAGTAGTGCAGGCAGTTCCGTTGGAATATAATGTGTCAAATGATGTGTTGGCTTATTACCGTCAGGTAGTAAATCAGATATCTTTTAAAAAACAGGGTGGCGCAGCTGCTGAGTTTTCTTCAGGTAAAATCACGTTTGTCATTAAGGTAGATTAAGCAATGAATTACCAGGAGACGCTGGATTATTTGTTTAACTCCCTTCCCATGTTCCAGCGAGTGGGAGCTTCAGCTTTCAGGAAGGATCTTAGAAGTACTATTTTGCTTTGTGATCATCTCGGGAATCCAGAATTAAAATTCAAATCTATTCACGTAGCAGGCACCAATGGAAAGGGAAGTTCTTCTCATAGTTTAGCTGCTATTTTTCAAAGTGCAGGTTACAAAACTGGACTTTATACCTCACCACATCTCAAATCTTTCACCGAAAGAATAAGAATAAACGGCCAGGAAATTAGTCCTGAGCTAGTCGTAAAGTTTGTGGAAGAAAACCAAGGCTTTCTGGATGAATTGAAGCCTAGCTTTTTCGAAATGACTGTGGGGATGGCTTTCTGGTACTTTGTGCAGGAGGAAGTGGATATCGCTATCATAGAAGTCGGTATGGGTGGGAATTTCGATAGCACGAATATTATCACGCCTGAGCTTTCTTTGATCACGAATATAGGTTTTGATCATGTGCAATTTCTTGGAGATACCCTTCCATTGATTGCAGGAGAAAAAGCTGGAATTATTAAGAAAAATGTGCCTGTGGTGATTAGCGAGACTCATGAGGAAACAAAAGATGTCTTCATGAATAAAGCTGCTGATATGAACGCTCCAGTCACTTTTGCCGATGAAGACTGGATAGCTTATAAAGTCGCTGAAGAGGAAGGCAAAACCAAATATAAAGTTGTCATTAGTGAAGAGTCAAAGTGGTCTGTGAAGACACAGACCACCGCACAGGGAGAGGAAACGATTGATCTGATTTTCGGGCTAAATGGAAACTATCAGAAATACAATCTTCCAGGCATTCTAGAATCAGTAGCTCAGATGAGGGATTTGGGATGGGATTTGCCAAATGAAGCAGTTTTGGAAGGGTTGAAAAATGTCACGGAGTTAACTGGCCTGAAAGGTAGGTGGCAGACGCTGTCATCTAATCCAACGGTGATTTGTGATACAGGGCATAATGAAGCTGGTTTTCGGGAGATCCTAGCCCAATTGGAGACCTACTCTTATGCGACACTTTGGCTTGTGTTGGGGATGGTTCAGGATAAGGATATCTCTAAAGTTCTTTCTTTGCTACCAAAATCAGCCAACTATGTCTTTTGCGAAGCCAAACTTCCTAGAGCTTTGCCAGCTGATCAATTAGCAGAAAAGGCTGTTTCTGTGGGATTGAAAGGTGAGATTATTCCTGATATTAATGAAGCTTTAGCATTTGCTAGAAAAAATGCAGCGGAAGATGACTTGATTTTTGTGGGAGGGAGTACTTTTGTGGTTGCAGAAATCGAAGAGCTTTAGATGAGTAGAAAAAAACTGGTTCGCTTCCAAGAGAACGACGAGAATCCAAATGTAATCCAGGCTGGTAAGCCACTTTTTGAAACGATCAAAGGAAACTGGAATGAAGTACAGTTCCAAAATCCTAATCCAATCGTCGTAGAATTAGCCTGTGGTAGAGGAGAATTCACTGTGGGATTGGCTCGTAATTTCCCTCATCAGAACTTTATTGGAGTTGATATCAAAGGCAGCAGAATATGGAAAGGTAGTTCTACTGCCACCGCTGAAGGAATTCACAATGTTGCTTTTCTTAGAACTCAAATTGAGCTTCTAGAGAAATATTTTGCTTCAGATGAGATTTCTGAACTTTGGATCACATTTCCAGATCCATTTCCTCGGGATGGAGATGAGAAACGTAGATTGACTTCACCTCGCTTTTTGGAAATGTATAAGCCCATGCTAAAGAATGATGGCTTTTTACACTTCAAAACCGATAATACTGACTTATTTAATTATTCTCTAGAGCTTTTTCAAAGCAGGGTAGATATAGAAGTGATCGGATTTACTCATGATTTCTATCAATCTGAATGGAAGGATGATCACTTTGGGATACAAACTCGCTATGAAAAGATGTTTTCTGATAAGGGGGAAAAGATCAAATACCTCAAGTGCAGGTTTATTTAAGATTGATTAGATTTCCCGCAGAGCTTCGCGGATAAATGACACAGATTTGCGCAATTGACTCGGTGAATTTACTTTGATCGCTATGGAATAATCTGCGATTATCAGCGATCCTTTTCAGCGTTAATCTCCGGGGAATTAGGTAGATTAACTAGTGTTCATTCGAAATTTACAAGATCCAAAATCCCAATAACCCATGAGCAGTAAGAAACACTTGGTAATTCTTAGCGGTGCGGGTATTTCTGCAGAGAGTGGAATCAAAACTTTTAGAGATTCGGGTGGACTTTGGGAATGTCATGAAGTGATGGAAGTGGCTTCGCCCGAAGGTTGGCAAAGAAATCAAGAACTCGTACAGAATTTCTATAATCAACGCAGAAAGCAATTACTCGAATGCGAGCCAAATCAGGCCCATTTGATATTAGCTGAAATGGAAAAGGATTATAAAATTTCCATCATCACTCAAAATGTCGATGATCTACATGAGAGAGCTGGTTCTTCCACCGTAATTCATCTTCATGGAGAATTGAAAAAGGCTCAAAGTTCAGTGGATCCGAATTTGGTTTATGAGCTGGACCATTGGGAAATCAAAGAAGGTGATACATGTGAGAAAGGCAGTCAGTTGCGCCCTCATATTGTCTGGTTTGGTGAGCAAGTTCCCATGATGGATGTAGCCATAGGAATTGTCGCTACGGCAGACATTTTGGTAGTGATAGGGACTTCGTTGCAAGTTTATCCAGCGGCAGGTTTAGTGAATTACGTTCCTACTAGCAGCAGAATTTTTTTGATTGATCCAGTCAATCCTGCGGTTGGTTTAGGTAAAAAGGTTTTTTATATCTCGGAAAATGCTACTTCTGGCATAAAGACTCTTGAAAAAATGCTAAAGACTGAGATTTAATTTTTGTTCAGCACGGAAAACCTATAAATTGAGAGATAAACTTTTATTTATGGCACCTAAAAAGAATTCTTGGCCAATACTTCAATTTGAAGATAGTAAAGACACCATTTATCTGCTACATCATTGGACACAGATCGTGGGCAAGGTGCGGCTCAAAAAATCGCCTTGGCAAAACCATTCTTGGCATGTGTCACTCTATGTCGATTCACAGGGGTTGACAACAGGTCTTATCCCTTATGAAAATGGAGTTTTTGATATCAAATTTGACTTCATTCATCACGAGTTAAGAATAAAAACCAGCAACGGTACACAGGACCGTTTTGAGTTGGGAGGGCAGACGGTTGCTAGCTTCTATGAGCAATTAATGGAAAAGCTGAGGTTTTTGGGAATTGATGTGAAAATTCATTCCATTCCAAATGAAATCCCAGATCCTATTCCATTTTCAAAGAATAAGAAACGGCTAATTTACCAAGCTAACGCAGCTCAAAATCTCTGGAAAACGCTAGTTCATATTCAGAATGTATTTGGCGTATTCAGGACAAAATTTACAGGTAAAAATAGCCCTATACACTTCTTTTGGGGTTCTTTTGATTTGGCATACACGCGATTTTCTGGCAGTAAAGCTCCTGAGTTTTCTGGTCAGGTTCCAAATATCCCACTAGCAGTAATGCAAGAAGCCTATTCCCATGAAGTGTTTAGTGTTGGTTTTTGGCCGGGGAGTGAAGCTTTCAAAACTCCTATTTTCTACGCGTATTGCTATCCGAATTATCCTGATTTTCAGCATGCTAAAGTTTCACCTGAGCAGGCCTATTGGAGTAAAGACTTGGGCGAGTTTATGCTGAATTACGATGATGTGAGAAAATCCTCCGCTCCTAATGAGATGCTTCTAGAGTTTTTGCAAAGTACCTACGACGCTGCTGCACAGTTGGGTAACTGGGATCGGGAGAATCTTGATTGCGATTTCTCGCACATGTAGAAGAAGAGTTTTAAGTGGTGTATTCCAATCTTTCAGGATAAGAAAATCTTATGCTCATGGAATTTTCAATAAATGGCTAGTATCACCTGGCCCAAAGTAGTTTCCTCAATGAACAAGAAAATCAAGATCTTATCGGCTGTTTTGGTTTTCTGGATCGCTCTATTTATTGCATGGGAATGGTGGCATAGCTATCCTAAAGTCCGAAATATTCCTATTTCTGAAGTGACATCCGAATCCATAGGCATTGATTCTATTTTGTATCAAGCCATGTCAACATACCTATTGCCTGGTATATCCGTGGCTGTAGTGAAGAATGACGAAGTCATCTATTTGAATGCTTTTGGGTATAAAAATCTAGCAACCAAGGATTCTTTGATGGTAGAAAGTGCAATTGTGGTTGCCTCAGTTTCCAAATTGTTCACTGCTTTGGCACTGGCGAATACATTAAGTGACAATGGGATTTCTCCCGATGATCCAGTGTCTTCTTTAGAATTGAAAGGAAAATTCAAATCATCATCTCTTTCCAAACTCCGATTTCAAGATCTTTTGACTCACGAGTCAGGTGTTCGCGATAAGAATTTTTCTGAAATGATTTTTTCGACCTCAAAATCTCAAGTATTGCAGGATTGGGGTGCAGAGTTTTTGCAGAACTCATCCACCTATCATACAGATTCTGTCGGTTATAACTATGCGGATTCAAATTACGACTTACTTGGATTTTTGCTCAGTCAATATGAAGACCGTGATTTTCATTCACTAATCCAAAATGGTGTGCTGGCTTCATCTGGAATGTCAGATTCTGACTTTGTTACAGCTTGGCCTCTAGAGGATAATGGAATCACAGGGTATCAGAAGACATTTATATGGAAAAGGATTGAGCCTAAAAGGATCAACTTCCCAATACTTCCTTCTCCTTCCTCTGGTCTGATTACCACCACAAAAGATATGAGCATAGCTATTACTCATTTGCTGCGGGGACAAAGTGGAGCTTTCCGAAGACCATTGGACTGGCTCACTATTGATGAGAGTAAGGTTCCGTTAGGTTTTCAGAAGACTCAAATTGAAGGCAGAGAATGGCTCGGACACTATGGCGGACAGGCAGGATATTCTAGCCTCTTGTTTTATTCCAAAGAAGCCGAAACTGGTATTTTTCTGTTTTCGAATTCCAGAGACAAGGAGGATTTTAGAATTGAAATTGCTAGGCAAATTATATCCTATATCAATCCATAAATAGTGATGTTAGTATGAAACTATCTTTCCCGCACCCAATCATTATCCTAGTAGGTTTTGTTTTACTGGCAGGCTTGTCTAGCTATTTTATTCAATCTGGTAGTTATGATAGAGTATTGGATCTTGAGACTGGGAGAGAGATAATTGTTTCGGGAAGTTTTCATACAGTAGAAGATCACAATGCAAGCTTATATGAGATAGCCCTATCTATACCAGAAGGGTTTATTCTAGGGGCTGATATTGTTGTGTTGATTTTGCTAATAGGAGGAGCATTCTACGTAGTGGAAAAAACTGGTGCACTTCAAGTTGGTATTGAAGCTCTTATTTATCGGTTTCGAAGTAGACAGTACTTGCTTCTTTATATCATAGGAATTGTCTTTGCTTTTTGCGGCAGTACGATTGCGATGCAGGAGGAGATTATTGCCATGGCACCAGTGTTGGTGATTTTGGCGAAGAAAATCAATTACGATATTCGGTCTATTATCGCATTAGCCTTAGGTTCGGCCCTTGTAGGAGCAAGTTTTTCGCCATTCAATCCCTTTGGCTCTTTGCTTTCACAGAACATCGCTGAACTTGATTTCGCAGAAGGATTAGCGTATCGATTAGTCTTCCTAGCTATGGCTATCTTTATTTGGTGTAGTTATCATATTAAGTATGGGAAAATGAAAACTGCCGTTTCTGAAGTTTATGAATTGAAAGCAGTGAAAATATCACTTCAGCATGCAGTGATCTTATTTTTGACATTCAGTGGGGTAGCTGTAATGGCCTGGGGAATTATCTATAGAGATTGGGACTATAATCAAATGAGTGCGTTATTTTTTGTCGTTGGGTTTAGCTGTGGATTGATAGGCAAATTAGGGCTCAATGGCACAGCTAGAGTATATACAGCCGGCTTTAGCGAAATGATATTTGCCGGAGTAATAGTGGGATTAGCAAGGAGTGTTTATTTGATTTTGCAGAATACAGCTAGTGTTGATCCGATGATTCAGGCGATGTTTGAGCCCCTTGAGCGTATGCCTATACAGTTGGCTGCTGTAGGTTTGTACCTAAGTCAAGCAATTATTCACATTCCCGTACCGAGTACTTCAGGTCAAGCTGTATTAACTACCCCGCTTGCTGTGCCATTGATGGACTTATTGGGCATCTCTAGACAAATAGCTGTGCTGACGTATCAGTATGCCTGTGGTTTAATGGATCTCATGACGCCTACAAATGGAGGGATGATGGCGGTGCTTGCTGCCGCCGGGATCAAGTATAATCATTGGATCAGTTACATATGGAAAAGTTGGTTACTTCTTATGGGATTAGGTTTGATTTCAGTTTTAATCGCTCTAATTTGGTTCGGTTAAACAATAACTCAAACCTATAATTAATGGACATTAACGATCATTCACCACTTTTACCTTATCAGCCTGCAGCTGATCGCTACCATCAAATGAAGTACCGCCGATGCGGAAATAGCGGCTTGATGTTACCAGAAATTAGCCTTGGTTTATGGCATAATTTCGGTCATAACGCAGACTTCACACTAGGACGTTCTATTCTTCGTAGAGCTTTTGACCTTGGTATTTGTCATTTTGATTTGGCAAATAATTATGGGCCTCCATTTGGTTCTGCTGAAGAAAATTTCGGTAGAATGCTGAAAAAGGACTTCTCTACTTTGCGAGATGAGTTAATTATTTCCTCTAAAGCTGGCTGGGATATGTGGCCTGGTCCTTATGGGAACTACGGTTCCAAAAAGTATTTGGTAGCAAGTTGTGACCAAAGCTTGAAAAGAATGGGGCTGGACTACGTGGATATTTTCTATCATCATAGACCAGATCCAGATACTCCACTAGAGGAGACGATGGGAGCACTTGATCTACTAGTGAGACAAGGCAAGGCATTATATGTGGGGATTTCTCAGTACTCTGCTGAAGATACTGCGAAAGCTTATGCGATTCTGGAGCGTTTGGGTACACCACTCTTAATCCACCAGCCGAGATACTCCATGATCGACCGTTGGGTTGAAAATGGACTTATGGACGTGTTGGGAGAAAAAGGCGTAGGAAGCATTGCTTTTTCTCCGCTGGAGCAAGGACTACTTACAGATAAATACCTGAAAGGAATTCCAGCAGATTCTCGCGCTGCCAAGGATGGTAGATACCTGAAAGCAGAGCAGATCTCTGACGAAAAAATCAATATGATCTCGAAGCTTAATGATATTGCAATAGGAAGAGGGCAAACACTGGCACAAATGGCAATTGCTTGGTTGCTGAAAGACCAGCGAATCACTTCTGTATTGGTTGGAGTTTCCAAACCAGAGCAATTGGATGATAACGTAGCTGCAGTGAGGAATTCTGTTTTCAGTGCTGAAGAAGTGCAAACTATTAGAGGAATTCTAGGAGCTTGAAATCTCAAATAACATCTCGAAGTGCCTTGATTTTGATCGTAATTGCTCAATTTTTAGGCACTTCGCTGTGGTTTGCAGGTAATGCTGTAGCTCCCGAAATCAGCCAATTACTTGAATTACCGGGGATTTTGGCAAGCATTACATCGGTAGTCCAATTTGGTTTTATACTCGGTACTCTGGTTTTTGCTTTTTTTTCGGTGCCAGATCGCTTTTCTCCAAGTGATGTATTCTTTTTCAGTTCTGTTTTTGCGGCTTGCTTTAATCTGCTGATTATCATACTACCATTGCACTTTACTTCTGTGCTTGTCTGTAGATTTATGGTTGGTTTTTTCCTAGCTGGTATTTATCCTGTAGGAATGAAAATCGCGGCTGATTATTATCAAAAAGGGTTAGGTGCTGCGCTAGGTTTCTTGGTAGGCGCATTGGTTTTGGGCACTGCATTTCCTCATCTTTTAAAAGGCTTAGATTTAAATTTCTCATGGAAAATAGTGCTTTGGTTTACCTCGGGCTTAGTCTTGCTAGGAGGGGTGATCGTTGGTTTCTTTGTTCCAGATGGCCCTTTTCACAAGGTCAATTCAAAATTTGACCTAAGTTTATTACCTAAGCTCTCGAAGATAAAAGCGCTGAAAAGTGCTGCTTCAGGCTATTTTGGGCATATGTGGGAGTTGTATACTTTTTGGGCATTCGTGCCTATGTTAATCATCTTTCTGAATGGAAATGAGGTAATCCTGCCTGAGGATAGTTTACTCTCGTTTTTCGTGATAGCAATAGGAGGGATCTCTTGTGCAATAGGTGGAGGAATAGCTGAACGATTTGGTAGTAAAAAGGTAGCTCAGTGGGCGCTTATTGGCTCAGGGGTTTGCTGTGTTTTGGTATTATTTGCACCTGGATTACCAAGTTGGGCATGGATAGGTTTGTTACTAGTATGGGGGATTTTAGTGACAGCTGATTCACCTCAGTTTTCTACCTTAGTCGCCCAAAGTGTACCTGCAGAATACCGTGGAACTGCGCTTACTTTAGTGAATTCAATGGGTTTTGCGATATCCATTGGCAGTATTCAACTAGCTCAGTTCCTGTTGAAATGGATTCATATTGATCAGGTTTTAGCTTTGCTATTTATAGGGCCAGTGATTGGACTGATACTTTTTAGGTTGTATGATCGGAGGGAGGTTCTTTAAACCTCAGGATATCTCCTTGACCATTGAGTTTGAAGATTAAATTATGATCCTTTTCTTTGACCATTGAATTTGACCATTGAGAATTGATCATTTATTACCGCATAGTGACATAGAAAACATTGTAATCTGTAGATTTTAAAAACTTTATGTCCTTTGTTCCATTTGTGGTGAAAAAATCTTTACCACAAAAGTCGTAGTAGCGACTTATAGGAAGATCAGGTAACATTTCTAATCTATGAGAACTTTCTCCTATGTGGTTATAAAACAAAAAAAGAGGCCTCTTTCGAAGCCTCTTTACGTAAGTTACAACCGGACTATCGAACTACGTTTTCTAATGTTGCGAGGTAAACCCATTTTTGATCTCTAGAGTTTAGACCTTCATTTACAGCTACTCTCTGTTCTTCTGTTTGATTCATGTCTTCATAAGATTGCGCATTGAAAAACTGCATGTAATCTTTATAGACATTCATGGTCAAGTGAGTGGATTTTGCTTCTGATCCTAGAGGAAGAGCCGTCCTTAACAAACTCCAGTGTCCCATTAATCCTTGTTCTACGAATTTCTGATGGATTGGCTTGAAAATCTGTGATTCTGCTTCTTCATAAGCTTCGAAATTGCCTTCTCGGGCTTTCATTAGGTCAAAAGAAGCTAGTACACCAGGTTTCATCTGGAACTTGTCGTTTGTTTCTGAGATTTCCCGCATGTATAGTCTCATAGGCATATCCCGCATAGCTAGAGATTCCTGAAACATTTTGCTGACTTGCATGCTGTTTAGATGTGGGTAGGCAATTTTGGTGTATTCCATCATTGACTGCTCGTCCAATCCATTCATCATCTTCACTGGGTCATCATAATAAGTGACCATGATGTACTGAAAGTCTGAATGATCAGCTCCGGACTGGAGTGACCAGAAATCCCAGCCTTTGATACGGCGGTCGTTTAGAGCCTGCCTGTATACTTTTTCCATTTGATCTTTAAACTCGATATAATCAAAAAGTTGATCGTTATCAACCTTGACAAATTCGAATACCATGTACTGCGTTTGTTGAGCCTTGAGACTACTTACCCAAAGCATCCCACAAACAAAGAAAAGTAATAGCTTTTTCATGAATATTAGGGTTAAGGGTTAATTGCGCTTTCGTATAATTTAAAAAAATATTTTGTTCAAACCCATATATAAGAGAGAAAATTTTATTTTTCAGGATTCAGCAGGTAAAAACTTACTTTTAATAAAGTGGTGCAGAAAATGCAGATTTTATAAATCTCTTCGAGAAAAGTTGTTGTATTAACAATTTTCTGTCGAAAAGTGAGCTTTTTTATTAATAACACTAGCCTATAAAAAGTCGTATTTTCTCTAAAAACAGGAGGTTTTTAGGACGTGAATTGGCAATAAGTGGATTATTCTTAGTTACTATTTAAAAAAAGGAGGGGTGATCAACTTGTATTTATATGAAAAGAGATCAAATGTAGGGGTAGAGCTTTACTTCTTTTCATAGGTTAAAATGGAGCCATCACACTCACCCCAAGTATTTCTTATTCGCTTGTTATTCTTCACGACTAAATGTTCCTGGTCCAATCCATAGCAGTCACCAGCAATGGGGTCTCCATCAGAATATACTAGGTCAAGATAAAACCGAACATCTGGAGATGAAAGTTCTTGTCGCGGAGTGGTAGTATAAGTGCCAGTTGCTTCAAAATTCCCGTCCTCTGAATTTTGAGTTTTTATAAAAGTGCCATCGTAATTGAACCTATATGTTTGAGTGTATACCATATCTGAACCCTCAAATACATGACTTGTCCAAGCGCTCTCGATTGAGCGTAATTTCCATTTACCCGCTAGAAAAGTATTAGGATCATTTTTGTCTAAACAGGAAGTAAAAGAAATAAGAAGCACAAGAGGAAGTAGTAGTCGTTTCATGGATTTGCACTTAAAAAAGATGTAGTAAGTAAATAGTAGTTATACTGGAATAGTCTGATGAAGGTTTGACTTATGATTAAATTTTTATTGGTCAAAATTACTTGCCGCCCCGAGAGAACACTACATTGATATTCCAAGCACCGCCAGAATACTCTTCAATCCCAAGATCAAAGTCACCAGCCAGATTACCCCAGCGATAACAGTTTGTCTTGGTTTATTTCGGAAGTTTCCTAGGATTTCCTTTTGCGAAGCAATCCAGATAATCCAACCACTTATAAGTGGAAGAAGAATGCCATTTGCCAATTGAGCCAGGGTGATCAATTGTACAGGTTTGATTCCTAGAGAAGCGAAAACTAAACCTAGTCCCACGATGATTCCCATCGATGCACGCATAGAGCTAGAACGGATCTCCTGACTCCAACCCAATATCCCGCAGATGACTAATCCCGCTGCCAGTGGCGCGGTAATGCTGGAAGTAAGCCCGGCAGCCATTAATCCAAACCCCATCAGGTACTTTGCGAAGCTACCGAAAACACCTTCCAAGCCTTTAGAAACGTCAATAGCGCTGGTGATTTCACTGCTTGAATTAGCAGCCCCTACCATCAAAATCGCCATCGAAACCAGTCCTCCAAGAATGATTGAAATAGCGATGTCTTTTCGCATCCAGGGAATGTCTGCAAATCCAGACCATCTTGTTTTAGCCAAACTGGCATAAAGAAATAGGTTGTAGGGCACTACGGTGGTTCCGATCAAAGCGACTAAGGTTGGAAGATTGTCGTCATTCCATCTAGGGAGGAAGCCGGCAAATACAGCTGACCAATCTGGTTTGGTAAGTATAGCTGCGGCTGTAAAAGCAATGGACATGAATATCACCAAACCTACTAGCACACGCTCCAATGCTTTGTAATTACCGATCCACAGTAAAATAAATGCAAATGCTCCAAGGATTAGATTACCAGTAAGCACCTCAAATCCAGCAAGGTTTACGATTGGGGCCGCCCAGAAAACCTGTAACCCCAGATTTGTGCCAGAGATATTTCCTGACTCATAAGCCGCATTTCCGAGACCAATAGCTATCAAAACCAATCCCATAGAAAAATACCTAAACAACGGTTTCCCTTTTTGATTTCGAATCAACTGGCTTAAATCCTGACCTGTGACTAAGCCAAGTCTTCCTGAGATTTCCTGCAAAACAACGGTAGAAATGATAGATAATCCCAGCGCCCATAGTAATGAGAAACCGAAGTTCACCCCAGCAAGCGTGCAAACTGTAACCGTTCCCGGGCCAATAAATGCTGCGGCGATAATGGGGCCAGGCCCGAGGTTTTTGAAAAATGATTTAAAACTCACAATGTTTCTTTAGTAGCATAGAAAGAGAAACGGGTAGATTTTTGTACTTTTTCCCATCGGGCTAGATTAATCACAAACTCAAAAAAGCCGAATTTTATGCTTTGGATCAAACGAATTTTAAAAGTTTTAGTCGTCTTGGCTCTGGCTTGTATATTTTTTCTACTACTCATTTTCAGAAGTGATATCCCTGCTCATGAAATTGAGGAGAAATACGGGACTGCCCAATCACATTTTATAGAAGTTGATGGAATCAATGTACATGTGCGGATAATGGGGGAGGGTGATCCGATTTTTCTTTTGCATGGAAGCTTTTCATCTCTTCATACTTGGGATGTGTGGCAGCAAGAGCTTAGCCCATATTTTCTAACTGTGTCGATTGATTTTCCTGGACATGGTCTTACGGGGCCAGATGATGAGAAGCGGTACAGTTTGACTGATTATTCCCAGTTGGTTTTGAGGTTGTCTGAGAAATTGAACTTGGATAAATTCCATTTGGCAGGAAGCTCTATGGGTGGAGCTGTAGCTATGCAAGTCGCATCTACTCGACCAGACAAAGTACTTTCTCTGAATCTAATCGATGCAGCAGGAGCACCTAAGCAAACGGTAGAAGGAAATACTAAACCCGGTGGAGCCTGGGTTTTCAGTTTGGCTAATAACCCAATTTTCTCCAAGCTACTACTGAAATGTACACCTCGCTTTCTATTTGCGATGAATATGAAGCAAGTTTATTCAGATGCAAGTAAAATCACAGAACGGGATATTGATCGCTACTATGAACTGATGCGCCGTAAGGGCAATCGGAAAGCAACTTTGGACAGATTGGCTGCTCCGCGTGAGTCTAGGATTGACTTTGATCGCTTGACTATGCCGACCATGATCATGTGGGGTGAAGAAGATTCTTGGATTCCTGTGACGCAGGCATATACCTTAGAAAAAGCCATTCCAGGGTCTAAATTGATTGTTTTTGAAAATGCAGGCCATGTGCCTATGGAAGAAATACCGACGGAGTCTGTCGCGAAATATCTATCATTTTTAGGGGTGGAAGTACGAAACGACTACTTTCAACAACCCAAACTGATGACGTATGCCGATTGAGTATTTGATAATTCTTGTAATTATTCTTCAAGTGATTTTTCTGGTTTTATTTTTCCTACGAAAGAATAATGATCAGGAAAAAGCCTTTCTGCAAACTGAACTAGCTAGAATGAGTAAAGAGCTAGAAATAGCTTTGGCGCAATCACGGAGAGAGGCGAGCGAGAATCTAACCAATCAGTTTCAGTTGGTTTTTAATAGCATTCGCGCTAATTCCAAAGATCAAAATGAAGCGTTGAAATCCTTTGGGGAAGTCTTTCGCCAGAACGTTCAAGAATTCAACACGCTTCAACGAGAGAAGTTTAATGAACTGAATCGCCGCCAAGAGGATCTGATGAAAACGACTGAATTGCGATTGGAAAAGATCCGTGAGACAGTGGATGAAAAACTTCAGAAAACGCTGGAAACCCGCCTTGGGCAATCATTTGAGATGGTTAGTAATCAGCTTCAGGCCGTGCAGAAGGGCTTGGGCGAAATGCAAAGTCTCGCAACAGGAGTAGGAGATCTGAAGCGCGTATTGACAAACGTGAAAAGCCGTGGCGTACTGGGAGAATATCAGTTGCAGGCGATTTTGGAGAATTTGCTTTCGCCTGATCAATATGTGCTTAACGCTTCTGTAGGAAAAGGCACTCGTGAAAGGGTGGAGTTTGCTGTAAAGATGCCAGGGCAAACGGAGCCGATTTTACTGCCTATAGATTCTAAATTTCCTCAGGAATCTTACTTAAGGTTAGTAGATGCATATGAGATTGCCTCGAAACCAGAAATAGAAATTAATCGAAATGAGCTATTTAAAGCTGTAAAAAAAGCAGCTCAGGATATACAGAACAAGTATATTCATCCACCATACACTACGGATTTTGCCATACTTTTTCTCCCAGTAGAAAGTCTCTATGCTGAAATTCTCCGTGAACCTGGGCTTACGCAACAAATACAACAGGATTATAAAGTGCTTGTCACAGGGCCAACGACTCTCTCTGCAATTCTCAATAGTCTTCAGATGGGTTTTAGGACGCTTGCAATCCAAAAGAGAAGTTCTGAGGTTTGGCAGATTTTGGGAGCAATCAAGACTGAGTTTGGGAAGTTTGGGGAACTGATAGAAAGGACCCAAAAGAAGCTAACGGAGGCCAATTCCGAATTGGATAAGCTGGTAGGAGCTAGGACAAGGGTGATTCAGAGGAAATTAAAGGATATCCAAGAATTGCCGGAGACGGAGAGTAGCAAGCTGCTTGATGAGTAAGCGGTGAGAAATGAAAAGTCTGAAGTGAAAATTGAAAAGTGGTTAATACTAGTGGCGGTGAGCAGTTCTCAGGAGTAGTTGGGTGGTGCAGTTTCAGTTTTCAGTCATGTCAGACTGAGAAGTGAGAAGTTGAAAGCGAAAAGTAAAAGGCGGGAAAGATCAGTTTTTCAATCAAAATGAATAAAGATAACTGTTCTATTCCTGTGTCTGAGCACTCATTAGAGCTGTCGCATTTGCGAAAAATGGTGTGCACTTCGTGGTGAAAGTCACTTTGAAAAACCTCTCAAAAATTGAGTTTTTCTATTTTAGCTTTGTTACTTTGACCTGTCAGGCACAAAAGAAATAGCTTAATAACTGATTACCATTTAGAAAGCACTTATTTTTGCCAATTCAAAAATCACCTGAATTACCTCTATGGGGATGAATATTGTGATTGCAGGCGCTGGGGATATGGGTTACCACCTCGCTGAGCAATTAAGTTACGATAATAAGGACATCACACTGATCGATACAGACAGAGAAGTCCTGGACTATGTCTCTTCCAAACTTGATGTTTTGACAGTGCAAGGGGATGCGACATCGTTTGAAGTTCTGAAGCGCGCCAATGTAAACAAGGCCAGTATGGTACTTGCGGTGACTACCTCGGAGAAAACCAATATTGTGACGGCCGTTTTGGCTAAGCAATTGGGAGCTAAGCGAGTGATGGCAAGAGTCAGAAATCACTCCTATATGGAGCCAGACAACATGTCCTATTTCCAAAATCTTGGGATTGATAATTTGATTTCACCGACTATGCTTTGTAGCAAGCATATCTTCAATATGATCGAGAACTCCAGTTTTACGGAGGTTTTTGACTTTGAAGGAGGGAAACTGAATATTGTAGGTATCACGCTGGATCAAAGTAATCCTTTGGTCAATCAGCGTATCATGGACACCAAGTCTAATCCGATTTTTGAAGATATACGGATCATTGCTGTCTTAAGAGATCAAAAGACGATCATACCTCGTGGTAGCACGATTATTCGTAATAATGATCATGTATTTTTCATCTCCAACAAGAAAAATACACAGACGATCATGGAAGTTCTGGGTCAGGTGAAGCACACGATTAAAAATGTGATGATCATCGGTGGCGATGATATGGCTCTGACTACTGCACTTAGACTTGAAGATCACTTCCGTGTGACACTTGTTCATAAAGATAAAGAACGCTGTAAATGGCTTGCAGAAAACCTTAAGAACTCTCTTGTGATCCAAGGTGATTACAAAAATGTAGAGCTTCTAATTGAAGAAGGCTTGGAGCAGATGGATGCATTCCTTGCTTTGACAGAGTCTTCTGAAACGAATATTATTGCGAGTTTGACCGCCAAAAATCATGGCGTTTATAAGACAATCGCTCACGTTGATACACGGGAATACATTCATATTTCACATAGTATAGGAGTGGATTCGCTGATTAATAAAAAGCTGGTAGCGGCAAATGAGATTTCTAGATTCCTGAAAAAAGGTACTGTAGAAGCCGTATCTGGTATTTATGGGGTGGATGCTGAGTTTATCCAGTATTCAGTTTGTAAGAATAACCGATTGATTAAGAATCCACTTAGAGAGCTTCATTTTCCGGATTCAGCTATTGTAGCGGGAGTTATCCGAGGAGAGCAGGTTTTTATTCCAGATGGAGATTTTCAGCTTGATTTGAATGATAAGGCAATTGTTTTGGCCTTACCTGAGGCTAAGAATGCACTTGAAAAATTGTTTCATTAAGGCATGATTCATTTCAAAGAAATAGGGAAGATCATGGGCGCACTCTTGGTGCTAATAGCCCTTTTGATGCTTCCTGGAGTTGGATTTTCCCTTCATTTCAATGAGGATCCTTGGCCAGTACTGAGTTCTGCTGTGATCACCATGATCATCGGAATGACGCTTTTCTTTTCTTTTTCTAAGCAAGACCAAAATATCAGAAAACGAGAAGGTTACCTGATAGTAGCCTTGAGCTGGGTTTTTATGGCTGGTTTTGGGATGCTTCCTTATATTTTGAGTCATGAAATTGTCAGTTTCGAAGATGCGCTTTTCGAAACCATGTCTGGCCTTACGACCACGGGAGCTTCTATTTTAACTGATATTGAAGCGATGCCTAAGGGCTTGCTTTTTTGGAGAAGTATGACTCAGTGGATTGGTGGCTTGGGAATAATCGTATTGACTGTAGCTATTTTTCCACTGTTGGGAATTGGTGGAATTGAGCTCTTTGTGGCTGAATCGCCAGGGCCAACTTCTGATAAGGTACACCCAAGAATATCAGAAACAGCTAAGAGACTGTGGTATGTATACGTAGGCCTTACCGTGTTGGCAATGCTGCTTTATTGGGCCGGAGGAATGAACTTCTTCGATGCAATAAATCATGCGCTGACAACATTGGCAACAGGTGGTTTCTCCACCAAGAATGCCAGCATGGCGTATTATGATTCGGCTTTCATTCAATATGTAGCCATTTTATTTATGTTTTTGGCGGGTACCAACTTCACGGTGATTTACTTTGGCTTGATTGGTAAATTCAAGAGAGTACTGAAGAGTGATGAGTTTAAAACATATGGGTTAACTCTACTTGGAGTTGCTGTTATTCTTTATTTCCCGATAGCAGCTACGGGTATTGATCCTGAATTGGCATTTAGGAAGTCACTGTTTCAGGTAGTTTCTATTGTTACTACTACAGGATTTGTGACGGATGATTACACGCAGTATAGTGAAGGAGTGACCTTTATCTGTTTTATGTTGCTTTTTATAGGTGGTTGTGCTGGATCTACTGCGGGTGGAATCAAGTTCGTGAGACACCTAACATTTATCAAGAATTCATGGCTGGAGTTCAAGCGCTTGGTGCACCCAAGAGCAATTGTTCCTTTGATCATAAATGGTGATCGGGTTACAGGTAGAATCATCACACACATCATGAATTTCTTGCTGATTTACCTATTGACTTTTGTCCTAGGTTCTTTGGCACTTTCACTGATGGGATATGATTTGGTTACTTCATTTGGAGCTGTAGCGACCTGTTTAGCGAATGTGGGACCTGGAATAGGATCAGTTGGGCCAGTGGATAATTTTGCGTTTTTCTCGCCTGCTGCTAAAATCTTCCTTTCTGTGATCATGCTACTGGGAAGATTAGAACTCTATACTTTATTGATTTTATTTACTCCTTTCTTCTGGAGAGCAAATTAATTTTCAACAGTCCATAGTCAACGGTATGAAATTTTGGTCTACCGACCTCATATAATTCGGCTACTGGCAGAATTCTTTATAGTAATCATTCAGTAAAAAGACTGTCAGTATTCTTAAAAGCAGAAGTATTCCAATTGAATTGATAATTTTAGGATTATCGAACAGAATGATTTCTCTTTCCGTTGAGCTACCAAAGACTGATCTATGCGAAATATAATTTTTGGACTTCTAATTTTAATGAGTTTTGGAGCATGTAGTGAGAATGATCCTGAGCTTTACACAGGACAGAAGCTGGAATATCAATTGAATAAGGCCAGTGATTATGAATATACTGGCACACTTACTATCAGAGAATTAACTGACGGGAATTTAGAATTGATTTTACAATTGGTAGGTGCAAAAAGTACTGGTGCCACTACATTTCCGGCGCATTTGCATTTCGGAGATTATACTAATCCAGAAGCTCCCATGGCATTTATGCTAAATCCAGTGAGTGGAGCTACCCTTCAAAGCAAGACGCTACTAGGCTCATTAATGAATGGAACAAAGTTGAGTTTTGAAGATATGAAGACCTTTGATGGACACGTGAAGGTGCATTTAGCTAGTGAAGGACCAGATTACAAAGTGATCTTGGTGGCAGGTAATATTGGCTCCAATGTCAATGAGAACCTAAAGTTTGACGCTACACTCATGACAAGTTGCTCACCGAATTTTTAGAGTAACATGCCTAAACACAAAAAGCAGCTCTAGAGCTGCTTTTTGTGTTTGTAAACTTAAAATATTACTGTACTACAACTGGGAAAGTGATGTCTAAATCAGTCTCTCCACCTGCTTTAGCGTAATCCTGAAAATTAGGATTTTCTGCACCAGGATAGTTTTTATCCAAAGCGTGACGAAGTAATAGTTGGAAATCTGCAGTAGTAAAGCCTGGGCTTTGCTGAACAGTCACGATTCCTTTTAGGCCGATTATCTCAGCTCCCTCATCATTGTATTCGTAAGATAGAAACGGAGAACTGGTGAATGCTGAGCCTAAGAAATAGAATTGGTGCTCATCACCTTCAGCTCTAATTTCCTCTGTGATGTCTTCGCTAGCTACTGAATTGTATACGTCAATGGACATTTCATATCTTTTTCCTTTGGTCAGCGTAACGGTTTCAACTGTTGGAGTAGAGCCAATTTCAATTCCTTCGGAATCTGAAGCGGTGAAGTCAAAAGATGCGCCGACTGCATTTCCATTTGCATCTATTTCCTGAAAAGTCAGTGTGACATCAGTGATCAATTCTCCGTCATTTTCTGAAACGGGGTCTTCGCTGGTACAGCTAGAGAAGGCAAATGAAACCACTGCTAGGGCGATGAGGTAAAGTTTGTTGGTTGTGTTCATAAATAGTTGGTTAGAATTCGTAATTGATTTTTATAAGTACATTTCTTCCCATATCGTAGGAGAAGTATCTGAAGCGATTCATATAATCTTTGTAGTTAGTATTGAGGAGATTTTGCACCTGTAGACCTAGATTCAATTTATCGTCTCCAATGTTCACTTGCTTATTGTAAGAAATATTGAAAAGTGCATAAGCTGAGGGAGGAGGAGCAATGTCAAAATCTGGCTCTCTATTTTGCTTGGCGACCAATACATTGCTTATAGTTATCTTGTTTGTACGTGAGTCGGTGACTTTGGAAAAGTCGTAGGAAATGCCCCAATCCATTCTGTTGGAAGGGATAAAAGGGAAATAGTTATCGACATCGGTGTTCTTTGCCTGTACTATAGATCCTTTTAAATACCCACTTATTTTATCCGTGAACTCGTAGCTGCCAGCAAAGTCAAAGCCGTAGAATAGTGCATTCGCCTGCAAATATTCGTAGATGTTGAATGTACCCCGAAGGCTCGTATAGATTTCTCCAGTAGGATTTAGATATATGTAATCGCTGATAGGGTTCAGGTATGCGGTGAATTCCAAATGTGTTCTTTTGCCATCATATTGGAGTTCATTGATCCATTTAAGTGACTTCTCTGATTTCAAATCAGGATTTCCAATTTCTACTGCTGCTGCTCCATGGTGTAGTCCTTCGCTGAATAACTCGTTTACATTTGGAGGTCTCCAAGCGGATCCGAGATTTGAATTGAACGTCAGATCCGGACTGATGTGATAGAGTCCACCCAGAAATGCTGAGAAGTTTTGATAAGCAATATCAGCCGTTTTCAACTCTTCATTGATGTATCTGGCAGTATTGACATTTCTGAAGTCATACCTTATGCCAGCTTCTACTTCCAGTGGGCCTTTAGAGTACTTCTCCATAGCGTAAAAGCCAGTATTCACCATGTCATAATTTGGGATCAGTGGAGTTACTCCTGTACCCGGAACATTGCTGTTTGCCTGTTGGATGAAATTGACTCCCCAGGTTCCACTCAGTTCATTCTTGTGGGTATGGTTTACGTAGAGATCAATTGTGTTGGTATAGAGTTCTAGATCTAAGCTCGCTTTGTCATTCAAGTCTCCACGTCTTTTGTCAAATTCCTGTCTGTGGTTGAGCTGAAAACCGTACTGGAAATTCAATTTCCAGCTTTCAGAAATATGATAGTGGGACTTCAGCTTTGCCAGTTGATGGGTTACTCGTTGCTTTGGGTTGAGGATGTCATAACTAAACTCTCCATCTGCGAATGGCCGTCCATTCTCAATAATATTTTCAAGATCAGAAAGATTTCCAGTGTGCGAATCATTCAGTATTCCAAGTTCGGTATGGAAAAGACTGTAATAGGCTTCCACTCCAAGTTTGGAACTGCTATAGCCAAGCGAGCTGCTTAAGTTGAGCTCACTTAAGCCAGTGTTCTGTTGGAAATACTCAGGAGATTTTACATTTCCAGATCTTTTGGCGGAGCCTTGGATACGATACCCCAAGCCTTTGATTTTGTCTGAGCCTCCCACATGCACCAAATTGACATTGCCCATTCGGCCATTTGTTGCGCCGATTAGGTTAAGACTTGTCTTGCTCATCTTTTTAGTAGGAAGGGGTGCTGGATTTACCAAAATCACTCCACCCATAGCTTCGGGGCCATACCGTACTGTTTCTGCGCCTTTCACTACAGTGATTTCATCTGCAAGAAAGGGGTCGATTTCCGGCGCATGCTCAGCTCCCCATTGTTGTCCTTCCAGTCGGATGCCATTGTTCATGATCATAATCCGATTGCTGTGCATACCGTGAATCACAGGTTTTGAGATGCTATTTCCTGTAGAAAAAGTAGATACTCCGGAGATTCGTTTTAAACTTTCTCCCAAGTTTTCTCCACGGGATTCCATCAGATTTTCTCCATAAAGGGCTGATACTGCAGTCGTAGTTTGCACAGCATCGCGGTGTCCGTGTACTTCCACGCCTTGTAAACCCACTGCTTCTTCCTCTAACCTGTAGGTTTTGCTAAAAGTTGTGGATTCTAACTTTATGGTGTCCGTAATGGTTTTATGACCTAGGTATTGTATAGTGACGGTGTAGTCTCCGCGGCAGAGATTTTTTATCGTGAAATTTCCATTTTGATCACTCACAGCTCCTTCTTCAGCTTCAATTACCCACACGTATGCTGCCTCAATAGGCTCATTATTTTCTAGATGGATGATTTTTCCCCTGATAGAAAGCGAGCAATCCTGAGCTTGGATATTAAATCCAAGCAGTAGAATCAATGTTAATAGTATTCCTGTTTTCAAATTCACAATACAAAAATAGAAGGCGTAGAAATTATAAACTAGTATAAATGAAACAAAGTTGCATTTATAGGATAAATGGTAAAAAATTGCAACTAGTGTGTGATTTGGCTGTTGTTTGGATTAGTACCTATTGCCTCAGTGGGGATAGAAAATCAAAAATTCATACAAACCGCGTCATTCTGTGACATCTATTCTCTAGAGAAAATTCTAATTCATACTTTTAGGCAATGGAATTTGCCATAGTAGATATTGAGACCACCGGAGGCGCAGCCAAGCATGGTGGTATAACAGAAGTAGCGGTTTTGATTCACAACGGGGAATCGATTATCCGAGAGTATCAGACTCTTATTAATCCTGAGCAAGCGATCCCAACTTACATCACTGGATTGACTGGAATTGATAACTTTATGGTGAGGCACAAGCCTACTTTTTCAGCTGTACACGAAGAGTTGTGGGACTTGCTAAACGATCGAGTATTCGTAGCGCACAACGTTAGTTTTGATTACGGTTTTCTTCGGGAAGCATTTTTGAAAGTGGGGAAGGAGCTCAAAACTCCCAAACTCTGCACTGTCAAACTAAGTAGAAAAGTATATCCTGGCATGACTTCTTATAGCCTTGGGAGACTTTGCGAAAGCCAGAAAATACAAATCGAAGCCAGGCACCGAGCAATGGGAGATGCAAAGGCTACTGCGATTTTGTTTGATAGAATGATCAAATCTGACTATCAGATTATCAATCAATCTCTTAAGAAAAATACTGGAGAATCTTTTCTTCCTCCGAATTTCCCTCATTCCAAATTCAAGGAAATCCCTACGGCATGTGGCGTTTATTACATGCTTGATGAGCATGGAAAAGTGATCTATGTAGGCAAAGCGATAAATATCCGAGAGCGATTTAAGAATCACTTTTCTGGGCAATTACTTCCTAATCTCAAGCAAAAGCTAAAGACTGAAGTCTTTGATTTGAAATGGGAATTGACGGGAACAGAGTTAATGGCGCTTCTATTTGAAACCTTGGAAATCAAGAGATTATGGCCTAAGTATAATTCTGCCTCAAAGCTCCCTAAACGCTTATTTGGCTTGTTTCATTATGAGGATAACTCAGGCTACGGGAGATTTCAAGTTTCTAAAATCACGAAGTTTTTTAAGCCCATCGAATCCTTTTTCTCCATGGATGAGGCTAATGCCTTTCTAAAAACTGGGATCAGCACTTACGGTTTATGTCCCAAATTATGTGGACTCAGAAAAGTGAATTGCGATTCAGAGCAGGAAATGAGCTGTAACGGTGGCTGTGATTTCACTGAGAAGCCACAAGAATACAATAACCGAGTTACCGATTTTATGGGCAAAATAAAGGAGAGCCAAAAGGAGATTCTGATCAAGTTAGACGGGCGGAATTCTAATGAAACTGCTTACTGTATGTTTGAAAGGGGTATGCTGAGCAGATTTGCCTATTTGGAAAATGACCAGATTACCGAAGATATTCCATCTCAACTTGAGCTAGTGACACAAGTGCCGGAGACCTTTTATATTTTACGCCAATATATACATCAGATCAATCCTGAACAGATCTTGGTATTGGAGACGAATTGACTTCTCCTATAAGCTAGGGTCATTGAATGTATCGCCTTGGTTGATGTCGCCAGTTTCAAAGCCTTTTTTGAACCACTTCATACGCTGAGCTGAAGTACCGTGCGTGAAGGAATCAGGCATCACACGTCCTGTAGACTGCTTCTGAAGGCGATCATCTCCGATAGCATTTGCAGCATTGAGAGCTTCATCCAAATCACCTTTTTCCATCCATCCGACGGATCTTTGGCTATGATTTGCCCAAACTCCTGCTAAGAAATCAGCCTGAAGCTCCAGTTTCACAGAAAACTGATTGTATTCTTTTTCACTCACTTGACCTCGAAGTTTGTCCATTTCCGCAGTGATACCAGAGATTTTCTGGATATGATGACCTACTTCATGAGCGATTACGTAAGCTTGGGCAAAATCTCCCGGAGCTTTCAACTTCACTTCCATTTCTTTAAAGAAGCTAAGGTCTATGTATAATTTTTCATCACCAGGGCAATAGAAAGGACCTGTAGCACTGGAAGCCATGCCGCAAGCAGAAGATACCTGTCCGCTGAAAAGTACCAAAGTGGGTTCTCTATAGTTATCCAAGATTTTATTCCAAACGTCTTCCGTGTCAGCTAGTATAGTTTCACTAAAAGCAGCTAAACGATCTTCTTCAGCAGTAGGAGTGTAATTGCTCTCCGTGGTAAATCCTTGTCCACCACCACCCATGAAATTCCCTAAGAATGTCAAGGGGTTGGTGCCAGTGACTACTGAGATAGCAATAACAATCCCGACGATAATTAGTCCGGTTTTAGAGAATAGAATTTTAATCAGAGGGCCAATGAGCATAGGGCTAAACCCACCGCCACGTGAACCACCACTGCTTTGGCCACGTCTATCCTCTACATTTGAGCTTCGTCTTCTTCCTTCCCATTTCATATGTTTATAATTTGCTGTTCATTGGTCAACCCATTGCTGGGAGGGATCTCACATTATAAATACTCATTTCTACTATCAACTATTAGCCAGGGGTGTCTGCATCAGGCAGGTTTGATTTCATGGCATTAATAGTTTGAAATTGTTTAAAATTAACCAAATTCAACAATTGGACGTTGTCTAATATTTAATTTCGAAAAAATAACCTAAACTCATAAACCTATGAACAATAAAATTTTCCAGCGACTATCTCTTAGCGTGGCATTGATCTGTGCAATAACACTTGTACACGCTCAAACTGGAGTAGGAGCAAAACCTGAGAAGGGAGCCAAGGTATACTTGGATGGTTCAAAAAAATCACTTGAGAAAAACTGGACCTATTGGGAAGGGCCACGATTTAAGGCTGAAATGCCAATCAAATGGCCTGAAGTCAGTGATCCTGTCGATGGAGGCAAAGCAATCAGTAGTAATGACCCGGCATCAGCAGGCGGCCTCTATGGAGCTGCAGATGTAGTTACGAAAGATAAATTCAACGATTTCCGTGCACATGTGGAGTTTTTCATCAAAAGCGAAGGTGGAAACTCAGGTGTTTATCTTCAAAATCGCTACGAGATTCAGATTTTGGATGGAGACTACGGTGATCATGGGTTGGGTGCATTGATCAATGAGCATATTCCAACTTCCGAAGAGTACTATGGCATAGGCAAGTGGAATGCATATGACATTGAGTTTAAAGCAGCGCGTTTCGAAAATGGTAAATTAGTAGAGAAGCCTAGAGCAACTGTCTACCTGAATGGTGTAAAAATACATGAGGATAAGGAAATACAGCAAGTTTGGGGAGGTCCAAACTCTGGTTTAGATGGAGGCAATGATGGAGGCAAAGGAATTACGGATACACCTGGAGGATTGAAGTTGCAAGCTGAAGGGCATGATGTTTATTACAGAAATATATGGATCAAGAAGCTTGATTTGGATGGGAAATCGACGGATTTCTAATAAAACAGTATGTATGAAAAAGCCCTGAATCTTCTGGATTCAGGGCTTTTTGCATTTAAACTTAGTTTGCTACTGGGGAATAGAGAAGGTGTTTCTTTCTGCTAATCTTTTGAAGCCTACTTGAGTAAAGCAAAAACTAATTCACACTAGTAATGCTGGGCATTCTATTTTTTAATTTTAATCTGGTAATCTCAATTTGGGTATGTATTCTTTAAAAGGGTACTCAACGATTTAGCCATTTGATTGGAAATCAAATTTTGGTTCCATGGCAATGGATTCACTCGAATATTTTGGGCTAGGTACCGGGGTAAGATTCCGGATTTTGAGAGTAGTATACAGTTGTAACAAATGCAGATATAGCTAATATTTACTTTGGTGATTCATATTATCCGTTTATCTGTGAATTATTATGCGAATATAATGGAAGTAGGGTTTGTAATTTGATCTTAGGGTAGATTTTTTTGATAAAAATTAGAAATGTGGTTTTAATTGTTGGGTAATTATCTAAAAGTGATGTGTGTTTATTGGATAATTTCTTTTAGGATTCCAGTTCCAAAGCCAATCATTTTCCAATCCGATATTTCCAGGTCAATTACAGCCATCATTCCAGGTTGCAATCCCAGATATTGTTCATCGGAAATATGTGCCAGAAGTAAACTAATGGTGGGATTGTGACCCACAAAAAGACAAGTATCAACTGAAACTGAAGTTTTTTCCAGTAAAGCTATCAGTACTCCCAAATCTCCTTGATAGATGTCGCGGGTGAAAATAGACTCTTTAATAGTAATGTGCGTGCCTATTAGATTAGCTGTTTCCATGGTTCGTTCTGCCGAGGAACAATACATCAAATCCACAGATTTTAGCTTTTCATCTAAGGATTCCCCCATACGGATCAGGTTTTCTCTCCCTTTTTTGGTGAGTTGCCTTTGAAAATCTGAACCTTGAGAAAAACCTGCTTCTCCGTGTCTGAGTAAAAACAATTGCTTCATGATAAGTGGTTTATACCCTTAAAAGTATTTGTCACTTTCATCAAAAATCCCACCAAATCGGGTCTAGTCAATTTTAAATATTTGGACGAGAATACAATGCCGTCTATTTTTAGCTTTTCTTATCGGGTTTGAAAACCCAGAAAAATTGCTTTTATATGTCAAAAAACCTTGTTATCGTCGAGTCACCTGCCAAAGCCAAAACCATTGAGGGATACTTGGGCAAAGACTATAAGGTAGCATCTAGCTACGGTCACGTTCGAGATCTTCCAAAAGGCGATAAGGCGATCGATATTAAAAATAGATTTAGTCCTACTTACGAGGTCACGGCCGATAAAAAGGATGTGATCAAAAACCTCAAAGCTCTAGTGAAGGATGCGGAGACTGTCTACCTAGCGAGTGATGATGACCGTGAGGGAGAGGCAATTTCTTGGCATCTAAAAGAAGTGCTAAAGCTAAAGGATGAAAACACGAAAAGGATCGTCTTCCGTGAAATCACCAAAAATGCAATTGTAAAAGCTATTGAAAACCCTCGAGGTATTGATATAGATTTGGTCAATGCACAGCAGGCTAGACGTATTCTGGATCGTTTGGTTGGTTTTGAGCTTTCTCCTATTCTATGGAAGAAGATCAAAACAGGGCTTTCTGCTGGTAGAGTACAGTCTGTGGCGGTTCGCTTGATCGTGGATCGTGAGCGGGAAGTGGAGCAGCACAAAGCCAAGTCAAGTTTTAGAATTACCGCGATTTTCGAAGTAGAAGGAAGAACTTTCCAAGCTGAGTTACCAAAGAAATTTGACACCAAAGCTGAAGCGGAGGAATTCCTGAAAAAATGCCTTCAAGCTGATTTCTCAGTTGCTAACCTGGAAAAAAAGCCAGGGAAGAAATCTCCAGCGGCACCTTTTACCACGTCTACACTTCAGCAGGAAGCAAGTAGAAAGCTTTACTTCTCAGTGGCTCAGACTATGTCTGTAGCGCAGAAACTGTATGAAGCGGGTAAGATTACTTATATGAGAACAGATAGTGTGAATCTGTCGGATGATGCAATGGCTTCTGCCAAAAAAGCAATTCACGATTCATATGGAGAGAAATACCATAAGTCAAGAAAATTCACTACCAAGTCTGAAGGCGCTCAGGAGGCTCACGAAGCCGTCCGACCTACCGACTTCGCTAATTCCCATGTGACGGGAGAACGCAACGAGCAGCGCCTCTATGAGCTGATCTGGAAGCGTGCTATTGCTTCGCAGATGGCTGATGCAGAATTGGAGAAGACTATTATCACGGTAGATATATCAAACCAGACTCAGAATCTGGTAGCAACTGGAGAGATCATCAAGTTTGATGGCTTTTTGAAAGTGTACTTAGAAGATACAGATGAGGAGCCGGAAGAGGACGATAGCAATGAAGGAAAAGCACTTTTACCTCCATTGACAATTGGTCAGTCTTTAGCTCTTCAGGAAATGAAGGGTCGTGAGACTTTCTCCAGAGCTTCTCCAAGATATACAGAAGCATCCTTGGTGAAGAAGTTGGAAGAACTGGGAATTGGTCGTCCATCTACTTACGCGCCTACTATTTCTACGATTCAGAGACGCGAATACGTGATCAAAGAATCCAGAGATGGAACGCCAAGAGATTATGTGGAAATGATCATCGCCAAAGGCGAGTTCAAAGACGCAACTAAAACTGAAAATACAGGTGCAGAGAAGCAGAAGCTTTTCCCTACCAATATCGCCATGGTGGTAAATGACTTCCTAGTAGAGCATTTTCCAAATGTGATCGACTTTAGCTTTACCGCTAGAGTAGAGAAGGAGTTTGATGATATAGCTGCTGGAGGGCAAGTATGGCAGGATATGCTAGAGTCTTTCTATGGCAATTTCCATAAGAATGTAGAGGATACAGAGCAGATTTCTAGACAGGATATCAATTCAAGTCGTGAACTTGGTAATCACCCAGTAAGTGGTAAGCCGATGATCGTGAGACTTGGTAAGTTTGGGCCCTTGGTTCAAATTGGTGATTCTGAAGACGAAGAGAAGCAGTTTGCTAGTTTGAAAAAAGGTCAATTTATCGAAAATATCACGATGGAGGATGCGCTTGAGCTATTCAAGTTGCCTCGTGACATTGGGATGTTTGAAGATAAAAAGATGGTAGCAGCAATTGGTAGATTTGGACCTTATGTACGTCATGATGGTTCTTTCGTCTCCCTTCCTAAGGAAATGGATCCCTTGAGTATCAATGAAGAAGAAGGAATCAAATTAATTCAAGATAAGCGTGAGGCAGATGCCAAGAAGCATATCAAGTCATTTGATGAGAATCCTGAGATTCAGGTATTGAATGGTAGATGGGGACCTTACATCAAGATGGGTAAGAATAACTACAAGATTCCTAAGGATAAGGAAGCAGAAACTTTAACCTACGAAGAGACGATTCATATCATTGAAAATCAGCCTGAACCAAAGAAAAAAGGTGGGAAGTTTGCCAAGAAAAAGTAAATAAAAACCACGAACTCAAGTTCAATTTTATACTATATGAGCAAGCCTAATTCAATGCTATTTCAGTGTGTTTTAGGCTTGTTTTTATTTTTTGGGAGCTTTTCGTCCTTTTCTCAGGCGATTTTTAAAGGAACAGTAGCTGACAATGAAACGGGAAAAGGGATTCCTTACGCCACCGTATATTTAGCGAATACTACCCTTGGTACATCTACAGACGAGGATGGGAAATTCTCTATTTACTTACCAGAAGGGAACTATGAAGTGATAGTGCGGATGCTGGGTTATCAGGGATTAACATTTAATCTTCCTGCTTCCACAGTAAAGTCGCAAGGATACAAATTTATGCTTGTTCCGGTAGATGAAGATTTAGAAACACTAGATGTAAATGACAAACGTGACCCTGCTTGGTATAGGAATCTGGCTGATTTCAAAAGGTATTTTTTGGGCACATCGAGAAATGGAAGAGCTAGTAAAATAGACAATGAAATGTCTATGATATTAGATGATATTTCTGAGCCGGGTTTGTTGATAGCTAGTTCAAAAGAAATTCTTAAAATCCAAAATCCAAATCTGGGGTATAGGCTCGACTATTTACTCAATGATTTCCGCTTTCATTACAAAAAGGGCTTTGTGACTTACGGAGGCTATCCACTATTTATACCTGATTCAAGTCTTTCCAGAGGGAGGCAAAGAAGAGTAGAAAAAAACAGATTGGAGGCCTATAATGGAAGTTTGCAGCACTTTATTCGATCGGTATACATTGGTAAAACTATCGCTCAGGGCTTTGAGATAAGAAGATTGTACCGCAAGGATGATCCTGTGCATGCTGGCAAATTTATAGACAGTGTGGCGACGGAAGTTATTACCTCCTTAGATATTAGGAAGAATAGGGAAACAAGAGAATTTCTCGAGTTAGATGGGTATTTACTTATTACCTATTTGTTGGAAAAAGAAAGTCCATTATATGTCGAAGGTCTTGGTAGAGAGGTACGTAAGAGTCAAACTTCCATAATGCGAATGACGGTTGATTCTTTGGAGATTTTTGAAAATGGCAGCCTTTCAGATCCCTTTGGCTTAGTTGTCGAAGGTTACATAGGTTGGGAACGAGTGGGCGATCTTTTGCCCATAGACTATTTACCCACCGCAGAATTTAAACGCGGAGTTCAGTAGCTATTTTGAATGATCTCGTCCGGGAGGCATCTACCTATATGTCTATATTCAGCTTGATTTTTTCTAAGTAAAGCGCTTTTTCTACGCTGGCATAAAGTAATTCCTGATCAATCGGCTTGGTGATGTAGTCATCCATACCAATTGCGAATACACGGGCTTTGGTCTTTTCAGTAGTGTCAGCAGTCACAGCAATAATGGGAATGTCTTTAGAATTCATTCCAGAATTTCCGGCTCGAATTAGCTCGGTGGCTTCATATCCATCCATTTCAGGCATTTGTAGATCCATGAGGATGACGTCATAGGCTTTTGTTTTCAGAGCTTCTAAAGCTTCTAAGCCGTCGTTTGCAAAGTCAAAACTTACACCTTTCCATTTTCTAAGAATTGACTTGATGACCAGTTGATTCACGGTATTGTCTTCTACAACCAAGAAATGCTTGTTTTGCATCAGCTTCTCAGCTTGAGCCAGCGTCATTAAATCTTGGGTCTTTGGTGAGGCCATAGATTTCTCAAGCTCAATTTTGATAGTTACCTGGGTTCCTTCATTTTTCGCACTACTGACTTTTATAGAACCGTAATGAAGATCCACTAGCGCCTTTACGATGCAAAGGCCAATTCCAAAACCTCCATATTTCCGTTTGTAATTAATCTGCTCTTGGCTGAATGAATCAAAAATTCTAGTGATTTTATCTTTGGCAATCCCAACTCCAGTATCCTCAATATCCAATGATAATAGGAGCTTATTCCCTTTCTTTTCCTCTGTGTTGACAATTAATTTGATCTGACCTCTTTGAGTGAATTTAGTAGCGTTGTTCAGTACATTCGAAATGATTTGCTTCAACCTTATCGGATCACCGACCAGTTTTGTGTTGATATTGTTACGCTCTTCATAGACGAATTCCAATCCTTTTTCACGTGATTTCTGATTGGTAACGACCTTCAATTCCTGAATAATTTTGTGAAGATCAAATTCTACATGTGCCAGTTTCAGCTCGCCTTTTTCAATTTTAGAATAATCCAGAATATCATCGATAGAGCCTAGCAAAGACATGGAAGAGTATTGGATCACTTCCAGGTTGTTTTTGATTGTGGTATCGTCCGTACTACTTATTATGGATTTAGACAGTCCTACAATCGCATTCAAAGGAGTTCTAAGTTCATGACTCATGTTTGACAAAAAGTAAGACTTCATGTCATTGGATTCCTCTGCACGCATCAAAGCAATTTCCTGAATTTCTTCTTTTTCGGTTTTCAACAAGCGAATTCTATTTGCCATAGAAAGTGATAGAAACAGGATTTCTGCTCCGGTTCCTATTTTAGAGGCATTTGAAGCGAAGAATGAATTTGGAATCAGTGAGAAATTGTTCAGAATGAAAATCACAAAACCGAAGGTCAGACAGGCAATACCGATACTGAAAAAAGTATCCACATGTATTTTTGCTAGGAAGCTTTTGAAAATCGTCAGGATGACTAGAATAAGCATAAGGAAACCTAAAGCATTTACTGCCGGGTAATAATATGCCTGACCCGCTGTGTAAGTCAAGATAGCTAGCAGGAGAATCCCATGGGCTAGAAATAACAGCTGAAACGATCTCTTGATGAAATTTGAGATTTCATCTGCTTTTAAATAAACATAGCTGTAAGTGCCTAGAGCCAGAGAACTCAAGGCCGCAAAGATCAGAAGGGAGCGATTTGCAAACCATCCTGGATCTTGTGTGATGTACTGATAGAAATATCCATCAAGATTCATATGGAGCAAGGCTACAGAAAGCACATACGCCACATAGTAGATGAAACTCGACTCCTTCATTCCAAAATAAAAGAACAGATAGGTAACTCCAGCTATAAAGAGTACGCCGTAGAAAAAGCCAAATATTAATTGATTGAAAAACGAAGACGAGACTAAAGAAGAGGTGTCATTGAGTACTAAGGGAAGACTGATTACTTCTCCATCGCTTTGATATTTTATATAAAAATCAGATTTGGAACCGGCAGGAAGGGTGATAGGAAAAATTATCTTTCTATGGTTGAAAGGCCTATCCGCGAACTTTATCAAATCTCCGCTTAACTGATCTGAGATGATTTTTCCTTGATGTAATTGGTACAGATGTGCCACATCCGTAATAGGTCTGGCAGTTTCTAAGTAATAGGTCTGAGATTGATCAGAGTTATTTTCAAGAGAAAATCTAAGCCAATAAGTCTGGTCAGTAAAGCCTAGATCTGTAATGGAGTTTTCTAAGGCATGAAAATCCAGGGAATTCTCCTTTTTTATAATTTCTTCCAACGTATAACCTGGAGAATCTACCTGTACGATTTCAGCTACAGAATGAAGAGAAAGCGGAAGTACGGATTCTTGGTTTAAGGAAATTTGCGCATTGCTGCTTCTGACTTGCATGAAAAGCAAGCCTAAAACAATGCATAAATACAATTGTTTCATGGGGTGAAATAAAGGTAAGGGGTAATAAAGGGTGATAAAGGGTAAGGCGAATTACGAAGTGTTTCTTCCTAGTAGATCTTTTCTGCGGCGAAATTGTTCAAATTATTTTAAGAAATCTGAATTTTTATAGCTGGGATTAGGGTATTTATAAAATCCTTCCCCAGATTTTTCTCCTAGTTTTCCTTGATCTATGTATGTTTTAAGCAAGTCTGCAAAAGCTCTGGATGCTGCATTTCTCTTAACACTTGTGATATGCCATGCTGTATCGATACCTACATTATCCAAAATCCCAAATGGGCCTATAGGCATGTTGAAGTTGATCATCCAGGATTTATCAATAGCTTCTATTTCAGCTACTTCTCCCGTTGCAAGTCTGCCTGCTGCATCTATTAATGATACCAACAAGGTATTGAAAATATAGCCTGAGTTTTCCTTTTTTACCAGAATAGGGATCTGATTCAATTTTCTCCCCAAGTCTTCCAAAACAGCTATCAATTCTGGATCCGTGTTAGGATGAGGCATGATGTCCACGACTTTGGAGTGAAACACATCATGAAAATGAAAGGCGCAGAATTGTTTGGGTCTTCCGCTATCTTCTGCCAGCATAGAAGGAAGCAAGTAGGAGGTATTAGTAGTAAAAATAGTTTTGGCAGGAGCGATGTGGCCAAATTGCTTCCACACACTTTTTTTTATGTCTAAATCTTCGGTGACGCTTTCGCTGATTAGGTCAGCATTTTCTACAGCGACTAAAGGGTCAGGCGTGAAAGTGATTCTTTGTATAGCTTCTAACCCTTTTTTTTCAGTTATTTCTTGAGATTTGATTAAGTACTTTATTAGCTTATTCATGGTGACCAAAGAACCAGAAAGGCTCTTTTGATTGACATCATATACGGTGACCTGAAAGCCTGAAAGTGCAGCTTGGAGTCCTATTCTAGAGCCGAGGTTGCCGGCGCCGAGAATGCAAATGTTAGCAATCTCCATAGTTAGGTGTTTCTGTATTCATTCATCAACTGCAATTTCATTACTTAGCATTTAAATAGTAAAACCACCATCCACCGTGAAGACGGATCCTGTGGTGTATGCTGCTGCCGGAGAGGCTAGGAACAATGCCATCGCACCGATCTCATCAGCTGTTCCTACGCGTTTGATGGAAAGTTTTTTCATTACCATGCTTATTATTTTCTCGTTTGCCCAAAGTGGTTCAGAGAATTTAGTTTCGATCAAACCTGGACATATGACATTGACACGGATCTTAGCTTCTCCCCATTCCTTAGCCAGAACCTTGGTCATTGAGATCAGAGCTGCTTTGCTTACGCTGTAGATTCCTAGTCCATGTTCTGGAGATACGCCTCCGATGGAACTGATATTGATTACCGAAGCATTGGCAGATTTTCTGAGATGCGGCCAACACAGCTTTGCCAGCTCAAATGGAGCCTTCAAATTTACATCCATGATTTTGTCAAAAGCTTCTGTACTAGTTTCGTGTACGGGCCCAAATACTGGACTTGTGGCAGCATTGTTCACCAGGATATCCAATTGGCCATATTTCTCAATAGTTTTCTCTACAAGCCTTGGAAGTTCTTCCATATTGCCCACATTACAAGCTACTCCGATGGCTTCATAACCTTTCGATGTGAGTTTTTTGGCAACTATGTCCAGAGCCTCTTGCTTGCGACTACACAGCACCACTTTGGCGCCAGCTGCAGCAAAAATTTCGGCTATACTTAAGCCGATTCCTTTACTGGCACCAGTGATCAGTGCGACTTTTCCTTCGAGGGAGAATAAAGAGGAGAGATCCATTATTAGTTAGTTTTCTCCTTTCAAGTTAAAAAAAGATACCTAGTAAGCCTGAACGAATGCATATTATTCCTAGTTAACAGGTTAATAATAGCCAAACTCAAATTTTAACAAACTATGATTGAAGTAATTTTTGAAAAAACTGGAATGCCCGAGGATGTTTTGCAGGTAAAAGAATCACCAGCTCCAGAGCCTAAATCGCATGAAGTTCAGATAGAAGTAAAAGCTAGAAATATCAATCCTTCTGATCTGATGTTTATTCAGGGACGATACGGTATCCAGCCAAATTTGCCTAGTAGTGCAGGTTTTGAAGCTGCGGGAATAGTAAGTAAGGCTGATGCAGACTGGCTATTGCCGGTAGGAACTAAAGTGATGTTCACTGCACAGGGAACCAGTATGGGTACTTGGAGAGAGTACATTACTCTACCTGCAAAACAGGTGATTCCTATGCCAGAGGGTATGTCATTTGAAGTGGCATGTCAGGCTTTTGTCAATCCCGTAACTGCGGTGGCGATGGTGAATAAATCTGAATTGAAAGCTGGGGAATGGCTTTTACTGACCGCAGGAGCCTCGGCTTTTGGGAAATTTGCCATTCAGGTGGCCAAGTCCAAAGGAATAAAAGTGGCCTGTACAGTTCGCCATGATGAGCAGAAAACTTATCTAGCTAATCTAGGAGCTGATTTAGTAGTGAACACAGAAAAAGAAGACCTGAAAAAGGTGATTACTGATGTAGTCGGCGAAGGAGTTTCTGCTGTATTTGATGCAGTAGGAGGAGAACTGGCTGCTAAAGCCTTGACTTGTATCAAGCAATTTGGCAAGATGTATTCCTTTGGTGTTTTGAGTGGACAAGCTATGCCGCTAAACACTGGATTGATGATCTTCAAAGAAGTTACTATAGAGGGGTTTTGGCTGAGCAGTATTTTACAGCGGATTTCTAAAGAAGATAGAGCTACGCTTTATCAAGAAACTCAAGCCTTTCTTATGAGTGATGATTCTACCGCAGAAGTAGCTGAGAAATTCCCTCTAGCTGAAGTAAAAGCCGCAATCGAAGCATATAACAAGCCAGGGAGAAATGGAAAAATCCTCTTAGTAAGTTAATTTCTTTGAAATAGTTCTTCATAAAAAAAGGGATTCCCCATCTTTGTACTTCAAATCAAAAATACTGAACGGAATGAATTGGGATACGCTGGATAAAGAGCTTACCGAAATAGTGAAAAAACGAAATCAACTTGCGGCTATGGATTATAGCGACGAAAGTTATGATGATCTGGAAGAAGAGCTTCATGATTTAGAAGATGATTTCAACGAAAACTACGAGGATAGACTTGAAACTGAAATGGAGAAAATTCAGGATAAACTTAAGTCTGACACTGATATCTTACTTCCTACAGCATATATCGCTAATGTTTACAAGCCACTTCTTCCTGATGCCAACGGTATCGTGAGTTATGAAGTAGCGGGTCAGCAGGGAGTTCCTGTGGAATCAGAGCAGTTTGATAAGCAGGATGTTCGCATCGTTTTGATTCCGAACCCAGCGAGATTTGTGATGCTGATCAATGGTCGTCAATTGAAGGACCTCTGGAGAAGTAGATAATTTAAGTAGAAAGACATAGGTATTGAATAACTAGAACAGATTTAAGATGTTAGATTTTAGAATCAAGAATCTAGATATTAGCCATAATTAATTTGAAAGACCTGGTGAATAGCCGGGTTTTTTCATGCGAAAAGGAATAGTTTTCCCTGATGTATATTTAAAAGATGAATTCAAAAAGAGTAGTAATTACGGGTTTGGGAGCATTATCTGCTCTTGGAAATGATGTGAAGAGCAACTGGGAGAATGCCAAAAAAGGCAAAAGCGGTGCTGGAGCAATCAGCTATTTTGACGCAGAAAAATTCAAAACCCGATTTGCTTGCCAGATCTCAGACTTTGACGCGACGCTAAGGTTAGATCGAAACGACATCAAAAGATCGGATCTATACACTCAATATGCACTTTATACAGCAGCAGAAGCATTGGAAGATGCCGGTTTAGATGTTTCCAACTTAGACTCTCCTTTTGATGCAGGAGTGATCTGGGGCACGAGCCAAGGTGGGATGGGTACTTTCGAAAAGGAGATGAAGGAGTTTATCAGTAATGACCTTACTCCGAGATTCAATCCTTTTTTCATCCCTAAATACTTGGTGAATATGGCTTCAGGAGTGATTTCCATGAAGTTCGGATTTATGGGGATCAACTATACTTCTGTCACTGCCTGTGCTTCTTCCAACTCTGCGATCATGGATGCTTTCAACTATATCAGGTGGGGAAAAGCAAAAGTGATGATTACTGGTGGTTCGGATGCACCGATCACCGAAGCAGCCATGGGAGGCTTCAATGCTTTGAAAGCACTTTCTACCAGAAATGAAAATCCTGAAGTTGCATCCCGACCTTTTGATGCTGAAAGAGATGGCTTCGTAATGGGCGAGGGAGCGGCAGCTTTGATTCTGGAAGAGTATGAGCATGCAAAAAAGCGTGGAGCCAAAATCTATGGAGAAGTGATAGGAGCAGCCATGACAGCAGATGCATATCATTTGACAGCTACACATCCAGAAGGAGCAGGAGCTATGCATTCCATGAAGTTTGCCTTGGAAGAAGCAGGCTTGACTATTCAGGATGTGGATTACTTAAATGCGCATGCCACATCTACTCCTACAGGTGATTTGAGTGAAATCAAAGCCATTTCGAAGTTATTGGATGGCAACTATGATAAGTTGCATATCTCGGCTACCAAATCTATGACTGGACATTTGCTAGGAGCTGCTGGAGCGATTGAAGCAATATTTTGCGTGAAAGCAATCAATGAAGGAATTGTGCCTCCAACCATAAATACTGAAAACCTGGATCCTGCGATTCCAGAAGGAATTCAGATTGTCACCCAGCATGCTTTAGAGAAAAAAGTGACCGTTGCCTTAAGTAATACTTTCGGATTTGGAGGTCATAATGCCTCTGTGGTTTTCAAAGAGTTTGTTTAGACCTTCTAACCTTTGGGGTCTTTAAGACCTCGAAGGTTTTATTTTTTTTACCGCCAAATCGCGAAGGACGCGAAGAACTCCACAAAGGATTAAGGGGGCTTTTATGATTGAGAGAGATACCGATCGTGCCGTTGGCACTCTCATTTACCTGAGACTTCTTGTTAACCCTGAATTTCACTTCGCTGGATTCAGGGTTATTACTATTTGTGCCTTTGGCACAACTGTTCAGTTGCATGTTTTAATTCTCTTGCCAAAGGCAAGGCCTGTAGATGCCCAGAATGAAATTCTGGGTTAGGATGATGAGTGAGTTTGACAGAGTGCCAAAGGCACGAACGGTAAAGCACAAAGTAAGTATCCTTTTAAACCGCCAAATTGCAAAGGACGCGAAGAACTCCACAAAGGATTAAGGGGTCTTTTATGATTGAGTGTCAGACTGATCGTGCCGTTGGCACTCTCATTTACCTGAGACTACTTGTTAACCCTGAATTCCGCTTCGCTGGATTCAGGGTTATTACTATATGTGCCGTTGGCACAACTCAATATTAGTAGTGGGTTTAAGTTTCTTGCCAAAGGCAAGGCCTGTAGATGCCCAGAATGAAATTCTGGGGTAGTATGATGAGTGAGTTTGACAGAGTGCCAAAGGCACGAACGGTAAAGCACAAAGTAAGTATCCTTTTAAACCGCCAAATCGCGAAGGACGCGAAGAACTCCACAAAGGATTAAGGGGTCTTTTATGATTGAGTGAGATACCGATCGTGCCGTTGGCACTCTCATTTACCTGAGACTTCTTGTTAACCCTGAATTTCACTTCGCTGGATTCAGGGTTATTACTATATGTGCCTTTGGCACAACTCAATATTAGTAGTGGGTTTAAGTTTCTTGCCAAAGGCAAGGCCTGTAGATGCCCAGAATGAAATTCTGGGGTAGTATGATGAGTGAGTTTGACAGAGTGCCAAAGGCACGATTAGTAATAGAAATGAAAATGGCTCCATCAACTATGACGGAGCCATTTTTTGTAAAATAAGATATCAAACCTTCGAGGAGATTTCTCCTTCGTTCCTCATTCGAAATAACACCTCAAAGGTTGAATGTTTACTTAAACCCCAGCTTCACTCTTACTTTATCGAGTAATTCTGCTCCTACAGCTTTGGCTTTTTCTTCGCCAGCGGCAAGCTTCATTTCAATTTCTTCTGGATGACTCATATAGAAGTCGAATAACTCGCGCTCTTTCCTGTACTTATCTAGGATCAGCTGCATGAATTCTTTCTTTGCATGGCCATAGCCATAGTTTCCGCCTTCGTAGTTTGCTCGCATTTGCTTGGTCTGCTCTTCTGAAGCGATCAAACTGTAAAGCTTAAATACATTGTCTGTATCCGGATCTTTAGGTTCTTCTAGTTCCTTACTATCCGTTACGATGCTGTTTACATTTTTCTTCAGTGCTTTTTCAGGAAGGAAAATATCAATGAAGTTATTGTAAGACTTACTCATCTTCTGGCCGTCCGTACCTGGGATGGTTTTCACCACTTCATCAATTCTGGCTTCTGGAATAGTCAAGATGTCTTCGCCGACGATTCTGTTGAAGGTGGAGGCGATATCTCTAGCCATCTCCAGGTGTTGCATTTGATCCTTTCCGACAGGAACCAAATCTGCAGAATACAGCAAAATGTCTGAGGCCATCAATACCGGGTAGGTAAACAAACCCGCATTTACATCAGATAGCTTTTCCGCCTTATCCTTGAAACTATGCGCATTGGCAAGCATAGGAAAGGGTGTGAAGCAGTTCAAATACCAATTCAATTCCGCGACTTCAGGTCTTCTGGACTGGCGGTAGAACGTAGTGTTCTCTATGTCCAATCCGAAAGCCAGCCATGCAGCAGCCACAGCCAGTGTGTTTTGCTTTCTCAGTTCCCCATCCTTAGAAGTGGTGAGTGAGTGTAAGTCTGCGATAAAAATATAAGATTCTTCTTTGTTCTGTTTGATCAATTCAATAGCAGGGACGATCGCACCGAGGATATTCCCCAAGTGTGGTCTGCCGCTACTTTGAATGCCTGTAAGTACTCTTGCCATTGGTCTGATTTTGCTGCAAATTAAGTAAATCAGCCTATAATACGTTTGAAATTATGCGTTAATTGCGGGCATGATTAGAATTGAAAAGACCCTTTACACCCTCTTATTTCTTTGCTTTTTCTCCCAACTTACACTGGCTCAAGAGACTATAACACCAAAGTTGATCTGGGCAGTGAATAAGGTTGATTTGGGAACTGTTCTGGAAGAGCAGGGTCCGCAGTTAGCAGAATTTCAGTTTACCCATACGCAGGATTCTCTGTTTTTCATCGAAACTGTTGTGACGGATTGTGGTTGTACCACCGTTGAATACACTCAGGACACCTTGCAGGTAGGAGAAAGTGGAGTTTTGCAAGTTTCATTTGACCCTTCTTCAGGCGCTGGTTTGTTTTCTAGGATGATCATTGTGAAAGGCAATTTATTCGGTGTGCAGGATACGCTTTATATCGAAGGAAATGCTATTCCAAGAGCAAGTGACCCTGCAGGAACGTATAGAACTCGTAAAGGGGATTTGGGCTTTCGCCTTTCCAAGGTAAATGTGGGCGAGGTGTTTACTAATCAACCAAAATTGAAGCAGGTGGAGGTTTACAATTTTGGCAAAACTCCTTTTTACAAAGACAGCCTTCAGTTTGCAGGTCCGGAATACATACAGTTTAGCCAGCTCACGGATTCTATTATGCCAAATGACCGAGGATTACTTCAGGTTCTTTATGATGGGAAGTTGAAAAATGACTTGGGTTATTTCGAAGATCAAGTTTCGCTTAATTGGAAGGATAGCACCACTTTTATACAGCTTGATGTACTGGCTGATGTTTTTGAATACTATGCGCCTTTTGCCAAAGATGACTTGAATCTAGTGCCACAGCTAGTCATCGATCCAAAGGAGAAAGACTTGAAAACGATTAAAGCAAATGCTATTCAAGTAGTGAATGTGGTCTTGAACAATAGAGGTAAACAAGTGCTGGAAATCAAAAAAGTACAGGGGAATTGTGAATGCCTTAAACTTGAGTTGCCGAAAACTACGTTGGAAGCAGGCGAATCTATTTTACTTAAAGTGGTTTTTGACCCTAAGGGAAGACAAGGGATAGATCAGCGAAACATTTACATATTCACCAATGATCCGCTAAATCCAGTGCAATTATTCCTGCTCAAAAGTAGGGTGGAATAGTTGAGGAAAAGCTCGTTTTGATTATTTGATATCTATCAAATAGCTTGATATTTTGTAGCTTGGTGCCTGTAAAGCTTATGCTTATTATGTAGCTGTGCTTTATTCACCTCAATTGTTTGATTATGAAAAAGCATATACTGTTTGTAGTTGGGTTATTGATTTTTATAGTTTTCGCTTCTCTGAAAATCTCGGGAGTGAATCCATTTAGGATCTATCCTTACCTACAAGTGTATGGGGAGGGAAAAATTCAATTGACTTGGTTTAGTAGTTCTCAAACTGCAAGTTCTATTAAGCTCACCAATGCTAGTGGTTCGGTGATCTATGAAGGCGAAATTGCAGCTGAATCTGTTCCTGAAATTTATTACACTACACCAGAAAAAAATCAAGTTCTTGAAGGTTTGGAGCAGGGGAGCTGGCTCGGAAGTGATCAGGTGTTTCGATATAGATATCCTGTGGATCTACCTGCCGATACCAAGGTGAATTATGTGGTGACTCTTGGAGGAGTAGATTATTCAGGCGATTTCACGATGCCTTCTTCCAAAAGTAGCTGGGAGAAAATCAGGTTTATTGCTTTGGCAGATTCTGAAACAGACCCCAGAGGTAGAGTTACTAATAGGGCATGGTATCCGGGAAGTCCATTAGTTCGACCGATTACTACTATTCCTGACCTGTGGAAGGAGAAGTTTGGAACTACTATAGAGCAAGGCCTTGAGCTTCCCAACTATTTTTTGACGGAGGAAAAGGGATATAGTGAAAACCTGAAGATTATAAATTCACGCGATCCTGACTTTATCATCATGCCAGGAGACTTGGTGCAGGGAGCTGGATATCAGCCAGGTTGGGATGAGTTTTTTAGACAAAATGCAGGTGAAAAAGGAGCTGGTTTGTCCAGCTATGCAATCATTCCAGCATTGGGAAATTGGGAAGCGTATGGAGGAATAAATGGCGGATACAGCACCAATGAAAAAGGTGATTTCGTCCCGGTTTTGGGTAGAAAGCGTTTCCACGCGTATTTTGAAACACCGACAGAAGATCCACTACAAAAACATCGTCAGAGTTATTATCGCGTAGATTATGGGCCAGTGACTATTTTGACACTAGACTCCAGCAATGGAACTCCAGATCAGACGGCTGCTGATTTCGACGGGCAGCCAAAACTTACAGGAAAACAATATACCCTGCCAGGTACTGACACACAGGAGAACTATACTCAAGCACAATACAATGCGGCTGGAGGAAATGATTTGAGCAGTTATGGACCTGGAAGTGACCAATATATTTGGTTGGAAGAAAACCTGAAAAATGCCAGTGAAAATGGCCAATTGATCTTTGTACAATACCATCACATTGCTTTTTCTTCTGGTGAACATGGCGTGCCTTTGAATCATGAGCTTTCTATAGGACAAGTTGGTACTCCGATGAGGGTGATCAATCCAATGTTAGAAGAGTATGGAGTTGTTGCGGTGTTCTCAGGACATGATGAATTGTTTGAAAGAAGTTTTGTGGATGAGGATAGCGACGGTAAGGGCGTGATGTATTACGATGTGGGCGTTGCTGGAGATGGACTGCGAGGTGAAAAGAGAGACTGGTTTGGCAATCCATTTAACACCCTAGATTACAACCAATATAGAAAATGGTCTGCTGATCAGAGTTCGGTAGAAGAGTGGAATACATCCGGTGCCAATCCTGTGTTAGTAGATGGGGGAAAGCATTATGGACATTTGGAAGTGAATCTGGAAAGAAGCGTGGAAGGCGATCAGGAATATGCTTTGGTCAATTTCACTCCTGTTTATTCCTTTCCTGTGGTGGATCAAAATTATAATCTACAGAAGGTAGAACGAAGGGTTTACAAAGATGTGGTCAATTTGAAAATCCCCTTGCGTAAAACTGCTGCAACTCCTGTGTTCAAGGATGCTCTTACGCTTAATCTCGATGAAAATGGAGTAGTGTCTACCGTAGCTTCAAGCTATTTTACTTCTGGATATTCCGCTGACTACACTTATCAGTTTTCCAGAGAGTTAGCCTATTCCTGTACTGATTTGGGGATAAAAGAAGTGGAAGTCAAGGTTTCTGAAGCTGGGGAAGTCAAATGGACTGGAGTGGTGAAGGTGACGGTGTTGGATAAAATCGCTCCAAAGGTTCAGGTGAAGAATTATACCGCGGTGATTGATCTAGTGACTAGCAAACAATTCGAACTTAAAGCTGATTTTTTCATCCAAAATCTGAGCGATAACTGTGCTGATGAGCTAGAGGTAGTAATAACTCCCAAGACCCTTGGTTGCGGGGATCTTACGACCAAAACTCCAATTAAAGTTAATCTCTTGGTAAAAGATAAATCAGGGAATGCAACCGAGTCGGTTGCCTACCTGACGATAGAGACCACAGAGAGCAAAAAGATATCAATAAGCGGCCCTACAAAAGGAGTGAAAGGAAGCACAGTGAAATTGACTCTGGGTTCAGAGTTCGACTACACGGTAGAGGCTTGGTACAAGGGAGATGAGCAACTTTCAGCTAATACTACGAAAGAGCTTAGCGTTAGTGTGGCGGGTGTTTACAGGGCTAAGGTAAAGCCTGTGAATGGCTGTTCTGTTTTTTCCAATTCAATAGATGTAAGATTTGAAGAAGCTACTGAGACGCCAGTGACAAAGGATAAAGTCGAGCTGTTACTTGATAAAGATGGCAAGGCAACCTTAAAACCTGAACAAGTATTCACTAAGTGGCCTATTAGTTTAGAGTACACCGTGGTGCTGAGCAAATCATCCTTTTCTTGTGAGGATTTGGGTTACCAAGAAATCACAGTATTGATTACGGATGATAAAGGGAATTCTAGGGAAGAGAAAATTGAGGTAAGGGTTCAGGATCCAATATTCCCACAACTAGAAACCAAAAACTTTGAAGTTAAGCTTGATTTGAGTGTTGGGGAGTTGGTCTTGAATCCCGAAGATTTCATAAAGTCTTTATCAGACAATTGTGGTATTGAAAGTTTGACTATCAATAAACAAAAGATAACCTGCGAAGATGTAGGCAAGAATGTATTTATTGAGATTATCGCTACAGATGCTTCTAGACTTAATACAGTGAGACTAGCAAGTGCTATTGTGAAAGCTGTAAATACTAGGCCTGTTACTGTAAATGGTCCAGCGGCTATCTGTGTAGGAGAAAGTCAGGTATTGACTTTGGTATCAGAAGCTGACTTTGAAGTGGTAAGATGGAGAAGAAATGGAACTGAAGTGAGTGAAGCCACAGGCAAAACCCTGGAAATAAAAGAAGGAGGTAGCTACCATGCTATTGTCAGATATGCTGGTGGGTGTCTTTTCGAAACGGAGAAATTTGTGGTGGAATCCCTAGCCAAACCTAGCGGTGAAATAGTCGTGGATGGAAATATTCTTAAAGCTCCTGAAGGTAATTACACTTATCAGTGGTTTAGAAATGGAGAGAAACTAACAGGAGACTCGCAAGGAACGCTGACTGTAAACCAGATGGGTGAATTCAGCGTGGAATTGACTAATGAAGCTGGCTGCACGACTCGCCTTGCTCCCGTGACTATGACCATATCAGGCATATTCAATCCAGGGATCTTAGTGTCTGAGGAACTGAAGATCTATCCAAATCCAGCTTCTACCCAAGTTGAAATCCAAGCCTTGGGAGATTTGGAATTTGCTGAGAATTCGATGAGGATTTATGATCCTAATGGAAAGGAAGTCAGTTCCATCGTGGAGGTGATTCGTCAGAGTCCAAGTTCGGTTACCTTGGCGATATCTCGATTAGCTGCAGGAACTTATGTGATTATGGTGGAAAGTCAGGATAGCGGAGTGTTTGTAGGAAAGATGATTAAACAGTAGGAATACAAATACCATTTAAAAAGCCTCACAAAATGAGTTTGTGAGGCTTTTTAATAATTAGTTACTGTCCCGTCCTGAAATAGCGTTACACAAAATGTAATGTTATGAAAGAAGAACAAGAGAGTAAGTATGTTAAGCGAACCCAACGAGATTACAGTTATGCTTTTAAACTATCGGTTGTTTCAGAGATAGAGCGTGGGGAATTGGGAATAAAAGCCGCCGCGCGCAAGTATGGAATTCAGTCTCATTCTACAGTGACAGGCTGGTTAAGGAAATATGGTAACTTTGATTGGGTGAACAAATCCACTTTAAAGATGCCTAAATCAAAGGATCAAAAACTGTTAGAGCTCGAGCAGAAAGTGCTTCTTTTGGAGAAGCAGAAGAAAGAACTTCAAAAGCAAGTACAGACAGCCGAT
>NZ_FOKK01000008.1:42522-241487 GCF_900112005.1 Algoriphagus aquimarinus | reverse complement strand
ACCTAGACATCTTTTCGTGTGAATTTTCTCCCACAACGATGATGACATAATAGGTTTCATTTTCATGAGATCCAGTAGCTACGATGAAAGATCCTTTTTTCTCAACCATAGAATTTCCCAAATCCTCACTTCCATCGATATAGTTACGCACAAAGTGCATAGGCATATTTCCGCAATCAGCAGAGCGACACGAAAAAACAAGCTTAAAACCAGCCTTTACTAACTGGATCTCAAACGTTCGATAGATCTGGGTTGCCGTTACTCCTTCAGCGGATTCATATTCTATAAATGTAACTTCTCCTTCTATGGCGTTAGAATCCTTCAACTTATTGGAGTTCACCAATTCTGCTAGCGGGGTAACTGTACGATTCAAATTGTTTGTAATCATACCGCTTAATCCATGATCCTTCTTACCTAGAGATAAGAGGAAGATCTTTAGAATTTGAAACATCCTTCTGAGCGAAATCTTCTGAAATTATAATTCCATACAAAAGCGCTACTAAAATAAAACGTTGTATAGTTTTAACACTAAAGCTAACCCGAAGAGTATCGTTGAATTACAATTATAGCACTAGCCAAAAAGGCAAAAGTTAAGTTAAATGCCCTTATATATGATATTATTGTTACCTCACTCATACCAAAGGGAAGCCTGATTTACCTAATAAGGCAGCTCGTGAAATCGGCATACACTAGCTTTTCTAAGTAGTCAATATAAAAAAAGCACTTAGCGAACAGTTACGCTAAGTGCTCTTAATTTCCACCTTTCATTCAAGTAATGGAAGTTTACTTCAATTTCAGCATCCCATCAAACGCATATTCCCCTCCTTTTACTGTAGGTATAATGACCTTCGCGTCCTGATATTGAATTTTCAAATCTACGCCGGCTTTTGAATAAACGATCAGTTCGGTCAATTGTCCATTGCTCCAAGTAATATCAAGCTCGAAACCTCCTCTAGCACGTATTCCTCGGATTTTACCTTCTGGCAAAGCATCAGGAAGTGCTGGTAGTAATTCTATCTTATCCAAATGACTCTGCACTATCATTTCCAAAATTCCAGCGGCTCCGCCAAAATTTCCATCGATTTGAAACGGCGGATGTGCATCGAATAAATTCGGGTAAGATCCACCATCATTTTTTCTCAATGGCTCTTCTGCTGGACTCAACAGACTATGCAGTAGCTTGTACGATCGATTTCCATCCTGGAATCTAGCCCAAAAATTGATCTTCCAAGCCAAACTCCAACCTGTACCATTATCCCCTCTGAATTCCAGAGATTGCTTGGCTGCCTCCATCAATTCAGGCGTATCCTCATAATTAATCTCATTGCCAGGATGCATGCCCCACAGGTGACTTACATGCCTATGATGAACTTCCGGGTCATCTTTATCTTCCATCCATTCCTGAAGTTGCCCGTGTTTACCTATTTGATTAGGAGCGATTCTCGGAATCATTGCTGTCAATTCAGCAGCAAACTCTTCATCTGTACCCAAAATCTTAGCAGCTTCTATCGTCTGATTGAACAAGGCTCTGATAATCTGATGATCCATCGTAGGACCTGCTACTAATCCTCCTATTTCAGGAGAATTGGATGGGGAACTGATCAAATAACCTGTGGCTTGGTCTTCATATAGAAATTCGGAAAAGAATAAGGCTGCATCTCTCATCAAAGGGTAATATTCTCTGAGAAAGTCCTCATTCAAACTAAACCGGTAATGATCCCATATATGCGTGGTAAGCCAAGCGCCACCAGTCACCCAAATCCCATGATGCGAAGCATTCACAGGAGCTGCACCTCGCCAGATATCTACATTATGATGTGCTACCCAGCCATCCGCACCGTAATGTTTCTCAGCTACCTTAGCACCACTTATTGAAAGGTCTGCAATCATCCCAAAAAGAGGCTCTTGTAATTCGGCCAAATTAGCCATCTCAGCATGCCAATAATTCATCTCCAAATTGATATTGGTGGTATAGCCACTCAACCAAGGAGGCGTCAAGTTATCATTCCAAATACCTTGAAGTGTAGGTGGTAAAGTGCCTGGTCTACTGCTTGAAATCAAGAGATATCGGGCATATTGCACATATAGCGCTACCAGCTCAGGATCTTCAGGCTGCTTCCAAAAATCATATATACGAACATCTGTAGTGATCTGCTCCTTACCCTTTGCTCCTAGGTCTATAGAAAAACGATCGTACAAATTGCCATAGTCAGCTAAATGGGAGCTCAAAATCTCCTCATATTTCTTGCTATTCAAAGGAGATAAGTAAGCAGCTACTCGTTCATTTGGGTCTGCACTTACATCTTCAAAATTCACATAATTAGTTGCCGCTACCAAGTAAACAGTGGCCATGGAAGCCTCGCTCACAACCAATCTACCATCCTTCTTTTCTACTACCCCATCCGTAACTATTTTCAACGATGCCACACCTGTCAGCGCACCATCTTTTACATTCACTACTAGTTGCTGGGTATCCTTCTCTGTAGTTATAGACTTATCTTCATGCAAGGCATCTAGCCAAAGTGTAAAAGAAAGAGACTTGCTTTGACTTCCTGTCAAATGCAGCACCAAGGCTTGGTCTGGGAAACTTGAGAACACCGTTCTCTCGTATTTCACATCTCCTATTTCATAGGAAACCTTGCTCAGCGCTTTGGATATATCTAGCTCCCTGCTATAATTAGAAAAATTCTCATGGCCAGGAAAATCCAAATACAAGTCACCAAATGGCTGGTAAGGTTTCTGTTTGATTGGCTCGCTCATAAATACCCTACCTGCTAATTTCTGAGCTTCTAATTGCTTACCATTAGACAACAAAAGTCGAATTTCATCCAAATATTCAGAAGCATTTTCATGGGAATAGTCATGAGGCTTACCTGCCCAAAGAGTCTCCTCATTGAATTGGAGATGCTCTCGCTCCACTCCTCCAAAAACCATAGCGCCTAACCTGCCATTTCCTAGCGGTAAGGCTTCCGTCCAGGCTGTAGCAGGTTTGTTGTAGTGTAGTCTCATCCCTTCTTGCCCGAAGAGCTGAGAAGAAATCAAAGCAAATAAGGAGAGTGAAAAAACCCTTAATAGTACTGATTTTTTAGTCATTATAATGTTTTGTAAAATCCTTAAAAAAGAGTTGATATAAAACCTGAAAGGCTGACCTTCGAAGAATCAAAACTCCTCTACTAGATAGAATAATAGGCGTTTAGCTCGCAAAAGCTTTTGTGATTATAGACTGATGATCGATCAAATCACACAGCCTTATAAATAATTTCATTTTAGGCCAATGAATTCATATCCAAAGCATAAGATGTGACGTCTCGAGAAGCTCAGGCATAACGTCAGAAAAGAGGTCTAAATAACTTACCTAATTGTTACTCTATTTCCTGCTATCCATATAGGAATTAAATGTCTGGATATACTTTTCATCCATTTCCTCAGAGTCTCCATACTGGGCACGAACTTCTTTCAATCGAACATGCATATCCGCTCTAACTTTCTTGTATTCTGGATCATTGTAGACGTTATTCATTTCCTGCGGATCTTTTTCTAGATCATACATTTCCCACTCATCAATGTCATAGTAAAAGTGCATAAGCTTATAACGCTCTGTACTTATGCCATAATGCCTCTTTACCATATGAACCGCTGGATATTCATAATAAGTGTAATAAGCTGCATCTCTCCACTCCTGAGAACTGCCATTGGCGAGATTTCTAAATGACTCACCCTGCATCTCACTTGGTACCTCAACACCTGCATAATCAAGTAGCGTAGGAGCAAAATCCAGATTCTGAACTAGCTTACTTATCTCCGTATTAGGTTTGATTTCCTTTGGGAATCGCATCAAAAGTGGTGTTCTGAAGGATTCTTCATACATGAAGCGCTTATCAAACCAGCCATGTTCTCCTAGGTAGAAACCCTGATCAGAAGAATAAATTACTATGGTATTTTCTGCAAGTCCATTTTCTTCGAGGTAATCCAACAATTCACCAACTCCATCATCTACAGATTTTATGGTTCTCAGGTAATCCTTAATGTATGTGTTGTATTTCCACTCTGCCAATTCTTTACCCTCCAATTTAGCTTCCAAAAAGGCCTTATTTTTTGGCTCATATGCAGCATCCCAATCTTTTAATTGTTGCTCATTAAAGCGCTTCAAGTAGTTCAGCATTAAGGTAGGCTTACCGTCTGGATCCTCTTTCAATTTAAAATCTATTCCCCAATCAGCATGTCCATCTATTTGCATTTCCTGTTCCTTAGCAGCTCTGCCTCGGTTGGAATAGTCATCGTAGAAATTACTAGGCATTGGAAAGGTCACGTCATCATACAGCGTGAGATATTCTGGAGCAGGCTGCCAATTTCTATGAGGAGCCTTTTGATTGTATATCAACATAAAAGGTTTCTCCGGATCTCTTTCTTCCTCCAGCCATTTCAACGCGTATTCTGTCGTAATATCTGTCACATATCCTTCAAATCGTTTCATCTCACCGTTCACGATAAAATCAGGATTGTAATAATTGCCTTGACCAGGCAAAACCATAGAGAAATCGAATCCTTGAGGAAGGCCATCCAAATGAATTTTGCCTATCATCGCAGTATTATATCCTGCTTGCTGAAGGAGCTTTGCAAAATTATCCTGATCCCAGTCAAAAGGCTGGATGTTATCTACTTTTCCGTTTATAAAGCTATGTTTCCCCGTCAAAATCACCGCTCTACTTGGTGCACAGATGGAATTTGTAACTGTGGCGCGAGTGAAAATTGCCCCTTCATCGGCCAAGCGATCGATGTTCGGTGTTTCGTTTAGACCCGTACCATAAGCACTTATTGCCTGGTAAGCATGATCATCACTTAGCATGAAAATAATATTCGGCTTCTTTTGTTTATTTTGAGCTTGTAAATGGCCTGAGCTTGTCACAAGCACACTGAAAAATAAATAGAGAGTAATTTTTCTAAGAATCATAGGCTTTGGTAATAGGTAAATTTTAATACAAAGAAGTTTGAATTTATCAAGGCAAAGGCAAAGGACTAACCTCCTCTAACCTGCTAAATATCCGAATTTCTATTTCATCTGGATCTGCGAGCTAATCCTTGATCAATCTACTATTGGAAATACATACCTGTTTTTTAAGGTGCGACTGTTATCACATAACTCCCCTCTTCTAAGGCAAACTGTCCGGTCTGCATGCCTTCAATTTCAGTCGATGGCTTTTGACCTTTTCCATTAGAAATAGTCACTTTTTGAGATTGGATAATAGGTAAGGTAACGTTTGCTATAGAACCTTTTGGAACGGAAATCTCATAAACATAGCTCTCGGAAGCTACCTTTTTCCAACTCGATACAATTTCGCCAAAAGGAGAATTATAGATCCCTTTCACAGATTCTAGTCCATTAGGGATTGTAGGTGTGATGAAAAACTCTTGAAATCCTGGGTGCTCAGGATCTGGACGAATACCCGCTAACCAGCGATAATACCATTCTGAAACTGTCCCGAACATTGGGTGATTATTCGAGAAAGTATTGTCACTTTCTTTCCAAGTTTCCCATATCGTAGTCGCTCCCTGATCTATCATAAAGCCCCAGCCTGGATATTCTCTGCTGTTTACGATATCAAAAACAGCGTTCGGTGAGCCGTATTCGGCAAGTGCTTCCAGTGCATACTTTGTTCCAAATATACCTGTATTCAAGTGCTGTGTTGGACCATTTTTAATAGCTACTAATAGTGAATCCCTTGCTGCAGGAATCTGATCTTCTGGTACAATCTTATGATAAAGTAAGGTTGCAAATAAAGTTTGTCTGTTAATCTTTCCTTCGAAAGGCTTGTCCCAAAACTCAGCTTTGATTTGCCCTTTTAACTGATCTGCTAGCTTCTCATACTTTTTTACATCAGCAGTCCTTCCCATTACCTCAGCGAAAGTTGCCATAATACGAGCGGACTGCAGGTAATGACTGGTTCCTGTGAGTTGGACCGGAACAGGCTCTAGCGATTCATGATCACTTAATCCCTCATCCACAAGTCCTTCTGGATGCAGCATGGCTACTTTATCCATCCATTTATTATTTAGCTCATAAAGCTCATGAATGATGTCTGTGTCATTATAGTAGAGGTACAAGTAATACTGGGTAGTCAAATAAGCTGATTCCCAGCTGATACCGCAATACTCAACACCCGTGAAGGGTGCAGTATCTACAAAGGTTGAGTCTTTCATCGCATCTACCCAGTCATAGATAGTTTTGCGATAAAAGGATTGCATGTCAAAATTGTAAATGAAGGTTTCATTGGTAGCATTCAAATCACCGCCGTAGCCAAATTTCTCTCTGGCAGCACAGTCAGATTGTACACTTACCAGATTGGCCAAAAACGTCCTTTTTGAAATATCCTGGATGGAATTAAGCAATTGGGATGAGCTGGAGAAAGAATTCTGATTGATGACATTCGTATGCATAAAGAGCCCTCTGATATCCTCAAGTTGCGGCTTTTCCTTCAAGCCTTTTATCTCCATGTACCGAAAGGTGTGGTAGGTAAAATCTGGGCTAAACCATTGCCCTTTCTTATCGCCTACAATATAACTATCCGTCTGCCAAGCAATAGCTGGTGCTCCTGGCCCGCCAATACCCGGACGTTTTATTTGGCCAATTACTGTAGTCATCGGGTTGACATTTCCATCCTCGTAAATGCGCTCGCCAAACTTGAAGGAAATTGTATCTCCCACATTTCCAGCTAATTTAATCTTATACGTTCCAGTGAAATTAACTCCCATATCAACTACCCAAACACCTTCTTCGGGAGAGTGAACGTCTATTGGAATTATTTCCTGAGTAATTTCAACAGGTGGGAAAAATGCCTTTTCGAGTTTGCCTCCTGGAGAAGTACCAATCGTAGCAGCTTTCCAGTTCGTATCATCAAACCCAGGTTTATTCCATCCTTCCACTTCCCTGTTGGCATTATAGGCAACGCCGATGTAAACAGAGTTTTTGGTGATTGGCCCCAAGGTATATTTCCAAGAATCGTCAGTTACGATTTCTTCAGTATCCCCATTTTCATAACTAATATGGAGTTTTGCGATGAAGACAGGCTTGCCCACAGTCAGGTCGCTTCTTAGGTTTCTTCTTCCCCATTTCCTCATGGGTAGAGGATTGTAAAATCCATTTCCTAGCGAAACACCTAAGCAGTTGGCCCCATCCTCAATCATAGAAGTGACATCATACTCTGAATAGTAAATCCGCTTACTGAAGTCCGTCCAGGCCGGATCTAACACATTTTCTTTAATGCCTTCACCATTTATTGAGGCCTTGAAATAACCCGCCGCAGTGATGCTCAAGGAGGCAGATTTTATGGCTCTATCCGTATTGAATTCCTTTCTGAAAAGAGGTGCGGGATGCTCTAAATAAAACAGGGAATCGCTTTCGGGGAGAGCTATCCCATCTTCAATCCACATTGCACGCTTATCTTCTGCCAAGCTTAATGGTACTTGTTCGGGAGTGCTTGTGCATGCGAAAAATGCCAAAGCACAAAGTGAAAAAAGTAGTTTCAATGATTTCATGAGCGGTTATGATTTTACTTAACTTTTTCTTGGTTGGAATAAGGAGCTTTTTAGACTAAATCCCTAATAAGCAACCCTTACAAATATCTACAGCCTAAGCATACCTAAATATTGATATTATGTGAATGGGATTGAATATGAACCACAGTATTAAGCAGCAGTACAAAAACCATTGAATTCAGCCATTTAAGTCTTATAATAATCAGTTGTAGTGTATCGACAAGATATACCTCCGCACCACTTTTGGAACTAATTTAAAAGTCAAGAGAGCTGGTGAAACATCAGAATTAGATGCATACCATTCTATTATTTCAGGTTTAACATCTAAATCGCTTTTACTAAATATTTGATATTCTAACTTAATCTATCAGATCAAAAGCTAGAGGGAAAAGCATCCAAACTTATATCCCGTTCTCGGAGTTGAGTATAATCTGCTTGATTTCATTGCACTTGTCCATATCTAGTGGCTTAGAGATATAGCCATAAACTGAATTGTAGGAAGCTGCTCTGTTCTTATCTTCCTCGCTGATCGACGAAGTAAGCATAATTACTTTCACATCCTTTTTAAGATCCACGCTTTCTACCCTATTCAAGAAATCCCAACCACTGATTTTAGGCATATTGATGTCTAATAAGATCCACAATTGGCACATTTCATCGTTGTCTTCTGCTGCAAACAACAGCTTCAAAGCATCTATTGGTTTATTAAAAATTAATATTTCCTGTACAATTTTCTTAATGCCAGATACAATCAAAAATTTCTCGGCAATCAATAAGGAAACCTTATCGTCATCAATAATTAATAATTTAATCTTCATAATTCAAAAACTCTAAATTAATGGTGGTTCCATTGCCATTTTCACTCTGAATATCAACACGCCCACCTAAAGCCTCAATTTGTTTTTTAACCAAATAAAGTCCTATCCCATTGCCATATTGTGTATCCTTCAACGGTCTTTGAATCTTAAATAACTCATCTCCATATTGTTTCATGTCAATTCCAATTCCATTATCCTCAATCTTGATCTGAAGAATTGAATTGGTAATCTGAGAAGCTTCAATTTCAATTTGCAACTCTCTATCTGGAGAAACGAGTTTTAGGGAATTTGCAAACACATTTAAAAACACATTTTCAAGATATTCTCTAATGGAAAATATAATTAAATCAACAGGTATGTTATTGACTGAAGAGAAGCGAGCATGTGGTTTTGTCTTTCTTAAAAGCTCAAATACTTGTTCTATTAGATAGTAAAGGGAAACAGGTTCCTTCCCGTTTTCAAAAACCGAGGTTAATGAGGTCAGTTTATCCAAAGCGATAATAGTCCTATCGGTTTTTCTTATCTCCTTCTTGAGAAGACGGAAGTAATTTTGCTGCTCTTCTTCATCACTTATTAAATCCATCAAACTGATCAAACCAACAGCATTGGCGACATGAGAGCGGATATCATGAGAAACAATTGAATTATATTCTAAGAGCTTTTTGTTTTGGAAAGCTGTATAGTCAGCTAGCAACTGTACTTGAACTCTGTTGTCTTCCAACTCCGAAACATCATACCCCAGGCATAAGACTTCTGAAACTTCATTTTGAGAATTTTTAAGCCCGATGAAATCCCACAGATTAGAGACCTCTACTTGGTCACGATTTGTCTCTTTTAGCAAAATTCTGCATTTGGCCTCTCTTCCTGAAGCTACTTTGAAGAACACTTCCTTAGCATAATCTAAATAGGCTGGCGTCACAGAGTGGAAAAAATCTAATCTATCCCAAGAAGTTTCCAATGAATCGACACCTAATTCAGCCGCGTAAAAATCGTTACAAAAGGTAAGCCTGCCATCTATACCTGCTTTGCAGATATAAAATGTTGAATTATTTACCAGAGACTTGTAAGTATTTGCAGTTTGCACAGCTTCCATTTCACGCATTTGCAGCTGCTCACGCAATTCATTCTCAACAGTAACATCCTGAAAAACAACATATAATTCTTTTTCGATTAATTCACAATGAACCTCTATCATTCTGTCATCAGTTGCAAAGTCAAACGAAAACTTTGAGTTTGAAGCAGTTTGAGAATTACTGAATTCCCTAATTCTATGAAATACTAATGAAGCTGATTTATCAATCCCAAAGACTCCTGTTTCAAATTCTTCAAAGGTCATGGAATAATCTCTATTCAGATTAAACAACACATTATTTGAAGGTGTCCAAAAAATATCATTGCCGGATAAATCCAAATATAATCCCCCCAATTTGCCTATCACAGCTGCGGTATCTGTTACAATCCTCCTTTTTTCAAGACGTTCCGCTTCTATTGATAATTCATAGTTGAGCCTATGGCTTTCCATTAAAATCATGGTCTGATCAGCCATGGTTTTAAGGAATTCTAATTGCACTTCATCCAGATGTTGTGGTTCAAAACCAACTACACAGAAATTTCCTAGAATGGAATTATCGGGCGCTATCAGAGGAAACCCCACATAAAACCTAACTCCATATTCCACAAAAGCTAAATACTCTTTGAAGGTATTATCCAAGCTCAAATCAGGAATATTCAGAAATGGCAGCTTTTCATCTATCAAATACTTACAAATAGAAGTTGCCAACGGAACCTCAGAATAATCAAATCCCACCTTAGACTTAAACCACTGTCTATCATTGTCTGCAAATGAAACAAAAGCTGCATCAGCTTTACAAATTTTTAGTGCTAGTTGGGTAAGATTGTCAAATTGCTCGGAAGGTTCAGTATCGAGAATATGATACGCCTCTATGCCAGATAATTGCACACTCATTTAAATGATCTTTAGGCGCATTAAAACGCATTTTATTAGAATAGTACTATTTCGTATTAGTTTTATGAAAGTAAGGATTTTACAAAAACCTTAAAACTTTAATTCAATAATTATTAATGTTTCCCTGCACTACAGTAATAAATTGAGTAATGGACCTACATAATCTTTGTATTAGGTCGATCAATCACGTATGAATCTCCAGTATATGGAAGTTGAATTATAGGACGTTTACTATCCTTATGAACCCATTTTCTGTCCTACGAATTAGTAATTAGCTGCTATATCAATGGTAAGTGAAGTTCACAGGGTAATTTAATTCTTTCAAATTAACACCCACTTAACGCTGTATTCCCAGCTCACAACAAACCTCCAATTATCCTCTTATACCCAAACTCCCCCGTTTCAACTCAATATTTTCACGAACAGTGCGCGCGGCTTCTCTCAAATATTCAATGTGCTCATCACGTCCATATAAGGTATAATCGTCACTTACTTCGGTACCCTGCTTCTCTCTTCTTTCGTATCTGCTATTCTTTATTTGCTGTGCTCTTGAGTTAAACTCTTCAATGCTATCCCCATTATCGATATAAAGCGCTTCATCGTGCTCCAGTTTATTATTTCTCATGGTTACAAATGGTAGCCCTCCCACTTCAAATAAAATTTCAATATCGATCAGCTCTTTAGAATATACTATCCAAAACTCTCTGCCTACAAATTCATTTTTAGACAAAGCAAATTCAAACTCGGAGATTAAAAAACTAAACTCTTTTGCAACGTGATCCACATGCGTGTTAAATGCTAAATTTTGAGAAACAGGGGTGATTTTGACTGCCATTTTGAAGGATGCTATTTTTGTATGCTTTTATTGGTGTCTTTAAGAACCTGACTAACAACTTGCCTCAAAAGGTTTGTATTCCATTTCAGTAGAATACTCTTTTGAAAAAATAACAAGCTGCGTACCCATTCCTAAAGCCGAAATATCCGCATTTATCCTGAGTTTATTATCTAAAGAATAAGCTGAGTTATGGAATCCATTGGACACTTGGCAGTTAGTTATTTTTTAATGTAGTGGTAAATGATTTGTGTGGTGAGTAGAAAAATAGCGACTACTTAATCCGTGCAAACTCCTTACAGCTGGGATTTCATTCCACGAAAAGGGAAATACATTCTCAAGACATAGCTTTGAAAATGCTTTTAATGGCCATTAGACGACGAAATACCCAATGGCACACATATAGAATGTAGTGAATCAAATAATAAATTCACTAACCAACTAACAAAATGAATAACTCACTTCATTCCCAAATTAGTAGCTCTACTGCTACTTCATGTAAAGTAAAAACTGCAAGAGATGAATCGGTAGGATCCATTAAGGATATTATGATCAATACTTCAACTGGTCAAGTTGATTATGTAGTTCTAAAAGTGGACGAGGGATTTTTGAACCTAGGTTCAAAGCTTTTAGCTCTACCATTTGAGTCATTCGAGTTTAATCCAAAGCAAGATGATGTAATCATCGTCAAGGAAATCAAAGAGACCTTGGAAAATGCGCCTGGATTTGATGAAGATAACTGGCCTTCTGGACCGCAAGCAGAATTTATTCATGACATGCGAACCTTTTATAGTGAGGAATCCCGAAGTCTCTATGGAAGGTATGACCACGTAAATAGATCCTACTACAATGACGAAGATCGATTTGATATGCAATCAACTCAGATTCGAGATCGTCAATCCGGCGATGGGTTCTTAGAGATGGATCACCGTGGCCAAAGACAATCCGATATTCGAAGAGGAGGAGATCCTTTGTTATAATGGATAATCAAGGATTTATAAAAGGCTAATCCAAAATTGGATTAGCCTTTTTTGAGTTTAAACTCATTCATCTTTAGCGGCTGATTAGTTCAAATTACTTACACTAACTGCGGCAAAATCAGAGTCTAAGGAATAAATAATTAGAGTTTTATAAATAAAACTAAAAGAGAAATAGATAACTGTCATAAATTCCTTTCAAAAAAATCTTTTGATGAAAAGGTAATATTTCTTCCCACCCAAAGGAAATCCTACAATTAAACTTATAAGTATTTCCTCAAATTTATTAGCTATTGATTGTAAGTCAATTACCTATTAATTGGCGGGAGTGATTTATAAAAATAGCTATTCGAATAACATTTAAATAGCTATCAATAAAACTATAGGGAGTTATGAAAAGCATGCTATCTATGAATCAAGTACTAATTCTTTCCTGAATTGTTATATTTTTGCAAAGCTTAGATTTCGAAAAACGACAGATCAGACATAACAAATACCTGAAAAGATGAAGACAGCAGAATTGATTACTGAAAAAGGCACGATGAAAGTGGAGTTTTACGAGAAGGATGCACCTCTCGCAGTTCAGAATTTCATTGACCTTGCAAACAAAGGTTTTTATGATGGACTGACCTTTCATAGAGTTATTCCTAATTTTGTGATACAGGGTGGCTGTCCTAAGGGAAATGGCACAGGTGGACCAGGTTATCACATCAATTGTGAATTAGATGGCGAAAACCAACATCACGAGCGAGGAGTACTTTCTATGGCTCACGCGGGTAGAAATACTGGAGGATCTCAATTCTTTATTTGCCATAGCAGAGACAATACAGCTCACCTTGACAGAAATCATACGTGCTTCGGTAAAGTAGTAGAAGGCTTGGATATTATAGATGAAATCAAAGCCGGAGACAAAATCGAAAAAATTATAGTTTCAGAATCTTAATAGATTTTTGGACCCATCAACAAATGCCCTCTGAAGCTAATCGCTTTTTGAGGGCATTTTTTTATACTCATTTTTTAATTTTCAAAGGTTGGAATAGTTATTGAATAAGGGTCATTTCCTTTGATAATAGTCTATGCAAGCACGCCTAACTCTACTTACCCTTCTCATCTTCTCTTCTATTTCTTTGACTCATGCCCAACGCTATGGCACTGCGGTAGGTCTAAGATTTGGAAATAGCAACCAATATAGAACTGTAGGACTTACTGCTCAGCAGAGAATTACTAAGCAGGTGTCTATAGAGGCTATTCTTCAGTCAGATTTTAAGCTCAACACCACTTTTACTGCCTTGGTGGAAAAACACCATCCCATAATCTCCAAACGATTTAATTATTACTACGGGGCTGGTGCGTCTTTTGGTGTAGAGGAAAGCTTTGTGAAAGACGAAGAGACTAAGCAAATCTTACATACTTATGGGAATTCTACTGCAGGTATAGATCTCATCGGTGGCCTAGAACTCACCGTATTGAATACCGTCATCTCCTTAGACTATAAACCAAATATCAATCTTGTCGGTCGAGAGGATTTCTACAGAGGACAGATGGGAATATCTGCACGAATGGTTTTAGTGAAAAGTAAGGAGCAAAAGAAAAAGCAAAGACAACGTAAGAAAGCCAAGAATAAATCTAAAAAAGTACCTTTAAATGAGCAGATCAACGCTATCTTCCAAAAGAAGAATTAAGCATTCTTGGATTTTAAAAAGGCTTTTTCATGCAGTTCAGCCTTGTTTACAACAGATCTAAACCATTTCATTCGAAGAATTTGCTTCTCATGTTCCGTAAGATAGAAATCCGGATGGTCGTAATTCTCAACTTTTTTTACAAGCTCGTATAGAGCTATGGAGGCAGCCACAGAAATATTAAAACTCTCTGTAAAGCCTAGCATAGGAATATGCACTAAGCCATCCACATTTTCTTGAACCTCGGTACTTATCCCCTCGTGCTCATTTCCAAATACTAATGCGATCTTTTCATCCGGTTCCAAATCATGAATGGAAATAGAACCCGGCAATGGACTAGTTCCGTAGATTTTGTATCCCTTTTGCTTAAGCACAGAAAAACAATCTTGAACAGCAGAGCCTTCTTTGTTATGATACTTATGCAAGTCAATCCATTGTGATGCCCCTCTGGTGACGAAAGGATTGATCTTATACATATTTACCTTTTCGATGACATGCACATCTTGAATACCAAAACAATCACAGGTACGCAATACGGCACTTGCATTGTGAGGTTTGAAAATATCCTCAAGCACAACGGTGAGGAAGCGAGTTCTTTGAGTAAGGACTTTTTCCATCACTGATTTCTTATGATCCGTGATGTATTGGCTCAAATAATCCAGCCAGCCTTGATCGATAGGTTCTAATTGACTTTTTTTCTCCATCTAAAAAATGAGGCTATTTAAAATAGCCCCAATTGTTCTTCATCATCTTTTTTTACTGATAAATCTATCGTAGATCCGATTTCGATATCATCATCAGATTCGGCTTCATTATCGTTTTCATCAGTCTCAGTATCTTTCTTTACATCCGGTTTTTTGGTTTCAATCAAGCTCAATTCTTTCACTTCATACGTGCTTAGCTTATTGCCCAAAGCCTTCCAACCTTTGATATCGATCAGCATATCCAAATCATACTCCATCACTTCTTCCTCTTTACCCTTGGCCAACGTGACCCTAGCTTGAGGTTGCTTTTCAGTAGAAACAAGCTTCAGGTATGAGTTTTTATGATCCGATATAAAATTGAAATTCTTATTTAAAGTGGTCGTTTCGATTTGGAAACGCTTTATATAATAGGTTTTACTAGCTCCATCAAAATAAATGGCTGACAGTACTTTATCAGGATTAAATTTCTCTATTAAAATAACATTGGCGACATCATATCGATTGGTCAATTCAAAAGTGGTCAGCTCGTAATCCCCGCTTTTGTAGCAAACCAAGATTCTATCATCACCCAGGAAATTGCCTATTAATTTCCCGCGCTCATCTGTATTTAATCGGCCAACAATCGGATCGTAATAAATATTTATTCCGCCCAAAGTGGAAACTCCCTCCATCTTCAATTGGATTTTTCGAATCGGGTATCTAGTAAGAATATTTCCTCCTGCTCCCCTTCCTTTTATCTCTATAGACGCAAAATCAAAATCAAAAACTTTTACACGAGCTTTTGCTCCCTGAGTCAGGTAAACGGTGATAATCTCTGCTTCACCATTAGGATTTGCTGTCAGGTAAAGGTGCTTACTCCCTTTGCTTCCTTTGGTAAGTAAGTATTCTTTATCTCTTGTAACAGCTAAAACCTGGAAGCGCTTCACCATCGCTCGACCACTTGCACCATCCAAGTAAATGTAATTATAGACCATTCGCTCATCGCCCTTTCGGAATACTGCCACATGCAAAATATCCTTACCCATGAAATTCTTCTCTTGGATTTTGGAAACCATACACACGCCATCTTTACGAATCACGATAATATCGTCGAGGTCAGAGCAATCACAAACAAACTCGTCCTTTTTGAGTCCATAACCCACAAAGCCGTCCGTCCGATTTACATATAACTTAGCATTACTAGCAGCTACTGTATTTGCTTGAATTGCATCAAAAGTCCGGATTTCAGTCTTCCGCTCACGTCCTTTACCATATTTGGTTAGAAGATTTTCGTAGTATGCGATCGCATAATCCGTCAAATGACGTAAGTGATGATTCACTTCCTTCAGCTCATCTTGCAGACGGTTCATCAATTCATCTGCCTTAAAGGCATCGAATTTGGAAATACGTTTGATCTTAATCTCAGTCAAACGAACCAAATCGTCTGTCGTGATTTCTCTATAAAAATCAGGTTTGTAAGGCTCTAATCCTGCATCAATAGCCTTCAAGACATCATCCCAAGTAGTACACTCTTCGATGTCACGGTAGATTCTATTCTCGATGAATATCTTTTCCAAGGAAGAGAAAAGTAATTTCTCCAACAACTCAGCTTTGCGGATTTCTAACTCACGCTTAAGAAGAGCTCTTGTTTGCTTGGTATTGTAATCGAGAATGTCATTTACGTTAAGGAAAACTGGAGTATCCTTGATAATCACACAGGCATTTGGTGAAATCGAAACCTCACAATCAGTGAAAGCATACAGCGCATCAATGGTGACATCCGGTGAAACTCCAGGTGCCAATTGAATCGCAATCTCTACATCTTTGGCCGTGTTATCGACTACTTTTTTGATCTTAATCTTGCCTTTTTCATTAGCTTTCAGGATAGAATCAATCAACGTATCCGTAGTCACTCCAAAAGGTATATCCTTAATTAAGAGGGTTTTACTATCATCTTCCTCAATTCTTGCCCGAACTTTTACTTTACCACCTCTAAGGCCTTCATTGTACTCAGAGAAATCAGCAAATCCACCTGTTATAAAATCAGGAAGTACGTTTGATCTGTTTCCTTTAAGTATCTCAATTGAAGCCAATATCAACTCACAAAAGTTGTGTGGAAGAATTTTGGTAGAAAGACCTACTGCAATTCCTTCTACACCCTGTGCAAGCAAAAGAGGGAATTTAACTGGTAGCGTTACCGGCTCTCTTTTTCTACCATCATAGGAAAGTTGCCATTCGGTAGTCTGCGCATTAAACAACACTTCTAGCGCAAACTTGGATAGTCTAGCCTCAATATATCTGGCAGCAGCAGCACGGTCACCCGTTCGCACATCACCCCAGTTACCTTGAGTTTCAATCAGGAGTTCCTTCTGACCAATATTTACTATAGCGTCACCAATAGAAGCATCTCCGTGTGGGTGAAACTGCATGGATTGACCGATGATGTTAGCGACTTTATTAAACCGACCATCATCCATTTCCTTCATCGCGTGCATGATCCTGCGCTGTACTGGTTTCAATCCATCCTCAATAGCAGGAACAGCTCGCTCTAGGATTACATAAGAAGCATAATCCAGAAACCACTCCTTGTACATGCCTGTCACTGGGACAGATGTGTGCAGGGATTCATCTCCGTTCTTAGGTAAGTTATTTTCGTCACTCATAGTGTATTCCAGTATCTGCGAAGTCTAACGACCAACGGCCATTTAAACCAATTAAATATTCTTAATCAATTGAAAATAAGGCATTTTCTTGCATTCGGAAAATTAAGCTGCCTCCGTCTCTTCGTCAACTTCCTCAGCCTTTTTAGGGTCTTCGAGCGCTAGATCCTTCTCTATTTTCAAGTTTTTGATAATAAACTGCTGCCGAGTCGGGGTATTCTTTCCCATGTAGAAAGTTAGCAAGTCGACGATCTTGGTTTCCTTATTCAGGATGATTGGTTCCAAACGGATATCTTCTCCTATAAATCCTCCAAATTCTTCTGGGGAAATCTCGCCAAGTCCCTTAAATCGAGTAATCTCTGGCTTGTTTCCAAGTTTGTGAATCGCGCGTTGACGCTCTTCGTCTGAATAGCAATAAATCGTTTCTTTCTTATTTCTCACTCGGAAAAGAGGCGTTTCGAGAATAAACAAGTGCCCATTCTTCACTAGATCAGGGAAAAACTGTAAGAAGTAAGTCATGATCAGCAAGCGAATGTGCATACCATCCACATCAGCATCTGTTGCAATCACTATTTTTCTATACCTCAGACTTTCTATTCCGTCTTCAATATTCAATGCATGCTGAAGAAGGTTGAACTCCTCATTTTCATACACCACTTTTTTGGTCATCCCAAAGCAGTTCAAAGGCTTTCCTCGAAGAGAAAATACTGCTTGAGTCTGTACATCACGCGATTTGGTGATAGAACCAGAAGCTGAATCCCCTTCCGTCAAAAACAACATGGTGTTATTCTTCACCTCTTCATTTGCCTTAGGATCATCGTAATGAACACGACAATCTCTCAGCTTCTTATTGTGAAGATTTGCTTTTTTTGCTCGGTCGTTGGCAAGCTTCTTAATGCCAGAGATTTCTTTTCTTTCACGCTCTGATTGAAGTATTCTCTTCAAAAGTGCATCTGCAACCGCTGGATTTTTATGCAAATAATTATCCAGATCGGTTTTTAAAAAGTCATTGATAAATGTACGGACAGTCGGTCCATCAGGTCCGATAGACTGCGATCCAAGTTTTGTTTTGGTTTGCGATTCAAATACCGGTTCCTGTACACGTATAGAAATTGCCGCAACCACACTTTGACGAATGTCAGAAGCATCGTAATCTTTCTTGAAAAACTCTCTAACGGTCTTAACAAGCGCTTCGCGGAAGGCTGCCAAATGCGTACCTCCTTGAGTAGTGTATTGCCCATTGACAAAGGAATAATACTCCTCTCCGTACTGATTGGAGTGAGTAAGCGCCATTTCGATATCATTCCCTTTCAAGTGAATAATTGGGTATCGCTGCGTTTCCTCGTCTATTTTATTGGAAAGAAGATCAAAAAGCCCTCTGTCTGAGAAAAATTTCTTCCCGTTGAAATTGATCGTAAGACCAGCATTCAGATAGGCGTAGTTCCAGATCTGATTTTCTAGGTATTCAGGTATGAAGTGATAATTCTTGAAAATCCCACCATCTGGCGTAAACACCATTTTGGTACCATTTCGATCAGATGATTTGGTTATCGGCGCATCATTTACAAGAATTCCCTTTTCAAACTCAGCAACTTTAGTCTCCCCATCTCTGTAGGCTTGTACTTTGAAAAAATCAGATAAAGCATTTACAGCTTTGGTACCCACACCGTTTAGACCTACAGATTTCTGAAAAGCTCCAGAATCGTATTTACCACCCGTATTAATCTTGGATACACAGTCGATCACTTTTCCTAGAGGAATACCACGACCATAATCACGAACTTCTACTTTGTGCTCGGAAATTTTGACTTCGATAGTACGACCATATCCCATCATGTGCTCATCAATGGAATTATCAAGCACCTCTTTTACAAGCACATAGATACCGTCATCTTGTGCACTACCATCGCCTAATTTACCTATATACATACCCGGTCTCAACCTGATATGCTCCCTCCAGTCGAGGGATTTTATACTGTCTTCTGTATATTTTACTTCTTCAGCCATATTCTATTTGATACTAATTATGCTCAAGATTTATTTTTCACCTGATTGAATTTACCTACGAGGATGGCAAACAAGCCCAATACCCATAGGACGAATAGCCCAGGGATAAGATAAAAGAAGAAATTGAACTGACTCGCAGCGATTACATCCTGATTATTAATCGCATGTGTGTAAAACACTAACATACCTAAACTCATATTCAGTATGCCTCCAAACGAATAGAACCAACCCAAATAGTAATCCCGATACTTGTCCCCAATAGGGAAAACTCGGATCAAACCTTTATGATTTTTAGTTTCTAGCAACTTTGGTGGAAGTAGAACAATCACGTTCATAATAATGAAAATGGCTATCATTCCATAGAAAAATGTGCCCTTGCTTAGCTTTTCGGGCGATAATCCATTTTCATTGAAATTGTAACTGACTTTCTCAGGCAATGCTGAATAGAAATACAGGAGAAAGAAAATGAAGAGAGCAACACTGAGGAAATAAAAGGCTTTTCCGAATCGGTAATACATAATGGAGGGGAATTGAATGCGCTAATATAAAGGATTTGGACAAACTGAATCCGACTTATCAATGATCCTTTTATCTTTATCTTTGACAAGTAGCTTCGCAAAAACACCCAAAATAATGAACCTCAGCCCAGTAGTGATCGCTATCCCGATGTATTTCATCTTGATGGCCATAGAAATGATTGCGCTTAGATTTCAAAAACATCCAGGATATAGACTTAACGATGCCATTACAAACATCAATTGTGGAGTGATCTCGCAAGTCACCGGAGTTTTCATCAAAGTGCTTTCCATCGGGATTTACACCTTGATTTATCAGCAACTCGCCTTCTTTCATATTCCAAACAATGTCTGGACATTTTTCCTCTTGTTCTTCCTTTATGACTTTTGCTACTATTGGGCACATCGAATGAGTCATGAGATCAATCTTTTCTGGGGCGGCCATGTCGTACATCATTCGAGCGAAGAGTACAATCTTTCTGTAGCGCTTCGCCAAAGTAGCACCCAGACCTTTTGGACCTTCTTCTTCTACTTCCCACTTGCATTGCTTGGTTTTGACCCTGTTCTGTTGGTATTGGTATCAGGCCTGAACTTGCTATATCAGTTTTGGATTCATACTGAGGCGATAGACAGAATGGGCTTTCTTGAGAAATTCATGAACACTCCTTCTCATCATCGTGTGCATCATGGACGCAATCCCAAATACATCGATAAAAACCATGCAGGCACATTCATCATCTTCGACAAGTGGTTTGGCACATTTCAGGTTGAAGAAGAAAAGCCAACCTACGGGATTACGACTCCTGTGAAAAGCTGGAATCCAGTCTGGGTGAACCTTGCGCATTATGCCAATATGAAAGAGGAATTGAAATTGATTCCTAACTGGTCGGATCGCATGAAATACCTATTCTACAAACCAGGATGGCTTCCTGATTCTCTTGGTGGCTATCGAGCTCCACAGGAAGTTGAACATGATTACCAGAAATTCGACTCCGTAGTTCCTACTTCGTTAAACTGGTACGTATTCACTCAATACATCTTTCTTCTCTTGCTGACAGGATTTTTCCTCTTCCAAGTAGATACATTCACTTGGCTACCCAAAGTTCTTGTAAGCACACTAATCATTTGGACAACGGTGAGTTTTTCTGGAGTCTTTGAAAAAAGAAACTGGTATTTACCCCAAGAAATAGCAAGAATTCTGGCTTTTGTGGCTGTTGTCTTTTTCTTAATTCAATCTCTCCTACCTTTGCCGATTCTAGCAGGAGTTTTAGGCGTGTATTGCTTAGGCTCTTTCTTTTGGTTGTGGAAAAATCAGCAGCTTAAATCCCAAATCCCTTCTATTTCCCTTTGATCATGAATAAAAGCTTTCTACTTCTTTCTGCCTTAGTTCTTTCCTTCGCATTTTCCTGCAGCTCCAAAAGAGATACGGGAAGCATGAATATTGAGAACTGGAAAGCTGATCATTATGGGTGCAAAGGCTTGCGTATGCAAGATTTGGAAGAACTGGAGCGTATTAAGCACAGCTTTTTAGGAATTGACAACCAAGCTTTGATTAAGACTTTTGGGCGTCCTGATCGAGTAGAATTGGTAGATAAAAGCCAAACCTTCTTTTTCTACTTCCTGGAACCTAGTAATGCGTGTGATGGAGTAGAAATAGAAAAAGAACCCCTAAGAGTTCTTTTTCGACTGAATGCTATAAGTAAAGTTTCTGAGGTAACGATTACAACCCAGAACCCATAAAACAAAGTGCCGCTGCTCCCAGCGTACCTGCGTTATTTTCAAGAGTAGCTTTTTTCAAAACTAAGTCCTTGCCATAATACTGTGTCAAATATTGTTTGATCGTGCGATCAAGTGTAGGCATCATAAATTCCAGCCCTGCTGAGATTCCACCGCCAAAATACACGTCAGTCACATCAAGAATTCTGATAGCAGATACAATCGCCTCTCCCAATATCCTTGCAACTTCTTCAAAAACCATTAGGGAAACTGGATTTCCAGCTTTAGCTGTATCCACCAAAAGATGTGTTCCTAATTCTGAACCTATTAACACGCCCGCCTTCTCAGGATAAGCATCAATAAGTCTAGACATGATATTCAAAATACCCTGTCTGCCTATAAGGGTCTCCAGTCTTGCAGCTCCTTTAGAAAGCATATGTCCCATTTCCATGGCATTGCCTCTGGATCCTTTGAATACTTGCCCGTCCAACACTAAAGCACTACCAATCCCGGTTCCCATAGTGATAAATAGGAAATTCTGAGAAGGATCATCCTTGCCAAAATAAAACTCACCTATAGCAGCTGCGGCAGCATCATTTTCTAAAGCAAATTCATATTTCGGATACCTTTCTTCTAGTTTACCTTTTAGATTAAACCCGTTCAAAGTTGGTATTGCTGGGATCTCTAGAGCAGTGGTTCTATCTTTTGAAATCATGCCAGGAAGGCCGATTCCAACATTTTTTACTTGGGGATATTTGGTGAGATACTTCTCCAAACCTGCAATAAAAGCAGTTCCAAATCCCTCAGGATGATCACGATAAGAAGTGGTATCCTCTTTCACAAAGTCTAAAATATTGCCTTCTCTATCTACAAGGCCAATTTTCAAGTGAGTTCCCCCCACATCCACTCCTAGGAAATGTGCTTCCTGATTTTGCATAATATTATTAATAGGTTTACGGTTTCAAAAAAGCAAAAGAATTGCATTACTTCCTATAATCCTTCCCAATCTGCTGGAAAATTTTGAAAACTGCAGGGCAAACGAGCGTATTTTTAAGCGAAAGCTCCAAAATACCATGCATTTTCTTGCGATTGGTATGTGGATACTCTCGACAAGCTTTAGGTCGATCTTCGTAAACCAGACATTTATTGTCTGCACCAAGAAAAGTACAGGGAGAGGAATTCAAGACAAAATCACCCTCCTCGTCCCGATGTAGATATTCATCAATGAAAGCACTGCTTTTCATGCGAAATGATTTCGCTAAGCGATCAATATCCGTGTTCAGAAAAATAGGACTAGTGGTTTTACAACAGTTCGCGCAGTCCAAACAGTCTATTTCTCGGAAAGCCTCTTCGTGCAATTCCTCGAACATTTCGTCCAATACTTTAGGCTTTACCTTCCTAAGTCTAGCCCGCAATTTCACATGAGAAGAATATTCTGATTTACTCTCTTTATTGAAATTTTCAAGGTCTATTTCCAATTTCTCTGAAAGTTAAATGATGTTTAAAAGTTATTTGTGAGAAATAATTCTTTTATAAGCTATAGATTTTCAGTATCTTAAGAAGCATATAAACCCTAGAAACTATGAAAACCCATCCTTCAGAATTGTACTTCTATCATTCTCCTACGCAGTTGGTGGACAGGCAAACATTAGCTTATGCTAAGTCAATTTCTCCCTTTGTCAATATAATTGACCTCAGCAAAGAAAAGCTAACACCTACACAGTGGAATACGCTTTTGCTAAAGTTAAATCTCAGAGCCAAGGATCTACTCAATCGTGCACATCCAGATTACCAACGATTCATTGCAGGCAAAAACTGGGATGACGAAAGCTGGTTGAACATCCTTATCAAATCACCTAATCTGATCAAGGCTCCCATAGCTAGTCTTCGTAGAAATGCCATTCTCTGCATCACTCCAACTGATATCTTGAAACTTAATTCGATGCGTTTAGTCTGATCCCATCCGGTTCGATTTGGATCATTCTGGCTTTATATAGTTGCCCAATGCATTGTTTGAAATGCTTCTTGCTCATATTCAATTGCTCCTGAATCTCTTCAGGAGTTGATTTATCGTGCAAAGGCAAAAACCCTTTAGCTTCTAAAATAGCAAGTATTTTTTCTGATCCCTCGTCGTACTTTATCCGGCCGGGTGGTAATAATTGCAAATCAAGTTTACCGTCTTCACGGTTCTTTTTCACATACACTTTTCTGATCTCACCAATCTCTAAAGGCTGAAAAACCTCATTTTTGAAAAGTAAGCCTTCGAATTCACTATCGATCAAAACCTTGAAGCCTAGCTCTGTTTCTTCGAAAATCATCCCTTCAAGCTCTTTGCCCTCCTCCCAATCAAAGGGAGCCAAACGCATGAAATCTCTATACTTATTGACTCCGATGAGCCTGTTCGTTTTAAAATCTACACAGATTTTGATCAGGTATTTCTGACCGACCTCCATGTTTTTACCCATTTCAGATTTTGGAACAAAAAGATCTTTAGGAAGTCCCCAATCCACGAATGCGCCGAAAGAAGTAACTTCTTTTGCTTCCAAAACAGCAAACTGATCTAGCAAAGCCAGAGGTTTTTGAGTTACGGCTACAGGACGATCTTCACTATCTGTGTATACAAACACCTCGATCTCGTCTCCTTCTTTTTCCTCGCCAAGAAGGTATCCTTTAGGAAGTAAAAGTTCTTCACCGGAACTAAGCGCCAAATAAGCACCGAAGTCTGTAAATCTATTGATGGGTAATTTTGAGATTAAACCAAGTTCTTTCATGTGTTTATAATTTGTTTTTTAGCGGTCACATGGAATCTCGCAAGGTTATAATCATCCCGGTGTGTGACGTTCTTTGTGATGCTCGATTTCATGTGTATGTAATTGCTCTTTTATGGTCTAAAGGTAGGCAATAATCGCAGTTTGAAACTGAACTTGTATGACAAACAATGTCAGCAATTGAAAGTTAAAAAATTGGATATACTATCAGTCAGGAGTAGCTTTGAGTCATTCAACTGGCTAAATCCATTGAAAATGACCCAAATTATAACTTTAAATTTTATCACCACATTATGAAAAACATCTCCGTCATTGGTTCTGGAACTATGGGAAATGGCATTGCGCATGTTTTTGCGCAGCATAGCTATAACGTCAGCCTGATCGATATTAAGCAGGAATTTTTGGACAAGGCATTAGCCACAATTACAAAAAATCTGGATAGACAAGTAGGAAAAGGATTGATTTCAGAAGATGAGAAAAATGCTGCACTCGTGAGAATACAAACTTTCACTGACCTGGAAGCTGGTGTCAAATCCGCCGACTTGGTAGTAGAAGCTGCTACCGAGAATATGGATCTCAAGCTTGAAATATTTAGAAAAATAGATCAATTCAGCCCTGAATCTGCAATCCTAGCAAGTAATACCTCCTCCATTTCTATAACAAAAATAGCCGCCGCGACCAAGAGACCGGAGCAAGTCATCGGTATGCACTTCATGAATCCTGTTCCGGTGATGAAGCTTGTGGAAGTAATTCGTGGTTATGCCACTTCTGATGAAGTAACGGCTAAAATCATGGACTTAGCCAGCAAGCTTTCCAAAGACCCAGTGGAAGTGAATGATTACCCTGGATTTGTGGCAAATAGAATTCTAATGCCGATGATTAACGAAGCGATTTATTCTCTTTTTGAAGGAGTGGCTGGAGTGCATGAGATTGACACTGTAATGAAGCTAGGAATGGCACATCCTATGGGCCCACTTCAACTAGCAGATTTCATCGGATTAGATGTTTGTCTTTCCATCCTGAGAGTTCTTCATGATGGCTTCGGCAATCCAAAATATGCTCCTTGCCCATTGCTTGTTAATATGGTAGAAGCTGGCTTCAAAGGAGTAAAAACCGGTGAAGGATTTTACAAATACACTGCTGGAAGCAAAGACTCTATCGTTTCTCCACGATTCAGTAAATAATCAACTATGCACATCGCTGTATCTGGAAATATAGGTAGTGGGAAAACCACATTAACCGAAAAACTAGCCAAACACTATGGCTGGAAGGCTGAATTCGAAGCTGTAGACAACAACCCATATCTTGCTGATTTCTATGAGGATATGAAGCGTTGGTCTTTTCATCTTCAAGTTTATTTTCTCAACTCCCGCTTCAATCAAATTAGGACTATTCAGGAAAGTAAAACACCTACTATTCAGGATAGGACTATCTATGAAGATGCTTATATTTTTGCAGCTAATCTTTACAAAAGTCAGCTTCTAACTGAGCGCGATTACGAAAATTACCAAAGTCTTTTCACTAGCATGGTTGCACATGTGAAAGCTCCAGACCTGTTAATTTACTTGAAAGCTGATATTCCCAAACTCGTAGGCCAGATAGAAAAGCGTGGCAGAAGTTATGAGACGACCATGCGGATTGATTACCTAAAGAATCTCAATACGCATTACGAGGAATGGATCGCTGGCTATACTGAGGGAAAATTATTGATTATAGATGTTAACAACCTGGATTTTGTAGAAAATCCCGATGATTTCTCTTTCGTGGTGGAAAAAGTCGAGCGGGAGATATTTGGATTGTTTTCTTAAGCTAGGTTAAGGGTTTTTAACCTCAAAGAACAAAAGGCATAAATCTTTTGAAGCTAGACCATTGACCTATGACGTAAGATTATTGGGTATGTTTTCTATGTGACTATGTGGTAAAATAAAATGGACCACATAGCATCATAGATATTCATAGCTTAGAAAATGGCAAAGTATCACCTAGAGCAGATCCCGTAACTTTGTTTTCTTTGTGACTTTTGTTGTAGAATTTTTTGAACCACAAAAGTCACAAAGGCCATAAAGTTTTCATAGTCTTAATAATGGCATATGATCTACATGTAAGTTGCCTACCTATTTTGTTCTCTTTATGTCTTTTATGGCAGAGGTTTTTTTCACCGCAAAAGTTACGAAGGGCATAAAGCTTTCAGGTTTTACAGCGCATTAACTGTTCTACGTCGTCAACTGCAAAAGTTTTACCCTTGGTATTTTCGATTAAACCAATTTAACAGCATAGCTCGCTGTTCCTCTTTTGGATTGATAAGCAATTGATCTAGTCGCTTCAAGGAACCACCAGTCATAAGCGTTTCGAATGGTGTGATTCGGAAAAGTTTATATCCATGAATCCTGGTCTGGAGATCAAATTGAGCATCATTGTATGCAGTAAGTTTCCATCCACTTGCACCATTTCCTGAGAAATCTCCTGGCTCGCTTGCCTCTCCAAAACAATGCTTCGCGATAGGTACTCCATTCCAAATTCTTTGTTGCAAACCAACCTTCAGACATTCCTTCTCATAACTTCTAGACAAACGCTTTTGAGTTTCTGAAAATGGAAAATTTAATTCAGAGTAAAGACTTGATCTAAAAGTAATTAAACGGTACCTATTAAAGTGTAATTCTTCGTCATAGACGAATAAATTTCGGCCGATTTTGAAGTCAAATTTAAGCTTTTCCAACAATGGGAATTCACCAATTCCACCTAAATTATCGTAGATTTCAGAAAGCCAATTCTGACCTTTTTTATCCAAATACTTAGGTTCTAATTCTAATTCAAAATCTCGCTCAAAATCCACTTCTCCCTCACGTAAAATAAGGTCAAGTTGGCGAGTCATTAAGTTATCCATTGAGTTGGTTTTAGCTCAGTAAGGCTACCGAGAAAGTGTAATCCATTAGGTGTACAAGAGTTGGCGAAGGCTACTTTTCACCTTTCTCCAATTCATCTCCTATTCGCTGTTCCAGATTTCCCTTGGAACCCGGGAAGGTAGTTCTCCGTGAAATGTCATATCCGATCCAGCACATGATCAGCATAAATATCACGAACAGAATCAAAAATATCTTTTTATTCCTTGGCATTTTGTAATTGACTTTAGACTAGATACAGTGCAAAATTAGCCAATCATGGGTTATTTAGGATAAATGTTGAGGAATTATTGAAAGACATTAGTTTTAAATTATACTTTTTCAAAAATGTGTCTAATTTTATGAAGAAGGATTAAATCATTTTTTTACAGCTTAGACCCTTTATCCCCCAGTTATGTATCAACTTATAAGTGAACAATCGATTTATCATTATTTTGGCGAAGACGAGCCAGAGATGATTAGAGAGATGGTTCAGATTATTCTAGAAACGAACATCCAAGATTTAAAGGAACTGAATGATTTTTATGAACAAAAGGATTTTAATACTATCAAAAAACGCTGCCATAAAGCGAAGCCTACTATGATCTATATAGGAGCTCAAAAAACCCGTAAAATTTTGGAAGAAATTGAGAAAAGCCTAGATGATTATCAGGAACTAAACGAAAATCTTCAAGCGCAACTTATCCAAATTGAAACTGAGCTACATCAGTTCCTTGAAGCAATTAATTGATTACAGAATAAACAAACCCATACGAATATGCAGCGAAAACTACTGTTTCTGCCTTTGCTATGCATTGCCTTTTTGCAAGCTCAGGCACAGTCAACTTTAAGTGTTGATTACATCATGCGAGATCCAGTCTGGATGGGAACTTTCCCTTCCAATGCATCCTGGAGCGATGATTCCCAAACCATTTACTTCAGATATAACCAAGATAAAGACCCTGCTGATTCCTTATACAAATTGGGTTTGTCAAGCAAAGGAGAATTCTCTAAAGTGAGCTGGAAAGAAATGAAAGCCAATGAGCGTGATGGGCAGGAATTCAATACTGATAGATCTTTACGAGTGTATCAGATGGATAAAAAACTGATGCTTGAGAATATGTCTTCACGCACTTCAGAAATGCTGATTGAATGGCCAGAGAACTTTAATAACCCTAAGTTCATGGCAAATGAGCAAGAAATTGCATTCACTTCTAAAGGCAATATTTATATCTGGAATAGAGCAAATAAGTCTGTAAGAAAGGCAACCAATATCTCCACTGAGTCAAAACCTAAAGATAAATCTAAAGGTGATGATAAAGTAGAATGGTTAGAATCAGAGAATCTAGAGCTTCTTGCTGTGGTTCGTGAGCGTAAGGAAAACGCTAAGATGCGTAAAGATTACAGAGAGGCTTTCAATCAGTCTGAAAAAGAAGAATTCGTCTATTATACAGAGGGAAAATCGCCAGGTAGTCTACAACTGTCTCCAGATGGTAAATTTGCCTCCTTTTCTATCTTCACCTCAGCTTCCAATAAAAACACCAAAGTACCAGACTATGTAGATGCTTCTGGTTACACAGTAGATCTCAATACACGCTCGAAAGTAGGAAACGCTCCTACCAAGGTAGAAATTGGAATTTATGACTTGCAACGGGACACCGTCTATTTCCTAAATGCAGCAGACCTACCTGGTATCAAGGATTTGCCTGATTACGTCACCGATTATCCTGATAAAACCTGGGAAGAGAAAGACCGAGACGTAATGTTTTCAGGTCTTTACTTTTCTCCTGATGGAAAAAGTGCGATTGTCAATATTGGCTCAGCAGATAACAAAGACCGTTGGATAGCATCCGTAGATTTGCAGACAGGTAAATTGACGACTCTTGATCGTCAAAGAGACGAAGCATGGATCTCAGGCCCAGGAATTGGCAGATCTTTCTATGCTGGAACTTTAGGCTGGCTTCCTGATAACAAACACATTTACTTCCAATCTGAAGAATCAGGTTATTCGCATCTCTATTTGCTAGATGTGACTACTGGTAAAAAGAAAGCACTTACTTCAGGTGAGTATGAGGTATTTGATCCATTCCTTTCTAAGGATAAAAAATCATGGTACTTAACTACTTCTGAAGTAGATCCAGGGGAGCGCCACTTCTATAAGATGCCTGTACTAGGTGGAAAAATGGATAAGCTTACTACCATGACAGGAAACAATGAAGTTTCCCTTTCTCCTGATGAGAAAAAGCTGGCAATCATTTACTCTTATAGTAATGTCCCTGCCGAACTTTACATACAAGACAATAAGGTTGGTGCAAAAGCTGAAAAACTGACTTCTGGTCAGAGCGACGAGTTTAAAGCTTACAACTGGAGAGATCCTCAACTCGTACGTTTTACTGCAGAAGATGGAGCTCAAGTTCCTGCTAGATTATATAAACCAGATCCAGCGAAAAGCAATGGTGCAGCAGTAGTTTTCGTACATGGAGCAGGTTACCTACAAAACGTCCACAAATGGTGGAGTAGCTACTTTAGGGAATACATGTTCCACAATCTATTGACGGATTTGGGATACACCGTATTAGATATTGACTACCGTGGTTCTGCTGGATACGGTCGTGACTGGAGAACAGGAATTTATCGTCATATGGGCGGAAAAGATCTTTCTGATCAAGTAGATGGAGTAAATTTCCTAGTTGCTAATCATGGAGTAGATCCTAAGCGAGTTGGTTTGTATGGTGGTAGTTACGGTGGATTCATCACGCTGATGGCGCTATTCAATGCTCCTGATACGTTCAAATCCGGTGCTGCTCTTCGCTCAGTTACGGATTGGGCACATTATAATCACGGATACACTGCCAACATTTTGAACACTCCTGAAGAAGATCCGATTGCATACCGTCGTTCCTCTCCTATTTACTTTGCCGAAGGTCTGAAAGGAAACTTGCTCATGGCACATGGTATGGTCGATGTGAATGTACACTTCCAGGATGTAGTAAGACTTTCACAGCGTTTTATCGAACTAGGAAAAGACAATTGGGAAATGGCGATCTATCCTGTAGAAGATCACGGATTCGTAGAGCCTAGTTCTTGGACAGATGAGTACAAGAGAATTCTCAAACTCTTCAACGAAACACTAATTGAGGATTAGATATCAATTTCAATAATACAAAATGGCTGGTCATACGATCAGCCATTTTTTTTTGGTAGCAAGAATTTTAATAATTCTATTTATGTCAGGTTTAAAATTGGTCAAGGTAAACCACAGCCAATGGTGTGGGCTTTGAAGATCTCCATTTCAAATCGAACTCTCCAGGGTCTTAATATCTGCAATCAACTGACTTACAGAAGTCTTATTTAGTCCATTGTAGATTCCTCGGATATGGCGATTCGTATCGATCAGGATGAAATTCTCTGTATGCAGAAATTCGTCAGGTTTCTTTAGCAAGCCTAGATCCTCCTCTACGAAATATTGATTTCTGGCCATTTCATAGATCTGATCTCTATCGCCTGTGAGCAGATGCCATTTTCCAGCTTCCACTCCATGTTCCTTAGCATATTCATTTAGTACCGAAACATCATCAAAATCCGGAGTCACCGAATGCGAGAGCAACTGAACTTGATTGTCGTCTTTAAATGCCTCCTGAACAAGAGACATATTTCCCGTCATTTTTGGACAGATCCCTGGACAAGTCGTAAAGAAGAAATCGACTACATAAATCTTCCCTTCCATGTCCTTATCGGAGATCGTTTCTCCCTGTTGGTTTTGAAAGCTAAACTCAGGAATCCGATGATAATTTTCTGGCAAATCTGCCGCACTTGAATACCATTCAGGGGTGAACGTAGCTTCTTGATAATACGGGAGTTGATCTTTATCAATGCTGGTTTCAGCTGTTGATTCGGAAACAGAACTGGTGTTAACAGATTTTTCCGAACAAGTGATTGTAAGTAGCACTAAGAATATATAAGTAAGTCTAGTCATTTCTAATCACTGTTTCATCATCTAATTCGAAGCATAAGTTTGATCGTTTCAGACCATAAATTCGTCCATTTTTGGCTTCGTAATTCACATATATTTTACCGTTTTCTCTCCAGGCACGCTGCATTCCCTCCTCTTTTCCATCGGATATATTCATTTCTTTAAACTTCGCGCCAGAACTGTACCACTGCTGCTGAAGCCCATCAGATCTTCCATTTAGAAAATTACCTGAGGAGCGAATGTTGCCATTGCTCCACCAGGATTTAACCGGACCATTTAATTTGTTGCTGCTATAATTTGCTTCGAAAGCAATACTTCCATCTTCAAACCATTTCTGAAATTTTCCATTCTTTTTTCCAGCCTGATACTCTGTTCTTTCTGCAAGTTGACCAGTAGCATAATAGCTCAGACTAGCTCCAGTAAATGGAGACACTCCTCGGTACATCATCCCCACGTCGGGATGAAGAGTAAGACTTTTCTCGTTGATCTCCACTGGTGACAGCGCACCGACTCCGTGATCCAAAGAATTGCCATTACTCTCCATTTCCCTGGGAGGGATAAGCAACAATAAGAATAGATATAGATTAATGAATGGCATTTGGAGAACCTTGATAATTGCCTGGGAACAAGATGTAATACTTGCTTAAGTACAGTTCATTTTGGATATGGTAGTGATACTCTTCTTTTTCCGTATTGTATTTTGTAGTAGAAGTATGGCCACCAGAAACATCCAAATCCACAGGATATGCGCCTAAGGAGGTACATTTTCTACCATACAGAAAGAATCCATCAGAAATAATCCCGATCAAATTATCATCGTCATCTGAAAAGGTAACTGGCTCCAAATGATAGTGATAACTCTGTGGTCCTGTGTGTGCGCCGTTGTAATCGAGTGATCCAACTGCTCCAGCTAAGGGGATATTTGGTCCTTCTTCATCATTGTAGATCACAGATCCGCTGACGGCTATACCAATAGCTCCCAAACCCGTAGCTGAACTGGAGGATGCCTTCGTAGGTATTGCTGCAACACGTAGTGTGTATGAACCATTGAAATTATCAATATTTCCAGGCGCCATTTGCTCGTAAGTAGTAACAGTAGGTTCTACGAACAGTGGGTGGTTGGTCGAAGCTGCTGGAGTAGAAATACCATCCATTGACCTTGCAGTTGTGTTTGACCAATAAGGCGAAGTGTGATTCGGAAGACCGTTGGTTTCGATTACCACTTCATTTCCATCTAATATAATGGTGGTATTGGTAGCATCGAAAATGGCAAAAGCTGCCGGCAATTCTGTCAATGTCTCACCTGGCTCTAAATCCTCGTCATCATCGTTAGAACAGGAAATCCAAGTGACTGCAAGAAGCAGTAGGGGTAAAAAACTGAATTTGATTAATCGCATTGCTATAGTTGTTTTGTTTTAACTATAGACGCGGATTGGTTATCTATCCCTCGGAGGAAGGCTATTTATTTTTTGATCGTTTACTATCACTCGCAAGACATCCTCAATAATCTCTTCAAAATGAGCCAATTGATCTTTGGAGCAAATTGATTTTACGTCTTCAAAATGCTGGTAGGTCACAGAAATCTTCTCGCCTTCGAGTTCTTCTATTTGTTCCAATATCTCAGCTTGACCCGTTGCATCTGCCTTATCTAAAAATTCAAAGTAGTTTTTCATCAACCTCTTTTGCTTTGCCTCTACATCAGCAACAGACCTACTATGATCCTTGGCAAGTTCGAAATACTCTGCCTTTTGATTAGAATCCAAATCCAACTTTTTACTGATTACTTCCATCAGACCATTTTGGCGTGGAGGTGGCATCTTGGGACCGCGAAGCATCATGAAAATCAACACTCCATTGATCAAGATCATGACGATTAAGCCTATTTTATAAATATTCTTATTATTCATTTCCATAAATATTAAAGTCCGTAACTAAGGCTGGATAAGCATCATCTGAAGCAACTGAAGTAGATTCTTGCTCATAATTCATGATAAAGAATAAGTTACCTATCACTACTGCAGAAATGGATGCAGCCACAGCTAACCATCTCATTGGACTGAGTTGCTTCTGTTTTTGCGCTTTGATTTGCTGCTCGATTTTATGAAAGGCACCAGCAGGAACATCGGCACGATCCGCTCCCTTCATACTCGACAAGATATCGTCTTTCCAGTTTTCCATAATTATTGAGACGTATTTTTAGATGAATTCCCTCGCTCGGGAAAATGTTTTTCTAAACTTATTTTCAGATTAGCCTTTGCTCGCTGCAAAAGCGACTCTACTGCCTTGCGTGTAGTTTGCAAAATATCTGCAACCTCTTGCTGCGAAAGGTCTTCGATTTGGGTGAGAATAAAGACCGTTTTCTGCTTTTCTGAAAGTTCGTCAATCACACTAAAAAGTACCTTGGCATCTTCTTTATTTTCCATTTTCACACCAGGGTGAACGAAGTCCACTGACTCGTATTTGATCTCAGCAGAGTCACGCTTATACAGCGAGGCAAATATCCCAAATCGCTTGCTGCTGTTTTTTTTCCTCAAAAAATCTAAAGATTTGTTCACCGAAATACGGTAAATCCAAGTGCTCACCGTGGAATCTGAACGAAAGGACTGAGCTGTATTGAACACGGTCACAAAGACATCCTGAAGCAATTCCTCTGCATCTTCAGCATTCTTGGTATAACTGATCAGTGTATTGTAAACTTTGGGAGAATAATGGTCATACAGCATTTTGAAGGCCAATTCATTGCCCTCCGCTATTTGCCGTATCAACAGATTATCTTCTCTCGTCATTCTTTTTGGTCAATCTTAAAAAGCTCAAAGCTATTGAAAGCTTTCATGAATAGTCAACTAATATGTAACCAAAATACCATTAATCAATGGAAGTCCTAGTTCCGCATTCATGACAAGACAGAGTTGTTGGAAAATGTGCCGCCCTTCACTTGGATCTTAGAATTTAAAGAAATCCCATAGCAAACCTTGAATGATTCTCTAAGCTTTTACTCAGAATAGTTCTTTTGAGAAGCATCCTCCTCTGTGATGCGATCAGCTATTACCAAATCAACTTTATTTGAAATATAGGTTCTGGTGAATGTAGACTTGACTCTTTCAGACTTAATGAAGTAAGGAATCCAAATGAAAAGCCCCAAAACACTGCGGATAATATCTTTTGCGGAAGAGTCCAATTCCAACTCTGGGAAATATTGATCTCCTACATATGCTTCTAAGATCAAGGATACAAAATTGATGCTAATCAATAGGATAAATAATTGCGGTGCACCGGTACGTAACTTGAAAAAGAAAATCGCTGTTAGGATGGCGAAGCAAAACAAAAATATCAGAAATACGAAAGTCACTCCATAATACACTTTGAATCCAGCCCCATAAACACCAATATTAGTCCATACAGCACTATTGAAATACTCACCATCAATGAGACTAAAAATAATGGTGACAGGTACAGCTATTAAGGATATAGCGGGTAATACCAGCCAGCCTCCAATCCCTTTATAAAAACTGATATCCTGCGGAGCAGGGTTAAAACCTTCATAAAGCTTCTTCCCAAAATAGAATGAAATAGCCAGAACCAAAACACATATGAAGACTGACAGAAAACTCAACGATCTCCCAGCACCAGCTGGATTATAGGTCAAATAGAAATTAAGATTATCTAGCGCTAGATTTTTCTTATCCAGTAAGTTAGAGACTTCAGACCCAGGAATACTAGCTTTTATCAGTTCGTATTTATGGCTTATATCGATTACATTTCCTTCTCCCTTTATTTCATTTTCATAAGTAAAAGCCCCTCCATCTATTTTATTATGATAGGACTGTACAGGCCAGTACTCTGGCATTACGATTTTGGTGGTGAGCAAAAACACTTCTGGATTACCAAGGAAATAATCCATTTCTCGGCTGGCTGTTTGAGGAAAATTAAGTTTAGTCTGCAAATCCAGCGGATATACCTCGCCTATTAACTGGCTATCATCATCTGCCTTTTGCCAAAAATTTTTAATATCATAGTTTTCTACAGTAGTTACTATATTAGAAATATTTCGATCAGAATCTGAATATTCTATTGCAGCACTTGCCTCAATGTCAGGATATACACCCGAGTAAAAATTCAAATAATTTTTAGAGATTTCATCGATAGTACTATTCGCAAAACTAGATCGAATTTCATCTGCCTTTTTCCCACGATATTCTGTCTTGATTTTCATGGAAGCACTGCCTTCCAAATCTTTTACAATAATCAATTCTTCAACTTTCTGACTAGACTTAATAGGTTCCGAAAAAGAAATCAATTCTGAATTCCCTGCTTTCAAAACTAATCCTCTACTATAATCAGGGAAATATATACCCGTCAAATTACCTCCTTGATCAGAGATGGTTGGATCAACATAATAATCTTTATCCTTCCATTTATAGGTTACCACACAATGGTCAAATGCATTCGCGTTGGCCGTAAAAGCATCAATATTATTTTTCCATTCAGTATTTACCAAGACTGGATAAGCCTCAAGTCCTTCGCTTCGAAGTAGTGCAACAAGTAGCAATGACTTATCCTTACAGTCACCGTATTTTTGTTTAAATACTTTTTGGGGAGAATTTGGCAGATAAGCACTCATACCCGACTCTAATCCTAAATACCGAATATCATCCTGAACGTATCGAATTATGTCCGTGATTCTGGCATTATTTTGATTTTTTTCAGGTAGTTGCTTTTTTATTACGTCTAGTCCCTCTTCCGAATATTTATATAATGGCAGAGCCCAATCAACTACTGATTTCCAATCTGAAAAGGTTGAAATCGAAGTCATAGGATACATTGCAGACCAATAAGGCACATTGTTATCAAAGCTCATAGCTTGTAATCCATCATGATCCCACTGGTAAATATCCAAACCACTTTGAGTCAATTTAGACGGTTTGAAAAGATTTCCATTCGTATGAATACCTAAAGGCTGACCTTGTGATAAAAGTACTCGGTAATGGAATTTCTCGACTTTTGCATAGAATTGATGGTATAAAAATCCCGAGTACTGCTTGCCATAAACCGGATTGAAACCTTTCAATGAATAACTATAATCAATAATATCATTTTTCTGAACATCACTCAGATGTAGTAATGCATTGAGTGCCCCATCATAAATGTATCTGTCCGCACTTGACTCCTTTTGGATGAGTTTAAAATCATCAGAATTCAACTTGTTTATTTTCTTTCCATCCCGATAAATACTCACCTCATGTACTTCCAATTTTTGGAAAGAAGGATCGTATTCAATCTGCACATCAGAATATTCTTGAATACCATCAACAGACAAAACCTGCACACTATACCTGTGAAATGACTCCCGTTCTTGTATGTTTATCTGTTTTTCAAAAAGTAGGTATCGAAATCCTTCGCCAATCTGAGTTTCCCTTTTCTTATTCAAATCAAGATTTGGAGTTTCTACCCACTGAGGAATTGGCGAAATCTTAATCTTCTGTGCATGTACTGAGCTAGTTACTACACATAGTAACATTCCCACTAATAGAATTCTGAGCATATATCGAACTGAAACTAATATTTACTTGGAAATATATTAATTTATTCGACTCCACTACCATATCCTTAACTGATCTTTTAAAACCTAGTGTATAGACTCAGTTAAGAATATGATTCTTAGAGAATTAATTTGCATGGAAAATATTTAGAGAATCAAATAAATACAGACATTTTTTCCAGTCCAATTGTATTCCCACTTACTAAATCCACTAAAGAAATATTAATTTCTATATTAGCGCCATCAAATGAGGGGTGCCCTAAAAGTTACGGGCTGAGATCATACCCATCGGTGAGCGATCACTGAGCACCTGATCCGGGTAATGCCGGCGTAGGGACTAGATTACTGTTCTCCCTTTTTTGAATAATCATAAAACGTTATTCAAATGTTATTTTCTATTGACCTGAGTCTGCTCGCTGAGCAGATCAAAGCCACCAGTTTGCTGGAATGGATCGCTGTGAGTTTTGGAGTCACCGAAGTGCTACTCGCTCGCAAAAACAACGTCCTGCTTTATCCTGCAGGCATCATCGGGATTATGTGCTCCGGCTTCCTTCTGGTGGATGCCAAGCTCTACGCCGAAACCTTACTTCACGCCTACTACTTAGTGATGAGTATTTACGGTTGGGCTATGTGGCGAAATAGATCTGCATCTGGAGCGTCCCAAATCTCACGAAGTACGATTTCTGAGCAGAAAATCACCTGGGCAATTGCGCTTGGCGGCTGGGCATTCCTGTATTTTATGTTGACCACTTTCACTGATTCAGATGTGCCGATCATAGATGCTTTCGTATCATCTACAGCCTGGGCTGGCATGTGGCTTTTGGCCAAAAGAAAGCTTGAAAACTGGATTTGGTTGAACGTTTCGAATCTTATCGCCATCCCTTTGCTTTTTCATAAGCAACTGATTCTAATCTCATTTCTCACCATTTTTCTCTTCATAGTAGCCATTTTCGCTTATTTCGATTGGAAAAAAGAACTTGACCAACCTAATGCAAAACTCAAAACTGTTTAACCACGAGCTTGCCGCTAAGGCAGAGAAACTTGGATGCCTTCCCGACGAATGGCTTACACAGATTTATGCGGAAAAGTGGTTCAAGCTTTTTGTACCAAAAGACCTCGGTGGACGGGGATGCACCTTGCCAGAAGCTCTGAAAATCGAGGAAAAATTAGCTAGACTTGACGGGAGTTTAGGATGGACCGTGACGTTATGTGCAGGTGCCGCATGGTTTGTTGGCTACATGGATGAGTCGCTACGTAAAGATATTTTTCCTGACGAAAAACTCTGTCTAGCTGGAAGTGGATTCGTAGGTGGAAAGGCCAATAAAGTAGGTGAAAACTACCTGATCTCTGGATCTTGGACCTATGCTTCAGGAGCTCTACATGCCACACATCTTACAGCGAACTGTGAGATCTCGGAAGATGGAAAAGCACTTTTGGATGAAAAAGGAAAGCCTGTGATAAAGGCATTTCTATTGGATAGAAAAGATGTAGAAATCCTCGATGGCTGGAATTACATGGGTATGATAGCCACAGGAAGCCATGCTTTTCGCTGCGAAAGCTTATCCGTACCACTTAATCGCTGCTTTGAAATCTTACCTGAAAAAGCTCAGCTCACAGCTCCGGTTTATCAATATCCTTTTCATCAATTTGCTGAAGCAACGCTCGCAGCGAATATTCTAGGTATTACCAAACACCTAAAGGACTTGATTGAGCAGTCGTTTTGGAAAAGGAATGAATACAGAAAATACGATGAGAAGCATCTCAACTACTTCACCGAACTTCTGAATAAGCAGAATAAAAAGCTTCAAAAGGTTCAGGATGATTTCTATCGTCAAGTCAATACCTCTTGGGATGAGTTGGAGAAGAATGGGAAAATCTCGGATTCACGATTGAAGAAAATCTCTAAAGTATCTCGAAAGCTTACCCAAAAGTGTAGAAGCATAAATGGGAAACTGTATCCTTTCTCAGGACTGGAAGCTGCTAAAACCCATACTGAACTCAATCGTGTTTGGAGAGATTTTAATACAGTTGGTCAACATGCGCTTCTGATATTTCCTTTTTAGGATTCACCTGTTTGCAGTCTATTTTATAGCCTATTCAATCAAAAACACCATTTTAAGGTCAGCACAGGCAAGTTCGAGAAATATTCTTCATTACATTAGGTCAGTTTAAAACAGCATTTGTTTTTGCAAATCCTAGTAAAGAATGAAATTCAACAAACCCATCAAACCCTTATTAATTCTTGTTTTAGCGTTCCTATTCTCCGCTTTTCAACAACAAACTAACGAGAAGAAAACTCTCTATCTCATAGGAGATTCTACAGTAAGGAATGGCGGTGATGGAAATTTACAGCGTGGTTGGGGCAATTTCCTTCAGGAGTTTTTTGATAGTACTCGGCTAGAAGTAAGTAACCAAGCCATGGCTGGCAGAAGCACTCGAACCTTTATCAAAGAAGGCAGATGGGATAAAGTTCTGGAAACGATCAAGCCTGGCGATTATGTAATCATGCAGTTTGGCCACAATGAAGGATCTGTTCCTGACACCACCAAAGCTGGTTATCGAGGCGTCTTACCAGGAATGGGTGACGAAGTGAAGCAACTCACTTGGCCAGACGGCACACAAGAAACTGTACACACCTATGGCTGGTATCTGGAAAAATTCATCACAGACACCAAGGCAAAAGGCGCCACTCCTATCATGGCCTCTATGATTCCACGCAATAAATTCCAGGATGCTGAAGTAGAAAGAGCCAATCAAGACTTTGGGAAATGGGCAAGAGATGCCGCTAGACGACATGGCGTCCCATTCCTTGACCTCAATTCAATAGTGGCCGATCAATATGATAAATGGGGCCCAGAGGTCGTGAAAGGACTTTTTGAACGAGATCATACGCACACCAACGAAGCTGGTGCTAGAATCAATGCTTGGTCAGTTACGGAAGGGTTAAGAGGAATGAAGGATTGCGATCTTAAAGATTATTTGAACAAGGACAAGCCTACTCTATTTCTAATCGGCGACTCTACTGTGAAGAATGGACAAGGTGATGGAGCTGGAGGACTTTGGGGTTGGGGAGATTTTATGACTCCATATTTTGACGGAGAAAAGATCAAGGTGCAAAATCACGCACTAGGTGGTACCAGTAGTCGTACATTCCAAACTTACGGGATGTGGCAGAAAGTTCTGGACAAATTAGAACCTGGTGACTACCTCATCATGCAATTTGGTCACAACGATTCAAGTCCATTGGATGATGAAGCCCGAGCTCGCGGTACGATCAAAAGTGCTGGTTTAGAAGCTGAAAACATTTACAACCCCATCACAAAAAGTCAGGAAACTGTCTATACCTATGGCCAGTATTTACGGCAGATGATATTGGCAGCAAAAGCCAAAGGCGTCACTCCTATCGTTTGCTCTCTTATTCCTCGAAATAGATGGAAAGATGGAAAAATCGTAACCGCAGAAAACGACTATGGACTTTGGGCAAAACAGGTTGCTGAAGATACCGAAACTGCCTTTATAGATTTGAACCAGTTAGTAGCCGATCAATATGATGAGTTGGGCGAAAAATATGTGAAAACGCACTACTTCAATGATACAGATCACACGCATACTATAGAAGAAGGTGCTGAGATGAATGCAAAAATTGTTGTAAATGCCATTAAAAATCTGGATCAACTAGCGCTCAAATCATTCCTGATAAAAATATAAGCTGAGCACTGAATTTCAAAGATTCACTGCCATTTTTCAAAACTAATAAAACACCCCAAAATGCCTCAAAAACTAGCCTTTCGAATGAAACTGATTCCAGGTTTTGAAGAAGAATACGAAAGAAGACATCGTGAGATTTGGCCTGAACTGGTCACTTTACTCAAAGACACAGGAATCATTGATTATCAAATATTTTTGGATAGAGAGACTTCCAACCTTTTTGCCTTTCAGGTAATCGAAGGAGAAGCAAATTCTCAGGATCTTGGAAGCACCGAGATCGTCCAATGCTGGTGGAAACATATGGCAGATATCATGGAAACTAATCCAGACAACTCTCCTATTTCCGTCGAACTTCCAAACGTTTTCGACCTTCAATAACCCTATTGTCAATGCGCTCCAAATCCAAATACCTCCTTTTCCTTTTCCCTATTTTACTATTCTTTGGTTTTCAACTTATAGAGCAAAAAGCCCCCGTTTCTAGCGATTGGCCTGAGATCACACAAACTGCCAAACCTTGGACACGTTGGTGGTGGATGGGAAATGCTGTAGATGAAAAGAATCTCTCCAAACTGCTGGAAACGTACAACGCCGCTGGACTTGGAGGAGTGGAAATCGCTCCTATCTATGGAGCAAAAGGATATGAAGATCGCTACATAGACTTTCTATCTGAAGACTGGCTGAGCATGTTAGACTTTACGGTCACTAAGGCTAATTCACTTGGAATGGGAGTCGATATAACCCAAGGCACGGGCTGGCCATATGGAGGACCTCAGGTTAGTTTAGTGAATGCTGCAACACGTATGGTGATTCAGGATTATGAGAAAGCGGATGGAAAGGCATTGGCCACTCCTATTCTTTTCCAGAAGAAAAAGGAATCTCAGCCAGATGCTCAATTGATCGCTGTGATGGCGTATGACGAAAATAATAAGGCCATAGAAATCACCAAGTTTGTCGATCAAGATGGAAAACTCAATTGGAATGAACCTGGAAGCTATCAGATCAAAGCTATTTTCTTGGACAAAACAGGCCAGATGGTAAAGCGGGCGGCCCCAGGTGGAGTTGGGTTTACCTTAGATCACTTCAGCAAATCTGCAGTTGATGCATACAATTCATATTTTGAAAAGGCATTTGCAGGAAAGGATTACGGCTTTCGGGCATTTTATAATGATAGCTTTGAAGTCTATGGAGCAGATTTTACGAGTAGTTTATTTGAAGAATTCAAGAAGCGAAGAGGATATGATTTGAAAGAATTTCTTCCGTATCTAGAAAGTGAGGAAAACACGGAGATAGTGCGTAGAGTAAAGTCCGATTATCGGGAAACTATCAATGATCTCCTATTGAATAATTTTACTAAGAACTGGACTGATTGGGCACATAGTCAATCCAAACTAACCAAGAACCAAGCACACGGTTCACCTGGAAACCTTCTCGATCTCTATGCGGCAGTTGATATTCCAGAATGTGAGACTTTCGGATCCAGCTACTTCCCTATTCCTGGACTGAGGAGAGACAGTGCAGATATCAGAAATGTAGATCCAGACCCTATCATGTTGAAGTTTGCCTCTTCTGCAGCTCATTTGACAGGCAAAAACCTAGTTTCCTCAGAGACTTTCACATGGTTGGGAGAGCATTTCAAATCCTCATTTTCACAGATGAAACCTGAAGTGGAGCAGGCATTTTTGGCAGGGGTAAATCACATTTTCTATCATGGAGTTACCTACAGTCCTGAAGATGTCTCCTATCCGGGTTGGTTGTTTTATGCTTCGCTGAATCTTACCCAGCAGAATAGCCTTTGGCCACATTTCAAAGGCTTCAATGACTTTATCGCCAGATCACAGGCAATTTTGCAAACGGGCCAAGCAGATAATGAATTGCTGGTTTACTGGCCAGTTTACGATGTTTGGGCGGAGCCAAAAGGCAAAATGGAAATGATCACCGTGCATGCCGTGGATGAATGGCTACACCCAACTGAGTTCTATAAGCAGTCTAAGAAATTAATGGAATTAGGATATTCTCTGGATTTTATCTCAGACGATATGATTGCCAAGTCCAAGGTTAATAAAGGTCTAATTCAAACCTCAGACAAAAACTCCGCTAAGGTTCTGATCATTCCGGAAACAGAGTTTATGCCAATCGAAACGTTACAGATCATTCTCAAACTGGCTGAAAATGGAGCCAAAATTATTTTCCAGTCTAAGCCAAAATCAATCCCAGGTTATCATTCTGACCAAAAGTCAAAAGAAAGCACTTTCAACCAATTATGGTCCTCAATCGTATTTAAAGAAGGGAAATCAAAGGTTGGTAAAGGCGAGATTTACCTTTCAGATAATCTGAGCAAGACTTTAGAAGAGTTAGAGATCTACAGGGAAAAGTTGGTGGATTCTGGACTTGATTTTATCCGAAGAAAAGTAGCTGACGGGACTTACTATTTTGTAGTAAACCATAGCGCAGATCCTATTTCTCAAACCATTTCCTTAAACACCAAAGCCGGTACAATCATGGCGATGGATCCTCTTACCGGTAAAAGAGGAACGATTTCTTTAGAAAGTACGGCTGATGGAACGAACGTAAACCTTTACCTCAAATCAGGAGAATCTATTTTCCTCAAGACTTTTGATGAGAAAGTAGATTTAGGTATTCACGCTTGGCCAGATTACCGCAAATCAGTAGCTACCACAGATATTTCTAAAAACTGGAAACTCGCTTTTACCCAAGGTCAACCAAAACTTCCTGTTCCTCAATCCATGGACACCATCAAATCTTGGACAAACATTGGAGATCCAGAAGCCGATGATTTCTCTGGTCAGGCTAGTTATTCTAGCGAATTTGATTTCAAAAAATCTGAAGGAAAGCACTACTTATTGACAATAGATAAAGTGTATGAAAGTGCAAAAATCTGGATCAATGGAGAATATGCAGGCAATAGCTGGAGTATTCCCTATCAACTGGATATCTCCGAGCATTTAGTAAATGGTAAAAACACGATCAAAATAGAAGTTGCCAATCTGATGGCAAATAGCATTCGGTATCTGGATAGAAATGGAATTGAATGGAGAAATTACCATGAAATCAACTTCGTCAATATCGATTACAAACCCTTTGATGCCAGTAACTGGAAAACTATGCCGTCTGGATTGGATGGAAAAATTCAGATTTCAGAGTACTATTAAGTTTATAGATCACAATTGAATTTCTTTTTATTTTATATCTATTTTCTATGTTGCACTTGCTCCTTAAGGAACAATGGTTGAGGTTCAAATTCGGCCACTCCCCCTTTTCTAAAGGAGGTTAGGGGGATTTTAGCATGATAAAACCATGCTTATTACTTTATGGATACTCATATAGTTAAAACTGAATTTTAGTAATAAAAGGATAAACCAACACATAATTTGCTCAACTCTTTCAAAAAAACTTCTTCGGTCTTCGGTCATCGGTCTTCCAGCCAGAACAGCAACGAAAATAAGTAACTGGCATCATTTCGAAGTATTATCTTAATAATTAACACCCATATAGCACAGGATACATGAGACTGTCTGCTAGCCTAATTTGAATCCCAAAGCCCAAAAGAAAACCCATGTCATCAACACAAAATCTGAAACAGCGGCTCGAAGCTGTCAACGAATACGAGCGAACTCCCATTCCCAAAAACAAACTGAAAGGCTGGAAAAGCTTCATTGGAACCTACGCAGGTGAACATACCGCAGGAACTGAATTTGTCATAGGTCCACTTTTCGTCGCTCATGGAGCTACAGCTGGCGACCTTGTTAGTGGATTAATTGTCGGAAACATTCTCGCAGTACTTAGCTGGGCTTTTTTCACGGGAAAAGTGGCTGTTAAGACAAGAACAACACTTTATTATCAGTTGGAGAAAATCGCCGGTAATCGCTTTACCTTATTTTATAATGTTGTAAATGCAGCACTATTTTGCTTTTTGGCTGGCTCAATGATCGCCGTTTCTGCTACTGCTGTCGGCATTCCTTTCAATCTTCCGATGCCGTCGCTTACAGATATCTATCCAAATAGTGTAGGCTGGATTATCACTGTATTTGGCATAGGTGCGGTCACCACTTTTGTGGCAATGTTCGGCTTCAATGTCATCTCAAAATTTGCCAACATCGCTGCGCCGTGGATGATTATGATCTTTATCGCTGCTGCAGTGGGCGTTTTGCCTAGACTGGGAATCAACTCATTCTCTGATTTTTGGCCAGTGGCTGAAACTACGATATGGAATGGAGTTCCGCTGGAAGGACAGAGCAAATTCACTTTCTGGCACATCATGTTCTTTGCTTGGTTTTGCAATATGGGCATGCACATCGGAATGGCAGATATGTCACTCCTTCGTTATGCCAAGAAATGGACATATGGATTTTCATCTGCTACAGGCGTATTCCTAGGGCACTTTATCGCTTGGATGGCTTCAGGGATTTTGTATTCTCTTTTCCTATTGGAGTCAAAAGGCAGTTTAGTATTTGCTCCAGGGCCAATCGCTTATGAAGCTGCAGGAATAGCAGGTGCTGTCTGTGTAGTGATTGCAGGTTGGACTACGGCAAACCCAACACTCTATCGCGCTGGACTTGCGATCCAATCCATCAATCCAAAATGGAAAACCTGGAAAGTAACGCTCTTCGTAGGTTTGGTGACAACCATCGCCGCTTGCTTCCCTGCTTTGGTGATGCAGTTATTAGAATTCGTTGCGCTTTACGGATTGATCTTAATGCCACTTGGAGCGGTGATTTTCTTGGATGTATTTGTACTTCCAAAAATGGGTCTTGCAAGCAACTATGCTGAATTGACCAAATCCCATTTCAATCCAGCTGTCGGAATTACTTGGGCAGTTTCACTGGTTTTCTGTTTGGGATTGAATATTTGGGGTGGAATTGAAATCTTCTTCCTTGGTCTTCCAGGTTGGTTTGTAGCAGTCATCGTTTACCTGCTTGCTTCAAAAGTGATTCAGAAAAAAACGACAAACGTCTCTCCTACTATTCCTTTAACTTACTAATTGTGAAAAATATACTAAAATTAATATCATTCGTTGCTTTAGCATTGACACTTATCCCTTCCTTTCTTGTTTTGAAGGGAAGCATCACTCCCGAACTTTCCAAAACCTTGATGCTAATTGGTACCATAATCTGGTTTGGCACTGCATCTTTTTGGATGAACAAATCTGAAGAGGAAGAGGAAGAAGTCATCTAACCAGCGTTCGTTAAGTCCAGCTTCTGGATAAGCAGGACAACATAAAAGATCAACTCTCATATAATTAAGGGTTGATTTTTGCAGCAGAGCTACTCCCCCTTTTCAAAGGGGGCAAGGGGGATTTACTTAATAAAACACATAGTTGTCCAGCTTCTGGAGAAGCAGGACAACAACAACTTTGAACAATACAACCGCGCCCTTTGCGTGACCTTTGTGTCCTCCGCGGTTAAAAACACACAGCCATGAAACTTACTCTCGACCAAATACAATCACAAAATACTTCTCAAAGCGCTGAGCACAGCAGAAGCTTCGACTTCCTAGCCGAAAGCCTGGACAAAAAGGGAAATAACGTAGAAGAACTGATTTCAAAGCTTCAAGCCTTGCAAATCGCAATTCCAAGTTGGGCACTGGGAACAGGTGGAACACGATTCGGGAGATTTTCTGGTGGCGGAGAACCTGCAACTTTGATTCAGAAAATCCAAGACGTAGGAATTCTTCATGCGCTCAATCAATCCAGCAACGCCGTTTCTCTACATATTCCTTGGGATATTCCGAGTGATTACCAATCCATCAAAGACTCTGCTTCAGAAGTTGGAATTGGCTTCGACGCTGTGAATTCTAATACTTTTCAGGACCAAGCAAACCAAGAGCATAGCTATAAATTCGGTTCTTTGGCCAACTCAGAAGCTGCCGTCCGTGAATTAGCTGTTGAGCATAACAAGCAGGTCATAGAGATTGGAGAGAAATTGGGATCGAAAGCACTAACCGTTTGGCTGGCTGATGGAAGCAGTTTCCCCGGTCAGCATAGTTTGAGAAAAGCGCTTGAAAACACACACTTATCCCTACAAGAAATCTATAAGGATGTACCGGAAGACTGGAAACTTCTGATTGAATACAAGCCTTACGAACCGCACTTCTACAGCACAGTGATTCAGGATTGGGGAACATCATTCCTTTTGGCAAATAAACTAGGTAAAAAGGCTTATACGCTGGTAGATCTCGGTCACCATTTGCCAAATACAAACATAGAGCAGATCGTAGCTACGCTGATGACGGAAGGAAAACTGGGTGGATTCCACTTCAATGACTCTAAATATGGTGATGATGATTTGACTGTTGGAAGTGTAAAACCATATCAATTATTCCTGATTTTTCAGGAACTGGTGAAAGGTTTTAGCGAAACAAATAATCCCCCACTTTCCTGGATGATCGACGCAAGTCACAATCTAAAAGATCCCATGGAAGATCTGATACAATCTGTACAAGCCATCAAACTCGCCTTTGCTCAGGCATTATTGGTAAATAGCAAATCCTTGGAAGCAGCTCAGGAGAACCATGATGTGGCTGGTGCTCAGGAGATTTTGCAGGATGCATACAGAACTGATCTTCGTCCTTTACTTTCCGAAGCAATGCGCAGATCCGGTGGAGCAATTGATCCAATCAAAGCATTCCGATCACTTAAAGTAAGAGAGACATTGATTGAAGAAAGAGGCTTAAAATCAATAGCTTCTGGGCTATAATAAATATCATTATCCGTAATCTTGCCAGTAGACATAATTTCTTTGCTCACTTGGTCAGAAGACCGGTGACCGAAGCTGCCTCAATCCTACTGTTAACCAAATCTTAATTTGCTTTAGTCTTAATACAAGACGAAAAACGGATATAAATAAAAAAACATCCATATTTAAATTTTACCAAGAGCTGTACTCTAAGTGCGGCTCTTATTTTTTTGATTTTTTGAATCCTAACTAAGGGTAATCTCCACCCGAGCTGTCATAAACGTAACATCACAAAAATGACAACATGGGAAAATATAGCCAACTCCGAAAAATTACTCAGGTGTTCAGCGAATACGGTATCGTATTGACTGGAGCCAGAAAACACGATCATTTTATCTTCGATCTTAGAATGGATAAAATCTTCCTCAACGGACTGATTTACGAATTGGAATATGCTCTGAACATAGAGCTCGAAGATCACAAAGTCATCAATGTGAACGCCCCTTCCCAATTGATCGCTCTGCTACTTGATTGATTTATCAAGCAAAATCCCACACATCATTATCATTCTGCATTCCTCAGACTAGCACATCGTGCTGTGGTCTATGGACTATGGACTAATTATAAAAACTCTATGAAAGCTCTCCAATTGAAAATCTCTCTCTTCACCTTTCTCTTCTTCACTTTCATCTCTATTTCCTACGCACAAGAGAAAAGCCCCGCGCATTTAGGCCTGTTCTACCCAATTTCTACCCATGGAACTGAGGCTGTTCATTTCACCAACAACTTCAGTCTTCATTTACTCACGGGATTGTCTGGAGGAGAAAATGGCGCTGCCATCTATGGTTTGGCAGGAATGGTCAAAGGCGATGTGCGCGGCGCACAGATCTCTGGGCTTTGGAACAATGTCTCTGGAAATGTAACAGGAATTCAAGTTGCAGGTATTCTCAATCAAAGTTCAGATGCTAACAAATCGGCTCAGATTGGAGGAATCAGCAATATCAATTTGGGAAATTCCGCTTTACAGGTGGCTGGCATTTTCAATACGGCAAAGGCTGTAGAAGGAGCTCAAATAGCTGGAATTGCAGATATCGCTGATACAATTGACGGAATTCAGGTCTCTGGAATTGCGAGTATGTCTAAGTCAGTCAAAGGCGCTCAGATTGCTGGAATCGCCAATATCTCTCCCGAAATAGACGGCGCTCAGATTGCCGGCATATCCAATTTGGCTAGGGAAGTCAAAGGAGTTCAAATTGCAGGAATCTCAAACATAGCCGAAAATGTAGAAGGTACACAGATCGCAGGCTTGGTCAATAGAGCGAAAACCGTCAAGGGCATGCAAATCGGCCTGATCAACATCGCTGATAGTAGTGATGTCACCATCGGTCTGATCAATATTGTGAAAATCGGAGATCAGCGATTAGGTGTTTCTATTGATGAAAACCTCAATTCCTTTCTAACTTTTCGCTCAGGCGGTAAGTACGTTTATGGGATTTTCGGTGTGGGAACCAACCTAGAAGTCAAAGAGCTTAAATATGGATTTCAGGCTGGTTTAGGTTTGAACTTGGCAGAAAGCAACCACTTTCGACTGGATGTGGAAGCAGTCAGCAAATACCTGACGGACTTTGACGGCAACAATTTCTCCAAATTCAGCTTCCAATTACTTCCTACCTTGAAAATCACGCAAAGCATTCATCTATTCGCAGGACCAAGTATTTCTTACATGTATTCAAGGGATCTCAATATTCTCGATCACACAGGCTTGACGATCTGGGATGAAACGCATCGTGAAAATTACCAAGCGGTTCTGTTGGGATTTACTGGAGGCGTGAATGTGAGGTTATGAAAAAGACGGGAGACTGAAGACCGAAGACTGAAGAGTTGAAGCATCATATCCTATTCTTATTCAATAGTGGTTAATTGGGAAATCCTTTATTTGTTTCGGTTAAACAATGAGATTGAGGCCACTTCTGTCTCCCGTCTGCGGTCTTCCAGCCTACTCTAATTCAAAACTTACTATTTTTACCAACCCCACTAAGGGTAATGTCTGTTCAGCTTGTCATATCTATGAAAGCATCCAAAATTCGCAGGTGACTGAGAAACTACCACATCCGTCAAATACGCACACGCTCGTCGATGAACAATCATTCGAGGCCGTTTTCAAGACTTATTTCAAGGCTTTGCATGCGTATGCTCAAGCCATTTTGAAGGAGTCGGAAACCGCTGAGGAAATCGTTCAGAGTGTATTTCTCAAACTGTGGGAAAAGCGAGAAACGCTAGATATCAACAGTTCGCTAAAGGCTTACCTCTACCGAGCTGTGTACCACGACAGTTTGAATTACATCAAGCATCAACAAGTGAAACGAAAGCATTGGGAACATGCTCACTATGAAATGACTCAGGGTAAACCAGAGGAAGTTGGCGAGCAGATAAAAGGCCAAGAAAATGAATTGTACGAGCACTTTCAACTGGCGCTGGAAAAGTTACCCGAGAAATGCCGCTTGGTGTTTAATCTCAGCAGGTTTGAGGAACTGAAATATCAGGAAATAGCCGACAGGTTAGAAATCTCCATCAAAACGGTGGAAGCGCATATGGGTAAAGCACTGAAGACGCTGCGGGTCGAACTTGCCGAGTTTCTTCCTTTGCTTTTGATGTTTTTGATAAATCTATAAGCTATGGAAACCATGAACGAAGAAAAATTGATCAAATATTTGCTTCAGGAAAGTGATTCGGAGGAGACCAAAGCTATACAAGAATGGATTGCTGAGGATGACGCGAACAAAAAGCAGTTTGAAGAAGTGCAGTGGATATGGAATTCCAGTAAGGTTTTACTGGAAAAAAGCGAAGTAGATGAAAATCAAGCTTGGCAGCGATTCACACAACTTAGAGACAAAAAGGTAGCTGCTCCAGAAAAGCAAAATCAGCGCTTTTTGCAAAGCAACTGGTTCAGAGTAGCAGCGGCAATTACCTTGATATTTGTGTCTGCTTGGGTTTACTCAGCCTTTCTTCCTCAATCAGGAAGAGCTTATTACAGCTCCGTTGAACTTCAGTCAGCTGACTCACCTATTGAAGTTCCACTACTCGATGGGACAGCAATTACTTTGAATAAAAACACAAGCCTAAGCTACTCTCAAAAGTTTCTTGGAAAACAGAGAAATGTGAGTTTAGAGAACGGAGAAGCCTTCTTTGATGTAAAAAGAAATGAGAATAAGCCATTTGTAATCCAAACTGAGAAGGTTCAAATCACAGTTTTGGGAACAAGTTTTCATGTCAAAACAGCTGGAAATATGACAGAAGTAATCGTGGTCACAGGTTCTGTGCAAATAGAAATTGAAGGAAAGAAAGAAGTGCTCAAGCCTGATGAGAAACTAAGTGTAAATCAGGAAACAGGCGAAATGGAAAAGACTTTGCCTTCGAATAAGCTGTACAATTACTACGTAAGTAAGAAGTTTCAAGCTGATCGAATTCCATTGGAAGAATTAGTCAAAGCCCTTAACGAAGCTTACGATGCTAACATTGAAATCGCCAGAGCCGAATTGAGAACCTTGCCAATTACTACGACTTTGGAATACGGATCGCTCAGTAATAATCTAGATGTGATCAGAGAAACACTGAATTTGAAAATATCTCAAGTTGATGGAAAAATCAGTATTGAGTAAAAAGTCAAACTCATGAGTATAAAGGACTATGGTTGAAAAAATCATAGTCCTTACTTTGTTAAATTGAAATCCAATTACTGTTTTTAATACTTAGACTTAAATGCTCCGCACAAAAGCACTTTTTCAGGGCTCTCTCCTACTTCTCTTAATTCTGATCAATTCGGTCAGTGGATTCTCTCAGATGATGTTGGAGAAAAAAATCCAGTTCAAAAGTCCAGTTGAACTCAGCCTACGACAAATGCTCGACACGCTTTCAGCGCAAAATGATTTCTACTTTTCTTATGAAAGCACTTTACTGCAACTCAATAAAGCTTTAGAAACTGAACAATACTCTGGAACCATAGGAAATTTTCTCCTGAAAGAACTGGGAAATGAGTACGAATACAAGGAATTGCCAGGCTACATTATCATTCGCTATGCGCCCGAAAAACTGGACTTGGATGCGGAAATGGAGACCAGATTTAAAACGGTAACTGTGAAAGGCTATATCAAAAACATCCGTACCAATGAAGGTGTGAGCCAAGCCAGTATTTATGACAAGAACAGCCTCGCTTCTACTTTAACTGACGAAAAGGGCTATTTCAAACTGAAATACAAGAAAAACGACACATCTATATGGCTCACATTGAGCAAGGAAAATTACAGAGACACCACATTTTTGCTTATGCCCACAGTGAATATAGTCGCTGAAAAAGAGAGCCGAAAGTTTCGCTATATCCCAGGGGACAGTGCTACAAAAGCACTGGAGGAAAGCTTTCTTGGTAAAGCATTTATTGGCTTCAAGCAGCGATTTCAAGGAATCAATATGGGAAGTTTCTTTGCTGAAAGCCCTGTCCAAATGTCTCTAATCCCTGGATTAAGCACTAAAGGAACCTTCAGTAGTCAAACAATAAGTAAATTTTCTCTGAATTTGATAGGAGGTTATACCGCAGGGATTGAAGGATTGGAAGTTGCCGGGATTTTCAACATCAATAAAAGAGATGTTAAATCAGTACAAGTGGCCGGAATATTTAATATGGTCGGAGGAAGTTCCAAAGGACTTCAGGTTGGCGGAATTTACAATTCAGTGTATAGAGATGTAGATGGACTCCAAGTTGGTGGCATTTACAATCATGTCCGAGGCAATGTAAATGGCCTGCAGATTGGTGGAATAATTAATCAAGCGAATAATGATGCGAGTGCACAGATTGCCGGAATTGTGAATCATGCGAAAAACTCAGAACACTTGCAGCTAGCAGGAATAACCAATAATGCCTCACAATCCGCTGGTTTTCAATTAGCAGGTATTTCTAACATCGCGGGGGATTCTGTTACTAATCAACTTTCCGCCATTGTCAACCGAGCCAAGAAAGTCAATGGTTTTCAATTTGGGCTAATCAACATTGCGGAAGAAAGTGACTACTCCCTTGGTTTGCTGAATTTCATTAAAAACGGAGAAATGAGCTTGTCTGCCAGCATAGATGAATCAAGTTTCACTCATTTGAATTTCAGATCTGGAGGCAGAAAAATGTACGGGATTCTTGGGGTAGCTTATAACCTGAGGAACATCGATACGCCTATAGGATTGGAAGCGGGATTGGGAATTCACCTAATTCCGTATTCTAAATTCTCGCTTGACACAGAATTTGTAAGCCTTAGCGCCAGTGATTTTCAGGAAATATCAAATCATCTGCAATCATTCCGCCTACTTCCAGGATATAGATTTGGCAATCATCTTCGAATTTTCGGAGGACCAAGCCTCAACTTTGCATTCTTAGATCCAGGTCAGGAAGACTTTACCAATGGCTGGAATATTTTGAATAGAACCACTTCAAATGGCATCTACCGTAGTTTTGGAGGAGTTATTGGTGGGATTCAAGTGATTTTTTAAACCCTAGAGCTAAAATAGTATGATTACGCTTTAGTGGGAATCCACTTTGTTGTCTTTTGTACCTTTTGTGGTTGACTTTTTCACCATAAAGAAACAAAGAAATCAAAGTCTTAATAATAAGAATAGACATCACTGAAGTGTGATCATTTCTATAATTTTCTATGTGGCTATGCGGTATAAAGAGATTAACCACATAGGGTCATAGATTTTCATTACTCTCAAATAGTATCGTTATGCTCCAATCTGGTTCTCACGACTTGAACTATACATCGTGAATTTGGGCGAAAATTGTTTCGCCCCTACAGTTCGATATGTCTCCACAATTTAAAAATAATCATAAAAAAACCCGGCAGAAGCCGGGTTTTCAGGTGACGTGAACAACTTTTCACTAATTCCTTATTTGAATGTTGCCACTAGAGACAACACCCGATACGGTATAAGGAGAACCGTTATCGATCTTCAAAGAGCCGGAAGATGTACTTTCTCCCACTCTCAAATTTCCACTAGAAGTTTTTAAATCAAAGTTGAAATCATCCAAATTTGAGTTTGTTCTAATCGATATATTTCCTGAGGAACTTTCCAAAATAGTCTTAGCTCCTAAATAAGAACTCTCTACTGTACAATTGCCAGAGGAAACCTTCAATTTTCCTAATTCCCGAATTCCATTTAAGGAAATATTCCCTGAGTTTAAAGAGCTATTTACCTTACCGTCAATGTTGGAGAAAGTAAACTTTCCGCTTGAGCCTACAGCATCTATATTTCCTTTTAAATTCGATACAGAAGCATTTCCAGAAGAAATCTTAAGCGCAAGATCTCCAGTCAGATTAGAGGCCTTAATATTCCCAGAACCTAATTCCAAGTCAATAATTTCAGCGCTAATATTAGTCAATTCCAGATTTCCAGAACCTCCATCAAAGTCAAATTTATTTAAGATCAGGTTATGAATTTGGCTATTTCCTGAACCGGATTTAAAATCAATCTCCATTCTCGCTGGGCCTTTCAAACTGATTTCACCTCGGCTGTTTGTAGATCCACCGCCACTACTTTTCAATTCAATAATCAGCTTCCCTTGCTCTTCCCTATACTCTATTTGGAATCTTCCAGGTCTGTTTGATTCTAGAGACCCTACTAATTCTACCAAGTCGAGATTTTCATCCCCTTGATAACTTACATCTAGGAATCCAGCGTCAATTTCTATTACAGAAATATCGGTAAATTCAGTATCGACTGACTGAACCAATTCAAGGTTAGTATCACATGATGTCAATGATGCAAAAATCAATGGAAACATGATTAATGCTGATAATTGAAATTTAATTTGTTCTAATTTCATAAACAGGTAGTGTTTCAAAATAAACTGTTGATTTATAATATTAACTAGTCTGCTTGCATACTAATGTACGCCAATTTAAAACCCTATGTTCCCCTATTGATTATTCCTTGATCTAGATCAATTAGTCAAATCAGCCATTAGTTCTCAACGAAGTAGAAAAACGGATACCTACTGACTTAATTTTGGAAGATTATCTTATAACCCTCCGATTTATAGGAATAAGACCAAATGGAACAAATTTTTAAATCATCTTTAGCAGATAAAGCTGTGACAACTTACCTTAGGTTTACCCTTAGTTTAATTTGCAAAAAATGATCGCAAAAACTCCAAAAGCTCCTTACTATGCGGTGATTTTCACCAATATAAGAACTGAAATAGAAGAAGGATACGCTGAAACTGCACAGGAAATGGTTCGCTTGGCGGAAGCCCAAGAAGGATATCTAGGTCATGAAAGTGTAAGAGAAGGCTTGGGCATCACAGTTAGTTACTGGTCAAATCGTGAGGCAATTCTAGCTTGGAAACAACAAACGGATCATCTCCTAGCTCAAAAGATGGGCAGGGAGAAATGGTATGAATCTTATAAAACTAGAATTTGCTTAGTTGAGCGAGATTATGAGTTTTGCGTTTAGCCTAGTGTTTTAATTTACAAGACTTAGCAACAGTCATAGATTCCAACTGAAGACATGCTTCTTCAGACTGAATAGACCAATTCAACAGTTTAAAATCACTAAAAAGAACTTTAGTCTGATTGAATACATTTGTGTAATAAATCTACTACTCAAATATGCCTCTGATTTATATCAAAAACATGGTTTGCCCACGCTGCATCGTAGCGGTGAAAGATGCACTTGATCAGAAAGAAATTGGCTTCACTTCTGTGGAATTGGGAAAAGTAAACCTAAAGGAATATCTGAGCGTCAACCAGAAGAAAAACCTTGTTAATATACTCGCAACAAAGGGTTTTGAACTACTAGAAAACCATAGTGCATCATTAATCTCCCAGATAAAAGCACTTATAGTATCTCAAATACACCATTCAGACAAACTTATCCATGTCAATTTCTCTACCTTTTTGTCACAAGAGATCGGACAGGAATACACATCGATGAGTCGCCTCTTCTCTCAAGTAGAAGGAATTACAATCGAAAAGTACATCACTCAGCAGAAAACTGAAAAAGTGAAAGAGCTTTTAATTTACGACGAATTGAGTCTTTCTGAAATTGCAGATAAACTCAATTATTCCAGTATGGCCTATCTCTCTTCACAGTTCAAAAAGGAAACTGGCATGACTCCCACTGAGTTTAAAAAGCAAGCAAAACCACATCGTAAAGGCCTTGATGAGATTTGATAGTTACGCATGTTTCCTAGCGCAAATGAGGTAGAAGCACCTTCTTTTTAATGAAATATCTACCTCATATAATTTTTTCAAACACCATTTATTAAGAATGCTTTTTAAAGCCTTTATAAAATTCGTTACTTGGGATATCAATTTAAATAACCCAAGATTCAATTGCCTTTTGCCAATACCGTTACGTTCAAAGATCTCACAACAGACCATCTGTGGGAGTCCCTTCGATCTGGAGAAAAGCCGGCTCTTGAAGCTATTTATACACTGTACATCAAGGATTTATATAGTTTTGGAATGAGCCTTCACGCTGATGAAGCGCTAGTAAAGGATTCAATTCAAGATGTTTTTATTGATCTCTGGAACTATAGAGCTAAGCTCTGCAGTGACGTAGTCGTCAAGCAATATTTATTCAAATCACTTTCTAATCGGATTCAAAAGGAATTAGGTAAAAATGCCCGAAGATCCAGTGTTCATTGGTTAACTGATCAAGAATCTTCCGTGAGTTCAATAGAAGATGAGTTGGTGAAGAATCAAGCAGAAACAGAAATCACTAGTAAGATGTACGGAGCACTTGATAAACTGCCAATTCGCCAGAAAGAAGTGCTTCAATACCTATTTTTTGAGAAGCTGAGTTATGAGGAAACTGCGAATCTTCTGGATATTAATATTCGCTCTACTTATACCCTAGCCTGGAAAGCTATCAATGCTTTAAAGAAGGCAATCACTGTGGTAGGGCTAGTTATATTTCTCTTTTAGCTTTACAGATCATCAATTCTTGCAATTTTTATTGCGAATTCCGCAATCGATTACGTTTTTTAATAACAGAACTGTAATTGTTAAAAAAAATTAAAATTTAGAAGGATAACTTTCCACTCCTCGCTCCTTAATGTACTGAATAGGCTCATTATGGATAAATCAAATTTCTCGGCAGAAGATTTCGTTTTAGACTCTGACTTCAGAGAATGGATACTGTATCCCAACAACCAAAGAAATGTTAGGTGGGAGCTTTACTTAGAAAAATACCCTGATCGCATCAAAGAGATTCAGATAGCTCGTGAGCTTGTACTGAATCTTCCAAAGATTGACCACCAAATCAAAGAAGATGAAATAGCTTCTCTATGGACTAAAATAGATGCTAAGTTAGTGGATCAAGTATCAGAAGACTCTGAAAAATCAGCGATTCCGATTAACTCACAGGCTACAATCAAGCGCTACACTAAGGAGTCCGCTCAAAGAAAATTCAATTACCATCTGCTAAAAATCGCTGCTATAATTCTATTGGCGGCATTGCTTGGCTTTCTTTACTACTCACTGCCTGAAAGAGAGATACCTCAAGAAATCAATTGGCTTACCTACAGCACCAAACCAGGCGTAAAATCTTCAGTTACTCTGAGTGATGGATCAGTAGTGAAGTTAAATGCAGGAAGTAGCATTAGATATGTACAAAATTTCGTGGGGGGAACTCGTGAGATATTTTTGGACGGAGAGGCATTTTTTGAAGTAGCCCACGATACGCTTAAGCCATTCATAGTACACACCCAAGATATCACTACCAAGGCGCTCGGAACCTCTTTTAATATAAAGGCAAATGATTCAGAGAAAATCGAAATTTCTCTGATCACCGGTAAGGTAGAGGTCAAATCACAGGAAGTTCAGGAATTCATTGACTTCCTCATTCCAGGTGAGCAAGTTATCACTTTTGCAAAGGGAAATTCTTGGGAAAAGGACGTTTTCGATGAAGAGAACGTGATCGCGTGGATGAATCAAACCATCATTTTTGACGACACTCCTCTACCGGAAGCTATTAAGATCCTAGAAAACTGGTTCGGTGTAACTATCACAGTAAACCAATTTAAAGATCAAAATCTGACCCTTTCAGGGAAATTTAAAGGTGAGACACTAAAGAATATTTTAGAAGGATTGAGCTATACAGCTCGATTCAAGTATGAGATAGAAGGCAAAGAAATTCAAATAAATTTTAAACAATAACCCCCTCTTATGTATGAACCAAAAACCTATTAATGAAAAAGTGAAAACGACTGAAGATGCGTAAACATCTCCAGTCTGAGGTTTCTGAATGCTTCGTCAAAAGCACTCGGGATTTTAAGAATAAACCATACCAAGTAGTTTAAACCAATTGAAAGTTATGAAAAATGACGTACGGTTACACGTATTAACTGTTTCTAAGAGATTTTTCCACATAATCTTAGTGCAGTGCCTTACCATGACTGTCCTCTTTGCCGCGACCGGCAGGATCCAGGACAAAAGAATGGACGAGGTTCAAGTAAACATGCATTTAAAAAATGTATCTGTAGAAGACGCTTTTCAGAAAATAGAAGCGGCTACAGGATTTAATTTTGTCTTTACCAATAAGGAGATCAAAGGAATTCCTCATGTCCAAATGGACATCAACACAAACGTCTTTGATGCATTGGTAGAAATGTCCAGACAGACCAAACTGGAGTTTAAGCAGATCAATCAGAACATCATGGTGAGAAAAAGAGCCGTGTATGTACCTGAAACAGCTGTAACTATCGAGGAAGCAGCGGCAATCACTGTATCAGGTGTAGTAATCGATGAAACGAACATCCCACTTCCAGGTGTGACGGTGATCGAAAAAGGTACTACTAATGGAACTGTCACTGATATTGATGGCAAGTTTAACCTTGAAGTAACTTCAGGATCTTCCATTCTTACTTTTTCATTCATAGGAATGGAAAGTGTAGAAATGGTAGTGGGTGAAAGAAGAACCTTCAATATCACCATGATGGACGATGTACAGTCTCTAAATGAAGTGGTCGTGATCGGTTACGGTACTCAGAAGAAAAAAGAAATCACTTCTGCAGTAGTTAATGTATCCAGCGAAGACTTTATCCAAGGCGGTATGCGTTCGCCAATGGAATTGATCCAAGGTAAAGTAGCAGGTCTGAACATAGTAAGGACTCAAGGCAATAATCCTAACGGCCCAACAAATATCCAATTGAGAGGTATTAGTTCTGTGAAAGGTACTACAGAGCCATTGATCGTAATCGATGGTATTCCTGGTGGTAGCCTAGATCTATTGCAGCAGGATGATATTGCTACTTTTGATGTGTTGAAAGACGGTTCAGCAGCTGCTATCTACGGTACTCGAGGTAATGCAGGTGTGATTTTGATCACTACCAAAAAAGGTAAATCTGGTCAGTCTAGATTTGACTACTCTACTTACGTGCAAAGAGAGTATGTAGATAAAAGACCTAACAATCTTACTGCTACTCAATACAGAGACTTGATCGACCAAGGACTTATTGGCGAAGGAAATGATTTAGGTTCGGATACAGATCTATATCAGGAATTGATCAATAAGGATAACCTAAGTCAGTACCACAACTTCGCAGCCTCAGGTGGTGGAGAAAACACTACTTATAGAACTTCTTTCTTTTTCAATGATGCTCAAGGAATTGCTGTAGAAAATAGCAGAAAGCAGTATGGTGGTAGAATGAGTTTCACTCAGACTGGTCTAAACGATAGACTTACCATGGCTTCTAATTTGGCAACTACTTTCAGCAAAGCGAATCTGCTAGGTGGTAATACAGGTGATTTCGAGCAAGCTATCCAGAGAAACCCTACAGCTCCTATCTTCAATCCTGATGGAACATTTGTAGAAACTGAAGCTTACAACAACTACAATCCGCTTTCTAGATATGCCAACAGAATCTCTGAAAGAGATCAAATGAACCTTTCTGGCGACGTGAGATTGACTTTGGAAATTATGGAAGGCTTGACTGCATCTGCATTTGGAGCTCATCAGCGAGTATCCAATAACCAAAGATATTACCAGTCAAAAGAAGACTTTGCTAACAGAGAGTCTTCTGAATTTAGAGGAACAGGTTATGCTTCAAAAAGCAATTATGTAAGCTGGAATAACACCTTCGAAGCTACTGTGAACTATAAGAAAATGTTCAACATGGATCACTCTCTTGATGTGATCGCAGGATATAGCTACCAGTATTTCACTACAGAGAGTTTTAATGTAAATAACTCTGGTTTCACGACTGATGGATTCCTTGATTGGAACTTAGGTGCAGGATCTGCTATCAATAATACACTATTGCCTAGACCAGGAATGGGAAGCTTCAAGGACGACAATACCTTGATCGCATTTTTCGGTAGAGCAAGTTATTCTTACAAAGACAAGTATTTCGGTCAAGCAACGCTTAGAAGAGAAGGATCTTCCAAATTCGGAGCTAACAACAAATGGGGTAATTTCCCAGCTGTTTCCGTAGGATGGGCTCTTTCAGAAGAAGGATTCTTAAGCTCAAGTGAGGTTGTAAACAACTTGAAAATGCGTTTGGGTTATGGTGTAACGGGTAACCAAGGAATTGGCAACTACCTTTCATTGGTGACATTAGGTACTGGGGGAGTTTATCCTCAGGAGGGCATTTACTACCAAACTTACGGCGCATCTAGAAATCCAAATCCTGACTTGAAATGGGAAAAGAAAAAAGAATGGAACCTAGGTTTTGACTTCACTCTTTTCAATAACAAGCTAACTGGTTCATTGGATCTTTACGATAGAAAAACTGTCGATTTGCTATATGATTACACGGCTCAACAGCCTCCTTTCGTAAAAAGCAGCTTGTTAACCAACGTAGGAAGTATCAGCAACAAGGGTATTGAATTATACTTGTCATCTAGAATCATTGACAAAAATGATTTCTCTTGGACAGTAGATTTGACTGCAAATACCCAGAGAAACAAACTTAGCTCACTTTCTAATGAAACCTTCACGATCTCTTGGATCGAAGATGGAGGACTTCCTAGCCCAGGTAATTTGGGTAATGCGATCCGAGTAGAAGAAGGCGGAGTAATCGGTAACTTCTACGGTAAGCGTTTTGCAGGTTTTACTGAAGATGGCAAATGGCAGTTTTACAAAGCTGACGGAACTATCGGAGGAGCAGGTGATATGACTTCAGAAGATTTGACCGTCATTGGTAATGGTGTACCAAAGTACATGGCTTCCTTGAACAACACCTTTAGATACAAAGGTTTTGATTTGACCGTCTTCTTCAGAGGTAAATTTGGCTTTGATATCCTCAACACAAAGGACTTATACTTCGGTAATAAAAGATGGTTGCCAAACAACCTACTTGAAAGCGCAATCACTGAGCACGCTCAGTTAGACGATGATCCTCAATTTTCTGACTACTACATCGAAAAGGGCTCCTTTGTAAAGCTTGACAACTTGACGTTGGGTTACAACTTCAAAGTTGGTGGTAAGTATGTAAGAAACCTCAGAGTGTATGGCTCAGGACGTAACCTAATGACTATCACTGGTTATTCAGGAATCGATCCAGAACTTCAGGATGTAGGCTTTAACACCGGCATCGATGGTAGAGGCTTCTATCCAAGAACAAAAAGCTTCACACTAGGTCTACAAGTTGGATTTTAACTAAGAAAAAATCATGAGAAAATATTTCAATAAAATTACTGCCGTTTTAACTCCAGTTGCGCTCTTGGCTACAGTCTCTTGCGTGGATTTGGATGAGACGATCTACAGTGAATTATCAAAGGATAATTTCTACAACAACAAAGTAGAAATCATGCAGGGTGTGTTGAGACCATTCACTCACATGCAAGCTTGGCTCGCTCCTACCGGTCAAAATGGCTTTTATTTCCATAGTGAATCATCTGCTGATCAGATCGCATGGCCACAGAAAGGTCGTCATGGTTATGATGGTGGAGATCACGTAAGATTGCATCGTCATGAATGGACCGATCAGGAACCACGCTTAAGAAATGCTTGGGCATTGATGTGGGAAGGTCTTGGCTATGTGAATGCTGTACTTGAAGATTTGGAAAGCGTAGATTATATAGCTGCAGGCCTTACGGATGCAGAGATGGAATCCATCCTCTCAGAAGTTCGTGTGATGCGTTCTTACCACTACATGCGAATCATGGATATGTGGGGAAATGTACCTATAGTAACAACTGTTGGTACTCCGCTCAATCCTGAAAACAGTACAAGAGCTGAAGTTTTTGCTTTTGTAAAAGAAGAGCTAGAGGCAAACGTGGAAAAACTTCAACCTCTTTCTCAGGAATTGGTAGGTCGTGTTTCCAAAGCTGCAGGTTATGCGATGCTTTCAGAACTATACCTAAATGCTGAAGTATGGGCAGGAACGCCTATGTATGATGAATCGATTAAATATTCGGATAAAGTGATCAATGGTGAAGGTGGAAGTCTTACTGGAAACATGAGCCTTGACCCAAGTATTCTAGGTCCATTCAGCAATCAGAATCAATTATCTTCTGAAAACATCTTCCAGTTTGCATTTAGCCGTAAGGGAGGATTTTCTTTCGGATGGGGTGGTTTCTTCTCAGGCTATGGCAATATGTCTAGAGCACTGGACGTAACTTACAGTGGATGGAATGCTTTCGTGGTAACACCAAATGCTTTTGACGCATACTCAGAAAATGATCTTAGAAAGAAAGAATGGTTCCTGTTCGGTCCTCAGACTGATTACAACACAGGAGAGCCTATCTTGGGTACTGAAGAGTACGACGGTCAGCCTTTGATTTATGTCAACAACATCCGTAGAAACTCAGAAGGTGCTACTGGTGTAGGTTCAATGACAGAAGGTGAAGAAAACTCTGGAGCTAGATTCCATAAATATCGTTCTGGAATCTCAGATGATCCTAACTATCAGGAAAATGACTATGTTATCTATAGACTGACAGAGATTTACTTCAACAAAGCAGAAGCAATCATGAGAAAAAATAGTGGAGCTGCCAATGCTGAAGCTGTTGAACTAATCAATGCATCAAGAAAAAGATCATTCAACGATGCAGATTGGACTACAGCTGCCTATACTACTGGCACACTTACTATGGACGAATTGCTTGCCGAAAGAGGAAGAGAGTTTATATTTGAAGGTAAAAGAAGAACTGACTTGATCAGATTTGGCAAATTTAACACTGGTACTTGGTGGGATCATAGCCCATCTGACCCTACCAGAGCTTTATTCCCTATTCCTCACGTTCAGATTTCTTTGAATCCTAACTTGACTCAGAATCCAGGATATTAAGTTGAAACGTATCCTATAGAATCAAGAAGTTTTGTGGGGAAGCGGTTTAAGCTTTCCTGCAAAACTTCTTCTTTTGTAAACACTATTGTAACCTATTTGTAATTATTAATCCCCCAATTTCACATGATTTTGAAAAAACATGTTTGCTTGCTGACCGCTGCTCTGGCTATACAGATCGGTACGATACAAGCGCAGCAAAATCCTGTTAAGCTCAACCTAGGTTCCTTCGAAGGAAACAAAGGTAGCTGGACAGAAGTGGGAAAGGTCTGGGCAAACCCAGTCATTCCTAATGAGCTTCAATCTGCCAGTGGCGCTGGCATCATGGCTAATCTTCCAACCAAGAAAACCCATGGAGCAGATATTATTTCTACAGATAAATTCGGAGATGTAGATCTTTCTTTGGAGTACATGGTTGCTCCAGGATCTAATTCCGGAGTTTACCTTCAAGGAAACTATGAAATTCAAATCCTAGATAGCTGGACTACTACCAACACCAAACCTGGTGATAATGGCGGAATCTATCAGCGCTGGGATGAGAGCAAGCCTGATGGCCAAAAAGGCTACCAAGGTTATGCTCCACGTCAAAATGCAAGCAAAGCACCTGGTGTTTGGCAAAAGCTGGAGGTATCTTTCCAAGCAGCAAAATTTGACGCTTCAGGGAACAAAATCGAAAATGCTCGATTCCTTTTCATAAAACTTAATGGAGTAACAATTCACGAAAATGTGGAAGTTTTCGGCCCTACCCGTGGCGCAATGTCAGGTAAAGATGTAGCCGAAGGCCCACTAAGAATTCAAGGGGATCATGGTGCTGTGGCTTTCAGAAATATCGAAATCACTCCATTCAATGCCAAGACTCCTACTGTTTCTAAAGTAAGCTATGAAACATTCCAAGGTTCATTCAATAACCTTGAAGAGCTAGCAGGCAAGTCGTCTGTAGCTAAAGGAAGCGTTGCTTCCTTATCAGAAGTTCCTGCTTCCGTATCTGATGTCAATTTGACTAAATACACAGCGAACTTAAATGTTGCTGAAGCTGGTGAATATCAAATCACACTTCAAGTACCAGGTGGATTAGCTGGTTTCGCTACTGGTAGTGAAAGCATTTCCAATCTTACTGATAGAGGTGTTAGAGTCAATAAGCAATTGAAAGCTGGGGACAATCCAATCCAGATCATTGCTTCCAAAAACAGAAATTGGTCTGTCGATGGATTCAATTTGGCCATTTCAGGCCCAGGACTTAGAAGCACAAACCTTCTTGTTTCTGAAGCTGGTGCTTCCCAAGATACCGATCCGATTCTAGTAGATGCTGACGAAACTCCAGTTTTGCGCAGCTTCCGAGACTATCCTGGATCAAAAAGATTGAGTCACGTAGTATCCGTTGCCAGCAAAGAGCAGGTGAACTACGCATACGATATGGAAACTGGTACTCTGATCCAAGTATGGAGAGGCTTGTTTTTGGACGCTACTCCTATGTGGAATAGCCGTGGAAATGGAGTCTCCATCCCGCGAGGTGCAGTCATTAACTTAAGTAATCCGGCAGTGAATGCGGTAAGCAGCGATTACAGTGCTTCAAAAGAATTCAGAACAAAAGGTTACCAGTTAAAGAACGGTTCTGAAGATATTATCTTCTCCTACCTACTCAATGGTGAATCAGTTAAGGATGAAATCAAAGTATTGGAAACAGGCAAAGGAATCAATAGATCTGTTTCTGGTATAGGCAATGGCTTTTACAAAGTAGCTGCTGGCACTGAGATTCAAAAGATCAACAAAGGCTATTATTTACTGCCAGAAACTGGTTTGTACCTGGAATACGATGAGTCTACATACGGTGCTCCAGTAGCACATACTACAGATGGCAATGCCGGTATTTTCTTGCCTGCAAAGGGAAACATCGTTTACAATCTTCTCTTTTAATCCAAGGACAGCGCAAAGATGAAAACACTATTTAAGAACAAATTCACAAAAATTGCCTTTGGACTAGCAGCTGTAATTCAGCTCATGCCTGGGCAAGTTGATGCACAGGAATCTCCGAAAGAAGAGGATTTCTTTAAAATAATGCGAGTTACAGCTCCAGAAGGCACCCTTCTGGAAGTTGGTGGAATGACCATGTTGCCAAATGGCGATCTAGGTGTAGCCACTCGTAGAGGTGATGTATTTATCGTAGAAAACCCAACTAGCTCTAAGCCTTTCTTCAGAAAGTTTGCTTCAGGACTTCACGAGATTCTTGGTCTTCACTACGAAGATGGAGCATTCTATATGGCTCAAAGAGGTGAGCTCACCAAGTTGGTTGATACAGATCAAGATGGTACTGCTGATTTATATGAGACAGTATACGCTTGGCCGATTTCTGCACATTACCACGAGTATAGCTTTGGCCCTAAAGTAGGTCCTGATGGCTCTTTCTTCGTATCTGCCAACGTAGCTTTTGGTGATCAGGAATGGTGGAGAGGCGAAAGCCGTGTACCAATGAGAGGTTGGATCATGAAGATCAGCCGTGATGGAAATATGGAGCCTTATGCCACTGGAATGAGATCTCCAGCTGGTTTGGGTATGCTTGGAGACAAGTTAGTATATACGGAAAACCAAGGTGATTACATGGGTTCAGGTGGACTTTGGTTCATCGACAAAGGTGATTTCACAGGTCACCCAGCAGGTTTGGCTTGGACTGGACTTCCTAACTCTCCTTTGAAATTGACTGCTGAGGAATTCAACAAAGTCGTTGATCCACAAAAGACACCTAATGGAACCGGCGGCTTTCAAAAGCCAGAGAACGTAATGGATGCTCCATACATCACCATGGCGCAAGCGAAAGAAAAACTTCCAGATTTGAAACTTCCGGCAGTTTGGTTACCTCATGGTATTCAAGGTATTTCCAACTCTGAGCCTATCGTGATTCCAGAAGGAAACTTTGGTCCTTTTGGAGGTCAAGTCCTAGTTGGCGACCAAGGTCAAAGTAAGATCATGCGTGTCATCCTTGAAGAAGTAAATGGTGTAATGCAAGGTGCTTCTATCGATTTCAGATCTGGTTTCCAATCTGGTATTTTGAGAATGGTATGGGCTCCAGACAAGTCTTTGTTTATTGGTGAGACTAACCGTGGTTGGGGTTCTGCAGGTGAAGCAAATGAAGGTTTGCAACGTCTAGTTTGGAATCATAATATACCATTCGAAATGAGAACTGTAAAAGCTCAGCCTGATGGATTCTTAATCGAATTCACTAAGCCTGTTGACAAGGCTTCTGCGGAAGATTTAACTTCTTATGCTGTAGAAAGCTTCACTTACAAGTACTTCCCAGTTTACGGAAGTCCTCCTGTTGACATCAAAACCTTGAAAGTGCTAGGTGTGGAAGTTGCAGAAGATGGTATGTCTGCGAGAATTGCAGTGGAAGGTCTGAGAGAAGACTTTGTTCACAAGCTTAGCCTCAATGGTATTCGTGCTGTAGATGGAAGCTTTTCTATTGTACACCCGGATGCTTATTATACGTTGCATAACATTCCTTCAGGTGCCAAAATGGTGATCAAAACTCCTCCAGCTCCAGAGCCCGCTAAGCAAATAGCAGCAACCAAAATTGTTCCTGCAAAGACTGCTAAAGTTGCTTCTGCAGTTCCTACAGAAGTAGAGATCAAAGCTATCTTGGCAAAAAACACCTGTTCTGCTTGCCACATGAAAGACAAAAAGGTTATTGGCCCAGCCTATCAAGATGTAGCTAAAAGAAGATATTCTGACGAAAAAATCGTTGAATTGATCTATAATCCTCAGCCTCAAAACTGGCCTGATTATCCTACTGAAATGCCTCCAATGGCTCAGGTATCGAAAGAAGATGCAATGAAAATCGCTAAGTGGATTAATTCTTTGAGATAAAAATAGTTCATGGCTTATTGACCATAGATTTTTAGAAAGGCTTAGCGATTTGATTCGCTAAGCCTTTTTTTATGAATTAGCCACAATGGGCACGAAGGTTCACAAGGGCGTGAATTAGAAATTAATCCCTTGATTCAAGCCCACTTGGTGTCGGATAGACCTCCTGACTTGGCCCACATTAGAATGCAGGTTTCAGAACGCTACTAGTTTAATTATTCGTACTGGATCACAAAAAACCCTTCAATTGTGCACCTTTTAAGAGCTTTTGCAGTTAAAGCCAATAAGTTCATCCCCTAGTTTTTACGGCTCACTATGCTAAAGTTTTTATTTAAAACATTGAAAATCATTATGCTTACCCTCCTATCCATTGTACTGATTCTCATAGTCCTAGTCGTGCTTTTTGTGAATTTCAGTCCAGAATTTGGTGGCAATCAATCCAAACAGAAATTAGCTGAATTTGAAAAACTGGATTATTTCGAGGACGGTAAATTCAGTAACCTCATGCCAACCAATATGGACATGGATTTCTCTGAGGCTATCAAGATGCTTCCTGAGTTTTTCAAAAACGACCCAAGCAGAAGGCCTGATTTTGATTTGCCTATTACGCACAGAGATTCACTTGAATTGGTTACAAAAGATCAGCCTACCCGCTTGGTTTGGTTTGGACACTCTACTTTTCTGCTTCAAATCGATGGAAAGACAATTCTTATCGATCCTATGTTTGGTGAAGTGCCAGCTCCAAATCCACTTTTAGGCAAAAAGCGCTATAGCAAGGAACTTCCTATTGAGGTAGAAAAACTTCCACAAATCGACATGATCATCATGTCTCACGATCACTACGATCACTTGGATTATGGATCCATTCAGAAGTTGAAGGATAAAACGAAGGCTTTTTACATGCCTCTGGGTATGGGAGCACATTTCGAAGAATGGGGAGTAGACTCTTCCAAAATAAATGAATTGGGTTGGTGGGATGAAATCCAAGCAGATGGATTACTCCTAGCGCTTACGCCCGCGCGTCATTTCTCAGGGCGAGGTCTTAACGATCGCTTTGCTACACTTTGGGGTTCCTGGGTAATACGTGGTGAAAGTGACAACATCTACTTCAGTGGAGACAGTGGCTATGGACCACACTTCAAGCAAATCGGCGAAAAGTACGGACCGTTCAATTTTGCAATGATGGAATGTGGACAGTACAATGAGCGCTGGACGGATATACACATGATACCTGAGGAAACTGCGCAGGCAGCAAAAGATATTAAAGCAAAAGTATTTATGCCGATACATTGGGCAGCATTTACACTAGCCATGCATTCTTGGAGAGATCCAGTGGAAAGAGTACTAGCTAAGGCAAATGAAATCAATCAGCCTATCTATGTCCCGGAAATCGGGGAATTCATAGAATTGGATAAAAATTTGATAACCACACACAAATGGTGGTTGGAACCTTCAACCTCTTCTAAGCAAATGGTTTCCAAGTAATAGATAGCAAGATTTCATTCATTGACCACAACTTTTCCTGTTCAATGTTGAAATTGTAGTGAAATCAACTTTTAGGAATGGGAAAGTTTTGAGGCATTTTTCCTAATTTGACATTCCAAAATAAAACGTAAAACAACCTAAAAAACCTATGCCCCAGACTATCACAGCAGCAATCGTGGGAACCGGATTTATCGGACCGGCTCATTTAGAAGCACTAAGAAGAATTCCTAATATCCTGGTGACAGGCCTTGTAGAAGTAAATCAGGAGGTGGCAGATGCCAAAGCAGCAGAGCTTGGAATCCCAAATGCCTACACTTTTGATAACATGTTGAAAGATGAAAGCATCAACGTAGTCCATATATGCACGCCTAATTTCCTTCATTTTCCGCAGGCAAAAGCCTGTATGCTAGCTGGAAAGCACGTGGTTTGTGAGAAGCCCTTGTCAGTCACTGTTGAGGAAGCAGAAGAACTTGTAGCCCTAGCAAAAGAAACTGGTTTGATCAATGCAGTTCACTTCAATCTTCGATACTATCCAATGGTTCGCCAGATGAAAGTAATGCGTGAAAAAGGTGAATTGGGAGAAGTTTACTCGGTGATGGGTTCTTACCTTCAGGATTGGCTATTCTTCAAAACTGACTACAGCTGGAGATTGGATCCAAAGCAATCTGGAGGCTCAAGAGCGGTTGCAGATATAGGCTCACACCTGTTGGACATGACAGAATATGTTACTGGTTTGAAAATCACTGCGGTGATGGCTGATTTCTCAACAGTATATCCTAAGCGTTTGAAGCCGTTGAAAGCCGTTGAATCTTTCTCTGGAAAAGCACTCGACCCTTCAGATTACCAAGAATATGATGTGACTTCTGAGGATTATGCCACTATCCTTCTTCGATTTGACAATGGACGTACTGGTTCTATTACTGTTAGTCAAATCAACGCAGGACGTAAAAATCGTCTGAACATTGAGGTGTCTGGTTCTAAGTCCAGCTTTGAATTCAATGCTGAGAAGCCTAACGAACTTTGGATTGGTAAGAGAGAAACTGCCAATTCTATCTTGATGAAAGACCCTGCTCTAGTGGATGAAGGAGCTCGCTCTTTGGTAAGCTTCCCAGGAGGTCACCAAGAAGGCTTCCCTGACACATCTAAGCAGCTTTTCAAAGAAGTATATGCAGCAGTGAGAGAAGGCAAGCAGCCTGAGTCTCCTACATTCCCGACATTCGCTGACGGCTTGAGAGAGTTGATTATCGGTGATGCAATCGTGGAAAGTAATGCCAACGAAGCTTGGGTGAAGATATAGGAAAAGACATGAGACAGAAGACGGGAGACAGCAGTAGCGAAGTTCTTGGCACCTTAACCTATTGAAAAACATCCGTCATTCTAATCGTACAAGTTGTGTGTCAGCTCGAACGGAGTCGAGATCCTTCGATTTCGTTCAGTCTGACAGGCAATAGAATTTACCTTGGATCTCTAAACTAGATATTCAATTCTAGTAACCTTTTGATAGAAATGTCAGTTTGGAGACTAAAGGAATTAATTAATTTCTTTATTTTTCCTATCTAACAATAAAAACTAACGACAATGAATTTCAAAAAGAGTTTACTAGCAACTGCCCTACTTGCCTTTATTGGACTTGCGGCGTTTGCTCAAGAGAAAGCTAGCCCGGCCAAAACTGCAGAAGGAATGGTAGGCGATGCGAAAGTTACTATCAATTATTCCTCTCCTGCGGTAAAAGGCCGTATGATCTGGGGTGATTTGGTTCCTCTAGGAGAAGTATGGAGAGCTGGCGCAAATGAAGCGACTACTTTCACTACTACTAAGGACATCATGGTAGAAGGTAAAAAACTAGCAGCTGGCACTTACAGTTTCTTTGTGATCCCAGGTGAGGCTTCTTCTACTTTTATTTTCAACAAAGTTGCCAAGCAATGGGGAGCATTTGACTACAGCTCAGCAGAAGATGCGTTGAGAGTTACAGTTCCTTCTGGACAGACTTCTTCTATGGAAGAGCGTCTAGTGTATGAGGTAAAACCTTCCAGCTTCGAGATAAGATGGGAATATGGAAAAGCTTCAGCTAAGTTAGGTTCATAAGAATCCAATTTATTAGAATTTGAAACCACGGGAAACTTCTCGTGGTTTTTTTGTGTCCAGAATTTATCCTTAAAGCATCTTTTCTATATCCAACTTGCCAAAAATTGAGGAGAACTTCCGAATTGGATATTTATTGTTACCTCTCTATCAACGATAGATACATGTGTAATTCATTAATGGCTTTCTTTTAAAGCGTATTACTTCATATTTTGCTTTATTCTTTTAGTAAGCTTTAAGAGTTCAAACCAACTGGTAGAAATAAATCCAATGCCAATGCAGATTACTAGTTGCGTAAGAGTCAGCGTTTCAAACTTGAAAAAAGTGGTCAAAGGAGTAACATAAAGAATCAAACCTACAATGGCGATGGTTATAAAGACTATATACAAGACCAAATTATTCTTGTACCGCAAGGTGGTAAGTATGGAATAATAGAACGAGCGATTTATAAGTGTAAGAAAAATATTCGCCACTATTAAAACAGTAAATGTCATGGTTCTGGTCAAGGCCTCATCGTAACCGGAATTGACAGCATATTGATACACAAATAAAGTCCCGGCAGTGATCACCAATCCTTGTAGAATACTAATTGACAGCTCTTTCCAATTAAAGAAAGTAGTTGTCAAAGCCTTAGGCTTCTGCGACATCGTGTTCTTTTCCATTGGTTCATTTTCATAAATTATGGAACAGGTAGGTCCCATTATTATCTCTAAAAAGATAATATGTATAGGTGAAAAAATATTTGGATAAATCCATCCTAAAGCCAACGGAATGAACACGGTGAGTATTATAGGAATATGTATGGATATAATGTATTGAATCGCTTTTTTGAGATTGGTATATATTTTTCTTCCCATTGCTATAGCATCTACCATTTTGGATAAATCATCTTCCAAAAGGATCAAAGACGCAGCTTGTTTAGCTATTTCAGTTCCTTTTTTACCCATTGCAATACCAATATGAGCGGCTTTTAAGGCTGGTCCATCATTGACCCCATCTCCTGTCATAGCCACTATTTGCTGATTTGCTTTTAAGGCATTAATAATTTTCAATTTTGCGTCGGGAAACATCCGCGTGAAAATACTTGTCTCCATCACGCAGGATTGCAATTCATCCTCAGTCAACTGCATTAATTCATCACCAGAGATGTTTTTTTCGTAACCTAAAAACCCAATTTTCTTAGCTATTGCTGTGGTAGTAGCAGCATTATCTCCTGTTATGATTTTAACTTCAATTCCTGCTTTATAAAAATCTTCCAGTACGTTTCCAATATTCTTTTTTGGAGGATCGTAAAAAGCAACAATGCCTTTAAATTCAAAGCTAAATTCTTGCTGAGCAGAAGGGTAATTATCCGTACCAAACTGAGTCACCCCTACTCCTAGCACTCTAAATCCATCTGTAGCCAAGGCTTGAATAGCATCTTCTATTTGTCGCTTTTCATTCACCGATAGATTCGACACGTTCATCAATGCTTCAGGTGCCCCTTTAGCAGCTATAATCCGCTTGCCTTCCGAGTTTTCAAAGACATGAGTCATCATAGGCGGTTTTCCGCCAAGCGGGTATTCATGTACAAGACTAAAATCAGGACGTAGGTCTTGCATGGCACTATCGCTATACGCCTGATGTAGAGCGATCTCCATCGGATCAAAGGGAATAGGCTCACTTGCCCACATAGCCAATTCTATTAAAAGTTTTTCATTCTCGCTTAACTGGTCGTTTGGTTCATAGATTTTATTGGAAGAAAGCAAAAAGAGCTTTGCTAGACTCATCCTATTTTCGGTGATCGTACCTGTTTTATCTGTACAAATGACTGTAGCGCTGCCTAAGGTTTCTACGGTCTTCATTTGTTTTACCACTATGCCCATTTTCAACAGTCTCCATGCGCCAAGCGCCATGAAAGTGGTAAAAGCAACTGGTATTTCTTCAGGCAAAATACTCATGGCTAGTGTGAGCGACTGGAGCAAACTATTCAATAAGTCTCGAGATTGCCAGTAATTAATAGCCCAAACAATTACAAAAACTACAGCTCCAGCTATTGCCATCTTCTTTACAAAATTCGCAATCTGACTTTCCAGTGGTGTTTTTTCCTCAGTGATACTTTCTAGACTTGTTCCTATTTTCCCGAGTTTAGTATCCTTACCGATACCTGTAATCATCGCTATAGCCAAACCACTAGCCACCGTGGTGCCACTATAGATCACATTATCTTCTAGAGACTTATCCTTAAAAACCGCAAAAGATTCTCCTGTGAGTATAGCCTCATTTACTGAGAAATCATTGGAATGAACGATGACGCCATCGGCTGTAATTGAAGTGCCTTCTTCTACTAATAGGCTATCGCCAACCACCAACTCTTCGCTTTTTATTTCTTGTACAACCCCATTCCTTATTACTTTACATGTGGGTTGAGAAAAGTCCTTCAACTTTTCTAATGCATTCTTACTTCGTGAATCCTGGTATAGTGAGATCGAGGTAATGAAGATGATAGCAACGACAAGAAAAATACCATCTCCAATGTTACCAGTGATGAAGTAGATGGAAGCGGCTACCAATAAAATAATCGACATTGGCTCCTTAAGAATGCCCTTTAATGTGTCCAAGAAGCCATTTTCCTTTTTGTAGTCTAGTTTGTTTTGCCCGTATTTCTCACGGGAAGAAGCTACTTGATCACTACTTAAACCTTGTATATCAAACTTATTCGGTGGCATTTTTATAAATAGTATTAGTCAAAAAACATAAGCAGATTTACGCTGTATGAAGTATATGAAACTCGTGCAAAGGTGATGGAAAAAACCTTTCAATATACTAACTACTATATCTCACTGAGATCGGCCTAAAATAGAAAAAGTATGAACTCAGATCCATACCTTTTCTATAATTGAGTTAGTCATTAAAGTAGCCAACCTACTAGTCAATCAAGTTGACTGAAAAGGATTAATCTCTACTCACGAGCAGCCTTAAACTCACTTCCATCGTACCATTTCGGGAAGTAATCTTCATTTGCCAATTTCATCCCTACACTGAAAAAAAGCTGTAAGTCTAATTGCACACCACTCAATTCCGTTGTTTCAGTATTGTATCCATCAGCAGGTTGGTGGTATTTATTGATGCGATAAAAATCGTTATACGCTTTTATCTCCTCCTTACTTTTATCGAACCCTTCATAAGTACCACTCGCATACAATGCAGGAATACCGATTTTGGCGAAATTGAAATGATCGGATCTGAAAAAATATCCTTTTTCAGCCTCTGGATCAGGGATAATGTATCTTCCTTGTTCCAGCGCTGCCTCCTTGGCATATATATCCATTTCAGAATGACCATATCCTGTAATCGTTAGATCTTTCATTTTCCCAGGACTGTCCAACGCATCCATATTGATATTAGCTACGGTCTTTTTAGGATCAAAAATTGGGTTTTCGGCATAAAAAGCGGATCCTAATAAACCTTGTTCTTCTCCAGTAAGAGCAATAAACACAATGGATCGCTTGGTGGCTTCTCCTTTCTTAAAAGCTTCTGCAAGAGCGAGTAATCCTGCAGTACCAGAAGCATTATCTACTGCTCCATTATAGATGGAGTCACCTTCTATTGCTTTCCCTACTCCCAAATGATCCCAATGAGCTGAGTAAATGATCACCTCATCCTTTCTGTCAGTTCCAGGAATCATTGCCACTACGTTTTTGGAAACGTCCTTTTTAATCTTGTTTTCAATAGAAACGGATACGTTCAGATCTAATGGAATTGGGTTAAAGTTTTTATCCCTAGCCAAAGCTTTGTAATCCTGACCTTTCATCGCAGATGCTGCAAACATCTTCTGAGCGCTCTCACCACTGATCCAAGATTCGACATTCAGTAGAGGCAAATCGCTAGCAATAACTAAGCGGGCACCAGTCCACCCGGATTCAATCACATTCCATCCGTACGAAGCTGGCTCAGTATCATGAATAATAATAAGTCCTGCGGCTCCTTGCCTAGCAGCTTCCTCATATTTATAAGTCCAGCGTCCGTAGTAGGTCATTTCATTTCCCTTAAACAAAGAAGAGTCCCCAGATTGAAATCCCGGATCATTTATTAAAACTACAGCTGTTTTCCCTTTCCAATCTATGCCCTCATAGTCATTCCAACCATATTCTGGAGCCACTACACCATAACCAGCAAAAACTAGCTCGGAATTCTCGAGACTAACTTCCGTCTCTACTTTATTTGTTGTTGCTACAAAGTCCTGTAAAACACCTAAATCAAAACTTCCATTTTTCCCGGAAATAACCATCGTTTCAGAAGGTGTTCCATCTATCTCTACCATGGGCACATCCTGAAAAAAGCTATCTCCATTTCCCGGCAAAAGTCCCAGTTTTTCAAATTCCTCCTTCAAATAATTCACCGTCAGGACTTCTCCTTCAGTAAACGGTTTTCTGCCAAGAAACTCATCAGAAGCGAGACGTTCAATATGCGTGGCAATGGTAGCTTGGTCCACCTGAGCCATTTCTATAGATTCGTTTGAATCATTTTCACAACTTATGCAGAGTAATAGGACTAAAAACTTTAAGTAATTCTTCATAGAAAATGGTTTAAGTAAGTTAGTATTTGGCGTCTAGGCTGAGGTCTCTTTTTCTTGTCTTTTACGGGATATTTCAAAATCAATGTTAGCATTTTTTGTTTGGTAAACAACTTAAAATCAGCAGCACAGTCTCAAAAGGATCAAAAAGAAAGTCTCTTCATCAGGAAAACAAACTAATCCCAAAATAGCTCTTTTAGGAAAAAGGGATTCATGATCTATGATTCACAAAAAGGTGTAAATATTGGCTTTGTCCGAACATCATACATAAGTATAATTATTCGCCAAATCACTTTCAAATAGCATTTTGTAGTACAAAAAAGCGCTTTTGTATATCATAATTTATAAATTGCTAGCCTTTTGAAGACCTAAATGAGATTTTTAGTGATAAAACTAGCTCTAGATCTTTTTAGTGAAAAAAAAATAATTTTTGATTTCTACAGCCTTATTTGATATGAATTCTAGTAAAACAATTATTAATTTTTGCCCCACGGGGATGGTTCCTACCAAATCAGAAACTCCACATGTTCCTATTAGTCCTTCGGAAATTATCGAACAAACTCATGAAGCCTACGAGATAGGAATCACGATTGCTCACCTCCATGCCCGTGATACAGAAGGAGTTCCAACTTATAGAAAGTCGGTTTATCAAGAAATTTTTGAGGGAGTAAGAAAGCATTGTCCTGACTTGATCATTTGCGGTAGCAGCTCAGGACGAAACGTACCTGAATTGGAAAAACGAGCTGAGGTGATTGAACTTCAACCTGATATGTGTTCTCTGACTCTTTCGTCTCTGAATTTTCAACGTCAAGCCTCTACCAATGCACCCGATACCATTCTAGGTTTGGCTAGTAAGATGAGAGACTTTGGAGTTGTTCCTGAATTAGAATGCTTCGACATGGGAATGATTAATTACGGCATGTACCTGATCAAAAAGAAATTGATTGAAGGACCATTTTATTGGAATCTTCTATTTGGAAATATTGCCGGAATGCAAGCTAATTTTTCACATATGGGAACAGCTATCCGGGAAATCCCAACTGATCATTTTATCAGCTTGGCTGGATTAGGATCTAACCAACTTACGATTAATGGTGCTTCTATTGCCATGGGATATGGAATAAGAGTAGGATTGGAAGACAATATCTGGTTTGATCATAAGGGAGGAAAATTGGCTACCAATAATGAATTATTGCTTCGTGTTCATGAATTAATGAACATACATTCCAAAGAACTCTTTTCACCAAAGGAGCTAGGAGAGCTAGGCTTTTACAACCGTAAAAAATGAAGAGAATAAGCTTTGTTGGGATCTCAAAAGACAGTGCAGCTATATTTTTGGACCTTATTTCCGAAATGTATTTGCAAAAGGAGTTTGCGTTTTATCCAAATAAGGACTTCGGTATAGAGCCATTTATGCCTATTAAAACTTACCCTATTGAGATTAAAGCAGCTGGAACTTGCCCTCCTGAGGAAGATGAGCTATTCTTCGGTGCCACAGGACCTGAGAACAAATTGGCGATTTTTGAAGATTTCTTAAATTCTCACGGAATTTCAGAATCAAGATACATTCAATTAATTCACCCGAGTGCATACGTAGCGCCCTCTGCTTCAATTTCAAATGCTGTATTAATTGAGCCTGGAGTAATCATCAGCGCCCAGAGTCAGATTGATTTTGGAGTTTCCCTAAAGCGTGGTTGTAGAATTGGTCATCACAATACAATTGGAAGATTTACCGATATTAATCCCGGAGTAATACTTTCTGGAATGATCAACATCGGAGAAGGTTGTTTAATTGGTTCTGGTGCAGTTTTAAAAGACAACATCAGCATAGGTGCAAATACTACTATTGGAGTTGGAAGTGTGGTGACCAAAGACATTCCAGCTAATTGTATCGCATTCGGAAATCCCTGCAAAGTTGTTCGTCAAAAATGATTACTAACGATTCAGCAAGGCAAAAATCTTCTACTCCCGTGGTATCAATCTGTGTGCAGACATATCAGCATGAAAAATTTATTGCTCAGTGTCTGGATAGTCTGTTGAGTCAAAAAACAGATTTCGATTTCGAAATTATAGTTGGTGAGGATGGCAGTTCGGATCGTACTGGAGAAATCTGTGATTTATATGCGAAGAACCACCCTGATAAAATCCGACTATTCAAAAGAGATCCAAAAAACAAGATTTCCATTCGTGGAAAGAAAACTGGTCGATTTAATTTCCTTGAAAACTTGAAAGCGGCAAGAGGAAAATACATTTGTCTATGTGATGGGGACGACTATTGGTCAAATGATCAGAAACTTCAAAAGCAGTATCAATTTCTGAACGAAAACCCTGAGATAAGTCTAGTTTACTCTAGCTATATACATCAAAAGAAAGACCTGAAAGCCGTTGTTGAGCCAGTACAAGACAAAATTTTCGAGCCTGAGCAACTAAAAACCATTCATTATCTAGGACATGTTTCTACTTGGATGTTTAGGAATGACCTTCAATCGTTATTTTCTAATCCCATTATTTACAAAGCCTTCGCTATGGATATGGTGCTATTTGCTTACTTTAAAATTAAAGGGAAAATAGCTGGGCAGTCTTTTACTTCTTCGTTTTACAGATACAATACTTCTGGGATGTTTAGATCAAAGAGAAAAACTGAAACAGCACGCGATTTTGCTATGATTCATTTTTACTTTTTTCGTTATATACATACTAGTTTATATACTTTCCTTACCAGTGGATCAGGCTATTTTATTAAAAAGTATTTGAAAACAATTATAAGAATTTAGAGAAATCTATATTAAGTCTTTTCGTTTACTTCTTTCTCTTTAGGCTGCTCAGCAATACCTTTTAAGTGTCCTATGTATTTCCCTCTTTTTTTCCATTTCAAATAAAGTCGAAAAGTAGTGGGGTGAATACCAAAGCTTTTCAAAATCCGATGAAAAGGCGAAGCTATCATTCTTCGGATGGGATTATTACGATTCTTGAAAACTTGATGATTGTAGTCACTTGAACTTTTCACCGCTGCTTTTTCTAATAAGCTTAGTTTAAATGCCAGATCATTTATTCTAGAGAAGAAATAGTCATGCTCAAAGCTGTTATTCTCCGTATAAAACCCTTTGCGTTCTGCACTATGAATAATGATAACTCCTGCTCGCTGCGGAAAATGGAAAGCAATATCTTTTGTATGTGCACGGAAAAGCCATTCTTGCGATGGAGTGACAAACAATTCCTTCTCCATTTTCCAATCTCCAATTTTTTCAGGAACAGAATGATGCACAAACCAAGTAGAGGCAATACTAAAAATGTGAGGTGAAAATTTCCCCCGAGGATGTACCGCATACATTTCGGCTGCAAAGGAATTGTTTTCTAGGTCTTGGGGAGTCGAAGGAGAAATCTTGATCCCAGGAACAATCATAAACTCTGCTTGGGATTGCATGATTTCCACCACACACTTACTTAGATGGTCTTTAAAGTAAAGGTCATCCTGATTCAGAAAAGCAATGTATTCCCCTTTTACTTTTCCGAGTGCTACATTGGTTGGCTTTGCTTGTTGACCACTATTTTGTTCCAAATTTGAAAAGGAAATCCGAGGATCATTAAAGCCCAGAACCATCTCCTCTGTATCGTCAGTACAGCAATCTCCAATCACAATCATTTCCCAATTTTGATAATCTGAATCAAGCACACTTTGCATCGCATAGCGAAGCACATGACTGGAATTATAGGTAGCAACTATGATGGAAATCAGCGGACTTTTCAAGAAGATTTAGTTTAGGGTTTTTCCAGTAATCTGGTTAGCAATTGTAACAGCAAGCAAAGGAATTATGGTGTACTTACCAGTATTGACTGTGTGGTATTTACCAAAGGACCGCATGCCTACTTCAGACCGGGTATGTAACTTACTTTCTGTTGAATCTACATCTTTATTGCCATGGGCGTAAATCACTCCACCCACAGGACTGATGTCTTTAGTTTCGAATTTAAGGTTATTCAACTTCGGAATCCTAAGTGCAATTTTTTCCAGGCTTTTTTCGAATACCTCCATTCGCTCCTCTTCAGAATACTGAGAATCCCACTCAGGAGCCCGGTAATCTTCAGACCAGCCTGTTCTCCCAACTGGATACCAAGACATAAAAAGACCTCTATCTTTGAAATTGACAGTGTCCCCAAAAGGACCTTGTACTATGGTAAGAGATGGTAAATCATCAGGTTTTAATGGGATGAAGATTTTATTACCAAACTTGTAACGATGTGACCATTTCTGAGGAGGTTCGATACCCATGGTTTTGTCTATAGCAAGCAAACCGTTCCAGGTAGCATTGATCACCTCCGAATAGCTCTCCGAATCCTCCTTGGAGTCACGAATAAAATGAACTTTTAGGCTATTTCCCTGGTCAGAAACTGCCGTGACTTTGGTATTGAGAAATAGATTAACATTTGGGTGCGAAACAATCGCTTCTGTGAGCTTTTTAGAAATAATTCTTGGCTCTACCGCGTATTCGGTAGTCTGAAAAACTGCAGACATATACTCTGGATTCGCAATTTCTCCAATTTGGGAGTTAGCCAACCTTGATACTTCTAAGGATTCAAATAAATCGAGGTAGTCTTTTTTGAAATGCTTTCTAGCCTCAGCAAAATAATCACTACAACGCTGATAATGTACTGATACTTCTTCAGGGCTCATCAGTGAACCGGTATGAACACCATAGTAAAAAGGCGTAGATATAATATCTTCAGGATTGATTTCAACCCATCGCTTCAGATAGGAAATGAAGTGTAATGCGCCATTAATCATCTCTTTAGCAGTATGAAAATCTCGATCCATCGCATAAATCAGACCTAGGTGAATCTTTCCCTCTTGGACATAACTTGCTTTTTTTACAGGAGCACTATTCTCTTCATAGACATCAACTGTATAGCCACGATTTGCTAGCTCCAAAGCCGTGCAAACACCTAATCCTCCAGCACCAAGGATTGCAATTCTCTTATTTTTCAATTGGTAAAATAATTTTATAGGTTAAAAATCATCAATCATTCAACTCAAAATTAGGCGAATTGAGCCCTAATCCCACTATAATCTATATAAACGTTCTATTTCGCTACATCCAAATTCAAGCACCAAGCTTTTCCGCCTATTCAAACCTTGTCCTATTTGCATGTTGGTTTCAAATACCTAGATCTAATAATAGCTGTGACAATGAAAAATTGTTTGTAGAAGCTTGAATGTTAGCATGATTCTCAGTTAACAAGACTTCAATCAGAGAAAAAACATTATCTCTTATTCACATATGTTGACATTTTTCATCCTTTGACAAACCAACTTGCTACAAAAGCTGTAAATGTTCCAAATAATCCTACACCTGTAGTCATAAGCACTGCAGCAATGAGCCTCCCTTCCAATGTTATGGGATAATGATCTCCGTATCCTACGGTGGTAATAGTCACAAATGCCCACCATAGTGCATCGCCGGCGGTGGTAATATTACTTTCTGGAAGCCGTTCAACCTGAAGAATAGTAATAGAGCAAAAAATGATCATCAAAACAGCTACTATAATTGCGGAATTCAATGTGCCCTGAGCCTTATTTTCAAAGTATGAGTCTAGAAAATCCTTGAGTGATTTAAATGCTTTTACTACTCGTAGAATCCTCACAAAACGTAAAAGTCTCCCTATTCGAAATATATCTATCATTGGAATTGAAGCAACTAAATCTACCCATCCCCAGCGCATGAATTTCAATTTACTTTCAGCATGATAAAATTGAACACAGAAGTCTAAGAAAAACACGATGCATATCGCAAAATCAAAGATTTGGAGCAATTTCTGTGTTTCTGGTGGTAGGTCTACGATAACACCTATCAATAATGCTCCTAGAATATAGACTGACAGAAAAAGTATCAGAACGTTAAAAAAATTGGGTTTTGTCATTTATCAATTCACTTAAAGAATATTTACCTCTAAAATACTGAAAAATATATTTTGACATTAGAGTTCTTTAAGCAAATCCGTTATTTCTACATGAACTCTTGAGGTAAATAATTCAATACTGAAAACGTGCTACTAATTATTAGAAAATCGTGGACAGTTGACCAAGATCTTAGGAAATTCTCACTTTCCAATTGACCTCGCAAATCATAGGTCGTAATTCGTAAATCATGTAAAGACTGCTTAAAATTCGTACTTCACCATTCATCGTCACGAAATCCCCTCACCTTTCCCTTTCTACCTAAGAAATCTTATTTTTGCCCCGCATGCTCCAAGATTTCGATCCATTATCCTTTGATCTTCCCGTAGCGGAGATTATTCCTCAAGTTAAATCACAGCTTTCCACCGCTAATTCATTGATAATCCAGGCGCCTCCAGGTGCGGGAAAAAGTACACTCCTGCCCTTGACTTTGCTGGATGAGCCTTGGCTGGCTGGGAAGAAGATCATTATGCTGGAGCCTCGCAGATTGGCTACCAAGACCATCGCTCAACGCATGGCGTCTATGACGGATACCAAGTTGGGAGATCTGATCGGCTATAGAATTCGCTTTGAATCTGCAATCTCTGCCAATACCAGACTGGAAGTAATCACTGAGGGGATTTTGACGCGCATGCTTCATACGGACAACGCGCTGGAAGATGTAGGCTTGGTGATTTTCGATGAATTTCACGAGCGAAATCTTCATTCTGAAGTTGCGCTGGCACTTATTCGCGAAGTGCAGCAAGTATTGAGACCTGATCTTCGTGTCTTGCTGATGTCTGCGACGATAGATGCGAAGCAGCTTTCTGGCATGCTGAAATCCACCGTGATCGAGAGCAAGGGTCGGCAGTATCCTGTGGAAGTGAATTACATGAATGCCGTGGATGAATATTCGATTGGGGAAGATGCAGCGAGGCAGATTATTCCATTGACCAAAGTTCATGAGGGGGATTTTTTGGTTTTCCTTCCTGGGCAAGGAGAGATCCGAAAGGCACAGGAAATTCTTAGAAAAGTACTCCCTGATGATCTCGTACTTCCATTGTATGGTCAGCTATCCCCAGCAGATCAGAACAGAGCCATTATGCCTCATCCTTCGGGAAAGCGGAAGATTGTGCTTTCCACAGACATTGCGGAGACTTCCTTGACAATAGAAGGAGTAAAAGTGGTGGTAGATTCGGGTTTCGCCAAATCATCCAGATTTGACCCAAGGTCCGGCTTATCACGCTTAGTATTACACAGAATCAGCATAGATTCCGCAGACCAAAGATCTGGTCGTGCAGGTAGATTGACTGCGGGTCATAGTTATAGACTTTGGACTAAAGCCATTCAAAATCAGTTGAATGAATACCGTACTCCAGAATTGATGGAAGCCGACTTGACCGGGTTAGTTCTGGATATGAAAGCTTGGGGCAAGCAGGACATTCGCTCTATGACTTGGCTTACTCCTCCTCCTGCAGGTACTTTGGCATTAGCAGAAAAGACACTGGAATCCATAGAAGCTATAGTAGATGGTAATCTTACTCCGCATGGTAAGGAAGTTCACAAGTTGCCTACGCATCCACGAATCGCTCACATGCTGATCAATGCGTCTGAAATAGATCAGCTGGGTTTGGCTACAGATATAGCCGCGATCTTGGACGAGCGTGATCCGCTAGGTCCTGATGCCGGAGTTGATTTGAATTTAAGAATAGAAGCCCTTCGCAGATATAGAAAGCATGATGTGAGCATAGCTGGCATCAAAAAGATAGAAAAGATGGCGGCTTCGTATCGTCGCATGTTTGCTATTCAGCCAGAAAGCGGGCCAGTTGATCCTTGGCAGACAGGCTTGCTCCTAGCCTATGCCTATCCAGAGCGGATCGCAGCGGCTCGACCTGGGAACAATGCCCAGTTTCAATTGGCAAACGGGAAAATTGCTCAGATTGGTCACAAGGATGATCTGGCGCACGAATCTTGGCTTGCAGTTGCACATGTAGATGCCCGAGAAGGAATGGGTAAAATCTGGATGGCGGCCCCCATCAATCCCAAAGATTTGGCTCCTATGCTGAAGACCAAGGAAGTATTAAAATGGGATAGAAAGAAAGGTGGACTTCAGGCGCATTCCGAGATTAGAATTGGATCGATTATTCTGGGAACTCGGCCTTTGACAAAGTATGCCTCAGGTGATGTAACTGAGGCGATTCTGCAAGCTATTCGTGAGGATGGTGAATATTTGTTGGATTTCACTGAACAAGTGGAGCAATTGATTTTGCGTGTCCAAAGCATGAAAAGTTGGTATCCAGATCAAAACTGGCCAGATTGGTCCGTAGCAAATCTTTGCGAAAAGCCAGAAACTTGGATTGAGCCGTATCTGCAAAACATTACCAAAAACGATGATTTCAAGAAACTCGATCTTGCTCAAATACTTTTTAACAGCCTAGACTTTGAACTTCAAAAGAAACTTGACCTATTGGCCCCTGCAACGGTAGAAGTACCTTCTGGAAGCAAAATCAAGCTGGAATATAGAAAAGAGGACATTCCACTTCTTTCAGTCAGACTTCAGGAATTGTTTGGATTGCTTGAAACACCCAAAGTCAATAATGGAAAAGTCAACGTACTGATTGAGATGCTGTCTCCGGGTTATAAACCAGTTCAACTTACGCAGGATCTGAAAAGCTTTTGGCAAAATGGATACTTCGAGGTGAAAAAGGAACTGAAACGACGCTATCCAAAACACGAATGGCCCGAGAATCCAGTGGAAGCTCAGGCCATACGGGGAGTGAAGAGAAAGTATTAAGCCTCCACTAAAACTGGTTTATCTAAGTAATTGAGAAATTGAAGAAATGAAGCTATGGTGAACGGAGTCATTTCATCGCAATTTATTCTCTCCAAAAATGACTGACGAAGGATTGGATAGTCTTTTGGATTATACAATCTACTGAGTGCAGTAGAGCGAAAAGCTGATTCCACCAAATTACAAGCTTCAAATGGGTTCTTTTTGTGATGCAGGAATTCCTGCTCGAGCACTATTGGATCGATCATTTGATCCAACCAGTTGAACCCTGTATCCAAAAAGAAGTTTTCGTAAGATATAATCACGTCAGACAATTCAACTTCATCCGTAAGAATCGTTTTTTTAGCGTAAGAATCCCCCAATTTGTCCGGAGTCTGGACTAGTGTAAGCGATTGGTCAGTGTAGTTATTAAGCGTAGGAATGTACTTATTGATTAAATCCTCAACGGCATTGATACGTATGCCCAAATGATATTCTAGATAGCTTTCTGTGGTGCCTTCTACAAAATGCACGAAGATAACCTGCTTCCCATGAGGGAAAACCTTTTCAAATAATAGCTGAGATTGATTTAAGACAAAACCATTGTCTTTAAAAAACTCAGCGTGTAAACACACAACATCCATTTTACGCATTATGAAATTCTTTTTATTGTATTAATAAACACAATAATGATGCGAATGTTGTCTAATCCTCAGAAAATAATTCTCTAATTTCTGTTAAAATGGGTTCCACCTCAAGTTTTTTTACTTCCAAACTTCCTTCATCCTCGGGATTGTGCAAGTAGTGATTCCAGTGTTTTTCAGCCTTTCGTAGGGTACGCGGAGTCATATCAAATTCAACCTCATCCAGATACATCTTGGCAAGTGTTTGAGCTTTGAAATTACCGAAAAGGAAAACTCTAAAAATATCCACAAAACGAAGGCTCAAATCAAACTCTTCCAACACTTGAACAAATGCTCCTTGGTGTGCTCTATTTTTCTTGTCATTGATCGCCTCAAAAATCGCGTCGAGAGATTCCTCATTGAATGTAGATTGTGAAAGTGCTCGACAGGCCAGGTACGCAACTTCCCAGTTGTCGCCTTTCACTAGTTCGATCACTTTATCTCTTCCGCTTTCATCCAGATTTTTTCCCAGTTTGTCTGCAAAATAGAAAGCTTCCTTTTCTTTAGGATCGCTCATGCGCTTGATTAAGCCTTGGATTTCCTCGTCCATGATTTTTCGGTTTATTTGTGCAAATATAATCGAAAAGCCTCCCCCGCTATGATTTCCGGCAATCCAAAGTTAATTAGTCTTGAAAAGTACCAGTCCATTCTGGAAGTATCCGAAAAGAAAGGATTGCAGGGTACCTTCGAAGAGCCTAAGCATCAGTGGGTAATTTCTGATTCGGACGCTTGGCTTGCCAAAGTTTCACTTCCGTGGAATATGCAGACAAGTGCCTCCGGGATTTTATCTGTAAAGGATGATTTTCATCTTGCTTTGGTGATGATAAGAGCGGGAATTGCCGTTACTGGATACTTTCACAACGGTGAAATGTTAGATCACAAAGTATTCCGAGCCTATATGGTTCGCCAAAAGCAGGGAAAAAGTCAGATCAAATACCTGAAAACTAAAGGGAAATCAAGAGCTGGATCCAGACTGAGACTGGGAGAATCGGAACTGTTTTTTGAGGAAATCAACGAACGTCTACAGCAGTATAATAATGATTATGCTATTACCACTTGGGGGATCAGCTGTGGCAAAACCCTGTGGCCGTACTTCTTCGGAAGTAATATGCCTACTCCTTTTTCGAAGAATGCAGAAAACCTGATCAGCATCCCCTTCCATGTGCAGCAACCTGACTTTGCAACCTTGCAGGAAATCCACAAGAAGTTGAATGGGATTCATTTGACACTTTCTGAAAAAGGGCAAGAGATTTTTGATCAGCCAGATACCACAGAATCAAATAACCTTGATGATGAGGATGATTGGTGAGAGAATGGTTAATAGGCAATGGTCAAATTTCAAATTCAACGATCAAAAACCTTCATTCTCTTGCTGACTTTTGTGGTAGAGATTTTTTTCACCACATAGGAACAAAGAAATCAAAGTCTTAGAATGGGAATTAACCGCCTCTAATATATAATACCTATGTTTTCCAATGTGTCTATGTGGTTTGAAAATGATCAATGGGCAATTTTCAAATTCAATGATCAAAAACCTTCATTCTCTTGCTGACTTTTGTGGTAGAGATTTTTTTCACCACATAGGAACAAAGAAATCAAAGTCTTAGAATGGGAATTAACCGCCGCTATTTTTTAATACCTATGTTTCCTATGTGGCTATGTGGTTTGAAAATGATCAAGGAAATAGACTCACCTATACAAATTGAGTTTTAGTACCCTCTATTTAACCACTAGGCAATTCAAAGGATAAGAATTAGAATAGATTTCCCTTTTGACTCTTTGCTTTCCATTTTACCTTTAAGAATTCATTCACCTTTTCTTTTCTCATGTCCCAAAGATTCAATTGGCTACTCGTGATTGCACTTGTGATCACTTTTCAAGCCAACGCACAAAACACTCTCCATCCTACTTCATCCGAATACGAATACCCCACTGATCCCAAAGTTGCTGAGAAACTAGAGCAATGGAGAGATCAGAAATTTGGTATATTGATTCATTGGGGAATCTATGCAGTGCCCGGAATTGTAGAATCCTGGAGTATCAATAACGAGGTTTGGATTAATAGAAAAGATACCACTCAGAGCTATGAGGACTATAAGAAATGGTACTTTGGATTGAGTGAAAAGTTTAATCCACAGGGATTTGATCCGGATCAGTGGGCTGATGCTGCGGATAAAGCCGGAATGAAATACGTGGTCTTCACCACCAAGCACCACGATGGTTTCAATATGTTTGACACCCAATTTACTGACTATAAGATCTCTAATGGGCCATTTGCAAGTAATCCTAAAGCCGATGTAGCCAAATACGTCTTTGATGCATTTCGCAAAAAGGACATGATGATCGGAGCTTACTATTCCAAACCTGATTGGCATTCACAATATTACTGGTGGGACTACCGTTCTACACCAGATAGAAATGTCAACTATGACATCCGCAAGAATCCTTGGAGATGGAATCAATATGTACAGTTCACGCACAACCAACTCAATGAAATCACAAGCAATTACGGTAATATAGATATCCTTTGGCTAGACGGAGGTTGGGTAAGGCCAAAGTCTACTATCAATGATGAAGTTTTAAGTTGGGGAGCTCCTATCCCTGATTTCGATCAGGAAATCAATATGCCAAAGGTGGCTGAGACAGTTAGAGCAAATCAAGAAGGGATTTTGATTGTTGATCGTACAGTTCACGGGCCGTTTGAAAACTACCGAACTCCTGAGCAAGGAATTCCAGCAGAAATGTCTTCAGATCCTTGGGAAAGTTGTATCACGTTGGGCGGTGCTTGGGGATACGTACCCAATGATAAATTCAAACCTTCAAGAAAAGTCATTCACTTACTAATTGAGATTGTGGCCAAAGGCGGGAATTTATTGCTTGGAGTTGGACCAACTGCTGACGGGATTTTCCTACCTGAGCAAGTTTCTAGATTGGAAGAAATCGGGCAGTGGCTTGAAGTGAATGGAGCAGGAATCTACGATACCCGTGCAATAGAAAACTTCCAAGACGGCAAACTATATTTCACCCAAGGGAAAGCCAAAGAAATGTATGCGCTTATGCCTTTAGCAGAAAATGAAAAGCTTGAAGAAACAATCTCTTGGACGCTAAACCCTCCTAAAAAAGGAAGTAAAATCAGAATCTTAGGAGAGAATAACTCACTTAACTGGAAAACAGTGGATGGTAAAATAGTAGTTTCTCTTCCAAAGAACCTTCAGGATAAACTTTCCAATACTTCGGCTATCGTATTGACTTACGTTTCCGAATAAGGTCACTGAAAATCTTATAATTAAGCTATTTCATGTCTACTAAATCAATGGAACTGACCACAGTAATAAAATCTTTTGAAGAACTCAGCAATCATGAATTGTATGCCATTATAAGACTTCGTAATGAGGTCTTTGTAGTAGAGCAAGACTGTGTTTTTCAGGATGCTGACAACAAAGATCAATTAGCCTACCATGTCATGATCAAATGTGGTGATCTTCTAGCTGCTTATGCCAGAGTATTACCTGCTGGAGCCACTTTCGCAGAGGCTTCTATCGGACGTGTAGTGAGCGATAAACAAGCTCGAGGAACTGGTGCAGGAAGAAGGTTGATGAAAGATTCTATTTCCTTTGTTAAATCTGAATACGGATCCTGCACGATTAGAATTGGAGCTCAAACCTACCTGAACGAGTTCTATAAATCTCTTGGATTTGAGGACGCTGGAGAAAGGTATCTAGAGGATGGTATCGAGCATGTGGAGATGACAATGGAGGTTTAGTTTTCCCATACAGTCTAGCTAAGTATGTCTAGTGGCCCCCACTGTATATATTGTATTTAACTAGCTGATTGTTTAAAAGATAATGAGTTAAAGTACCTTGATATCTTTAAATTTTGACATAAAAATATGACTAGAATTACCTCAAAGTTTCTGATTGGTTTTACGCTTCTCTTTGCGACTAGTACGTTCTCATTTGCTCAAGAGCTGTTTTTATACAAAACAGTTGACACCACCGAGCTTTTTATGGAGGTACACTATCCTGAAAAAATGAATCCTTCAGAAGAATATCCAGCATTGGTTTTCTTTTTTGGCGGCGGCTGGAATTCAGGCAGCAGAGCGCAGTTTGAGCATCAAGCAGCATACTTCGCCAAAAGAGGATTAGTTTGTTTTTTGGTGGACTATCGAACCAAAAATGAGTATAAAACTTCTCCTTACGAATCAGTTTCAGATGCCAAATCGGCAATGAGGTATGTGCGTGAAAATGCAAGTAAATTTCATATTGCTCCAGATAAAATCATTGCTTCAGGAGGTTCTGCCGGTGCACATTTGGCAGCAGCTACGGGCTTGATCGAGGGATACAATGAACGTACTGACAACCTAGAAATCAGCCCTATTCCCAATGCCATGATACTTTTCAACCCGGTGATTGACAATGGTCCTGGAGGATATGGTTTCGAAAGAATTGGTGATCAGTACAAGGACTTTTCTCCTTTGCACAACATCAAAGCCGGTGCTCCTCCTACCCTGTTTTTGCTGGGTACCAAAGACAATCTTGTCCCAGTCGTGACTGCTCAGTATTATCAGATGGTCATGGAAAAAGTGGGAAGTCGATGTGAGTTGATACTTTACGAAGACCAACCTCATGGTTTTTTCAATTACACCAATTTTGAGTATTACAAAAAGACGGTTCAAGCATCGGATGATTTCCTTCAGTCTTTAGGCTATTTGCAAAAAGAGCCAAATGTGACTATAGAATAATTAGCTAAATCTATGTTGCAACAGCGTGACGAAAACCTAAAGTAAATTATTACCTGTAGTATAAGAACATGTGTAATTGACAGCATTTACACGAAGTGAATTTAATAGACGCTTTGAATCTCAAATAATCGCTAATGCTTTATCGCTTTCCTTCTTTCCTTTGGCAGACAAGACTATATTTGCACCTCGAAAAATCAACGATTAGATGAACTCATTCATAGAAGAATTACGCTGGAGAGGCATGCTTCAGGACATGACCCCGGATATAGAAGAACACCTCACTAAAGGAATGGCTTCTGCCTATCTAGGTTTTGATCCAACGGCTGATTCACTACATATTGGTCACTTAGTTGGAGTGATGACACTTTTACACTTCCAACGAGCTGGTCACAAGCCATTTGCTTTAGTAGGTGGTGCAACGGGGATGATCGGTGATCCTTCTTTCAAGTCGGCAGAACGTAATCTTTTGGACAAAACCACACTGGATCACAATATCTCTTGTATTCAGGATCAACTAGCCAAATTCCTTGATTTCGCTGGTTCTACTACAAACAAAGCCGAGTTAGTCAATAACTACGACTGGATGTCTGAGTTTAGCTTTTTGGACTTTATCAGAGACATAGGCAAGCACATCACTGTAAACTATATGATGTCCAAAGACTCTGTAAAAAGACGTCTAGAGGATGGAAATGGACTTTCTTTCACTGAATTCACCTATCAATTGATCCAGGGCTATGATTTCTATCATCTTTGGAAAAATGAGAATTGCTCTATACAGCTAGGAGGTTCTGATCAGTGGGGAAATATCGTCACAGGTACGGAATTGATCAGAAGAATGGGCGGCGGATCAGCTTATGCTTTGACTGTTCCTTTGATCACGAAGGCGGATGGCACCAAATTCGGTAAAACGGAAGGTGGCTCGGTTTGGCTAGATCCTGAGAAAACTTCACCTTATGCATTCTACCAGTTTTGGCTGAATGTATCTGATGAGGATGCTTCAAAATACATTCGAATTTTTACGATTTTAGACCAATCAACTATCGAGAATCTGGAGAAAGAACATGCTGAAGCTCCTCATCTACGTACTTTGCAGAAGGAAATAGCAAAGCAAATCACAATCATGGTTCATGGCGAATCGGATTTTGAAATGGCAGTAAAAGCTTCTGATATTCTGTTTGGAAAGTCATCTACTGAAGATTTGGCAGCTTTGGACGAGCGTACCTTTCTTCAGGTTTTTGAAGGAGTTCCTCAGGTTCAGATAGACAAAACTGAATACACTTCCTTAGGCTCAATTTTGGATCTTTTTGGAGAGATTACTCAGGGAGTTGTATTTGCTTCTAAAGGAGAAGCCAGAAAAATGATTCAAGGCGGAGGAGTAAGTATAAACAAAGAGAAGCTCAGTGATCCAAATGCAGCGATAAACTTGACTTTACTTCAAAATAAGTACCTACTGGTACAAAAAGGCAAGAAAAATTATTACATAGTGGAAGTGAAGTAAGTCAGTGATACTCATACGAAAAAAGGCTTTAGGAAATCCCTAAAGCCTTTTTTTATGAAATTAAGCTAAATATAAAGTGTGTAAATCTCAGTATTTGACCCAAGTTTAATATCTTTGATTTCAATTTTTGGAAAAAGAAAAAAACTCATGGCAGGAGAGAAAAATAAAGAAAAACTCATTTTAGATTCAGCTGTTTCATTATTCAAATCTAAAGGTTATTTGGCCACCAGAATGGAGGATGTAGCCAAATCTGCTGGGATAAGTAAAGGCCTCACCTACTTTTATTATAAAAACAAAGAGGATCTGTTTATGGCTTTGACCAAAAAAGCCTTCGACCAATTCAAGGATGAGTTCCGAGATGAATGGTCTAATAGAACTAAAGGAAAAAATGGATTGGACATGATTTCTGACCTTTTAGTAAAAGTCGTTGTTTTTGCGAAAGCAAATCAAGTCTATTACGATTCTATTCTTAATTTTCTAGACCTTCTTAAGAAATACAACAACCCAGAAACCCGTAAGTTAATAGATCCGAAAACCTTGGAATCTGTTCACTTTCAGAAACTCCTAGAGATCCATCACGAGCCTGCTAAAATCGGGATTATGATGGTAAGTCAGGGAATTAAGGACGGAAGTATTCGTGCTGAACTTCAGCCAGACATCACCTTTTATACTATCTGGAGTATGATCATCGGCTATGAGAAAATGCTGGGACCTATAGAATACGAAGGAAAGGACCTTAAAATCCACTCCGAAAACTGGGAGCCGGGATTCCTTCGATTGATGCAGGAAATGCTAAAAGGCACTATTCAGGCAGCCAAGAAAACCACCGTGCAAACAAGTCTTTTCTAAATTCTAATTGATTCTCCAGCATCTCAATTAGCAGATTCTACAAACAATAATGGCTGTCGATACTATATCGACAGCCATTATTGTTTGTAAGTATTGAGACTTGAAAATTTCTACTTATCAATGCACTTCTCCCATCATCCTTCTGATCAGAGGCTTCAGCAAGAATAGCAGTGCTGCAGATCCGAAGACCGTGTAAACGATCAACATGTATTGATCTGGCATTTGAGCAAGAGCTTCTTCAGTTCCGCCACTTGCCTCACCAGCAATCAGTCCAGCGATCAAATTACCTAGCGCTACTGACAAGAACCAGATACCCATCATTTGTCCTCCGTATCCTTTTGGCGCTAGCTTGGTTACCAAACTCAAACCTACTGGAGATAAGCTCAACTCGCCAAACGTATGTAGCATGTAGGTAATCAACAACCAGGTCGGGGCAGCCAAATCACCTGAAGCGGCAATTTTGGTAGCGAAATACATCACGAAAAAACCAATAGCTAGTAGTAAAAGTCCGAAGGTGAATTTCATTGGAGAACTTGGCTCCATGTTTCTTCTACCCAGCCAAACCCAAAGAGCTCCGAAGAAAGGAGCGAAAATGATGATGAAAAGTGAATTAACAGATTGGAAATAACTGGTAGGAATCTCCCAACCTAGTATGGTTCTATCTGTAAAACGATCAGCGAAGAGATTCAAAGTAGATCCTGCTTGCTCGAAACCCGACCAGAACATTGCAGAAAACAAGAAGAGTATAGCGATTACCCCCACTTTGTTTTTATCAGCTTTATTCAATCCTCCAAAGGCTATCACATAACCTAAGTAGCCAAAAGCAACCAGGGCAATGACTGTACCTGATGCACCTGCTATCGCTGATACATTGATAGGAATCACTCCCATAAATAGTACCCCAACTACAGCAACCAAACCAATTCCTAAATAGGTAACGATAGACTTAAGTTTCTTTTGACTAGACACCTCTTCTGCCGTCTCGAAAACTGGCACTTCTCCATGACCTTCTAATAAAGCACCTGATAGTTTATATTGAATCAATCCGAAAACCATACCTAAACCCGCAAGGCCAAAGCCAAGGTGCATATCATAAGTAGCTAGTGTACCACAAGCAATCGGAGCTATAAAGCCACCGATATTTATCCCCATATAGAAGATAGAGAAACCTGCGTCCCGCTTCGTACTTCCCTTTGGGTAAAGCTGTCCTACAATAGAGCTAATATTAGGTTTCAAAAGCCCTGTACCCAATACAATCAATATCAAACCTAGAAAGAAGGATGAAGTATCAAGCGTACTCAATTCAGGTTTGATCGAGTGATCACCTGTAATCAAAGCCATCACACCTGGGAGAGCCATAGTAAAGTGACCTATAGCGATAATTATCCCTCCGTACCAAACGGATTTTTTCAGTCCAAAAAGTCTATCAGCTAGCCATCCACCAGGCAAAGCCAGCAAATAAACTCCCATAGTATATAAGCCATAGATAGCACCAGAAGTCTGATCATCGAAGCCCAGTCCGCCTTCAGCTACTGCCATGGTCATAAATAATATGAGCAAGGCACGCATGCCATAGTAACTGAATCTTTCCCACATTTCTGTGAAAAATAGTGTCATCAGTCCTTTTGGATGGCCGAAAATAGTTGGCCCATCAAATTCAGGAGTAAGTTGTTTTTCCAAGGATAGTTTTATTTGGGTGAAATCAATTTTACAATGATAAACCTTTTTAGCCCTTGTTTCCAAAGTTAAAGCCGCTGAATTGTAGGCTAATCACTAAATAGTCCACTATTGTAAAACTGCGGGTAATTCAGTAGCAATTACATAAAAAATCGTTGCCAAATAAAAAGTTGTTTTTAACCTGCAATCGATTGTATTTAAAAATAAAGCACATTTTATTGTTTTATGTAGAGGGGATTTTACTAGTTTTGTGAAGACAATTTTCAGATTGTAAACCCAAATATGTATGCAGGAACTAGATCTGGACACCCAGACTTCTCCCCTGGCTTTTCTTAGCCCTACAGCTTTTAGAAAAGTTCACACCAATCTTCCACCAGCAGAACTGGTGGAAATTGCTTTAGCGCGAAATGAAGGAAAACTCACTTCTACTGGCGCTCTGATGGCTGACACCGGTAAATTCACCGGTAGGTCCCCAAAAGATCGGTACATCGTCTTAGACGATAAAACTAAAGACGCTGTCTGGTGGGGTGATATCAACATCCCTTTTGATACCGAGAAATTCCATTTGCTTCTGGAGAAAATGAAAGCATTTTTGGCTGACAAAGAACTTTTTGTCCGTGATGCTTATGCTGGAGCAGATGTGAATCATCGCCTCAAATTGAAAGTGATCAACACCAAGGCTTGGCATAATCTCTTTTGCCATAACATGTTCTTGAGGCCATCCGAGGATGAATTGAAAAATTTCGAACATGATTTCACGATCATATGTGCACCGGAATTTGAAGCTAATCCTGAAACTGATGGTACAAAAAACCCAAACTTTGCCATCTTAAATCTCAGCGAACGAATCATCCTGATCGGCGGAACGGGCTATGCAGGAGAAATGAAGAAAGGAATTTTCTCTGTTCTCAACTTCATCCTTCCTCATGAAAAAAATGTGCTCTCTATGCATTGCTCAGCAAATGTAGGAACACAAGGAGATACTGCGATCTTCTTTGGTCTTTCAGGCACGGGCAAAACAACACTATCAGCAGATCCAAAAAGAAATCTAGTTGGTGACGACGAGCATGGCTGGACAGAGAATGGTATTTTCAATTTCGAAGGAGGATGCTACGCAAAGGTCATTGATCTCAGTAAAGACAAGGAACCTGAAATTTGGGATGCTATCAAATTTGGTTCAATTGTAGAAAATACCCGATTCAAAGGAAATTCCAGAGAAATAGATTTTGCAAACAAGTCCGTCACTGAAAACACAAGAACGGCTTATCCTATAGATTTCATTTCTAATGCCTTGAATCCATCGATTGCAGGCATTCCTAAGAACATATTTTTTTTGACTGCAGATGCATTTGGGGTGATCCCTCCCATCTCTAAATTAAATAAAAGCCAGGCCATGTATCATTTCATTTCGGGTTACACAGCAAAAGTAGCGGGCACTGAAATGGGAGTCACTGAACCGAAATTAACATTTTCAGCTTGTTTTGGAGCGGCCTTCTTACCTCTTCATCCAACAGAATACGCTAGCCTGTTTGGTAAGAAAATGGAAGAGCATGACACTAATGTGTGGTTAATCAACACTGGCTGGACTGGGGGTTCTTATGGAGTAGGTTCTCGAATGAAACTAGCTTACACTAGAGCCATGATTACAGCTGCTCTTGAAGGGAAGTTAGATAAGGTCGACTACAAACAACATCCAGTTTTCGGAATGGATGTACCTCAGGATTGCCCAAATGTACCTTCGGAGATTCTTAACCCGAAAACTACTTGGGAGGATAAAGAGGGGTACGATAAACAAGCAAGAGAACTTTCAGCTGCATTTAAAAAGAACTTTGAGAAATTCAAGGACTTTGCTTCTGAAGATATTTTGATGGGAGCGCCACTTTAAAAAGATCTATAAATGAGATGATTGATTATATATAAAACGAATGATTTACAGATCATTATCTCTAATTATACTAAAAAAAAAGAGTCCCGCACGTGTGGGACTCTTTTCGATAGTACGAGCGAAAGATTTTCGCTCGTACATTAATTAACTCATCAACAATTCTATTATTTGAGCTGGTGCTTGCACCTCCTCAACCTTATCATCCGCGATCTGTTTTCTCAATTCGTATTCTAACTCGAAGATCAAACCGGAGACAAATACCTTATCCATTCTCAAATCGCTTTCGAAGGACGCGTACTTTCTTTTACCTGTCAGATCTATTCCATATTGTTGGAAGACCTTTGAGATTTTGCGTAAATCAGTATAATTTTTCATTGGGTATGTAGTTAAATAACCCTTGCTAATCGTGATGACCAGCAAGGGTCGTGTATTCTATTTTAATCTAAACGTAAGCGGCTGCTTCGGATTCAAACTCTTCAATATTTGTATCTTCAAGCTCTATTACCTTCTTTTCGCCCTTACCTATTTTCGCCATAAATCTGTCGAACAGATAATAAATCACAGGTACAACGATCAAGGTCAGGAACATGGAAGAAAGCAATCCACCGATGATCACCCAGGCTAAGCTGTTTTTCCACTCTGCTCCAGCACCGGTAGCCAAAGCAATCGGCATCATACCAATCACCATCGCTATCGTAGTCATCAGAATCGGACGGAATCGGATTTTCACAGACTTCTCAAGAGCAGCCTTCACCTCTACGCCTTCTTCTTTCAACTGATTCGTGAAATCGACCAAAAGAATCGCATTTTTGGCAACTAATCCCATCAACATAATCAGACCCATGATAGAGAATATACTGAGCGTTCCTTTAGTAAGCGCCAAGGCCAGCAATGCTCCAATCAGTGCCATAGGAAGTGAGAACATCACTACTAGCGGATAGACATAGGAATCATAAAGAGCAACCATGATCAAATAAATTAAGATAATCGAAGCCAATAAGGCTATGCCTAAAGAGCCAAAACCTTCTGCTTGATTTTTCATATCACCATCATAATTGATTTGAACCTGCTGAGGAAGGTCCATCGCTTCAATAGCTGCGGTCAATTCTGCACCTACCGTTCCCGATGGAACTCCAGCAACCTGAGAGGTGATTTTCACAGAAGAAACTCTATCTCTACGTTCCAACTTAGTTGGACCTTCAGACTGATTTACTGTTGCAAACTGCTCTAGCTTCACCAGTTTCCCACTTCTATTTAAGAACGTAAGGTTCTGAACATCTGAGATAGACTTTCTGTCAAACTCATTCAACTTCACCAAGATGTCATATTCGTAATCACCGTCCGTGTATTTAGAATCATCATTGCCATTGAACGCTACTTGAAGTGCTCCACCTACCATATCCATGGATAGTCCAAGCTCATTCATTTTGAAGCGATCTACTTCTACTCGGATCTCTGGGTTTCCATCTTCAAGTGAACTTTCGACTTTACGAGTACCTTTCAATCCCGCTAAAATCCCTTCAATTTTCTCAGAAACGATCTGAATAGAATCTTTGTCTGGACCAGAAACAATTACCTGTATCGGTGCATCATTGGCTGTACCCATGATCGAAATAGGAACGCCGGTATACTCTGCACCCGTGATATGCTCTTCCAGGTAGTTTTCTAGGTTTCTTGCATAGTCAGGACCAGACATAGATCTAAACTCAGGTTCTACCAATTTCACCAAAATCTCAGAAGTAAATGGAGAGGATTGAGAACCTGTGAACTGACCACTCGCCACACCTACCGTAGTAAATACTTCTGTGACTTCCGGTAGTGTTCTTAGGTAATCTTCCACCTCACGAGTTTTGAAGTTAGTCTGCTCTAACGTTGCATCTTTTGGAAGCTCTAGTCTAAGCAAGAATTCACCTCTATCTCCTTCAGAAACGAATTCTGAACCGATAAAACCTTTGATCACAAGGAAGAAAGAGGAAATAAATAGAACTACAGTAATTCCTAACAAAGCTGCCTTATGTGCAAAACCCCATTTCAAAATATCTATCATCCAATCAACAAAAGCATCCAAACCAGCTTCAAATCCATAGACAATTTTCCCAAAAAAGGAGTTTTTATCTAAATGTTCGAGCTTTGAAAATCTCGAAGTCAGTAGCGGAATCAAGGTGAATGCAACTAATAAACTGATCAAGGTAGCCGTAGCCACTGTAATACTAAACTGTGCCAAAATACCTCCAATCAATCCTCCTGTCATAGCTAGTGGCACGAATACCACGATAATAACCAAGGTGATAGATACTACAGTGGCACCGATTTCACGCACACCATCGTAGGATGCTTGAGCGATGGTTTTACCCATTTCCAGGTGACGATATATGTTTTCAATAACCACAATTGCATCATCGACAAGGATACCTACCACAAGGGAAAGGGCCAGTAATGACATCAAGTTCAGAGTAAAACCTGCCAAGAACATTACGGTGAATGTTGCCACAATAGATGCTGGAACTGCCACCATTACGATGATAGCATTTCGGATACTATGCAAGAACAATAGCATGATCAAAGCCACCAATACAATAGCAATTATCAAATCTGTAATCACATGATTTGCTGCCTCCAGAGTAAATTCAGATGTGTTTTGAGAAATCTGGAATGAAACTCCTTCTTTAGTATAGGTTTGTTCTAAAATATTAAGTTCCTTGACCAACACATCAGAAACCTCAACTGCATTCGCGTCAGACTGCTTTTGCACGGTAAGGCCAATGGCCGATTTACCGTTTAACCTGGTCAAAATATCTTCGTCCTTATAGGAATCTTCTACCTCTGCTACTTCTTTCAACTGGATTGGAGATTCATCCGTACGGTAGGCAATCACTAGGTTTTCTATATCCTGAATAGTCTGAAACTTTCCTGCAAGGCGTATCAAAACCTGCCCTTCATTGTCCTTCAATCGGCCAGTAGGGAAATCTAGGTTACTCGCATTGATTGTTTGCGCGACGCTGATTGGTGAAATACCGTAGCCGTCCAACTTGTTTCTATCCAAGTTTACTTTGATCTCACGTTCAGTACCGCCTAGCATATTCACTTGGGCAACACCTTTGATTTGAGCCAAAGAAGGCTGGATCTTATTTTTAATCAAATCATAGAACTCCGAAGGGTTCAGATCTGAATAAACCGCCAATTGCATAATAGGCAAATCATCCAGGTCAAACTTACCCAAACTTGGAGGATCAGCATCTTCAGGAAGATCTCCCAAGATAGCATTGATTTTACGCTGCGCATCTTGCATAGAATAATCTACATCAGCTCCAGCTTCCAGCTCAATAGTGATAATAGACACACTCTCCTGAGAGATAGAATTCATGGATTTGATGCCTTCGAGAGAAGCTACAGCATCCTCAATCTTTTTAGTCACGGATGTTTCCACCTCCGAAGGCGCTGCTCCAGGATAGACCGTAGAAATGGTAACCACATTGGTTTCCATTTTTGGTAAAAGCTCGTATGACAGTTGTGTATAGGAGAAAATCCCCATCAAAGTCAATACGGTAAACAGTACGACCACCATGGTCGACCGTTGTATGGATATTTTAGTGATTTGCATAGTTTACTGAACTTTGACTTTTGTCCCCTCTTTCACATTGATCAAACCTGAAGCGATCACTTCGTCACCGGCTTTTAGACCTTCCAAGATCTCTACAGATCCATCATCCAAAGGCTTGATTTTCACTTTCTGATAAACCGCTACTCCGTCTTTGATCAAGTAAACTCCTGGATCTTTTAAGCTTCCAGAGATAGATTTTCTGTCAATCTTCAGTACTTTTTCTTCCTGAGAAAATTCAAATTGAGCTGTCCCAAACATACCTGGCTTGATTTGATCTTGATTTTTGCTATTCATGATCAACTCTACTTCATATTTAAATGAAGCATCAGCCATATCGGAAATAAAATTCACCTTTCCGGTAAACTCCTGAGCAGAGATTGCATTCACACTTACCTCGATTTGATCACCTTTCTTTACTTTGGCGATTTCGCTTTCAGTCACATTCACCGCTAATTTCAATGGATTCTTATTGATGATATCTGCCAATGGCATTCCTGGACTAACGAGTGTTCCCAATTCGTAGTAGTCTTCGTTGATAAAGCCGGCAATAGGTGCCGTCACCTGCGTGTCGTCCAGTCTTTTCTTCAAAGCACCTAATTGAGCATCAGCAATTTTGAAAGCATTCTCATTTTCTTCCAATTGCTTCTTAGTGATCGCATCTGTTGACGCTAGGTTTTCAAAGCGTTTCAAGTCTTTCTCTGCTTGATCTCTATTCAGTTTCGCGATAGTATATTCAGAGCGGATTAGACGATCATCAATCTGCACCAGCAAATCTCCCTTACGTACATAATCTCCTTTTCTTCGTTGGATCTTTACAATCGCACCAGAAGTCTCAGACATGAGTTTCAATTCCTGAGATGGTTCAAAAACCCCGTTTGCTTGAAAATTCCTGTTGACAGTTTTCTCCTCCACTTTTTCCACAGTCACAGAAATATATTCGCTGGACTTCATGGCAAGCGTAGCAGCTTCATTCATTTCAGTCTTGTTGTTGTATAGCGTGAAAGCTACTGCTCCTACTCCTACCAGAAGTAAGGCTATGATGATTAACTTTTTCATGTGTTTATATATGTTTTTATGGTCACCCCGATTAATCGGGGCAGGCTATGGAATCTCGCATGGCTGATAACAATCCCAGTGTGGGGCGCCTGAGACGTGCTCGATTTCATTGTTGGTATGAGTTTTCGGTTACAATAAAAGATTAGAGATTTTTCCAGTTGAATTAAGAATCTCCAATTGAGCGATCCGAACCTGAATTATTTGATTGTTAAAGTTGGCTTTTGCTTGTCTCTGCGTAGTCTCAGCATCCAGCAAGTCCGTAAGTGGACTTAATCCCTCTTTGTAAAGCAAAGTTGTTTCGCTAAACACATCATCTGCGAGATCTAGATTGCTATCTAGAGAAGCTAGCGTATTCAGAGAATTGTAGTATTTGTTCAATGCATTTTTGTATTCCAATTCTGCCGCATCTTCTGCTTGAAGACGATCTAGGCTTAGCTGTTGAGCATTAACTTTTGATTGAGCAGCCTTGTATTTGGTTTGCATCCCATCAAAAATCGGAATCTGCAATTTTAAGCCGATTAAAAATCCCTGATACCAAACTTTATTCTGGCTTAGAAAATCAAAATTCTGAGAGAAAGCATTCTTGTTGAAATCAGCAAATCCAACCAACTGAGGCTGATGAGCCGCTTTGATGTTTTTGTATTCGTACTCATACAGCTGCTCTTGAACGCCCAAGACTTGGATATCCTTTCTATCAAATAGGTTGAATTCCTGAATTTGGAAATCTTTCACTTTCTCATCCATATCAGCTACTGATTGATCAAGATTAAGCTCAGTATCTATAGGAATACCCATTAATAGCTTCAAATAACCTTCTTGCTGAAAAATTGCAATCTCAAGGTTATCCAATTCACTTCGAATGGAAGTCAAATTCACCTTCACACGATTTAGATCCACTTTGCGCGCTAGATCATTGTCGTATTGAGATTGAAGAATTTTCTCAAGGCTTTGTAACTGGTCGATATTTGCCTGCAAATTTTCCTTCTGAAGTTCCAATTGAATCACCCCTAAGTAATTCAAAGAGATTTCGTGAATTACATCTTGTTCAGATTGCTCAGACAAAATTCTGTAAAACTCCTCCCCTGTTTTTGCTGCTTTCAAACCTATCAAATAGGAATTACTGAAAATCAACTGATTCAATTCAAAACCAGCTTTCAAAGACTGGGGAACACCTAAAGAAATCACCTGAAGTTCATTGGGGTCTCCTCCAAAAATCCCTCCTGGCACCGCCTGTGGGAATACATCCAAAAAGTTGTTGTACTGCCCATAAGCAGAAAACTGGGGAAGACCAGCTCCTCTGATTTCGTTTCTCTGATACTTCGCCTTCTCTTCATCAAGTATGGCTTTCTTCAGCGTTCGGTTGTTCTCCAAACCGATCTGTATACTCTCTTTCAATGTAAGCGTATCTGGAAGTGTAAATTCCGGCACTGTTTCCTGCCCCATTGCCATTATAGGAGCTATTAAGAAAAATGCATACGTTAAATACTTCTTTAACATGTCTGAATACTAGTTGGTTATAAAATATATAGTTGGTTCTGTTTTTTATGAACTAATTGTTCAAATTTTTTTATACTTGTTGTTTTTTAAATCGATCAAACAAGGCTGGAATTTCCTTTTTGAAAAAACCTAAGAAATCGGAGAAGTCTCTCATTCTACAATTAAATTCAGGATTTTTATTAGTTCTAACTTCCAACACTTCATCAATAAACTTTTGAATCTCCGCGATGTTTTCAAGCTCCTTCTCAAAGTCTTCTCTCCAATCACTCACCTTCATGGCAAAGTATCTTTTCCGGTCACCGGGACGGGTAGAATAAACACAGCGACCTTTGGCCTGAAGAAAAGTCAGAGCATTACTTACAGCGCTTTTACTTACACCAAGATTCTCTACGATTTCGTCAAACGAAACTTCGCCTTCCTCATGAACCAAAAGCAAGCCTATAATTCTCCCTACTAATGGCTGCATTCCCTTATGCTCATGGAATACACCAATTCTTTCGATCAGTTCCTTATGTTTTTCAGTTAAAATCATCTTCAAATAATTTGGGTTATGCTCTGACAACGGCACAAAGATAGCATAAGTTCAGTTAGTTCTGCAAATACAGAACCAATAAAAATTTCATTTATATAGAGCGCAGAGGTAATTCACTGAGTTAGAATTAGATAATCACCGATGAATCAATTTTCAATCCTATTCACTGGTGTTTGGAATACTAATTTTCTTTATTTCTGGAGTAGCCATGCCTTGTCTGGAGTAGCCATGCCTTGGCTGTGGGGTTGTAGAGGTGCTGTAAGTTTGGCGACTATTGGAGCAGGTGCATGCACCTACCCTTGTTGGCACAGTGAAGGAAGCTGCTTTAGGTGCAAGTTCCGAAGTGATCGCATTGAGGATTGCAGCAGGAGTGGTAAGGACCATTGTCTGACATATAAAAAATGGCATCACCAATCCACATCGAAAGTTCATCGTTTACAGAGTTGTTTGCAATATATTCGATTGATATCCTGCCAAATCAAAAAGCAAAATATCGGGAGCAGTACCACCTCTATACCTTTTCCAGTATGATAGATAGAATAAACAAAACCACTGCCTTCAAAATCAATTTAAATAATTGATACTAAGTAAGCTATACACCCCCATTTAAATCTCACTGGCACAATTCCGAAGATTATTTTTGTTCAAAATCATTCAAACAGTACAAATGGAATAAAATATTCCAGCCAATAATTCGTCTACTATTCAGATTATTTCTCCTGAAACCACTTAAGACATACGTATCTTGACTTTACGATTTCTCTCTATACTTCTATTTTTTATCTCTAATTCACTGGTAGCTCAAACCTGGATTCCTTCTGATTACAATCGCTTTACACCTGCCCAATTTTTCCAGCTTGCGGCGGTAAACCAAACCATCAATTACAAAAAACTAGACAGAGGTTTGTTGCAAGCAGCGATGTTCCACCTGACAAATGAGGAAAGAATCAAATATGGTCTTAAGCCATTCACTCATTCAGATGCTATGGAAAAGGTCGCCTCCGAACATGCCAATGACATGGTCAATTACAACTTCTATTCACATGTCAGCAGAGTAAAAGGCAAAAAAAACATAGGTGACCGATTTGCTCTTGAAGGACTTAATCGAATGCTTATAGGCGAAAACATCAGTTCAAGCATAGGCTTGCAATATCAGGATGGCAGGAAAATCAATATTCCACGCAGTGGCGGAATGTATACCTACGCCAATTCTACTCGGGAGGTGATACTTCCTCATACCTATTTGAGCTATGCACGTGAAGCGGTACAACTCTGGATGAATTCGCCTTCGCACAGGAAAAGTATTTTGAATCCGAATTTCGAGCAACTTGGATGTGGGTCTCAGGTCTTCAGCAATCGGGAATTTTTCAATGTCCCCTATTTAATGGGTGTGCAATGCTTTGGCAGCGAAAAATAACTGAGTTTTCAACAGAAACTTCCTAGACACATAGGGTAAGGAAGGCTCTTTACATATGATTTTTTGTATTTTTTGTTGGATTACCTCCTTTAAAAGGGGAAATTACCTGAAACAAAACAATAAAATTATGTTAGATCAATTGATGAAATTGGCAGATGGGCCGCTCCAAGAAATGCTGGCTGGTATGAATCAGAACCAATCTGGTGCCTCTGCAGAAATACTGAAAGACACCATCACTTCCAGCCTTCAAAAACAAGTTGCCTCGGGTAATATAAGTGCAATTCAAGAAATGTTCTCTGGTAAAGAGACTTCTCCTGGTGACTCCGTAATCAATAATCTACAAGGTGATGTATCTGAGAGCCTGATAGAAAAATTAGGAATATCTAAGGAGCAGGCCATGGGAATCGCTGCGGCGGCTTTACCAATGATTATGAATTTCTTTAACAAAAGAGTGAATGATGCTCCACAGGATAATAATGACATTATGTCGTCAGTTGTATCCTAGTTGCAGGGCGGTCAGGGAAACATTAATGCTGGTGATCTTCTGGGTTCATTGCTTGGTGGAAGCGGAGGAGGAAATGGTGGAATGGATTTAGGCGGCTTGATGAATATGGGCAAAGGACTATTCAAGTAGAACTCAAGACTATTATTTTCATAAGTTTCTCCCTACATCAACATGTTCAAAATCAAACTCCTTCTAAGCATTGCACTCTTAGCTGTTCTTGTAACAACTGTAAATGCACAGAGTATTAAACCCCAAAAAATGGATTTACCTGAGATGGATCTTTCGTCTCAAGTATTGGGAATTCTGAATGACACTAAGGGTCTGGATCTTAATTCGGATCAAAAGGATAAACTTAGTCAAGACAACTCAACTTTTGTAGACAATCTAATGAAGCTGAATAGCAGTGAGGCCTCTGAAGAAGACAAAAAAGCTGGATTTCTAAAGATGAAAAACAATAGATCCAAGTTACTAACTAGTCTACTTGGTAATGACCTTTTCAAAAAATACTCAAAACAGGTATTGAAATCTATCAGCCCGTTTAAGAGTAAACTAGGCCTGGCAGCCTTAGCTTTTTAAGTAAGCACAAATCTTAAAATCAAAAGCCGCAGCGATTTGGTCACTGCGGCTTTGCTATACAACTATAAATTAGATTTTAGGCAATTTCCATCCATTGTGATAATGAGCTTTCATTAGATCATTGGCAGCCGAAGATGTAAACTTATTTTTCTCTGCATTCCAATATACCTTCTCTCCAGTCTTGTATGCAATGTTACCCATCTGGGCGTTTATCGCTGCTATACTACCTGTTTGAATCGCGCAGTTCAGCAATTTAGGATCGTTGGCAGTCACCGCTTCCACAAAGTTTACAGCATGAAGATCTAAGGCATTTCCTACTCCTTTGGTATGAGGAACTTCGGCGACTTTATTTACTCGCTCGCCGTCTTTGCTTTCAGTTTCAGGGATTACTTTCCACCCCCCTCTATTCACCACCAGCGTAGCATTGTTGCCAATAAAGGCAATTCCTTCTGTAGTACCGTAGTTTCCACCATCAATACCAGTAGCATGCTCCCAAAGCATATTGAAACCTTCGTATTCATATACGGTCTGTAAGGTATCGGGTGTCTCTGATGCATCATCAGGATAAGCAAACTTACCTCCTGAGGCCATCACAGATTTGGGAGCACTTACACCCATTGCGAAAAGCGCAATATCGATTTCATGCACTCCCCAATCCGTCATCAATCCACCTGCATAGTCCCAAAACCATCTAAAATTGAAATGAAAACGGTTGGGATTGAATGGCCTTTCCGGTGCAGGACCTAGCCACATTTTATAATCTACTCCTGCTGGCGCTGGTCCATTTGGCAAAACAGGCACAGGTTTCATCCATCCTTGATATGCCCAACATTTGACCAAACGAATCTGTCCAAGTTTGCCCGATTTCACATAGTCGATAGCTTCCGCGTACTGAGATCCAGATCGCTGCCATTGTCCTACCTGAACAATTTTCCCGTAGCGTTCCTGAGCTTTCACCATCAGCTGGCATTCTTCAATCGTATTGGCAATTGGTTTTTCTACATACACATTTTTGCCTGCCGATACGGCATCGCACATGATCAGGCAATGCCAATGATCAGGCGTGCCTACAATCACAATATCGATATCAGGATCCTCCAGGAGCTTTCTATAATCTTTGTATTGCTTGGGGCGATTTCCCCGGAGTTTGAACACATCCTCCGTTCTCTGATCGAGTACGCTTTGATCAACATCCGCTAGCGCTACACAGTTTACCTGAGGCATTTTGAGATGTGCGTTCATATTGGACCAGCCCATTCCTTTACAGCCTATGAGGCCATAATTTAATTGATCTGAGGGTTTAATTTTTCGGGTAAACCTCCCGAAATCTGCGGCTGTGAGAATGTTAGGCATGCCCAACCCCGCTCCTAGCAACATGGTATTTTGGATAAATTTTCTTCTTGAGGACATAGTATTTTGGGTTGTTAAGTTGAAAAAAAGATGAATCGATCTCAAAGAAAAAAAGTAAGTAATTTTGGCAACAGATCACCTAACTACTTACTTTTCATTTATTTATAAAACGGATATTTTCCGATCTTATCTCGCATTATAGCTCTCTTACCCAGATATTTCTGAATCTAACAGGGTTACCGTGGTCTTGAAGCTTGATAGCCAATTTCTCAGGATGCGCCTTGTAATTTGGAATACCAATGTATTCGGTAGGGCCTTTTAGAATCACGTGATTTTGAACCAAAACACCATTCATCAGCAAAGTGACCGTAGCTGGAGAAGTCAAAATCCCATCCTTATTGAAACGAGGAGCTTTGAAGATGATGTCATAATAGTTCCACTCGCCAGCTGGTCTCAATGCCATTGCTAGTGGAGGATGCTGCTTGTAAATACTTCCAGCTTGGCCGTTTGTATATGTTTTGCTCTCGTAGCTATCCAATACCTGTACCTCGTAAATACCCATCAAGAAGAAACCTGAGTTACCTCTACCCTGGCCTTCGCCTACGATTTCGGTTGGCGCAGACCACTCTACGTGATATTGGGCATCGCCAAATGGCAACTTGGACTGTATATCACCTTTTCCTTTGGTAACTACCAATTCACCGTTTTCAATAGTCCAAGCCGCTGGACTTGAACCATCCTTTGCACTTACAAAACCATTCAGGCTAGTACCGTCAAAAAGCACTATCGCATCAGAAGGCGGGGCAGTATTGTGTGCTCCTGGAGTTACTTTCGGAGGAACTGGAGTGTAGAATTCCGTAGCCTCAGGCTTCATCGGAGGTGGAGTTTTCTCTTGGGCGTTTGCCAAAGAACTCATAGTCAATGCACCAGCTGTAAAAGCTAGTGTTAAGATTCTCATGTTCATAGGTTAGATTATTTAGGGAAAAGAACTTAGGAGGATAAATTACTCCAATTTACCTTCAATCAAAAAACCATTGATGGATTTTATGAAACCGAAGATAGATTCATTGGCTTTTCAGAAAAAAATCCAAACTTCTAAAAGTCATTAAAATGGGTTGCGGAATTACATTTTGAGCTGGTGCTCAAGATTCAAAAAATAAATCATTTTAGGTTTTATGTATATCCGCTTTTCTGCCAGTAAAGCAATTAAAGCATCCCAGAATTTGGTAAAGATTTGCATTTAGGCCAATTCGGTCACCGGTCTTCCGTCCTATAAAGCAAAGAAACTATGGCTACTGGCATCATTGCGGCTAATCAGATTAGGTTTTTACTAGTTCTAGTGTTCCTATCGAGTGTATGATAAGGTGATTTTACCAGATAATTCCCCACTAGGTGTGTCCATACTTACGTCATGGATGGTCACCAGTTCATTTTCAGTGACTTTGAGAAGGGTGTAATTCAACTCGTTCCCATTATTATCTAATAAGACCAAGTTATCGTCTTCCAACATCCATATACCAGATCCATTGTCATATTCGCCCACAAGTTTCTGGTAGGTCCCATCTTCATTAAGATTCAAAGTACTAGCCAAATGTCTTGCTAGTCCCCCGTCAATGGTAGCAACCAAGTCCGGTCCTGTACCTTTGACAAACATATGATCACTTCCTTTCCATTTGCCAACTAATTTTCCTTCCAGGCTTCCACCACAGGAAAACATACTGAACAATAAAATCAGCATGGAAATACTCAATAAAAAAGTAGGCTTGCCGTGACTTGATGGGTGATTTTGGTTTATTGATTGTATTCCTGAATGCATATGGCGAAACTAATTCATTTGCTTAGAAACAAAAAAAACATCCGAAGAAGCTCCAGATGTTTTTTCGACTAATTAAAACTTAACTTTTATAACTTAAACCTAACAGGAAGTCTCATTTTCACTTTGACTATTTCGCCGTCCTTTTTCCCAGGCGTCCATTTAGGCGACTCCTTTACCAGTCGCATCACTTCCTCATCACAGCCTCCGCCTATTCCTCTCAGAATTTCCACATTACTCACTTCTCCTTTTTCATCAACTACAAAAATGGCGATCACAGTCCCTTCTATTTTCCTTTCCCTCGCAGCTTCTGGGTACTTCAAGTTTTGGGACAAATAAGCATTCCACCCTTCATATCCACCTTTTGGCTTTGGCATTTCGTCTACTTCCATTAATACATCCTCTCCTTCAGTTTGAGCCTGCACAGATAGATTAGGCAGTACAGCGAAAAAGAGAAAAGTAATCAAGAATACTGGAATTACTTTAAACTGGAAATTGGGAATTGATAGTTTCATAGTTTATGGTTTAGGATATTTTTTCATTTCTCCATAAAAGACCCTTCAATGGATGTATGGAAAAACTTTGAATGGTTTTTGCAACAGGACTTATTCTTCAGTCAATATAAACGGTAAATTTTCTCTATTTCTTTCGTATTCAGCGATTAACATCTTCTTTAGATTTTCATTATTTCTCATCAACAGAAACATAGCTCCTTGGGCTCTTAGTAACTTTTCGTCCTTATCTATCCCAAGATTTACTTTATAAAGCTCCTTTATAGACTTCACAAATTCATCGTACATATTAAACTCTTCACTTTGGTAATGTTTTAATATGGAAGAAAAGCAAAATGCTTCTACAAATGGTTTTCTGTCGATCTCTGTTTTCTTAATATCATTTAGACCCACACAAACCTTTCCGGCATAATGCCCTTCATCGGTCACTCGCAAGATTGAAAAATACTTCACTGCTATATTTATCAAATTGTCCATGGACAAACTATCCCTTGCAGTTTTCTTATCAATTGTTTTACTGACTAATTCACTCATTACGGAGTTAAACAAACTGTCCTTCTCTAGATCTTTGAAATACGTGTTTCTCAAACTCAAACTATCCGGCAACTGTAATAGAGCTTCATAGTTAGAATTTGAGCTAAAGTTTGTCAATAAATAGTCTACAAATACCGTATTATTAGTTAATAACTGAGAGAAACAACTCTTTCCCTTAGTTTCAATTACGCGCTTTATCAAATAGTCATTCCCATTGTAAGTTGACTTCTGAATTGAAATGAAATCCTCGTAGTGATCTCTAATGTCACACTGATTTTGACCATATCCTTGAATAGTGAGAATGGTCGTTATAACCAGCATTAAGATTGATTTTTTCATTTCTCTATCGTCCTACTTATTTTCATGAAACGAATAATTTATTTTGAAACTGGAATTTCAATGGTATCAGGAAAATCATATGCTGGTTTCATGTGAGGTTTTAATACCTATAAGGCAACTCAACTTAGTTTAAATCTAATAGGCAATCTCATTCGCGTATTTACTGATACTCCTTTTTGAGAACCTGGAGTCCAATTCGGTGCATTTTCTATTGCTCTAACTGCTTCCTCATCAGCACCACCTCCAATTCCACGAAGTACTTCTACATCTGAAAGACTGCCATCAGAATTGACCGTAAACACTAGGATCACAGTTCCCTCAATTCCTAAAGTTCTGGCCTGCGCTGGATAAATTAAGGTTTCGCTTAGATAGGCATTCCATCCTGCCATCCCTCCTACAGGATCTGGTTGCTTTTCTACAACATCATAAATTGGCTCGCCGTCTTTACCATTTTCCATCACTCGTGCTGTTATGTCAGAAGGCCCTATTTTTACGACTTCCTTCACACCATTCATAGTCGGCCCTTCTATATCTTCTTCAGGCGTTATTTCGCAAGAAAATACGAAGAACAACGCCGCCAATACAGGAATAGCAAGCAGGAACCTACGCATTTCCCTTTTCTGGGATTGTGGTTTACTCATCATAATAATTCGTTTTTTGGTTTGAAATTGGTTGAAATTATTCATGAAATGCCAGCCCTGCCCTCCAGTGATCATCTGAAGCAATAGTCCGGAATATTCTCTTTTGGAATAAGTAGATGTCACGCCTTGATCCGCTTGATATTCATGCACTTCTCTAAGTGATCTTTCAAACTGGTAAATCAAAGGATTGAACCAAAAGATGATTTTAGCGAATTGGATCAACAACAGATCCCAGCTATGCTTCAAGCGTACATGAACTGACTCGTGTAGGACGATTTGTCTTTGTTCAGATCTGTCTGGATTGAAGTCAGGCAGCAAAATGTAACTGAAGAAGGAAGCCGGTATAAACTTAGGATGAACCGCTATCCAGTAATCCTGATAGCGCATCAATTTGGACTTGCCCAGCAAACGCTGCGAGGTGAAAAATCCCAAAATCAAATGCACAGTCATCACAACTACTCCCGCTAAGTAGGTGTAAAAAAGCATTTCCTGCCAAGTAAAGCTTACTGCTTCCTGAGCGACTTCTTTGCCTACCAGGAATTCAGGAAGAGTTATTTCTCCAGTACCCAATGAGGTGATTCCAAGCTTAAATGAAAGCATAGGAATGATGAATGAAAGCATCAACATACCTATCAAAATCACACGATTCAACGTGAAAAACGTCAATTCACTCAAAACGATTCGGTAAAAGAGCACCGTGATGGCAACACAAATACTTGCTTCAAGTAGATATATTAGGATAGCATTCATGACTCTGTGGGTTTGTCCATGTCATCTATCATCTTCTGTAAATCTTCAATTTCCTTGTCAGAAATCTTATTTTCCTTCACCATGAAAGAGAGGAAATTCCCCACCGAACCTTCGAAATAATGTTTAACCAATTGATTAACACTTCTCTTGCTGTAGTCAGCCTGTGAGATCAATGGGAAATATTGGTGCGTGGTGCCGTAAGCTTTGTGATCCAAATAGCCTTTCTTCTCAAGTAGCTTAATGGAAGACGCCAAGGTGGTATAAGGCGGCTTCGGATCTGGCAGTTCATCAAGAACATCTCGGACAAGCGCTTTTTCGAGTCTCCAAAAAATTCGCATGATCCTTTCTTCGTTGTTATTTAATTCGTCCATATCCCTAAGGTAAAAACGAATTTTTAATAATCCTACGAATATTTCGTATTACTACGATAAAAATAATAGATTAAAAAATAAATGAATGTCTTAACCAGATTATCCCCCAGAATTTAAGTCAAATAATTACCAGTAAGAAAACCGAAGTATCACGTAGCAATGGCTCTCACAAGTTCTAAATAACCTTAGTAAACTTATTAGCAGAAAAAACTAACTACGATGATTCTGCTATCAAACAATCAGTCATCCTTCCCTTCAATAGCTACTGATTCTGTCAAAATGGAAGCAACGCTAAAATACCCTAAGACATCAGAGGTTCCAGAAATCACCCTAATGTTTGTATCTGGATTTTGAGGTGGAGGACTAAAAAGCCCACCATCGTTATAAAGTAAACTTACTAACTGAGTGAAGTAATCGTAAGGCTCCTTATTCAATCTATATAGCTCCAGTCGCACCTTATCCCCTTCTGCAAAATCGTAGTTCAACTCCAGACCATTTTCAAAAAAAGTAAGCCCAAATGTGTCATCAAAAAGTAAGTAGTCATCACGATCATTCTTCAACGTATCATTTTCTATCACACGGATACGATAGTAATTGTTTTCTTGATAGGGGATTTTACCGTACACTTTAATATAGTATCCTTCATCTCGAAATAATCTCTCTTTTTCGTATTTATAAGTGAGGCTATCTACAATAGGCGGAGCAAGCATGTCTCCAGTTGCCGTAAATTGATTGTCCTTCCACTGAATAAACAACTGGTAACTCTCTCCTATTTCAGCCCTTTTAGTCGTTTCAACAGGTATATAGCTTAGGTTTCCTTGATTAAAACGAAATGGAATTACCTCTTTACTTCGTGTATTAATGATAAACACCTTTGCGTCTTTCACCACACTGATTTCCGTGTTGTCTAAATAATTTTGCGCTAGCGTAATCTTCACTTCATTATAGAATGGCCTATCTGACCAGATTGCCTCAATAACTGGAACAGTAGAATCAATTCTACCCAAAGGAAGGTTAACTTCTTCTTGACAGGAGAAACTAGCGATTGCTAAAAGTATAATGCAAATTCTCTTCATGTTAGAATTGGAAATTATAGGTAATCGATGGCAAGAAGGTAAAGAGGTAAGTCATGACAACTCCTTGTCTGGAAGTCACTATTGGCCCATCTTCAGCACCACTATATTTGATATTATCATTGTAGATCTCTCTGAATTCATACGCAAATGGATTCTTCCTACCGTACAGATTGTAAATACTAAAGTTCCAGCTGCCTTTCCATTTTCTTCCCTTGTCGGCATTTTTCCAAGTGACGGAAGCATCCATTCTATGGTAATCAGGGAATCTATCCTCATTCCTATACTTAGAATAAAGTGGGACTGATTGCAAATCAACATTATAAAGGCCAATCGGGAATGAAACCGCCTGTCCTGTAGTATAAATGAAGGTTAAACCTGCTGACCAAGAAGGAGAAAACTCATGGTTCAGCACCAAAGTCACATCATGCGGACGGTCATAGCGTGGGTTGTATTTCAATCCCTCAGAAACTCCAGGAGTTTTACGCCAAGATCGAGACCAGGTATAAGCCAGCCAACCTGTGGTCTTACCTACATTTTTGCGCAACATAAATTCCGTACCATACGCCCATCCATTTCCTTTGAGGATTTCGGTCTCTATTTTATCAGTAAATAGAATTTGAGCACCATTTCTCAAGTCAATGATATTCTTGAAATCCTTATAGTAACCTTCGACAGAAAATTCCCAACGGTTATTATCGAAATTGCGGAATAAGCCAAGCGAAATCTGATCAGCACGTATCGGCGGCACATATGTCCCAGCCAAAATCCATCGATCTATAGGTAATCCTGCAGAGCTATTTGAAGCGATCTGCACATATTGGAAATTGCGGTTGTAGGCTGCCTTAATAGAAAACTCATCATTGAATAAATATCGAAAAGCAACTCGCGGTTCTAGTCCTTGGTAAAATTGGATGTTTTCGAAACTCTTATAATTCACGGAATCTATAATAGATGAAGCGGGATCAGACACTCCTCCATCGTAAAGGTAATCTACCCCTTTCCCTATTTGATTATAGAATCCCCATCTCAATCCTACTTCCGTGCTCAATTTAGGAGTGATTTCATAGGTCATTCCTGCGAATAAACTATTCAGCACACCATTCTTCGGACTAGTCGCCAACGGATCAATATTGCTATTTTCAGATGGAACAAGTCTTATCGGGGCAAAATGATAAAACTGACTTTGAAATCCCCAATAAGTTTGCAAGGCATCACTTTTAAGTAGAGTCCATATCCCCTTCATTCCTGATTCGGAAAGGTTATTTTTCCACTCAAAGCCATTATCAGGATCATCAAATTCCACTCTGTAATTATACATGGAGTGATATCCTTCCAGATCGAAGAACAACTTATCAGAAATATTTCTGCTCCACTGAGCCGATGAAATCCAATTGGTCCAGCCCAAACCAAACTCATCATCAAGACCAAGAAAATCACTTCCTTGATAACTGGAAACGGTTAGTTTATCACGCTCACTCAATCTAAAAGACAGCTTCCCGCTCAAATCATGGAAATTAAGTTTGTTATTATTGATATCAGGATCATTGGAAAGCTTCAGAAACATATCTGCATAGGTTCTTCTACCAGATATAACAAAGGTCGATTTTTCTGAAAAAAGCGGTCCGTCCAAGGTCAATCGGGAAGATATCGTTCCTATTCCTCCCTCTCCATGAATCTGCTCATTGTTTCCTTCACGAAGTGAAACATCTATCAACGCTGAAAGCCTGCCACCGAATGAAGCAGGCATATTGCCTTTGTATAGCTCCACTTGATCCAATGCATCCGGATTGAAGACAGAGAAAAAACCAAAGAAATGAGAAGGATTGTAGATCGGTGCACCATCTAGTTGTACCAAATTCTGGTCAGCTGAACCACCACGCACAAATAGCCCCGTGGTTCCTTCTCCCGCAGTCTGCACACCTGGCAGCAGTTGTAAGCTTCTTAGCAGATCTACTTCACCAAACAAAGCAGGGATATTTTTAATAGTTGCAATAGGGACTGTTGCTTTTCCAGTCTCCATATTCCGAACGGACTGATCTGGATTTGTCTCCTGAATGATGATTTCATCAAGCGATAAATCTTCTGGTTTGAGAAAAAATCGCTGGGGTTTATCGAAATCTTTTGAAGTAATCACTCGGATGGAGGTTTCAAATCCTATAAAAGAAACTACCAGACGGGCGGGTAAAGTTTTAACACCTATTTGAAAAGTCCCATCGATTTCAGAGACTACCCCTGATGACACATCGTTTTCCCAATAAACACTAGCACCAGGCAGAGGAGATGAATTAGTTACATCAAGCACTTGCGCACTGAAAACCCTATTCTCCTGAGCTATAAGCTCTGAAAAAGGCAAAATGAAAAGGAAAATTAAAAGGAAATTACTTGGTTTGGCAGTTAACCTCATGCTACATAAATAAGGATTGTACCCCAAAACTAGACGCTTCACAATAATTAATGTTTGTTAATTATCAAGATCATTTCAAATTAGGGACACCTCTTATCGCATTCCCCCTTTTAAAGTAAGCTTTATTTTATAATTTCAGGTCATGATTTGGGCTTATCCGGACGTAAAACTCACCCTCTTGCTAGCCGGCATATTCGGTTTGCTGTATTTTATTTATCTATTTCGCTATTGGAAGATCAACCGAAGGCTGGAAGTAGAGAAGCGTAGGCTGTTCACTAAAATGGTCATCAGAACTACATATTTTGTACTATTTCTCATCGCTTTTGCAGGACCTTCTATTGGCACCTCATTGAAGGAAATCCAAGAAGAAGGCAAAGACATCTTCATCGCTGTGGATTTATCTCAGTCGATGAATGCGGCTGACATCGGTCCTAGTCGACTTCAACGCATAAAGTTTGAATTGAAAAACTTAACGAAAAGTTTTCCATCAGATAGAATAGGACTGATTATTTTCAGTTCAGAAGCTTTCATGCAATGTCCCCTCACCTTCGATCAAAGTGTGCTTCAATTGTACATAGATGGATTGAATACTGGCCTGGTTCCTAATTTTGGAACGGATCTCAATGGTCCATTAAGGATGGCTGAGGAAAGATTCCTGAATGATGAAAGTCAAGAGGTGAAGTCAAAAACCATTATTCTAATCTCGGATGGAGAAAATTTCGGTGATGATTTGGAGGATATTGGATCCAGATTAAACAATGAGGGAATAAAAGTATTTTCTCTTGGCGTCGGCACCACTGGTGGAAGTAGCATACCTAGAGGTAATGGCTTGGTGATCGATCCACAAACAGGTAAACCTGCGCAAACAGTTCTTGACCGTGCGCCACTTCAACAAATTGCTGCGGAGACAAATGGCCAATACTTTGAGATTTCTGATGAAGTTCAGGAAATCGGAGATTTAACTGCTGCGTTGGAACGTGTAGAAGGCGGAGTCACTGGATCAAGAGTTGTTGAAGCTTCCGCAAATAAGTATTTTTATTTTCTATTGGCTGGCTTAGTTCTTTCTTTGCTGGACATGATGTTACCGATCAAAACTATCAAACTATAAATGAGCTGGAGTAAGCTAACCTTAGCAGTTTTCCTTCTGATACCCGCATCTTGGACCCGAGTGTCTAGGTTGAATTCCGCAATTGATTTGGCAGGAGAAAGCTACGCCAAAGCTGAATACGAGCAATCTATTACCAATCATCAAGTTCTCATCGATGAATTTGGATATGCTTCCCCTGAGCTGGATTATAATCTTGGCCTCAGCAATCAGTATGCAGAAAAAGTAGATGAAGCCGTTGGCTACTACGATAAGGCATCTATAGCTCCGAACAAGATGCTTGCTTCCTTTGCATTTAATCAAGGAGGAGTACTTCTGGGAAATAAGAAAGAATACGAACCGGCACTGAGTAAATTCAAATCTGCTCTGATTCAAGACCCAAACAATGAAGTGGCCAGACACAATTATGAATTGCTGGCAAGATGGTTGCAACGTGACGAGGAACGTAAGAATGAAGATCAGAATAAACCCGAACCATCGGACTTTGCAAAGCGGAAAAAGGCAGAAGCTGATCGAATGGTGGAACAATTCCGCTTCAAAGATGCGTTGAACCTAATGAATGAAGCTAGGCTTCAAGATGAAACCGTTGATGCGTATAAAGATTTTATGACGAGTCTTCAAGAAATCACTGAAATCGATGAGAAATAAACTTCTAATACTACTAGGATTTGCTTTCACCATAAGCTTATCTACCGGTATAGCCCAAACCTCCGGTGAGTACTTTAACCGAGCTGCACGCTCCTACGTCAAAACTGAGAAAGATCAAGCATTGGCTACAGTTAAGGACGGTTTGACTAAATTCCCTTCGGATGCGAAACTTCAGGCTTTGAAAGAAAAGCTGGAAAAAGAACAGGAAGAGCAAGATAAACAGGATCAGGAAAAGCAAGACAAGCAAAATCAGGAGGAAAAACAACAGCAGGAAGATCAGAAAAGTCAAGGCGAGGATGGAGAGCAGCAAGAATCCAAGGAGGACGGCGACAAAACCAATGAAGATAAAGCCAAAGAATCCCAAGCTGGAGATCCATCCGATAAGAATGAGGACAAGCCAGGCGAAAATGCCAATGACCAGATGGATGCCAATCTAGCTGACAAACAAAAGGCAATGGAGGAATTCAAAGAGAAGCTAAAAGCCATGAACCTCACTCCTGAGCAAGCTGCGCAAATACTCGAAAGCATGAATGCAGCGGAACTTCGCTACATCCAACAAAACAAGAAAAAAGCCACCGAGAGACCAAAAAGAGGTATTCCTGATTGGTAAAATAATAAGACGGAAGCTGGAAGACAGGAGACGGAAGTTTCTTCGGTCTTCCGTCTTCTGTCTTCTGACTTTTAATCAAAACCCAAATATCATGATCAAAGAAGTATATATCGTTTCAGCCGTTAGAACTCCTTTGGGGAGTTTTGGAGGTAAATTAGCTGGACTTACAGCTGTAGAACTTGGGAGTACGGCCATCAAAGGTGCTCTAGCAAAAGCCGGAGTAAAGGCAGAGGAAGTTCAGGAAGTTTTTATGGGAAATGTAATTTCCGCTAACCTTGGACAAGCACCTGCCCGTCAAGCATCTATAGGAGCAGGGATTGGCTATAACGTTCCTTGTACCACAGTCAATAAAGTATGTGCATCCGGCATGAAAGCCGTTATGTTTGGCGCTCAGTCTATTATGCTAGGCATCAATGATGTAGTCGTAGCAGGTGGAATGGAGAGCATGTCAAACGTTCCTTTTTATGTACCTAAGGCTAGATTTGGCTACAAATATGGCAATGCAGAATTCGTAGATGGCTTGGTTAAAGACGGCCTTTTCGAAGTGTATTATAAATTCCCTATGGGGAATTGTGCAGACAATACGGCTAAGGAAATGAACATTTCCCGTGAGGATCAAGATGCATACGCTATTCAGTCTTATCAGCGCTCGGCCGATTCATGGGCTAAAGGATACTTCAAAGATGAAGTGGTACCTGTAGAGATTAAAGGCAGAAAAGGAGAAACAATCGTAATCGACGAGGATGAGGAATATAAGAATGTCATGTTTGACAAAATCCCTTCACTTCGCCCGGTATTTGATAAAGAAGGAACTGTGACTGCAGCAAATGCTTCTACTATGAATGACGGTGCTTCGGCTTTGGTTTTGGTGAGCAAGGAAAAAGCTGAGGAATTAGGATTGAAGCCTTTGGCGAAAATCAGAGGATTTGCAGATGCAGCCACTGATCCACTTTGGTTTACCACTGCTCCTGCCCTAGCTATTCCTAAAGCTATCAAGCATGCAGGATTAACTGCTGAGGATATCGATTTCTACGAGATCAACGAAGCCTTCGCTGCTGTTGCTTTAGCTAATCAGAAAGAATTAAATCTAGACAATGAAAAAGTAAACGTTTTCGGTGGTGCAGTTTCCTTAGGACACCCACTTGGAGCTTCCGGAGCTAGGATCATCAGTACCTTGAACTCTGTCTTGCATCAGAAGAATGGCAAGATCGGCGTAGCAGGAATATGTAATGGTGGTGGAGGTGCTTCAGCACTAGTAATTGAGAAAATGTAAATTCTTTATATCTTAAATGCCGCAAGACTAATTGTCTTGCGGTTTCTTTTTTACCCATGAACAAAATTCTTCTTCTTACAGCATTTAGCTTTCTAGCCAATTTTGCCATGGCTCAGGATACTATTCGCACCTTTCATGATGAGGAAGAAACCTTAATCAAGGAATTGTATTTCATGGTGAATGGCAAAGCCAATGGAGAAATCAAGCGATTTGATGAAGAAGGAAATCTCGTTCAAATAGGTCAACTGATAAACGATCAAAGAAATGGGGACTTTATAGATCTCGATGCTATCTCAGGAGATACCGTGAGAATCATTCCCTTTGTAAATAATAGTAGGTCTGGTATATCTAAAAGCTTTTATCCTGGTGGAACTCTTAAACAAACTTCTACCTACATGAATAATCAGATTGTAGGCGAAGTAATCACCTATTTTAAATCCGGACAAATAAGCGACAAAACCAACTTCCAGCATAACAAGCCAAATGGACTCAGCGAAACTTTCTATGAGTCTGGAAAGCAAGCTTCCAAAGTACACTTCTCTGAAGGCCGATACGATGGACTTTTTGAAGAATTCGCAGAAAATGGTCAACTTTTAATTTCAGCAACTTACTTAAATGGCGTTCTGGATGGAAGGGAAACTCAATATTATGAGGATGGGCAGGTATTATCTGTGATTGATTATTCCAAAGGAATTTTAGATGGAATCTATGAATTGAATTATCCAGATGGCTCGCCCGAGCGAAGAGGAAATTACAAGAAAGGATTTGAAGAAGGAGCCTTGCTGTCTTATCATCAGAATGGTGAACTTAGAGAAAGAGCCATTTTCAAAAAAGGAATTCCTACACAACCGACTGAGAAGTATTATGCTTCTACCAAACTTCAACAGAAAAAGACTTTTGATAAACAGGGAAGTCCAGTTTTAGAAATCAATTACTTTGAAAATGGTCAAGTTCATTTCGCCATCAATTACCTATACAACGAAGCTCAAGGCGACGTGCGGATTTATAGAGAAGATGGCACTTTGGAAGAAATAAGAAGGTTTAAGGACGGGAAAATGACCGGTAAACGAGAATTTTTTGATGAAAAAGAAACGCTCATCATCACAGAATTCTACGAAAAGGGTAACAAAATCAATAAATAATAGATCGTGCAGGGGAAGAAAGGAAAAGCTTTTTCTATTTTTGCCCAAACAATAAAAGGATGAGTAACGCAATCAAAGAAACCCATTTTCAATTCCCAGGACAGCAGGGATTTTACAAAGGTAAAGTTCGTGATGTCTATATGTTTGACAAAGAATTGGTTGTAGTCGCTTCCGACAGAATCTCAGCCTTCGACGTAGTTTTGCCTCGTCCGATTCCATACAAGGGACAAGTCTTGAATCAAATCGCTGCCAAATTCCTGGCTGCGACTTCAGACATAGTGCCTAACTGGGTGACTTCGATACCAGATCCAAACGTGACGATAGGTACGCGATGCGAGCCTTTCAAAGTGGAGATGGTTATTCGTGGATACATGTCAGGTCATGCGGCTAGAGAATACAAGGAAGGAAAGCGAAGCATTTGCGGGGTAGCGATGCCTGAGCATATGCGTGAAAACGATCCTTTTCCGATGCCAATCATCACTCCTACTACCAAAGCTGATCAAGGACACGACGAAGATATTTCTAGAGAAGAAATATTGAAGCAAGGAATCGTCAGTGAGGCTGACTACCTACAACTGGAAAAGTATACCAGAGCATTATTTCAAAAAGGTCAAGATATGGCTAATGAAATGGGCTTGATTTTGGTCGATACTAAATACGAATTTGGTAAAGTCGGCGATAAAATTCTTTTGATCGACGAAATTCATACTCCTGATTCTTCCCGCTATTTCTATGCAGATGGCTATGAAGAAAACCAGGCGAAAGGAATCGCACAGAAGCAACTTTCTAAGGAATTTGTGAGACAATGGTTAATTTCGAATGATTTTCAGGGCAAAGACGGACAATCTGTACCTGAAATGACAGATGAAATTGTAGAAAGCATCTCTGATCGCTATATTGAGCTATTCGAAAAAATTACTGGAGAATCTTTCCAAAAAGCAAACACAACAGAAATTGAGTCTAGAATTGAAAAAGCTATCCTTTCACATCTAGGTTAAAAGACCAACTTAATAACAATATGAAATATTCAATTGATAAAAAAGAGCAGTACGTCATCTTCACCCCACAAGAAGAGAAATTGGATTCATTGCTTGCTCCAGTTTTGAAATCTGAATTATTGACGATTCATGCTGAAGGCTTCGAAAATCTTGTTTTGGACATGAGCGAAGTGAAATATGTAGATTCCTCAGGACTAAGCGCATTACTAGTTGGAGATCGTGAATTCGGTAAAAATGGTGGTGTTTTCATCATCTCTGGTGTTCAGGATCACGTGATGAAATTGTTGAAAATCTCCATGTTGGATAAGAAACTGAACTTGGTTAGCTCTCTAGAGGAAGCAAGTGAAGCTATCTTCATGCATGCCATCGCAAGCGGAGAAGAGGAAGAAGAGGAGGAAGGTTGATACCCGACTTTGAAGTCACTATATTAGGAAACACGTCTTCCATCCCTGTGCATGGAAGGCATCATACTGCCCAAGTCGTTCGATTTGGGCAGGATTTTTTACTGATAGATTGTGGAGAAGCCATGCAGTTGCAAGCTCGTGCATTCAAAATCAAAGTATCCAAGATCAACTATGTTTTCATTTCTCATCTTCATGGAGATCATTACCTAGGATTAGTAGGCCTGCTTTCCAGCTATCACCTGGGAAAGCGAACGAGTCCGCTCACCATCTATGGTCCTCAGGGACTAGACGAAATCATAACCACACATTTTCGCTGGAGCAACACCAAATTGAGCTATCCACTCACTTTTGTTCAAACACATGATGATGGGATGATTCTACTTCTGGATGATCCCAGGTTTGAAGTTTATAGCTTCCCACTCAAGCATAGATTACCTACGACTGGATTTCTTATCAAGGAAAAACATGGACTTAGGAGTATGATCAAGGAGAAATTGCAGCAAAATGAAGTGCCTCTAGCTGCTATTCATTCTCTACGTCAGGGTATAGACTACAAAGACGAAAGCGGTAAACTTTACAAAGTAAAAGCTTTCACGCACCCACTTCCCCCTCTCCGCTCCTATGCTTACTGCTCCGATACGATTTACAATCCGGAACTAAAACAATTCATCCAAAATGCAGATTTACTCTATCATGAATCGACTTTTATGGAAGATAATGTAGAGCGAGCAGCAATCACTTTCCACAGTACGGCGAAGCAGGCTGCCGAGATAGCGAAAATGAGTCAAGTGAAGAAGCTACTGCTGGGACACTATTCCTCTCGATATGTAGATTTGGAGCCACTTTTAAATGAGGCAAAAACTGTTTTTGAAAATTCTATTTTAAGTGAAGAAGGCTCAACTTATTCTCTATGAACAAGTCCCAAAGCTCCAGAAAGACCAATCTGTTTATAATCCTGGGAAGCATCTTCTTGACCAATGCGATTTTGGCAGAAATCATAGGTGTGAAAATTTTCTCTGCAGAGAAGACACTCGGTTTTGACCCGGTTAACTGGACTTTTTTCGGAGAGTACTTATTAGACTTCAATCTTACCGCTGGTGCTGTAATCTGGCCTGTGGTGTTTATTACCACCGATATTATCAATGAGTATTTCGGGAAAAAAGGTGTCAAGAAAATGTCTTTTCTGACGGCCGGACTCATTGCTTATGCCTTCATTATTATTAGCGTAGTTACTGCTTTAACTCCTGCCGACTTCTGGCTGGACGTAAATGCTACAACACCCGACGGAGAGAGCTTTAATATCAGTTATGCCTTTAACACCATTTTCCGCCAGGGAATGGGAATCATCATTGGATCTCTCACGGCATTTTTAATCGGCCAGCTGATCGATGTTTATGTATTCCAAAAGCTAAGAGCTGTAACGGGAGAAGGTAAAATCTGGCTCAGAGCCACTGGGTCTACTTTGGTCAGTCAGTTTATCGATTCATTCGTAGTACTGGGAATTGCTTTTTACATTTTTGGAAATTGGAGCATCACCCAAATCATTGCGGTAGGCGTCATGAATTACATCTATAAAATGACCGTTGCTATCGCTCTCACTCCCCTACTCTATGTAGCTCACGGTATTATAGACAAGTATCTCGGAAAAGAACTCGCTGAAGAAATGATCGAGGAAGCCAGTGAGAATAAAGCTTTTTTATAGGAATTACTCAAGATCGATCTATTCAGGAGAAGTAGGTTTCCCAGGAATCACCAATTGAATCACAGCAGCAAAGAGCATTACCGCTAAGCATCCAATCGGATTGTACCAAAGAAATCCAATATCCCAAAGGTTACCATCAGCCAAGTCTCCATTACTGAAATGCACAAATAAAACCAGTGCTTGAGATAGCAAAGCAGCTATAAATACTGCTTGCCCTTTCACCCATTTCATAAAAAAGGCAACTAGGAAAATACCCAGAATGGTCCCATAAAATAGAGATCCGAGCAGGTTTACAGCCTGTATCAAATTCTCAAACAAAGACGCATAAGTAGCAAAGAGTATGGCTCCGAGTCCCCAGAATGCTGTAAATAACTTGGAAGATTTTAAGTAATGCTTATCACTCGCCTCTTTTTTGATAGATCGCTTATACAAATCAATGGTAGTCGTTGAACCAAGCGCATTGAGTTCAGAAGCTGTAGAAGACATCGCTGCAGAGAAGATCACTGCAAAGAGCAACCCTATGATTCCCTTGGGCAAATTATCCATTACAAAGCGCATAAATACGTAATCCGTATCTCGGGTTTCTGCCACAGGATCATTTGTTACGATCAAATCCTTCACTTCATCACGAATCGCCTTCTGCTCTGATTTTAAGATGGTTAATTTATCACGAATTTCAGTTTCTCTACCTAAATCCTCTTGCTCTATTGCATCAAGCATATCTAAATAGGATGCTTTACTTTTTTCAAAGTTCTCCGCATAATCCGCTTCCAAACCCTCGAACTCACCCGCGTATTCACTTTGGCGAAGCTTATCTGTTTGTACCGTATTAAATACTACCGGAGGCAAAAAGAATTGGTAAAACACAAAAACCATCACGCCAATAAATAAAATAATGAACTGCATTGGGATTTTCAAAAATCCGTTCATAATCAAACCCATTCTACTTTGGGAAAGAGTCTGACCAGAAAGATAGCGCTGCACCTGACTTTGATCTGTACCGAAATAAGAAAGGAAAAGAAAAACTGCTGCGGTCATTCCTGACCAGACATTATAACGATCAGAGATATCAAACTCGAAGTTGACCATATTCAACTTATCCATCTTTCCCGCGACATGCATAGCTTCCTGGAAGGAAATAGGAAGCATTTGAATAACGATTATGCCCGCCAAAATCATCCCACCCATCATCACAGCCATTTGCTGCTTTTGTGTGATAGAGACCGCTTCTGTGCCTCCTGAAACGGTATAAAGAATCACCACAGAACCGATCAGAATATTAGTAGCCGTTAGATTCCAACCAAGTAAGGTTGAAAGGATAATTGCTGGAGCATAAATTGTAATTCCTGCTGCTAAGCCTCGCTGTATGATAAAAAGCAAAGCTGCCAGAGTTCGGGTTTTGAGATCAAATCGATTCTCCAGAAACTCGTACGCCGTGTAGACTTTCAGCTTGTAATAAATCGGAATGAAAACCACCGAGATGATAATCATGGCAAGCGGTAACCCAAAATAGAACTGTATGAACCTCATACCATCCTCGTATGCTTGTCCAGGAGTACTTAGGAAAGTAATTGCCGAAGCCTGAGTTGCCATGATCGATAACCCTATAGACCACCAGTTCATTGAATTTTTACCACGTAGGTAAGAATCCAGACTCTTTGGCCCGTAAGTTTTGTAAATACCATAAGTGGCTATGAGCGCCAAAGTACCAAACAGTACTACCCAATCTAATGTACTCATGCGTAGGCTACTTTAAGCCAGTAAAATAAGGCTATCAAGATAAAAAGACATGCAATTAGCCCTGCATAAAGGTATTTCCAACGTATCTGTTTCTCCTCCAAAACTATTGCTCGATCAAGTTGATGAATAATTTAGTCGCACCAGGCACACCAGCCGGTAATTCTCTAAAGAATGAGATACCTGTATAGATGTAAGTTCCTTTTCCATACTTCGCATAGATCAAAGAACCATTCAATGGATCTTCACCTGGATCTTGAAATGTAAGTGGAGTAGAATATTCTGGGGCTATATCCGTTTCGAAATACAATCCTCTTTCCTGAATCCATCCATCAAAATCTGTATCTGTGATCTTATTTGGCCCAGCCAAAATCGGATGATTCCAGTCTGCCGTAAAAGGAGAATCTTCTACAGTCACTCGATCTCTACTAATATCAAATGGATAGGGCCCAAGTTTCTCTATCAATAATGGACGACTCACATTGTACTGCACCACTACCGTTCCACCGTTCTCTACATACGCCATAAGGTTCTGTTGGTTGGCTGCTAGTTCTGTATTAGTATTGTACGCTCTGATACCTACCACAATACTTTTGAATTGAGAAAGATTTGTTAAACTGAAATCAGAGACCTGAGTTACTTGATACCCAAGGGAAGAAAGTACAGCGGGTACGTCGTCTCCTGCCCCCATGATGTAGCCAATTTTTGCACCAGACACCTTCCAATCCTCCTGAATTAAATTCATGGAAGCAGGTGAAAAATACGTCAAATTAGGAATGTGTTTATAGGATATCCGATGGGTGATTTGATCATAAACCTTCTTATCAGCAGTGGTAAATTGAGCGACTACTTCCCGCTTTTCGTTCTTATTCAATTTGAACGATACACTGTATACTTTTTTCTTTTGGCTGATATTATCTTCTGTTCCTACAATTTCAAATTCAGATTTCTTAAGATTTTTAAATGTCAATTCTCCTTTCTTAATGTCACCACTGAAATTCACAGTCACAGTCACAATTGGATTTACACCTGAAATCAAAAATACGTTCTCATCAGAGACTTCAAGGTCAATTTCAGGGACTATGGTAAAAGGTTGCTTCACTTCTCCATCTACCTGATCATTGTATTTGTACTCTAAAGGAATGGAGACTTTGAAGGTCTGCAGATTAATTTTGAAAGTTAAATCGCCACCAACCTTCATATCATTGAAGGGCTTGCCAATCATATGCTGATCTTTTACATCATAGATCGCATCCACCACTGGGTTTTCAAGCCAGTAAGGCTGTGATAATGGAGCCTTTTCGGATATGTTAAACTCTACAGGAACTTGCAGTGGTTTGTTGTTATCTACGGTCTTACTATTTGCATGATAATCAATCCCATTAAGTTTCAAGGAAACATCTGAAATCAAAACAACTGAAGGATTGCTAAACACAAGATTTGCCTTGATTTTTTCTCCTGCAAAACCTAGCTCTTGATTTGTCACGAACTCCATGTTCAATCCTAAGACCTCAAAAATCAATTCATCTAGTTTCGCTTTCTTTTCCAAAACCCAAGAAGTTTTTGAATCAAGAGCTAATAACTTAGATCGAATCTCCATCAACGATTTCAGATTTACAGGGGGATTTTTAAAGTCAAATTTCTCAATTGCACTTTGGATCATTGACTCTATTTCAACACCTCCTGGAATCTCCTTCCAACGGTCAGGAATCCCTTCAAATGCAGATTTATCAAATGATTCCCCTTTGATGAATTGTAGATGATCTTCAGCTTTCCCTACACCGGCTGTAGCTCCAAAGCCCTGTGATTTATGCATGGTTCGACTGTTCGCAGCAATTTGGCTATAGGTTTCTCCTAAGAGGCTATTGAATCCGCCAACTTCGAAAACGGCATATTTCTCAGTTTCAGAAGCTTTAAACTCTCCTCCAAAATTATATGAGTTCCAAAAGATTCTTCGAGGCTGCCAAGTTTCCACATGTTTCAACTGCTCAGGGAATGCATTTGCATCTGCCGCCAATTCAAACGCTTCCTCAGCCAAAATAGCTGAAGTAGTGTGATGTCCATGATTACCTCCAGGTATGGTGTTGAACCTGGTAATGATTATGTCTGGTCTGAAATTCCTTACAACCCATACTACATCTGAAAGTACTTTTTGCTTATCCCAATTTTGCAGTGTTTCATCTGGATTCTTCGAGTAGCCAAAATCCATGGCTCTGGTAAAAAATTGCCTACCTCCATCTGTTTCGCGGGCACGAAGCAATTCTTGAGTTCGGATCTGTCCTAATTCAATCCCCAATTCCTTGCCTAGCAAATTCTGTCCACCATCGCCTCGAGTTAAACTCAAGTAAGCAACTTGTACATGCTCTCCATTTCCAAGAGCTGCAATCAAGCGAGTATTCTCATCGTCTGGATGGGCTGCGATGTAAAGAACTCTTTTGGTTTCCTTGAGCTGAAGAAGTTGGTGATATATTTCAGAAGAAGGAATTGTTTGGGAGAAACAGATCAAACTGATAAGCGAGAAGTAGAGAGCCGCTAAAGATCTGAGTAAAACAGGTTTGGTCATAAATGGGCGTAAATTATCTCTACAAGCTAGAACAAGCCTGATTGAAATTCAAATGTTTTTTGATCAAAGGGGCTATAATCCCTTAAGGATTAACAATTTTTCTCACTTTACCAGGAATAGTATAGCCTACAGTAAATTCAAAAAAGTCAGCTTTGGCTTTGTGTGCTTTGATCTGCACACCAGTAAACACATTATTATTCATTCTGTATCGCACTCCAATTCGCTCGTAAAAGCTAGTTATTTCCTGATTGTAATGCGCCCTGCTAACATAAACTCCAATTGCAATGGGCATATACAAATGTTCAGTCAGCTTCCATTCCCATGAGCCCACCACTGCAAAAGAATTATAGTCTAAAAAAGTAATGTTCTCGTCAGGATATCTCTCTTTAGCTCCGGCTCCATAAAACCAATCTACACCTATCCCTCCTCTATACTTATAAGAAAGCTCCCACAGGTAATTCGCACCCAAGCCACCTCTGAAATATGCTTTCTGTCCGAGATCATAGCTTTTAACTCCTGTGTATGCTGCTATATTCCAAAACCCCCTTTTCTCTAGAGACGGAAACTCAGGCTTTGGACCAGGATTGAATTCCTCCTTGTCAAGATACATTCGAAGTCCAATTGCAATAGGTATGAAATTGATTCCTGCGTTGGGCTTATTTATAGAGCCATTCGAATAATGCTTGGTACCCACGGAAGTGAAGGCTCCAAAGGAATTGGAAAATTGATACGATGCTTTTAATCCAAAATGAATATGTGCATTCACTGCAGTTCCAACAAAGCCATTAATTGGGTTGGTTTCAGCGTTATATGGATTCATATTAAACCCCAATCCGATTTGGGTGTAATAGCTAAAATTAAGTTTTCGATCAAACTTATTCTTACCAAAAGGAAATTCACCAAACCCATAAAGTCCCATAGGTCTGCCTATCTCAGCAAAATAATTCAGGGCAGATGTAAAGCCCACTCCATAGCTAGGGCACCTATTAACGTAATTGATGTATGTATTCCTACTGCTCCGCCAACCAAATCTGGCATCCACTCCTGAATAGGCAATTTTATTAATCAGTTCTTCTGCCCAGTCTTTTTGATTTCCAACAATAGGCCCTTGGTCGTAAGAAACTTCAATAAACTTCTTTGATTGCGCAGCAACTTGACAGGAGATTAATCCAAAAAACATACAAGTTAAAACGGCTACTTTCTGCAATCGCATAGTTGATTTGAATTTTCTGGAGGCAAAGATATAGATATTGTAAAAGCTAGCCTATCTATTTTGAAACTCGATCTACCTCAGCCCTTTAACTAATTTGGCTATAGGTTGGAAAGAACATAAAAAAGCCTCTGAAATTTAATTCAGAGGCCTTATTTCATACTATAAAGTAAGAATTACATATTTTCTTGCCAGTTGGCACCTTTCAATTCGATCAACATTTTGTTGTATTTATCTGCTTCAGCATCGTTTTTCAATCGAGCATGAACTCTAAATAGGATGGCCATCAAGTCAGCATTATCAGGTCTGATTTCCAATGCATTTTCGAAATATGGAACCGCCTCTTTGTAGTGAAGGTTTGCTTCCTCACCCATTGATTTGGATCTAGCTTCCCACTGTTCGTCAGAAAGTGAGTTCAATTCAGCAAGAATTTCTCTTGATTTCTCCAACAGTAGCGCACCAGTGTAATAGTTACCATCGTAGAAAGTAGGATCGGCAGCAACTGATTTTTTATAATCTTCAAGCGCACCATCAATATCTCCAGACTGCTCTTTCAAGTAACCTGATCTCAAAAGGATACCAGCATTATTTGGATCATTTTTTAGAGCCTCCTGGATAGAAGCCATAGCCTCGTCCATTTTGTTCAATTGAAGCAATAACTGGATCTCATACTCAGCAAGAATTTTATCTTCTGGATAATCTTCTCTACCAGCCATCACCATATCATAAGATGCTTCTGGATTTTGCTCTTCACCACTTAAGATTTGAACCATTAAGTAATAAACAGTCAATTTATTGTATTCAGGAACTTCAAGTAGATATCCGAAATGCTTCTTTGCTTCGTCAAACATACCTAGATCATTTGCAATGAAACCAGCATTGTAATGAATAGTAGTATCACTAAGGTCTATTTGGCCAGCTAAGTCAAAGAAATGGTAAGCCATCTCTTTATCATCTTCGTTATATCTTTCTCCACCTTTATCAAATGCTACATTTTTAAGTGTATTGATAGTGAAAGGTCTAAGGTTAACAGGAACACCTGGTAGATCCTCATCAAAGATATCTTTACCTACACCTTCTGCTTTGTTACTTCCACCCATTTCGAAAGCTTTCATAAAGGTAGCCAATGCAGCTTCTCCGATTTTAAGAGTTGATTCTGTATTGGTAGAATCAGAACCAAACATTTTGGTTTCGATCTGAGCTTTCAATAGATAGGTAGCAGGGTCACTTCCAGTTTCTGGATCGTTACTAGCAGCCTCCACATCGGTCATTGCAGCTGCAAGATCTCCAGATTTGAAGTTCTTCTCAGCGGAACGAACCACTTTTTTTTGTGCAAAAGCCAGAGTCGTTGCACCGATCAAGGCCATTGATAGAATTAGCTTCTTCATTTTAGCGTATTTTTCTTGTTTGGTTGGTTATTCGATTATTTCATTTGAATCATCTGAAGAATCTTCGGAATCATCAGTTGAAGGCTCATCAGTAGCTGCTTCAGAATTCTCATCCGTAACTATTGTTGCATCTTCCACTTCCTCCACTTCTTCTTCTTTTGATATTTTCTCTACGGATGAAATCTCATCATTTTCTCCGATTTTAATCAATCTTACTCCTTGAGTAGCTCTTCCCATGATGCGAAGTCCATCCACAGAAATACGAATGGTGATCCCTGATTTGTTGATGATCATCAAATCATCAGTTTCTACTACTTCTTTGATTGCAACTAACGTTCCGGTTTTCTCTGTGACGCTCATTGCTTTTACTCCTTTGCCTCCACGATTGGTGATTCTATATTCATCGAGACTAGAGCGCTTGCCGTAACCTTTTTCCGAAACTACGAGCAACGTTGCATTTTCTTCAGATGCACATACCATGCCAATAACATAATCGTTATCATCATTTAACTTGATAGCCTTCACCCCTGTAGCTGTACGTCCCATAGGTCTTACAGCTGTTTCGTTGAAGTGAATTGCTCTTCCTGATTTAGCAGCGATCACAATCTGCTGATTGCCATTGGTCATCTCTACTTTCACCAATTGATCATCTTCACGTATGTTCAACGCTATGATACCATTGGTTCTAGGACGGCTATATTGCTCTAGCGTAGTCTTCTTGATGATACCACGCTTAGTCACCATCACTAGGAAGTGGTTGTTCAGATAATCCTGATTATTCAAATCTGCAACCTGAATGATAGAACGTATCTTATCATCCTGCTCAATGCTAATCAAGTTCTGAATTGGCCTTCCTTTAGAAGTCTTTGATCCTTCAGGAATAGCGTAGGTTTTCAACCAGAACAATTTCGCTTTATCAGTAAATATCAACAGGTAATTATGCGTAGATGCAGTAAATAAATACTCTGTAAAATCATCTTGCTTGGTACTTACACCACGCGATCCTACTCCACCTCTACCTTGTGTTCTATATTCTGAAAGCGCAGTACGCTTCACATATCCTTCATGAGAAACCGTGATAATCACTTCCTCATTTGGAATCATATCTTCATAGCTGAAATCTTCAGCATTATGCTCTATTTCAGTTCTTCTATCATCAGCATAACGAGTTTTCATCTCTGCAAGCTCCTCTTTGATGATTTCCATTCTCTTATCTTCGCTGGCAAGAATTTCCTTGAGTTCTCCGATCAAAGCCATGATATCATCATACTCTTTGATGATCTTGTCGCGCTCCATTCCAGTCAATCGCTGTAGTCTCATATCGAGAATAGCTCTTGCTTGAATTTCACTCAATTCAAATCTCTCCATCAAGCTATTTCTAGCTGTCTCAGGATCTGCAGAACTTCTAATCAATGAAATCACTTCGTCCAAATGATCTAATGCGATCAAATAACCTTGGAGGATGTGAGCTCTTTTCTCCGCTTCTCTTAACTCATATTCAGTTCTACGAATCACTACCTCATGGCGGTGATTGACAAAGTGAACAATCATATCCTTCAGGTTCAGTGTATAAGGTCTACCTTTTACCAAGGCAACATTATTTACTGAGAATGAAGTTTGTAGCTGTGTATGCTTATAAAGATTATTAAGTACAACACTAGATATAGCGTCACGCTTCAATTCATAAACAATTCGCATTCCTGAGCGATCAGACTCATCACGAATTGCAGAGATTCCTTCGATTTTCTTTTCATTGATAAGCGCAGCAGTTTTCTCTACCATGCTCGCCTTATTCACCATATATGGAATCTCGGTGATGATAATCATCTCCTTACTACCACCATCTTTGACTTCCACATTGGCTTTGCCACGCATCACTACTCTACCACGGCCAGTTTCAAATGCAGCTTTCACTCCATTGTAACCGTAGATAATTCCTCCAGTAGGGAAATCAGGAGCAACGATATGCACCATCAATTCTTCGATAGTAATATCATTGTTATCGATGTAGGCTGCAATCCCGTCAATTACTTCTCCAAGATTGTGAGGCGCCATATTTGTTGCCATACCTACAGCAATACCAGATGCGCCATTCAAAAGAAGTGCAGGAATTTTTGCTGGCAATACAACTGGCTCCTTTAGGGAGTCATCAAAGTTGAATTGGAAATCTACTGTCTCCTTGTTGATATCCACCAAAAGCTCCTCAGCAATACGCTTCAGTCTAGCTTCGGTATAACGCATCGCTGCAGGATTATCTCCATCGACAGAACCAAAGTTACCCTGACCATCCACCAAAGGATATCTCAGAGACCAAGGCTGCGCCATACGAACCATCGTTTCGTAAACAGCAGAATCACCATGTGGGTGATACTTACCGAGTACCTCACCGACAATTCTGGCCGATTTCTTATGGGGCTTATTATGTAATACTCCCAGTTCCTGCATCCCAAAAAGGATTCTACGGTGTACTGGTTTTAGTCCGTCACGGACATCAGGAAGCGCTCTTGAAACAATAACCGACATCGAATAATCGATGTAGGCACCACGCATTTCCTCTTCAATGTTAATGGGTATGATGTTCTCGTTTTCTCCTTGAGCCATATAATGCTATTCACGGGGTCGATTAAGGCTGCAAGATAGTAAAAACAGACTGGTTTTGAAAAGAGATTACAAACACCAAAGTGGATAATCAGGACTTTAGTACCACTGTCCGACTTTCCTGTTCTGAAAATTGAAAATTCCGCTACCTCGAACCTCGATTCCGTTGTGCATATGCTTCATCACTACTCCACACCCACCAATTTTGCATCGCTTAGTACCAGGGAAGGTAACTGCCAACCCAACTTGCATTGCATATACTTTTTGATCAAGGTCTTGAACTTCCGAAAAATCTGATGCCGCATAGGTGAATTTGCGAAAATCCGCTCCTCCTTTTATAAAGACTTTGGTGTAGTCAGAGAAATCGCGTTCGATTCTAAGCCCAAGCCCATAGTAATTCTTATCAGACACAGCAAGTCTTGGCACATATGGATTAGGACCATCGTCAAGTGCAGCATCATAAGCATTCTTCAGTTTCAATTTTCCAAATTCTGCTTCAAAAACAAAGCTCCAAGGATAATTCTGTCTAGCTCTCTGCTTAAGTTCCGACATCATATATAGATTCGAAGAAGAGTAGTTTCTATACCTCCAATTCAAAAAAGCTCTTCTTCTATTAGCATCATATAGCACCAGTCCCACAGTACCATAGAGTTTGTTCACTTGGTAAGTAGCGCCTTCAAAATCAAACTGATAATCTCCCCCTTGCATCGGAGCAAGGTTTCCCCATTCTTGACCAAAGCCTCCACCTATAGTCAAAAGATTGAAAAGATTAATTCTCATTCCACCATTCCAGTTTGGGAATACCCAATCTCCACCTTTCATGTCTAGCGGATTTTCTTCAGAAATATCCAAAGGATCACCTTCCAAATTTTGATAGCGAGAAAAAGGGTAAAGAGCTGGAGTCTCTGAATAAAAGCTAGTACCAAATTGCTGGTAAGCACCACCTCCAGAAAGCTCTACACTGAACATCTCCAACACATTCCTAGCAACATTACCAAGGCCAGATTCACTTTTAGGATTTTTGGCTTTCTGGGATATCCCAAAAATATCATCATCCTGAGCAAACACGGCTGTGAGAACAAAACAAAGAATAATGGAAAGGGGTAGCTTTTTGAAATTCATACTTTTATAAACGAAGGCGTGAAACTCTTGGTGTGAAATTAAAAAAAAATGCCTCCCAATTGGGAGGCATCTTCATAATAACTTGAATTAAATCCTAATTTCCGTCTGTAGGCTCAGGAGTATCTTCTTTCTCAGCTTCTTGCTTAGCTTTCATTTCAGCAATCATGCTGTCTAATTTCTCTTTTACAGCTGGATCCTCTTTAGTTGCAGCCAATACTTTATTGTAAGTACCAGCACCCAAGATTTCGTCATCCATGATCAAGCCTGTTTTGTATTCTTTCAAAACACCCTGAAGAGAACCTTGAAATTCCTTTACTTCTTCAAAAGCAGCTTTTTCTTCTTCTGTAACTTTAGCTTCAGTCATTTTAGCCTCGTCACCCCAAGCAGCCTTGATTTCATTATATCTACCACCACCCTGGAAAATCTCATTTTCCAAAATCATAGCCTTCAATTCTTCTGTTTTTGTATTTACATAATTGTCAAATGTCACCTCTACATTTGCATATTTAGTCAAATCTTCATCTGTGACTTTCTCCTCATCTTGTGCGTAAGCAGCAAGTCCTAGGAACGCGAATAGCGCTCCAAACAACAATACTTTTTTCATAAACTATCTGATTTTAATTTCTGTATAATTCTCAATAAAAAACTCTAAAGCCAAAAATTCAAGTATTTAAGGTGCTTTTTAAGGTTTTTTATGATAAATGGTCAGAGTGAAGGTCAAACCAAGCGAATTGCTTTAAGCTCACTAATCGTCAGTACCGGATCATCGGAATTGAACACAAAGCTTCCTGCTACAAATACATCCGCTCCTGCCGCTAACAGCTTGGGAGCATTTTGAAGGTTCACTCCCCCATCTATTTCGATTTTTGTCTTAGTTCCTTTGGCAAGTATTAGATCCTTCAATCGAGAAACTTTCGAATAGGTATTTTCAATAAATTTCTGCCCGCCAAACCCAGGATTTACGGACATGATAATTACTTGATCAATATCCTGAATCACTTCTGATAATAATTCTACTGGTGTATGAGGATTGATCGCAACACCAGCTTTTACTCCGAGGTTGGAGATAGCCTGCAATGTGCGGTGCAAATGCGTACAAGCTTCATAATGGACTGAGATAACTGCCGCGCCTGCATTTTTAAAAGCTTCCAGGTAATTATCTGGATTCACGATCATCAGGTGTACATCCAGAGGTTTTTTCGCATGGCGATGGATTGCCTCTGTCACTGGAATGCCAAATGAAATATTCGGAACGAAGACTCCATCCATAATGTCCACATGAATGTAATCAGCCTCCGATGAATTCAGCATTTCTACTTCTCTTTGAAGATTTGAAAAATCAGCAGCTAGAATGGATGGGGCTATTAAAGGAGACATGCGTATGTTTTTGTTTTTGTAAAAAAGGTAAAATATTAGGCTGTGCCCAAATTCTTACTGCCTTATTAATTTGCTTCGCTTGATCAAAGTGGAGTCATGCATCTGAAGCACATATATCCCATGCTTGACTCCTTGTAAAAGAATCCTGAAAGGTTCTTGGGCAGTTGCTCTTTTAAGGGTTTCACTTTGTAAGGTTCGACCATTAAGATCAATAAGAGAGAATTCTGCACTCAGACTAGTGCCGAAATGGATATTCAACTCATCACCTACAATCGGGTTGGGATAAACTTTCCAGGAGACTACCTCTTCATTATCATCTACAGCCAGTATTTCTCCATAAAGCGCCGCTAGAAAATTTGGAATACCAAAACCTAACATATTATCTGGTTCGTCAGCTTGTGTTCCACTATTCAACAAACTTTCTATTAATTCATCCTTTGTCCACTCAGGTTTAGCTTCCCAAAGTCCTGCCGCCAAAGCTGAAATCTGAGGAGCAGAAAAGGATGTACCGTTGGAAAACCCAACCTCACCATTAGATCTGATCAATGCTGTACCATCTCCAAAAGCTGCCAAATCAGGCTTTATTCTCCCATCTCCTGTGGGCCCTCGGGAACTGAAACTAGAAACATTAAGCTCTTTATTAACAGATCCAATCGCTAGAATTCCTTTGGCGTCAGAAGGTGAATTTAATGTTGATTGGGATGGACCACTGTTTCCTGCGCTGTTTACTACAAGTATTCCTTTGCTCGCTGCGATACTCGCTCCTCTCGCAATAATAGTAGTCTCTCCGTCTAAATCTGCTATCGTGTAGTTCATCGCAGGATCATCGAAGTCCCAATACCCAAGAGAACTACTGATAATATCTGTACCAAGGCTATCTGCATATTCTGCGGCACGAACCCAGTTGTATTCTTCCACCCAATACTCCGTAGCAATCTCCTCTGTCATCGCAAGTATGTAAGTTGCATCAGGTGCTCCTGCCAGCATTTTCCCTGGTTCTTTGGAAGCGATGAGAGAGAGCACATTTGTGCCGTGCTGATTGTCAGAATACACATTCTGATTCCATGGTCTCACAAAATCTCTCGTTGCGATGATCTGTCCATTTGTTTGCAAATGAACCAAAGGACTTGCAGTATTGGCACCCGGAAATCCCGCGTCAAAAACTGCGATGGTCACACCTTTTCCGGTAAACCCTTCCTCATGCATTTTATCTATCCCAAGCAGTGAATTTTGGAAGTCGTATGTTTCTTCATTTGTTGCCAAAACTCGTGCGCTTTCGCTAGTTGGCATACGGAGTTTACTCTTGCCAGAAACATTACTATTTACTTCAATTTTAGCATTTGGATTGGGAACAAAGCCTCTACCCACCAACTCTACTCTATCCACAAAAGGCAAGGCTTCTAATTCTGCTACTCCAGCTTCATCTGTCACTAGCAAAGTAGCATTAAACCACTTGCTGGAATAAAGAATATAAGTTGACTTCTCGGAGACAGCATCCACATATTTTTGCGAAACAGGAAGATCCAAACTATCAGGAGCCACAGCTTCTCTACTTCTCCTATTCAATGCTTTTTGGCTTAGAAATTCCGATGGTTGGGAAAGGGAAAGACTTTCCTGAGGCTTAAACTTGTAAAAAACAGCATAACGATCCTGGGCAGCTACATTCCAAGAAAATGCTATTCCAATCAACAAACAGGTTAAAAATTTAATTCTTCCCATTTTCGATCAATTTCATATGAATTTTAAATCCTGAATCTATCAGCATATCTCCCAAACAATCATTTCTAGAACAGTAAGTCAATACCTCATCATACTTTTCTGTTAATCCCACACCTTTCTCATACACTTCGTAACGGATATCTCTATACGTCACCAGGTCATCACTCTCCTCCTGATTCACCCGAATAGAATTACCCGAACTGATAAGTTCAAATTCATCTTCTGATCCATTTCTATATATATATCCGTTCCAGACTACTCCATTTTTCGGTGGAAATACCAAGGAAACCAATGGTTGATTTTCTATGGTTCTCACCAAACCACGATCCCGCTGAATCAGAGTGTATTCCAAAACATTACTCCATGCTGAATTAGTAGAAGATTTAGAACGCTGCACTATATACACTGCTTCTCCTTCCTCATTAGTATAAATACTCCTGATCCGATCTTTATAAAAAAACAGCGTTTGTTCTGAGTCATTTTCACCAAAATGAGTAGTCTGATCTACCTCATAGATCCAAAATAAGCCAATTTCCAAAGGCTGGAAATCATAGCCCAAATCCACCTGCCCTTCTTCAATTTCCCGATCACATGCGGTGAAAAATATCAGTACTGCTAATACAAGTATGGATAGGAGTTTATTCATAGGGCCTTTCAATGACTAAAAATACTAGGATTTTCTCAATTATCAGGTAACGACGAATTGATACAGTTTCGAAATACTTTTTTCTAGCCAATCATCCTGATTATCTTAGCCGATTCAAAATTTGAACCATGGCTTTAAGCACTTTTGTAAAAATAAGCGGCATCACCAATCTCTCTGATGCTAGGTATTGCTCCGGAATGTATGTGGATTTATTGGGCTTTTCACTCGAAGGAGAATCAGAAAAATTCATCACCCCTACTCAATTTAATGAAATAACAGGATGGGTTTCCGGTCTTGAATTTGTTGGAGAATTCGTCACCTACCAAGTATCCGAAGTTCAGGAAACACTGATCAATTACCCAAGTGTAAAATGGATCGAACACGATAGAATCGAGCCTCTTGTTGAGTTTGAAGGCAAAGGATATGGTTTGATCTATAAGATGGATTTGCAAGAAGTCAGACACATAGAACAGGAAGTGGCTGAGAAACTCAATGAATCCGGAATCATTTTTCATATCACCTCAGACCGTGAAGAGTTAGATGAAGAGGACTTAAAAGCTATTAAGCTAATCAGCGGGCACTGCAGAGTCATTTTGGGTGTAGGAATAACAGCTCAGAATGTTCTAGAGTTAATAGAAAAGTTAGACCTCTATGGTATCTCTCTTACCGGTGGAGATGAAATCAAACCAGGACTGAAAGACTTTGATGAACTTGCGGATATTTTGGAAGCACTAGAGGTCGAGGATTAAGCACTCATAATATATAAAAAGTAAGAAGGCTATTGGAATTGATCCAATAGCCTTTTTTGATGTCGTTTTACTCTGAAAACTATTCTTGATCGAACAAATCTGAAGGTTCGTAAGGACTGTTATCTCCGGTAAAGAAAGAGCCATCAATAAATCGGTGATTAATTCCAATATCGCGTAATTGCATCATATCGTGCTCATCTAGCTTCACTTCAGTAGCTGCCAAGTTGCCAATAATTCGCTCTTGGTTTACCGACTTTGGAATCACTGCAATATCTCTGGCAATAGACCAAGCAATAAGAACCTGACCTGCTCCTACTTTATGCTTATTTGCAATCTCCTTAACTACTGGATCTACCAACAACTTCGGATCGTTTTCATGTTTTTCAGCTCTAGAATCAGGGGATCCCAAAGGTGAATATGCCGTCATTAATATTCCATGTTCAGCACAAAATTCAACCAATCCTCTTTGAGGAAGATAAGGTTGCATTTCTACTTGATTCATTTCCGGCTTTTGGCCACCTACCTCAAACAATTCATTGAGCTTGTTCTGGTTGAAATTGGAAACACCAATATGCTTTGCAAGGCCCTTTTCTTTTAAGTCCTGCATACCTTTCCAAGTTTCAGAAATAGACACTTCATCATAGGTATAAAAGTCCTCTCTGCTGTTTGGAAATCCAACTTCTGCCTTAAAAGCTATCGGCCAGTGAATCAAATACAAATCCACATAATCCAATCTCAAATCAGCAAGGGATTTCTCCAAAGCTGGAAGAACCTGGTCTTTCTTATGGGAATTATTCCAAAGCTTGGAAGTCACAAAAAGCTCCTCCCGCTTCACTAGTCCTTCAGAAATAGCCTTTGCGATGCCTTCTCCTACTTCATTTTCATTCTGATAAACTGCCGCACAATCTATATGTCTATAGCCAGCCTCAATAGCCCAGTAAACGGCCTGACTAACTTCTCCAGTCTTACTTTTCCAAGTCCCTAATCCTACAATCGGAAGTTTATCTCCGTCTTTAAAGCTTAAGTATTTCATATATTTAAAATTTAGATTTTTGGTGTGAGTTCCTATTAAATGGCATAAGGCGGTGCTTAGTTCACTCGACTCTCCAAATATTTCTTAAATCTATTCATTACCCAAAGGTGAATTTTCGCCTGTGTATTCACATAGATAAGCCAAGGTAATCTCGGAACAAACTCATGGATGGCTGAAATAATATACCTATTGTCCAATACTCCACGAAACTCCAACCAACCATGATCGAATCGCTGTACAAGCCAACCTCCGGAAATGTAAAATAACTGACGGTTTTCCTCACTTCTATCAGGAATAAGGGTCAGTTGCAGCATTGGCTTTTTGCTCCAAAGCAGATAAAAAACAATTTCTCCACTTTCCTTCATTTTTCCATTGATCCAAAACTTGAAAAAAGTAGGAAGCCAGATGTTGTATCGATGTGCGACCCAAGTTGCAGAGTCTCCATGAGGATTTGGCATGCGCTGAATACTTCGAACTGTATTTTTTATTTTATCCAAGGGATGGAAACTTGGCAATTGAAGGGCAACATCTGAGCTGAGTGCTTCTCGCACCGACTCCTCATAAGTAAGGTAAGCTATAGGCTTTTCTCGAAATTTCAGCTCTTCGGATACAGTCAAAGTATGCTTGAGACTCTCTACCAAAGGAGAAACCAATTGAGGAGGTGCTTCACCAAAAAAACCAACCCAAAGCTTAGAAAGCCCTAAAGAGAAGACTGGAACAGAAAACACTAAACGCTTCTTCCCTAGCTCAACGGCTGTCACTTCCAGCATTTTTCTGTAAGAAATAACATCTGGACTACCAATTTCAATTGCTTTTCCAAACACATTTTCATTACCAACACAGGTATCGATAATGTCCAAGGTATCTCGAAGCGAAATAGGCTGAGTTAAAGATTCTGTCCATTGCGGACACATGAGAACTGGTAGATTTTTTACCAAATTCTTGATCATATCAAACGAGGATCCACCAGGCCCTACGATGATAGAAGCACGAATAGCAGTAAGCTTGGCAGATCTAGCACCTAAAGTTTGCTCTACTTCCAACCTGCTTTTCAAATGTCGGGAAAGGTTTTCTCCAGATTCTTTGGGCAAAAGTCCACCTAGGTAAATAATCTGCTTTACCTTATTTAGATGTGCGGCTCTACTAAAATTATCAGCCAAAAGTAAATCTGTGTCCTCAAAACTCCCTTGGTTCAAACGAGTAGAAGCATTCATAGAATGTACCAAATAGATTGCTACATCCACTCCTTTCAAAACCTCAACCGTACTTGATATGGAATACAGTTCTACCTGCTTCCAAGTCACTTCAGGATAGGGATTATCCTTGACCTTGCTTCTACTTAAAGCAATGATATTGTATTTGTGGCGAAAATGGTGGATAAACCATCTACCCACATATCCCCCTGCACCTGCGATGGCTACAGTTGGTTTAGACACAGAAATAGGTTGATCAGTTAATTCCATAAGTAAGAGCTTAACTAACCAACCTATTAATTGGTATTCATGTTTAGAATTAACCTATTTTTTTTCCGCTTTTACCAAAGCTTCTGTAGTAGTGAAATACTTCACAATCATATTCGGAACCTCCCAAGAAGGCATATTCTTTTGGGTGAAATACTCCAAATACTTCTCAGTAACCTGAGCAAAATGAGCTTCATGGCCATTGTGATAGGTTGAAGGAATAATCACTTTATACTTTCCAGTACTGATTTTCTCCAAATCTAAACCTGGAAAACGATCCTGAAGTTTTTCCTTCACTAAACTAGTCAATGCTTCGTCCTGCCCATCCAAAAGCTCTACATATAAGGTAGCAACATAGTTCTCTGCAGCGCCTTGCTGAATAATCAGATTTGCCTTTGTGCCACGCATCATACTATAATGTGTATCTGCTGCACCTTCTGGCGCCTGATAATTCCAGATTACACTCACTTTAGAATGCACTCCTTTCAGCGTATAATTCATCTCACCGTTACTATTCACACTGAGCTTATTATTAGACACGTTTTTCTGAAGAAAATCAGGGAACTCAGCTTTACCCGTTACGAGCTTAAATTGATCCAAATCCAGATCCGTAGACCAAAGCTTTGCTGTCTGCATCTGCACATCAGATGTGTCTAGCGTAACACCAGGAAAAGCCTCCCACTGGATCAAATCTACCAAATGTGTAGTAACATCCACGATACCCGTTCCTTCTATATCCGTATCAAAAAACCAATCTGGTCTAATCAATGGGTTTCCGGAAACATACTTGAAGAAATGATGTACAGACTCCTTAGTAATCGCAGGATTCTCAAGGGTACCTTTCTCCAACTCGCCGAAAACGTCTGGAACCAAGGAAAGCTCTTTCTGCAAAATGGTGCTGATCTCAAAACGCTCGGTCATGATATCGTAAAGCAGCAGATCCTTTTTGCCAGCTTCTTCGAAGGTCTTTACCAACTTCTGAAACCCACTTTTATTAATCACCAAAGGCTTATCAGCATAGACGTTGATACCATTAGAAATAGCGGCAGAGATGTAATCGATCTTTCGATCATTCTTACCAGCTACCATCATGACATTCCCCGGCTTGGTCGATATCATTTTCTCCAAATAATCATCACCAGTGCTAACCTGTAGATTCCAGGCAGTAGCATCTTCCTCACGATTATTGTAGCCAGCGAGGCGATTCATATAATCTTTCAATTCCGCTCCTTCCGGAGCAAAAACGTAGACGGTAGAATCTACCTGTGGATACATAGACTTGTGAATCAGGCCTGCGTGAAAATGTCCCGGATCTAGGGACATAATCGTAATCTCAGAAGTTGATTCAGGTGCTTGATTCACGCTTTCTTTATTTTCGCAGGAAAGTAATAATCCTGCTGCAATAGCTACTAGAGCAGTATTTTTCAAAATAACCTATAATTAAACTTTCACATAATTAGTACCATAAGGAGCTCTTTGTTTTCTTTCCAACATAGAGTTTGCCTCAGCGTCATTGATAAACCTTTCTGCTTTGGCGTCCCATTCTACCTTTCTACCCAACTTCATAGAAATGTGTGTCAATAGACATACTGAACAAGAACGATGTCCGATTTCTGCTGGAGAAAGCAACTCATTATTTCCCTGAATAGCTCCCAACCAGTTACCATGATGCTCAGCACTTCTGATCAACTGAATCTCATCAGGACCAATGACAGACTTTAAGATTTTAGGATCAGATGCATCCAGTGCTTTTGCACTATTGCCCTGAGCTACCGGATCAGAAGCAGAAGCTACATAGCTACCACGAGATACCCAAATCCATCCTTCCGTACCTTCATAACGAATACCATTTGGATACCCGCCGCCTGTGTACATCATGATACCATTGTCATACTCAGCTTTTGCGTAGAAGTCACCATGTACATTCCAAAGTCCTGACTGAGGAAACTCAGCTACTGCCTCAATGTATCGTGGACCAGTCAATTCTGTATCCATACCCCAAGCTGCAGAATCGTAGTGATGCTGACCCCAGCCAGTAATCATACCTGCACCAAACTGCTCTCTTCTTAACCAACCTGGTCTGTCATAGCCTGTTGCAGGATGAACACCGATTTCTGTGTAAGGAACTTCAGGAGTTGAGCCCAACCACATGTCGTAATTCAAATTAGCTGGAATTGGCATTGGATCAGCTTCAGGTCCAGCTGGATCACCTGGAAGACCAATTTTCACTGTGTGAAGCCTACCGATTCTACCATTTCTTACTAATTCGGCAGCATATCTAAATTGCTCACTAGAACGCTGCTGAGTACCTAGCTGCAGTTTCATTCCAGATTTATTCACAGCATCCACCAATTGACGTCCCTCACGAATTGTCAGAGAAGTTGGTTTTTGCACATATACATGCTTTCCTGCCAATACTGCTTCCATTGCTGGCTGAGAGTGCCAATGATCCGGAGTACTGATCACTACTGCATCGATATCCTTGTTCTGAAGCATATCCTTGTAATCTCCGTATTGCTTTACATCCAAATAGGCTTTGCCCATTTTCTTGGTGTAATAATCTTCTACACGTTTTTTGCCATCCGCCATGCGGTTGCTATCCAAATCTGAAACTGCAACGATACGAGCGATATCATGCTGCCATACACCTGGCATATCATGATCACGTGCGATTCTACCACAACCAATTTGACCTATATTGATTTTATTACTAGGGGCATTTTTTCCAAAAACAGAAGCGGGTACAATGGTCGGAAATCCTATTGCTGCACTTGCTAAGGCGCTGTTTTTAATGAATTCTCTTCTTTTCATTTCTAATTAGGGTTAATTATTACTTGAATTTATTTTACAAAAGCCCTCCAGTAAGCGTCTGCTTCTGCTGCAGTCATCTTACCGTCAAAGACAATCATTCTGTATTTTAATGTATATCGTTTGTTGGGTAAAAGCTCCCAAGACTCGTGTCTAATCGGAGTGAATTCTATAAAGACATTACCAATTCCATTATAATTATCTTCTGGCCAAACACGCAATGGCTCCGGGTGAGCCTTATTCGTATTGTGACTTAAGAATAGAATCCCACTCTCTCCAGTTGTATCGTCAGTTTCTCCCTGCACGATGATCCATTTTGCATTTGTTCCATCCGCGGTTTTTCTTGTATCTCCTTCAGAAGTTAAAACAGAACTGTTGTCCGTTCCCCATTTCTCTGCGGCACGAAAACCTATTCCACCGCCATAGCGGTAATCATCAAGCAAGATACCCCCAGGGATTTTGGTCTCAATGGTACTCGTGTAATCGACCATGTATCGACCTTTGTCCGCAGGCTTTACCTTGATACGAAGATCTTCGGCAATAGCTATTCGCTCAGATTCTGGAGCTTTCAAATCTAGGTGGTTTTGACGTACGTTAAGTTCGGCTGCACCGCCTGCTACCTTTTTAGAAAGCACATGTGAAAAGTCAACTCTTCCTTTTTGATCTCCCAGATTCCAAAAGTCTACTTCTCTTCCACTGATGGTAGCGCGAGTCCATGGACCCCAGATTCCATAGTGATGATAATGGTCTTTTGGTTGAATTCTAGTAAGAACTTGTCCTGATGGGGATTTTAATGGGTGAATAAATCCAGATTTTGCAAAATCTTTTTTTATGCCTTCAGGCACGTCTGCCACAGCCGTTTGGTAGCTTAGAACAGACTGATTACCAATCACGAAATCAATTCCGCTAGACGTCTCTTTCAACTCTACTTTTTGCGCAAAGACTGATACCATTAAACATAGGTAAATCGCTGGTACGCAGAAAATTCTTTTGAATATCATATAAATTTCAGGTTATTGGGATCGAATTTTAAAGATATAGAATTCTAAATTATCGACTAACCCGTTTATCCAATTACCCCATGAAGAAGATTATTATCTACGGAATCGTTTTCCTAGCCAGTGTCAATATTGCTCTTGCACAAAACCCTCAAGAGATTCCGTTGGATCAAGCTTGGAAAGATAAAATCAGTGAATTAGCTCCAGAAAAAGCCAATTTCCCATTTAAAAAGAAGAAGAAAGTTCTTGTATTTTCACTACACACAGGTTTCTGGCACTGGGTAAATCCTCATACACAAGCCATGATTCAGATTATCTCTGATAAAAGTGGTGCTTTTGACGTGACCACGAGCACAGACATCGCTATGATGGAAAAAGATAAGCTAAAGGAGTTTGATGCTGTAATATTTAACAACACTAACTCTAAGCCTCAGTACAGAAATTTATTTGTCGATAAGATCAGTGAGAACACTTCTTTGGATAGCGTAACTGTATGGGCTCAAGCAAATAAACTGGAGCAAAATATCATTCAGTATGTGAAAAAAGGTGGTGGAATCTTGCTATTCCATGGCGGTGATACCATGCTAAATAACTCAATGGAGTTCTCCAAACTAACTGGCGGTAGCTTCGATTATCACACAAAGCAGCAGGCTTTCCAGGTAAGAATTGAAGATCCTACTCACCCATTGACTAAATCACTTCCAGCTGAAGGTTACAACCATGTGGATGAGCCTTACTTCTACAAGAATGCTTACGATGAATTGGATTTCCATCCATTGACATATTTCAACAACGCGGAGATCGAAGGTCAGAGAAAAGGACAGGAGAAAACTTCAGGCAAAACTTATGTGTCTTGGATCAGAAAAGATGGCAAAGGAAGAGCGATGTATATCTCTACTTCTCACAATGCGCAAAGCTTTGAAAACGCCAATATTCTAGCCTACTTCTTAGATGCAATGCAGTATGTTGCTGGAGACGTGAAAGTAGATGAGACGCCTATTGGTAAGTAACTAGTAATAAACACATAACAAGCAGTGAGATAAACCTTTAAAAGTAGCTTCTCACTGCTTTTTTTATTTTTAAAAATCTATGACAAAAAGACTTTTTGTAACCACAATTTTATTGGCAGTTGCTGCGTTTTTTTATAGTAAATATGTGAGGAATGTTCCAGTTATAATTCCATTTGAGGTAATCAGAAATTCTGTACTTTTTAAAGTAGAAATTGAAGGTAAGCTATACATATTTCTGTTCGATACAGGGGCTCGAACTGTAATTTCTCCCAAGCTTAAAGAAAAGTTGAATATAAAAGAAACAGGTAGCCCATTACGGCTTCGACTTTTACGGTAACAGCTCTGTAGTCGCTGAGACTAATTTGCCAGAACTAAAATTAGCTTCTCTAGCTTATCAAAATCTGGAAGTTTCGATAACTACTCTTCCTGAAAACTTTATTTCCTGCGGAATAGAACTCGATGGTGTTTTAGGTCTGGAATTCTTTAAAGGAAAAGTAGTCAAAATTGATTTAGCAAATAACGAGTTAACAGTAGCAAGTGATATTTCTTATTTAAAGGAAGATTTTGGAAAACCATTAGAAATAACTTTTTTCAGTGGAAACAAACGGCCCTATATCCCTATCACCTTTGAATCTGAAGATGGAGAAATAGTCTATAACTACACCGCCCCAGAACCTGAGAGTGAATGATAAGCAAGCGTCTAAGTCTATTCCAGCAATCCCAAATCGTACTTCCGAAATCTTAAATCGTCAGGCTTTCTTCACAAACTCGCTTTTCAACGCCATAGATCCAAAACCGTCGATCTTACAATCTATGTTGTGATCTCCTTCTACTAGACGAATACTTTTTACTTTAGTCCCAGCTTTGATTGGTTTCGGGGCACCTTTTACCGGAAGATCCTTCACAATAGTGACTGAATCGCCATCAGCTAGAAGTGCTCCATTAGAATCTTTGACTACTAATCCTGCCTCAACTTCTTCTTCAACTTCACCGTGAGTCCATTCAAAACTGCACTCTGGACAGATTAACTTTTCATCCAATTCGTAGCCATAAGGCGAGTTACATGCGGGGCAAGGAGGTATATTTTCCATGTCGCGAAGTTAATGGAAAATTTCAGTAGCCGAAAAATTTGGCTAGAACCGATTAGAATCAATGCGCCAAAAAAACTTAATGAATCGGCATATAGCTATGCACCACAGCCTCGGCCGCTATTCTTCCTGAAGCCATGGCTGCATTTATGGAACCGTTCAAAAGGTAATCACCCGCCAAGAATACCTGATCAGAAATCTTACACTCCGTAAAGGGGATAGTGCCCTTCACATCGTCAACTGTAGGAATAGCATAGTTGATATAATAGGACTTTACAAATTTGAAGTACTCCGCATTGATACGGGAAAGTGCTTCCAACTCAGATTGTACAGCTTTAATCAACTCCTTCTCTTTCAGATCAGTTGCTAGAATTGATACGGAAAGCAATGCTCTACCATTTTTGGAATAGGCAGACGAAACATCACTCATAAAGACCAAATTGTTGATCAAGTGATTTTCTCCGGGAATCAAACCCAACATCGCCCTTCCCATGAATGATTTATGCAGGGAAAAGTAAAGTGTGATGACTGACTTAGCCGGAGAAAACTGACCATCCAGCTGCTTCATGAATTTATCTGGCTGAGTTGCAATGATTATGCGATCAGCTTGAATACGCTCTCCATTTTCCAAATCAATCTGTGTTCCTTGAATGGCTTTAACTTTAGTATTGAATAAGAACTCTGTTGAGTGCAACCGCTGCCTAAGCATTTTTGGAATCTCGATCATCCCATTCGCAGGTATCGCTCCCATCCCCTCAGAAAACATTTTGAAAGTAAACTCAAACATCCTGGAAGAAGTTTTCAAGTCTTTTTCCAAGAATATTCCACGAAAAAACGGCTTGAAAAAATTAGTAATAATCTGTTCTGTAAAGCCATACTCTTTCAAATACTGATAAGTAGAAATAGAAGGTTCGTTGAAAATATCATCAAGACTCTTTTTCTTGAGCTCCTGCGTCAGGCTAAACATTTTCACTTTGTCGAAAAAACTACCCACATGCGAAAATGCCATGTTTACCACTTTAAGTGGATTTCGGAGCGGGTCAGAAACTATGAAGGTATCTTTAGCTCCAAATATTATTGCTCCCGGCTCGAAATACTTAAGATTTAAAGATGCGAAATCTAGGTACTTTCTAGCTTCTGGATAAGCTGTCAGTAGTACCTGAAAGCCATGATCCAAGAGAAAACCATCCACTTCATCAGTTTTCATGCGACCACCAATCCCTTCGCTTCCTTCTAAAATCACCGGGGTGTACCCAGCTTTCTCCAATTCTATTGCAGCAACTAAGCCTGCTACACCCGCACCGATAATATATATTTTTTGATCTTTCATGAATTCAGATTCTAAGTAAAAAAGCCTCTTGAGGTGCTTTGTTTAACTTAAAACCTAACACATTCCTGTAGGTATTGTTTCGTGATTTTTTACCTACAGAAAAGATAATTCATGAAGTGCACCCAAAGCCTTGAAAATGTATCACTAGCTGCATAATCCTAGAACTAGTGAATTGCAAATCATAAAGATCAAGAGCACGTCAGTGAGCAATTGATTTACATACTCCCACTCACCCATGGAATCCCCAACAAATAATATTGCCATAAAGCTCTTCCTGTCTGTTCTGAAGTGCTTTGGGATATTTCCAGTATCAAAGAAGCTATAGTGCAATGCTGCTTTTTCTTTGAAATTTCCAGCCAACGCTGAGACAATACTAAATTTGCCTCAGTATTAACTTTATTAGGGCTGGCCAAAAGGCACTTAGTCGCTCCACTTTGATACCAAGTCAGGGCTATATTTTCAGCATAATCCTTATCCAGTGTTGAACAAGTGAACCAAAGTGTGGCATTTAGTGGGGACACGTATTTATTTGACAGTAAGTCAACTATATCTAAATGACCGTAACCTCTTAACCTATCTCCTTCTCCATGACCCCAATACAACCAGTTACCCTTCATCTGAGAGATGGCTGATAGAATCTCATCTTTGAAATAATCTCCTGGATGGTAGGCCTTCCCCCCTTCTTGTTCCCATTGTGCGAGCATTTCAGTATACACTGGCTGATATTGACAAGTTAAATTAGCTTCAACCTTTGTGGATTTTTTGCTTAAAAGGACCTGTAAGGCATCCTCTACCTCAGACCAATTGTCAGCAAAGAAAACTGAGGAAATCCAGTGACCAGTAGAATTATTATGGACCAAAGCCGGCCACAAATCTATTTTATCACCACTTGCTAAGCTCCTTGGAAGGATAAACATCGCTGATGTAGCTCTGTTTTTCCCCATCAATTGGTCCACTAATGGAAGATATGAGTTTGTCTCAGCGCCAATTTCTGCAACTGGAACAAGGAAATAGCGAGGATGAAGTGCATTCAACCTCGCTATAAAAAGTGAAGCTTCTTCATACCAATATTTAGGTAAAATTATAGCTCTCTTCATTGTAAAAAATTAATTGGTTGCGAATACCAGCTTAGTCTTCAATTGGAAGTCACTTAATCTGAAAGGCTTAATGACAAACCTAGATTTATGAACTTGCTTAGCGTATGGACGCAAAAGATCCACAGGGATTTTCGTACGCTGTCCATCAAACTCTGCTTTCCAAAATTCTTCCACCACTACTGCTTGCTGCTCTCGCTCTAAGCTTAATAGTCTACCGTCAGCTTTTATAAGATCAGCTTCAGACAAATTATAACCTTTACCGAAGAACTGTGAGTGTAGCGCCTCAATCATATACACTCCACCCGAAGTAACTGCCTGCCAAACATGTGTAAGTTCATGGATCAAAGTATCCATAGGTAAGGTGGAGCCTGATTTATAATTGATGACATACATGGTAGTGAATGGACGGTTTTTATTCATCCACATGATCAAATCAGCAGCAAGACTGGCATCGGTCAATTTCACTCTATCTAGATCAATAGAAACGCCAAATACCTTTTCAGCTTCTGCTCTCTCACTGGCATTCAGCCCTCTGTGCGACCCAAAAACATCAAGTAAAATTGCAAAAGTTAATGCGGCAATTGTTCCCCCAAGTTTTGTAGCTTCTATCATAAGGGTAACTGCAGATTTCCCGATTTCAATCAAGCCTTTGATCAAACCTTCTCGGAATGCATCCCGCACATTTGTTGCGATCTCTTTGAGCACCTCTCTCCAGTGGTTGACAGTACCTATCAATGCTGTGATAAGCGTACGAATAACTGATACTGATTTTTGAGCTATTATCTCCAATACCTCTCTCATTCTAGTCCAGATCACACGTAGTGCTTGCATCAATTTCTTTGCTTGAGCAGCAGTAAATCTGGCAATATCATTTAGAAGTGTACCTAGGGAAATCGCCAAGTCTTTAATGGCTCCAATTATGACAGCCAGTTGCTGAACCGTTTTGTGAGCTACAACTCTTAATATGTTAAAAATTGAATTGCCCAGTTCCTTCAAGGCATCTATAACCACTCTTGCGATTAGTCTAGACTGATTAATGACTGCACTCATGATTTCACCCAAACTTCTGCCCAACTTCTTCAATTCCTGAACTAGTCTCTTTGCAAAAGAGAGAGCGAATCGGTTTAGTCTAGCTATAAAATCAATAGACCTCTTTCCAGCACTAATCAGCGCTTTCACAATAGCATTAAGTCTGGATGCGGCCATTTTTGCTACTTCCATAAGTAATGAGGTGAAAGAACCTAAAAGCTGCTCTAATTTGCTTAAGGCTGTTCTTAAGATACTTTCAGCTTGACCGATCGCCCAATTCAACACTTCCAATCCCTTCTTCCCTGCTTCGATTACAGCCTGAATAAATTTATTCACTGCCGCAGTACCTTTCTTGACGGCTTCCGACAGTACTTGAGCCACAGACTTGCCTGCTGCCAGGACAGCTTCCACGAAATCTGAAATTTTATCCTGTGTCCAAGTCACAACCTTCGCTACAGCCTCGGCCAGGTTCTTTCCAGCGGCGGCTATAGCATCTGCCACCGTATTAATCGCTCCGACTACAGCGTCTACTACAGTTCCTACCGTATCTTTCACCCATCCCCAAAGTCCGTCAGTGTCATCTGGCACCACGCCTGTTTTGAGGATTTTTCCTGCAGCACTCAGCCATTCTGCTACGTCCTTAATATCTCCTCCTTCACCAAAATAATCGGCCATCATATCTCCAGCCTCATTCCTTTTCATTCGCGCTATCTGATGTACTAAAAGTGGTGCCTGCTTATTTCTCAAAAAACTCTTAACTATAGTTTTGCGGGTAGTTGGTTTTGCTTTAGCAGACCAAGAAGCAAGTTCAAACGCTTCTTCAAAATCACCCGTTTGACTACGAAGTAGAATAGCTTTTGAGGTAAGATCCAATTCTTTCACGCTCTTCTCTTCGCTACTTTTCAAGACTTGATGGATGTTTTTCCTATCCACTTTCAAAAGCTGCATGCTTTCAAATCTTGTTTTCAAGCTCTTGCTTGATTGAATTTTTTTCAACTGTGTTTCATTAAGATTTCCCATGAGGACAAAAGTTTAAGTAGTAAAAATTATTTAATAGAAAGGCTAAAAATACTTGGACAACAAGGCTTTATCAGTAATATAATTACTAGAAAAAAAATTTAAATAATGGCTGAGCAATAATTTTAAAAGTCAATGAATAACTACCTGCTACTACTCATAACTGCTTGTATCTAATATATTTCTCACTTAATAAGGCTTCTTACTCTGTAGGAACTACCTATTTTGACCTAAGATTAAAACGACCAATTATTCATTTTAGAAGAGCACAATAACCCACAAATGGTCTGTCGATTAGAGGATTATTTAGTAAACTCATCCAAATTATAACTTCATGAAAAAGCTAGTCAGCAGCCTCCTACTCTGTGTCATATTTTCTTCAGTAGTGAATGCTCAAACTTATTTCCCCGAAAAGAATAAATGGGAAAGTAAAAGTCCCGAATCTATGGGACTGAATGCTTCCAAACTTAAAACAGCCATTGACTTTGCTATCGCTCATGAAAGTCAGGAAGACCCGAACTTGAAGATTGCACACTATGAAGGTGGATTTGGACGTGAGCCTTTTGGATATCCTGTGGGCCCAATGAAAACCCGCGGACCTGCTTCCGGACTGATTATTTACAAAGGTTATGTAGTTGGTCAGTGGGGCGAACCCGATCGTGTGGATTTGACATTTTCAGTAGCAAAGAGTTTTCTTTCCACCACAGCTGGATTGGCAGTAGAAGCCGGTTTGATAGATGATGAAAAGGATCTTGTTCATCCCTACATGGCCCCTATCTATCCGTATGAACCTATCAAACTCAGCATCAACAAAGCGGATCACTTTGATCAGGATGATACTTTCGAACTCTTCGACACGCCGCATAATCGTACCATAACTTGGGATCATCTTCTTCGTCAGACTTCTGACTGGGAAGGATCACTCTGGGGCAAACCTGACTGGGCAGATAGACCAAGAGAGGGTGCCAAAGAAAAACGTGCAAGACCGCAAAATGCTCCGGGCTCAGTATATGAATACAATGACACCCGTGTAAATGTGCTTGCTCTTGCTCTAATGAATATCTGGAGAAAGCCACTTCCTTCCGTGCTTAAAGAGAAAATCATGGATCCCATCGGAGCAAGCGATACTTGGAGATGGACTGGCTATGAAAATTCCTTTGTGATCATTGATGGACAAATTATGCAATCAGTCTCCGGTGGTTCGCACTGGGGTGGTGGCATGATGCTTTCCGCTTGGGATCAGGCAAGATTCGGTTACCTGACTATGAATAATGGACAATGGAATGGAAAGCAACTGATATCAACTTCCTGGATCGAAAAATCCAAAACTCCTACCCCTGCAAATCAGGGCTATGGTTTTATGAATTACTTCTTGAACTACGATCAAAAAGATATTCCAGCTGCACCAAAAACAGCCTACTCTCATATTGGAGCAGGCACCAATATGATCTATGTAGATCAGGAAAATGACTTAGTAATCGTCGCCAGATGGATTCCTGGTGGAGACAAGAATGAGTTGGTGAGGTTGGTGCTGGAGAGTTTGAAGTAGCGTTGAGTTGAAAAGTTAAAAGTTGTAGGTTGAAAGTATAGAGAATCTCTTGAACAAGTCTACTTTCATCTCGATACCAACTAGGTTACTTCACTCTTATTTACACCTGAGACCAATTAAATTCTAATATGGAAACGTCATCATCAGAAAAAGAAAAGCACTTGGCAGCCATGAAAGCTGTCACCTACATTAAAAATGGTCAAGTGATCGGACTAGGCACCGGTTCCACTGCAGATTACGCCATCCGTGAAATCGGAAAACTTGTACAGAAAGGTTTACAGATAAAAGCTATACCAACATCCAAGAAAACACAAGAACTCGCTGAGTCTCTAGATATCCCCATCATCGACAGCAATAGCGTGGATTACATCGATATCACCATAGATGGAGCGGATGAGTTCAATGAAGACATGGTACTTATCAAAGGTGGAGGCGGAGCACTGCTGAGAGAAAAGATCGTTGCTTCCATGACACGAAAGCAAATCATTGTCGCTGATTCCAGTAAACAAGTTGCAAAGCTTGGCCTAGCATTTAAATTACCCATTGAAGTAATCCCATTTGCATCCAATTATGTAATGAATCAAGTTAGGGGATTGGGAGGAACTTGCGATATTCGTCATCAATCAGGAAAAATATTCGTGACAGAACAGGGAAATTGGATCCTCGACGCTAACTTTGGTCATATAAAAGATCCCCAATCCCTCTCCCATTCGCTTAACAAAATTTCAGGTCTGGTTTGCCATGGTTTGTTCATAGACCTCGCTGATATTGTTATTATTGGGAGGGGTAATGAAGAGGAAACAATTGCTCGTAAACTAAGCTGATTCTTCTTTAAAACTTACTTATTAACCTGCATATACTTTAAATTATTATACTCGAAATAATAAAGAAGAATAGGCCACTAACTAAACAATGAGCAAAGCCAAAATCTTCTCTATTAATCAACCATGGGCGATCACACTAGTCTACATGTTCGTTGGCATCAACTGGATATTTTTTAGCGATATACTGATTTCAAATGTTTTCAGCGATGATATTCAAGAGATGTCTCGCTTCCAGATGATTAAGGGTTCACTGTATGTTTTACTCACAGGTTTTTTACTTTACTATTTAATCAAAAGCCTCTATGATCAGGTCAATGGGAGGAATCAGGAGCTTGAGCTACTATTTACTAACCCTAATTTAGGTATTTTTAAAGTTGATGAAGAAGGCTATTTCACTCATGTCAGTCCAAATATTATTAACGTCATGGGCTATACTGACACGGAAATAATTGGCAAAAAACTCATTGACTTTACTCCTGAAGACTTCATAAATGAAGATCTGTCCCGTTTGGAAAAAATACTTCAATCAGACGTGGATAAAGCTTTTATTATCAATAAGCATTTGCAAAACAAAAAAGGCGAATTGGTTATAATTGAGATGCATGGAATTATCCTCAAAGACAAAACTGGAGACACAAAGGGATTTATTACTGCCTTTCAAAACATCACAAAGCAAGAGCTTTTTTTACACTCTTTGGAGGGTAAGAACAAGCAACTTCAGGATCTTGCTTCAGATCAATCGCATTTAGTAAGAGCTCCTTTGGCTAGAATTCTAGGTATTATAGAATTGTTACAACATATCGAAATCGATCCTGCCGAAAAGATTGAACTAATTAATCATTTGAAAACATCAGGCGAAGAACTCGACGAGGCTCTGAAGGATATATCAAAAAAAATGAGCAGTAGGTTAACGAAATAGTTCTCAAATACGATTCAGACCTAATAAATTGATTATACCAAAAGACACAGGTTATTGATTAAAGACTTTTCATAGTGACTACTGCAATCGAAAGCTACCACTGTAGCTTCCCTGGTTTAATCTGCATACTGTGACTGAACATTCCTACTCTTTCCAACTACGGTTTGCTTTCTTTTGAGCTTGATTTTTCTTGGCTTTAAGTCGCTTTTCAATAGCCCCTTTTTTGGGTTTGGTAGCTTTGCGTATTCGCTTTTTATGAAAAGCTTTGCGCAGCGAATCCTCAAATTTCCTAACCACCAACTCTTTATTTTGAATCTGTGAGCGCTTTTCCTGAGACTGAAGTTGCAATACCCCCTCTTGGTCAGTTTTAGTTTGCAATTTCTCAAGCAACATCGTCTTTTCCTCCTCACTCAATTGACGTGAATTAGGAATATCAAACTTCAGCTGAACTTTAGTTTCTACTTTATTAACGTTCTGCCCTCCAGCCCCTCCGCTTCTTGAGGTTATGAATTGAAGTTCACTGAGAAAGTCCCCCCTACCTATTCTTTGCTCTATATTTCCTTCAGTATAATCCATATGTGATATTTTAATCCAGTACTCATTTTCAAACGAGTATATGACCAATCAGCCTAGAAATAAAATTATGGGTAAACTTTTCAGCAAAAAAGAAAAAGTAAATACTAATTTGAAGTTTAACTCAACACTCAAACCCAAAAGACCATGAATAATAGAAGAGAATTTCTCATAAAATCAGCACTTGGTGTGGGCGGACTTGCATTAGCACCGTCTTGGCTACAAGGCGCTCCTTCGATCATCAAGTCGCTCAATAAGCCAAATTCACTTATTAATGGCGTGCAAATCGGCTGTATCACTTACTCTTTCAGATCTATGCCGGATCAGAGCGCTGAAGCAACCCTTCAATATGTACTCGACTCAGGTCTATCTGCTATAGAGCTCATGGGTGATCCCGCTGAGTCTTTCGCAGGAAAACCTGTAAACCCTGTCAATATGCGGGAAATGTACCCGCTCATGTCAAAACAAAGAAAAGGCGAAGAACTCACTTCCGAAGAAAAAGCTAAACTGGCAGATTTAACTTCTCAATCCGAAGCATATGGAAAAGAAGCCGCTGCCTGGAGAAGTAAAGTAGGTACTGCTCCTTTTGAGAAAATGCGCAAGATGTATAATGACGCGGGAGTAAGTATTTATGCTTTTAAGCCCAATGCATTTGGAATGAATGCCACAGACGAGGAAATTGCCTATGGAATGACAGCCGCCAAAGCACTTGGTGCTACCCACGTAACTCTAGAGCATCCATCAAATGATGCGCATACGCTGCGTTTAGGTAAGTTGGGAGAAAAATACAAGATGTCTGTAGGCTATCATGGACACGAGCAAGAGACGTTTACGTTCTGGGATACTGCACTGGATCAAAGCAAAAGAAATGCGCTAAACCTAGACGCAGGTCATTACATCGCAGCTGGAAACACAGATCTTATTCCACTGATCGAAAAACAGCATAGCCGCATTCTAAGTATGCACACCAAGGATCGTCAAACACCTGCAAATGGCAAAGGAAACTTGGCTTGGGGAACTGGTGACACTCCTATCCCTGAACTCTTAAATTTAATTTCCAAAAACAAGTATAAGTTCCCAGCAACCATTGAGTTAGAGTATCAAGTCCCAGAAGGATCAGATGCTGTAAAAGAAGTTCAGAAGTGTGTTGAATTTTGTGAAAAAGCTTTAGCTTAGTATATAACAATTATTTTCAATGAAGCTTTTCAAGCTATTTTTTAAAGCGGCAGTTTAAACACTGCCGCTTTTCTTGGTTCAATAAAAAAACCACAGCTTTCACTGTGGTTTTTTTATTGGATTAGTTCTCTTTAAGATTACTTAGAAAACATGGTAAACATCCACATTCTTTTCTCTATATCTCCCACGAATTTGGTCAGCATATCTGCAGTGGCAATATCATCTGCTTCCTCTGCCGCTTTCGCTGCTTTTCTATGCGACTGAGCCAAAATACCCAGTCCATCAATGACATGCTTTACGCATTCTTCTCCGTCAGAGATATCTGTAATTTCCTTATGAATGGTGTTTTTCAAATAGTCCGAATATGCATGCAAGGGCTTGAAGCCAATCGTTACTATTCTTTCCGCCATCTCATCAATATTTTCATACACTTGCGTGTACAGTTCCTCGAACTTAACGTGCAGATCAAAGAAGTTCTCGCCTTTCACATTCCAATGGAATCCTCTTACATTTTGATAAAAAATGTGATAATCAGAAAGCAAATCATTCATTTTATCTGATACATTTTTCATTGCTTTAGCATCTAGTTTCAAATGATTTGCAAGTGTTGCTTTAGTGGTAGTCATATGTGGTGTATTTTAAGTTTTAAAATTCTACTACTATACATCCAACTGGCATGCCATGATAGGTCATCCGAAACGAAGTAGCGCGTTAAAACCTTAAGCAATACACTCTTTGGAAAATCTCCTTAAAGAGCGTATAAAAACTGGCTTTGCATTTCTTTAGGACGAGTTAAGACAAAGGCGTTACGAAAAAAAATCCCCAATTCGTTGAAGATTTTATACAGTCTTGGGATGTAATTGATCTGTCATAAGGAAAATATTCAGGTTAATTAACCAGCCGAAATTCATAAAACCCTTTCATACAGATCGCCAAAATCCCCCATATTTGAAGTCAAATTTGGGCATAAAAAAACCCGGAACTGCGTTCCGGGTTAGGTGTTCAACTTTCTTACAAATCGTATTGCTTCATTTTATTGAAGAGCGTTTTGCGATCTATTCCTAATTGCTTTGCAGCTTGTGTTCTATTGTATTTAACTTCTTCAAGTACCTTTTTCAAAACTTCTGCTTCAGCTTCTGCTGCTGCGTCTTTAAGATTTAACGGCATTTTAGTAGGCTTAATATCGTGCCTCTCCGAATCGGATTCAGAAAAATTAAATTTCTGAGAATATACAATCTCTGGAGGAAGAGCTGAAACTGACATCTTACCCCCGTCAGTCAAAAGCGTTGCTCTACGAATTACGTTAAGCATTTCACGAAGATTACCAGGCCATGGATATTCTTTCAACACATCCATCACTTGCTCATCAAACCCAAATACTTTCTTATTCAATTCTGCATTAGAAAGCTCCAGGAAATGGTAAGCGAAAGCTTCAATATCTGCTTTTCGATTTCTCAAAGGCGGCACTGTAATGCTAAATTCATTAAATCTAAAATATAAATCCTCTCTGAATTTACCCGCTGACACAGCCTTCCTAAGATCTTCATTAGAAGCAACAAGAATTCTCACATCGATAGACTTATCCTTTGTTCCACCTATCCTTCTAAGTTTACGCTCCTGAACGAGCCTAAGAAGACCAACTTGAGTTTCATAGGAAAGATTAGCGATTTCATCCAAGAATATTGTACCTCCATCGGCCAATTCAAACTGCCCTGGCTTCTCTGCCAAAGCTCCTGTAAAGGATCCTTTTTCATGACCCCACAGTTCACTTCCTGCTAATTCTTTGGTCATGGCGCCACAATCGACTGCGATAAAAGGTTTACCGGCGCGCTCACTTTGATCGTGGATAGTACGCGCAATATTTTCCTTACCTGCTCCACTTTCTCCGTAGATTACCACACTTAGGCTTGTAGGTGCTACAAGAGCTACTTCCTTATATAATTTTTTTGATTCAGCACCGGTACCACGAAGGAATTTGGAGTCGGATTTCTGAACCTTGGAATCGGTTTCCTTTTTAAGTTGGGTGGCTTTGGTGAAAGTTTGGGTATTGGATTTATTAGCTTTTGAAGCCGCAAGAGCCCTTTCGATTAGGTTAATAATCTCATCTGGGATCAACGGTTTCGTCACATAGTCGAATGCGCCATTTTTGATCACTTCCACAGCGATTTTCACATCAGCGTAGCCTGTTATTATTGCCACTTGGGTTCTTGGAGAAATCTCTCTGACTTTCATCAGCACATCTCTACCCTCCATGTCACGCAATTTAAAATCACAGAAAATAAGATCAAAAAAAGTCTTTTTGACCATATCTAACCCATTCTTTCCTGAGATTGTAGTTTCAACATCGTAGCCCTTCTTGGTGAGAAATCGTTCCAAAAGTTGACAGATATCTATATTATCATCAATTACGAGAATCTTAGCCATGATTTTACTTTGCGTTATTTGAATTGATTAATTGGCTCTGAACCACCTGGTCCAGACGCGCAATGTTGAATGGTTTACTGAGGAAGTCTAACGCTCCATATTGAATAGCTTCCATTTTTATTTCTTTGTGATCAAAGGCACTCATCATTATTACTTTGGCCTGAATTTCACCTGAATTGATGTGCTTCAATTCTTGTAACCCATTTCCATCAGGTAAGTTAACATCTAAAAAAACCAACTGAGGTTTAGATTGATTAAACAATTTTCTTCCTTCTTGGAGTGTTCCAGCAGTAATCACCGAAAAACCCTTTCTACCCAGAAACCTGGATAATAAGGACCTAATTTCCGGCTCATCATCTATTACTAAGATTAGCTTATTCTTCATTACATAATCTTCTACTCTCTTCGAACTCGGGCACATTCATTCTGTCAATTGGGTACTATATCAAATTATTAAAGGATTAAATTATAAAAAAGGTGCGGCTAAAGGCCACACCTTTTCACATTCTAAACCTATTTCATTTAACTTTTTCTACTTTGTCCTTAGCTGACTGAAGTGCTGTCTTTGTAGCTTCCAACCCGTCTGTCTTCGCTTCAAGGATCTTATTCTTCAAGTCGCCTAGGATGGACTGAAAATCTCCCAGCAGGCTATTTAATTTTTCTTTTTGAGGACCAAATTCTTCCTTATTTTTATAAAGATATGCTCCTACCATAGCGCCTGTGATCAATCCGCTAAGCCAAAGGGTCTTGTTTATTGTTGATTTGTTCATGATTTGTGTAGTTGTGGTTGTTGATAATTATCAGATTTCTTTGATCTGGTCAATGATTTCCTCTTTGGTCTTACCGATTTTCTTCTGCAAACGACCCCAAAGTTCATCTTAATTTACCTTCAGCAAAAGTTAAATCATCATCAAAGAGATCATCATATTGCTGTTTCAGTTTACCTTTAAGGATATTTCATTTTCCCTTTGTTTCAGTAAACTTCCTGGTATCGTTGGTTAAATGTTTCAAATTTCCTTGATTATAAAATCAAGCAGACGATTTGCTTAGAGGCTCTAAATGGATCGCCCTGAAATCAATCTGAATAGCACAGCGATAATAGCTAATACTAGTAATACATGGATCAATCCTCCTGCACTGTAAGCAAATACTCCGACTAGCCAGCCGATCAGAAGAATAACTGCGATGAAATACAATAAAGAACTCATAGTTTTGGTATTTAGGTTGTATGATTATTTATTTATATCTACTAGTTCAACAGGTGTGCCTGAAATAGTAATTAGTAAAAAACCAGCTTAAATGGGCTATTTAGGGGAAATAAGCATAAAATAGAATCTACGATAAAGTAAAAGAAGAATCTTATTGGGAAATAAATTCCCCGATTTAGGTAAATATCAAATGAAAAACGAACAAAACCCATCTATCAGGCAGGTCAAAATATACTCCATAGTAACTCTTCTATTGATTATCATTGGTAGTGGAGTTTCCTATTGGACGGCCGGTAAGATTGAATACTATACTGATGGCGTAATGCACACATCTGATGTCCTTCAACGCACCGATGAATTGTACTCCAGCATTTTGGAAAGGGAAACCAATATTAGAGGGTATGTCCTTACGGGAAACGAAGAGTTTTTGACCAATTATCATCAGTCACATGTGAATGCTGAATCCCTTCTGACTCAGCTTCAGGAATTGACTATGGACAATGCTCGTCAGCAAAATAATATAGAAGAACTCAGGGGGCTGATCAATTCTAGAGTAAGGACTTTTGAAGCTTCAATAACCTATATGAAAGAGCATGGTGACTTAGTTGGTTTCATGGACCCCAATAAGATCAATAATGCCTTGAGTGGTTATACGTTGATCAAAGAAGTTGTCTTGCGTATCAACGATGTAGAAAACGATCTCTTTCTGCAACGAAATCAAGGGTTGGTGAATAACATAAATGCTCTCCCATTTATCGTTGGTCTCATTTCACTTTTCTCTATTACTATAGGTTTGATGACCTTTTTCTCTATTTATCACTATAATAAAGCACAACTCGCTGCGAATAAAGAGATTACTTTATTTCAACAAAAGCTAAGAGATCAAATCAAACTCCTGGATGATTCAAATAAAGAGCTGGAGCAATTTGCCTACGTAGCTTCACATGATTTGCAGGAGCCTCTACGCAAAATCACTGCATTTTCTGATCTATTGAAAGAACAATACAGTGGCAAGTTAGAGGGAGAAGGTGACTTATATTTAAGCAGGATTACAGCTGCCGCAGTTAGAATGAGGCGCTTGATTACAGATCTTTTAGAATACAGTCGTGCAGGTAGAATTGAGAATGAAAAGATAACATCTGTAAAACTTACTACAGTAATTTCAGATATGCTGGAAGACTATGAAATCGCAATTCAAGATAAATCTGCAAAAATAACAGTAGGGGAATTACCGAAAGTAAAAGGCTCTGACACGGAATACCGACAAGTGTTTCAAAACCTAATTTCCAACTCTCTCAAGTTCTCCAAACCTAGTCTCAATCCAGAAATATCCATCACCTCTGAGAAAGCTAGTGATGAACTTATTAATAAATACCCATCCCTGAATAGTAGTGAAAACTACTGCCTAATCAAGGTGAGTGATAACGGGATTGGGTTTGAAAAAACGCATGCTGAAAGAATATTTTCCATATTTCAGAGATTACATGGAAAGAAAGAATATGAAGGCACGGGAATTGGTCTATCTATCACTCGGAAAATAATTGAGAAAAACGGAGGAGTAATATTTGCAGAAAGTAGCGCTGGAAACGGCGCAGTTTTCAATATAATTTTGCCGTATATAAATGCTTAAATGCCGTATATCCCATCTTCTTTCGATAATATTTAATTAACAAAATCGTGCTTATCTTAAGAGCACATTTTAACCCTTGTTTGTCACAGACTATATGCTCATGTCCTTCGAGAAACCCATTCAAATCCTAGTTGCAGAAGACGATGAGGATGATAAGTTATTAATTCTTAAAGCCTTTGAAAGGACTTTGCCAAAGGAAAAAGTTACTTGCGTAGAAGATGGAGAGGCTTTGCTCAAGTATTTAAAACGAACTCCTCCTTACGATGATCTGGAAAAGTATCCTAAACCGGATATTATTCTTCTCGATCTCAATATGCCTCGAAAAGATGGCAGAGAAGCACTCGCTGAAATTAAAAGCAGCGATGAGTTGAAATCCATTCCAGTCATTATTTTCACTACCTCAAATAGTGCTGACGATATACGAATTACCTACAAAATGGGGTCTAGCAGCTTTATTACCAAGCCAGGATCTTTTGAGGAATTAGTCAAAGTCACAGAAGAAATCGAGAATTACTGGTCAAAAACAGTATTGTTGCCAGGGTAAATAGAAAACATGATTAGTACAGAGACCATAAGAATACTCTACGTAGATGATGATCCGGATGACTTCTTTTTAGTATCTACTCTGCTGAAAAGAATCACTGAAACCACCTATGAATTAGAAGGCGCAACTAGCCTTGAAGAAGCCATTACTAAGCTAAATCAGAACTTCGATGTCTTTCTGGTCGATTACCGACTTGGAAAAGATACCGGCCTAGAACTAATTCGCGAGATCAAATCAATTAGGAAACATGCACCTGTAATTATGCTTACCGGCATGAGTACAGGCGACATTGACAGAGAAGCACTCACTTTAGGAGCTTCTGATTATTTAGTCAAAGGGGAATTTGATGCGTATATCCTCGACAGAACACTGAGATATGCTATTCGTGATGCTCAATTGATTGAGTCGCTGGCAAGTGCTGCTGTTAAGTTTCGGTCCATTTTTGAGCTAGCAAGTGATCCCTTTCTTCTGATGGATGATGAAGGTGAGATCATAGAAGCTAATCCCGCATTTCTCAAAAAATTTGGGATGAAAGCATACGACCCTGATTCTATTGAAAGCTTTTTCTTTAAAGACCTACTTATTGAAGAATCATCCCGCCAAGAGCTAGATGACCTGTTTTTCAAAGATCAGGAGATTTATGATATGGAAGCACTCATGACAGTAGATCATGGACATACCATCAATAGTTTAGTAAGTATAGTAAAGCAAGACGTCAGCATATTCCAGGTTTTAATTAAGGACCTGAGCGCGATCAAAGCCAAAGAAGAGGAAGAGCTGAACCTAAAAAAATTCTCCTCTACGGGTAGAATTGCCAGACTTCTAGCACACGAAGTCAAAAACCCACTTACAACGATTCTGCTATCCGCAGACCAACTACATATGGAATTGCCGGAGTCAGTGCTGGCTGAAAGTGGTGACCTGATAGATGTAATCCGCAGGAATTGTGACAGAATCAACCATCTCGTCACTCAACTACTGGATAGCACTCGATTTACAGAATTGGATGCGAAGAGTCATTCGATCAACACCTTGTTAGACGAGGCACTTGAGCATGTCAAGGATCGCATAGACTTCAAAGGAATAAACATCCAAAAACAATATCAAACCGATATTTGTGATGTAAAGGTTGACGGTGAAAAGGTAAAAATTGCATTGGTAAACCTGATTGTAAATGCAATCGAAGCGATACCTGAGAAAACCGGTAAACTTTTACTCAAGACGAGTATCAAGGGAAACCAATGTAGAATTGAAATCAAGGACAATGGAGAAGGAATTCCTAAGGAAAACCTAGAGCGCTTGTTTGAACCTTTCTTTACCAGCAAAGCCACCGGATCTGGACTCGGCCTTACCAATACTCAAAATATCATTCTAAGCCATGGCGGATCTATTCGGGTAAAAAGTGACGTAGGAAAAGGAACTTCCTTCCTGATCACTTTTAACCTTCCAGGTTGAAGCAGTTGAGTATCCGCATGCAATAGCAATCGGATCACGCCTGTCACCAAAATTTCTTTGCTTGCTCGAAGACAATTGACTGAAGTGAACTAAATGCTAAGCTTTACCACATCCTGTAAAGCTTTAATCGTCTTACGGGCAGAAAAGCAGATAGTCGCATATAATAAGTAATTTATGATCCCCTCTTTCGCTAAAATTGAGGGGATTTTTTACTTTAGGCTAGTCGCTAGAAAACGTTGAAAATAATACTTCTCCAAACCACAAAATGATCGAGTTTCAAGGGAAATTGGCTGCATTCGAATTTAATCATTGGCAATATCACATTCCCATTTCTGATGAAATATCCACTCAGATGATGGACACCGAACATCGTCGAGTTTTAATTTGGATAAAAAGCGAAGGTCCATACCACATGGCTCTGATGAAATCAAAAGACTATTGGTATGTATTGGTCAATCAGGAAATCCGTACTCGTTTCAATTTAGTCGAGAAAAGTACATTCTCAGTAAAAATCGACCGTGACCATAGCGAATTCGGACATGAAATGCCTGATGAACTCCAAGTTCTAATGGACCAAGATGAGGAAGGTGCTAACTACTTTAAAAGCCTTACTCCAGGTAAACAACGGATGATGGTCTATACTGTCACCAAAGTCAAAAGCCCAGAAAGCCGAATGAAAAAAGCACTTGCCATTATTCATCACCTCAAACTGGCAAAAGGTAAGCTTGATTACAAACAGCTCAATGAGTTAATTAAGTATTACAATAAGTTATAGAAAATAGTCAAGCCCTTTGGTGACATTTTGTATTTTAGAGTTTATCCAATTTTTCCCCTTGCAATGAAGAAGCTGCCAGAAATAAACTGTGATTTAGGTGAAGGCATCCCAAATGAAACAAAAATATTTCCACTCATAGATACAGCCAGTATTGCGTGTGGAGGGCATTTTGGAGATGAAAACTCAATAAGTGAAAGTATAAGTCTAGCCCTAAAATACCAGAAAAAAGTAGGTGCGCATCCCTCCTATCCAGATCAGAAAAATTTCGGGCGCAAAACAATGAAAATCTCTGATAAAGATCTACAAAAGTCAATACTCATTCAAATCCTCAAGTTCGAGCAACTGGCAGAAAAGGCTGGACTTCCTATGGATCACATCAAATTCCACGGAGCGCTTTATAATGATGCCGTTTCAAATCCTGAATTAGCAGACAGTCTAACCGATTTTATTGCAACCTATTTTCATAATACCCCATTTTTTGTCCCTCCGCATTCTCAACTGGAAAAGTATACCATACAGAAAGGATTAAACGCTAGAACTGAAGTTTTCGGAGACAGACGATATTTGGACAATTATCAATTGATGCCTAGGTCTGTATTCGGATCACACATGATCACAGAAGCTGAAATTTCTACGCATCTCCAAACTTTATTGGAGCAAGGACATCTTCTTTCAGACACAGGAAAGGAACTTCCAATAAAAGCAGACACCATTTGTTTTCATGGAGATAATCCCGGGATTTCAGATTTTTTGCCAACGATCCGCAAAAGGTTTTGGACATGAAACCTAGTGTCAAGCAAATCTCTCCGCTGATTTATGAATTTGAATGGGATTCTAAAGTATCCGATCAGCTGTTGCAGCATCAATTAAGCTTGAAAGCTAATCTTCAGAAAGACTTTGGATCAGCGATCATTGAATTACGGATGGGTTTCAAAACACTTGCGGTTGTACTTTCAAAACCACTTGAAGCTACTTTGTTAGAAGATTGGGTTAAGTCCCTGAATTTAAAAAAATCTTTAAAAGCGCTTCCGGAAAAAATCTGGCAAATACCAGTTTGTTATTCCAAGGAAACTGGCCGTGATCTTGAAGCTTTGGCTAAGCATAAAAACATTAGTCAGGAAGAATTAATCTCATTACATTCTCAACCACTTTATCGACTTCATTTCTATGGGTTTTTACCTGGTTTCATGTATTTGAACGGACTGAAGGAAGAATTACATACTGCTAGGAAAAGTGTTCCAGATCTTACGGTTCCAGTTGGATCCGTAGCCATTGGCGGATCACAAACTGGAATATACCCTTCTTCCAGTCCAGGTGGCTGGCATTTGCTTGGGCAAACTCCCATTTCACTTTTTGATTCAAAACTATCCATTCCAGTATTTGCTATAGCTGGCGAACGAATAGAATTCACTCCAATTACCATACAGGAATTCGAGCATTTGACAAAGCATCCTCAAAAACCAATATCGAGATGATTAAGGATATCGGTTACTTGAAAATCTTAAAAACCGGACCAGGGACATCCATCCAAGATAAAGGCAGAGTTGGCTTTGCTCAATATGGAGTTCCTACCTCAGGAGCCTTAGACTCTAGGTCGCTGACTTGGGTAAATCACTTGTTGCAAAACAACCATTCCGATGCTGTACTAGAAATCTGTCAACCTGGTCTTCAAATCCAATTTGATTCACCTACCCTGATTTGTCTGGCTGGAGCAAAAGCAGCTATCAAGTTAAACGGAGGTGTAATCTCAAGTGATGGAATTCATGAAATCCGTGAAAGTGATCTATTGGAAATCGGATATTTTGAGCAAGGTTCTATACTTTATGTTGGAATCAAAAATGGTTTTCAATGCGAAAAAATCATGAAGTCGAGAAGTTGGTATGCTGGAATCACTGCTGAAGTATTTGCTAAAAAAGGAGATCAGATCCCCTATTTCACTAAGCAAGACCTCCCAAACTATACAGCTTCAAAAGCGCGATGGGATTTCAAATGGAGTCAGAACAACATCATAGAAGCGTACCCAGGTCCAGAATGGGGTTTATTAAACCAAAACACTAAAGATCTCATTGAATCAATGCAGTTTACTATCTCTGAGCTGAAAAACAGAATGGCAATTCAATTGTCGGAATTACTTCCAAACTCCCTTCCTGAAATGGCCACGGCTCCTGTCTATCCAGGCACAGTTCAACTAACTTCAGGCGGCAAATTGATCGTTCTCATGAAAGACGCTCAAGTCACGGGCGGATATGCCAGAATTCTTCAAATTTCTGAAGAAGGAATTTCGATATTGGCACAGAAACAACCTCGTCAACTAATCAGATTCCTAGTGAAAAAAAACCTATGAATTCATAAACTCTCCATTTTAACAAACAAGACAAAAAAATTTACTTGTTGCCTTGAGGAAAGCAACAAAGCCTATTATATTACACTTTTACATCGAACCCACTAACGCATGGATAACCCATTAAAAGCCCAAATTTTGTCTCAGGGAATGCACCCTGAAACCGTAGCACAACAAATTCAGCATTTTGAAAGCGGCTTTCCTTTTCTAAACATTACCGCTCCAGCCACACCTGGAGATGGGATTAAAGTTTTGAGCGAAAAGGAGTTAACACATTTTTTGAATACTTATCCAGAAAAGGCTTCTCAAGTAGAAGTATTGAAATTCGTACCTGCCAGTGGTGCAGCTTCTCGGATGTTCAAAGATCTTTTTGCTTTTCTGGAAGGTGATGGCGATATCAGCAAGTGCCCTTTTGTTCAGAAGTTCATGAACAATATTGAAAAGTTCGCATTCTACGAGGATCTTGATGAGGTGTTGGAAAATCAAGAAAGTAGTATTTATCAGGCGCTCGACACGAAGGATTACAAAAGTATCTTGGCCGCCCTACTTTTAGACGAGGGGCTTGGCTACGGCAATTTGCCTAAGGGATTATTGAGATTTCACCGCTACAAAGATGCGCGAAGAACTCCAGCCTACGAGCACCTGATAGAAGGTGTGCAATATGCGCTTGGCACTGGATCTTTGGTGAAAATTCATTTTACCGTTTCTCCAGAACATGCAGCAAAGTTCAAACAGGAAATTGAAAAGATTCTTCCTGGAATAGAAAAAGAATTCGGTGTCAATTTCGAAATCAGCTATTCTCAGCAGAAAAAGTCAACCGATACCATCGCGGTGAATACCGATAATACACCTTTCACAGAAGAAGATGGCAGTATACTTTTCCGTCCTGCAGGTCATGGGGCCTTGTTGGAAAATCTAAATGAAGTGTCCGCTGATCTGATCTTTATCAAAAATGTAGATAATGTAGTTCCAGACCGATTGAAAGAGGATACCAAAAACTACAAAATGGCAATTGGAGGATTACTTCTAGAAGTTCAGGAAAAAGTATTCGATGCTTTAAGAGCCTTGGAAAAGGAAGAGACGGAAGAAACAGTCGCTAAAGCGGAGCAAGTTGCGATAAATGATTTAGGCGCAAAACTTCCTCAGGATTTCTCTACACTATCTGTTGAATCAAAAGCAGCTTTTCTAAAAATCAAACTCAACCGTCCAATACGCGTTTGTGGAATGGTGAAAAACACCGGAGAACCTGGCGGAGGACCATTCTGGGTTCAAGAAGATGATGGATCACAATCACTTCAAATCTTGGAAACTGCCCAGATAGATTTGAATGACTCTTCATCCAAAGAACATTTCAATGCTGCTACCCACTTCAACCCAGTTGACTTGGTCTGCGCTACCAGAAATTATAAAGGTGAGTCATTTGATCTGCTAAAGTACCGTGATATGATGACAGGATTTATCACCGAAAAATCAAAAAGTGGTAAAGAGCTCAAAGCGCTGGAACTTCCTGGACTTTGGAATGGATCTATGGCTGGATGGAACACCATCTTCGTGGAAGTTCCGCTAATTACTTTCAATCCAGTAAAAACGGTGAACGATCTCTTGAGAGACGAACACCAGTAAAAGTTTGAAAGCTGAAGTCAGAAGTCCGAAAATATCAGATTTTTGACTTCAGCTTTCTTAATTTATTCTTCTTTCTTTCCCTCGTACAAATCGTACTTCAGCAAACGACAGTCAATCGTTCCATTCCAGAATTCAATTCTTCGAGTCGCTTTTAAGCCGATTTTTTTAGCTAATTCAAGATTTCCAGTGAAGATATACCCTCTGTATCCAGCGCATTTTTGCTTCAGAAAATCTCCCATCCTCTTATAAGTTATTTCCAATTCATCGTTCTCCCCTAGCCTTTCGCCATATTCTGGGTTGAACATGATCACTCCGCGAGGTCGCTCAGGAATCTCTGTATCCGCAAAATCACAAACCTGAAATTCTATCATGTGATCCACTCCAGCAGTGATCGCATTCTCCTGTGCGAATGATATTGCCTGAAGGGAAATATCAGAAGCAATGATCTTCAGATCTGGTAGCTCCATGATTTTACTTTCTAACTTCTTTTTCTTTGCCAAGAATGCCTGCTCATCATAACCCAAAATATGCTGAAAAGAATAATGGTCTCTAAATAGACCTGGGTAACGTTTCGTAGCCATCAAAGCCGCCTCGATAGCCAAAGTGCCTGAACCACACATAGGGTTGATAAAAGGGACACGAGTATTCCACTCCGTAGCATAAATCGTTGCTGCTGCCAAAGCCTCCATCATCGGAGCTTTTCCAGGAATCTTACGATAACCATGCTTTGCAAGCGTATCACCAGAGGTATTGATGTAAACAATGCATTGGGTTTCTTTCCAGTACACCTGAAAAACTAAGCCATTGAAGTCAGAACCAGAATCTGGTCTTCTCCCTTTCAATTCTCGAAAACGATCGACGATAGCATCTTTCACTTTCACATTTACGATAAGTGGCGTCGTGATACTTTCATTCTCCGCTACAGAATTTACAGAGAAATAACCATCTACATCCAGGTAGTCCTCCCAAGGGATGGACTTGAATCTTCTGTAGATATCGTCCGCATTTCTCAGGTAAAAAGATTTGATTTCATAGAGAACCTGAGAGGCAGTGCGTAGGTAAAGATTAAGATCCATGCACTCTTCTAAAGTTGCTCTTAATTCAATTCCCGTCCGAGTGACGGATTCCGGCACATAACCGAGTTCGCGCACTTCCTTTTCTAAGTAAGAAACTGAACGATCCTTACACGTAATAAAAACTTTTCCTTTGAGGTTGAAATCAATCATGTGCAAAAGTAATAAATGCCCATGACAACTACTTCTCAAATACAAGGATGATAATTAAGGGCATTCCATATGGCCTTTAAAAATAGATTATGATCATATGAAATCGAGCTTTACTTAAAGTCATAGCGAGAAATGAATATTCCAAGTGAGATTCCATCTGACAATTAAAAAACAATTATAACCAGATGAAATGCCCATGACAACTACTTCTCAAATACAAGGAGAATAATTAAGGGCATTCTCCCGAAAAAAATTCGGGACAGGCTATATGGCCATTAAAAACAGATTATGATCATATGAAATCGAGCTTTACTTAAAAGTCATAGCGAGAAATGAATATTCCTAGTGAGATTCCCCGAACGACTGGAGTTAGCTGTACGAACATCTGACAATTATAAAAAGGTAAATTTTCAATGCCTTCTTTTCCTCTATGTCCTACAGCAATGCTGTTCCTCATTATTTCGAGATAAAACTCGCAAACGATTGCGTAACTTAAGCTTATTGAATTTGCTGCAATGGTACAAAAACTTGACTTTTATATTGAACAATAATACCTCATTACTATGAAATACACCCGTAATATATTCGCGGTTTTAATCGCTTCCCTCACTCTTGCCAGTTGTTCTGCAGAGCAGAAAACTGAAGATGGATGGATTGATTTATTCAATGGCAAAGACCTCAATGGATGGAAACCAGTAGCTGGTACTGCTACTTTTGAAGTTGTCGATGGAGAAATCCAAGGAACCTCAGTAGCTGGATCCCCTAATACTTTTCTTATCACAGAAGAATCTTATGGTGATTATATACTTGAGCTTGACCTTAAAATAGAACACCTGTCCAGTAATTCTGGTGTGATGACCCGAGGCCAATTTGATCCTGCAGCGAGAGATGGCAAAGGGTTGGTTTTTGGTTATCAAATCGAAGCTGATCCATCTGAAAGAGCATGGTCTGGCGGAGTTTATGATGAAGCAAGAAGAGGTTGGTTATACCCACTCGATCTAAATCCTGATGCAAAATCTGCTTTCAAGATGGGAGAATTTAACCATTACAGAATAGAAGCAATCGGCAATGAAATCAAAACTTGGATAAATGGTCAGGAAGTAGCTTACATAGTTGACGATATGGACAAGACTGGTTTTATCGGATTACAAGTTCATGGAATTCAAAAAGCGGAAGACGCTGGCAGAAAGACTTCATTTAAGAATGTTAGGATTCAAACAGAAAATCTTGAACCAAAAGCATTCAGCAAGGATATTTTTGTAGTTAACAATAGCCTTAATTCTTTGACAGAATATGAGAAAAGCAATGGATGGAAATTACTTTTTAACGGACAAAATTCTGATGGATGGAGAGGTGCGAAAAAAGAAACTTTTCCAGAATCAGGTTGGTCTGTAAATGATGGCCTATTGACTATAGCTGCAACAGATGGTAGCGAGTCTACTAATGCTGGTGATATCGTAACTAAAGATCAATATTCTGCCTTTGATCTGGCATTTGAATTCAGGTTAACAGAAGGAGCAAATTCTGGAGTAAAGTATTTTGTGACTTTGTCAGAAGGAAATGTAGGTTCTGCAATTGGCTTGGAATACCAGGTATTGGATGATGATAAGCACCCTGATGCTAAAATGGGTAAAGATGGCAACCGTACGATGTCTTCTTTATATGATTTGATCAAAGCTGATAAAAATGCTAGATTCATTAAGCCAGTTGGAGAGTGGAACAAAGGCCGTGTGGTGGTAACTCCAGACAATAAAGTAGCTCATTACCTTAATGGTGTGAAAGTAGTAGAATACGAAAGAGGATCTCAAGCTTACCGTGACCTAGTAGCGATCAGCAAGTATGCGAAATGGGATAATTTCGGTGAGGCGGAAGCAGGACATATCCTTCTTCAGGATCATGGTGATGAAGTAAGCTTCAAAAACATCAAAATCAAAGAGTTGAAATAAATCTAAAAACCATGAAAAAGAACAACAGAAGAGACTTTATCAAAAAATCTGCGGCTGCTACTGTAGGCTTCTCTGCACTGGGTTCTGCTGCTTTTTCGGCAAAATCTTATGGTAGTATTATAGGCGCAAATGAACGATTGAACGTAGCAATTGCAGGATTAGGAAGAAGGTTAGGTGCCTATTATGAGCCAATCGGATTAAAATCCAGCAATGTCAATCTTATGTATCTCTGTGACGCCATGGAATCTCAAATGCCAAAGGCGGCAAAGAATTTTGCGAAGCACATTGATTATGCACCCAAATTGGAGCAAAACGTCATGAAAGTGATGGATGACAAAGAGGTGGATTGCATGATCATCGCTACGCCAGATCACTGGCATGCACCAGGAACCTGGCTTTCTCTTGAGAGAGGCAAAAACGTTTATGTAGAGAAGCCTTGCTCCCACAATCCTCATGAAGGAGAATTACTGATTGCACTTCAGAAGAAATATAATAAAGTAGTTCAAATGGGTAATCAGCAGCGTTCTGCTCCTGAAAGCCGTGAAATTATTTCTGCCATACATAATGGTGCAATAGGCAAGGCATTTATGGCTAAAGCTTTTTACAGTAATAACCGTGGTGCTGTTCCCAATCCAGTGGCCGCCCCTGCACCAACTGGATTAGATTGGGAAATGTGGCAAGGACCAGCTCCGAGGAAAGCATATACGCATGACACCTGGGATTACAACTGGCATTGGTACGGATGGGAATATGGCACAGCCGAGACTGGCAACAACGCTACTCACGAACTAGATGTAGCTCGTTGGGCCCTTCAGGTAGACTATCCAAGTGAAGTACAGGTCACCGCAGACAAAAGACACTTTGCCGAAGATGGCTGGACGATGTATGACACCATGGATGCTACTTTCAAGTTCGGAAACGGTTCCGTAATCCAATGGGATGGCAAGAGTAGAAACAGCTACAAAACTTATGGTTCTGACAGAGGAACTATTATTTACGGAACAGAAGGATCTGTTTATGTAGATCGAGGTGGTTATAAGCAATTTGACAGATCTGGTAAAGAAGTAAAAAACAGCATGTCATCAAGTAATGAAGCCGGAACGGCACTTGGTGGTGGAGGCGATATGAGTACAACTCACATCGTTAACTTCTTCAATGCAGTTCGAGGATTGGAAAAGCAAAACTCTAATATTGAAGAAGGAGCTGTTAGTACACTACTTTGTCATTTGGCTAACATCAGCTATAGAACTGGAGAAACACTGAAATGTGATCCGAAGAACGGACATATCCAAGGATCAAAAGCAGCTTCAGCCCTATGGACCAGATCTTATGAAAAAGGTTGGGAGCCACCTAAAGTTTAACTTTATCATAATAGACTTCATTTCAAAAACACCTGATCTATAAACTGATCAGGTGTTTTTTTTTATTTTTATATTAGACAGAAAGGACAAAAGCAATAGCATCAAAAACACTCAGTAATACGGCTTATCAGACATATTATCACACTAAACATTTTTTTAGGAACTGATAAGTTAAAGTACAATGCAAAAAAGAACGCAATCGATTGCGTAAGTCCACCGCTTATCCTCTTGAAAATAGGCTTTAAACAAGTTAACTTGACTTCATCATAGCGTGGCAATATGTCTCTTTTAGAAAAAACAGGCTTTAATACGCTTTGATAAGTCTTATTATTAACAACAAACCCATTTTACCATGCAAGCAAAATTTTACACTCACCTGAGGGTAGTGCTCTTTCTGTTGCTATCTGTCTCGTACAGCTGGGCGCAGGAAGCTCAAGTAAGAGGAACGGTCTATGACGAATCAGGAATGGCCTTACCTGGAGCAACTATCCTAGTCAAAGGGACTACAAAAGGAACCACTTCCGATTTGGATGGAAAGTATTCCATTGCAGTTCCGGCTAATGGAACCCTAATTTTCTCTTTCATTGGATACAATCCAATTGAAAAAATCGTAGGTAACCAAACCGTCCTTGATGTGAACCTCTCTCCTGATCTATCTGATCTAGATGAAGTAGTAGTTGTAGGTTACGGAACTGCGAAAAAGAGTCAGCTTACTGGAGCGATCTCTTCTGTAGGTGCAAAGGAAATTCAAGAATTACCTATTAAGGATGCTAGACAAGCACTTCAAGGTCGTGCTGCTGGTGTCGATGTGACGCAGCCAGGATCTAAGCCAGGTTCTTCACCACAGGTAAGAATCAGAGGTAGAAGATCTTTCAACGCATCAAATGAGCCACTATACGTAGTGGATGGAATTCCACTAGCAGGCGGTATTGATGATATCAACCCGCAGGATATTACTTCTATGGAAGTATTGAAAGATGCTTCGGCAACAGCTATTTACGGATCAAGAGGATCAAATGGTGTTGTTTTGATCACCACCAAAAGAGGTACTGTGGGTAAAACTATTGTCTCTCTAGATGCTTATTACGGTATCAATAAAGAACTGGGAAGAATTGATGTATTCAACGGGCCTGAGTTTGCTGAGTATAAAAGAGAATCTCGTAGAGCTGGTGAAGGCTATCCTGCTGGTCCAGCTACACCAGAAGCAGATGCTACTATTTTCGAGCCTATAGAATTAGACGGTATTGCTCAAGGTAGAACTACTGATTATCCAGGTGGCCTTATGAGAACCGGATCTATTCAGAGTTATCAGTTAGGAGTAAGTGGAGGATCTGACAAGACAACCTTCTTCGTGTCTTCTAACTACTTTAAAGACGAAGGTGTAATTATCAATCAGGATTACACTCGTTATACTTTCAGAGCAAACATTGATCATAAGATCACTAAGAACATCAAATTCGGCACATCCACTTTGGTGTCTTACAGTGAGCGAAATGGAGAAAACTTCAATCCACTTGGAGGTGCATTAGCAGAGAATCCACTTGGAAAACCATATGATGAAGACGGAAATATAATATTCCTTCCTACTTCTGACGGTTTGAGAACCAATCCATTTGCTGAAATAGTAGACGGAGCGCAAGAAGATCTAACTAAAAACTATAGAATTTTTAACAGTATTTTTGCTCAGTGGGACATTCTTCCAGGCCTTAGTTATAGATTAGTGTTTGGTCCAGATATCACGATCAGCAGAAACGGTAGATTCACTGGATCTCAGACTAACTCTAGACGTGGTGGTGCCGCTACAGGTAGTGTCAACGATGAATTCACGTTCAACTACACGCTTGAGAATATCCTGAATTACTCTAAAACATTTAATGAAGTTCACAACCTGAATGTAACTGCACTTCAGTCCATTCAGCGAGATAAGTACGAGCAGTCTTCTATCTCTGTTCTAGGAATTCCAGCTGAATCCCAGTTCTATCACAGATTGGGAGATGCTTCACAAATCACAGGAGCTAACACTAACTTGGTGGAATGGTCATTAATGTCCTTCATGGGAAGAGTGAACTATGACTACAAAAACAAGTATCTAGTAACGGCTACCTTGAGAGCTGATGGTAGTTCTAGATTTGGTGCAAACAACCGATTCGCTTATTTCCCTTCTGTTGCTCTTGGATGGAATATCCATTCTGAAAGCTTCATGTCTAACTCTTCTGTGATAGATCAATTGAAGCTAAGAGCTTCTTATGGCTCTATTGGTAATCAGGCGATCAACCCTTATCAGACTCAAGCACTTCTAGGTAGAACTAGCTACGCTTATGATAATAGTGCTGCATTTGGATACGGACCAGGAACAATCGGTAACCCTGATTTGAAGTGGGAAACATCCACTACCTTCAACTTAGGTCTTGATTTCGCTATTTGGAAAAGCAGAATTTTCGGTTCCTTAGAGTATTACGTCACTAATACAAGTGATCTATTGGCACCTCAGCCATTGCCAAACTCTATTGGTTTCGGTGGATACACAACTAACATCGGCGAAACTCAAAATAGAGGTATTGAACTTACCCTTTCAACTTTAAACGTTGAGAAAGGTGGCTTCGTCTGGAGCTCAGACATCGTCTTCACTAAAAACACAGAGGAAATTATCTCTCTTCCAAATGGTGATGATATTTCAGCAGGTAGATTTATTGGTCAGCCTTTGACAATTTTCTATGATTTGAAGAAAATCGGTATCTGGCAAACATCTGAGATCGATGAGGCAAAAGCTTTTGGAAGTAAGCCAGGTGAGATCAAAATAGAAGATTTTAATGGTGATGGAGTAATCAACTCTGAAGACAGACAATTCTTGGGATCAGCTGTTCCTAATTTTGCTCTAGGTTTCACTAACAGATTCAGCTACAAAGGATTTGATTTATCCTTCTTCTTATACGGAAGATTTGGTTACATGCTTAGATCTCAGTTCCACACAAGTAACAACTCCTTAGCTGGACGTTATAACAACTTGGATATTGATTATTGGACTCCAGACAATCCTACCAATGCATATCCTAGACCAAACGTAAACCAGGAAAGCGCAAAATATGCTAGCTCTATGGAGTACTTTGATGGATCTTTCATCAAGGTGAGAAACATCAACTTTGGATACAATTTCAGCCCAGAAGCTGCGAAGAAAATCGGAATGACAAACTTGAGAATTTACACAAGTATTCAGCAGCCGTTCATTTTTGCAAACTACCGTTCTGAGCATAAAGGTATTGATCCAGAAGTTTATTTGGATGGTGAGCAAGGCATAGGCGCGGGCGCAGTAAATGCGAACGTATCCCCTGCTATCACTTCTTTCACATTTGGTATAAATGCTAAATTCTAATCAACAATGAAAAAATTAGCTATAAATATAAAATATTGGGCAAAGTCTACTGCCCTAATCCTTGGACTTTCAGCGGCAGTTTCCTGCGATGGATTTCTGGAAGAGGATGTTGTTGCCCGCATAGGCAATGATTACTTGAACACGCCTAAAGGCATGAATGACGGCATAAACGCAGCTTACAGCAGCATGCGTTTATGGTATGGAACAGAGCGTGGAAATAACTTCACATCTTTCGGTACGGACATCTTTACCAATGGCGCGGATGGTTCATGGAAATTCATGAATACCTATACCAATCAGTTTGATTCTCAAAATGGTCATGTACGTGAGTTATGGGATGGTTTCTATGCTGGTATAAATACCTGTAATGCAGTTATTGACAGATCTGTGAATCTTACAGGGATCTCTCAAGACCTGATAGCGCAACGCGTTTCAGAAGCTAAGTTCATCCGAGCTCACCATTATTTCATTATGGTACAGCTTTTTGGAGCATTGGACTTACAGCTTAGTGAGACCACAGCTCCTACTAAGGAAGTTACGCGTTCCTCTGTAGCAACAATTTATGCTGCTATAATTAAGGATCTGCAAGAAGCTATTCCAAACCTAGAAGCCAAAGCAAAATCGTCAGATTATGGTAGAGCTACTCGCCCAGCTGCAGAGCACTTATTGGGTAGAGTATACCTTACTAAAGCTACTTCCGAAGCTGGAGAAGCTTCAGATTATTCTAAAGCTGAAACGCTATTGCAGAGTGTCATCTCTAATTACGGATTCAAACTTCTTGATGATTTTGCGAATGTGCATGCTTTCGGAAATGAAATCAACGATGAGGTGATCTGGTCTACTCAGTACACCTATGATCCATTGACAAATGGAGGCGGTAACAATTCACACGTTTTCTTCTTGATGGAATATGACGTACAGCCGGGAATGCAAAGAGACACTGAGAATGGTCGACCATTCAAACGTTTCAAGTCCACTGACTATACTTTGAACACAATTTTTGGTGAGAGAGTAAATGACTCTAGGTATAAGAAAACATACCGTGACAATTTCTTGTCCAATAAGCCAGGTACGTACAATACAACATTCGATAAATCTAAAGCTTCAGTAACATTTGCAGCTGGAGACACTACTATTTGGCTTCCAGGATACAATATGTCTTCGGCAGAAAGAGCCAAGTATCCTTATCAAGTGTTGACTCCAGAACTATACACTGAGAGGTTATTCCCTGCCCTAAAAAAGCAAATGGATCCAGGACGTGCAGATCGTACACAGTTTGAAGGTGGTAGAGATTACATTGCTATGCGTCTTGCAGACACCTATCTCCTACTTGCTGAGGCGCAGTTTAGACAAGGTAAAATTGACTTAGCTACGAAGAACATTAATACAGTGAGAAGAAGAGCCGCTTTCCCAGGAAAACAAGCTGCTATGGAAATCTCTGAATCTCAACTGACTTTCGACTTCATTACAGAAGAAAGAGCTAGAGAACTTATTGGTGAGCAAACTAGATGGTTGGATCTTAAAAGATGGGGAATACTTGTAGAGCGAGTGAAAGCTTACAATCCACAAGGAGCTCCAAACATTCAGGCATTCCATGTTTTGAGACCAATTCCTCAAAACCAAATTGACCGTGCTGAAGGAAACGCAAGTGCCTTCCCTCAAAATCCAGGATATTAAGTTATTTACGGATATACAAAATATAATACTTCAAGAGCTGCTTCGAAATTCGAAGCAGCTCTTTTTTATTCTGTACACTCCTACTAAACGATAAATTAGAAACAGATATATAACATCTAAAAGTACTATTACCTATACTTTTCTAGTCCATAAATACACGTGACTACTATACAAAAGGAACAATACAAATCTATTTTTATTAGCGGATAAAACTAAAAAACCGCACTACAAGCCCCGAAATCGATTGCGCGGATTATTACTAGATGAATTAGGCCAGAAGGTCTATTTACTTATATATTGGAATGTTAATTATTCTTAATTAAGACTAATTGACACCTAAGTCAACTTATTCATTAACAAATAACCCCCAACTTATGCGGTACAAATTTTACAAAAACCTCTGGTTTATTGTATTCCTGCTATGCATAAGCGTCACAGTGGCGTATGCACAGGAAGTACAAATTACAGGAACTGTTCTCGATGAAACAGACATGCCTCTCCCTGGGGTAACAATCCTGTTAAAAGGAACTACTACAGGGACAACTACAGATCTAGATGGAAAATACTCCATCTCAGCGCCTAGAACTAGCACGCTAGTTTTCTCTTTTATCGGATACGATCCTCTAGAAATAGAAGTAGGCAATCAATCTGTAATTGACCTAACAATGAATCCTAATGCTTCCGACCTTGAAGAAGTAGTCGTGATCGGATATGGTACTGCTAAAAAGCGTGATATCACTGGTGCCGTTTCTTCTGTGAATCCAAGCAAACTGGAAAATGAGAATCCAAACTCAGTTCAGGATATCCTAAGAGGTAACGCTGCTGGTCTTAATGTAGGAATCAGTACTTCTGCAAAAGGTGGTGGATCACTTCAAGTAAGGGGTCAGACTTCTCTTAATGCAGGAAACTCTCCTTTATTAGTGTTAGATGGAGCAATTTACTATGGTGAGCTAGCAGATATCAATCCGAATGATATCGAAAACTTAGAAGTATTGAAAGATGCCAGTGCTGCAGCAGTATTTGGAGCAAAGGCTGCCAACGGAGTAATACTTATTACTACTAAAAAAGGAACCGTAGGTAAATCAATTATTAAATTCAATGCAAATGCAGGTCTAGCTACAATGGCTACTTATCCTGACGTTTATGGTCCAGACGAATTTATTAGCTGGAGAGAAGATGTCTTTAAAAGTATCAATGCTGGTGGTTACGATCCTTATGAATTCTCTGACCCGAGAAAACTACCAAGTGATGTGTCTCTAGAAGATTGGATGGCATATGATGGATCATCAGGAGATCCTGTTACTGTTTGGCTTCAAAGACTAAACATGCAGCCTGAAGAAATCAAAAACTACCTAGCTGGAAATTCTGTTGACTGGAGAGATAAGATCTTTCAGACTGGATTCAGACAAGATTATACTGTAAGTCTTTCCGGAAGAACTGATAACATCAATTATTATTGGTCTGTAGGTTACCTAAACAATGAAGGTATCATCATCGGTGATGAGTATGAGACTATCCGTACCAGAATCAACCTTGAAGGCAAAGTCAACAAATGGCTTACTGTAGGTATGAATGTTCAGTTCGCAACACAAGACCAAAGTAAAGTCCCTGTAAGTTCTGGACTATATAGAACATTATCTCCATGGGGTTCTGAGTATAACGAAGATGGCACTTACAAATGGAGACCAAATGATGAGCAGAGTGGAGGAACACATCCTTTCTATGACAGAACATACATAGACAGAACTGATAGAGACGTAAATATCAACTCTACTCTTTTTGCTGCTATTAAGCTTCCTTTTGGTTTCAATTTCAGAACCAATTTCACTCCGAGATTTGAGTACTACGAATACTTCAATCATCAATCTGCTGAGCACGAAGTGTGGGGTGCATCAGGAGGAATAGCATCAAGAAGACAACGCAAAGAATACTACTGGCAAATTGATAATATCTTGACTTGGCAGAAAACTTTTGCTGAAAAGCATGATTTCAATGCCACTTTCTTGGTGAATGCAGAGAAATTCCAATCATGGGATAATACCATGACGAACAACGGTTTTGAGCCTCATGATCGTTTGGGTTATCACAACATTGGTGGTGGTATCAACCCAATTATCTCTAGTAATGACGAATACAGCACAGGTGATGCACTAATGGGTCGTTTGATCTATTCTTACGATGGTAAATATTCTACCACTGTTTCACTAAGAAGAGATGGTTACTCCGCATTTGGTCAGAGCAATCCTAGAGCATTATTCTATTCTGCTGCAGTTGGATGGGTTTTCTCTGATGAAAACTTTGTCAATATTGATTGGTTAGACTTCGGTAAAATGAGATTCTCATGGGGAAGTAATGGTAACAGAGATATCGGTAGATACGTAGCACTTTCTGATTTGAATACAGGAAAATACTTTTACCAAAGACCAAGTGGTGAGCTTTACCTAGTCAATCAGCTTTATGTAAACAGAATGCAGAACAGTAATCTTCAGTGGGAAAGAACAGAATCTTTCAACTTAGGTATTGATTTCTCTATACTCAAAACCAGATTAACAGGTACTATTGAGATGTACAAAATGGCTACTACAGATTTGCTTGTACAAAGAAGTTTACCTGATTTCCTTGGGTTCAACTATGTATGGGACAACTTAGGACAAGTTGACAACAAGGGTTTCGAGCTTACTTTGAATTCAACCAATTTTGAAACAAAGAATTTGACATGGAGAACCACGGCTAATTTTCAATTAAACAGAAATGAGATAGTTAGCTTATATGGTGATTTGGACGAAAATGGCGTAGAGCTAGACGATCCAAGTAATGGATGGTTCATCGGTCATGCTATCGATCAGATCTGGAATTACAAAACAGATGGAATTTGGCAATCAGATGAAGCAGAAGCTGCTGCAGAATATGGTGTAAAGCCAGGTGATTTTAAAGTCGTTGATGTAGATGGTGATGGTAAATTCACAAACGCAGATAGACAATTCCAAGGTTATACAGAGCCACGCTTCCGTTGGAGTTTGAGAAATGAGTTTACACTCTTCAAAAACCTAGATGTTTCTTTCATGATGTACTCGTATTGGGGACATGAAGGTTCATTTAATCAAATGAAAAACAGAGATGGCTTCTTGGATAGAACTAGCTCTTATGTAACTCCTTACTGGACAGAAGAAAATCCGAACAATGAGTGGGCAAGACTTAACTCTAGTGAGGGTAGTGCAGGTGGTTATAGCATCTACCGTAAGAAATCTTTTATACGTCTAGAAAATATCTCTATGGGTTACAATTTCCCTAAGCAAATAATAGAGAAAGCTAAAATCACAAATCTACGAGTATACGGAAACATCAGAAATGTAGGATTCTTTGCTCCAGAGTGGGACTTCTGGGATCCAGAAAATTCCGGGCCTATCCCAAGATATTTCACCCTTGGAATTGATGTCACTCTGTAAGCTAAAAAAATATCAAAATGAATATAAGAAGTAAAACAAACTCGATAAAAATCCTTTTAACAGGATTAATTATAGCAGTCACTTCCGGATGTAATGAAGATTGGCTAGAGCCAAAGCCTCTATCTTTCTACTCTCCTGAAAACACCTACAACGACGCAAGTGGATTATGGGCAGCACTAGTGGCCTGTGAAAGAAACATGCGCCATGAATATACTGGTGATGGATCTCCTATCCTTACAGAGCATATTTTCTCTGAAGTAGCTATAGAAGGTACTACAGATAAGTCTGGTCCTGCACAGGATATGAATTTGCTCATTACTCCTGATGCAAACTTAAACTCTACTAACACCAACAGAATAGGATGGTATTGGTACGAAGGTTACAAAGGAATAAAATACGCAAATACGGTTGTTTCAAGAATTGATGAACCTCAGAATTATGAATCTGAAGCAGAGAGGAACCATCTTCTTGCTACAGCCTACTTCCACAGGTCATTACGTTATTATAGACTAACTCAGCAATTCGGTGATATCCCATTAATTCTGGATGAAATTACAACCCCTAAGCTAGATTTTTATTCAACAGATCGAACAGTCATTCTTAAAAAAATGAAAGAAGATCTTGAGTGGGGAGAAGAGTGGATCCCTGTTCAAATGGATAGAGGTAGAGTTCCTAAGGGAGCACTTCAACATCTATTAATCAAAGTCAATCTTGCTCTTGGCGAATTTCAGGATGCACTTGATGTAGCCAATAGATTGATTGATGCAGGTCCTTATGCTCTAATGACACAAAGATTCGGAGTAGATAAAGGCGACCCTACTAAAAATGTGGTATGGGATCTTCACAGACCTGAAAACAAGTCTCCTATTTCTAACACAGAATCAATTCTACTGGTAATGGATAGAATCGATACTGATGGAAGCTCAGGAGGTATTATCACAATGAGAAATGCGGTCCCTTTCTGGGGATCAAACATCAATACTCCGGCTGGAAACAAAGGTACTTCGGACAAATCAGACATAGCTATTGATCAGGTAACTGAAATTGGTCGCGGAATCGGCAGACTTAGAGGTACATGGTATCACCAAAGTATGATATGGGATGATGAAAATGACTTGAGACATGCTCCAGGTAATTGGATGAACATGACTGACTTGGTATATAATAATCCAAGCATCAACGGAAAAGACACGTACTATGGTAAAAATCTTGAATTCAGGAATGATGATGGAGTAGTTTTAGTAGTAGATACAATCAGAAGCTGGTTCTCATGGCCACACTACAAATTGTATGTTCCAGATCCAAAGCGTACTCAGCCTCAAGGTGGAGAAACTGATTGGTACATTTTCAGATTGGCTGAATCTTACTTGCTAAGAGCTGAAGCTAAATTCTGGATGGGTGACCTTGCTGGAGCTGCTGCAGACATCAATGCTGTAAGAAACAGAGCTGGTGCAGGATCTTACGATGCGTCTCAAATCAACATCGGTACTATCTTGGACGAAAGAGCGAGAGAGCTATACTATGAGGAGCCAAGAAAAACTGAGCTGACTAGAATGGCAAGAATCTTCGCAATGACAGGTAAAACTGCCTACAATGGCAAAAGCTATAACGAAGCTGACTTCTCTCAGAATAATTTCTACTACGATAGAATTATGGAAAAGACAGATTACTATAACAAAGGTGTATTTACCAGACATGGTGACACCTATACTATGAGTCCTTATCACGTATTATGGCCTATTCCTCAAGGAGCCATTAATTCAAATACCAAAGGTCACCTAAATCAAAATGAAGGTTACTACGGTTCTGAAAACAATATCCCACCGCTTACAACTATAGATGCGGGAGAATAAATAAGGTTCACACCTTGTACTCTGTGGTGATTCTTAGTCGTTACTCAGTCAAGGAAAAACAACAAATTGAGGTCAGTTTTATAAACTGACCTCTTTTTTGTGCCTTTGCTCTTCTGAAAGTACTTTCTACTAATCAATAGAAAAAAAACTAGCTGAAAATGAATAATTTAACCCCACCTATCTTCTCCCCTCTTTGCCAAATAATTCAGGCCTTTTAGAGATAGAAACAAAAAAAATGCGCTGAAAAGCGCATTTTTTTTGTTTAAAAGGGTTGTGTACTTCTTTCCTATTCTGAAAAAGTTGATTCTCTCACAGTAATAACAGAAGGGATAGTAACCACCTGATCAACCAAATCGTAATGCTTTGGCTTGTTCAATTTTTTGATTAACAATTTGGCACATTCGTGACCAATAGTCAGCGCTGGCTGGGTAATCGTAGTCATTGACGGACTTAAAATCCCTGCAATGGAAGCATTCGAAAAACTAATCAACTTCAGATCTTCCGGGATTCTAATTTTAGTATTCTTAATAGCATGATAGGTAGCAAACCCAAGCTTCTCTACTGAAGCCAAAATCCCATCTGGCTTGCTTGGTGAAGTGAGCATTTCATGGATCAACTGCACATTGGTCTCTTCTACATGACTGCAATAAAAATCAAAAGCTGGATTCATTTCCATGCCTTCATCTTTCAGTGCATCCAAGTATCCACGTTGTCTTTCCTTGGTAATTGATAAGTCTTTGCTCAGCATAAGGAACGCGATCTTTTTGCAGCCCTGCTGTATTAGATGTTTGGTAGCATCAAAAGCTATTTCATAATCATTCGTGATGAACTTAGTTGTAGGGATATCATTACAGATTCTATCAAAGAAAATGATAGGCAATCCTCGATCGTGCAATTTTTTCAGATGCGAAATATCACTTGTTTGACTGGAAACTGACATTACAATTGCATCAGCTCTACCATTCAATAACAAATTCACGATCTTCTTTTCCTTTTCTACGTCCTCGTGCGTGTTGTAAACCAATAGATGATATCCTTGCTCTTGGGCTATATCCTCTATACCATCCATGACCTGGGCAAAAAAACTATTAATCCGCTCAGGGATGATGACAGCGATGGTTTTGCTCTTATTCTCTCTCAAACTCCTTGCAAAAGGGTTTGCGTGATAGTTTAGCTTTTCGGCCATGCTGATGACCTTCTTTTTAGTAGCATCACTGATTTCGTAACTGTCATTCAGTGCTCTTGAAACAGTAGACGGCGCAAGCTTTAATTCTGCGGCCAATTCCTTTAGACTTATACCTCCGGCCATAGTGTTTGTGTTTTATTTGTGTCATGAAAGTACAAACCATTGCCTGAATAAGAGTTATCCCACTTATAAAAATTCGAAATCGTTTCCGCATTTTCTTCCAAAAAACCAGTTGTTTCGAGGTATTTTTAAGATTGAATAGAAGATTTATCATTTTAGCCCATCCAACCTATGCCTTATTCCAGTACAAAAGCATCCTTTTTATCCGATGATTTTCTTTTGCAGAACGAATATGCAAAAACTCTATATCATCAATACGCCAAGGACTTACCAATAATAGATTATCACAATCACCTGCCTCCTGCTGAAATAAATGCAAATAAAAGCTTTGAGAATATTTCAAAAGTTTGGTTAGCGGGCGATCATTACAAGTGGAGAGCTATGCGAACCTTTGGGATAAATGAGAAATTTATCACTGGAGATGCATCTGACGCTGAGAAATTCACTAGCTGGGCTAAAACAGTGCCTTTCACACTCAGAAACCCACTTTATCATTGGACACATTTAGAGCTAAAAAGATATTTTGGATTCGACGAATTGCTATCTGAAGCTAATGCTTCGGAAGCTTATCAGCATTGCAATTCACTTCTAAAACAAGACTCCTTCTCCACTCTGGGTCTTTTGAAGCAAATGAAGGTGGAAGTGGTATGCTCTACTGATGACCCTATCGATTCATTGGATCAGCATGTTGCCTTTCACAAAAAAGATAGTGAGTTGGGTATGTATCCTGCTTTCAGACCTGATAAAGCATATGGAGTAGAGAACCCTACGTTCTATATAAATTATCTCAATCAGCTTGGTGGAACCACTGGCATAGAAATCAACTCCTTCGAGAAATTAGTAGAAGCCCTCAGCAACCGTATAGATTACTTCCATGAAAGAGGATGTAGACTATCTGATCACGGCTTGGAGCAATTGTACTTCTTTAACGAAAATGACTATTCTATTGACTCCATTTTCAATCAAGTAAAGACAGGAAAAGTACTCTCCACACAGGAAGTTAATTTCTTCAAATACACTACTCTCCTAGCACTTTGCAAAATATATCACGCCAAAGGCTGGGTGCAGCAATTTCACCTGGGAGCCCTACGAAATACAAATGAGCGTTCACTCCGCATTTTGGGCCCTGATACAGGATTTGATTCTATTGGAGACTTTTCTCAGGCAAAAGCCATGGGAGCCTTTTTCAATGAATTAAATTTGGATGACCAGCTTGCTAAAACGGCCATCTACAATAACAATCCTGGCGACAATGAGATTTTCGCCACCATGATAGGCAACTTCAATGACGGCTCGATCAAAGGAAAAATACAATTCGGATCCGGCTGGTGGTACCTAGATCAAAAAGATGGAATGGAAAAACAGCTCAATGCACTTTCTAACATGGGCTTGGTGAGTTGCTTCATAGGCATGCTTACAGATTCACGTAGCTTCCTTTCATTCCCTCGTCACGAATACTTCAGACGAATTCTTTGTAACCTGTTTGGACAGGACGTGGCTAACGGAGAACTTCCATGGGATGAGAAATGGCTAGGTGGTATCATCTCTGATATCTGCTACAACAACGCAAAACAATATTTCGACTTTAGTCCAAAAAACATAAAAGTTTAATTATGAGTAATTCATTATTCTCTCTTACAGGGAAAAAAATTGCCTTTTCAGGAGCCACCGGAGTTTTAGGGAAATCCATGAGCCTTTACTTAGCCAAAGAGGGAGCTGAAGTTTTTATTCTTGGTAGAACTCCTGCAAAAGTTGAAGAATTGGTAAATGAGATTCAAGCCACAGGAGGTAAAGCATCTGGTTATATATGTGATGTCACCGATGCTGATAGTGTGCAAAAAGTAGCCAATCAGATCGCTGATGAGCACGTCTACATAGATACGCTGATCAATGCTGCAGGTGGAAATATGCCTGGCGCGGTTATCAGACCTGATCAGACGATCTCAGATCTTGATTTAGATTCTCTACGTAAAGTAATGGATTTGAATTACTTGGGCACAGCTATCCCAAGTCAAATCTTACTTCCTCTTATGCTGAATAAAGGCAAGGGAAATATATTGAACATCAGTTCCATGGCAGCTTCCCGACCTATGACAAGAGTATTGGGATATGCGTCGGCTAAAGCAGCTATCGATAATTTCACTAAATTCCTAGCAGTTGAACTTTGTACAAAACACGGGGCTGAATTCCGTGTGAACGCACTTGCTCCAGGTTTTTTCCTTACCGAGCAAAACAGAGCTTTACTCACTGAAGCAGATGGAAGTCTGACAGGCAGGGGAAATCAAATCATCAACCATACTCCTATGGCTAGATTTGGCAAACCTGAAGATTTGCTGGGAACCTTGCATTGGTTATGTGCAGACGCTTCAGCATTCGTGACCGGAACTATCGTTGCTGTAGATGGAGGCTTTGGAGCCTATTCAGGCGTGTAATTATTGTTAATTTCGAATTTCCTATTTCGAATATAACAGAACTTGAAAATTGAACTTTGAATTTGAAAATTGACCATTAACCCCACAGTAATATGACCTATAAAATGGAGCAAACCATGCGTTGGTATGGACCAAATGACCCTGTAAGTCTCAGAGATATTCTTCAGGCAGGAGCAACCGGCATCGTAACAGCCCTGCACCATATTCCCAATGGAGAAACATGGTCACGAGAAGAAATTAAAGAACGTAAAAATATCATCGAAGCTGCTGGACTGACTTGGTCTGTAGTGGAATCAGTACCAGTACACGAAGTCATCAAAACACGCTCTGGAAATTACCTACAGGTAATTGAGAACTATAAAGAAACCATCCGTAATCTTGCTGCAGAAGGAATTTTTACTGTATGCTACAATTTCATGCCTATTCTAGATTGGACTAGAACCGACCTGGAGTATGAGCTTCCAAACGGTGTGAAAGCCCTACTTTACGAGAAAAAAGCTGTTCAGGCATTTGATCTTTTTATTCTAGAAAGAGAGGAAGCAAAAGCTGAATATTCTCCAGAAGAATATGCTGAAGTAAAGACGTACTACGAAGCGCTCAGTCCTGCCAAACGTCAAATGATCTTCGACAATATGCTGAAAGGGCTTCCTGGTTCAGAGATCGGATATACTTTGGAAGAATTCAAAGCCATGCTCGCTACCTACGATGGAATTGACGCTGCTAAACTAGCTGATCACTTAAGGTTATTTCTGGACGCTATCGTGCCAGTTGCGGAGGAAAATGGAGTTTCGATGGCAATTCACCCAGACGATCCACCATTCCCGCTTTTTGGTTTAGCTAGAATAATGAGTACCGCCGAAGATGCGAGAAGAATATTGAGAGATCAGCCGAGTCCATACAATGGTTTAACTTTCTGTACGGGTTCTTTTGGAGTACGTGCGGACAATGATCTTCCAGCTATGGTCGAGGAATTTGGTGATAATATTCACTTCATACATTTGCGCAGCACCAAAAGAGACGAAGCAGGAAACTTCTTTGAAGACAATCACTTGGAAGGAAATGTGCCTATGGTAGCAGTGATTGATGCAATCATTCAAGTGCAGCAGAAGCGAGGCAAAAGCCTTCCAATGCGACCCGATCATGGTCATTTGATGTTGGATGATTTGAACAAAAAAACTAACCCAGGCTACTCTGCTATCGGTAGATTAAAAGGCCTTGCGGAAATACGCGGCGTGGAAGCAGGATTGCTATACAGCCAAAAGAAATAGAGTAAGTAGAAAGCTTCACCCAGAGAGTTAATTATCCACCATGCGAGATTCCTAAGCCTATCCTGAGTAATCGGAGTGGCCAAATAAAATCAAATTATAAACACGGGAAATGACTGAAAAGGAGAAAATGCTAGCAGGAGAACTCTACCAAGCCGGTGATCCGGAATTGGTAGCAGAACGTCTGAAAGCTCGAAAACTGGTAAAAACCTTCAATGATTCAGATCCTGAAGATACCGAGTTGAGAATTTCTCTGATCAGAAAAATAGTTGGAAAAGCCGGTAAAAATTTCTGGGTAGAACCTCCTTTTTACTGCGACTACGGAACAAACATTGAAGTTGGAGATGATGTATTCTTCAACTTCAATTGTGTAGTTCTTGATGTATGCAAAGTCACTCTTGGTGACCGTGTATTTGTAGCTCCAAACGTTCAGTTTTATCCTGCTACTCACCCACTTGATTCTGTCAAAAGAGGTAAAATGTGGGAATACGGCAAACCAATCACGATAGGAAACGATGTATGGATAGGTGGATCAGCAGTGATTTGTCCAGGAGTAAGCATCGGAGACAGAACTGTCATAGCTGCTGGAGCTGTAGTGACCAAGGGTTTCCCCGCTGATGTAGTGATCGGAGGAAACCCAGCCAAAATCATTAAAAATTTAGTGTAGCTTTTACAGATATCAAGCTTTACCTAATTACTTCCTTTATTTTAAAGAACATTTGCTTATTTTTGGCCACAAGTGTTTTTGAACCTTTTGTAATTACCGAATGAAACGAGTTTTAGTAAGTGGTGGTGGCGGATTTCTTGGCAGCCATCTTTGTGATCGCCTTCTTTCTGAAGGAAATGAAGTGCTTTGCGTTGATAATTTTTTCACGGGCAATAGAAGAAACATTCACCATCTCTTAGACAACAAGAATTTCGAATTACTTCGTCATGATGTTACACATCCACTGTATGTGGAAGTAGATGAAATCTATAATTTAGCTTGTCCAGCCTCCCCTGTTCATTACCAGTTTGATCCGGTACAGACGACTAAAACCTCTGTAATCGGCGCGATGAACATGTTGGGTCTTGCTAAGCGTTTGAAAATCAAAATCCTTCAGGCTAGTACTTCAGAAATCTACGGAGATCCTGAAGTTCACCCACAGCCAGAAAGCTACAAAGGAAGTGTAAATACACTTGGCCCTAGAGCTTGCTACGATGAAGGTAAAAGATGTGCAGAAACGTTGTTTTTCGATTACTATCGCCAACATAAAGTAGCGATCAAAGTCATGCGTATTTTCAATACCTATGGCCCAAGAATGCATCCAAATGATGGTCGTGTAGTGAGTAATTTTATCGTTCAGGCACTACAAGGAAAAGACATCACCATGTATGGAGATGGTATGCAAACCCGCTCTTTCTGCTACGTGGACGACAATATCGAAGGAATGTACAGACTGATGAATAGTCGTGATGGATTTACTGGCCCTGTGAATATCGGGAACCCAGGAGAATTCACCATGCTGGAATTAGCTCAGCAAATCATCGAATTGATCAATAGCAAGAGTAAAATGATTTTTATGCCTTTGCCTCAGGATGATCCTATGCAGAGAAGACCTGTAATCGATCTTGCAAAAAAGGAATTGGACTGGGAGCCTAAAATACAACTGAGGGAAGGATTGGAGAAAACAATCAAGTACTTCGAATCAGTAATCTAAATATCCTAGGAACAAAAAAAAGCCATCTTCGCAGATGGCTTTTTTTTGCTTGGTGCATTATTTCCTACTTACTACGTTTAACTTCTCACCATTTACCACATACAAATTTTACAACTTACATTGCACGTTTTACCTCTTACCACTCATAACAAGCCCGTTGTTTTTTCAATCGCCTCCTTTTCATAGGCAGCGTCGTAATCCGGGTTTTTAATCGTAGGAATAGGCGCTCCAAACTTAGATCTCCAAGCCTCTAGTTTTTTCAGTAGTTCAGCTGTTTTATTGGGATTAGAAACAGCCATATTTATAGATTCAGAAGGATCGTTTTCTAAATCATATAATTCCAATCCTCCATCTTCAAAATACTGATGCAATTTCCATTTTCCAGAAAGTATTACAGAACCTGGGCGCGTCCGGAAAAGTGGATCTCTCGATCCATCCTCCTTAGGATTATAAGCTTCCAAGTATATCGGGAAATGCCAGAACAAGTCTCTTGCTTTACTTTTTTTATCCAATAACACCGGTAAAAAGCTTACTCCATCCAGTTTCACATCCGCACTTGAAGCTATCAATTCTTTGAACGTAGGATAAAAATCCATCTGAGTCACCGCTATATTTTCAACTCCAGCTTTTACCTGATTTTGCCACTTGACAAGTAGGGGGACTCTAATCCCGCCTTCATAATAGCTCCCCTTACCAGCCCTAAGCGGATCCTGATAGCTAGTGGCGCGTATACCGCCATTATCTGATGTAAAGATGATCATGGTGTCATCGGCCAGATTAAGATTGTCAAGCACCGCTAAAAGCCTTCCTACGTTCTGATCCATACTTTCGATCATGGCGGCATAGACCGGATTATTTTGACCTTTTCCTCCTTCCTTATTCTTATATTTTTCTACCAAATCAGCCTTGCCTTGCAAAGGAGAATGGACGGTATAAAAAGGCAGATAGAGGAAAAATGGCCTTCCTACACTTGATTTCACAAAATCAATTGCTTCATCCGTCAATCGGTCGGTTAGGTATTCTCCGGCTGTCTTCGCTTTCAGATTGATATTGTAGGGACTGAAATAGCCGTCTTTCCCAGGATTTCCGCTATGGTTCCCTCCTATGTTCACATCAAATCCATGAATAGCCGGATCATCTGAGATGTGCCATTTACCAAAAACACCAGTACGGTATCCATTATCTTTGAAAAACTTACCTAGTGTATATTGGCTGTCCTGAATGGATTTTGCATTCGCAGAAGCCATCAACTGTCTAGTCCGCTTATCTCCACGGTCTGCAGGGTCTACGGTGTAAATACCGTGAGTCATAGGATAGCGCCCAGTGATCATCGATGCGCGGCTCGGAGCACAATTGGAAGCCGAAGCGTAAGCATGCATGAAAACCTTACTTTCTGTGCTGAGTTTGTCCAAGTTTGGAGTTTCGTAATACTCAGAACCCATAAAGCCCAGATCCGTCCAACCCAAGTCATCCACGTTGATCAGAACCACATTTGGCTTGCTCGGTAGCTGAGTTTTATGCTGTCCAAAAGAGCTCTTTACTCCTGCCAACAACAGCAAACTCACAATGATATATTTCTTCACTGATTCAGATTTTAAACTTGTTATGGTCTACTAAACTACCTACTAAAACTTTCACTTCTAACATCTCACATTTCACCACTTACAGCCTTACCTCTCACTTTTCACCTCCAACTAATCCTTGGTTACCTTGCTTCCCCACCAGTCAGCATTAGGGACATAGGCTGGGTTTAGCATTTTTAGACGCTCGTCTTCCACAGCTTGTCTTCTTACCGTTTTGAATTTTTCCAACACTTCCTGATGTAGCGCCTCGTTATACTCTGGATCCATGGTCGGCTTATTGGCATCAGTTTCTGACAGCCATTTCATCAATTTAGTCGTCAATCTTTTACTCTCTCTAGGATTGCTAAAAGCCAGATTAGTCTGCTCACCCGGGTCAGTCGCGAGGTTATAAAGCTCTACGCTTTCATCCTCCCAGTAGTAGATCAATTTCCAATCCCCCTCACGAACAATGGAACTAGGGTCCCCACCCTGATTACCATAGTGAGGATAATGCCAGTATAGCGAGCGATCTGCGAGTTTCTTGTTCTTCATCGCTGGAGCCAAACTTACTCCCTCCATCTCTATACCTTTAGGCATCTCCAGTCCAGCCAATTCCAACAGGGTAGGATAAAAATCTATCCCACTCGCAGGTACATTCAGGCTAATCAATTCTTTTTGCCCAGGAACTTTGATAAAATAAGGAACACGAAGTCCACCTTCCCACTGGTAACCTTTACCACCTCTCAGAGGTAAATTTGACGTAGAGAAAGCATCTCCAGAGGCCACTCCACCGTGATCTGAAGTAAATACGATAATGGTATTCTCATCCAAACCAGCCTTGGCCAAAGCTGCCGTCACCACTCCTACTGCATCATCCATAGCCTCTACAAGTCCGGCATATACCGGATTGTCCTGATGCTGCCTGATAGGTAACCTTCTCTCCATTTCGAAACCATGATCTGCGATCCCCAACTTTTCAGCTTTCGTTCTGTATTTAGCCCATTTTTCCTCCGTTGTCTGAATAGGTCCATGCACTGCGTAAAATGACAGCATAGCAAAGAATGGCTTTTCGTGTTTTTGGGAGATAAACTTAGCCGTTTCATTTGCTAGGCGCATGCTTAAGTTTTCACCATCTGGACCTTGTTCCATCTTTGGATTATCGTAAGGCGCAAAATATCCACCCATAGGACTACCCGCAGAATAGCCACCCACATTGATATCAAATCCATGATCTTCAGGATAAGAGCCTTCACCTCCTAGATGCCATTTTCCTGCGAAAAAGGTGTCGTATCCAGAATCTCTCAGAGCCTCCGGCAGAGTCAAATAGGATGCTTTTAATGTATGCTCATAATTCGGAGGCAAAAGCTTGGTATGTCGTCCCGCTTTCCTCCAAGCCTCTCCATATCCCGCACCTATCCAATCTGTTACTCCGTGCGTTGCGGGCGTCAACCCAGTCATCAGACTCGCACGTGCCGGACTACATACAGGCGAAGCAGAATATCCCTGGGAAAACTGAAAGGAACGATTTGCCAGTTGATCGATGTGTGGAGTCTCGTAAAAGCTACTTCCTGTCACACTCAAATCATGGTAACCCAAGTCATCGACGAGGATAAAAACAATATTGGGTTGCTTAGGAGCTTGAGCAAAAGTTTGAAAAGCACCGAGCACAAGCGCAGCGATAGGAATGAATTTCTTCAGCATGAGGAGGTTTATTGATAATGAGAAATCTAAGATGGTTAGGATCCTTGAAAATCAAAAAGTGAATGTGATATACTGTAGGGTATTTTATATAAAGGAAGCTGGTTTTAGAGGTAAGTGATCAGTCCCAGTATTCAGTCTCAGTGTTCGGTGATGACGATATCCAAGCGCCAACTATGCGCTACGTACATGCCCAGTATGAGCGAAACGGAGCGAGATGGAAAGGTGATGTTAGACCAAAGTACAAAAGTGTGTATCTTGACTCTAGTCGGAGCACTAGTGATATTGTAAGTTATCATGGAATAGCAGGTTTGATAAACCATTAAATATTTTGATAAATCAATTATAAATTCTAAAACCATGGATGGATTCATAAGTTATAAATTTTTAGAATAAATAATTTTATTTCAAGTTCAAAGGCAGAAAACTGATTTAAATTTTCTTTCAAAAACAACTCATTTATTAAAAATGTATCGGAAAAAATATTGGAGGCCCCAGTTAAATATGTATAGTATGAAAAATATTTTTTCTTTAATTTTTCAATTTGAATTAAATCAGATTTAATTGAATTATTATCCAATTGATTTGAAAGCACATCAAAACCTAGATCAATTTTATTTATATTATACAGAATTTTTTTCTGAAACCTAGAATCTACTTTATCTCCAATCTCTAAATTTGAAAGATCTTTCTCTATACAAGACACAATCTCTCTAATAGATTCTATCTCCTTTATTAAAAATAATTTTATATTTTTATTATTATCTACTATTTTATTAATATAGCTTGGGATTGATATAGCTATACCAACAGTAATTAACCAAGTAATTATCTGACTTATGGTAATATTATCTCTTGTAATTATCCCAAAATTAGAGACAAAAATACCAACAAGTATACCAACTAAAAAAATAACTATGAATATGATTTTCCCTAGAACATTCATTACTCTCATTTTCTTGTAGGATTATTTATTTCATATATAATTTTCTCCAATCTCGTTCTACTATCTATGGATTTAAATTTTAAATGTTTCAGAACTGTTTCAGAACTATATTCTATAGATAGTTTCCCAAATGATCCTGAAACAAATGAAGAAGGATATCCCCAAACATTATCTAGCACAATTAAAATCTCTCCATTTTCCTTAAGTCCATTAATGAATTTAGGCCTCAAATGCTTTTCAAGAAATTCTTCTCCAGAAAAAGGACCATCCTTTTTATACCTCGCACCTGGGGTATCGGAAAAATCATTTGCTATATTAATTTCATCAATTATCATTTTATTATAATTTTAATTCCCAATAAAAAAAAGTACCTCCGAATTTGTAATCTAAAGATACATGAGTTTTATTCTTTAAATCAATCTTTACTTCATTACTAATTAATATAAACTTTTTAAAACAATCCAATTGTGCATTATTAACAATTTGAGGTATCCCTTTACCTCTAATGCTGTTATCTATATCAACTCTTGATTGTATTCTTCCGTTTAATAAATCTTTAACGAATGCACTATTAGATATTAAATTCAATTCTAAAAATAAATTTTTAATGTAATTTTGGTAAACAAGACTTTCAAAAATCCCTACACCTAAATCGAAAAAACAGAATTTACTTACTTTATTTTCCTTATCATTATATACATACATCCACCATTTTGTTTTTTCTATATTTTTTAAACTAGCATGATTATTTGTGTTTTGCATAGCTTCAATCATGATTTCATAAAGTTCTTCGAATGGTTTAGGGCTTGATGCATTTTTTAAAAACTTTAAGCTATGAAGACAAGCATTTTTCGCAATTCTTGGACGTACTTTATAATCTCTCTCTTTATGCAAAATCACATGATCTTTGTCAAGTGGATTTAACAATTTCTTTCTTGAATTAACAAAATCATAGAAACCCGATTTAATGAATAAATCCTTTAATTTTGGATCTTCAGGAGCACCTCCTTTATACAATCCTCCTTTTATAAATTTCTTACTATTGACACTAGCTACCAATAAACTTATAGCATCAGGTGTTAATTTTTTTATTTTTGAAATATCAAATTCAACCTTTTCCTTTTTATTAAATAAATCTCCGCAATCGTTAAAATATTTCAGAACTTCATTAGTATTGTTAATAAAATCAAAGTCAATCGGAGCTTCTTTTATTACATAAGGTTTTTGTTTGAATTTTATTAGATCGTGATATTTTTCAATTCTTTTTTCTTTGTTGCGCTTTTTTCGTTTAAGCCAATTTACTGTTTTCCTTTTACCCTGATAATTTGCTCTTATTTGATATAATTTATTATTAATCATCCTTCTCCTCCCTCCACGATTCTAATCTCCCTTTCTATCAATGCATTCGAATTATTCAATAATTGATCGAATTCAGGTTGGACTTTAAAGATTTTTTTTATGCTTGATGTATGAAAAATAGGCATCTTCTGTTTTTTTTGTAAAAATTGATTCCTAAAGATATCATTTACTCTGAAAACGAAAAACAGTTTTTATATTTTGAATGCGAAAATTTTGGTTAGAAACAGACAAAAAAAAGTCCTCAATAGGAAGTGTTCAGTCTCACTATCCTTAGCTAAACTGAACACTTTCCTCTATGACTTATTACTGAGACTGCCTACTGAAAACTGATATCTACCTACTTTTGTCCTATTTTCTCCATATGCGCTTCTTTGATCTTTCTTCTCAAGATCTTGCCGACATTGGATTTTGGGAGTTCGTCCGTGAAGTGTACTTCCTTAGGGCATTTATAATTAGTCAGGGATTCGTGGCAATGGGAGATGATTTGCTCTTGGGAGATGGATTTGTCTTTCACCACCACATAAGCAACTACGCGCTCGGTGGACTTGACATCTGGAATGCCGATCACTCCTACTTCCAACACGCCAGGATAGGAAGCGATCACATCCTCCACTTCATTGGGATATACATTGAAACCGGATACTAGGATCATTTCCTTCTTTCTATCCACAATCTTGGTAAAGCCATCGTCATCCATCACGCCGATATCGCCTGATTTGAACCAGTCTCCTAGCATCACTTCCGCTGTATCCTTTGGCTTGTGCCAGTAGCCTTTCATTACCTGTGGACCCTTAATGCATATTTCTCCACGCTCACCCGTTGGGAGCGTATTTCCCTCGTCATCTATGATCATAAACTCCGTGTTGGGAAGTGGGATGCCTATAGTACCGTTTCTTTCCGTGCCATCTATGGGATTGCAGGAAGCTACAGGTGAGGTTTCGGTAAGGCCATAGCCTTCGGCCAAAGGTGTGCCTGTCACTGCCAACCATTTTTCAGCTGTTGCTTTTTGCACAGCCATTCCACCACCTACGGATATTTTCAAACTACTAAAATCCAAAGCTCTAAATGAGTCCTGATTCAGAAGGCCATTGAAAAGGGTATTTACTCCAGTAAATACCGTAAACTTCTTTTTGGAAAGATCCTTACAAAAGGCCGGCATATCACGTGGATTGGTGATCAGGAGATTATGCGCACCAATTTTGAGCATGGCTAGACAGTTTACCGTCAGCGCGAAAATGTGATACAAGGGCAACGCCGTAACGACAATCTCTTCCCTTTCTTTCAACTTCGGCTTCATCCAGGCAGAAATCTGCTGCATGTTTGCCACGATATTTCCGTGAGTTAATTCAGCTCCTTTGGAAACTCCCGTCGTACCTCCGGTATATTGAAGAAATGCGGTATCCTCCAACGTGAGATCTACCGATTTGAATTTATGGTTTGCTCCTTCGGCCAAGGCTGATTTAAATGAAACTGCCTTTGGAATAGAGAAAGCTGGCACCATCTTTTTGATGTATTTCACCACCAGATTGACAATAGTACCTTTTACTCCTCCAAGCAAATCGCCTAATTCGGTTACGATGACATGCTTTGCAGGAATCTCAGACATAATTTTCTCCAGATTATCTGCAAAGTTGGCTACGATGATGATCAATTCAGCTCCAGAGTCTTTGAACTGATGCTTCATTTCCGAAGAGGTATAAAGTGGGTTGGTATTGACCACGATCATTCCTGCGCGAATAGCTCCAAACATAGCCACCGGATACTGCAAGGTATTTGGCATCTGAATGGCAACTCGGGTTCCTTTTTTCAATCGCAACACCTGAGTCAGGTAGCATGCAAAATCCTCACTTAGCTTATTTAACTTATTAAATGACATGGTTTTACCCATGCATTCATAAGCCACAGCATCACCATATTTTTTTACACTTTCGTCAAAAAGCTCTGCAACACTAGAATAGGCTTTAAAATCTATTTCTTTTGGTACAGACTCTGGGTAATACTTAAACCAAGGGAAATCCTTCATGTTATGAGTTATTGTTGGGTGAATCTATTTATTGAATTAATCAAAAACTTGGCTTAGGTCAAAAGATTTTTTGCCTATTTCAGGATTTTTCTTGCGATTAACTCTTTCATTATTTCATTGGTACCTGCATATATTCGCTGAACTCTGGCATCTGCATAGGCCCTGGCTACCCCGTAATCCCACATATAACCGTATCCTCCGTGCAACTGAACACACTCATCTGCCACTTTGCATTGCAACTCGGTCATATTGTATTTAGCAGCTGAAGCCATAGCGGAGTCCAGCTTTCCTTCATTGTGAAGCTGTACTAAGTAATCACAGTAAATCCTTCCCTGCTCAAGTGCGGCACACATTTCCGCCAATTTGAAGCGGGTGTTTTGAAATTCGGAAATTGCCTGATTAAAAGCCCTTCGTTCCTTTACATATTTAACAGTTTCCTCGAGCATATATTCTCCTAAGGCTACCGCTGCCAGAGATACGACCAAACGCTCCTGCGCCAGCTCAGTCATCAGGTACTTGAACCCCTCGCCTTCTTTACCTAGCAAATTCTCCTTAGGCACCTTCACATCTTCAAAAAACAATTCGCAGGTATCTTGCGCATGCAATCCTACTTTATCAAATGGAAGTCCTTTGGTATATCCCTCCATGCTATTATCAAGCAAGAGTAAGCTGATTCCTTTTGCGCCTTTCTTGGGATCTGTTTTCACCGCAACCACCACTACATCAGATAGATAACCATTGGTAATAAAGGTTTTACTACCATTGACTAAGTAATGATCTCCCTGATCTATTGCACTAGTTCGAATCCCCTGCAGATCACTGCCCGCTCCAGGTTCGGTCATCGCCACGGCTCCTATGTATTCGCCGGCTATCATCTTGGGAATATATTTTTCCAAGGCCAGCTCAGTTCCGAAATGCAAGATGTACGGCATCACAATATCATTGTGAAGTGGGTACCCAATCGCAGGAGCAGAGCATCCACTCAATCCAAGCTCTTCTATAAAAATAGCGTTGTATCTGAAATCTTTAATATTCATTCCTCCAAAACGCTCAGGAGCCTGAATCCCCAAAAACCCGTTTTCTCCAAGTTTAAGCCAACTTTCTCTCGATACCATCTTATCCTTCTCCCATTGAGAATTGTAAGGCATGATTTCCTTGGCAATGAAATCTCTTACGCTTACTCTGAAAAGATCGTGTTCTTCTGTGAAAAGAGTTCGGGGTAGTCCAAACATGTTCTATATATTTTAGGGTTTAATTCAATTCAAAAATAGGGAATTTTAAATCGTGGCTTTCACATGTCTTCTAAAAGACCATTTGCCACTGATTTTTCAACTTTTATCAAAATGTGCCTGTCTCTAAAAACTTTATCATAGTTTCGATACTTACTATTACCCAAACTCATCAATATGATTGACCTTAATGAGCATTCTAGCTTAGAGATGCTACATTCACTCCCACTGTGGGGTAAAGATGAAAAATTGCTTTCGGTAGAACCTGCAGGGGAAAGTAACATGAATCTAGTATTACGTGTAAATACAAGTATTAGATCAGTTATCCTTAAGCAATCCAAGCCATACGTCCGTAAATTCCCACAGATATTAGCTCCAGTAAATAGAATTGAAATTGAACTTTGCTACTACCAGTTAATAGAAGATGACGATATTCTCAGCGGTTATAGCCCTAAAGTGATTCATTACAATGCTGAGCACCATATTTTACTCATTGAGGATTTGGGAAATGGTATTGACTTCAATACTATTTATGCAAAAGACTACAAATGGGATGACAATGATTTCCATTCTATCAGTCGGTATTTGAATGCATTACATGCACTTGAGGTAAGTAATTTTCCAGACAATATGGAAATGAAAAAGCTTAACCATGAGCATCTTTTTCGTTTCCCTTTTTTGGAAGAAAATGGATTTGACTTAGATATAGTGCAGCCTGGCTTGCAGAAAATCAGCTTGAAATATAAGACAGACGCTGAGTTTAAAGCCGCCTTAGAATTGCTAGGAAAGCGATATTTAGCGATAGGAACCACGCTTTTACATGGGGATTTTTACCCAGCCTCTTGGCTCAAAACTGAGAATGGCGTCAAAATCATCGATACGGAATTTGCCTATATGGGCGATAGCGAATACGACCTTGGGGTTCTTTTCGCACATTTTGATCTAGCAAGAATGGATGAAAGTTATCAAAAAACCTTTTTGCAGCTGTATCAACATAGCTATGCAGAAGACTTGGTGAATGCCTACCGAGGAATGGAAATTATGCGAAGACTTATAGGTATAGCGCAGCTCCCACTTTCACTTACTTTAGCGGAGAAGAAATCACTTTTGGAAAAAGCCAGAAACTATATTTTGCCACAATGAAAAACCTTTGCCTGCTAGTACTTTTCCTTTCCCTACTTTGTGCCTGTGGCAAAAAGGAATCTCCCGTTCAATTTTCTGATCAAGAAATAGCCGAAATAGGGTTAACTGAAAAACAACTGCATGACAAAATACTTGGAATGTTGGTTGGCTCAGCCATTGGAGATGCAATGGGTGCTCCTACGGAAATGTGGGCTAGAGAGGCAATCAATCTGGAATATGGATTTGTAGAAAGCTTGGACTCCATGGTCAGAGAAGTCTCTCCAGAAGGTATTTGGATAGCAAACCTACCAGCAGGAGGCACCACGGACGATACGCGCTGGAAGGTTTTAACTTCCAATTACCTGCTCACACAAAAAAGAGATGAGTTGAACGCTAAGGATTTTGCGAAGCAAATTCTCAGTACATACGAATCCTATACTAAAGAATTTAAGGATATTAAAAGCACTGATCCGGAACCTTTTGAAGCTGTAACGCTCAAGATGGGATGGTTGCAAGAATGGGCTAAAGTAAGTCAACCATTTATAGATAATAACCTGATCGGCTATGCTGATTCTTTGGGTAAATTCTATGGTGGTGAGATGGTTTGTGCGGGATTGCTTTACTCTCCCACACTGGGTTCCTTTTTTCCTGGAAATCCTGAAAAAGCATACGCGGAAGCCTACAAGCTTTCATTTTATGATTTGGGCTATGCAAAAGACATTTCCGCACTCTCAGCTGCCATGACTGCGGCTGGAATGAAGCAAGGAGCTACCAAGGAAGATTTACTCGCATCCTTGCGTTTGGATCCGGAGCATTACTTCGAAAGCCGATTGGTAGGTCGCACTGCCCACAATATCTTAAAAAATGCGCTGCTGATCTCAGCTGAAGCTGCAAAGCAAGACAGCTTGGGAAATCAGCTGCACCCAGATAGCAAAGCACTTCAATTCGCTTTCGCGGAGCTCGATCAGAGACTGCAAGACATGCCCTTCCATGCAGGGGAAGTCTGGCTTCAAACGCTTACAGCAATGATTTATTCAGATTTTGATTTCATGGGAACGCTTACTTTTTTGGTGAATTACGGTAGGGATAATGATACTACTGCTGCAGTAGCTGGCGGGATATTAGGAGCATATTATGGTTTTGAAAATCTTCCAAAACTGGAGCGCGAAAAAATCTTACAGGTTAACAAAGATTTGCTGGGGATAGATCTAGATCAAATCGCCAACGAGTTGACAAGTCACATGTTAGGGAAATGACACTATGTTTTCCCCTGCAAGAGAACAAAGCTCAACTTGAGAATTGACCACCCATAAATAATACCAGCTCTTTGATTTTCTATG
>NZ_FOKK01000008.1:0-41821 GCF_900112005.1 Algoriphagus aquimarinus | reverse complement strand
TCTCTTTATGCCTTTTGTGGTAGCTTTTTTTAACCATAAAGAAACAAAGAGAACAAAGCTCAACTTGAGAATTGACCACCCATAAATAACACCAGCTCTATGTTTTTCTATGTGTCTATGTGGTTTAAAAATTTCTAACGAAAAAACCCCAAATCAATCGATCCAGGGTTCTAGCGCAAGAGGTTGGTTTAGAATTCAAATGTAAATCTTGCGAGTTCTTCCTTTTACGTCAGTTACTTCGAAATAGACATCCTCCGCATGGACTCCGTTCAGTCTATAATCTTTACGGAAACCTTCTGGTTGATCTACCATTTCCTCATGTACAATTCGGTCATCACTGACTTTTTTGATTTTAACTTCGACTCCAGCTTCCTCTAGGCCTATTACTAGTAAGTTGATAGTGAAATCATTTACTTTTTTGCCATAGGCCATCAAAGGATACACTATAGGAGCTGGATCAACTTTCTCCACGGTTTCTACGGTATAGGTCACTTGCTCATCTTCTGTTGTAATCATCACTTGATACTCCCCACATGGTAGGTCATTCAAATCATAAGGAACACGTAGATCCTCATTTGCTTTTACAGTACGTCTGTGTAGTCTTTTGCCAGACATATCATAAATGGCAATTTTTGCTTTGCCTACACCTTCTTTAAGGTGTACATCTATTTTTTTGTAAACAGCATGTACAGTTGATAATTCTTTCAAATCTTCTGGCCCATTGGCTGCAAAAGAACTGGTCGCTAAAAGTCCAGCTAGTGCGAATGTGAATAAGGTTTTCATAACATTGTTGGTTTAGAGTTATGCTTCACCCTGTTGCGAACCATGTACCAACTGTGCCATAAAGGCCTTTTCTAGCCATTTTGAAAGCTTAAATGCTTTTCAAAAATTAACACTTTCACAAAATATAATTTGGCTAAGCCTGCTTTGTTATCATAAGATGTGTTGTGAAAGTGATCGTTTTACCTGGAAATTGTATTGCGCCCGAACAGTTTATGACCTAACCGGTAAAAATACGGGTTACACTTTATTGCGAATGTTAGCAAAAATTAATTTTAAAAAAATTGTAAGTGCCTGAAATTAAATTGTTTAAAAAATAAAAACCTGTACGGTCGTGTACATGTCTTGTTCGCTGAGATACATAAATTTGATTTATGTCAAACCTTTTTCAACTCTAGGGAAAGTGCTTTCACCCGTTGTTTTATCTCAATACCAGCGATATCTAAGTTCATGGACGTCGCGGCAAGAAATTCATTGACTGCTCCAGTATGAATAGTAGACTTCCCTTCAGCTAGTGTCACATAGCGCATGGTTGTCCATAGAAGCGTTTTCAGTTGTGTCTCAGAATCATCAGTCATATAATACTCTAACACCACTGTATTATCGTTATGCCAGATGATCCGACTTTTGATACGTACCCACTCTCCTACCATGGCTGGTTTTACATAGGATATATTATGGTTATAGATCACCCAAGCAGCTTGGTATTTTTTGATGAAATCCATCATCTCCACTCCATATAACTTAGGAACCTGATCCTCCCGAGCATTGAAAAAGTAATCGAAGTACTTGGCATTGTTCAGGTGGCGCAGAGGATCACAATCCTGAAATCTGATCAAGACTCTGCTTTCTGTTTCCTTAGGGTAATGTTTCTCTGGGTTATATTCAAACATGATTAATCTAGTATAGCTGAACTTTCTATTAATATCACTCCTGCTTTTTTCATTTCTTCCAAGGCTTTATCTCCATCATCCTTAGCAAGATTTACTGCTTTGGTTGCATCGGAAATCAGGTATGTTTTGAAGCCCAAACTCACTGAATCCAATGCGGTGAACTTGACACAGTAATCCTGAGCAAGTCCGGTCACAAATACGTTCATTATTCCTTCGTTCTGCAAGAAATCTCCAAGCCCAGTATCTTCTCTTCGGGCATTATCGAAGAAACCTGAGTAGGAATCCACTTCAGGGTTTTTGCCTTTTTGGAAAATCGCTGTCCATCTGATGGGATTCAATTCCTCATGAAACTCCGCCCCTTCCGATCCCTGCACGCAGTGAACTGGCCAGAGAATTTGCGGCAAATCAGCTAACACAATCATTTCGCCTGGACTTTTCCCCTCATGATTTACGGCAAAACTCCCATGATCTGTTGGATGAAAATCCTGCGTGGCAACTATAAAATTGAATTTCTCCTGCAATGCATTGATCACAGGAATGATCTCATCACCATGCCTAACTGCCAAAGAGCCTTCGGGTAAAAAGTCATTTTGTACATCTACGATGAGAAGTGCACTATTTTTCAGATTCATTGCCATTGTCTACTTGTTTTGCTTTCATCACCAATTCCATCCTCAATTGATGCAGATTTTCCTCCAGACCAATTGGATACAAATGTGGATTCACCAATCTCTTGTGTGTCTTATCGAGCGATTCGAGCTGATTTTGCACTCTATCTCTGATCTGACTGATTGTAGGAAGCTTATATGTAAGCTTGCCTTTGGTGAAGATGGGTTTTAATAATATTTCCTCCTGATAGAATGCTGGCATCATACGCTTCCTCCTGGTAGGATCATTCGGATCTATAATCAATGCCGCCTGTGGATTCAGTTCTTGGTCTTCTAGATAAATCATATCAGCGACTGCTTTTCCTTTAGAGAAGAAACGCTTGACCGTATGTAATCCAGGTATGTTGATTTTTATGGATTGCTGTGAAAGTTTGATTTTAGGAACCCAAGTCCCCTTTTCATCACGGATAGCAGAGAGTTTGTATACTCCCCCAAGCGCTGGCTGGTCGAATGCAGTGACCAATTTCGTCCCTACACCCCACACATTGATTGAGGATTCTTGTCCTTTCAAGGAAGTAATAATATTCTCATCCAGATCATTGGAAGCGACAATTTTAGCATCAGGAAAACCAGCTTCATCGAGCATTTCTCGCGCTACATTGCTGAAATAAGCCAAGTCACCGGAGTCTATACGGATACCGACCATTTCTTTTCCTTTGCTTCGCAAAGCTTTCCCAACTTTGATGGCATTCTTGATTCCATTCACCGTGTCGTAAGTATCTACAAGGAAAATAGATTGATCGGGAAAGGCATCCGCATAGGCTTCAAAAGCTTCCATTTCTGTCTCAAAGGACATAATCCAGCTATGAGCATGCGTACCTGATACAGGAATTCCAAAAAGCTTCCCCGCCATCACATTACTTGTGGACGTGCATCCGCCTATATAAGCAGCTCTGGAAGCAGCTAGACCACCATCTATACCTTGAGCTCGGCGCAGTCCGAATTCCAACACAGGCTCACCCTGAGCGGCCAAGTTGATTCGTGCTGCCTTGGTAGCAATTAGACTTTGAAAGTTGATAATATTCAAAAGTGGGGTTTCCAATAATTGACATTGGATCAAGGGCCCTTTCACACGTATTAAAGGAGTATTAGGAAACACGACAGTTCCTTCTTCCACAGCATCAATATCACAGCTGAATTTCATTTTTCTGAGGTAATCCAGAAAACCAGTTTCAAACAAAACCTGATCATCCTTCCCTTTCATCGTAGCCAGATAACTCAAGTCTTCCTCACTGAACTTGAAGTTGTTGCAGTAATCAACTATGTAATCCAAGCCGGCAGCTACGGTGAATCCACCCTGAAATGGATGTTTTCGAAAGAAAAGGTTGAACACTGCTTCCTGCTCTGCTTTGCCAGACTTCCAGTACGCGTAAGCCATGGTGAGCTGATAAAAATCTGTCAGAAGCGCCAGAGAGCCTTGATATAGGTCTTTCGTGATTTTCATTTTTCGTTTTTAGCTTGATTCAAAAATAACCCTCATTCCCTTCATGTCCAATACATTTAAGAAACTTGCTTCACCCGCATATTCAGTAAAATTCCTAATAATACAAGCCCCATACCCACGTAAGCCAGTGCATTGAAAGTCTCCTCAAAGAAGAAGAAACCGAATATCAATGCATACACAATTCCAATATAGGTAAGGCTTGCCACCTTAGACACGTTGGCGTTTTGGTAAGCAATGGTCAAGAAATACTGCGCTGTCTGGGTGCAAATGCCTATGAAAAGTAAGATTGCCCAATCCCAGCCCACTGGATTGACCCAGCCAAACGCTGATACAATCAACGCAAATGGTAAAGTCACTAAGGGGAAATAGAAAATGATCACCAAGGGATGCTCGGTATTCTTCAACTTGCGGATGACATTATAGGCTAAGCCAGAAAATATCGCGGAAATAATCCCTACTACTGCCCAAAAGGTATCTACTCTCGCATCAACTCCTTGAATCACCAGAACTCCAGCAAAAGATATGGTAAAGAATAAGAACTGAATGGGCTTTACTTTTTCTTTCAGTAAGAAAATGCCAAATACTGTGGTGAATATTGGTGACAAATATTGTATGGTCACTGCACTGGCTAGCGGTATATTTTGTAGCGTATAGAAGAAGGAAATCAAACCTATTGAGCCAACTATTCCACGGATAATCAGCCATTTTTTATTATTACCAAAGACATTTATCTTTTGCTTTTTCAGCACTAAATAACTGAACACCAGCGAGAAAATAGATCTGAAGACAATGATTTCTATGGCGGGAATATGTGGAATGTACTTGACAGAGACATTCATCAGAGCGAAAAATATACCAGCCAATAGCATGGACTGGACACTGTTAATCTTCAAAATAGTAACTTTTCAGAGTGATGTTTTTCTAAGGAATTTAGCTTGTTAATAGTTCAAAATATTTCACAAAAACCAAATCCCTTACGAACCATTCTTCGCGACTTGGGTTTTACTGTCTATGGCATTGAAAAAAGGAGAAACTGCACCGGAATTTAATTTGAAATCTACGGGCGCTAAATCAATCGATTCCTCCAAGGATTTGAAAGGAAAAGCATTTGTACTTTATGTTTATCCGAAGGATTTCACAAAAGTGTGTACGGCGGAGGCTTGTGAATTCAGAGATCAATTTGAAGCTTTTCGAGATCTGGACATTCCTGTTCTAGGCATCAGCAAGGATGATATAGCGACACACGAGCGATTTAAAAAGGAGCACAAACTTCCTTTTGACTTGCTTTCTGATCCTACTGGCGAAGTTTGCAAATCTTACGATGCACTCATTCCCCTGATCAAAATGCCCAAGCGTATTACTTACCTCATTGATAAAGATCATAAGATTGAAGCTGCATTTTCTGATATGTTTGAGTCAAAAGGACATATCGAAGAGATGCTGAAGAATCTACAGAAGTAGAGAAAGTCTCCCGCAAGGGCACTCCCGATAGCTATCGGGAGGCGCAGTTTTTTTTCTCGCAGCGACGCGGCGGCGCAACGTTTAAAATCCTTTTATTTGTCACCCTGAGCGAAGTAAAACCCTGACTACTTCAGGGAGGTCTAAAGACTTAAGTTAAAATGGGAAAAATCTCCAATCTCTTTTCTCTCCAATCTTCCGTCCTCAATCTAAAATCTTGTGTCTAAAATCTAACGTCTTCAAAGAATCAACCCATCCTGCATTACAACTTTTCTATCAGCCATGGCAGCTAACTCTTCATTATGAGTTACGATCACGAAAGCTTGACCCAGTTCTTTGCGTAGCGTGAAAAACAATTCATGAAGTCCTTTGGCATTTTGAGTATCCAAGTTCCCACTGGGCTCATCTGCAAACACTACCGCCGGGCTATTTATTAAAGCTCTTGCCACAGCTACTCGTTGCTGCTCACCTCCTGAAAGTGTGGATGGCTTATGATCCAAACGATGGGAGATTCCTAGCAATTCTGCGAGTTCGCCTGATTTTTTGGTCAGTGAATCGGTAGATGCCTGACCTATCAGTCCAGGAATCATAATATTTTCTTGAGCTGTAAATTCCGGAAGCAGGTTATGAAATTGAAAAATAAAGCCAATCCGCTCATTTCTGAATTTCGCCAACTCCTCTCCTTTTAGATTGAGAAGTTTTTTTCCATCCATCTCCAACGTACCCTGATCCGGATGATCCAACGTCCCTAGAATATGGAGTAAAGTGCTTTTCCCAGCTCCAGAAGAACCGACTATGGAAACTATTTCAGAAGTTAAAATTTCTAGATCTACCCCTTTTAATACTTGAAGGCTTCCATAGGATTTATGGATTCCATTGGCTTTCAGCATGCTAACATTTTTAATCAGTTCAAAAATAGGACAAATGCCTTTCTCAGTAGGGAATTAACGGCTTTTTTTATCAAAAAAGGAAAAAGGCAGGTTGATTTATAGATGGCTAGACCTTAACTTCGCACAAAAATTTCCAAAGGATGAAATCGAGCATGACTGAAAAGTCACAGGGGTAAAACACCCAAGTATGCGAGATTCCATGTGACATTTGAGAAAAAAATCATACACACATGAATATTCACGAATATCAGGCTAAAGAAGTATTAAAAGGTTACGGAGTCCGTATTCAGGAAGGTATAGTCGCCGACACACCTGAAGCAGCTCATGCAGCAGCGGTTAAGTTGAACGAGCAAACTGGTACTAGCTGGTTTGTGATCAAAGCTCAGATTCACGCAGGTGGTCGTGGAAAAGGCAAAGTCAATGAGACTGGTTCTAACGGTGTGGTTCTAGCCAAGAAATTGGAAGACGTCGCTGAAAAGGCTAAAAACATCCTTGGTGGTACATTGGTAACTCACCAGACTGGCCCAGAAGGAAAAGTTGTAAATAAGGTTTTGGTAGCTGAGGATGTGTATTATCCAGGTGCTTCCGAGCCAAAAGAATATTACCTATCTATCCTTTTGGATAGAGCTACGGGTAGCAATGTAATCATGGCCTCTACTGAAGGTGGAATGGACATCGAGGAAGTTGCTGAGAACTCTCCTGAGAAAATCATGAAAGAGTGGATCGACCCTAAAGTTGGTCTTCAGCCTTTCCAAGCTAGAAAAGTAGCTTTTGCTCTTGGTCTATCTGGTAATGCTTTCAAAGAAATGGTGAAATTTATCACTGCTCTTTACAATGCATACGAAGGAACTGATTCTTCTCAGTTTGAAATCAACCCAGTATTGAAAACGTCTGATGATAAGATCTTGGCAGTAGATGCTAAAGTGAACATCGACGACAATGCACTTTACAGACAAAAAGGTTTGGCAGCATTGAGAGATGTGGCTGAAGAAGATCCATTAGAAGTAGAAGCTGGAGAATCAGGTTTGAACTATGTGAAACTTGACGGAAACGTAGGTTGCATGGTCAATGGCGCTGGTCTTGCGATGGCTACTATGGATATGATCAAATTGGTAGGTGGCGAACCTGCTAACTTCCTTGACGTGGGTGGAGGGGCAAATGCCACTACTGTAGAGGCTGGTTTCAGAATCATCCTTCAGGACCCTAATGTAAAAGCGATCTTGATCAACGTATTCGGTGGTATCGTAAGATGCGACAGAATTGCTAGCGGTGTAGTAGAAGCTTACAAAACTATCGGAGACATCAGAGTTCCTATCATCGTAAGATTACAAGGAACAAATGCTGCTGAAGGCGCTAAAATCATTGATGATTCAGGATTGAAAGTATTCTCTGCCATCACTTTGAAAGAAGCTGCTGACAAAGTACAGGCTGTACTCGAAGCATAATTAATAAGTGTATTGAGGAGCAATCCTCAATACATCATGCACTCGTAGTTCAACTGGATAGAATATCAGATTTCGGCTCTGAGGGTTGAGGGTTCGAATCCTTCCGAGTGCACAAAAGCCCTAGATTTCGGTCTAGGGCATACTATAATTAGATCCTTGAAATTGAAAAATTCAAGCGATAATCTTAGAAAAATTAATTTAGATATTGATTTAAAAGACTGATAACCAACATATTAACTATCAGATCGGTTAATATCAACAACTTCATAAAAAACCTGTAAAGAAATTCTTTACAGGTTTTTTTTATGATCAATACCCCCAAAATCTTTATAATTACCTGTAATTCCATTGCGTCAATCGTGTAGTTCACCTACACGAAAAAAAGACGCACTGGCGAGAACTTAGTCAATTGATTACCAACATGTTCAATAAGTGAACCTCTTGCGATTTAGAGCTTGTATTCCGACATTTATTTCACTAAACTAATCATGTTAGAAAAAAGCTTCGGATTGCTCTTCTTCTTGAAACAATCCAAAAAAAATCAAAATGGCGAAAGGTATATCTACCTTCGAATCACTGTCGATAGAATATCCAAAGAACTCTCTACTAAGAGATTATGGAAGACTTCACGATGGAATGCGGCTGCCGGGAGAGCTGAGGGCAATAATCAGGACAGCAAAACCCTCAACGTTTATCTTGAAACACTTTATTTTAAAGCATTACAGGCTAAAAAGCACCTGATCGATACAGATAGAGAAGTTTCTTCCGAAGCCATTAAAAACTTTTTATTAGGGATCGGCGAAAAGAAGAGGATGATTATTGAAATTTTTCATGATCATAATAGTCAAGTAAAATCCCTGATTGGCAAAGAATATACCCCCGCTACCTTGCAACGCTATCTTACTACTTTGGATCATACACTATGCTTTATCCGCTGGAAATACGATAAGGAAGATATGGATATACAGCTTTTGGATTACGATTTTATTTCCTCTTTCTCTTTCTGGTTAAAGACAGTCAAAAACTGTAATCATAACACTACAATGAAATATCTGACCAATTTCAAGAAGATCGTATTGATTTGCGTAAAAAATGGATGGTTAATCAGAAATCCATTTCTCCAATTTAAAATGGTAAAAAAAGAAGTAATCAGATCAATTCTGACAGAGGGAGAAATCCAAAAAATTTCTGAAAAAATCTTCGTAACAGACCGTCTGAATCATGTTCGTGATATTTTTCTATTCAGTTGTTATACTGGCCTCGCATACATTGATGTTAAAAATTTGGGAAAAAATCAGATAGTTATTGGAATTGATGGAGAACTCTGGATACATACTCATCGCCAAAAAACGAATTCTCCCACTCGATTACCACTTCTCCCTAAAGCACTTCAACTGATCAATAAGTACAAAACACATGAGATGTGTATTAGTGGGAAGCATGTACTACCTGTACTAAGTAACCAGAAAATGAATTCCTATTTAAAGGAAATAGCAGATGTCTGTGGCATCAATAAGCCCCTAACTTTTCATATTGCTCGCCATACTTTTGCTACGACCATTACATTAGGTAATGGAGTACCTATCGAAACAGTATCGAAAATGCTAGGGCACAAATCCATAACGCAAACCCAGCATTATGCAAAAATCCTGGATACAAAGATAAGTTTTGACATGCAGGCACTCAGGGAAAAATTACAATGAAATCGAGACTGACCTCTTTTATAGTTAGAAATCTGAAACTCGAAAATGAATCTTAAATTGAACAACAACAATGGAAAATCTAATCGAAATATATCAGGGAAGTGATGGACAGACTCAAATTGAGGTGAAATTTGAGGAGGAAACTGTTTGGCTATCTCAAGTTCAAATGGCCACTTTATTCAACCAAAGCAAACAAAATATCAGTTTGCACATCAATAACTGCTATAAAGAAGGTGAATTGGAACAAGAGGCAACTGTCAAGGATTCCTTGACAGTTCAGAATGAAGGCAAAAGAAAAGTTGAGCGTAAAATAAACTATTACAATTTAGACGTCATCATTTCTGTTGGTTATCGGGTCAAATCACAACATGGCACTCAATTCCGCCAATGGGCAACCCAACGACTCAAAGATTTCCTTGTTCAGGGCTATGCAATCAATGAAATTAGGCTTTCTCAAAAGCAACAAGAAGTCAGGACCCTGAAAGACGGAATCCGGATCCTAAGCCGTGCAATTGAACAAAAAGCACAAGATCAAAACTTGGACTGGCTTATTCACTTTGCAAAAGGGCTTGAGTTACTGGATGATTATGATCATGAGAACCTTGATAAAAAAGGATTAACTAAAAGACAGGCAAACTATCCTGAGTTAGCTCACTACCAAGAAGTGATCTTCGCTATGAGATCAGATTTTGAATCCGGAGTATTTGGGAAGGAAAAAGACGGAAGCTTTGAGAGCGCAGTTGCACAGATTAGCAAGGGTTTTGGTGAAGAGGATTTCTACCCAACACTTGAGGAAAAAGCCGCTACCCTTCTCTACCTGATCGTCAAAAATCACGGATTCGTTGATGGCAACAAACGGATAGCCGCAGCGTGTTTTCTTCTCTTTTTGCAGTCAAATGAGCTATTGCATAATGAGGAAGGTGTTTCGATAATCAGCAATGATGCACTAGCCTGCTTAACCTTGTTCATTGCTTCAAGTAAACCAGAGGAAATGGTGACCGTCAAGAAATTAGTGATCAGCGTATTGAATAGGAATAACTAATTTCTCAAGAGTTTAAAGATATCGAGTAGTAAAATGAGTATATACATTACTTTTCGGTAAAAAAATTCATCAGTAGACACTTCACTATTCATCAGGTAAAATCAAGAACTAGAAGCTTCAAAAAACGGTGGTCCCAAGTTTTTGAGACTATTTTTGTAATACTCCAGTATGGGTATAAGCTATTTAGCCGTACTTTCTATACGAGTCATTTTTTCATTTCTCCTCCATAGGAAAAGAAAACATTTGATTTGAAGTATAAATTAAATTCCTTTGCAAGCGGTGCGCACTTTCTCCAAGATAATAGCTCGATTTCTACTCAGCATGTTCTGCTTGTTCATGTTGCATCAATTGGCGCCCCATTCTCATCACCAGCATGAAGTAGAAGTTCTCTCAGATCATCATGCTCACGACCATGAAAAAACTGCGCATGAGCATCATTCAGACGAGAAAAGTCCATTAGACTTTCTTTCCATACTTTTTTCTAATCATGCCCATTCACAGCAGCTAGTTGATCATTCTCCTTCACAAGCACAGTCTATCGAAAATAACGTAGACAAAAGCAAAGTTCAGAGAACGATCCCAGAACTTTTTCGAGTACCAGTTATTGAGATTAGGCCAGCTTTAGAAAAGAATGTTCCTGAATCGTTAAGGATACCTAAGAACACCTACTTTGTTTCGATTGCCCTTCGAGGGCCCCCTTCATTAGGATAAATCAATCTTTGATGACTTATCAAAGTCAATGAAATAAGCTTTCATTGAGAACTATTGATTCATTCTAAATTCAACTTCATGTTAAAAAATAATGTACTCGCTTTTTGCGTGTGCTTATTTTCGTTTGTTGCTGTAGCTCAGTCTCCCAGTACAAAGGATGCTTTACAGCAAATCGAACAGAATAATGCCACCCTAAAGGCTTTTTCTTCCTTCTTGGAAAGTAGAAAGCTATCGCAAAAAGCATCAAATAACCTTCCAGATCCACAGGCCGGCGCATATTACCTACCCTTTGGAAATCATGCATCAGGAGATTATTCGGAGTTTCAAATTACCCAGTCCTTTGAATTCCCAACGGTATACAGCTCTCGAGGTAACCTCATTGAGATGCAAGAAGCACAGAGTGCCATGGAATACCAGTTGAAGCGGCAAGAGGTATTACTTCCTGCTGTCAACCTCTTAAATGAACTGATTTTCTTGGCCAAAAAGGAGAAGGTTGAGCAAGTCAGAGTATTGCAGTCGAAGAAGCTATTTGATCAGACTAATGAGCTCTTTGAGCTAGAGCAAGCCGGTATTCTGGAACTCAATAAGGCTAAAATCGCCTGGATTCAAGAACAGTTCAAGCTGGATATTTTGGATGCTGATCGAAAAAAGATCATGCTTCAAATTCAAAACCTGAATGGAGGAAATGAGCTGCAATTTGCTCAAAATGATTACTCGAGCTCTCTGACTATTGATGATTCAGAAAGTTTATGGCTAGAAAAAATGCAGGTAGACCCTGAATTGAAAGTCCTTTTGGAGCAAGAAAAAGTCGCTCAACAGCGAATCAAACTTTCTAAAAGTAAGTCACTTCCTAATCTAACTGCAGGATATAACTACCAAGGAGTTTCTGGGTCTAACTACTCAGGTATTTATGGAGGAGTTTCTATTCCCTTGTGGAGTAGCCGAAATACCGTCAAGGCCGCTGAGGCAAACTATGATTACCAAAAGTCTTTTACACAAGTCCAAACAGATGAGATGCATACTGCTTTTCTGGGTGAATATGAAGTGTATCAGGCGATGCTAAATAAATATCAGGAATACCAGTCCACTCTTCAGTCCTTGGACAGTGAAGCATTATTGCTTCAGGCATTTGAATTGGGTGAACTTTCTTATATGCAGTATTACCTCGAATTGCAATTTTATCAGCAGGCAATCGACTCCATGTTGGAAATGGAAAAACAATTAAATCAAACCAAAGCTGAGCTATTAAAACATCAATTATAACATACAAAACTAAGAAAATATGAAAATCTCAAATATTCTATTCGCACTTCTATTGATCGTTTCTGTCTCATGTGGCAACAAAAAAACAGATGACGATCACGGTCACGAACATGCCACTGAAGAAGAACACGGTCATGCACATGAAGAAGAGGATGCCGATCATCATCAGGAAGAATTCAAGGTAGAAAAAGATTCTGCGGTGCATACCCATGAAGATGGAGCTACTCACAGTGATCATTAATCTATTCAAAGGATATTGATTATGCGATATGTAATTCTAATGATTACACTCCTCCTTGCCTCATGTCAGGCAAAGGAAGAGGATGATCATGCTCATGATGCAAATGGCGGTCATGAAGTAGAAGCAGCGGAAATTCCTACTGTGGATGCTACGGTATGGACGGATAAAACAGAGTTGTTTGTTGAATATCCCGCTTTGGTGGTTGGAGCTACTAGTCGATTTGCTGCTCACTTTACCATCATGGACAAGCATCAACCTGTCCGTGAGGGCACATTGACGGTAAGTCTAATCAAAGGTGAAACTGGAATTCGTAATACTGCTGAAGCACCGGATTCTCCGGGTATTTTCAAGCCCTCTTTGCAGCCAAAGGAAGCAGGGGTTTATCAATTGGTATTTGAGCTAAAAACACCTACTGTAACAGATCGAGTTGTAATTAATCAGGTTACAGTTTATGCTACTTTGGAAGATGCGATAAAAGCATTAGGCACAGAGGAAGTTGATGACGGCTCCATTACTTTTCTGAAAGAGCAGGCATGGAAAATAGATTTTCAAACTGCAAAAGTTGTAGAAAAGGAAATCTATGAGACTATCCCTACTTCAGGAAGATGGAAAGTATCTCCTTCGGATTATCAGACGCTTATCGCGACAACCAGTGGGAAAGTGACTTTCAACAGCAATAATCTCAACGAAGGGATGAAAGTACAAAAAGGCCAATTACTGATGTCTGTAAGCAGTTCCGGATTGACTTCAAATAATCTTTCAGCAGAAATACGAAAAGCGAAAGCTGATTTTGATCAGGCAAGTCTAGAATATGAGCGTAAGAAACAGCTGTTTGAATCCAAGATAGTTCCCAAGTCCGAATTTGAGCTGGTGGAGCAGAAGTACCTGGTTGCCAAGTCAACCTATGAAACGCTCAGCGCTGGCTATACATCCAGTGGCAAGCAAATCGTTGCACCATTTGAGGGCTATGTGAAATCCATTGCCGTAAATAATGGCGCATATGTTTCTGAAGGCGCAAGTTTGGTGACCATTACCAGTCATAAAACCAGTCTCTTGGAAGTCCAAGTGAGCCCATCCTATGCAACTCAGCTACAGAATATTCATGATATCTACTATCAAACTAGACCTGACCATTGGTCAAGCCTGAAGACAACCCAAGGTAAAGTGTTATCCGTGGGTAAAGAAGTGGAACGTGATCAACCCTTGCTGTCGGTATTTGCAGAAATCAATGATGTGGTGGAAATGCCTGAAGGTAGCTTCACTGAGGTTCAAATAGCTTTTGGCTTGTCCAAATCGGCATCAGTTATTCCTGAATCCGCATTGCTGGAAGACTACGGGAATTATTCTGTGATCGTAGAACTGTCGGGAGAAAGCTTTGAAAGAAGAGCTGTACGGATAGGCAGAAGAAATGGGAAAGAAGTTGAAATTTTAGATGGAGTGAAGGTTGGTGAAGTGGTCGTTACACGTGGAGCATATCAGGTGAAGATGGCTTCTATGTCAGGACAGGCACCAGCGCATGGCCATGAACATTAATGTATCGAAGCTATGCTAAATAAAATCTTATCTATTTCACTTCACAATAGATTGTTAGTGCTTTTTGGTGCTGTTGTACTCAGTATAACAGGACTGTTTTTGGCACGAACGATGAATGTGGATGTGTTTCCTGATCTGACAGCACCGACTGTTACGATCTTGACAGAAGCACATGGGATGGAATCAGAAGAAGTAGAAAAACTGGTTACATACCAGTTGGAGACAGCAATGAACGGTTCTCCCAATGTCAGAAGAATTCGTTCTTCATCGGCTGCGGGAATATCGATTGTGTGGATAGAATTTGACTGGGGCACTGATATTTATCGTGCCCGGCAAATTGTGAGTGAGCGAATTCCTATGGTTCAGGAAAATTTACCTGATGGAGTAAGTACTCCCACGATGGCACCTATCTCATCTATCATGGGTGAAATCATGCTTTTGGGAGTAACCTCGGATAGTCTTTCTCCCATGGAATTACGCACCCTGGCAGATTGGACCATTCGCCCACGAATCAAATCCATAGGTGGAATTGCAAATGTGGTGGTGATCGGAGGTGACTTCAAGCAATACCAAGTTTTTGCCAATCCTGAAAAACTGAAATACTACGATGTCACGCTTGGAGAATTGTTGGAAAAAGTAACCGAGTCCAATATAAATGTTCCTGGAGGTGTATTGAATGAATTTGGAAATCAATACATCATCAAAGGAAGTGGCAGAGCGTATGCAGTGGAAGATTTGCAAGAGGCAGTATTGAAGCAGATAAATGGACAATCCATAAAAATAAAAGATGTAGCCACCGTGCAGATCGGAGCAGCAGACAAAATCGGAGATGGATCTCTGAATGCATCCCCAGCTGTGATTCTGACTGTTTCTAAGCAACCTGATGTCAACACTTTGGAACTTACTGAAAGTCTTGATCTGGCAATTGCAGATTTGCAAAATACGCTGCCAGCTGGTGTGGAAATTAAAAGTCACATCTTCAGGCAGTCTGATTTCATCGAGTCTTCTATTTCGAATTTGAACCAAACTTTACTTGAGGGAGCATTTTTCGTGGTGCTTGTCCTTTTCATCTTCTTGATGAATTGGCGAACTACGGTAATCTCTTTAGTTGCAATTCCAATTTCGTTGTTGGTATCCGTGATCGTTTTAAACCTTTTGGGATATACGATCAATACCATGAGTTTAGGAGGGATGGCCATTGCGATAGGTGCATTGGTGGATGATGCGATAATAGATGTTGAGAATGTATTCAAAAGATTGAGAGAGAACGTTCGGAAGCCTATTGAACAGCGTCAGTCAGTGCTAAAAGTAGTTCGGGATGCTTCGGTTGAGATCCGTAGTTCGATCATAATTGCCACGCTGATTATCATTGTTTCTTTTATTCCGCTTTTCTTTTTAAGTGGTATGGAAGGACGATTATTACAGCCTTTGGGAATTGCATTTATCACCTCAGTTTTGACTTCATTGATCGTAGCAGTGACGGTAACTCCCGTTCTTTGTTCCTATTTGTTGAAAAATGAAAAGGTACTTGAAAAACAAGCGGAAGGAACCAAAGTAGAACGATGGTTACAAAAGCACTATTCCGCAGTCTTACGCAGAGCCCTGGAAATTCCCAAATGGATCATAGGTCTGACTACTGCTGCATTTATAGTAAGCTTAATCCTTTTCTCACAGCTCGGACGAAGCTTTCTTCCTGAGTTCAATGAGGGATCGCTAGTGATCAGTGTAGTGGGTATTCCTGGAATGTCATTGGAAGAAAGTAACAAAACCGGTCTTTTGGTAGAGCAAATACTCTTAGACATGCCTGAGGTGAATGTGGTTACCAGAAGAACAGGACGGGCAGAGTTGGATGAGCATGCTCAGGGGGTAAACGCCGCTGAAATCGATGTTCCGTTTGTGCTTTCAGATAAAACCAAAGAAGAGTTTTTCGAAGAAGTGCGAACTAAACTGAGTTTGGTTCCTGGTGCAAGTATCACCCTTGGGCAACCAATTGCACACCGGATTGACCATATGCTTTCTGGTACACGCGCTAATATTGCCATCAAAGTCTTTGGCTCTGATCTACAGCGCTTGTTTGAGGTGGGGAAGAATATCGAAACGAGCATCAAGTCAATTGAGGGTATTGCCGATGTGGCAGTAGATCAGCAAGTAGAAGTTCCTCAACTCAGGATTACTCCGAATCGGCAATTACTGGCAGCAAACGGAATGACAGTGTCTGATTTGATGGAGCAGGTTGATATTGCTTTTGCAGGCGAAAAGGCAGGCGAGATTTATGAAGGTCAAAAGTACTTTGATCTGGTAGTAAGATTTAGACCTGAATCCAGAAATACTAAAGCTAGTATTGACAAAGCTTTGATTTCCTTGCCTAATGGAGGTCAAATCCCCTTAAATCAGCTTGCAAGTATAGCGTCTGTAAGTAGTCCAAATACCATAAGCCGAGAAAATGTTCAACGGAAAATTGTGGTTGCTGCCAATGTGCAAGGCAGGGACCTTCGATCTGTCGTCAATGAGATCCAACAAATCATTGGAGATCAAATTCAGCTTCCAGAAGGATATCGTGTCGAGTATGATGGGCAGTTTGAGAGTGAGGCCAAAGCTTCTCAGCTTCTATTAATCACTGCAGGTATGGCAGTCTTGGTTATTTTCCTTTTGTTGTATTACGAGTTTCAGGATATTAAACTTTCCTTGGTGGTGCTACTCAATTTGCCTTTAGCGCTGATTGGAGGAATCTTGATTGTGTATTTCACTTCCGGAGTTGTCAGTATTGCCGCTACTATTGGTTTTATCAGCTTGTTTGGTATTGCGACAAGAAATGGAATCCTACTTGTATCAAGGTATGAAGACCTGAGAAAGGAAGGGAAAGGTGGATCTGAACTGTTGCTTGAAGGTGCATTGGATCGTCTCAATCCAATTCTAATGACAGCCTTAACTACAGGGTTGGCACTCATTCCTTTGGCACTAAAAGGTAATGAAGCTGGAAATGAGATTCAAAGCCCAATGGCTATCGTTATTTTGGGAGGATTGCTTACTGCCACCTTACTTAATCTATTTGTGATTCCGTGTGTTTACGAACTGGTTCTGAAAAAGGAAAACAGGCAATTAGATAACTAGAATAAATGCCCCGTTGCTTTTGCTGCGGGGCATTTCTAGTATAGCACAATTGTAATTGAGTGTTGAAATGATCAATTCAACATAAGTAGTTTTTGCCTACTTTATTGCACCCTTCAATCACTGCACCGCTCCAGTTAGCCCATAAATAATAAGATTTGAAAACTTTTTAACCCTCCTTCCTAATCACCAAATGCATCTGCCCTGGATCATTCAATAGTCTACCCATCTCAGCCTGAATAATATCTCTGACATCCTGCTTGATCTGAAGGTAATTTCTCTGTACAATAGTACTATCCAGCTTTCGGATTTCAGGGATAGGCTGATAGTTTTCCTGTTCCTTTTTCAGCGTCTGATGATCGTTGATTATTTCAGCATGAAAGGCTTTTAACCTCAGTTTACACTCAGGTTTATCTGCCACCATCCCCACAAATTCACCTGATGAAAGTGAGGATATCGTGGAAGGTGGAACAGCTGATTCCAATTGCTTTGACTTACTAATAGAAGTATCGCCACTGTTAATCGACAGGCTCTGTCTGTCTTGCATGATCTTCCCAATTCGGTCGGACAATTGTCTGGCTGAATCTCCATTCACTTGTCCCGAAACGATGTTTCCAACTATACCCATAATCACATCTGCAAGCTCTCTCCCATAGTCTTTTCTAAGCTGACTAAGATCCTGAACTCCCAATGTCGTAGCAACTTTATTACTCCTTGCCGTGGCAATCAAACTGTCCATGCCGTTCAAATAGATGGTCGGAAACTCATCGAAAATCAAGCTACTTTTTAGCTTTCCTTTTTGGTTTACCAGCTTCACCAGTCGGTTTACATACAATGATAAAACTGCTCCATAGATCTGGATCTTCTGAGGATTGTTTCCCATACAGACTAGCTTTGGCTCTTCGGGATTATTGATATCCAGCGTGAAATCATTTCCTGAAAGCACATAATACAACTGCGCTGAGGACAGCCTAGCCATGGAGATTTTGGCCGATGCAATTTGTCCTTCCAACTGCTCCATCACATCATTTAGATAGGCATTCACGAATGGATTGATCAGCACATCAATATCCTTTTCGGTACGTAAAACCGTAAATAATTCATCGTAATCAGCCTGCATCAACTCAATCACATGAGGCAGTGTACAGAATTCTCCACCGTTGTATTTTCGCAAAAACCAGATGATGGCAGTCAGGAAATTGATCGGTGACTCCACAAAAAAGTCTCCCTGCTTTTTGATCCATTCCCTGTTCAAACCCATCAAAATAGTACGTGCTGATTCCGCTGCATCAGTAATATCCAGCATTGTTTCCGGTGCCAAAGGATTGCATCGATGACTTCGTGTAAGGTCATCAAAATTGATCACGTAGAACTCCGGGACTACCCGATATAGATGCTTGTTTTTAAGCCAGGTATTGTAAACTATGGAGGACAGATCATCGAATTTGAAGTCATACACAAACATGGAAAAGCCCTTTTTGATGTGCTGGGTGATCACATGACGGATCACAAAATAGCTCTTCCCCGATCCCGGTGTTCCCAATACCATCAATCCACGAAAAGGATTGATGATATTAATCCAGCTGTCTCTAACCTTTCCTTTCAGGCTATATTTTGCAGGTAAATTGACTGAGAATTCATTCTCAGTCAGTCGTTCTTCCTGAGGAAATGTTTCATTTTCTGAATTGAAAACATCACTACTGAGCTGGTCATGAATAATTCTCGAGAGCTTTGTTCCTCCCGAAAGTATAAGCAAAAAACCTAGGGAGGTGAGCGTCATGTAGGCAATCGAAATCCATTCTATATGAGCTTTCCAATGCATTACGATGTAACTGCCGAAGTAAAATCCCAGACCCAGCAGGCCATAGACCGAAGCCGTTTTGGCGTTCATACTTTCACTCTTCCTACCCTTGATTCCCAAAAGAGAGATGGCCAGCAAGGCAATCGCAATAAGCTTGGAAGTGTAAAAATTCTCAAACAGACCCGTATTAAAAATGTTCTCTAAAACTCCATCTGTCAGATCCGAAACCAGCCCCCAATCTTTAAATGTAGCATAGCAATAGTAATAAAAATGCAGTCCCAAAACCCCAACCCCCATTAGGCGAGTCATATCCAAAATCTTGCGTAATCCCTGTTCATTTTCTCCGGTTTGCATCCCCATCCCCTCTTAGTTTATCCCTATTATTTTACTTGTTTTCTTTTCTTACGCTTCTTCTTTCTCCATTCCAATGGCAGATAACTATACGTCTCCTCTGGAGTTATTACTGTGTCCAACATACCTCTTGAAGAGCTATTGGAACTTCTGGTTTCCTTATCAGTAACCGGTAGAATTAGTCTCTGATCTCTTAGGTTTTCCTGCGCTTGACTTGGTGATTTGATGTATGATTTGGGAGTGACCGTGTCATTTTTCTGATTATTTCCTATTCGATCCAACAGTCCATTCGCACTGTATTTCTTACCTAATGCACTTCCATTAAACACACATTTGGTTCGATGGTCCACAAAAGTGACCCCATACAATCGACCCTCTTGATTCTCCCGTTTGACCGTGACAATTCCCTGCTTCTCCATGCTTTTTATTACCTCATCCAAACTACCTTTAGGCATCTTCAAAACAGTTAGATCAATTGCTGATCGAATTGATTTGATATGTTTCTTGCGTTCCAAAGCATTAGTCTCAAACTTGGATTCAATCGCATTCAGTGTAGCTCGAAAGTGAAAACTGCTTGCCTTTATCGGTACTCCAATCTTATTTCCTTCACCATCTAATACCCGGTAAACCAGTCCTCTATTTTTAAAAATCCGTGATTCTTCAGTCCCACGGTCAGCCACTATTCGATAGCCTTTCAATACCGCATTTAGCTCAGGCAAGGAGGTGTAGCTATAGTTTTTTAACACATGTTGCAACACATTTCCAATGGCTCGTTTAGTCTCAGATTTACCATAGTCTAGTCTGGAAATTGAAACAGGCTTTGCTATAAAAAGCCCTTGCTTTTGGGACTCTGCTGGCACGAGATCAAACTGTTTTTCGATAGACTTTCGGGTTGGTTCAGACTTGAGTTTACCGATATTATGCAGAGCAATCCGCTTTCCATCCAACCCAATATTCGTCGTCACGATATGCAGATGTGGGTGGCCAGCATCGGTGTGTTTATACACCAGATAGGGTTGGTTTTCAAAGCCAATCCCGCGCATGTATTCTTTGGCTATATCTTGTAATTTCTTGGTTTCAAAGTCCTCTCCCGGAGCAAAGTTCAATGAAATATGGACTGTATTCACTGAAGTTCTGGAGTTTAATTCAGTCAGTTTAAGCATATATTTCAGACGAATATCTGCAGACTGGGACGCTTCCTCAACCGGATAGTTTTGAGTAAAAAGTAATTCAGCCACTCCTTGTTCTACCTTATTTTCATTGTAGTGGAATGGTCGTCTCAAAGAAGCGCTAGTCTTTATGATTGCAACCATTTCGCTGCCGTTTGATTGATAAATCGGTTCACCAAATCAAGTGAATTCAGGATTTCTTTCTGCAATTGCTGACCTTGAGCAAGATCGGAATCCCGCTCATTTTCACCCCTTGAATTCAACTTTTTTGCTATCTGATTGTAGTTACCGGCAAGACCGTGCAAGTCCCTTCTCATTGCAGTTAACTCAGCAAGTAGGTCCTGCATTCCGGTATCCCGATACCTGCCGATAACAGGCTTTTTCAGCAACAATTGTCTGGCATAATCACTCAGACTATTCTGAACAGTTTGTCCAAAATTCTCTTGAATACTCTCATATTCCTTAAAAGTCAATCTGACATGAAGCCATTTGTTTCTCTTGTTGTTTTCCTTCATCACGTTTCTTTTTTACAGTTCAACATCCTTACAGATTCCAACCCCACGACTTCGGAGTTAGGGGTTCAAGATCCGGTTGTGATACAACCGTACATCTTGCCGATTTCGGAGGACACAGGAAATCCCGTTAGCTTTTTAAGGTTTTTGAAGCTTTGGAAAAATCTCTGGCCATTTCATAACCCGAGTCGGTAGGTGATACAAGTATAAAAAGTGAAGGGATCATTTACCTATCCTGATCAATCTCTAAATAAGCTCATTTCATTGATAGACAGTAGATTTAGCAAATCAAAATTTCTAACTCAAAACCAATGAAGACATGGCTATCTCATCACTTGAAACTATTTACGATACTTTACTTGCCGTTCCAGGTATGCATGACACGGTAAAGATCGATCTGAAAATTCCCCGCAAAACCGTGTTGTTGCTGACTGAAGTAATCACCCGTGGAATGGAACAAAAATCTGAATCCGGAAAAAACCCTATTCACATCTCAAAAGAATCAGAAGAAGAACTGAATACCATTATCTCCGATAGCCTGGAAAAAGCGGGACTTACTACCCTAAACTCCAAACTAAAAGCCTTAACAAATCAAGGTTGACTTAAACTTTAAAACCAATCAGTGTATGAAACGGGAAGAGACGGATAAACTAAACAGGGATGAAAGAATAGACCCAGATGCAAATCCCCTAATCTCATTTGGCCGGGACGATGATTTTACCGAAGAACTTATCAAAGGCATCTGTGAAAAAAATGATTCAGAATTAAAGACACCTAAAGAAAAAGTCCTTCCATCAGGACACCTAAAAACTGCACAAAGTCAAGAAGGGAAAATAACAACCCGAAATCAGCGAACCTCCAGAAAAAAGAGAAAGGGTATCACTTGAATGGGTGCGCATTTAAATTGAAAAAAAAACTAGCATGCGGCTGAAATATAACAGATCGGAAAAGGACCTGGGAGGGAGTTTTCAGAATAATTGTAGTATTGTTTAACCGTAAAACCTGACTGACCGAGCTTAGCCTACGGCTCAAAAAATAATGGAAGATTAAATGAAACCAGGTTAGTTTCTTAATAAAAATATTTTCTGGCTTTTACTATTTCAAGTAATGATATTTTTAATTTTTCGGTCCATACTTCATTTTAATTAAACAAGACGAAAGCTCCCTATTTTATCTGGACTAAATTCTGTATTCTCAATTAAATAAGCTTTCATAGCCTCAACAGCGTTGTGACTATGTTTTTTTCGGTTCTTGCCATATTTCTTTGCGACACCTTGAGTAGTCACAAAGCTAACTTTATAGGTTTTAATCAAATCAAGGTGAGAACCTTTATAGTAAATTTCCTGAATGCGATGTCCTTTCGGATTTTCTATTCGCATATTTATTTGCAATCCTAAAACACGTTTTATATAGCCTCCCATTTGACCAAACGGTTTGCTACAGAAAGTACGTTCCAGATTTTCCTCCAGCATTTCTTTAATCTCTACACCAGTTAATTCCACCGTTGAAACGGGTGGATTCATAGGAGTGATATTATAAATATCATTTTCTGTAATATTCCCCACTGCTATTGGCGCACCATAACGCCATCCATTTGAAAATGCAATGTCTGTATTGGTAATGTAAGTAATGGCCTTTAGTAGAAAATTGTCCATTGTGGAATTAGTCGTGTTATAGCGATGCAAAACCTCATTGGTATGGCCTATAACTTTGTTGATAATCTCGTGATAGGGCTTTAAGGCTTTCTCAACTAAATTATCTACCTCAGGATTTATCGGCACCGAACTATCTACTTTTATAAGCTCGTAATTACAGCTTTTGATTTCATTTTCCTGAAAATCAATGGTGAAATTACCAATAAATGCTCCGTGACATCCACATTGCACAACACGAGCTCCATTGACTTCAACTGGGCTATAAATCCTGTTATGAGTATGGGCACTCAAACAAATGTCGATACCGTTTACTGCTTTCAATAATTCCACATCTTGAGGAAAACCGTTATGCGATAGTAGCACAATTATATGTGCTCCATCAGCTTTCAATTTTTTAATACATTTTGGAAGTTCGTCAATTCCTGAAGTAAACTTCAGACCCTTACTCATCTTCTCAGGCATCACTTTGTCCACTATCATAGCGCAGATACCGATCACCAATTTTTACACCCCCTTTTTCCAATAACTCAGTTGGTTGTAAAAAATTGGAACCATCTACTTTAAACACATTGCAACCCAGGATTGGGAAATTCAACTGCTTATTTATTTTTTGTAACTGTTCTGGTCCATAACCAAAATCCCAATGCCCTACCAGCGCATCGAGTTTTAGTGCATTTAAGATGGGGATGATAGCCTCGCCTTTCGAATCCACAAGGGGTTTAGTTCCATGTAGCGTATCGCCACCATCAAACAGTAACGTATTCGGATTATCTTTTCGGATATCCTCCACTAAACCTGCAATATGGGCATACCCCCCCACAGTCTCAACTACCTCACCCGTTTCATTATAAAACAATTCAGGATGAGGAGCGAGATACCCGTGCACGTCGTTTATAAATACTATATTCAGTTTCATAATTTTCAATTTTAAATGAAAATATAAATTTGATAATCTATTATAGCCAAAGTTGAACCGCCAACACAGCTGCGAAAACACTACTTTAAACTATTCAGGAATTTTTTAAATTCTGGATCGCTATAATCGGCCATTCCTTTGTGTGTCAATGCCAAGTTTCCTGCGGCATCAATAACATAGGTGGTTGGTATGGCCGACGATTCATACATCGCTGGCAAATTGTCTGCTGGAGCATAAATGGGCAGGTCGTATCCTTTGCGTTTATCAAAAGCTTTTGCTTTTTCAAAATTCTGGTCGAGCGATAACATTACAAAAGCGACTTCATCCCCCATTTCGTCGTGCAACTTATCTATGCTGGGCATTTCTGCAATACAGGGCGCGCACCACGTGGCCCACAAATTTATAAAGATGACTTTGCCCTTAAATTTATTTAGAGATACGGTCTTACCTGCCTTATCAATCAGGTTAAAGTTAAAATCAGCTTGAGTAAGATCTAGCTTAGCCGCTTCAACTCTATTTTCGACTTCAGAATTCCGCTCATTTGTAATTTCCTCCATGTCGGGATTCATTAAGCCTGTTGCGAGCAATCCCCGTTGGGCAAAACCAATTACCTCAGCATGTAGGCCTGTTGCGTAAAGTGTTATGCTCACAACAGCTAAAACCCCATACTGAATCCATATTTTCTTTGTCTTCTTATTTTCCATTTTGAATTGTTTTTATAATTGAATGAATTTTATTGGTTTAAAGGCTTAAACTTATATATCCTTGTTTCTGTAACTGAAAATTGTATAGAATTCCGTTTTCGACGACCTCGATTTCTTTGGGAACTTTTGTTTCATCGATCTTGAATTTATGAAGGGAAAAACCACACGCTATGATACGTACACCTGCTTTTTCAGCTTTTTCAATAAAATCACTGATCTTTTCAGGATCGGTAATATCACCTATTCCTATTCCGCAGATGATAATCTGAAAATCGCCAAAATTCTGTCCATCTTCTTTTTTAAGCGCTTCTGCCGTTAAAATTATGGGCTCTAATTGGGGTACTTTTTTGGTGAGCACTACATAATTGTGTTTACTTTTTTCAACTAGTTGCTGAGCTTCTAAAGTTGTTGTGCTAAAAAGAACAACTATAAGAAGAATTAAACTTAATAAATTAGTTTTCATTATGATTTATTTTAAAGGTTATCGGTTTCATTCAGCTATTTTAGATTATTTATATTCCCTTCTTTAATTTCCTCAGAAGGGTTTGTCAATACCAAATCACCCAATTGTACATTACCAAATATTTCTACTAGACTATCTAACCTGATCCCTTCTTTAATAGGCACTCTTTTGATCAGATCCTCCCTTAGTGTCATAATAAAAGTCCCTGACTGGGCATTGACGATGCTTCGGGGAGAAACCCAATAGGAAGAATCATTTCTGTGAAGGTTCAACCTCACCTGGGCATATTCGCCGCCACTTAGCACTCCCTTCGAATTTTCCACATCAAATTCCAAAGTAATCGATCTGTTTTGTTGACTCAAAATGCCTGAGGAACGTGACAGATATGCTTCAAAATCTTTCCCAGGAAGTGAACTAACCATAAAACTGGCTTTAAGATCATCAGATATAGCTGCTACATGCTTCTCAGGGATAGCTACAGTCAAGCGTAATTTATCCGCTTGGGCAATGGTAAATATGGATGCCTTGTAGCCAGGACCTACCAATGCACCCAGAGATAAATTCCTTTGCGTGATTATTCCCTCAAAAGGAGCAGTGATCTTCAAATACTTTTTTAATTGCGAGCTTTGCTCTGTACCTGCCTGTGATGATTCAAAGGCAGATTTTGCACTCATCATAAAGCTATTGGCCCGGTCAAGTTCTATTTGGGCGACTGCTCCCTTAGTTTTGGATGCTTCCGTCAGTCTCTCATACGCCTGTTTGGCAAACAGGTAATCACTTTCCTTTTCAGCCTGAACCGATTGATCTGATAAATATTGTTGATCCACCTCAGGAGCGACAAGTTCGGCCAGGAGCTGTCCTTTTTGTACAAAATCGCCTCGTTGCACATAGATTTTCTCAAGAAAGCCATTGATCTTAGCATGAAGTTCTACCTCCTCATAAGGTGCGAGTTCTCCCGGCAGGGAAAGTGGATAGTCCTGACTTGCATAAATGATCTTTTCCACATCCGGGAATACATTCTCTTCCTTGGCAGTTATTTTGACTTCATCTTTCTTATCATATTGGGAAGTACATGCAGAGATTGACCCTGCCAGTAAAATCACGAATACCAGATAGTTGCTGTTTTTTATTGCTGTTATCATATAGTTGCTTTTCTATTAGTTTGTATTCGCATTATGCCTTAAAAAAAACCGGTTCTCTTCATCATCAGGATCCATAGAAGGGCTATGCGAGGAAGAACCGGACATTACAGAAGCAAATAGGTGCGGCAACAGTATCAAAACAGTTACTGTAGAAGCTAATAGCCCGCCGATTACGGCCCTTCCCAGAGGAGCAATCTGCTCTGCTCCATCTCCTAAACCTATTGCCATGGGAAGCATACCAGCGAGCATAGCTGCAGCAGTCATCAATACCGGTCGGAGCCGGGAAGCGCCCGCAGATCTACCCGCTTGGATAGGTGTCAATCCTACTTGTTTTCTATAATATTCTGCTTGGTTGATTAACAATACGGCATTGGATACAGATACACCGATGGACATAATTATACCCATATAGGACTGTAAATTCAGCGTACTTCCGGTCAAATAAAGCATCACTAGACTTCCGGCGAAAACAGATGGAATTACCAAAAGGATAACAATGGGCACTCTAAATGATTGATAGTAAGTAGAGAGCATCAAAAATATTGCTATCACCGCAACTCCCAGACCTGCAATTAGGCTATTTAGGGTATCATCTAGGAGCTTCAAAGTCCCCTCTATCCAAATAGAAGTGCCTTTAGGGGGAGTTCCTGCGTCTTGAATTGCCTGCTTTACATCCACAGAGGCTGTTCCAAGATCCATCCCATAGACGTTAGCAATCAGAGTAACATATCTATGAGGTCCTTTACGGTTAACTTGGGCAGCAGTATAGGTTCGACGTATGGTAGCCACATCCTCTAGTACCGGTCTTGGACTTCCTTTTTTAAGAGGAATGGAACGCAACATTTCTATTGAGTTCATTATTTCTTCGGGGATTTGCACCTGGGATTGAAAGACAAGTCCAGATCGGGGATCTATCCAAAGATTCTTATCCGTATACCGGGAGGAGGAAGTTGCAGTAACCATACTACGTGTTACATCCTGCATGGTCATATCAAACAAAGCTAACTTCTCACGATCCACCTCAATCTGCAAAGTGGGATACGATAAGGGCTCAGCAATTCTAACATCTCTCAGATAGGGGATTTTCTTTAGGTTTGCCTCGATTTTACCTGCATGTTCAGCAGCAATCTTTAACTGGGCAGCTCCTACTTTTACTTCGATTGGGGTCATAGCTCCCTGGCCCATTATTTTTTCGGTAAGTTCCATGGGTTCAAAATTAATCATCGCATTAGGGTGTTTCTCTGATACTATAGCTCTGATCCGCTCTTTCAACTCCTCCATCGAACCACTATAATATTCTTGATCTACTGAGACTTGCAGCACTGCTTCGTGCGAAGCATTCGTAAATAAAAATATTGGATTAATGGGAGTGGCCGCAGGATGCATACCAACATAAGCTGATGTGATTGCGAGCCCGTTCTCAGGTAGTTCCCCTTTGATATCTACAATTACTTCCTTGACCAATGCCTCTGTTTTCTCAAGCCTGCTTCCTTGGGGAGCTTCTATCCGAATTTGAAAATCACTGCTGTTCGATACTGGCATGACGTCCTTCCCTATCACATTTAGGAGAATCACTACCATACCTCCAGCCACAATAAAATATACCAGAAATAACACAAGGGAATTACCGGACCACTTTCTCAATAGAAAAGTATAGCGGGTTTTGACCTTTGCAAAGAAGGTTTTTTGTCCTTTTCCAATGGTAGCGCTAGTTGGCTTATGGCCTTTCATCAACCAGTTGGCCAGGATGGGCACAAAAGTCTGGGAGGCTACAAAAGAAGCGATCATTGCAAAAGCTACTGCAACAGATAAAGGCAGAAACATATCCTTTGGAATACCTGTCATAATAAGTGCCGGAGTAAGTACAGCAAGAATACATAGCAGGATCAGGAGCTTAGGTATGGATATTTCCAGCAAGGCATCCAGAATTGCCCGCTGCTTTTGTTTGCCCAAATCTATATGCTGGTGAATATTTTCAATGGTGACCGTTGCTTCATCCACCAGTATACCTATAGAAAGAGCCAATCCACTCAGAGTCATTATGTTGATCGTATATCCAAATAAATAGAGGCCGCATACTGCGGATAAAATGGCTATAGGAATAGTCAGCACAACAATGAATGCTCCTCTTGAGTCTCCCAGAAAAAGAAGAATCATCAAGCCTGTAAACAGAGCTCCCAAAATTCCCTCATGGATCAGATTAGAAAGTGATCTTTCTATATACTTGGATTGATCAAATTCATAACGCATCTGTACATCCGCCGGTAACAATCCTTTAAGTGTGGGGATTGCGGATCTAAGATTTTCTACCGCATCGATGGTAGAAGCATCCGACTTTTTGATCACAGGAAGGTAAACAGACCGTTTTCCGTTGACAAGCGCAAATCCAACCGTCTGATCTGCGGCATCTTTTACATGTGCAACATCCCTGATAAATAAGGTACGACCCTCCACATTTTTGATTGGTATATTCAGAAATTCATCTGGATCTTTAGCTATAGAATTGATTGGAGCCATAAGATTTTCATCGCCGATTCGAATATTTCCTGCAGGCGAAGGGTGGCTGTTCTTTGTAATGGCCAACGTAATCTCTTCCGGGCTCAATCCGTTGGCCTGCATAGCCTGTGGGTCGATACTGACTACAATAGTTCTGACGTTTCCTCCAAAAGGTGCTGGCGCTGTGATTCCGGGAATTGTAGCAAACATGGGACGTATTTTGGTGACTACCATCGTCTGCAGTTCAGTAATAGATCGTTGGGGACTTTCGAAAACCAATTGGCCTATCGGGAGTGAATTGCCGTCAAACCGTACCACCATTGGAGGTACGGCCCCGGGAGGTAGAAATCCCATTGCTCTGGAAACCTGGGTGGATACCTCCCCTGCTGCCTGAGCCATATCTGTGCCTGGATAGAAGGTGAGTTTCATGAGACTAAGTCCCTGTACACTTTTAAAATCAATATTCTCTATGCCACTTACATAGAGTAAAACCTTTTGAAATTCATTGGCCATAAAACCATCCATATATGCTGGTGACAGGCCTCCATAAGGCATGGCTATATACAAGGCCGGAAGTTCTACCTCAGGAAATATGTCGACTTTTATGTTTTTTATAGCATTATATGAAAAGGCAGCAATAGCCAACACGACAACCATGATGGCGATGGGTCTTCTTAACGCAAAGCGAATTAGATTCATCTTATAAATTTTAGAGGTTGTGAAATAAAAAATCAAAGTCAGTAGTTATCTCAGCCTCTATTGCCAACTGAAGCCAATAGTCACGAACTGCTTTTATATGACCCGATTCTGCCTGCTCCAGATACATCCGGATTTGAAGTAATTCAGTCAGGGAGATCAATCCACTTCTGTATCGTGCCTTATACATTACGTATGCTTCCTCAGCCTGCCTGACAGCTTGCTGTGTCTTCACTAATTGTTTTCGTTGTTGAATTATTAGACCTCTCGCTGCACTCAGATCCTTTTCCATAGCCTGAAGCTGTTGCTTCTGTAGATAAACTAACCGCTCCGCATCCATTAACATGGCATCCGACTTCAACTTATTTGTCCTAAGACTGGTAAGATTCCAAGTTAGACCTGCCCCGACCAGCAGATTATTAGTTGAATTGGAAAATCCATCCTGCCATCTTCCGCTTACGTAGCCATCCGGTCTAATCCCAGTTCCTCGGAGGGCATATCCGCCCAGAAACCTAAGTGAAGGGAGCGCTGACTTTTTCAGGACGGAACTTTGAAGTTTAGAATAGTCGGATTGTAAGTGAAAATATTCCAGAAAAGGGTGGTCATTGTTTATCTCACTAAAGGATGTCGAACCCTTCAGGCTGGGATCTATAAACCTTCTGCCCGAGTTGGTAAAATTAATCTCCCGAATCCCATGCAGTTCTTCAAGCTTTTGAACAGACGCGTTTTGGATTCCCTGCCAATAATCCACATCTGCAAGTGCCTGGATATAGGTGGTATGCGCCAATAAGCTATCCGCGGTTGGCTTCAGTCCACTTCTAGCCAGTCCTGCGGCTATTTTATGAACTTCGCTAAGTCGATCTGCATTTTTTTCCGCCCAACTCAATTTGGAAGTGGCATAGAGAACCTGGACAAACCTTCCAGTGAGCTCCTTTTTCAGTTGGATCAGATAACCTTCCTTCTCAGCATAGTAGCGAGCCGTTTGGGTTTCAGCAGCTTTGTTTTCGGTCTGTTGCCTTCCAAAGGAAAACACCTCAAATTCGAGCGTAGCTGAACCAAATGTATTGGTAGAAGTAGAAGATCCTTCCGTTGGGGCTACTTTTCCGCTGACATTGAAAAATCCAGGCTGGGGGAAAAATGCACCATTACTTCCCTCAAATGTGCCAAATGTATTCTGGAGCTGAATATTTGCCTGTGGCAAGGCGTTACTTTTAATTGCTTTTTCATTGAATTCGGCGGCAGTTATGGAAGATTGTCTGGCATTGACTCCAGGGTAGTTTTTTTCTACCTCATGCCACAATTCACCAAGGGTAATTGATTTTTGTTGGCCCTGCACAGAATGCGCAGCCAAGGCCAGCCATAGCATAGCTGACAAAACTTGTTTTAGCATGTTAATTTAAATTCTTTGCCAGGGGAACCCCTAACGTCTACTTAGTCTATTGAACTGTGAAAGTGGGTGAATCCCGAAAAATTAATGGGACTAAGTAGTAGCCTAAATAATCAGTCTATTGTGCTGAATAAAAATTGGAAGTGAATATCTAATACGGGAACTGTCTCCATACAAGGGATGCAGTGGGCTTGAGGTAATTTGGTCTAAATCAAAAAGTAAGGGAATTACTGTAGCCAATGAGAAAGCAACAATAGCGTGTGATGGAAGCTTTAGCTCAGGATTTTGGATAACGAGGTCTTTTGCAGCTTTTTCTTGACCACAATCAGCGGACTCCGTGATCAAAAATGAATGATCGGTTCTCTTGAAATCTTCTTTTTTGGTACTTTGCTGAACTCCCAAAATATCTTTGACACTCGCTTTTACCCCACAGGATGACAGGATAATAAAAAGAACAGCAGCTAAACCGAAAACGGAACGCCATCCATAACCATTAGTCCTATCGCTGTTTTTAATTTTTATCACTATTAAATTAATGTATTCTTAGGGTGATATGTTGGTACTTGGATAAACTTAGACATCCTGACCTTACAAAGAGTAGAATACGAGACATGAATAAAAAAGTTCTGGGAACGCAAAAATATACAAGTATTAATCCAATTACAAGGGATAGGGGTACGCCATTTATATAGCAAGAATGGCATCCTCAAAGGTTTTACTCACATTAATAGCAATCCTTTAAATTTATTGATAATAATTAATTCCCTGTATCCTGCTCGGTAAATAAGTAATTGTAAAGCTGTGTTGAATCCTATTATTACCAATATAGTTCAGGTTCCTTAAAAAACTATCTCGATGTATTTTAAGATTGTTGCTCTGCCTTTACATTCCTTTAGACATCAATATTTTTTGTTTAACCGGTTAATAACCTTTCCGGTCTTCAAATCTGCTTTATACAAATCGATTCATGGACAACTGGAATGAATCGGTTGGTATGGGGCTGATCAGCTTTTCACCAAAGCCCTTTTCCGCCGGAACAAGGAAGTGGGCTTTGGGATCTGTCTTATGTTCTGTTTTTCTTTTAACATCTTCTTTATTTCTTGACAAAGCATTATCTCTAACAAACATCCACCAAAACATTAACAGGAATATTCCTCCCAGTATCATTGGAATGGTCAATAAATTGGCAATTCGTTCAATCGTAGAAACAACAAGTGCTTTGGAATAACTGGAATAATGCTGCAATCCTCCAAGCCCTCGTCGCTCGAAACGTCGCCTACCCACCCAATACCGAATCGCAAACCCTGAAAGCACCAGAGCCCCTCCTAAAACAGTCACTATTAAATCCTCTAAAATCATAACATCAGATTTTTTGTTTATTGATATCCCATATCGGTATCATCCATCCGTTTTACCAGACTGTCCTTGAGACTATCCAGAAAAATAGTTCTGTTCTTTTTCCTTCCCCGCATGCTCTGAAAGGTTCGGTAGAAGTTTCCCACCTGCACATTGAACAGTGATTCCATAAGGGTAATGATTGCCTTCACATCACTCTTCCCATGATTTACCGCTCCCCTAGAATGCAGCGCATACGCCAATTCGATCAGACCGGATTTTGAATCCGTCCACTCATGACTGGAAAGCTCACTTACTCCATCATCACTTCCTTTTTCCAGCCTGTAGATTGTTTTACGAATATGATCAGTCAGACTCTCATACCCCATGATCTTGGCCAGCTTGCTGCTGTTGATGGTGGAAAATGAAGGATCAAAGTCAAAGGAATAGTCCGGGATAAGCGAGACGGGCTTGGAATCCCTCAAAAACAGTTTTTCGTCCTGATCACTTTTTCCCAATTGGTAATAAATGTAAAGCTGATGGTTTCTGACAAAGAACTCCTGGATTTGATCCAACACATGGGGATAATAACTTTTGATCTGTTCCTTTTTCCCTATAGGCTTTTTTGCTTCTATGTAAGTTAGTTCTGAGTAGAAAATCAATTCCTTAAAGAGCAAAGGCTTGTATTCCTTAAAAAACTGGATCTCCTCGTGAGCATCACGGAATGTATAGCTTGCCATAAATTCCTTCAATCGGATCAAAATCGCATTGACCACCTGACAACATCTCTCAGCTTTTTGCAGTCCGTTGGAAGTCTCCTTCGACACCTCCTTCAGTGATTGTTCCATCTCCACAAAAAGCGCTTCTATAAATGCTTTCATATCCTCCTTGTTTATTACCAAAACACCTCCTGCCTCTCAACTCATTCAGCGCCTCATTTTTTTCAACTTCTCTGTTGTCCATTAAGAATGAATTATTATTCCTTTGCCTCAAAACTATCCATATAAGCCTCCAAATTGACTCTGCAATGATCAAGGAATACAGTTCGGTTTTTCTTTCTGGACTTGATTTCCAGGAAAGTCCTGTAATAACCCTGCAGTTCTTTACCGAACACTTCCGACATGAGAGTTGCCAATTCTACAACACTGGCATTTCCGTAATTAATAACATTGGATGTTTTTAGGGCATAAACCAATTCCACCAGATCCGTCTTTTTCCCTGTCCAATACAATGATGGATTTTTATCCTCCCCAACCGAATCTTGAGCATCATTTAGAATCAGTAATTGATCATGAATATAACCTGCCAGTGAAAGAGTGCCCATGATCCTGGCACAGTATAATGTATAGACAGTACAATATCTGGTATCCAGCGTATGCCAGAATAAATTGGGCTTATAGACAGGTGCCTGTGAACTCCTTAAGAAAAACACCCTATCCTGGTTCTCTTTTTTCATCAACAGGTAATTGTAAAGATTCTGGTTGTTTTGGAGAAACTCCTGTACACTGAGCAACTCCTTTTCGTAGAATTTTCTGATTTCATGTTCGGGTCCAGCTGGTTTAATAGACTCCATATTGAAAAGTTCAGAGAAATACACAGATTCTTTGAGAAATTTTGACATGTGATGTTTAAAGAATTCTATCTCTTCTTGCTCAGAAACAAAATCATACTTGTCCATAAAGAGCTTGATCTTATCCATTGCCTTGTCCACCAAATGAAAGGCAGACTCAAACTGAATAAGTTTGTTTTCTCCATCTAACTTCAGAATTGACAACTCCCTTTTTAAGTTGGAAAGTATCTGTATTGAAATTTCGATAATGTTCATAACAGGTTAGTTAAATTGCTCGCTCAGGGCATCTTATATCTAGACGAAATAGATAGGGACCAATGGACGGAACCTGCTACCTTATATTTAATCTGTTTGAGGTATTTGAGCATTCCATTGTTTTCAGGCCTGAATTCATCTCGCCAATTTCTATCCAGTTTCATAAATTCTTCGAGCACCGCAGTATGTTCGTCGAGAATTGATTGCTGAGCGGTAGTAAAATCCATCTTTTTATGATGCATCAAAAGCGTAATGATATTCATAAAGTCTCCCTGAGAAGCTTCTTTATTGTAAGAAATCAGGTCATTGGACAGATAGATCAGCCTTGCCCCCAATTGTCTTAGCTGTTCTGTTCCTAGCCAATCAGCTCCATCACTCTTGAACTTATCCACGGATTCAAAGGAGCAAAGTGCGAGGGCTAAATTTCCTCCAGAGAAATATGGACGGCTATTACGGTATTCTTCCAATGTAGGAGGATGACCTCTATCTTTATGTTCTGATTCGGCCTTGTTATATTTGAGATAAAGTAGAACCTCTGAAAATACCAAATCCATTAGATCTTTACTATAGGCAACCATTACCTTAAATTCCTTTGCCAGATCCATAAATGCATTTAGATAGACTAAAATCCTTGAGGGAATGTGCTCCAACTGTTTTTCATTGATAATAGCTTCAATTCCATCTAGCAGATAGCTCCAAAAGTTCACTTTTTGTCCTACCGGCAAACTATCAGTTATATCATCCAGATAGAACAGCCATAGGTATAGCTTCGAAATCCAAACCCCTCTCTCAAAATCAATTTCAGGATAAAGACTGGAAGATAAATAGCTAAGCTTTTGTTTTTTGTAATAATCTACTTCTTCATTATTCCTAAAAATCGAATGGAAGTTGATCGCCCATGACACCGACAGGTCTTCAATCTCTGCTGCATCGTTGTGAACATAGGCTGGAAAAGGATAATTAAGCAATTTTTCAAGTTGCTTATTTTCTCTACTAACCTTCCTAATTTTAGGAAACGACTTTATACGAGCAGCGGTGGCGTAACTAACTCCCAGCAAACTTGCTTTCTCCTTATTGGTTAGGTCATATTTGAAAGAAGGAAATTTCTCCTCTATTACTCGGATTTTATCCCGATAATTCATTTGAGTAAACGCATGCCACTCAAAATCAGCATTTCGCACTTTTGCTATCTGGGATTTAGAAAAATCCGTAAAATCTGGGATTTCCTTAAGCAATAGCTCCTCGTTGAGATAAGAAAGACTGATGTAAACGGAATCGCCAAGTGCTTTGAAATGATATTTGCTGGGAATCTGCGTCTGGTATGATTCGAAGTCCATAAAGACATCGCCAGGAAAGTATAGTCGGGACAATTTCCCTGTGTAGTACATCCCTATCAAACCTTCAACAAGAAACCTGGATTCATTTTCCACTGCACCTGCATCACGAATAATAATTTTTCTTTTAGCCTGTCGCAGGTCCAAAAATGGTACAAGCTTTTCAAAAGCTGCATCACCAACTTTACCTTCAAGACCAAAAAGGGTTTTTAGAACCTGTGGGTCCAATTCATACCTTTCCATAATGGTATATCCATAAGATGTAACAATACTTCCGATTCCTAAACTCCTTGCCGAAGTCCCACAAATATAATTGCCTTTACAGTTGATGATCAACCGTTGAATTTGCCTATTGCCTTTACTGAGTTAAAAAACAGTAGTACATTTTAAATTCACATTACCTAAAAACCAAGTAATCAGGGGCTTTATTTTTCAAAAATTTCAAAATTGTATAATTGATACACTTTTTAAGTTTACTACCCACCTTGTGAATTCCCTTTTTTTAAAAGCCTCAACTTTCCATTGAACATGAAACTGAATGGAAAACACAGAAAAATCAGCTATCCCAAGCATCCTGCTGATCCTCTTATGGACCTATACAGGATTGGACAAACTCATTAGCTGGGACGCCAGCAAAAAGGCGTTTCATAACCAAACCTTTCCGGCGGAATTGGCAGAGATTCTAGCATTTGCTGTACCTATCTCAGAGTTGCTGATTGCTTTACTCCTACTCTTTTCGGTCAGCAGATGGTGGGGATACCTCTCAAGTATCCTCCTCCTCACCGTCTTCACCACTTATGTGGGACTGATCTGGGTGGGAGCTTTCCCAAGGATTCCCTGCAACTGTGCTGGGATCCTGGAATCACTGGGATGGGCGGAGCATTTCTGGCTGAACAGTTTTATGATTGTGCTAAGCATCATAGGACTTTCAGGCACAAAAAAGCGGGATCCAAAGGTCCCGCTTTAAGGTGTTAATTTTCAATTAGGTGACAGCAACTAATCCCTTATACAAGTTAAACTAAAACTCAAATAATCAACATAAAAGACTACAAAAATTTTAGAATGTGACACAAATTCTAATTAATCAAAAAAACGGGGCAGGAAAAGGCATTATCCCACCCCAAAAAATTACACAAATAAGAATTAAATCAAACCCATTACTTACTTCGCCTGTCTCCGAGTCTGGAAGTGGAGACTCCAAACTACACTGGGCGATGTATAAAGGGACATGCCGAAAACCCTTAACAGAGTAGGCACTTTAACCACATCCCGAAGGAAATAAACTTGTTTCAGCTCGGGATCCCAAACGGTTTCCCTGTTTTTGATCTGTTAAAAAACAGGACATAACGATGAATAATTTAATTAAAAGATTACCCCTTTTTGCATTTGTTTTGGCAGCATTTGCAGCGTTTGCCTTCACCAGCCCGAAAAACGTCGGTGAATTTGGACAGTCTGGCGGAATTTGGTATGATGTCACCAATGAAACACCTGGGCCTACCTCTTATGAGTGCAACAATTCTCCAGACCAAACCTGTCTATATGACCAGGCATTCGGGATGGGACAGCCTCTATCAGGAAGTACCAATAAATTGTTTGTACTTCATGACGAGGATATTCCGCAAGCGGAATAAAGTAAATCAGGCCGGAAAACCTCCGGCCTTTTTTTGATCTATTTCATAAAAGCCAGTTCTCTCTGGGCAATTTTCAACTGAAAATTCTCAGGCTTTGATTCAAATAGAATCTCCTCCTCTTCCAGACTTCTTTTCAAAATATAGTACTGGTTATCCCAATAGCTGAATCTTTTTAAGTCAGCCCATCGCTGACCTCTGAACAGCAAAGACTTCCTTCTCTCAGAAAGAACAGTTTCCAACAATACTTCTTCTCCTAACAGTATTGGAATTTGGCCGGAATACCTCTTCTCGAGCAGGGAAACCAGATTTCCCAATCCCTCTTCCTCATTTCCCAACCGGACATTACTTTCAGCCAATATCAGATAAACCTCATCCAATCCTATTCCCGTAAAGACGGAATAATCTCCGGTATAGCTTCCTCGAAAGGATACCGTCCCGAAATCATTGGAAAAAGTATACAGTGGAAGCCTTAGATCTAGCGAGTCAAAACTTCCCATTAAATCGGCAGTAATAAAAGCTATGTTATCATTTGACACGGTTCCCTGGCTTGCCATATTTGTGAACAACACCGTCTCGGAATTGAATAGGTTAAAAGGATACGATGATGTACTGTCCAGCATTCCATAATCCATTAAAGTGAATGGTCCTGCCAATACCTGCTCGGCATATTCCCTAGCATTTTCGTACTTACCTAAGTACAGATTAATCCTTGCCAATAGTGCATACCCTGCATATTTGGAAGGCTGGGAAGCATACTCAGGTATTTCCGGAAGAAGTGAAAGAGAATTCTCTAAATCTCCCAGGATCATGGAAAATATTTCCCCGGCATTGGCATTCTCTTTGGTTGACCCAAGCTCAGCATCTGTCACCAAGGGAATAAAATAATCCGACTCATCAAAACCACTTTCCGGTATAGGAAGATGTAGAACAGCCAGTTCATAATAAGCATGCGCTCTCCAGAACAGGGCTTTGCCTTTCAATCTATTCAGATCGTCCACAGACCATTCGGGAGCCGTATTCACTTTATCCAGGATAATATTGGCATTGAAAATTTTTCGATACATCAGAAAATAATCCAGAGGGCTCTCATCGGGGAGGTAGGGATCATCTGACCACAAATAGGCATTTTGCTGCCAAGGCATAAACCGCTGCCAATTGGATGCTAAGGTATAATAATCATCCGCATACACAAATGGTAAAACTGGAGTCAAATTAATCTGGTCATAATTATCTATCAAAGCCTCATACTCTGAAACAGATTCGGGCACGAGGATATTTTTATTTGGCTTCTCATCAAGGAAACCGCTGCATGCGCTAAACAACATCAGCGCGAACAGATAGGTGTATGAAGTATTTTTTATCATAATATTGGAATAAGAAGGGGTGGTAGGATTTACCTACCAGTGTCTGATTGGTACATTTAACCTTATGAAGAAAGCCAGGCACGTTTACCCCTAAGATTAGAAATCGATTTTTAAGCCTAAGGCAAATGAAGAAAGTGGTTTAGCAGTTTGGAAATCAGGATCAAGCGAATCATCGGAAGCTTTCCACAGAATCCCAAGATTGTTGGCATAGCCATACAGTTCAGCACTGCGTAATGGAAGCCATGGCCGCTCCGTCTTTATAAAAGAATACCCAAGCCTTATATCCTGAAGTCTTATATGATCTCCTTTCTCCACCAGAATTGCAGAATTTGAGTAAAATAAATTTCTTGTACTGCTTGCTGAAGCTGGCATGGAAGGGATCTGGGTCTGCTGCTCATCCCCTGGATTTTTCCAGCGGCTTTCGTAATCACCATGACCTATCTGTCCACGTAGCAGTGAGGCATAATCAATTGATCTGCGACGGTAATAGTAGCCTAACCTATACGTGATGTTTACTGATAGACTGAATCCTTTCCATCCGACTGTATTCCTCAATGACCCAAAAACAGTGGGACGTGCCGGACCATGATAGACCAGTGTTTCCGGACTGGCTGTAGTGATAATGGGAATGTACTCTTCACTTACTTCCCCGTCCATTATCCCCTGTGGGTTGCCTGTATCTGGATTCAATCCGGCCCATTCATAGGAATAGACTGAAAAAAGAGGTTTCCCTTCCACAGGAAAGGGTATTGCGGAATTTACAGCGTTGATCAGGCTTGACCCCGTTTGATCTACATCTACCCTGGTCACTTTATCCTTAACTTGGCTTAGGAAAAAATCGGACTTCCAGGTCACGCTTCTATCAATCCATCTGGCTCCCAAAATGAGGTCTATACCATTCGTCCTGCTTTGGGCATAATTTCCCGTTACCCTGGATAGCCCGGTAGATATGGGCACCTCATACTGACCGATTAGATCCTCGCCTTTTTTAACATAATATTCAAAGGTACCCGTCCATCTTCCTGATTTGGATTCGAAATCCACCCCTGCATTGGTGATTCCTACCTTTTCCCATCGCAGCCCTGGATTTGGCGGATTCTGGACAGTGGCAGCTGGCATATTCGGTATATAGGCATAATTAGGTTGATTGTAGTAAGCAGCGGTAAGCAGTCCTGATAGGGATTTGTCCAGATTTCCGCTATAGCCATAACTCATCCTCAATTTCAAATATGAATCATTAAGAAATCCTGAGAACGGCTCCTCACTCAAAGTCCAGCCCAACCCGGCGGACCAAAGTGGAACTCCCCTGTCATTTGCATCAACTCCAAAAAAGTTGGACTGGTCTTTTCTGATGCTCACGGTTACATCGAATTTTTTTCTGAAGGTATAGCCTGCATTTCCATAAAAAGAAACAAACCTGTCGGTCAGTCCGCTATGACTCATCCCTGATTCAATGGTAGCGCTGGCAGCTGGGTTATAGAAATAGGGGAAACGCGTCAGGTAATCAACTACTGAACTTGTGCCGAGCGCATCATTGTAGCCATAATACCTCACCTCATCTGAAATAGAGGATAAATCACGGATTTCCGAACCTGCCAGCACAGCGAGTCGGTGCATATCCGACCATTCTTTGGTGTAGTTCACCACTCCTCTCAGCGTTTGGGAATACGAAGTAGCATTGGACAGGTCGAGGATATCACCTTGTGGAAGATAATGCTGAACCGTCCCCGACTCCGTCAGGTAAGAAAAACGGTTGAACAAATCCCTCACATAATAAGAAGACGCAGGGTTTCTGTTTCTGGTGTTGCTTCGGTTTGTCCAGTATTGATAAGAAAGTGTGGCACTAAGCCCTTCTAGAGGCAGTACTGTCAGGGCCGTTTGAAAGCGGCCGTCCAATACCCTAGCGTTCTCATCCAGCTTCCCCCGTTCATTGAGCGGCACATTCTTCCAATCCAGCAAGCCCAATCCTTGAACAGAACTGATGTATCTCGAGGATAAATTCCTGTATATGGGAAGAGGCTCTCCCTGCTCGTCTGCAAGACTGGCATAAGGGAAGCTTTGAGGGATATCGGTAGTTCCGGTATCATCCGACTGGGTCAGGTAAAGACCTACTGACCATTTCAGTTTATCCTTGGCAAAAGACCAGGAATTCTTTGCCTGAATGGTCCATCTTTCATCCTTGTTTCCAGTCACTCCCTGTAGGTTTCTGTCATACCCCACGCTGAAATAATAGGTATTGGAGGTTGATCCACCATTGAGGGAAAGTGCATATTGCTGACTGATTCTGGATCGATAGTAATAGTCTGCAAGATCCCGTCTTAAGTCCTGTCCTTTGTAACTTGATATCAGAGATTCTGCCGCTTCTGAGGACAGTAAACCATCCCTTTCTGCTATTAAGGCTTCTACCACCGGTGACAATGCATTTTTGTTTCGGCTGTTTTCCTGCGAGCGGTAATATTTGTTTGCAAACAGCTGTCTTTCTATTTCTACAAACTCCCCCATATTCATCTGTGGGACATAAAAGGGATCAGTTTTTTCAAACACATTCACCGAACTGTTAAAACTCACCCGCGGTGCTGAGGCCTGTGCCCCAGATTTAGTGGTGACCACTATAACCCCATTCCCTGCCCGCGCACCCCAAATAGAAGCTGCGGCAGCATCCTTTAGCACAGTGATCTGTTCGATGTCATTGGGATTGATGCTTTCCAGGGGACCGTCGTATGGAAAATTATCCACAACGATAAGGGGAGCAGTGTTTGCAAAAAGGGTTGATCTTCCCCTGATAGAAATCTGATCCCTGCCGGTATTCGGACCACGGTTGAACGATACGCCGGGAGAGACATCCTCCAGGCGGTCAATAAAATCCGAACTGACCTTCCTAAACACAAGCTTTTCGTCCAGAGAGACAAATGAACCTGTTACCCGTTCTGCAGGAAGGGACTGATACCCTGTGGACATGACCACCACTTCCTGTAATTCACTCTGATCATGCTCCAGCTCAATCCGCAGAAGCTCCCCGGAAGGAAAGGTGACCGGAAGTGATTTACTTTCCATCCCGAGAAAGGACACCTTGAGTAAATATTCTCCAGGAGCAGCTTTAACTTCAAAATACCCATTCTCATCTGTGATAGTCAGCTGAAGTGAATCCCCAAGGGTCACCAGTGCGCCACTCAGCGGCAGCATGTCATCCTGGCTAAAAACCTGCCCTCTGATGGATGAAGCCTGATTCTGGGCCTTACAAAGAGTGCCTATCAGGCACATAAATGTCAGTATCGTTACTAATCTTTTCATTTTCTTATGGGGTAAGGGTGGACAATTCTTCAGCAGTTTCATTTTTCATTTGCCTGATCAGCTCAATAAGTTTTTCAGGTTTATACTGCTGGCGGGTGATCAGCAGGAGGCGATTATCAGCGTCCACAAATAGCTTCTGAGGAAAAGAAGCTATTTTGTAATAATCCAATAGTCCTGTACCGGGCGTCTCATGTAAATTGATCATATCAGGATGTACATACCGACCTGAGCTCAGTCCTTTCTCCCAGTTATCCAAACTGTTATCAGCATTTACTGACACAAAGAGGATATCAGGATCATCCTTCAGTTGTTCGAATACTGGTTTGAGCGTCTGCTGATAATAGCGCATACAGAACTTGCAGCCGTTCACCCAGAAACTCATTACCACTGTTTTTCCCTCCAACTGCTCTAGGGGAAAGGGATTTCCGCTGCTGTCTGTCAGGGAGCCCTTATAAAAATCCGTCCCTTTTAAAGATTGACTTGTCCTAGAATAGGTTTACACAAAACGTAAACTATGAAAAGACAGCAAAAGAAGATAAGAACAGGTGGTTCTTTGAGTTGGGAAGAACG
>NZ_FOKK01000028.1 GCF_900112005.1 Algoriphagus aquimarinus | reverse complement strand
TCGGTCATCGGTCTTCCGACCAGATAAGCAAAGAATCTAAGGCAACTGGCATCATTGCGGATAATCACATAAAATTAGTACCCACTACGCACTCCATTTTAAATTTTAAATTCTTTTCATTTTAAATTCTCAATTCCTTTTCCTCCTTTGCTTTCTCAAATCTACTGAGTAAATTTATTACTCAGTCAGCAGGAGGTCTCAAATGGGGCTGAAAGGGCGAAGCTATACCTATTCCCCCCTTTAGGGGGCAGTGAAAGGGCGAAGCTGTGTCTATCAACAAATAGATAAGCTATCATTGAGTACTTCCCCTTGATCATTGAGTATTGAACCTTGATCATTGAGTATTCCCCCTTGATCATTGACCCTTGATCATTGAGTATTGAGCATTGAGTATTGAGCATTGAGTATTGAGCATTGATAATTGAATTTGCCTCTTGATAATTGAAAATTTACCCAAGCTCTCCAAAGAGCAAAGGTCCCAACTAATGGGTCAAAAACCCTATCTAGTTTGGTTTACGGGACTTTCTGGCTCGGGCAAGTCCACCCTGGCAAATCACCTGGAAGTAGCATTGCACCAGCAAGGTTTTAAAACCTACCTACTAGATGGAGATATTTTAAGAACAGGGCTAAACCAGGATTTAGGTTTCTCTCCTCAGGATAGAGTGGAGAATATCAGAAGAGTGGGGGAAGTCGCCCGCCTGATGATGGAGGCCGGGTTGATAGTGATAGCAGCTTTTATTTCCCCCATGGAAAAAGAAAGAGAAATGCTACGGAAGTACATAGGATCAGATGCTTTTTTCGAAATCCATGTCAACTGTCCACTTGAAAAATGTCAAGCCAGAGACCCAAAGGGACTTTATAAAAAAGTAAGAGCCGGACTGATCAAGAATTTCACAGGAATAGACGCTCCCTACGAAATCCCAGCTCATCCAGCGCTTACCGTCAACACAGAACAAGAAACCATTGCCACTAGCCTAGAAAAGGTCCTAATCAGCCTAAAACTTTGAGGAATTAACAAATATCAATGATCAATTATCAATTTTAAATTCTCAATTCTTCACCGCAAAGGCACAAAGCCCGCAAAGAAGAATCGCAAAAGTCAGTTAGAAGTAACCAACAACCAATAACCAACAACCAACAACCAACAACCAACAGCCAACAGCCAACAACCAATAACTAACAACCAATAACCAACAACCCCTGTCCGCCAAGGCGTAGCGGAACTACCAACTTGTCTTTTTCCTTTTCGTATCATACCTTCAATTGAAACTTATATCCTATGCATACTATAACCCTAAAAGTCTCAGAATCTGCGTACGATCAATTAATGGGACTGCTAAAAAAAATAAGTCCAAAAGAGCTGGAGATACTTGATGAAAGCTTCATAGCTCTTCAGGAAGAAGTAATCGCCGATTATCAGCATGCGAAAAAAAACGCATCTACATCAGTATCAATAGAAGAACTCGAAAAGGAATTAAGTGTGATGCTTGAGAAATATGATTCTTAGGATTGCACATGTCTTTAAGATCAAACTTCAAACGCAGTTGCTTTTTATAGCCTCAGATAAGCCATCAGCTGCAAAAAAGTTTCAGAAAGACCTGTTAAAAGAGATTAGTAGGATTCCTAAATTTCCACTGAAATGTAGGCAATCTATATTTTTTGAATCGGAGAATTTTAGAGATTTAATATTTAGAGGGTATATCATTGTTTATGAAATCATTCCGGGAGCAAATGAAATGCCCATGATAAATGCTTCTCACACAGGTGATGATTATTTTGGGCATTCCGTATGACCTTTGAAGAACAAAAAATAAACATACGAAATCCTGGTTTTTGGTTTAGTCAATTATGAAAGAGGTCTTACAGCTTAGACCAATGGGCTTTATTTTAAATATTACATTTTCAATTTAAAATTCTTCACCGCAAAGGCACAAAGCCCGCAAAGAAGAATCGCAAAAGTCAGTTAGAACCAACCAACAACCAATAACGAACAACGAACAACGAACAACCAACACCGGGCATCGGACATCGGGCATCGGACAACAACCAACAATCAACAACCAACAACGAACAACCAACACCGAACAACGAACAACGAACAACGAACAACCAACACCGGGCATCGGGCATCGGACATCGGTCATCGGGCAACAACCAATAACCGCAAAGGCGCAAAGCCCGCAAAGAAGAATCGCAAAAGTCTATAGTGACTCAATTTTAAATTTTAAATTCCCATCATTTTAAATTAACTCTTGTCCCCAAAAAATCACATCTACCCCAGCGCTCCCAAGATCACCCAGGAGGAAAGAGTGCAACTTATGGGACAGAAACCTTTTTTAGTATGGTTTACAGGCCTATCTGGCGCTGGGAAATCTACCTTGGCAAACCACTTGGAAGTAGCATTGCATCAAAAAGGACTAAAGACATATCTTTTGGATGGGGATAATTTACGAACTGGTTTAAATCAGGACTTGGGCTTTTCCCAAAAAGACAGAGAAGAAAATATTAGAAGGGTAGGAGAAGTAGCAAAATTGATGATGGATGCAGGCTTGATCATAATAGCCGCCTTTATCTCCCCCTTGCAAAAGGAAAGGGAAATACTTAAAAACAGGATTGGAAAGGAAAACTTCTTTGAGATCCATGTGGATTGTCCCTTAGAAGTTTGTGAAAAAAGAGACCCAAAAGGAATTTATAAAAAAGTAAGAGCAGGACTTATTCAAAATTTCACAGGAATAGATTCTCCTTATGAAGTACCAGTTAATCCTGAGCTAACTGTAAATACGGAAAAAGAATCCATTGCCACTAGCCTAAAAAAGGTCCTGACCAGCCTAAAACTTTGAGGAATTATCAATTATCAATGATCAATTATCAATTCTCAATTCTCAATTCTCAATTACCTCCTATTAACTTCTAGGACGAGACACATGTCAGCCGAGCCTGTGCGCCAAGGCGTAGCGGAAACAACTAACAACTAACAACTAACACCGGGCATCGGGCACCGGGCATCGGGCATCGGACAACAACCGCAAAGACGCAAAGTTCACAAAGTAGAATCGCAAAAGTCAGTTAGAAGTAACCAATAACCAATAACCAATAACCAACAACGAACAACCAACATCGGACATCGGACAACAACCAACAACCAACAACGAACAACCAATAACCAATAACCACCAACCACCAACCACCAACCACGCACCAACCAACAACCAACAACCAACCACCAACCACCAACCAACAACTAACAACAAACCACCAACCACCAACCAACAACTAACAACAAACCACCCTTGATCCCAGTAACCAAACCCTTCCTTCCCCCTAAAGCAGAATACGATAAATACCTAGATGGTATCTGGGAGCGCAACTGGCTTACCAATAACGGGCCTCTGGTCAATGAACTGGAACTAAAACTCAAGGAATACCTGGATATAAATCACATGCTATTTGTCAGCAATGGTACCATTGCCTTACAGATCGCTATCAAAGCCCTAGAACTGCAGGGAGAAATAATTACAACCCCATTTTCCTATGTGGCTACCACGAGCAGCATAGTATGGGAAGGATGCACACCGGTGTATGTGGATATACTGCCTGAGCTACTGACCATAGATCCAGCAAAGATCGAAGCCGCCATTACTCCCAACACCTCAGCGATTCTAGCTACCCACATCTACGGTATTCCCTGCGATGTGGAGGCCATAGCCGAGATTGCAAAGAAGCACAAGCTCAAAGTAATCTATGATGGAGCACATGCCTTCGGAGTAAAAGTAAAGGGCAAATCAATTTTCGACTACGGAGATATCAGCACCTGTAGCTTTCATGCTACCAAGGTTTTTCATACCGTAGAAGGGGGTGGGGTGTTTACCAAAGACCCAGAACTCCTCAAGAAGATGGCTTACCTGAGAAACTTCGGCCATGATGGATTTGAGAACTTCAACGGAGTAGGTATCAATGCCAAAAACTCTGAGTTCCATGCAGCCATGGGATTGGTGAATATCCCGCACCTGCCACAGATTCTGGCTAAGAGAGAAGCACAATGTCAGCTGTACAAGGAGCTGCTCAGCGACCTGAATGTAAGCTTTCCTGATACCAGAAATATAGAAGCATACAACCATTGCTATTTCCCTGTCTTATTTGAGGATGAAGCTGCATTGCTCAGAAGTATGAAGCTACTTGCTGATATAGGCATAGGAGCCCGCAGGTATTTCTATCCAGGACTAAATACCCTCGATTACACAGTAGGATGTACACCAGTTTCTGATCAGATTGCAGCTAGAGTGCTATGTCTCCCGCTGTACCATACCCTCTCTTCCGAGGAACAAGGAATGATCTCCAGATTACTCCTCAGAGTGCAAAACAATCCACCTGCGAGAGTAAAAGGTTAAACTGGACAAAGTATTAAGAGAATAGAGATTAGATATAAGAGGCAACCAACAACTAACATCCAACAACCAACACCCAACACCCAACAACCAACAACTAACAACCAACACCCAACACCCAACCTTTGCTTTTCAACTCCTTCACCTTCCTTCTTTTCCTACCAATAGTATTTCTACTATACTGGTTTGTATTTCAGAAGAGCTTGAAGTTTCAAAATGCCTTTCTTTTAAAGCTTAAAATATTTTTTTATGATTAAAGAATTTAAAAAATGGCTTTTTTGGCTAATAGCTCTACAGCGGAGGAATATACTTGGAAAGTGTTTAGTTAATATTTCAACAAGTATTTTGAGTGCTCTTGATAATAAAATTAATGATGCCAATTTTAGTGGCGAGTATAGGTTTCTAGAAAGCTTAGATAATTCTAAAATAAATATTGTTTTCGATGTTGGTGCCAATGTTGGGATTTGGTCAACTAAAATTAAAAGTCTGAAATCTAATATTGAGATTCATGCATTTGAGCCTGTTCCTCAGACATTTAAGTTGTTGGAACATCAACTTTCAAGTTTTCAATCTGTTAAGACTAATCGAATTGCGCTATCTGATAAAAAGGGTTTGATTAGCTTTAATTATTACCCTATGAGTTCTTATTTATCTTCTCACTTCGAGAATACTTTGGGAGTTAATTCTTTGAAGATAGAAGTTGAAACTATAACTGGAGACGAATATTGTAGAGACAATTCAATTCATGAAATTGACTTTCTGAAAATTGATACCGAAGGATTTGAATCAAATGTATTGAAAGGTTTTAATCAAATGCTTAAGGAGAATAAGATCAGAATTATTCAATTTGAATATGGCCAGATGGCGATTGATTCAAATTTTTTGTTGAAAGATTTTTTCAAATTCTTTGAAGATCGTGGTTACAAAGTAGGAAAGATCTTTCCTAAATGGATTGATTTTTCACCATATACAAAAGAAAAAGAGAATTTTGTCCTTTCAAACTATGTAGCAATACTGGTAAGTGATCAGGGTATATTTAATCTTCAAAAAAAAAATAGACTCTAAAAACTAAATCTACTAGACTGGTGATCATAGCGAAAAAAGTTAATAAAATCTCAATTGTGATTCCATGTTACAATGAGTCTCTCGAAATACTAAATGACACCATTTCAGTAATTCATAAATCATTAGAAGTAAAGGGGGTTGAATTTGAGATTATTGTGGTGAATGATGGATCTTTGGAAGTTATTCAGGAATCTGATTTGAAAACACCCGCTAATCTAGTAACACACCAAAAAAACAAGGGATATGGTGCCTCATTGAAAACTGGGATAAAGAATGCCAAATATGATTGGATTGGCATAACCGATGCGGATGGAACCTATCCCAATAACCTATTTGGCGAGTTGATTGATAGGTCAGAGGGAATGGATATGGTTATAGGTGCGAGAAAGTGGGCTGACATTTCGTGGACGCGAAAAATCCCCAAAAAGGTTCTTACTTCATTTGCTTCTTTTCTGACTGGGCAAAATATACCTGATTTGAATTCTGGAATGCGAATCTTTAAAAAGGAATTGGCAGTTCAGTTTTGGAACTTGCTTCCAAAAGGCTTCTCTTTTACCTCTACTATTACAATTGGAGCACTTACCAACGACAATGAAGTTTCATTCTACGAAATCAATTATTACAAACGAATAGGGAAATCCTCCATTAGTCCGTTTCAAGATACTATTGTGTTTTTCACTTTGGTGACACGATTGGCTTTATATTTTAACCCAAAAAAAGTATTTGTACCTGCAAGTATGGTATTTATGCTTTTGGCAATATTGAGAGGAATTCGGGATTATAGATTAGAGGGGAGTCTTGGAGGCCTCACCTTAATCCTATTCTTTTTTTCGTTTCAGTTCTTCTTCTTCGGACTAATCGCAGAGATTATTAATAAAACTAGGAGATTTATTGTGTCCAATAAAAATATTTGACATTAGGTTTATTTTGAAAGAAACAATTGCAGGTTTTTCCAAAATGGCTCTTTGGGGAATTCCTGGGTATATTTTGGCTTTTATTCTGAATTATACATTCAATGATTTTTTCAATTGGAATGTATACATATCTTATTTTATAGTTAGTATAGTGATTACCTCATTGAATTTTTTCATTGTCGATCAAATTGTTTTTAAAGGAGATAAGCAAAAGAGCTTGAAAAAAAGAATGATTGGATACTTATCAATTGTGTCTTCTTCAAAAATAGGAGAATGGATTTCCTATTCATTTCTTATCTGGATAACTACTCTTCATTATTTGGTAGTACAATTCATTATAAGCTTTGTTTTCATTTTTGTTAAATATTTCTTTTTGAAAAAAATACATCAATAAAATGGTAGAAGTGAAATTCGATGAAAATTTATCTAAGCATGAACAAAAGGATATGGAGCTGTTTAATTCCATTTCTAGAAAATATTTGAATAAGGATCTTTCTATTCATAGCTCACTAGCTCGAAAAGAAAGATTAATGAGTAGTCTTCAATATGCGAATATTCAGAAAACAGATAGAATTTTAGAGATTGGTTGTGGTGCAGGATTTTCTGTGAAATATCTCGACATACCTTATTCCGAATATGTAGGAGTTGATTATTCTGAGGGATTGATTGATTATGCCATTCGATATAATTCATCAGAAAAAGCCAAATTTATTTGTGCTAATATTCGAGACTTTAAGCCCGAGGAAAAATTTGATTTGGTCTTTATGATAGGAGTTCTTCATCATTTTGATGATTTCGAAGTCATCATGGAGCATATTGTAGATTTATTAAAGCCAGGTGCCGTGCTTATTGCTAATGAACCACAATCAAGCAATAAGATAGTTCAATTATTACGGCAATTTCGAACCAAATTTGATAAGGGTTATTCTGAGGACCAGATTCAATTTTTACCTCATGAGTTGGAAAAGATTTTTCAAAAAAGTGGAATGGAAAAAGTTCAAACATTTAGTCAAGGGTATTTTTCAACTCCATTTGCTGAAGTAATATTAAAGCCCACCTGGCTATTTTACCCAATTACTAAAGTTTCTATTTTCTTCGATCAATTGATCCAGAAGAATTCAAAGAATATAATGGGATGGAATGTTGTTGGCCTTGGTGTAAAGTCAATAAAAGACAAGACTAATGATTAGTAAGAAGTCACTGTTTTCTCTTTTTTTAAACTGCGTTATTCTTTTCGGCTTACTTTTCTTGGCTGATAAGAACTTGAGAATCAACTCAAAAGAATTGACAAAGGATTCTTTGGAGAGCATTTATTTGGCGTATTTTTTAGCTACGGAAGGCTTTCACTCTATGGATGGAGAATCTCCATCGTATTTTCGCGAACCTGTAATAAGTGCGCTTAATGCTGTTAATATTCTAAGACTTCAGCCGGAGGTGAATAATATAAAGCCATCGGACTTAGGCCAAGAACCTGCTTTGATTTTAGAAATGACCAAGATTAACCTTTTGTATTTGTCAGTAATCTATGTGCTGATTTTTGCTTTAACTCGAAAGCTTGGCGTTTCTAGATTTCTGGCAACTTGTGCTAGTTTAATTCCTATTACTTTTTTTGCCATTTTCACGAGTTATATTACCAGTGTCAATAGTGAACTTCCTTCTGCGATTCTTTTATTAATTCTGACGCTTTTTCTCTTGTTGTATCTCGAGACCAAACAAAAAAGGTATTTGATTTATTCAGGGCTGACTTTGGGTTTGTTGGCCTTAACCAAGGCTGTATTTCTTTATGTATTTATAGTTTTTATACCTACCCTGATTTTGTATGATTACTTTATTTCAAGGAGTAGAAACTTTGTGAAATATTGGCCAATTGCATTATTAGTATTGGCTTTCACTTTACCAGTGGCTTCTTGGATGACTAGAAATTACCTGCAAGCAGGAAAATTTAGTATTACTGAAAGGGGGGGGGAGGTACTGCTTATCAGAGCTGTAAAAAATCAGATGAACTCTGATGAGTTTTGGGGTGGATTTTATGCATATGCTCCAGAAGCTCTCCAAAGAAGTTTTTTTGAGAAGTTTTTTGGGTATAGTGAAAAAGACCTTTCTTATGGTGGAAGTCTACAGAGTTTGAACAGAGGACATCGTGAGGATAGTTTAGCAATAGCACAAGGCAGAGGTGAAGATATTGTTAGTTATTTGAGAATTGCTCAATATAAATTTAGGAACGATTCTCAAATAGTCGTAGCCGGCGAAGCTAGTCAGGATAGAGATCAAAGCTCAAAAGGTGTTGCTCTTCAAATGATCGTAAATCATCCCTTAGATCATCTCAAAACAAGTGTATTGTATGGTTGGCGCGGACTTTGGTTTTATGGGGGAAAAAATGCTTTACCTGTGCTACTTACCTTTAGCTTATATGCATCCCTAGCGATTCTTTTTGGGCTGAGTATTATAAAGAAAAACGATAAGCTTTTCTTTCTCACAATAATCCCAGTGTTATATTTTCTTTTTCATGCTTTCCTCACTCATTTTATACCTAGATATTCTGGAGTTCTTGTTCCGATATTGTCTGTCTATCTATTTTTGATCATTTATTCGTTATTCAATCATTTGAAGAGGCGTTTTCTTGTAAACCATAAGTAATTGTCAAGACCTGTTATTAAAGTAGAACACCTCTCTAAGCGCTATCGACTCGGCTTAAAAGAAACCCAAGCTGAAACATTAGCAGGTCAGATTGTAAGCCTAATCAAGTCTCCTTGGCAGAATTTGAAACGGCTTCGGGAGATGAGTCGTTTTGGAGTTGAAGATGCATCTGTATTTTGGGCATTAAAGGATATCAATTTTGAAGTTAATGAAGGAGAAGTGCTAGGAATCATAGGAAAGAATGGTGCAGGTAAATCGACTTTACTTAAGATTCTTTCACAGATTACAGAACCTACCTCGGGAAAAATTGAAATTCGAGGTAGAGTAGCTTCTCTGTTAGAAGTTGGGACTGGCTTTCACCCAGAGCTTTCTGGTAGAGAGAATATCTATATGAACGGTACCATTCTAGGAATGACTCGCAGAGAAATCGATTCCAAACTGGATGAGATCATTGAGTTCTCAGGTGTAGAGAAATTTATTGATACCGCAGTCAAATTCTATTCTTCTGGTATGAAAGTTAGACTTGGTTTTTCTGTTGCTGCGCATTTAGAGCCTGAAATTTTGATTATTGATGAAGTACTAGCTGTAGGTGATTTTGAGTTCCAGAAAAAATGCCTAGGTAAAATGGAGGATGTGGCTGGTCAAGGGAGGACAGTAATTTTTGTAAGTCATGATTTAAATGCAATAAGGAGTCTTTGTAGTAGGACACTGATTGTAAATAATGGAGTTATTTCGTTTATCGGAAAAACAGAAAATTCAATAGATTTCTATCTTAATAGTAATTCACAATGTGTATTTACACCAGAATTTAACCAGCAAGCTTGGGTTAAGGAGGTGAGAATTTATAACTCTTCGGATGAGCTAACTAGTGAAATTAAATGTAATTCGACATGGAAGGTCGAATTAATTATTTCTATAGAAAGTGAAATTGATAACTTTGTTTCTGCTATTGGCATTATAGGTCCAAATAACGAATCTGTTATTACAAATTGGCAAGATAGTTTAAATGTTAGTAAAGGTGAATATCTTGCTAGCTTCGAAAATAATGATTTGGTTTTTAGTGAAGGTGAATTTAAACTATCAATTGGTCTTAGTTCAAATCAAAGTGTGATTCAATATTTAGATAAAGTTATTTCAATAAACTTTTACCAATCCGATGGAGATGGGTTTTCTCCATTTAAGAAGATTAAGTTTGGGTTATTGTCTAATGAGTTTGTGAAACAAACAAGAAAAATAGATTTAAAATAATATTGGATAAAGATGTTTTTTAAAAATAAAATAAAAAGTATAAATAGTAATGATTTAGTTTTAGAGATTGGCCCTGGGGCAACGCCACATCCTAGATCTAATGTTTTCTTAGAAAAAAAGTATGATACTGAGGAAGAGTTAATCGCACAGTCCGGTCATGTAGGATTATTACAAACTGAAAAAAAAGTAGTTTACTATGATGGTAATATTTTCCCATTTGAAGATAAGGAATTTGATTATGTGATCTGTTCACATGTTTTAGAACATGTGATAAATCCAGAGATTTTTATTATGGAGATTGTACGAGTTGGAAAAAAGGGATATATAGAGTTTCCTACAATATATTATGAATATCTATATAACTTTCCTGAGCATCTTAATTACTTACTATATAAAGATAAAACCGTAAAATGGTTGTCTAAAGAGGGGTCTTCGTTAAGCGATTTTGATGGAATTCAAACCTTTAATCGTGAAACTCTGAAACGAGGATATAATACTTTAATTAAAGAAAATGCTTCTATTTTTGTTCAGGGATTTGAGTGGTTTGATACAATTGGGTTTTCTAAAGCTTCAAAAATAGAAGACCTTTTTTTTTCCGACGAAATTAATAGAGTATTAAAAGATCCTATGGAATTGGATTACTCTTCATTATCTACAATTAAGTTTTTTTCAGCGAAATTCGTGATGCTATTAAATCGATTTAAGCGTAAATTTGGAATATGATTTTTTTCGATCTACAAGGCAGATTAGGTAATCAAATCTTCCAAATTGTATTTCTGTCTCTTATGAAAAAGGAATTTGGAGAGACCTCGTTTTTGATAGAAAGAAATTCAGATGATTATAATCTTGATTTATTTGAGGTGGATTTTAGAAGAGAATTAAATCCAGTGAACACTATTTCTACTTTTCTAATAAAAATGAGAAATATGATGGTTCCATATAAGAAATTAAATATGGAAAGCTGCCTCGATGAATATATGCCCTCCAAAGAATATATTAACTCTAACCTTTCAGGGTACTTTCAAACTGGAAATTATTATTTGAAACAGAAAGTTTGGGTTTCTTTACTTTTAAAAATTAATCAAAAATATAAAGCTGAATTTGATTCCAAGTATGGTCAAGTTTTTCGAGATAATCAAATTCTAACTATACATGTACGCCGAGGAGATTATGCTACAACTATATTTTCTGAAATAAATTCTAGTGGTTTATTACCTTTTTCTTGGTTTGAAAGCGTCTTTAGATCTATTCCTACAATCAAATATGATAAGATTTTTATTGTCTCAGATTGTGTTGATGAGTTATTGATCGATTCTTTTTTTTTAAATATCGGCGCTTCGTTTGAAGTTAATTCCGTGGAGGTTGATTTCCAGCTTATTATGAATTCAGATATTGCAATAATTTCAAATAGTTCATTTGCTTGGTGGGCTTCTTTTTTAAATCCAAAAGTGGATAAAAAGATTTATGCTCCTTATAATTGGGTAGGGTACAATGCAGGGATTGAATATCCGAAAGGAATAATGATAGAAGATTTTGTATGGGTAAAATAGAAAAATTATATCATCATGAAGAAACTGTTCACAACTATAAGGCTGCAAGGGTTATTTTACCTATAATTAAGCATTTGATTTCTCCAAATTCTGTCTTAGATGTCGGCTGTGGAATTGGGACTTGGCTTAAGGTTGTCCAAGAATTAGGTTTAATTGATTTCTTCGGAGTTGATGGTGAATATGTAGATCGAAAACTACTGCGGAAATTTGTTGATGAAATCAATTTTAAGTCTGTTGATTTAAGGCTTCCTTTAGATTTGGATAGAAATTTTGATTTAGCTATTTGTCTTGAAGTTGCAGAACATCTTCCCATCGATTCGGCTGATATCTTAATTGATTCTCTCTGTAAGCATTCCAAAACCATTCTTTTTTCTGCGGCAATTCCTTTTCAAGGAGGTCAAAATCATCTCAATGAACAATCTCCAAATTATTGGATAGAGAAATTTGAGCAAAGAGGTTATCAGGTATATGATCCGATTAGACCTGTTGTTTGGGAGCGTAAAGATGTGGATGTCTGGTATAAGCAAAACATACTTTTATTTTCTGCAAAAGAATTGAAACTACCTAGACCAACCTTCACACATATTGTTCATCCAGAATTATTTGAAGCGCACTTGATAAAAAAAATCCAGTATATGAAGGAGCTGGAAAAAATTAAAAATGGTGAAGTCAGTCCTTCATTTTATTTGAAAAACCTCATTAAAAGTATTTTCCGATAGAATCTCCTCTAGTATCCGTAATTGTCCCAGTTTATAATGCTTCTTCTTTTCTAAAGGAATCAATTGACAGTATTTTAAATCAGACATATTCCAAATTTGAATTAATTCTAATTGATGATGGCTCTACGGATGATTCTGTAAAGCTCATTAACCAATATTGTGATTGTCGTATTATACTTCATCAGTTACCAAGGAATTCAGGAGTAGCTAATGCATTGAATATCGGTATAAACCTTTCAAAAGGCACTTATATAGTTCGAATGGATGCAGATGATTTTTCCTTTCCCAGCAGGTTAGAATCCCAAGTGGCCTATATGGAACAAAACCCAGAAATTGGTGTATCTGGAGCACTCGCAGAATATTTTGATGGAAAAAATTTTAATGAAAAGGTTCCTAAAAATGCTCTTATTTCGTCACTTATAAATCATTGTTGTTTTGTCCATCCTAGTGTAATATTGAGAAAAAGTGTAATTGATAGACATAATTTGGAGTATCAAGGGCTTCTTGAAGATTATTATATGTGGACTGAAATGTCTTTTTTGACAGATTTTGGGATGTTAAATGAAGTGTTGATCAAGTATAGGATTAGCGACACACAAGTTTCCAAAAGTGTAAAATGTGAAAGGGAGTCTGAGATGTATAAGCTTCAAATTCATTTTGCGGAGAAATGGATAAATCGACCCTTATCAGATTCTGAAAAGTCATTTTTCAGCTCCCATACTAAGAAACTATCTTATAGGTTATTTGCTGATTTAATTGCGTTATGTAAAGAACTTTCCTTTAAAGAACCATGGAGCCAAAAGGATGGGGTAAGGGTGAATGTTGGCAAGTTTTTCATAAGAACATTTTATAAGTTTGAAAAATTATTTTTTAATTCATTTTTGCTGTTTTCCTTTGATTTACTTTCGATTAGAGAACGTATAAGTCTAATTAGAAAATCTTTCTTTTAGTATATGGGGCACTTAGTATCTATTGTTATTCCTTGTTATAATTCACAGGAGTTTATTGCTGCAACCTTAGACTCTGTTTTACATCAGACCTATTTAAATTGGGAATGCATATTAGTTGATGATGGATCATCAGATAGCACAATAGATACTATTTTAGCCTATTGTAGTAGAGACCCTCGGTTTCAATTAATCAAAAGTCTTCATAGAGGTGTTAGTTTTGCTAGAAATTTGGCACTCACCTCTTGTAAAGGCGAGTTTGTTCAATTGTTAGATTCGGATGATTTACTAGGAAAGAATAAAATAGAAACCCAGGTTGCTCTATTTGAATTAAACAAGGACGTCGATATTATATATTCTGGAGCCAGATATTTTGTAAGCAACTTAAAAAATATAACTTTTGTAGGCCGTAATAACCTTTTTCCAACTATTGAAATCACAAAATTTGATTCTAATGTTCTTGATGTTGTAAAACTGCGAAACCCTTTTGTCACGCCTTCGCCACTTTACAGAAAATCAGTTTTTGAATCTGTAGGGCTTTACGATACCAATTTACATTATTTAGAGGACTGGGATTTTCAAATTAGATGTGCTTTGCAGAATCTTAAATTCCAATATTTCACATTTGAACCAGAAATTGGGCCCTTTATTAGATTAAGAAATGGCAGTTTGATGGATGACAGAAAACAGGTTCTTAGGTCTAAAATTGTTTTGTACAATAAATATCCTGACTTATTTAAGGATCAAATTTTAGATTCTCGTAAGAGATCGATTTATCAAAAACTTTTGTACAAACTAGGATTAAAATAGTATGATCAAGCCGATTGCATTCTATCTCCCGCAGTTTCATGCTATTCCGCAAAACGATGAATGGTGGGGAACAGGTTTTACTGAATGGACAAACGTAAAGAAAGCGAAACCTTTATTTGATGGTCATTACCAACCTCATATTCCTGGGGAGTTGGGCTATTATGACTTGAGAGAAGAAAGTGTGAGAGTAAAGCAGGCTGAGTTGGCAAGGGAATATGGAATCTATGGGTTTTGTTACTGGCATTATTGGTTTGGCGAAGGGAAGAGATTGCTAGATGGACCGGCAAAGGATTTTCTAGAATCAGGCAAACCCGATTTTCCAATATGCTTTGCATGGGCTAATCAGACTTGGTCTGGCATATGGCATGGGGCACCTAACCGAATTCTAATAGAACAGAAATATTTGGGTCAAGCGGATGACGAAGCTCATTTTTATGAATTGCTCCCTTATTTTAACGACTCTCGGTATATCAGGATCGATAATAAGCCGCTCTTTCTTTTTTACAGAACATTCGATCATCCTTATTTGGATGAGTTTATTAAGCACTGGAATAACTTGGCTCAAAAAGAAGGGTTAGATGGTATCTACTTTCTGGGGATTTCCTATCAAAAAGAAAACCCATTCGATAAACTAGATGGTTTTGCATTTCATGATAAATTTCTCTCAAAGGGGAAATTTAGCTTCTTTGAAAAGCTTGTCAAAAAAACTACTAAGTCTTATCCAGATGAGATAATCAGTAGATTAACCAAGGGGTGTGTAGTTAAGTCTTATCAAGAAATGGTAAAGCGCACCTATAATGAGCGAATGCCAGTGTCTAGTTTCCCTACTTTATTCACAGGTTGGGATAATACACCAAGGTCCGGAAATAGGGGCATAGTTCAATCTGATTTTAATATGGAGCAATTTGAAAAACATCTTCACAAATTACTTAATTCTATGAATGATGAAGATGAACCTATCTTTTTTATCAAAAGCTGGAATGAATGGGCTGAAGGGAATTATTTGGAACCGGATGAGAGATTCTTGTTAAGAAAATTGGAAATTCTTAAAAAGCTAATAAGTCAGTAGAAGTATCAAATATATAGTGAAAATCAAATAACTCTAACTTGAATATTTCTATAATAATACCTTCACTAAATCGTCCGATTGAGCTTTTAGATTTAATTGGCAGATTAAATCAAGTTGTGAAAAACGAGGAAGTAATCATAGTTGATGATTCTGCTGAGATACAAGAAGAGGATTTATACAAAGCAGCAAAATTTTCTTTAGTTTATTTAAATCGAGGTAAGCCTTTAGGCGTAAGTTCAGCACGTAATTATGGTGCTAGAAAAGCGAAAGGGAATTATCTGCTATTTTTTGATGACGATGATGATTTCACCGTAGATTGGTTATCAGACTTTGAAAAAGGCATAGCAAATCAAAATGACTTCATTCAGTGTGAAATGAAGTTTGTTTACCCTAACAAAAAGGAGGAAGTAATTCGATTAAATGATAAGGAGTGGAAATTGGTGATTCCGGGAGCTTGGATGATTAAAAAAGAGTTGTTTGATAGATTGGGAGGATTTGATGAAAGATTAAAATTCGCAGAGAACACTGAGCTGTTTTTGAGAATTAACGCTGTAAATCCTACTAAGTCATTAATCCCAAAAGCCAATTTTATTTACAATCAATCAATTGATGGAGGATCAAAAAATCTTCAAAATATGATCGATTCTAATTTGTTAATATTAGAAAAGCATAATTATACTCTTACTAATCATACCAAGCATTTGTATCATCAGGTGGTTGGAGTAAATCAATTACGTTTTCGGAGATATTCCGAAGCTCGAAAGCATCTATGGAAAGCCTTTATTTTAAAACCTTTTAAAGTTGCAACATTAGCTAGGTTCCTCATTTCACTTTCCCCTTTATTAGTTAAAAAACTTTACTCCAAAGAAGTTAATATACTATGAGGTTTGGCGGATTCATTATAACCTATAATAGGCCGGAAACTCTGGTTCAAACAATACAGGAAATTTTCAATCAAACTTATCAACCCGAATTACTTTGGATTATTGATAATTCAGAAAATTTGGAAACAGACCATGTGATAGCTTCGCTTTTGGATGATAGATTAAAATACTATCGAATGGGATATAACTCAGGTCCTGCAGGAGGAGCAGCAAAAGGTTTGGAACTTTGTGGAGAAGAAGGTCTTGACTGGATTTACTGGGGAGATGATAATGACCCCCCTTTTCGACTAGATTGTTTTGAGCGACTATTGGCTATTCGAGATGAAAACCCCTTTGCAGGAGTGCTGGGTACCGTAGGGCAGTTTTTTGATCGAAAAAAGGGAGTAATTAAGCGTGTCCAAACACAATTACTAGAAAAAAAAGAATGGATTGAAGTGGACTACGTAGCAGGAGGGATGAGTATGCTAGTTAGCGGGAAGGTGGCCAAGGAAGGAATAGCGCCAAATATAGATTTGTTTTTTGGATTTGAGGAGTTGGACTTTTGTCTCAAAGTAAGCCAAAAAGGTTATGCTATACTAGTTGATTGCTCACTCTTTCTTGAGGCTCGAAAGCTTCACAATAGAATTGACTTTGAAAGGCCTACCTATCATAGAAAGCAAAATTTGAATAGAGAGTATTATAGTCTCAGAAATCTTTTAATGATATCAGACACCATGACATTTCGCAGTATGAAAAAAAGACTTCAAGTGAAATGGCTTATGAAATCTTTATATGGCTTCCGACATGGAATAGTCTATGGCGGGAAAAACTTTCGGATGATCTGGCTGGCGTTTTATCACTTTTGGATTGGGGTTAAAGGGAAAACTATTCAAATTTAAAATATGGGTTTTAACATAAAGACAACTGAGCTATTAATTCGAAGCCAAAAGTTAAAAATTGATTTTACATCAATTGCTACTTTAGGAAGGCAGACTTTAAACGGTTCCTTCGTAGAATTTCAGCGGCTTTTTAAGAGATTAGATTTTGATCAAAAACACATCAGTGAAATTATTTCCAGAGAAAACAGGTATTCAGAGTCATTTCTGAAAGCTTTGGGAGCGAAGGAGATCGTCACATTTGATGCTTCGGACTATGAAGGGGCAAGCCAAGTTTGGGATATGAATCTCCCAATCGCAGATGTTTTTAAAGAGAGGTATTCTCTTATGATAGATTCAGGTTCACTTGAGCATATTTTTAATTTTCCGCAGGCGCTTAAAAATTGTATGGAAATGGTAAAGCTTGATGGGCATATGATTGGCATAACTCCAGCAAATAATTTCTTTGGACATGGGTTTTACCAGTTTAGTCCAGAGCTTTTTTTTAGAGTCTTTACTCAGTCTAATGGTTTTGAATTGGTCAAGATGTGGCTCTTTTTCCCAGAGTCATCTAGCTCTATTTATGAAGTGAAAGATCCTCTGGAAGTTCAAAATCGAGTAAGTTTAATGAATAGTAAGGAAACCTTTCTTTTTTATGTAGCCAAGCGAATAGAAATCAAAGATGTTTTTGCAATAGCTCCGCAGCAATCAGATTATGAACATCAAGTGTGGAAAAGTAAGCCTGGTGATGAAAAAAGTAAAAAGGTGCGAGGTAGGCTGCCCTCATTTCTTGTCCCGTTTATTCTTTCCCTATTGAGGGTTTGGAAGAATTTGAGAAGCGTATCAAATCCTTTAGGTACAGCAAATCAAGATTATTTCAAGAAAGTTAAATTTTAAGAATTGAAACTCCTTTTCACCCAAGATGCTTTAGTTAACGCGGGAGCAGAGCGAAGTCATTTGGAGATTTTGTCCAGGTTTTCAGATCAGGTAGATGTGAGCTTGGTTTATTTCTACCCCAAGCATGACCTGAAAGAGGAATATAAAAAAGCCGGGATCCGGCTTGTTTTTTTAAATATCCCCGAGTCATATCATTTTGGAAAGGCGATTTTCCGCTTGGTAAAATTGATCCGAGCCGAAAAACCTGATCTCCTAGTCTCCAGTCTCTGGCGTGCCGATATCATCACTCGCATAGCCTCAATAATTACCGGCGTGCCATTGATTGGAACCTTAGTCAATGATAGCTATTCCCCAATGGCCTGGAAAGATAAAAAGGGATTGAAATACAAGGTAGTTCACTGGCTGGATAGACTCACCGCGGGAATTCCCAAGCATTGGATCGCAAATGCTCAGGCTCTGGCAGATTCTCATGTGAAGACCTTGTGGTTGGAGCCTAAGAAAATCTCAGTGGTGTATAGGGGGCGTTCTGTTCCTGTCATTGCGCCTGCCCGCCGCGGGGATAGCGAACGAACGAAGCGATCTATCAATAAAGAAAAAGATTGCTTCGTTCCTCGCAATGACGGTTATAGGTTTTTATCCTATGGTAGATTGCTGGAACGCAAGGGGTTTCAGGATGCAATTCAGGCTTTTGAACTAGTGAATAAAAAGTACCCTAATTCCTCCTTCACCATCTACGGAGAAGGGCCTTATCGTTCTAATTTGGAAAGTTTAATTACTAAACTAGGCCTTACAGACTGTGTTAAGCTTCCAGGTAAATTTGAAGGATCTACCACTCCTTTATCTCCGAATCTCTCCTCTCCTAATCTCCTAATCTCTAATCCTCCCAATCTCTCTTCTCTTTATCCTCTTAATCTATTACTCTCTTCAGATTGTTTTCTGTTCCCAAGTTGGTACGAAGGCTTCTCTGGCGCTCTAGTAGAAGCCATGATGGCTGGGGTTCCAATTATCGCTTCCGATATCTCAATGAATTTAGAGGCAATAACAGATCGTCAAAATGCTGTTGTCTTCTCAGTTAAGAATATAGATTCCTTGACGTCTCAGATGCAGTTTGCTATTGAAAATCCTGAGCTTATGGAAGAGTTTGGGCAGAATGCCAGAATGACTGCCGTCCAGCGCTTTGACATAGAAAAAATAGCAAAGGAATATGAAGGTGTTTTGTTAGAAGTTTTCAAAAGATCTGTTAACCATGCTTAGAATTGGCATTTTGACAGATGGAGAACAGCTTTCAGCTTGGGCCTTTGAGATGCTGAGCAAAATCCAAGAGGAAGGTTATGGTGAGATAGTACTTATTATCGAAAACCAAACACCAAAATCCTCAGGAAAGAAATCTCCTCTTCTATATAGACTCTATAGAGCTATTGATAGAAGGCTTTTTAGAACTAAGCAGGATGCATTCTCCCTGAAAAAGATCTCTGATCTCCCAAATTTCACTGCCCAAAAAATGGAGATTTGGCCAGTTCAGAAAAAATATACGGATGATATATCTTCTACTGATCTGGACTCTCTTCGAACTTGGGATTTGGATATAATAATACGGCTTGGTTTCAGAATCCTCAAAGGTGAAATTCTTCGACTTCCGAAGTATGGAGTCTGGTCCTATCATCATGGTGATAATAGGGTAAATAGAGGTGGGCCTCCCTGTTTCTGGGAAGTGATGAAGGGTGAAGAAACCACTGGTTCAATTCTTCAGATACTCAGTGAAAAATTGGATGATGGTCAGGTGATTTACAGGTCCTGGTCTCACACAGATCCACTCTCAGTTCAGAGAAATGCCAATAGAGTATTTTGGAAGTCATGCTATTTTGCTCCTAGAATGATAAAAAAGCTTTCATTTCTAGGTGAGCAAAGGTGGAAGGAAGAAATCCAAAGATTGCAAGACTCTCCGGGTGACTATACTGCAAACATGTATCGCCCTCCCAATGGAGGTGTCATGTTCGCATTATGGGTTAAACTTTGGGTGAACAACGGATTAAGAATAGTCAAGGAATACGCGAAAAAGCCTCATTGGGAAATATTTATCTCTTCTAAGTCGAATAAAGTTGAAGTAAAGCACTCAGACGAGGCATTACATTCTGCATTAAAGCCCATAAAAAATTCAATTCTTGCCTCCAACTTTACCCCCTTAATTTCTACTAATACGAGTAGGTATTATGCAGATCCCTTTGTGGTAGAGCGTGATGCTAAGACCTACCTGTTTTTTGAAGATTATGACAAAAAAAGTCAAAAGGCCAGAATATCATTTGCAGAATGGAAGGGCAGTCAACTAGACCAAGTTTGCCCAATCATAGAGGAATCTTGGCATTTGTCATATCCCTTCATTTGGGAATATGAGGGTGATTTTTATTTGATTCCTGAGTCTGCAGAAGCAGGGCATTTGTACCTGTACAAAGCTGAAAGTTTTCCCAATAAATGGGTGAACGTAGGTGTTTGGTTCGAGGGAGAAGCTTATGATCCCACCGTTCATTATCAGGATGATAAGTATTGGCTATTTGTTAATCAAAAATCACATCAGGCTTGCTCCTCCTTCGATGAATTGTATCTCTATTATTCAGATACTTTTCTCAATCCAACTTGGGTGTGTCATCCCATGAACCCTATCGTATCAGACGTACGTAACGCTAGACCTGCCGGTAAAATTTTTGCAAATGGTAAGTTGTTGATTCGACCTGCTCAGGATTCAGGTAAGTTCTATGGTCACAGAATAAAGTTACAGTCCATTACAGCCTTGTCAAAAGACGAATATCAGGAGGAAACAGTAGATATGCTGGAATCTGATTTTTCTCCCACCATCATAGGCACACATACAATAAATAGTTCTGAAAACTACTTAGTATTGGATGGGTATTCTAGACTATAATATTCTGTCATGAAGATATTTCAAGTTATTCAAAAGCCACAGGCTAGAGGAGCAGAATTGTTTGCCTGCCTACTTGCTCAGAAATTACTTGAAATGAATCATGAGGTAATACTCATTTCAGTTTTTGAAGGTGATTACGAGTTGCCTTTTACGGGAAGGCAAATTCATTTACAGAGACCTATCAAAGATAGGTTATGGGATATGAGAGCTTGGAAAAGTTTTGCTAGCTTAATTAAGACAGAGCAACCAGACCTGATTCAAGCTAATGCAGCTGATACGCTGAAATTTGCTGTTTTCTCAAAACTTATTAATGGTTGGAAGGTGCCTATTATTTTTAGAAATGCTTCTTTGGTAAGTAGGTATATCACTAGCTTTTGGGTGAATAAATTTAATGGTTTCCTTTACTCTCAGATAGATGCTATTGCCTCAGTGAGTGCAGTATCAGCAAAAGATTTTAAATCTACTTTCACAGCTTATCAAAAGCTCCATCAAATTATCCCTATTGGAATTGATGTTCCATTACTACCTGACAAAAAAGAGGAAATAGCTGACCCCGTTCTGGTTCATATTGGCGGATTTACATTTGAGAAGAATCATCAAGCACTCATTCTGATTTTCAAGGAGATATCCATAAGGTTTCCCAAAGCTACTTTATGGCTTTTTGGTGAAGGTCCCTTGAAGACGAATGTGATGCAGCAGGTGACAGATTTAGGCTTGAATGAGCAAGTGCTTTTCAAAGGAAATCTTGCAAATTCTTTTCAATTTGTTCCTGACAATTCAATCTTTGTTTTGCCAAGTGTCATAGAAGGATTACCTGCTGTGATATTAGAAGCATTTGCCTACAATGTACCTGTGATAGCCTATAATGTTGGAGGAATTGGCGAAGTAGTAAAAAATAAAGAAACCGGTTGGCTAGTAGAAGCCGGAGCTTCCCAAGCTTTTAAAGACAGCATCCTTGAAGTGATAAGTTCTCCTGCATCCGAACTGGAAAAAATTACGGCTGCAGCCCAATCCCTTGTTTTAAAAAACTATCAGATTGATCAGGTTGCTAAAGCCTTTGAATCATTTTATCGAAGCGTCATTGCGAGGGTTTAATCGTCATTGCGAAGATTTAAAAGATGACTTAATTGGTAAATTGGCCATTCAAATCTGAAGCAATCTGTTCGATGGTAGTAGAAAGCAAACAGATTGCTTCAGTCGGCTTGATTCCTCGATAAATCATAATCCTCTAACCTCCTTCGCAATGACGGTCTATCCGAAGCGTCATTGCGAAGATTTAAAAGATGACTTAATTGGTAAATTGGCCATTCAAATCTGAAGCAATCTGTTCGATGGTAGTAGAAAGCAAACAGATTGCTTCAGTCGGCTTGATTCCTCGATAAATCATAATCCTCTAACCTCCTTCGCAATGACGGTCTATCCGAAAAGTCATTGCGCCTGCCCGCTGTGGCGGGAGGCTTTAACACTTATTATCTTTTTCTTATAGAATTCAAAGTCGAAGCAATCGTATCGTCATTGCGAAGATTTAAACGCAACTTTGATGGGTACTTGTATGAATTCCAATCTGAAGCAATCTTTCTGAATGGAGTAGTACGCCGGCAGATTGCTTCGGAAATGAAAATCACTCTATAAAACAATAATTAGCTTATTTCCTCGCAATGGCGGACAGATTGCTTCGTTCCTTCGTCGCTCGCAATGACTTAGAAAATCTAACCTAGAATTGAAAAATAAAATAAAAATCCTTCACCTAATCAAATCCCTCGGCCGTGGAGGAGCAGAAAAGCTGATTCCCGAAACGGCCTTGGTACATGATCAGTCTCGCTTTGAGTTTCATTGCCTGTATTTTTATCATCAGCAAAATAATATTGTGGATGAGCTGGAAGCTGCAGGAATCAAAGTGCATCTAATTCCCTCAGGTAATTTGGGACTGTTTTTTCAGGTGAATAAGGTTCGATCCTTTGCCAAGCAACTGGGTATAGATATCATTCATGCCCACCTACCCTGGGCGGGAATTATGGCTAGATCCGTCGGCAATAAATTAAAAATACCCATAGTATATACAGAGCATAATACCTGGGATAGGTACAACAAGGTGTCCTACTGGGGCAATAGAATGAGCTTCAAAAATCAGGACATAGCCATCGCCGTGTCCAACGAAGTAGCCCTCTCCATGCAGCTCAACTCCATGATCGACCCCTACCAGCGTGGCGGTAGAATGAAGATTAAGGTGATACAGAATGGGGTGAATACGGAGGTGTTTAGAAGGATGTCGGATGTCGGATGTCGGATGTCGGATGTAGATTCGTCTCCCGATGGCTCCCGAGAATCGGAAGAAGCAGTCTCATCGTTGGACTCGTCATTGCGAGGCGGAGGTACGACAACGAAGCAATCTTATAGTGATGATACAGAACCAACTCCCCCTTTAGAAAGGGGGGAAGGGGGGATTTCTCTCAATTTGAAAGTCAAACTCCAAATCCCACCAAATGCTAAAGTAATCGGCATCGTCGCCGTATTCCGAGACCAAAAACGCTTATGGATTTGGATAGACTTAGCCCTAAAAATCCTCCAGAAATGTCCCGAAACTCACTTTATACTGGTAGGAGATGGGGAATGGAGAACCCGTCTGGAAAAACAGATAGAAGAATCAGGAAAGTCAGCGCACTTTCACCTGGTAGGCGTACAAAAGCAGGTAATTCCTTACCTATCCATAATGGATATTTACCTAAGCAGCTCTGAGTTTGAGGGCTTACCCATCGCCATGCTGGAAGCCATGTCCTGTGAAGTACCGGTAGTAGCCACCAGAGCAGGAGGAATAGGAGAGGTAATTCAGCATGGAGTACAGGGCTTCTTATCAGAGATTGATGAATACCAGGAATTGGTAGAATTCTGCGTCCAACTTATCAATGATCAAGACCTGCACCAATCCATGTCCCTCGCTGCCCGTGACCGTGTAGTGGCTCACTTTAGTATGAATAGAATGGTAGCGGAGTTGGAAGCAGTTTATGATTCCGTGATTTAGCACGTCATTGCGAGGAAAAATACTCGACGTTAGGAGAGTGTTTTGACGAAGCAATCTGTTCGATGGTAGTAGAAAGCAAACAGATTGCTTCGTTCCCGATGGATCGGGACAGGCAGTTCCTCCTTCGCAATGACGTATGAAAAAAGGTGGCTCAGTGTACATCTTGACAAATAAAAATAACTCCGTATTATACATAGGAGTTACCAATGACTTAATCTGACGAATTTTGGAACATAAGGAAAAATTAAATCCAAGCTCGTTTTCAGCAAAGTATAACATAGACAAATTGGTTTACTTTGAAAACTTCCATAACATTGATGAGGCAATTTCCAGAGAAAAACAATTGAAAGCGGGTAGCCGAATCAAAAAGGAAAAATTGATTAATGAGATGAATCCGGAATGGCTTGATTTATATGGAAGATTATTAAATGATTGATTTGGTTTTAAATCAGATAGACTGCTTCAGTCGGGGGATTCAATTAATCAAATTTGAAATCACCTTCCTCCTTCGCAGTGACGTAGCATGTTAGGCGCCGTAATCCTCATTCTCATCCTCTTTGGCATCAGCCAACCCATCCTTGGCAACTTACAGCGTCAGCATAAGTGGGTAAAGGCTGGTTTGTTGAACCAGATGTTCTGGTATCATATGTTGTTTGGACTAGTTTACTGGACCTATGCCCAGTTTAATCGTTCTGACTCGGTTAATTATTTTAATAACACAAAATGGCGTTGGAACAACTGGTTTGATGCTTTTGCAGCAGGAACTGATTTTATAGAATGGATGTCCTTTCCATTTGTTCGTTGGTTTGGCTTTAATTACGATATGATGATGTTCCTAACTACCTGGTTGGGTTTCTGGGGCTTTGTTTACTTTTATTTATTCTTTAAAGAGAACCTACGCTTCAATCCCAAGTTCGAGGGTTGGGATGCGATCACGATTTTTATGTTCCTCCCCAATATGCACTTCTGGACTGCATCTCTGGGGAAAGGCGCGGTGATTTTCGCAGGAATAGGGTTCCTGATTTATGGTCTTTCCTGGCCCCAAAAGAGAATTCCTCATATAGCCTTTGGTAGCTTTCTCTGTTACATGGTTCGTCCTCATATTCTCTTCGCCATACTTGTAGGGATGGGAGTGGGATTTGTGTTGGGGAAAGAAAAGGTGCCTATTTATCAAAAATACCTGGTTGTTTTTTTCGCTATAGGCATGAGCATATATGTGTATGAGGATTTGATTACTTACTTAGGATACGACCCAAACAACCTAGTTGAGAGTTTTGAAGAAGAATCTGCTTTGAATAGAGATAGATTGCAAACTTCAGGATCTGGAGTAGATATGGGCTCCTACAGCATGCCCATGAAGCTCTTTACCTTTTGGTTTAGACCCTTATTTATTGATTCCCCCAATTTACTTGGGATTGCAATCTCCTTTGAGAATTTGCTTTATATCTACATGTTTAGCAAAGTAGTTCGTAAGGACTTTCTAACCTATATCAAGATCGCTCCAGCCATGGTAAAGATGTCGGCGGTGGTGTTTGTCTCCATTTCCATTTCCATGACCTTTGTGATGTCTAATCTGGGTATTATTATACGCCAAAAATCCCAGATCATGTACTTTATGCTCTTCGTGGTAGTGGCCTTTATGGATTGGCAAAAAACCACCCGCATCAAAAAACGCGGCGAAATCTTTAATAGAATAGTGGAGGAAGAACGAAAGAATCTGGAGCTAGCGGAACCAACAACTCCCGATAGCTATCGGGACAACTAACACCCAACCAACTAACACCCAACCAACTAACAACTAACCAACACCCAACAACCAACAACCAACAACTAACAACCAATAACTAACAACTAACAACCAATAACTAACACCCAACCAACACCCAACAACTCCCGATAGCTATCGGGACAACCAACAACCCCCATGTCCCCCGGCTCCTTCACCATCTCTCTAGACTTCGAACTCCTATGGGGAATCTTCGACAAAATAGGCACAGGCTACAAGCCTTCCTACTTCCTTAATACCCGACAGATAGTTCCTATCATGCTGGAGAAGTTTGCGGCGGCCAATATCCAGGCTACTTGGGCTACTGTGGGAATGCTCTTTGCCGAAAACGAGGAGGAATGGCGAGCATACTCCCCGGAGTTTTTGCCTTCCTATAGGGATAGGAAATACTCCGCCTATGAGTGGGTGAAGAAGAATGGAATCCGACCTGAGGTACACTTTGCCCCAGAACTGATCCAGCAAGTCATAGACACTCCAGGTCAGGAATTAGGCTCTCATACCTATGCGCATTATTATACGCTGATGCGGGGTCAAAGCCCCGAGCAGTTCCGCGAAGATCTCAAGGCCACCCAAAGAATCTCCCAGGATAAGTTCGGGGTAAGTCTGGAGTCCCTGGTATTTCCCCGCAATCACATCAATGAATTATATCTAAGCGTTTGCCTGGAGGAGGGCTATAAATATGTGCGTGGAAATCCCCGGAATTGGTTCTGGCAGGAGACCCAGCACGAGAACCTAAGTAAGAAGATATTTCGCTCTGCCGACTGCTTTTTTCAGGTTGGCGCCAAGACCAGCTATCTCTTAGCAGAAGTTCAGGAGTTTGCCGGTGAACCTCTAATCATCCCTGCTTCCAGAATCCTCCGCCCTCAGCAGCAGCACAATATGCTGATGAATAAAAGTAGAATGGCAAGAATAAAAGGCGAGATGGAATACGCCGCCAAGCATGGCGAAGTTTATCATCTCTGGTGGCACCCACATAATTTCGGTGCCTCTCCCGAAAGCTCCCTGGCTGAACTGGATGAGCTGATTACCCATTTCACAAGGCTGCATGACGAATATGGTATGGTATCCATGAACATGCGCAGCCTAGGCGAGCAAGTACGTAAGAATCCCATGCCGGTGTAGATTTTAATTTTGTGTGCACATCCATGTAGGGGCGAATCATCATTCGCCCGAGCTACCCTAAAATTCAAAAACCTCAGAGCCTAATGTTCTGAGGTTTTTTTGTGTCCAATAAATCAAAACATACAAAGTTTCAACTTGAGCGAATTAACCTGTGTCAACATGATCGAATTATCCATTGTTACCCTGAGCGTTCCGCATAGCTATCGGAATCGAAAGCTTTGATTTTAAAAAGTTTCCATTTCCATCCTCTGAACAAACTTATGTATTGCAAAAATGAATTAGGCCCAAGGAAAAAATTTGGCAACTTTAAATTTAGAAGAGCTGGAGGATTGTAAAGCAGTTACAGATTTTTAATATCCTTTTGCTGTCATAAGAGTTAAATAGTTATCCTTTAACTCAAAAAATCCATCGAATACTCCATTTGTAGAAGTTTCTCTAATGGGAACTTCTCCTCTTCAAGACTATTCCACAGCATTTGGTGGTGCACAAAAAAGTCATCCATACTGATCATTTTTGAAGCAATAGGTTTGGAATCACATTTCACAAAATATTCAATACTTTTATTTAATGTAAAACTTAGGTAATACCTAAGATTTCCCGTCAAACTTTCCAAATTGTCTATTAAGGCAGCGTCGTGCACGATTTTATTCCTTATTCTGTAAAGTCTATGTAGATGGATTTCAACGTTTTCTTTGTGGTTTTTTAGGTATTCTGTTCTTTTTCCATCGGTATTAGTGAGATGGGATTTGAATCTCTGCGCTCTGAATCTTAAAACTGGATTTGAGGTTTTCGCTTCTTCTTTTATTGTATCAAAAGTTGTTGCTTTTGAAAAGTTTAAAATTTCATTACCCAGTTCTTTGGTTTCCTCTGATAGATCAGCACTCTTCAATAAATCCTGAAAGTAAAGGCAATTCCTTTTGACGTAGTAAACGCTGTGGAGGACAGGGAAATACTGAATTAATCGGGCAAATGTACTTGTGTCTTTATTGTAGTTGGAGAAAAGGTACTCTAAGCCTATCCAATAGTTGACAAACTTTTTTTCTATCTCGAAAGCTTCATTACCTAGCCTTAAATGCCGTAGTGCCGAAATTATTCGGTCTTTAACCTCATAGGCAATTTTATCATTCTCCTCTATTCTATTCAGGCTATCCTGGAATACCTGGAATTGAGCATCATTACTTTTATAATAACCATCTATTTGATAGTATAGCGGCTGGATATCTCCCTTTTCTTTATGCTCTTTGCTGATTAAGACCGCAGTATCAGTCAGAATAATTTTTAGGTTACTGTATCCCAAATGGATTTTGTCAAGGAGTTTGGATAAATCTGATTTAGCCTTTTTCAAGGCTTGATAATAATCTAAAGCAGAGTTTTGGTAGACAATAAATCGGAAGCCTGCCTTTTCTTTTACAAAATTTGTGACTTGGGCCTTAGGGTTATCTCCGATGATTTGAGAATCAACATTTTGTAAAAACTCTGATATTAGTATGTTTTTTAATTGGCTTTCTGAACTCCTTATTTTAAAAATGGTTGTAAACTCTTCCTCTCTGAAGTCAAGTAAGACTGACTTAAATTGAATGTATTTTTTATCGAAAGTGTTTTCTGAGGGACTAAACTTGAATATAGCCTGGGCAAGTTTGTGCAAATAGATTTTTGAAAAATTTAGACTGATTGCCTCTGTTATAATGTAATTTACAATCACATCAACTCTAATCATTTGCTCTATGACATCCTTTTCTTCCACCTTAATATCGGTAAGTTCTGCATCGAGTCTATCAATTAGGTTCTTAAGATATTCCTTGTTTTCAACCTGGACTCTGTACAACTGGTATTCAATTAGCTCATAGTCTTTAGTGTCCTCCTTGATGGTGATTAAATCCGAAATCAATTTCTTTTTTGAAACTGTTTCAAATTTGAGATAATCTTCCACTTCAAGAAATTTGATTAGTTCTCTCTTCCCCATTTCAAGGGTTCTGAAGTTTTTAATTTTCTTCAATTCCCAGTCATGGATCAATTGATATAGCTCTTTGACGCTTTGAAGTGGGTTGAGATACTTGGCGCGATAACTATCTAGACTTCTATTGTAGCAGAGTTCAATTAACCTCTGAATCAAAAAACTTTGAAGGGGATTTTGCGTTACCATTATTAACCAGTTTGCTTAAATGGAATAGAAAAGTTTATCTTTGTAGTGTAAAAGATAAAATTTAAACCTAAAGATATAAAGGGAGAAACAATAAATTGGTTTTGAAGGAGTTATTCCTCGCAATTTATTCACCACTCCCTTCTTTATTAGACCCAGCCTTTGGCTGGGTTTTTTCGTTTTAATAACTCTGAAGTTAATGTTACTTGGTTCTAAGTTATATGGTTTTAACCACCCTCTTCCCCTCCTCAGTAATCACATACCTCTGCTCAAGACTATTTGGGCTTTCTGGATTTGTCATTTCCAGCCACTCAAGTTCTAATGCAGGGCCAATAGCTCTTTGGAAATTGTTTGTGGTATTTTTTAATCCCAAGTTTGATAATATATCAGCTTTTGATTTTGGTTTGATACAGTAGACTAAAGTTCTGAGGATTCTAGTTGCGTTTTGATTCGTAAGTTTTGTTGCTATTTCTAATCCAAAGGAGATTTTACTTGTTCTCTAAGTTGTTCTAATTTAGCATTCGGGATTTGAATTACTTCTGAAATTTGGTTTAGTTTTCCAAGTACTTAAAGTGGTCTGTAGGTTTTAGTCCAAATTCGAAGAGAAGGTTGAAAATAGTTTCAACAGTAGGGTTAGCTGTCCCACTTTCATATTCCGAATATTGTGATCTAGTGTAGTTTTTGGCGTCAGCAAACCCATTTTAACTTTTATAGCTTATAAGGGATTTCCTAGAAGATTAGCCTACGCTTCAGCAGACCTTCATTAATATAAATTGCTCAACTTAAATAGAATGGGTTGTACTGCTATTCCCTCAACAGGATTTCCTAATCTATCTTCTTTTGGTTCAAAATCCCAATTAAAGTTAGCCAGTACTCTTAGTGCTTCAGTAGCGAAAAGTGGCTCAAATTCTGGATTTCCTACTTCCATTTCTTTTACCTTGCCTTCACTGTCAATTGTCAAAATCATATATATAGTTCCTTCTATTCCCTTGCGGCGGGCTAGTTTAGGATATTTCATGTTTTCCTTTAACCATACACCTAGTTTATCACTGTTCATCAGCCTGGGGACAAACCTGTGCTCATCTAGCGATGTTTTTTGGCTGCTATTCGGAGGTATTTCCCATCCTGATACAAAATAGGAGTTCTCTAAGTAAACTTCCGAAAATAAAATCCCCTCCTCATAATGATAGAATCCTTCATTTTTTTCTAACAAATCAATGACCCTCATCTGGAGAGTATCTCCCGAAGGAGAGAATAAGACTGATTGGGTTTTTACAGGTACTTTGCGTTTCTTTTCTTTTACCAGCCATGTTCGACTAATACTACTTAGATTCCCTAGGGTATCAAACGTTTTATAACTATACAAACTGTCGGAATCTTCAATGAGTTGACGATAAAAGGTGGGCTTATACTTCAATGTGTCTGTTATAGAGAATTTGTGGGCATTTAGCGGTACAAGTTCCTGACAGTTTGCATATTGGATAAAAGCTATTAGAAAAATCAAGACTAGATATTTGGACATTTCTTTGATTCCGAAAGTTAAGAAGGCTGGCTTCACTTGATCATACATTTCAGATACTATCTATTTCTTCTTTTTAGGTGGCTTGCATTCCATACAAAAATCACCTAACTCTAAAATCTGTATCCTCACAGACTCGTGTTCAGATTTTAGAATATCAGAATTTGATCCAAAATGTGTTTCATTCAAAACCCTGCTGTTTTCAGATGACATCTCATCCTGAAGTTTTTCATAGATAGGCTGGAAGAAACTTACATCAGAAAATGCTCCTTTCTGCTCATAAAGCTCTTTTCTCAATTTTCTGGCGTACAATTCATGCAGATCAAAATCATATCTTGAATAATCCAGCAGGTAGTTAGCGTCCAGTGAATCAGGAGCTGAGATCACTGCAAGGTTCTGCTTAAAAATAGTCCTAACCTTTGAATTAAAATTCTTGGTGAACATAAATTCATACGAGGACATAGAAAAACTAAAATCTATGGTCGCACCCGATTGTATATAAACTGAGTTTAGGGAAGGGTCAATTTTTGACTGCTTTGATTTGAAATTGTCCAATTCTAACCTGTAGTCTTCTTTCCATGGAATTTCTTCTTGGCAAAAAGCAGAAAAAGAGGTTAGGAAAACGAAAAAGGCAAACACTGATTTTATTAAGGCACTCATTCTAATGCATTATAAGGGTTTTGGAACGGAGGAAAACTTTGCTTAGTAGGGTGTTTTCACTTCCCCTCCAGTATCTTCCTGATGGCCTCATTCATCTGCATCATCGTCTCCATCATCTTCATCATTACTTCTGTTTGCTTCGCATCAGTGGCTTTGTAAGTACTGTTTGTTTGGATTGCAATGTTGTTTGACCCTGTGATTGCCTCAACGTAATTGCTTGGTTGTGCAGAAATTAATTGAAGAGGATCTACTTTAAAAAATTCAGAGATCTTTTGAATTAAATCAACTGTAATCCTGCTTTCCCCTCGCTCATACTTAGTATAAGTAGCTTCCTTTATTCCTAAATATTCTGCAACCTCTAATGCTTTTGTATCGGTCAACTTACGATACATGTAGAAATTCCTTCCAATTTTTTTATTCTCCAAAACGGTGAATTCTGACTCTTCTTCTTCTCTCATAATAATGCTGTTTATCCAAAAATACTGCTTTTAGGTCTAATGAATGCAGTTTTCTGTAAATAGTAGTTTTAAACTACTATAGGTAGAGTTTATACTACCGAATTTATTCTTTTTTGATGAAACATCTAGTTAAAATTGTCTAAGAATCATATCAAATGAGACATACTGAGACAATTACTGCCTTTTTTCATTCTTCTTCTCTCTATTCGATGAAGGGCGTGTTTTTATGTGTCCATTTTGAGGAGTTGATTCTAGCTGTACAGTTTGGAGGTATGCAATCAATCGATGATCGCCTATATCCACTGAAGCCTAAGAATCCGATTTAAGGGTTCCGGCCATGACCGTGTCCCGATAGCTATCGGGAGGGGAGGTGCACAGCCCTTAGCAGATCGGTTACCTCACACTCACGTCAGCAAGCTCACAGTAGCTGGTAGCGCTGACACATTACATCTTATTATTCATTATTGCTGGACTATCGGAAATCGGTAGGGTGGAAGGACTACGTCTTGTTTGGAACGTCATTGCGCCTGCCCGTCGTGGCGGGAGGCTGAAGGACGAAGCAATCTCATAGAAGTTAGCACTTCCTAGATTGAGATTGCCGCGGCTCGTACCTCGCCTCGCAATGACGGTAACCACATCGGTCACCCGACATCCGACATAGGTCTTCCGCCTTCCAACACCGGACATCGGACACCGGACATCGAGCATCGAGCATCCGTCTTCTGTCTTCGGTCTTCCGTCTTCCAGCATAAAACAAAAAGCTCATGAAAAAACTCATACTCATCTGCTTAATGGGATACCTATGCCTTCCCATAAGCACCCTAAAAGCACAAAGTAAAGTTGTGGAGTCACCCCCAGGTACAGATTTGGTTTATCAGCCTGGCATCCCAGGGCAGGAGGGCGCAAGCTCTTCTGCTCGCATGGGAGCTTTGATTTATGGTGAATTAATTAACCCTGATTCCTTGGGACCTCTAAAGCTGGTCTTCAGTTCCTTTAGTAAGGAATTGGGTCAAACCTTGCCGGATAGCAGCATGGAAATCAGTACCACTCATGGAACCTTCTTTGATGGTGTGCTGGACCCTAGAGTCAGGAAATTCAGAGTAAGACTTCCCCAGACCACAGAGATAAGTTATTTTTCTCTTTACCTGAATGATCGTCCCCTAATTGAGGATTTTCTGATCAGCGCTCAGGATAGCATCAAGGTGGGAATTGACCTGCAGCGCTCCATGATGGTCTTTGGGGGGGCTCAGGGGGATTGGATGGAATCTCAATACCTAATTGGTCGGGCCAGAAAACAGCAGCATTTTGATAGTTCCAGAGACTTGATTGAAAAGGATAAGGAAAATTACCTGGATAAAGAAGATTACAGAGCCCAATTAAAAAAAGCCAGCCAAGAGTTTGGTGCCTCACTTCAGATTCTGGAACTCGGAAAAGATCACCTCGACAGAGACTTGGCTTCTCTTCTCACCAAGGAGGAAGATATTCCTGGAATGCGAATACTGAATTCCAGAAAAAAAATGCTGACTCCTGCTCAATACATGCAACTAAGGGAGAATTTACTGGGCTCGTACTATGCAAGGGCTCTAAGTAGTATCCGTAGGTATGGCTATTTGGTCGGAAAAGCTCAAAACAACGGTCAGGCAGTCGAGAAAATCGAGCGTACAATGCCCGACATACTCCTAAAGCTAAAAAGACAGATAGAAGAAGTTTCAGAGTTTAATCTCTCAACCGGGAGAATTTATTTTTACAAGGAATGGGCAAACATGGCCGCTGTTCTTAGAGAGGAAGAGTTTCCTGATTTGGTCTTGAATGAGTTTGCAGGCAAAACCAAAAACCTCCTGCTCTATACCTATGCAATGGAGCAGGTCAGCCGACAGCAAGATCCGGTACAGTTTCTCTCAGGTATCATTGACAAAATGGATCCTTCTAGCTATCAAACTAAACTTGAAGAGATGGAAATCAGGCTTTCGCCCCAGCAGCCTTTAAGGTATGCCCAATTTTCCAATTTGGATGGAAAGCAAATGAATACTGAGGATCTGAAGGGAAAAGCTACGCTGCTGTACTTTTATTTCTCCACCTGCACCCACAGTGCCAATTTCTTTAGAAAAGTCCTATTGCCCATCTATCAAGAAGAAATAAATGGTCTGGAGATAGTAGCGGTTTCGGTAGACAATGATCCTATACTTTGGAAGGAACAACTCTCCACCTATTCTAATCCAGCACTCACCAATCTGAGGCTTCCCAGCCAAATATGGAGATCCTGGCTGGATCATTACCTAATCACAGGCTACCCGCGAACCATGTTGATTGACCCAGAGGGTAAAGTGCTCAGCATCTGGGTTCCGGGAAGGACTGCAGAATCCTTTCGAACCAGCCTACAAGATCTTCTCCAGCCTCTTGGGTCTAAAACATCAATTCTTAAACCATCCCCGTTTCAACCATGAAAAAACTTCTAATCCTACTAATGAGCTTTTGGCTGATAGGCTTAGTCCATGCTCAAGAGCTTAACCAAATGGCTATCCGTGGCCTGGTCATCGACCAAGATTCCCGACTTCCGTTGCCTGGCGTTAATGTGTTGATCAAGGGTACCATAAAAGGAACTATAACCGATGAAAAAGGAGAATTTATCCTACCAGCGACTTCTGGGAAATATTTACTTGTGCTGAGTTTCATTGGATACCTCAAGCAGGAAATCGAGGTGGATATTCCACAACTTTCACCTGTGAAGGTCTTACTTTCAGTTGATGAAATAAGCTTGGCTTCGGTAGAAGTGCTATCAACAGGAATCCAGGAAATCAGTGCTGAACGTGCCACCGGATCTTTTTCTCACCTTAATAATGAATTGATATCCAGAAGGGTCAGTACCAATTTACTGGATAGGATGGAGGACCTTACTCCAGGACTGGTGTTCAACCGAGACCGAGCAGACCTTGCCAAAGGGGAAAGTATTTCGATCAGGGGACAGAGCTCCCTGTTCTCAGATACCCAACCTCTTATCATCTTGGATAATCTGGCTTATGACGGAGCAATAGAAAATATCAACCCCAATGACGTGGAATCCATCACCGTGCTCAAGGATGCTGCTGCTGCCTCTATCTGGGGAGCAAAAGCTGGAAACGGAGTCATTGTGATCACCACCAAAAAAGGAAAATTGGGCAGTCCACTAATTGTCAACCTGACCAGTAACAGTACCCTAGGACAGTCCTTTAACCCTTTTTATGCTCCACAAATGTCTGTGGCCGATTTTGTCGAGGTGGAACAGCGGCTATTTCATCAAGGTGTTTATGATGGAGATTACAATGCATACGATCAAAAGAAGCTTTCTCCAGTGGTGGAAAGCCTTTTTCAGCAAATAAATGGAGAAATCACTGATTCCGATCTTCAAAATAGATTAAGTGGATATAAGACCACTGATCTAAGATCCTATCTGGCAGAAGATTTTTATAGTAACAGTTTTAGCCAGCAGATTGCACTCAACTTGAGCGGAGGATCAGAAACCTATGGATATTTTGTGGGTCTGGGATATGATCGGATTCGGGAGTCCACAGTGTCAGACCTGTCTCAGAGAATCACACTTAATCTTCGTCAAAATTGGAAGTCAGTTAATTCCAAACTCAACATGGGGTTGCAGACTTACCTAGTAAGTGCAGGGAATAGCACCGGCTTTCCTGTCTTGGAAGGACTTTCTCCTTATGATAAGCTCAAAGATGAAGCAGGTTATCCACTGTCAGTAATGAAGAATTATAATAGCCGCTTCATTGAATCCCTTCGTGATACTGATTTACTGAACTGGGATTTTATCCCGCTTAATGAGATCAACGCTTCCAGTATTCAAAACAGGCAGCTTGAATTTCGGATAGCCCCCAGTATTTCCTATGAGCTGTTGAAAGGCTTAGTGTTCAGGATGGATTACCAGTATTGGAGATCACATGGAAGCAGAAAGCAAATAAATAGCCTGGATTCTTATTTCTCCAGAAACCTGATTAACCTGTATTCTACAGTTTCACAAAATGGATCGGTAAACAGGGTGATTCCGGTAGGAGGGATCAATGATCTGAATTTTTCAGAAGCCTACAGCCATACCCTAAGATCCCAGCTGAATTACCAGAGACAATGGGGGAAAGATCAGGATATTTCTGCCATTCTAGGTTTTGAATTGAAAGATTTTCAAAGAGAAAGCTCCCAAGACCGTGCCTATGGGGTGGATCCTATTACTGGAATCCCTCAGCCGGTAGACTACCTGGGTTACTATCCACTTCTCAATACAGGCTTCCCTTATCAAACCCCTTTTATGCAGAATTTTGGAGCCTGGACTGACCGATTCTTGTCTGCCTACGCCAATGCGGGCTATACCCTTAAAAATAAGTACTTGTTGACAGGTTCCCTTAGAAGAGATGCCTCCAACCTGTATGGTGTCAGTACCAATGCTCGTGCTGTTCCGCTTTGGTCTGCGGGTCTGGGCTGGATTATCTCAGAGGAATCTTGGTTGGATAAGGAATGGATTTCTTACCTGAAATTCAAAGTGAGTTACGGTTTCAACGGAAATACCAATCCCTCAGCGACCGCATTTACGACTGCACAGTATTTTTCTGCAGCCACCAACAGTTTGGTTGGAAAGCCTTGGCTTTCCATCCTCAATCCACCAAATCCACAGCTACGGTGGGAACGAATCAAGATAGTCAATCTGGGGGCCGAATTTGAGTTCTGGAAACAACGCCTGACAGGCTCTTTGGAATTTTATCACAAACAAGGGATAGACTTGTTCGGGGTGTTGCCTACCTATCCTTCTTCAGGCCAGTCTTCCTTGACCAAAAACTATGCTGCCACCCGTACCAAGGGAGTGGATCTGGCTATCAATTCCAGAGTCTTAAAAGGCGGCCTTTCCTGGAATGCAAGTATCATCTATAGCTATATCAACGAAAGGGTGGTGGATTACCAACAAAAGCCTACGGCTACCCAAGCCGCATCCTATTCCTCTGGCTTATCGGGCATCAGTCCAGTTCCGGTTGAAGGATATCCATTATTTAGCATATTCAGTTTTCCTTTTGCAGGTCTGGATCCGATTACGGGTGACCCTTTGGGTTTGTTGGAAGGCCAGCCAAGCACAGATTACACGGAAATACTCAACCGTACTACACTGGAAGATCTCCAGTTTGAGGGTTCTTCTATCCCGACACATATTGGAGGATTAAGAAATTCGGTTACCTGGAAGGGTTTTGAGTTGTCCTCGAACGTTACTTTTCGATTGGGGTATTATTTCAAAAAAGAATCTGTGGAATACGATCAATTGAACCGGGGACAGATAACCCATGCTGATTATGCAATCCGCTGGAGAAATTCTGGTGATGAATTGATCACCACTGTGCCTTCTGATCCACTGAAGCAAGATCCTAGAAGAGCGACTTTCGACCAGATTAGCAGCAGGAGAGTGAGGAAAGGAGACCATATCCGGTGGCAGGATATTAAACTATCATACAGTTGGAGCAAATCAACTATTGCTTCATTGCCTTTTGAGCAAATCAGGATCTATTCCTACTTAGATAATTTAGGAATTCTGTGGAAAGCTGCAAAGGACGTCAAAGATCCGGATTTTCGAAATTATCAGGCACCAAGAACCTATTCAATGGGCCTATCAATCACTTTCTAAATTTCAATACCATGAAAAATAATCAATTGTATACCTGGCTGTGGTTAAGCATGTTCTTTTTCACAGGATGTGAGAGTTTTCTGGATCAAAAGCCAGATCAGACATTGGTCATACCCCAGACACTGGATGATTTTCAGGCCTTGTTGGATGCGGAACCCAGATCCATGAACTCCACTTCGAAAATGGGATTCATTGCTTCGGACGAGGCAGTTTTCAGCAATGCACTCCTGAACCTGATGACTTTGGAAGAAAGGGGCGCGTATTTTTGGGAAAAAGATATTTACGCGCCAGATGATGCTGGAGTGGATTGGTCTTTTTCTTATAGAAAGATATTCTATGCAAATGTGGTACTTGAGGGGATTCGTGATTTTTCTCCTCAGTCAGTAGAAGAGGAAAAGAGAGCCAGAGAACTGGAAGCTGCTGCAAAATTCTATAGAGCGATGGGGCACTTTTCAGTTGCTCAACAGTTTGCACATGCATATAATCCAAATCAATCCAAACAAGAGGGGATCCCGATCCGAAAAGATGCAGATATCAATGCATCCAGCCCTAAGGTAAATCTAAAAGAGGTATATGTCTTTATTTTAGAAGACCTAACAGATGATATCGAGGCACTTCCGCTTTTTCCGGAAATAGCCACCAGACCTTCACGCTGGGCAGCAGAGGCTTTACTCAGCAGAATCTACCTGTCCATTCAGGATTATGAGAAAGCGTTCGAGCATTCAGGTAAGGCTTTGAAAATAAAGAGCAAACTGCTGGATTATAATGACTTAGATAAGTCCTTGCGATATAAGTTTGCACGATTTCATGAAGAAGTCATTCATTACGACAAAATGTATAGTGGAAGATTTACGATTCATAACCAATTGTGGGTAAATCCCGAACTCTATAAATTGTACGATAGTCTAGACCTAAGAAAGACAGTGTTCTTTAGCACAAGTCCTATAAAAAATAGATTTTATCTAGCAGGGAAATATACTGGTGATGCCAATCTCTTTACTGGGCTAGCTACCGACGAAGTACTGCTGGATCATGCAGAATCTGCTGTGAGATTGGGGTATGATCAGATTGCTGTGGAGGATTTAACCTACCTGTTAGCTAAAAGATACCTGAATGGCAATATTGCTTCATTGGAAGGTTTGTCAGGTGATTCACTTTTGAGAAAAGTTTTGGAAGAAAGAAGAAAAGAGCTGGTGTTTAGAGGAATAAGGTGGTTGGACCTGAGAAGACTTAATCAGAATATGGAATTTGGGGTGACTATCGACAGGGGAGAGAATAACTCAGAAGCTGTTTTGTTACCTAATTCGGAAGGATATGTGTTTCCAATACCTCCGAGAGAATTGAATTTGAATGAACAGTTTTAAAAAAAAGGGAGGGCAATGCCCTCCCTACTTTAAGAGATTACTCTCCGATGAACTCAAAGGTTCCTTCCTTCACCATGGGAGCTGAACTGGAAGGAGCAGTTCTGGTACAGACCTGCTCACTTTCATTACACAGATAGTTTTCACCAATCTGCAAATTTTCAACGTTGACCCAAGTGCTTCCATCCAGCCCGTATTCAGGCGCAGCGGCTTTTGGACTGGAAAAAGCAAAAGCAAATGTAGCGGCTAGCACCAAAGCGAGTGCTGGCAGCGATTTAATTAATTTATTCATCGTTATATCCTGTTTTTTAACAGATCAAAAACAGGGAAACCGTTTTCGGTTGTTTGCCTACTCTGAAAAGGGTTTTCGGCATCTCCCTTTGGGAGGCTCATTGGGTACTAGTCTGTCTCTTACCCCAGGCTATTAAGAGAAATGAGTCTCTTTTATTATTCCTAACCTTTGAGGTCTTCAAGACCTCGAAGGTTTTATTCCTAAAGATTCCAGAAATACTTATTTCATTTAATTATTTTTTCGGGGTGGGGTCTTCAGCAGCCCTGCCCTTTTCTTAACCTTTGAGGTTTTCCAAACCTCGAAGGTTTTACTTGTCAGTCACTTGCGAATAATATATTTATTAGTTAGTTTAGAATAAGAAACTAGTTGCGTTCACTCAATTGATTGTAGAAGATGGAATCCAACCATCTCTTATAATTCATTTTTTACAGCCTACGCTTTTCCAAATCTTGGCTGTGGGGCGGTAGTCCATTACCGCCCCTTTCTTAACCTTTGAGTTCTTCCAAACCTCGAAGGTTTTTATCTTTTTATTCTCCACCCTGGTCTGTGTTTTACAAACCAACTTTCCCATTTCGATTCCTTTCCATCCTCCTGCATTATTTCTAGTTTCCAGAAGATGACTCTGCGCAGGAGGAAAATGGCATATTTCTTTGTTGACCACGGGTTAAAACCCGTGGCTATAAATCTGTCATGCCTACGGCATTGCTACCTAAACTTCTCTAGCGCAAGTCTACTGACTGCCTCCAACTTCAGCATTCATCATTCATCATTTGATATTCAACATTCTAAATTACCGACATCCGAAATTCGACATCCCACAACGTTACGTTTCCGTCTTTTGCCTGTCCCGATGAGCAGAGCGATATCGAGAAGGTAAATGGCCTTTATTCTTTTTTTACCATGGGTTTCACCCCTTCAGAGTGATACTCACACTTCTCTACTTTTATATATTTTAAATTCTTCGTTCCAGCACCCAACTCCACTCTCCCCTCCGCGATAACTATCGGGAAGGGGTCGGGGGTCACACTTCTCTACTTTTATATTTTAAATTCTTCGCTCCAGCACCCAACTCCATTCTCCCCTCCGCGATAACTATCGGGAAGGGGTCGGGGGTCACTGCTAAGCCAACTGACTCGTCCTAAAAAAAGTTTACAGGTTAGAGTTTAAATACTGGTATAGGTTTACAGTTTCATTTAGTCCTGTAATGGATTTACAAGAGTACG
>NZ_FOKK01000018.1 GCF_900112005.1 Algoriphagus aquimarinus | reverse complement strand
GTTGTCTGTCCCAACATTACCCTGCAGCGATGCGTAATCCATGTCCAACGAATGTGTCGAATATGGCTCTCCAGTAAACCTAAGAGCCTTGCTGGCCAAGAATTGAGAAGAATTGTATCCAAACTCCATCTAATCAAAACCAAGGAGGAATTGAGCTATTGGTTACTAGGATTGGCTACCTGGGATAAAACATACCATGAGTACACCCATCAAAAAACAGTAAACCCTCTCACTGGAAAATATTGGTATACCCACAAATTATTGAGGAGATCTTTTTCTGTCCTTAGGACTGCTTTACCTCATCTGTTTGAATACCTGGACAATCCACGAATCCCAAAATCAACCAACGGCCTAGAGTCTTTTTTTGGTCATCTAAAGAATAATCTGGTCATCCACAGAGGCCTTTCTACAACCAACAGAAAAAACTTCCTAAAGTGGTACTTGTACTTCAAAAACGAAAAGCGGAAGAAGGTTTTCCTAGCCATAAAACAAGAAGAATGAAGCACTAAAAAAGGTCTCCCAATCTAGGAGACCCTTCATTCCACTTGGCAGTTTCTATTGCTGTTAAGTTGCTCCTCAGCAGAGCTTAAGTCCTCTTCAAAACGGCAAGGAATTATATGAAATATTTAAACCAAAAACACCAACTATTTTTGGCCACATTACCAGTCTGTGGGGAGAAGTCGCCTCAACGCCAAGACTACACTCAGCAGGGGGTAGATTCACTTTTGGTTCTCTTTATTCCCCTTCTGGGTGTAGAGCGTTAAATTTGACTAGGTGTAGTTTGTAACTACACCTTTTTATTTTTCTGGATTTTTAATTCTACTTGGTCAAAACAGTTCGACGGCTTCACCGTCGATGAATCTTCCTTCTGATTCTTCAATCCCCGCATTTCATACGGGGCTATTCATGGTTTGACCACTTCATGGTCGATATATGAAATAGATAATGCCAACATTGATCTATGATTCAATCGAATTATCCCAACGGGGTCGAACCAATTCTTTTGTTTTTCTTGATTTGTTATTCACCTTTTCCTAAAGAGTTCGACGGCTTCACCGTCGATGAATCTTCTTTTTGATTCTTCTATCCCCGCATTTCATACGTGGCGATTCATGGTTTGACCACTTCGTGGTCGATATATGAAATAAATAATGCCAACATTGATCAATGATTCAATCGAATGATCCCAACGGGATCGAACCATGAATAACCATGGGTGGAACCCGTGGAAAATGACAATCATTTTGACATCCCCACGACCCCAACGGGGTCAAACCTTTTAAAATTGGTACCTTCCAAATCCCCATCATTTTTTATTATTTTCATCTAACCGATATTGGCCATCATTTTTATTAATACCATTTTATGAGCACTCACACGCAGCTTATCTACCACATTGTTTATGGCACCTACAAAAGACAGCCAACCATGCTTCTTAAAAACAAACGCCGCCTGTACGCCTACATGAATGGCTTCCTTAAAAACAAAAACTGCCATCTCTATCGCATCAATGGCATGGAAGATCATCTTCATATTTTGACGCACATTCACCCGACAATTGCCCTAGCCAATCTGATCAAGGATATCAAATTAGCGAGTATTGATTTCATTAAAGAAGAAGGAATCTTCCCTGATTTTAATGGATGGCAAGATGGGTATGGCTCCTTTACCGTCTCCCATCGAGACAAAGACCAGCTAATTAATTACATCAAAAATCAAGAAGAGCATCATAAAAAGGAGAATTTCTATGATGAGTATAAAAGGCTCATCGAAGAGCATGGGATTGAATTTGATCTTAAATATTTACTGTAAGGTATGTTCGACGGCTTCACCATCGTGTAATTGTCGGCGATTTTTCTTGCCCCAGAAAACAAATGTCAACTCAGTTCATGCAATAAACTAAAGTTTTTGGGTTTGACTGGGTGATCCTCGATAATTATCGGGATGCAACTTCACCCTAACTATCAAGCTCAATTTCAAATTGACAAGGATATGAAGTTGTAGTTAAAAATTACTCTCAGCGCAACGCCTATTCTAAGCTCAGCTGGGGTGGAGATTGTATGATAAAGTTCAACCCCTTCAGGGTTGCCATTTCCAACCATTCATTTCCAACACCCCCGGTTGCACCGGGGGCTATTCATGGTTCGATCCTTTCAGGATCATGAAAATAAACTATGAGGTATCCCATTTAGAATTTTTAAAAGGACCGACCACGAAGTGGTCAAACCATGAGTACCTGCCTGTCCGGTAGGCAGGGCCATGGGTGGAACCCGTGAAAAACGACAATCCTTTTGACTTCCCCACGACCCCAACGGCGGTAATTCGTGATGTTTGAGTCCGTCGGTATAGTCAATGGCTTATTGGTATGCCAGGGTTATTTATGCTTAAGTGCTGGGATTATTCTGTCTTGCAAAGCTCTATAAGTTGACTTTTCTGGCTCATCATTTATATTCCAACCATTAAAGACAATAATTAAATTATGTTCTGGTGCTATCATTAAATACTGACCTCCATATCCGTTGGCGGAATAAATAGTGGTTTTGCCATTATCCGTATATTCAGGAATCCACCATTGATACCCGTATCCCGTAACACTTTGCCATTGAGGTTTTACGTTTTTGAGTAAAGAGCTTGTGGATGTTGTGACCCAACCTTCAGATACAATCTGCTTATCGTTCCAATTCCCTTTGTTCAAAAACAATGAACCAATTTTAGCCAAATCTTCTGCCTTAAGATATAAACCTCCTTCTGTATCAATTTCTCCATCAGGCGTTTCTTTCCAATAGTAATCTGTAATGCCGAGTGGCTCAAATAATTTTTCTTCTGCCCAATGGTCAATTCGTTTGCCCGTAATGGTTCTAATGATTTTACCTAAAAGAACTGTTCCTCCACCATTATACACGAATCTTGTTCCTGGTATGGTATCCATAGGCTTGCTTAAAATATATTCTATCCAGTTGTCGCTTGATTCCAGCATAAAACAGTCATTTGTAGTATCATTATGATCAGTCTCTTCATTCCATTGCAATCCACTTCTCATTGTCAATAAATCTTCAATAGATATGTTTTGCTTTCGTTTATCTAAAAAGTCATTATCATAACCAGTCAACAAAGACATTGCTTTGTTGTCAACATTATAATCTTCATTCAAATCCAACGCAATGCCTAAAAGGATTGAAGTAATACTTTTGGTTACAGATTGAAGGCTGTGCAATTCAGTTTGCTTGTAGTATGGATGCCATTCTATACTATTGAAATTGTATTGATGATTGGTTGTGTCATATTTTTGAACAATGGTTTCATAGTCCTGTTTATATTTATAGTCTGCCAATACCTCGTCATTTTGTATGACCATAAAGCGGTCAATTAATCCATAATCTCCGTTACTTATTTCTGAATTAATAGAATCAATCACAACGGAAAGAGCTATTTGGGGAGTTGCCTTTTGTGTGTCTTTAATAGACTCTTTATTTTTTGAGTCACATCCAATTAACGCAACTATAAACAAAATTGAAAATGATAGCTTTTTAATTCTATTAATTATTGTTTTCATAATTTTTGTTTTAATTGGGTATAACGGTTAGTATATGGCAAGTAGGGCAGTAGAAAGCGATAAACTTTCGGATTTGCACTGGGCCAAGAATTGTATAATTGAATCCTACAATTGAAAACTTCAGAAGCAAAAGTCTCTGCAAAGGTGAGACAATGTTGCCACTGCTTTGCACTCCAGCCCTTTCCATATTCATGAGTAAGCTGTTTAGAGAGTTTTGTAATTACTTCTTCACTATAGAGAATTACAAATTCGAACTGATAGAAAGGTGTAGTTACAAATTACGCCTAGTTACCTCGACGCATCGACTATGGTCAGTGGGGGCAAACTAGCGTTTGCTTTCCGCCACGCACATAGCAAAATCTTTTTGTTTTTCTTTTTTAGTCCAAAGCAAAATTCAAAAGATTTTGCGGACATCATAAAAATACACAATCCTTTCGATTAAGCCCGACGGGGTTTAGTAATCTACACCAGCGACCTCGATGTGTATACTACTCTCAGTAGATGATAGGATCTGATTTTGGTTATCTAATTATGGCTTGTCATCATCTAATACTTTTTTTAGTTGCTCACTATTAGGTAAAATCCCCTGATACCCTGATGGCAGTTCTCTTGAAGTTTTGAAGGTAGCGACTCCCATCGCCTTGTTTAAATCTCGAAAGGCAAACTCTACCACTTTGCTATTTTTAGACTTACACAGCACAATACCAATAGATGGGTTTTCGTGCTCCTGCTTTACATATTCATCTAAAGCAGATAAATAAAGATTCATTTTGCCGGCATACTCAGCTTTAAATTTCCCATGCTTCAGTTCAATAGCTACCAAGCACTGAAGTTTGCGATGGAAAAACAGCAAGTCAATAAAAAACTCTTCATCATCTATTTTGAGGCGATACTGATTACCCATAAATGCAAAATCATGACCTATGGAAAGGATAAACTTTTTGATGTTTTGAACAATTCTATTTTCCAGTACTCGCTCGTCATCCTCTTCTTCAAGTCTGATGAAATCCAGCAGGTACTCTCCCTTAAATGCATCTACGGCATGTTTTTGTAATGCAGGTGGCAATGCATTGTTGAAATTGTTTTGCAAGCCGCCACGATTATGATATAAGCCACTTGCTAGCTGATGTTCTAATATCGAAACAGTCCATTGATGACTGATTGTTTTTTGCATATAAAACAATCGCTCTTTGGCTTCTTTGCACTTATTCAGTAGCAACAGATGCTGTGTAAAGCTGATATTAAAGAAAGCGTTTTTTAGAAAAAGATCCAGACTTTCAAATTCTGCAGTCACTGACTGCAGAAATAGATTGTTGCGTTCCCCTTCTTTTTCTCCCGGCTGTATTGGCGTAGTGACGAAGTAACCAATTGGTTTGTTTTCAACATCTGCAGTCGACAACTGCAGAAATGAATATTCATCGGAAAAGACCCTCATATTCATAAGGTTGCGATAGGAAAAGCCGCGCAGGCCTTTTAGTTCTAGCTGCAGATCGCTTGCCAACTGTAACACTACTTTGCTTCCCCATTTGGAATCTCTTATTTTTTGTGAAAGCCGTGTACCTATTTGAAAGTATAGCAAAATGAGCTCGCGGTTTACAAAAGCTGCTGCCTTATACCTGCTTTGCAGAATTTGTGTTTTAATTTCACCCAAAAATATACTGTAGTCTTTTTCCATGGCGGTTAAGCTTTTTTAAATTGAACCAGAGAATTACAAATTCTAATTGATAAAAAGGTAGGATCGAGCGTTTAAAACAGCTTTAGTAAAGCTGTTTAGCGAGAGGCCAGAATGCAGGGATGGCAAACTACACCTAGTAGCCTCAACGTCTAGACTTCGCACAGCGGGGAGGGTGAACATAATGTTTTCTAAAGTCTTTTGGTATAGTCTAGGTAGGATTAACCATTTTTTCTTTAATTATTCCTACTATAATTAAAGGTAATGTTACTAAAACCCCAATTACCATAATTGGAATAAAATATGGGTAATCTTCATACCTAGTACTTTCGGTAACAAAGGTTAAAAATCCCATGAAGAAAAAAACCGTCAAAACTGTCCATATTATTTTGTATCCCCTTCTTCTAGAAATATAAAAAGCTATAACTGTCAAGGTTCCTGAAAATAGATTGATATAGTTAAGCGATTTAAATTCAGGCGTTACTAAAAGCTTATTGAAAGGGTATAGAAAAGCTCCCTGTCCCATAAGCATAGTTAACTGTATAACTGGTACAAATGAAGTAACCATCAAAATGACTAATGTAATCAAAGGAATTTTAGTGTCTTCTGTTTTCATTTTTTTCATTACTTTCTACTTGCTTAAAGTCAGTCAAGTATATGACATTTTTATACTTTCAATCTCACACCAGATTGCTTCAATCCTCCGTCGTTCGCTATGACGACAATCACCTCAACAAATACATCTTCCCATATCCCTTCTTAAATGCCTTATCTCCTGCAGTCGGCCTATGCTCCATGAATTGCCCGTTTTTGCGAATTAGCACGCGGTAGATATACACGCCATTGGCAAGCTGGTCGCCAAACTCATCTTTGCCGTCCCAAGCGTATTCGGTTAGGTTATTTCCGATTCGGATCGGACCCAATTCGTTCTGTAAAATCTCCCGGACGACTTTTCCTGTTACGGTCATGATCTGAATCTTGATTTCATCAGGCACTTCCATCCCCGTCACCGTAAATACAAAGCGTACACTCGTACTGAATGGATTCGGATAAGGATAAAAATTAGTGATCTGAGATTCATTGATCACCTCAAAAGTAATCTCATAAGGTTCGCTAGAATCCTCATTGACGACGCGAAGGGTGTAAATCCCATCTTCCAACGGCCCAGGAATGAGTGAAACTTTGAAGTCCTCATCTTCTGAAGCTGGTGTCCAAGTCAAGTTTGGATTGGAGAAACTTACCCGCTTGAAGTTACAGGATTCACAGTTTTGCTTGAGGTATAGATCCAGCCCAACCGTATCCTTTTTGTAAAGTAAGGTCTGGTCATTTTTCAGAAGAGCCGTGATCAACACATTTGGCGAGACTATATCCCCATCCATGATGTAGATTCCATCAAAGTTCACGTCTAGCAGTGCAGTAGAATTATCTCCCTCCACGATGAAGTAGGGGCCCATGTCCACCTGATTATTTCGGAAAGTCTGCTCTCGCTGTATTCTAGGATTGGCAAAAATCTCCAAGCGATTCTCACCTGATTTCCCGATGGAATTAAACTCTATCGTAAAGTCAAATGCCTCTCCGGCTTTCAGCGCAGGGAATTTCTTGGAGAAATTCTCCACTTTTTTGCTTGTCAGATTGGTCATTTTCCAATCCACCTGAATAGAATCCAAAAAGTTGTACTTGGAAATATTCTTGAATTGCAGTTCCAAAAGCCCCGTTTCTCCCTCACGAAGATTGACTTGATTTTTGGCAGATTTCAGGATCAAAACTCCCTCAGGCACTCCCGTGTAATTCACCTGCCACTTGTCCAACTGGGCAGGAGCCGTGGACTCAAGATCATTCATGCTGTAGCGCAGTTTCAAATAGGGATAAGTCTCTGTGCTGATAAATGAAAGGTCCATTTCCTTATCATAGGTGTTTCCGATCAGCAGATCCTCCTCGCCATTTTCCTTCACCCCGATGATATCAAAGTAGGTTTTCTCCTCCTCATTGATCCAGTTTCTGGAATTCACATTTTGGAAGAAACGCTCCCACGAGGAAGCTGGGCCCACTCGCGGTGTTAAGACAAGACCCGAGGTCAGGTAACCCGAAAGTTCAGTATCAAATGAAAGCGTCTGCTGAGACGCCGGCACTTCCAGATTCTTATTTCCTACGATCTCAATCGCTTCTCCCGGTGACATGCCTTTTCTTCCATAAAGAATATAGGGATCGCCAGTTTTCAATGCTCTAAGCGTAGCCTCGCTCGCTCCGAATTCCTTCAACTTCTCTATTGCGATATCAGGAAAAGCTTCGAAAGTCACATTTCCCACAGAGAAAATGACCACGTAATCACCTGCTTTTACATTGTTCACATAGTCCACCAGCATGGTTTGGCCTGGAGTAGTAATCCAAGCATTCTGTATGCTTTGAATCATCTGTGGCACTCGTCCGCAAGCACGAGCATCCAAAATATCAAAACCCGGAACAGGAATCGCCAAGTAGGGCATCAAGCTCTTTTGCTCAAAAGCCACCAATCCCAGCGAGCCATTTGGACAGAGTCGGCTGTTAGCATTGTTTACGTTATCGATGATTTGAGGAATCTGATCCAGGTAAAACTGGGTGTTCCTAAAAGACAAGGTATCTACGCCCGCGCCCACGGTAAAGACTTCGATTTTCTCCTGGATATCCAGGTATTTCCATTGCCTGTCCGAATCATTGATCTTCAAATTGCTCAATTGATCTTCATCCAGCTGATAGGTAGTTCGCTGCGTCCATCCTTCCGGTCCGGCAGGAATGTAGGAGAAACTGGAATTAGTCCAGGCATCTGTCTCACCAGGTTTGGCTTCCTGGAATTTTGATCTCCAATAGAACGTAGTGCTATCCGAAAAAGCAGTCAAAGGCAATGGCATCTCTGCCAATCCCCGTGTAGTGATACGAACCTCTTTACGGTAAGCAGAATTGAACGCCGCCGCTGTATCTACTTGGATGATAACCGTTCTATCTACAGTGCTTTTTCCCGGTACTTGCGCGATCAGTTTGGTGCTGCTTTCATTGACAATTCCATAATTGAGCGGATAGAGATTGAGCGTGCCACTCAGCGGAATAAACTTGGTGAAGCTGACCGTATTGTTCACAAAAGTCATCTCCTCTACGTCCTTATTTGAGTTTACCTCTATAGTAAAAGTGTTGTCTCCGGCTGAGTTTCTACCCGTATTCGGGATGTTGAAAAAGAGAGAATCAATTCTGGCGATGTAAGGAATTTTCACAGGGGAAAAAGACTCAGTTGTACCATCAGGAAGTTTTCTAGTTACTTTGAATTCTATGGAGTCGGTATTCACCCTTCCTATATTTCTCAGTACAAAACTCAGTTTCAAGCTATCCGAAAGTACCGAGACTGGAATCTCATCAAAACTTTCTACTGAAACTTCCTCCACATTGATAGCATAGTCAGCCTTGTCCGCTGGGAAAATCCGCACACCCGGATCACCGTAATTGATCATCTGCTCCATGTGGGAATAAGTAAGCGGTGTGGTGCCATACTCATTGACATAGGCCTCTTCCGCTTCTCGCTTCACTTCTCCAAGTGTTCGATATATGAGCGTGCTGTCTGCGAATGCCTTTTTGTAAAATATATCAGAATACCTACGGAGATAAACATCTACACCAATGGAGGAATTGGCAATCACTGAAATAGCACCTTTGTCTGGTGTAATCACCCAATCTTCGCCCTGCGTGTAGCTATTTCCATAAGCACTGCCATAGTCGCAGCCATTGAAAAGCATGATGGGATACTTTCCTTTGTTCTGATAATTCAAGGTAGGGTCGGACGCAAATCCAATCTCAATATCAATCACTGTAGGAGCTCCATGTCCAAAAAACGTGAGCATCGACCTTCCTTCGTTCAGGTCTCCCGTAATATCGATTACCTCTATGGTAGAGTTAGACCTCTTGCGATAGGTCGTTACTTTTCCTCCCAAATAAGGCCCTTCTGCAGTAGTCTTGAAGCCATTGAGGAAGTTGAAATAGCGATCCAACTCAAATTCAGATTCACCGCCAGAGAGGTGAATCAACTCTTTTTGCCATGGCTGGGAAATCCCAACCGCATCTTTTTCTATAGCCTTGCTGAGGTAATCTGCTAATTGCTTGGCATTTCTAGCTGGAATTCTTCCCACAGCTAGGGCAGGAGCAAAGGGCTTGGAAGGATCAAGACCGAGCGTATAAATATTGTCTGAAAACGGAAATCCTCCAGCAGGAATCAAATCCTGGAAGCTAAATGCTGCAGGATTATTTCTGTAGAAATAAGTCACTGCCCCAACACGACCAGTGGAATAAATTGCCAGTGACCTGCCTGCAAGCAGCATGTGGGTTGGTTTGTGAACAGGGTAATAAGCTTTCAAAAACTCATAAATCGCTACCGGAGAATATTCTCCAAAGGCAAACTGATTATAGAGATCCTCCACTTTTACCGTCAGCGTGTCAAATCCCCCACCAGCAGGCGAAGCTCTGTGATCTGCATAGGCTTTCAGTGGATTGTCAAATTGCGTAGTAGCCTGCTCCAGTAAGGTATGTCCCACCAAAATATAGTTGGCAGCTTGAGCTAAGTAGTTTCTGAATTTCACCGTCTCCAGCCTTGAAACTGAAACGATGTTATCCTGATTTTGTAACCAAACTCTACTGGAATCATTAGTCACGGCAGATCGGAAGGCAAGTGTTTGAGCATTGGAAGTAAGCTGTACTTTCTCTGGATTGCTAGGGTCTGAAATCTCCAAAGCAGCATAGGTGCCCGAAAGCTGAGAAAGTTGAATTCGTTGATTTCCAGCAGGTGAAATGAACAGTTTCGAGGTGAAATCCCCAGCGCTTACGTTATTCTGAAAGGTGATTTTAGTGTAGGCTACAGATACATTGTCAGTGGATTCTGATCCTGCTGCTTCGAAAGAAATTACTATGCTACCGTCAGCATTGAAATCAGACATCGCCAGAGTAACCGACTGCTGAGGATAATTGAATCCAGCGAAATTGACAGTAGTCAGTAGCCTCTGATTGGTCGTCGTTGGACCAGCGTATATTTTGGTAGCATGGGCGTTTTCTGATCTGCCCACCAACCCAAACTCCAGTTTAGCCTGTCCAGAATTCGCCATTGCGCCTAACTTATCTAGCGTAATGCGACGGGTAGTGCCCTTGGTGATCACAGCCGACATCCAACCTTGTCCTAGATCAAACTTCGATAATCTAAAGCCCAGCGAGTACCCAACACCCAGTGAATATTGCTCTCCCAGAGCTAGCAACTTTTCAGAAGCATAGCGACTTGCTAGCGGCAAAGCCACTTCAGGCGCAGTTCGGAGATTCATCCGCTTTCCACTCTGTCCATTGCTTATGGTCAGGAAAAAAGCCGTGGTGTCAGAAGAAGTGTTGAAATAAGGATTTGGAAGCTGCTCAAAATCGGAGTAAAGCAATTTGTCGAGCGTTCCGTCATTTCTCATTCCGAAGAAATCTATGTAATCGCCCGTATCAAACCTTCCGTCATTTTCGCCCTCGATGTGAATCGCAACCTCTTTTCCCCGGTGATAAAGCCTGATATTCTTTGGATCAAGCGTACTCAGATTGATGCCTGAGTTGCTTAGCGTAGTTGCTGATATGCGGTGAATCCCATCCGTAGCGGTTGGTATTTTGTAGTAGGTTTGGTCGTAATTGTACCAAACTGCCTGCTGGGCTAGTGATACGTTGGCAAGCATGAGGAGTGCCAGAAAAACGAAGAGTAGTCTGTGTATCATTTGTCTGTCCAGCTTTTAAATTTCCTGAAGTCAGGATCCAATTTTTCCAAACTTACCTTCACACTAAATACATGCGAATAGGGAGTTTCGGATACATTCCCAATGTCTGATAGTGCATAATCGATCTGAAAGCGCTCGCTAATAAATACGCCAATTCCCATACTCGGCTGCATATTCAAACTTTCTTTGCCCTGAAAATCCTTGATGTACTGGAAGTTTCCGATGCCCGCACGAAGGAAGGCTATATTCTGAAAACCTGCCTCCAACCCAAACCTAGGATCGATACTGAGCAGGGGAGTGCTGACGACTGTATTTCTTTGGCCATCAAAAGTCATGTCCAGATCCAGTGTAGTAAGTAAAGTGAACTGCTTTCCGATCGTCCAATTATAAGCAACACTAGATATTGCCCGTGGCAAAGTCAACTCTACTGAATTGACAGGGATTTCATTATCTGTCTGCGCATAGATCTCACGAACCAATTCCGCATTATGTGACCAGGCATTGAACGTGGTCGTGATATCACGAACCATCAAGCCGAGTGTCAATTTATCCTTTACGTAGATTCCGCCTACATCCAGCCCAAAACCCCAAGCTTGAGCAAACTTCCCTACATTTCTATGGATGACCTTGGCATTCATGCCCACTTTGAATTTATCTGAAAGATCTCTCGCATAGCTGAGCAGCAAAGCATAATCAGCCGCATTGAAGAACTGAATGTTGTTATAATTCAATGCTCCATTGGCATCGTAGAGGAATCTGGTGTCTGGAATATCATCCACGCCGAAGCGAATCAGAGAAACGGCCACCTGACTTTGGTCTTTGACAGGCGTAGTGAAGCTTAGGTAATCGTATTGTGCCACGCCAGCGAAATACTCCGAGTGCATCAAGCTGAATTCATATTTGTGCTGTACTCCCATCAGTGCCGCAGGATTCCAGTAAGCCGCCGTGACATCCCGAACTGCTGAGACCTGAGCTCCGCCCATGCCTAGCGCTCGTGCACCTACTCCTATACTTAGAAATTCGTTGGAATACTTGGGCGCCAAATCCTGCGAAAGCAGCTTAGCATGACCTGTCCAAAAGGACAGTAGTATTAGTAAGAAAAAAAAATGAGCCTTGATTCTATATTTCACAATCCAAAATAAACCATTTTATCAATCCTATTTTAATTCAAGCTTGTTTTAATAGTATGAATATACGTAATGATGCTGTTAGAATTAGATCTCTGTATAAGTAGAGCTTCGGAAGATTCGATTCTTTCTACTTGGTAGGAATGCCATATCTCTGGAAATAACTAAATCCTATCTTGCTTAGGCCTTTTGCAGGAAGAGAAATAGGCCTACGTATTTTATGCAAATCAAGCAATTTGCTGTCCGCTTGCGTACATAAATATGTTCACAATTTTGACTTTGTCAAGAAAGAGCAAACGACTGTTTTCTCTAAAATATTTTTTTTCTCATCCTTACGGAAAAGAGCAAACCTCGATTCAAGTTAATTAAGCTACTTTTTTCTCTTACAATCTTATACCTACTACCTGTTTATCGCAAGGAATTAGGTTATACAAGGTAGCTTGGAAAAGATTGGTATCATTTTTCTTTAGATAGGGTAGAAGGGAATAAGAATGTCCCGAACTATTGAAACACAAATCACCTAACAATGAATGTCGCCAACACACAGATTCAAATGCGCAAAGGACTCTTAGAGTTTTGCGTATTACATATCATTTCCAGAGGCGAGGTTTATACTTCAGATCTGATCGAAGAGCTAACCCAGGCTCAGATGATCGTGGTGGAAGGCACGCTGTACCCACTGCTTAATCGCCTGAAGTCTGCCTCATTGGTTGAGTATCGCTGGGTAGAATCTGAATCGGGACCTCCGAGGAAATACTACTCCATCAAGGAAGAAGGAAAAGCCTTTCTGGGCACACTTTCCAACACCTGGGATTCACTAGTCAATTCCACCCTTCTAATCACCTCAAAGAATTGATTATGATATCGAGCATAACACAGGCAATACACGGAGGGATGATTATCCGAAATGCGAGATTCCTCCCGATCCCGATAGCTATCGGGACTATCGGGATGACCACTGAAAGAAAATTATAAACAGATGAAAAAGACGATAAGTATAAACATCAGTGGTATTCTATTCCACATCGAAGAAGACGGTTACGATACGCTCCGCAAATACCTGGATGCGATCAATCGCCATTTTTCTTCCTATAAAGACAATCATGAGATCATATCTGATATTGAAAACAGAATTGCTGAGATTTTTCTAAGCAATCTGAAAAACAATAAGCAGGTAATCACTGCGGAGAACGTAGATAAGCTCATTGAGAAAATGGGTACTATCGCGGATTTTGCTTCTGTAGAGGAGGAGAAAACTGATGCAGAGCAGGACGAGGAAAATGCTGCTAACGATCAGGATTTCTATAAGTATGTTACGCCTCCAGATTCGGAAAGAAAAGGCTATAAGAAATTGGTGAGGTTGGAAAACAAAAAGATCTTGGGTGGGGTGTGCGCTGGAATTGCACATTACTTCTCGATGGATCCGCTTTGGCCTCGATTGATTGCCATTCTTTTACTATTCTCTGGTAATCTGCGGTTCAACTTTGGGTTCTTGGATATTCTGCCTTTTGACAATTTCAGGATGAACCTAAGCTTCGGCATATTCGCCGCCATAGCCTACATCGTTCTCTGGATCATCTTGCCAGTTTCTTATGAACTAGAGGAAGATAAAAACATCAAGAAACTCTTCAGAAACCCTGATGACAAAGTTATCGGTGGTGTGGCCAGCGGATTGGCAGCGTACTTTGGGGTAGAGGTGATTTACACAAGATTAGCCTTGGTGCTATTAATCCTAGCTGGTGGATCTGGTTTCCTTATTTACCTAATCCTATGGATCATTACTCCTGTGGCGAGCTCCATTACTGAGCGTATCCGCATGAAGGGCGGGGAAATCACTTTGGACAACATAGATTCTACGATTAAGGAAAATATCAACCCTGTCCCAAAAATGCCAGAGTCTAAAACAAGACAAATTCTCTTGACTCCATTTAGAGTAATCGGACAAGTAATAGAAGCAATAGGAAGTGCCTTAGGTCCTTTGGGGAGATTCATCTTAAATGTGATCCGAGTGATCTTCGGTTTGTTTGTCTTCTTTATAGGATTGGGGCTGACCATCGCGCCGATATTTAGTTTGGCTGTGTACATGGGCGTATTTACCAATGATGACTATAGAGTATTAATGGATAATTTCCCAGTGGAGCTATTCTCCAATCTTATCCCAATCTGGCTAGTAGTGGGCGCATCTTTCTTGCTGATTATCCCAGGGATTATCATCATTCTTCTCGGATTGAGTGTCTTGATGCAAAAGAACCTGATAGGAGCAAGATTTGGGTTTGTGGCACTTGGCTTATGGTTGCTGTGCGTAGGTATATGTGCCTTCCAGATTCCATTGATTGTAGCTCAGTTCAAGGAAGAAAACTGGCATAAAATAGAGCATACTCTTCCTTTGACCGATGGGATTATGATTCTAAGACTGAATCCAATCGGAGAGGAATCTACTTTCAACAATGTAAACCTGAAAATTGAAGGTACATCTGATAGTATAGTGACACTTCGGGAAGATTTCTTCTCAAGAGGAAAAACTAAGGCTGAAGCAATGAATAATGCCAAAATGATAGGGTACAACTATACCGTTTTGGATTCCATTATCACCTTTGACGAGGGATATGATGTTTCAAACCTGAGTACATTCCGTGATCAGAAGTTGAATCTGTTCCTAGAGATACCTTATGAAAAACCGTTTATCATGGAGCGCTCACTTCTTGAGATTCTGAGAAACACGATCTACAGAAATGGTTTTAGATCCAATGACCTTTCTCAAAATACGATTTGGACGTTTAACCAGCAAGGCTTGGTTTGTCTGACCTGTAAAGAGGAAGTGGAGGCAGACGAAGATGGGGATTCAGAAGGGGTTAATTTCGAAGTGGAAGAGCCGGATACGGGAGAATTCAACAGAGATCAACTCGACAGCATTAGTAGAGCAAAATATAACCAATCGAAAATTCCGGCAGAAAAAGCTGTAGTAATAGACTAAGTATAGAGGCATCCATTTGGGTGCCTCTTTTTTTGTATCTTTTGATCTAAACCCAAAAGAAAATGGATGTAAGCGTAAAATTTTTAGGAGCCGCAGGAACAGTGACCGGTTCTCGATATTTATTAGATCTAGGTGATTTTGAATTCTTAGTCGATTGCGGGCTCTTTCAGGGAAGAAAGGAATTGCGCCGTAGAAACTGGGATAAATTCCCCATGCCTCCTACTGATATGGAAGCGATTGTGCTCACACATGCGCACATGGATCACATAGGTTGCCTGCCCAAGTTGGTTAAAGATGGCTTTTCGGGACCTATCTATTGCACTGCTGTCACAGCCGAACTGGCGAAAATCCTGCTTTTAGATTCTGGTAAACTTCAGGAAGAGGAAGCAGAATATGCTAGAAAAAAAGGTTATTCCAGACACGAGAATCCAGAGCCGCTGTATACCGTGGAAGATGCAGAAGCTGTGTTTCCACTTTTTGTTCCTCAGGAATTTAAAAAGCCATTTTCCATTCATCCATCTGTGGAAGTCACTTATTACTATGCTGGCCATATTCTAGGTGCTGCTATTACCAAGATTGTGATCAAGGGAGATAAGCAAACCAAGAAGCTTGTTTTCTCAGGTGATTTAGGTCGATATCACGATCCTTTGCTTTTTCCACCCACGCTGATCCCCGGAGCTGACGTGGTTTGGATTGAGTCTACTTATGGAGATCGTATTTCCACTCCCGTGAAACCTGAGGAAGAACTTGCGAGAGCTATCAACGATGTGTTCTCGAGGGACGGATTGGTGATTATTCCAGCATTTGCGGTAGGGCGCACCCAGTTGGTGATGTATTATTTGTATCAATTGATGAAGAAGGGGAAGATACCCAATGTGCCGATTTACCTGGATTCACCTATGGCTATTAACGTGTCTAAGTTGTATCAGGAATTTCACCAAGATCACCAGCTGATTGCAGTGTTGGATAACACAGATCAACATCCATTTCAGCATTCCCAGCTTCATTATTATCGTAAGCAGGAGCAGTCTCGTACGCTCAATGATCTCAAAGGCAAGGCAATTATCATCTCTGCCAGCGGCATGGCAACGGGCGGCCGTGTTCTGCATCATTTGTTTCACCACCTGCCAGATGAAAGGAATGGAGTTGTTTTTGTAGGATATCAGGCAGAAGGAACAAGAGGTAGAAGGCTAGTCAACGGTGACACTGAAGTAAGAATTTACGGTCAGGAAGTACCGGTCAAGGCGAAAATATACAGTGTGGAAGGATTGTCTGCTCATGCTGATCAAAACGAATTGATGGAATGGGCTGAGGGGTTTAGTGATAAGCCAAAACTGGCCTTTATCATTCACGGAGAAGAAAAAAGTGCCTCCGTGCTAGCGCAAAAACTTAAAGATGAATTAGGATGGAATACTGTCATTCCAAATTATTTGGAATCATTTATGCTGTTTGAGGGTATTTGAAAGGCTAGCGTAATTACTCTGCCCAAACCCATTAAACCATCTACTTATGTATAAACTACTAAGACTTATTTTCGCCGCTGCATTTACTTCAATCCTATTTCAATGTGCTCCGTACCAACCGGAAGGGCAAGGCGTGGTCGGACAAGTCACTTGGCTCGAAGGGAATCAGATGCCTACAATAGTGGAGGATGGTGCAAAAAATAAGAAGACAACGATGGGTGAGCCTGTGAAAAGAACGGTGAGAGTCTATCCACTGGTGAAAATCTCTGACGTGACACTAGATGCTGGGCTTTTCAAATCTGTAGCTGCCAAACCAATTACTGAAGTGGAAACAGACGAAAACGGACAATATACCGTCAACCTAAGCCCTGGAAGATATTCTATTCTTACGGTGGAAGAAGGCGGTCTTTTCGCCAGTATTTTTGATGGAGATGGAAATATACAGCCTGTCACTGTGAAAGAAGGCGAATGGACTTTGCTGGATATCGTGGTGAATTATAGGGCGGCTTTCTAATTTGAGAAAATCGAGTACTAGTTGTAGGTCTCCGCATGACAATAAATTTGATCAGGCGGAGACTTTTTTTATGATAACACCTAACCATAGTGGTCACGGAGTAATTCACAGAGAGCATAAGTTATTTCTAGTTATTGGCCATAAAGGGCTGCAAGCCCAGAATAACTTAGCCCAGTCTGAAGGGCTGGGTTATTAAGATAGCGAATCATCTAAAAGCTCTGAAAGAGCGGGATAAAGGATAGTATCAATTACCATACTTGTTTTCTCTTAGTAGAAATCCAAGGTCTATGATTTTGAGATTCTAAAGTATTTCCTATGTATTTGAATAGTAATAATCAATCTCACAATATCAAGCCCGACAAGAAAGCCGATGAAAATCCTATATCCCAAATCTTCAAATTGAAGGAATTGATTCAATGTGGAAAGGAAACCAAAGGATAAGGTTAAATACAAAAGACGGAGTGGGAATTGTCCATAGGTTAACCAAATCCCGACCTTATCTTGTTTAACCAGAAAGTATGAAGAAAAAATGAGTGAAATATAAATCAACAAATTGAGGCCTAGAAAGAACGGGGAATAATGTAAGTCGCGTATTAGGGGGATAATAATATTATAGCTCTGAATCAACGTTAATGCGTCGAGTATACCGAAGAGTGTCAATAGTTTTTTCATGTTCTTCAGAAGGTCCACAGTCAGAAAGTGATATCTTTTCTTTTTAACCCTTAAATTCGATACAATAAAATTGAATTAAAAACGTGATCTTTTAATTCATTGTAAAGCACTTATTTTAAAGTGATTACGATTATGCCTTCCTTTAATCAGTTCATTAATTAAAAATTATTAACTTTTTTTCACGTACCCACGCAACCATTTTTTCAATACGGGCATCTACCTAATTGAAAGCTATATCAAATGTTCAGCAGAGTCAATTTTTCAACCGAATCAGGATTATTACAAGGATGTCTCCAAGGAGACAGATTGGCGCAGCGCCACCTGTATGATCAGTACTCGGGAAAATTCTTGGCCATCTGCATCCGATACTTAAAAGATCGGGAACATGCGGAAGATGTGATGATCGAAGGCTTTATGAAGATCTTCGAAAAACTGCCTCAGTTTCAGTCCAAGGGGAGTTTCGAAGGCTGGATGAAGCGGATCATCGTCACACAGGCTTTGATGACGTTGAGAAGCAACCGTCATCTCATGATGGAGATCAACATGGAAAATGAGACGGAATTTCAGGATCACAACTATGAGCTCAATCACATGGAAACTGAAGATTTGATGAGAATGGTGGAAAGCCTCCCGGTAGGATATCGGACAGTTTTCAACCTCTTCGCAATCGAAGGTTTCTCACACCAGGAAATTGGAGATCTCTTGGGAATCAGCGAAAGCACTTCGAAGTCCCAGCTCAATCGGGCAAGGAATACTTTGAAAGAAAAAATTGCCAGTCAAACACCAAAAGAAAGGAGAATCAATGGCTAAGGAAAAAAATAATCTCGATCAGTTTTTCAAAGAAAAACTCGAAAACCATACAGAAAGACCAAGCGCACTAGCCTGGGAAAGATTGGAGTCTCAGCTTCCTCAAAAATCCAAATCCTACAAAGGAATTTGGTGGGCAGCAGCTGCTTCATTGACTATCCTGTTCACGGTTGGTTACCTAGTATTGCGAGAAAGAGACGTGTCTGTAGAGAAGCCAATGCTTGCTGACAATACAACTGAAGAGGCTATAGAGAAACCAATTCAAACTGAAATTAGCATACCTCAAGAAACGGAGAAAGAGCAAATCGAAATAGAAAATCAGCAGGCAGCTGAGGAATTGAAAACTAAACCAACTACTACTCCAGCTAAAACTAAGCCTGTTGATTCTTCTTCTAAAGTCCAAAAATCACAAGCTGCTTCTCCTCAAAGTCTGATTGCTATGACAGAGAAGAAAGAGGAGCCAAAACAGGAAAAAGTACAGAAGGAAGAAGCCCCAATAATTGAAGTGGAAACGCCAGGGATCTCACAGATGCAACTTCCTCCTTTGGAAATAGAAAAAGCGGTAGCGCAAGTAAGTGAGCCAGTAGAAGCAGAGCCAGCTTACCGGGTGAAAATCTACTCTAGCGGATTGAAAGACGAGCAAAAGGATAAAAATTTAATAGCCGAAATCGGCAAAACAGTGAATGAAGTGGAGGGATTATTAGGCAAAGTAGATCAGGGATTTGCAGACCTGCAGGATGCAAAAAACAACTTGTTCGCCTCGATCACCACCCGTAAACCTAAAGCAGAGAAATAAACTTTACCAACTAGTTTTAAAATGAAAAAATACCTTCTATTATTTTGTTTGATGGCAATCGTGCAAATAGGATTTGCCGGAGCTATGCCATCCCTAGACCACAGCGTATCAAGTGATAGCATTGTGGTAGAATTCGGAAAATCCGGAAGAATCGTAATCATCGTGGATAGCAAAGAAGACTTTGAAAAGCTAAAATTGATGAATATCAATCAGATCATCAGAGAACTTGATCTGGAAGAAAATGAGCAAAGTGGAGAAACCACCATAGTGGAGATCAAGAAGAAAGATGGTTCGTCCAAGCAAGTGGTGAAAGTAACCGAAGATGGAGCGGAAACTGAAGTTTACATAGGAGGAATGCGCCTTCTAGTGGATGAAACTGGAGAAAATACCAAAGTACGTTTTGAGCCTGGAGTGAAAAAGACAAGAGATCCTTCATTTAGAACCTACTTCAATCTTGACTTGGGAGTAAGCAATTTCCTTGAGGACGGCACTTTCCCTACCTCGGATAAACCATATGCGGTGAAAGGCTGGGGAAGCTGGAACGTAGGGCTTAATTGGATGGCTTCACAGCGTATTTCCAAAGGCTTCTATTGGGACTTTGGTTTGGGCTTTCAGTTTTACAATTTCAAGTTTGAGAACAGAGATTTCCAGGCAATCAGAGGTGACGATATGATTGATTTTGTCCAAAGAACAGATGTGGATGGATTCAAGAGCAAAATCTCAGCTTCCTACATTACTGCAATGACTATGTTGGAATTGGACTTTGGGAAAATGAATGACAACGGCAGTAGAGGGGTGAGACTAGCTGCGGGACCTTACATCGGTTACCGACTAGGCGGACAATCCAAGTTTGTATATGAGGAATTAGGTGGATCAGGACGTCATAAAGACAAGCAAGAAACAGGGCTTTATCTTGAGAATTTCAGATACGGCGTACGTGGAGAGCTTGGAATAGGAAGAGTGAAGTTCTTTTCTACTTATGACATGAACGAATTGTTTCAGGATGGCAAAGGTCCAGCACTTAACCCGATCACATTCGGAGTAGTGTTTTAAGGGATTTCATCATCATTATTTGAGTCACATTGAGCGTCCTCGATAGCTATCGGGATCGAAATGAGCTTCGACTCCCTGCCCAGCGTCAGGCGGACGCTCAGTCTGACATAAAACCGAATTTTTAGTCAAAACTTTCAACAATGAAAACTAAACTACTGCCACTAATATTCCTTATCCTGAGCTTAAGCCAAGCTTTTGCTCAGGACAAAGCAGACACGGTGATTTACACCAAATCCAAAATCATCTCAGTCTTTGGAAACGATTGGACTTACAAGTCAAAAGGAGATGGGAAATGGGTTCTCTCGGTTGAGGAAAATGAGGAAGTAAAAATCAAAGACCTTCCTGTAAGAAATCGATTTACTGTAGGGCTTGATTCTGAGCTAGGAATCAACCAAGTGACTCCAGCCGACAGAATGCCTGTAGTAAAGCCTTGGGGATCTTGGTTTTATGCGATCAATATGACTGGTAAAACTAAAATCTCAAAAAACTTCCACCTGTATTCTAGCCTCGGTGTAAACTGGTACAATTTCAAATTGGAAGATAGAAATCTGATTGCGGCTAAAACTCCTAATGGCGTAGAGTGGGAGGAATTTGCTGGGCCTGGCACAGGTACCAAATCCAAGATTTCCGCATCCTATCTCAACTTTACACTGGTTCCGACCATTCTTACGACTAATCAAAAACTTCGTCTTGGACTTGGTGGATATGCAGGTGTAAGAATAGGAGGAAGAGGCAAATTCGTTTACGAAGACGAGAATGGAGACAAGCAAAAGCAGTTTGAAAAGTCTAACATGTATGCAGAAAATTTTCGCTACGGAGCTCGTGCTGAAATCGGAGTAAGCGACGTTACTTTGTTCTTTAATTACGATTTAAACAACCTTTTTCAAGAAAATTTAGGGCCTGAAGTTCAGGCGTTAAGCTTCGGGGTATTACTCAGATAAACACTAGAATTATGAAAAAACTATTCAAATTATCAAGCATGGTTTTAGCCATGATGCTGATCACAGTTGTCAGCTTTGCACAAAAAGTGTTGGTAGATGCCAATAAAAACTACTCCAATATCAAAGCGATAGAGGTTAGTGGTGGCTGGCTGGATGTGTCCTTCACGGGAGGATCTAATTCGGATGTGAATGTGGAAGCTTTCTTGGAATCAACTAATGAAAAGCAAGACATCATTTTTGTGACTGTAGGCGATGTGTTGAAAATCTCCTATGAACAAAGCTCCAGTTCTTCCTCTTGGGGAAATAACAGAAGCAAAGGCTATATCAAAATCACAGGACCAATGAATATTGACCTGGACATGAAAAATTCCTCTGGTACGCTTTCAGTTGATAAAGTAGTAGGAGATCATACTAACTTGAGAGTGTCTTCAGGTAAAATCACAGCCACCAATATCTCAGGTGATTTGACTATCAAAGCGAGTTCAGGCTCTCTGTATGTAGACAAAGTATCTGGAGATGTGGAAGCCGGAGTGACTTCTGGAAATGCCGATATAAGCAATGTAGGGGGAAGCGTAGATTATCAATCTACCAGCGGATCCTTAACAGCAGATCGTGTGAAAGGCCAATTGAGTGTAGCACTTACTTCAGGAAATGCAAAATTGAGTAACATCGGTTCTTTGGGATCGTTGAAGTTTACCTCAGGAAATATCCGAGCTACCAACGCAGGCTTGAGCGGAAAAACTCAGTTCAATGGCACCTCTGGCAATTTCAAAATCCAGACACCATCCAATTTAAAAGACTACAATTTCTCACTTAAGGCTTCCTCCGGAAATCTTAGAGTGGGAGGGATCAACACTGGTAAAAACCTAGAGATCGACAATGATGCCTCTAAGTGGGTGAAGGGATCGATTTCATCAGGAAATATCACGATCGAGAATTAATTAGCTATAATTTTTCAAAAAGGCCAATCCATAAGGGTTGGCTTTTTTTATGAAATTTTTTAACAAAAGGATATCGAGGCTAAAGCTGTGTTGCCGTAATGGCTCATGGGACAATCTGCTGATTATCCAATTAAAAATCTAAAGACAAGAGTCTATTTCGTTTGAGGACACTTTCTTCGATGGAAAGTCGTAAAATTTCCCTCTGATTTTCTTCTCCGATACTGATCATAGCACAGGCTTGATCCCAAACTTCTTTTCTCCAACTCGTTATCAATTTGGAAAGTAGGTATTCGTCCATCCTTCCGAAGGCCTTATCGATCCAACCCATAAGTGGGTCAGCAGGACTGAGCAGTTCGTCTTGTACGCGATCTATCGTGGAGCTAATGATTAGATTGACTTGACAATGGTCTTGATATCGGTGATGTTGATCTTGGGGACTCAACTGATTCCATTCTTCGTTAAGCATGTCATACAACGTTAATACCAAATCATAATTGATATGGGCATTGACGCCCATCAACAGATATTGTACATGACGGAGGTCTTTTTCAGCAGTGTATTGGTGCACTTCCTTCCAGACTTTTGATACAGGCTTGCCACAATCATAGCATGCTAAGGCATCAAAGTAATACTCAGCAAAACTGTGAAGTAGGGTGCTGATCCACTTCGGATCATGGAAAGCCCCTTGATCAAGCGATAGCAACATATTGCCAGTCATCAATCTGTAGCAGCTTAAGAATACCTGACGAGAGTCATTTTGGGTTTTCCAACCTTCTATGAGCTCATCCATACGATGAAGTACTTCGTGGTTATCGGACATGAAAAAGTGGGTTTTCTGAAAGGATTGTACTCTAAAATAGGGAATTATTGTGTAAACATAATTTTTGGAAAGGATGAAAATCTATAAATACACATGGTTTGTAATATAGATTTTGTTTGGTCTTCTTATGCTTTTAAAGCACCCAGCTCTGATGACGTTCTTTGAGTTATGTGAAACAACAAGTTTTTAAAAACTGATATTGCCCATTTAGGGGCGAAACAACCACTTTTGTTAGTTTTTTAACCAATCTGACATGAGTCGGTGAAATCTTAAAATATGTCCCTAATCTATTTTAAGAGTGATTTTGATCATGGAGAGACTTTTTACTCAAGCTTGGTCTTTGACTTGTTTTAAAAATGGGGCAGGTAAATCCTGTATGTTTTAAACCAAACTCTAGAAATCATGAGCACATCCAAATCAATGACTACCTATTCTCAAGTATTGAACCTATTGCCGGCAAAAGGCTATGGCAAAGAATTGAATATACAGCGAGCAGGTGCAAGTTTTGATGACTCTGAAACTATCTACAAGCCGGAGCAACTCAAAATCGTCAAAGTTTACCGATTCGAAGGCGAATCCGACCCCTCTGACATGGCTGTTATCTACCTAATTCATAGCGATTCTGACGAAAAAGGGTTTTTGCTAAATGCCTATGGTACCTATTCCGATGAAGATAACCCTTATTATGATGAGTTTATCAAGGGAGTGCCAGTAGATGAAATAGAAGGTTTTGAGATATGAGTTGTTTCCTAGACCTTTTCTAGGACATCAGTTTCGCCTAATTTTATTATAAATTCAAATACCGTCATACTAGGTGAATCAGGGACAAACTCAATATTTAGAGTGGGTAAATTTAGGCTTTCGCCAGAATTAAGACTCTCGATAACTTCTACTAAGAAGGAGCTTTGGCGTGTGAATATCTCATGTCCTCGTGAAAAAACCAGGACCTTATTCTCTTGTTGGTTGATGACATTTAATCTAAAAGGTGCTTTCAACTTATAGGTTCCTGCCAAATCAATGGTAAATGGTGTAATTCTGGACTTTTTGTCAAAACCACCATTACTTCCTAGTCTCAGTTTTAACCTAGTTACAGCTGCTTCGCTTTCCTTTTGGAAATCAAGAGCGCTTAGCAACTCCGATTCGTCAACATGCTCTAACAAGGAGTTGTTTTCAATATTCACTTTGAGCATCTCTTTGATTAGCCTTTCCTTGATGGTATTTTTTGCTCCTCGACGATAATCAAGGACTAAGCTGACTGAAAACTCTTCAGTGTTAGCCACATGATACATGTCATCGGGAAATGAAATAGCATCTCCAGGCTCTAAAATATATGGAGTAGCAGCGTGTAGTATCTCTTCTACATTATGATAAGATTCTGCGTGATTTGTAAGCTTGTTATAGACATCAGTTTCCCAGATATAGAATATTTTGGTAGCAGGCCCAAGGTGAAATAAAATACCGTCCTCACCGGGACTATCGCGATGCACTCCAAATGGAGTGTAACCGTAGTCTCCCATAAAAAAAAGCGTAGACAAGCCAGCCCAAGGCGTTCCCCTTTTTTCGAGTAAGGGAGCTACATGAATTGCCATTTCCTCCACTATTTCGTTTTCATAAACTTCTAAAAAATTCATGATCAAGCCAAAGGCTTCTCCTTGGAAGAAACGTTTATACCAAGTGGTCAATGCTTCATTATCATGAGGAGGATCGTTTACAAACCTTTCATTTTGTGAATTGTCTTGACGTCTGTCTTTAAAGATTTTAAGCCCATTGAAGGGTTTGTTTGCCTTGGCAAAGTTTCCATTGGCTTTAGAAATAAGCGCTAAAAGTGTTTCGCATTCTTTGATACTGAGTAAGCTTTTCACCATTCCGGGACTTGTTAGCCCACAAGTTTTCACTAATAGCTCATCCCACTTATCGTTTTTCTGATTCATTTTTTTCGTTTTTCGAATTGCGCATTTACGTCTTAAAGTTGACGCCGATAGCTTAAAAGTTCAATTGCGGATTATAATTAAGCAATTACTGAAGTTCTAAAGTAGTTTGAAATTGATCGCCCTGAAAGCAAGGTTAGATTTGTAGTTTGAATGGAATGATTGTTGGCTTTCAATTCAGTAAATCAAAACTAACATGACCATGATTACACTTAGCAATCAACCAACCGGAAATCTGCCACTAAGCTATTTTGGTAAGAAGCACGAAGATGTGGACAAAGGAACTACTCGAAAAACCCCAGGAAATTCAGAAGGTGCTCAGCCTCCTAAGCAAGAAGATTACAGAAAGATCGAAAGGGAAAATGACAGGAAGAACGATCCTCAGGAAGAAACAGTAGACAACGAAGAAAGAGACAAGAACCGAGCTTAGTTACAATCAGCGGGAATTTCCAATAGAGTGCTTTGCGGGTAGAATTTTAAATAATTAATCCAGCTCACCTTTTACACTTTCCGAATTTGAGGTGCTTTCCTCGATGATACTTTCCAGCTTTTCTGCTCGCTTGTGATCACCAGCCCATTGGTATAATTGTGAAGCCTTTTCGCCTGCTTTTTCTACAAAGCCAGTAGTATCCTTTTTGGCTAGCCAGCCAATGAATTTCCGCATGAATTGGAAATACGGGGCCATCAGTAAGGAGGCAAGAGCTATTAGCAACCAACCTACGGGGATAAAAGGTACTAGCAGAGCAACAAGTCCTGCAATCAAAATAAGGGATGCTATAGCTGGTATTATGAATTTTCTCACTTAGTAAAGGTACAAAGTGAGAGTGGAAAGGAGCATAGATTCTTGGAAGATTATCATATCCACCTACTGTCGCTCAATGTACATCACAGCAGAGTCCTCTACATATTTGGCAGGGTTGAAACTCGAGTAGAATTTGTTCCGCAGGTTATTCAGCGGTGTATTCATTGCGAGGATCTTAGAAGTGAATTCTAATGGGAATTTGCCTGGATCGGCGTAGGTTTTCAAAAGGGAATCGTATTGATCTATATTCGCCAGCATACGGGTGGTCAGCTGACCAAATCTCAAACGCAAAGATTGAACTTTGTACATATAGGTTTCCACCTGACCTAGCCATTTGCCTTTGGTTTCAGGCGACCTATCTAGAGTAGCTATTTTATCGGAAATTGATTTTCTGCACTCATTCTTGAACATCTCCCGCTCGGAGTCCAAGGTGGCTCTTAAATACCTGCTTTCGTAGCGCTGCTTGTTGATTGCAAAGTAGACCATCTGCTCATCCAGCAGTTGGGTGTTTTCCTTCTGCAGTTGTTCTAATTCCTGATTGATCAACTTCCATTCGTGATCGATGATTGACTTCTGTTGCTCAAACTGACTGGATATTGTCAGAATTTTAAGCATTTCAGGTGTTTTGTCGTAGAGGTCTTTTTCCTTTTTTCCAAGTGTACCCATCAGACTAGTGACGCCAGAGATGGCTGTATTTACCATAGTGCCATAGAGCGGAACCACGGAAGATGCGGTGGAAATTAGCGTTAGGGAGTTTTGAAGTAAGCCGGTCATCGCATCAGTTTTACCGTCTTTTTCATACCATTTGTCAAATTCAGTTTTCCAGGTGGAAAAAGACTTGTACTGCTGGATTTTACCTATGCTGCCTAGCTGATCAAAGAAAGACTGGGAGGTAAGAAATAATTCGAGGGGTTGAATGTCCCGCTGTATGCTAAGTAACTCAGTGAAAGCCAGCTGTCCGTTAAGATTGATCTTGGTTTTTGGGGCTTCTTCTAAGATTTTCAGTCTGTTGTCCAGCGCAAATTGGAGCTTTTCCAAGTCCTCCATTTTTTCTTTATCGGATGCGGTTTTGTTGTCTGTTGCAGCGAGTTTTTCTGTAAGTCGGTTAACTATCTCCTCGTTATTTTTCAGTTTTTCATTCAGTTCCTTGAGCTGGTTATCCCGGTCAGTTTTGATTTGCTCAGTGATTTCTGTTTGGGCTTGCGCAAAAGCAGCGGAGATCAGAAAAATGAAAAGTAAAAGAGATTTTTTTGAGTTCATTTTATGAATTGAAACGATATGGAGGGTCAATTATTAAGAGTCAATTCTCCTTAGCTAATTTTAGGCCAATTTTCTGGATATTAGACTAGTTATGGAGCTGGTTGAAAGTACTCTTACTAGAAAGTATAGCGCAAATCACTCTAAGAGATCTCAGTCAGCTATTCCATACTTATGGGTTTATGATTTGAAGGTGCCAGTGTTTCGTTTGAGAATTGACCAAAAGCAGCTTTCTGAATATCTAGATATTTTAAGTCCTCCGCATACTAAATGCTTGCTATTACTTTTTCTCCAGCTTTTAACTTTACTGTTATGAAGCTGTAGATTTCCCCATTCAGTAATGCTCTGGACGCTTTAGTCTTCTGATTGTTCACGGATATGGCTTCATGATTTCCATAAAATCTAATCTTACAAATTAATGGAGCATCCCCCGATGAGTTGGTGATCTCTGTCTTTTTACTTGCCTGGTGCACAGTTATAGTATGCTCTCCAATCTTTAAATCAGTCAATTCAAGAAAGCCAATTTCCTGTGGCAAGCGTGGAATCGTGCTGATGGTATGATTGGCAGCATCAGGTTCTATACCCATTAGCCCTTCTACTACCTGACTCACTAGCGTAAATGGAACTTCGGGATAGTCTCCGTTTTTACCTTGCTGGGTTACTACGTGCGGCAGGTCTTTTTGATCAATGATATACTTCATCCACTTCCAGGCTTCATCTGTTTTTCCATATGGGAAATAGGTATCTGGAAGGTAAGTGTAAGCCTCAATATTTGCAGGTGAACCCTTCTTGGAATTGGCTGTTCCCACTCCATCTCCAAGTTGCTCTGAGATAAAAGCCAAATACTTGTCATTTCTATCGCCTGGTTCGGTAATAAATTTCATCGGGATAAACCAGCTGGTTTCCTTATTGAAAAAAGGATACTTCTCTTGAGAGGAAGTGATAGCACAAGAGTATAGATCTGTGCCGTCAATTACTGACCAGTTTGTATTGAAATAGTTTTTGAGCGTAGCTGCTTTTTTCAATTGCTCTTTCGCTTCGAGAGTTAAATTTTTCTCTGACAAAAATGAAGCATAGGCTAAATATGCCTGATATTGAGCTCCAATCGCATCTCCAGCTTCTACTGGATGAATATCTGCTTCATTGTAAGTAGCTGATCCTTCGAAAATATTCCCTTGGCCTTCTGGAATTCCATTTCCATCTGAATCATGTAGCGCAACAAATTCTGTGACTACCTTTTCATACATGTTCCAGAGCTTTTCATTCTCTATATATCTTCTATCACCAGTCCACAAATAACTTTTCCAGGCTTTTTCTACCAATTCAAACATAGCTGGAATCTCTCTTACAAAAGATTCACCAGGTTTATTGATGAAATTGGCAGGATAACCTTGGTAGGTTTCGGTGCCAGGAGGGTTTGGTGCATCTAGGGTGAATACACTTCCATCAAAATTCAACGCCCACCAGGAATACCATTTTTTGTCTTTTGTAGTGTATTCAGCAAACTTCTCCATCATGGCAAAGTTTTCCTCGTCCATTCCCAGTAAATGAGCGCCATCAATCTGATGCGCAAAATCTCGAATGTAATAAGCAGAGCGGTGCGCGTATCCAGCCCAATAGGAAGGGAGATAAGGCACATTTGCTTTATAACCTAGCCCTTCGCCTCTTTCATGGCGATTGAGTTCACCCGTTTTGCCCGTCATTTTCCAGGTATTGGCTTTTTGGACTGCCCAGTGAAAGGTTTCTTCTAGCTCTTTATTGTCTGATTTTAGGGATATGGTCTGACTGTTAGAGCGAAAAGCGAGTGAGCAAAATAGAAATACAACGAAGAAGGAAGGGTGAAAGAATTTGTTCATTTTGGGCGGTTTGGTTGAAAAATGAAAAATACAAAAAAAGGATTTTCTTGTCCTGAAATAGATGGACAATCTTCAGGGATGGATTGCCTTGGTTTAATTTCTTTGCTAATTAGCTTTTATATGGATTTGATTAGTCTTCCTACAGACGGTTATGTGATGACTAATGTCGTAGTACCGTTTTTTTTTTGACATCTCTAAGTATAGAATCTAGTGGTTAAGCGACTGCATTATTGACTACCAAAACACAACAAGCGCTCAATGAGTATTTGCGTTTAGTGGTTTATGAATTTATTGCTAACATTAATTGATTCGGCGGTTTGCTGAGCGATAAGAAATAGATCTGAGTGTATGCGTCTATGTCTTTTAATAGTTCTAGGGAAGGTGTCTCTTTGATTTAGAATGCGAACTTGACATTCGTAAATCATATTCATCAGGAGAGTTGTTGGGATAGTTTTAAGTGCACTTTTCTCCCTTCTCTAATGATTATCTCCATGATTTCTTTGACGTCCTTTTCGGAAGTTCTGAAATTCACAAAACAAGCCCGTAAACAGTATTTCTCAAAAACGATGGCATTGGATAAGAATACCTCGCCTCCAGCCTGAAGTTCATTCAGTAGTTTTTCATTCAGCTGATTTAAATATTCCTTGTTTTTGGGATTCTCTAGAGGAATGTATCTGAAGGTAGTAATACTTAAATTTTGAGAAACGGCTTCCAACTCAGGATGCTTTTTAGCTAGATCAAATAACATTTCGGAGAGCTGTATATCTTCACCTATTAGCTTTTCGTAACCGCTTCTTCCGACCTGTTGTAGTGTTAACCACACCTTTAAAGCTCTAAAGCCGCGGGAGTTTTGAAGTCCATATTCATAAAAGTTTTGAGCTACTCCGTCTCCGCTGTTACTGAAGTTGTAGTATTCAGGATGTGAGCTGAACGTATCAATTAAATGCTGGGGATTTTTCACCAAGGCGCACCCTGCTTCAAGAGGACTGTAAAGCCACTTATGTGGATCTAGTGCAATGGAGTCTGCGTCCTCCATGCCATGAAATAATTTGCGGAGTTTTGGGATAATCGCAGCAGGCACACCGTACGCGCCATCAATATGGAACCACAAGTCAAACTTCTTGCAAATAGTTGATATTTCACTCAAATTATCAACAACCCCGGTGCTTACATCACCAGCAGTACCCACTACCATTAAGGGGATACAGTCATTTTCTAAATCACTTTTTATTGTTGTTTCTAATGCCTGAAGGTCCATTTTGTTGGAAGGATCAGTTTGTATCCATCGAATGGATTTCGTGCCCAAACCAAATAAAATAACTGCCTTTTCTATCCAGGTATGCGTTGTTTTGGAGCAGTACACAGTTAGTCTTTTTGAAGTGCTTTGGATACCGTCTTCTTTACAGCTCTTCGGTGCTTTGGCAGTTCTGGCGGCTAGGAATGCGGTGAAATTTGCCATGTTCCCGCCACTGACCAATATGCCACCATACTCTGATGGGACTCCTATAAATTCACATAGCCATCTGACGGTTTGCTTTTCTATCTCAGTTGCAATAGGGCTTAACACATGGGCTCCAACATTAGGATTGACCGAGGCTGCCAGTAAATCGGCTAAAGCACCAATGGGTGAGGCAGAAGAAGTGATGTAGCCTAAAAATTTTGGATGCCCGTTAAGCAAAGAATGGTTGAATAATAGATCGGTCGAAGTTGAAATTAACTCAGATGCGGGTTTTCCATTTTCAGGCAAGGGTTGGTTCCCCAGTATTTCTTGTAACTGACTCGGACTTTCGTTTGGAGTAACAGGTTTCTGAGCTATAGAACCAATAAAATCAGAAATGTCATCAATTAGCTGATGCCCGATTTTCCGAAATTCTTCCTTTTCAATTTCAATGGACGATTTCCTACTTTCTTTCATACTAATCCTTTAAACTATTGCAACTTCTGCCAATGTGCAGGGGAGAAAGCTGATCTAATTATTATGTAAGGTTTCAAACACTATTTTCCAAGAATCGTCAGCTTGCCTTTTCCAAGCTACGATATAGGTCCCTACGTTCTTAACCGTATCGTTTGTTTTCTTATCAATGAAAATTTCATTAAAGCTATTGTATGATATTGCCATGTCTTCAGATTCAATAATTGTAGGTTCACCTCGTTCAACAAGTTTAACCGTGAATTTCTCATAAATCCCATCCCACTGTGCCTTTAATGAGTCTCTTGAATTCACCTTGACAGGTGAGTTGGGGTAAATAGCGGTAAATTCATTGTCGTAGAAATCGATCCAATCGTAACCGAATTTTTCATATACGGAATAGAGGCTATCAACTTGTGTTTTGATTTGATCTTTCAGCTCTGCCGAAGATGTTTTTTTAGGTTCTTCTGACTGATCTCCTTGTTGGCATCCAAAAGCCAATGAAAAGAGAAAAACTAGAAGGAGTAGATCTTGAAAGTTTAGATTTTTCATGATTGATTATTTAGGAGCCTGTGAAGGAGTCGTAATCTACAGCGAGACACTTACTTCTAGGATTAACACAGTGCCATTTTTCTAACTACTCATCAAGCTTTAAATCGCGCCGATTTAGCCACCAGGAAAACAATGTAAATTCCAAACTAGGATGAAGCGGTAATTCTATAGCTTCTCAATGATTTTGTTAATTAAATCCGTGGTGGATTCGTAATCCTCATTGGTGTTTTTAGCTATTTCTATTGCATCTTTTGCTGCTTTTAGCGCTTTGGTGTACTCGCCAGTTTTAAAGAGCAAAGCCGCGTAGGTGTCAGTATTACTATATTCTTGATCAAGTTCGATGGAGCGATCAATCCATTTTAAAGCTTCAGCTAATCTACCTGGATCATTTTCTGAGTTATAAAAACTCCAGGCTAGGGAATTTAAATCTTGTGAACTATCCCAAATGAAATTCACATCTCTTATACGTCCTGCTTCTAATAATTTGTATGGATAAAGAGAATAGCTAACTGTGGCATCAGATATGTCCCCATTGTCTAAAATAAGTATCAAAGGTGCTGATGTGACATTAAATACCTTGTCGAATCCTTTTTCATCCTCTCCGATATTTGCATGAAAATTCAACATGTTGTCCCAGTTCTTCTGATGCCCTTCATTGAGCGCATCTTCTAAATAATTTTCAGCGTCAATATTAATAGTAATTACATTTAACATGGATAAATCACAATCATTGTAGCGATTTATTAATCTAATACATGGGTAACACCATTCGGCACTCCAGGTGATAACCAAGGTCGGCAGACTCTTATCAAGATCATATGTTTCGTAAATCTTGCTAAATGGAATTGTTTTATTGTTGTCTATATCAGTAATGTTGACGTCTATTTGACTGAAGGATTTACTTGAAAAAGCGATAGAAAAAATAAGTACAAGAACTGATGTTGTGATTTTCATTTTTTGGTTTTTTTTATTCGTTGTCAACGTTTTTTTTATCCGCAATTGCGGGTAATTAATGTCTGATTGAATTCTCATTTACCAACTTGCGTTCCTTCAAGATAAGAATGTTTTTAATTTTATGAATTATCAAACAATACAAATTAGTCTCGTAATGTATAGTCGATAGTATAAGAGTGTATTATTTTAATTTCATTTTTTGGAGTATCTTTTTTATAAATTCAGTGATCATCTTTAGGTCACTAGCGATAGATTTTTTCTCAAATGGGCTTACTTTTTCTTTGTATTGGTTCCACGAGGATTTGATTTGTGTGATATCTGATTTAATCGAGTTTGTTTCAAATTCACTCATTTTGCTCTTTAATTCACTAATCAGAGTGGAGAATTGAAAATTGATTTCATCTCCTTTAGCAGAGTTATTCCACAATTCTTTTATTTCATCCCAACTTTCAGCTTGTTCTTGATTCTTCATGTTAATTCAGTTTATATGTAATACAATTCAATAGTTTTTTTCTTATTCTTTTCATTTTGACGGCAATGTGATTTTCAGTCAATCCTGTGATTTCAGCTATCTTTTTATAGGATAAATCTTCGAGATATAGGACCATCAATGATTGCTCATTCTCCTCCAACTTGGAGATACAAGCATGTAAAGCATTGTACCTTTCAGTTTGATTCGAGTTAGGGATTTCATCAGACAAATTGAATTCAATGGATTCCAACCTTACTGTATTAAGATTCCCCTTGCTCAATTGATTTTTGGATCGCATACAGACATTTAAGGCGATTTTATAGATCCAAGTATTAATGTTCGACTTCTCTTCGAAATCTGGTAGTGACTTCCAGATTTGATATACTACTTCCTGAAAAAGGTCCTGAGCTTCAATTGGTGGAACTGCATATATTCTACAAATCCTGTAAATGCTATATTTATTGTCCTCTACTGTTGTTGTAAAAATCTCTTCGTCTTGTCTTTGCATTATATTTTTGTGTGCCTCTAATAATGTTAGTGTCAAGTGTTATGAAAATATGACAAGCAAATCCATTTATTTTCTAGGTTATTCTTAATAAGGATAATTCAAACCTAGGAAAATGCCTTTGTAAACTCATTAGGACAGGTTTATGCTATTGGAATTGCATTTTAATGCATTATTACACCAGTTTTTACTCCAAGGTGTAATTCCCATTTGCCCATTTAATTGCTGGTTCCATCCACTCTGCTAATGGCTTGAACAAGAATCCGTGACCCATTCCTGTATTCAATTCGACCTCATGAAAGTGTTTGATCTCGCAGCTAGAAGTTTGTTTTCTCTCCAATGCAGAAACTCCGAAAGGATCAGTTTTTTCGTAAATGCTTAGAATATTTCCGCAAAAGTTGATTTCAGGAATATTCTGGATGTCGCTATCGCTAAAACTAGCAATGAACACAAAATTCAAATCTGAGTTATTAGCCAAAGTAGATACGTATTGAGGGATATAACCTCCTTTGGAAGTGCCGATTATCGTAATTCTTCCAGCTTCGGTTCCGCTGGCAAGTAAGCTGTCGATTTGGTTTACTACTCCTAAAGCGTACTCTCTCGCGTTTACGTTTCCTTTCCTTTGCTCAGAAATGACTTTGAATCCCTGTTTTTGAAACTCACCAATAATTTCGGAGTATTCTGTTCTCCCAAATTCAGGATGTAGCTCTTCCATTCCATGTTCTTCTAAAAAGCGGTTGTGAAGGAAAAAAATAACTCGCTCATCTCTTTCTTTTTCGCAGGCAAAAAAGAGTGAGCAAAAGAGAAAACCAATTAGTAAGCGTATGTTCATTTTAGGAATATAGATCAAAACAAAGAAGGGGACAAGGCTTGGTTGTATTCTGTCAGTACTATGATTTTCACCTTGCTTTAAAGCTGAGCTTAGGGATTGAAATTGTTAGGTGCGGGTGATTATCCCTCTAATTTGTTGATTCTAGTTCTCTAGCCCAGACTTCCAAAACTACAAAATGCCTCAGCGAAGTGATAGTTTGATTTGGCCTTCGAAAGACTCCACGCTAGGTTGTTATGGCCTGTGAATTCCTTTCCTAAGCTATTCATTACCACTAATGAATGGGGATCGGGGGATTCTTCACATCAAAGTTTAGAGCCTATAGTAATTCGCGTCAAATTAAGCCGTACTTTTGCGCCCGCAAAGAAAATAACATGAAGCGTATAAACGAATACAAGAAACTCTTTGGAGTTGAAAAGGAAATCGATTTGACCACCTTGAAAAAGACTTACCGCAATCTTGTGAAGGAGTGGCATCCTGACAAATTTCTAAGTGGAGATCCTAAGCAAGTAGAAGCTGAAGTACAAAGCCGTAGAATTATCGATGGGTATCATTTTTTGGTAAGTATAGCTCCAGAAACCCATGAGGCTAATTTGGCGAACTACACAGAAACGATTAACGTAGCTGGCATCGCAGACTATCACCACAAAGGGATGTTGCTAGAGATCACCTTTGTAGATGGTAATACTTACGAATACTTTGGAGTTACTCCACAGGTCTATCAAAAAATGATCAATAGTGACAAGATTAACCGTTTTGCAAAGCGTACGATCTACCCAAATTATATCTATAGAAAATCTAAAAAGAGCTCGGAAGAGGTTTAAAGCCAAAGTTTACGTGCTTATTCCTAATCGTGGTCTGTGTTTTCACAGACCACGATTTTTTTTAGTCCGGGCTGCGAGACATAAGTTGGGGAGGGCGTGCTCTCTTTTTTTTGCCATTTCCCAGCATGGTTTGCTTGCGTAATTCATCCAACTGTCAAGAGTAATTTCACCCAATCACAAGAGACTGATTGAGATAGTCAGATGTTTCTCTTCTGGCTGCTTTACGGAATTGCACCGATCTCTCTGCTCTCATACTACTCCTATCCTCGCCAAACTCAAAGCTTGACTCTTTTCTGCTATCTTTGTTTTCATCCTAAAAATGACAAACACAAATCTGCTGTTTTTCATATAAAAGGTCCTTGCAAGTAAGAAATCACATCTAGTTTGTATAGGATAGCCCAACAAATCGATCGTCTTTTTTGCTCAAAAAAAACAATATAGTGGTTGGGGATTAGTTTTCTTTTTATTTGCTTTTCTACCAGTAAGTGGGCAAAAGCATCAAAAGATTTGGTAGACTCTTTCGTTGACGTGACTTCGGTCTCCCGTCATCTGTCTTCCAGCCAGTTATTCAAAGTGATTTTGATGGCTGGCATCAGTACGGATAATCATATTTCATTAATCAACTAAAAAAGAACCTTAATACATGGGAGAATTTTCTCTTAATCAACGATATACCAGTTCCGGAGAACCTGAGCTCGGAGTGGGCATAGTGACAGAAGTCAGCAAAGGAAAAGTTCGGATAACCTTTCCGGTATCAGAAGAAGTGCGATTGTATTCCATAGAAAGTGCTCCTTTGCTTAGAACTATTTTCAAACCTGGGCATACGATCGTAGATCAGCAGGGACAAGCGATGTTGATTGAAGATGTTCGGCTCGAAGATGGGCTGTATGTGTATTTTGGTAACGACAGAGAGTTGGGTGAGGATGAGCTTGGGGATGTTTCTACCTCCCATACGGTAGATGATAGGCTTTTTGCGGGAGATGTAGATACGCCTGAACTATTTGCCCTGCGCAGAGAAACGCTGGATCATAATTATCAAAGAAGGATATCTCCGGTTCATGGATTTGTGGGGGGGAAGATAGATTTGATTCCGCACCAATTGTATATAGCTCATGAGGTGAGTTCACGGTTTGCGCCTCGTGTATTACTATCCGATCAAGTTGGATTGGGTAAAACCATTGAAGCCTGTTTGATTTTACATCGCTTGCTGGTGACTGGGCGAATTTCAAGAGTACTTATTCTTGTACCCGAATCCTTGATTCACCAGTGGTTTGTAGAGGTTTTAAGGAGATTCAACCTGTGGTTTAATATTTTCGATGAGGAGCGTTGCCGATCTCTGGAAAAAGGTGCGCCCGAAGGAAATCCTTTCCTCGACGATCAATTGGTGATTTGCAGCATAGAGTTTCTGGCAGGTTCACAGAAGCGAACCCGACAAGCCATTTCCGCCAACTGGGACATGTTGGTGGTGGATGAGGCTCACCACCTGGAATGGTCAGTGGACGAGGTAAGTCCCGAGTATAGCATAGTGGAATTGTTGAGTCAGGTAGCGAATGGCTTGCTACTGCTTACCGCTACACCAGAGCAATTGGGGGTAGAAAGTCATTTTGCGCGATTGCGATTACTGGATCCAAATAGGTATAACAATTACGATGATTTTATCAATGAATCTGATGGTACCAAAGACATTGCGGCTATAGTAGAAAAACTGTCCACTGGAAAAGCCCTAAAAGCGGGGGAAACCAGGCTGTTGGAAGATATTTTTTCAAAAGAAAGAATCGCTTTACTAGCTAATTCCGATGAACTGACCAGGCACAATCTCATTGAAGATTTGCTTGATCAGCATGGTCCGGGCAGAGTATTGTTTCGAAATACCCGATTGGCCATGAGTGGGTTTCCTAAGCGTATTGCCCAGCTGATTCCCCTTCAAGAAGAGGAGGGTCAATCCCTTTGGATCGAACGGTTGAGCAAGGAATTTTCTTATGATATGGAACATTCTTCCGAGCCAAAACCTGCGCAGGAATTTTGGTTTGATGAGGATCCTCGGGTCACCTGGCTTGTTGGGAAAATGCAGGAATTGCAGGATGCAAAGATATTGTTGATATGCAGCACTAAAGAAAAGGTGCTGGCATTGGAAGCTGCATTAAGTGATTTCCCAGAGCTTACAGCAAGTGTGTTTCACGAAGACCTAACACTTGTACAGCGAGACCGGAATGCCGCTTGGTTTGCTGAGTCTGAAGGTGCTCAGCTACTTATCTGTTCGGAGATAGGGAGTGAGGGAAGGAATTTCCAATTCGCACATCATCTCGTCCTATTTGATATGCCTTTTCATCCTGAATTGCTGGAGCAGCGAATAGGCCGTCTTGACCGCATCGGTCAGAAGGAAGATATTACTATTCATATTCCGTATTTGCTTGGCAGCCCACAAGAACTCCTAATAAGGTGGTTTCATGAAGGTTTGGATGCTTTCAATACCAATCTTGAGGGAGGGAATATTATCTCCAAATTATTCAGTAAGCGCTTACTAACTATTTCAAAAATAGCCTCGGCTGAAGCCGCGAAGTCTGAACTCGAAGTTTTGATTTCTGAAACTGCAGCATATCAAAAAGAACTGAAGAAGAATCTTGCGGAAGGACGTGATAAATTGCTGGAAATGAATTCTTTTCGGCCGAAAGTAGCTGAGAAGCTGATCGAACAAATTCAGGAGGAAGACAATGATCCTACATTGGAAACTTATCTGACTAAGGTGTTTAGGTATTTTGATATAGAGATGGAAGACTTGGCTGCCCGAACATATCTTCTTCATCCAGCTTCCTATAGTGCTGAAGTGTTTCCTTCCATTCCGAAGGAGGGAGTTCAGGTGACATTCGATAGAAAGCGGGCACTCAGTAGAGAAGATGTCAGCTTTCTTACTTGGGATCATCCCATGGCAAACGGCGCCATTGATAAAATGCTGAGTTCGACCCTAGGAACTGCCAGCTGTGGATTGATAAGGGGTACGGGAAAACCTGGGTTATTACTTGAATTGATTTTTGTTCTCGAAACTGCCGGCAAGCAAAGTATCGATATAGATCGCTTCCTTGCGGATACACCGCTGAGAATTGTGGTGGATCATACGGGAAAGGAAGTCACAGAAAACTTTACAGTTGCCATGCTCAACAAAAGCGTAGTTCCTGGTAGCATAGATCCCTTGCTAGATAATGAGGTGTTTGTTGATACTTTATTGCCAAATATGATTTCATCTGCCACAGATATCGCAGAGAAGCTAGGAGAAAAAGAAATAGAAGCAGGTTTGGAGAGAATGAAACGTACCTTGGATCATGAAATCAATCGCCTGACGGCCTTACAAAAAAAGAATAGAGACATAAGAGAAAGCGAGATTCAGACAGCACTGGAGGAGCGAAGTGCCTTATCTGCCCTGATTAAAAAAGCAAGGTTGCGACTGGATGCCGTGCAACTCATTAGGATGGAGTAGGCTTGAAAATATGTGATTGCTGTCATGGATATTCCATGACAGCAATTCTACTAAGGATCAACTATTTTTAGATGAGGTTTTACATTTTTAAAAACACGTTTAAAAATCAGATTATTGAGTGAATTTTTCAATCTTTATCCTACTCAAGTGAATAGAGGAAAATAATATGGCATTAGATTACCCTTCAATATTGTTTTTTTTAGCACTCAATAATTTATTCATTATTGCTTTATTCATCTATCAATATTTTTACCATCACAAGCGATGGTATTTGCTTTTGGTGGCATTGGGGATAGCGTTTCAGGTAATCGCTATCGTTCTGTTTAATTTTAGAGCTCATTTCCCTCCTTTATTTTCAACCCGGATAAGCAGTTTCCTTATGATTTCCAGTTTTGCACTGACTTCATTTGGCCTTCTTTCCTTTGATGGTAAAATCCGAAAAAAGCTCATGTGGGTTTTTATTGTGGCAGTTTTTCTGACTTTTTTCTGGGGTTTAATTATCGAAGAAAACAACACAATTCTCAATGTAGTACGGATAGCCTCCTCTTCATTTTTCTTTGGTGTTGGGTCTTTTTACCTTTTCACCCATAAGAGTAAGTACAAGTCTGCTTTACTAATAAGTGGAGTGCTTTTGATCTATTCATTGTTCCAGCTTGTCAGGGCGTCTTATATTTACCAATTAGATCAATCTTATATTTATGCAACTAATTCATCCATTGGTAATTGGTTTCTGATAATTTCACTTTTTGTCATTAGTGGCTCATGCATAGGTTTCATTATGCTTTTAAAAGAGATTGACCAAAAAACCATACTTGAAAAAAATATAATAATACAACAGAGTAAGCTTAAACTTGAAGAATTCCACCAAACCCAAAACAAGCTATTTTCCATTATCGCGCACGATTTAAGAAATCCTTTTAACAATATTATAGGCCTTTCTGAGCTCCTCAAAGAAAGTGATATGGATGGAGTAGAATCTGTAGAATATATTGACCTGATAAACTCTACTGCGAAAAACACCCTTAATTTGCTTGATAATTTATTGAACTGGGCTAAATCACAAACAGGAGATTTGAGTTTTATCTCAGAAAAAGTCATTCTGTCCAAAGTTCTTAATGAGATTCTCTGGCTTAAAGAATCGCTGGCAAAGGCTAAAAATATTTCTTTGAATTATGCCCCTACGGATGAGATCGAGTTATATACAGACAGAAATATTTTAGGCACTATTCTGCGAAATCTCATTTCGAATGCAATAAAATTCACAAATCAAGGAGGTAGCATTACCGTCTTGGCGACGACAAACGAGCATGAAGTGGAGATATCTATTTGCGACAATGGAGTTGGTATGAGCGAGGAGACCATTCGTAAGATTTTTGACCCATCCACCACCATGACATCTCTAGGAACTGATAACGAAGGTGGTTCGGGCTTAGGTCTAGTCCTTTGCAGAGAGTTTGTGAAAAGACTTGACGGTCATCTTTGGGTTGAAAGTGTAGAGGGACAAGGCAGTAACTTCAAGTTTACGCTGCCTTTAGCAAGTAAAGTTCTTCCTTCTTCCAGCTTCGTAAGCAAAGTTGTGTAGGTGTCAGCCCTAATTACAGTCAATCAATCAAAATGAAATCCTTTTGCGCTGAAAAGCGTTTCTTGCTATAATATGAAGTTGTGCCCTGCTGTGGCGCTTACGAATTCATTACTTTTGCAGCATCTAATCACCACAAAATGTTTCTCGACATACTTATCGCCATGCTATGGAGCATTTCCCCTTTCGGAGAGGCGAAACTCGGAATCCCATACGCGTTATTAAATGATATAAATATTTATTTGGCCTTTGTACTTTGCTTTGGTGCCAATGTGCTGGTATTCCCTGTCATGACATTTTTTCTAGATGTAGTAAATCGTTATTTCCTGAAATGGTATCATTACAAGAAAGCAGCAATTTTTGTGGGGCGCAGAGCTAAGGCTGGAGCAGGCAAAAACGTGCAAAAATATGGTTTTTGGGGCCTAATGTTTTTTGTACTTCTTCCGGTTCCCGGCACTGGAGTATATGCAGGTACCATTGCAGGCTATCTTTTTGGTATGGATAGGAAAAAGGCCTTTTTGGCAAACACCATAGGGATTTTTATCTCATGCGTAATTGTTTGGGTGACCACTGTAGTAGCCATAGGAGGTTTTAAATAATCTGTAAAAATTTATTTTTCGTATGACGAGCTCAAGTCTCCTATTATCTGCACTCTAAAAAGTGAAATAGTAGTACAGTCAAAAGAAGTGAAAGTTGAGCAGCTTATCGATTGCTTCATTTTTAATATTATGTATATCCGCTTTTCTACCAGTAAAGAGGGAAAAGCAATCTAGAATTTGTTCAAATTTATAATTGAGGTCACTTCGGTCATCGGTCTTCCGACCAGATAAGCAAAGAATCTAAGGCAACTGGCATCATTTCGGATAATCACATTTAATATTTTTATCTTTGAATTATAGGTGTAGCGACTGAAAATACTTTGATTTTCCGCTTTTCTGGCTGTAAAAGGTACAAGCATCAAAAGTTTTGGTAAACTCACTTCTTGGGATCACATTGGACATCCGGCACCAGACAGGATAAGCAAGGAATTAAAGGATCTGGCATCATTACGGTTAATCATAAATTACCTCCATATGCTCACGAAAGAAGAAATCGAATTTTTAGATACCTATGGCTATCTCAATTTAGGGCAATTATTGACTGCCGAGCAGGTCAAGCAAGTCAATGACAGAATTGATGAATTGATGCAGGCTGAGGGTGAAAATGCAGGGGCGGAATTGGCAGAGTCGAAATACATACGTCACCCGAAAGAGGAGGGAGCAGACCGCTTGGCTAATTTGGTCAACAAGGGGCCTGTTTTCGATGTTTTCTACACCCATCCGAGAGTGCTAGCTGGAATTGAAGCTGTTTTGGGACAGGAATACAAATTGTCCTCACTCAATTATAGAGCTGCAAAACCCAATCAGGGACTTCAAAAACTTCATGTGGACTGGAAAAATACCGTCGTGAATGGGGACTATAAAGTTTGCAACAGTATATGGCTTTTTGACGATTTTACAGCTCAAAATGGGTCTACCCGAATCGTACCCAAATCGCATAAATTAAGCAGTTTGCCCGATGAAGTGATGGCAGATCCTCTCGAGAAACACCCGGATGAGATCCGAATTATCGCTCCTGCTGGTTCTGTCTTTATTTTCAACTCACACGTCTGGCATGGAGGTACCACCAATCAAACAGACAAGGTGAGAAGGAGTATTCATAGCTATTTCTGTAGCAGAGAGCAACCTCAGCAGATCGACCAAAAGAAGTACATCACTGATGAAACTTCACAGCGGATTGGTGAAAAAGGGAGGCATATTTTGGATGTTTAAGTACCGCCACCGTGTAAATTGATTTTTAAAGTTTCAAAAAGTAAAAATGAAAACCCTTGTTTTAGATAACCCAACAGTCTTCACGTTTCAAGAGAAAGAGGAGCCTACAAGCCTTCAAGCCGATGAGGCCCTAGTGAAAATAAAGAAGATTGGCATTTGTGGCACAGACTATCACGCTTTTAGAGGCAAGCAGCCATTCTTCAGCTATCCTCGGGTATTGGGACATGAATTGGGAGCGGAAGTGGTGGGATTAGGTAGCGATACCGATGCTATCCATGTCGGCGATAGAGTGACTATTGAGCCCTATTTGAACTGTGGGACATGTCAATCCTGTCTCAATGATAAGGGTAATTGTTGTGAAAATCTGCAGGTGTTGGGAGTGCATGTGGATGGAGGTATGACGGAGTATTTGAAAGTCCCTATTCGCAAATTACATCCTTCAAAAATCTTAAGCTTCGAGCAATTGGCTTTGGTCGAGCCTTTAAGTATAGGAGCACACGCTGTTCAGCGGGCAGAAGTCAACCCAAAGGACTTGGTTCTAGTAATTGGTGCTGGACCGATAGGTTTATCTGTGATGCAGTTTGCCAAATTGCGAGGTGCTACGGTGGTGGTTTTGGATATAAACAAAGAGCGGTTGAATTTTGCAAAAGAGCAGATGCAGGTTGATTTTATTCTTGAAGCCAAGGAAGGTTTCACTCCCGATGCGCTGAGAAGCTGCCTTGATGGATTTTTACCAACCGTCGTTTTTGATGCCACAGGTAATCCCAATTCCATGAAAAATGCCTTCAACTATGTTGCCTTTGGCGGGAAGTTGGTTTTTGTGGGCTTATTTATTGGCGAAGCTAGTTTTGATGACCCACTTTTTCACCGTCGGGAAACCACCTTGTTGGCAAGTAGAAATAGCCTGCCACAGGACTTTTCTTCTATTATACAATTGATGGAAAGCGGTAAAATTGACATAAAACCATGGGTAACACATAGCGCTGATTTTGAGGCTTTACCTCATGTTTTTAAGGAGTGGTTAGATCCTAAAAGTAAAGTTATCAAAGCTGTAGTTACCCTGTAAAGGGAGGTAGAATTTCAATAACAAAGTCTTGCTAAGCCAGCTGAATTAGGAGCGGTTACTTTCGGAGATAGTTTGGGGTTTTGCGGAGGCTAGGATGAAATTATGGCCTTTTTAGGGGTATGCTGAAGAAAAAGTTGGAGCCTTGGTTTTTAGAACTTTTGACACCGATCTGCCCATGATGAAGGGTGATTATTTGCTTAGAAATAGCTAGGCCTAATCCTGTACTCTCTTCTCCTTCGGTAGGTCGGGAACTTGTTTTTTGAAAATAATTGAAAAGATTTTGTTGCTCTTCCTCCGAAATTCCAATACCATTATCAATTACCTCTGTAAGCAGTTGGTTTTTGTCAGACAACGAGACTCTGATCAAGATTTCAGTATTTCTATTCGAGTATTTGATCGCATTCGATAATAAATTGCCTATAACTTCACTGAAATAATGTTCGTCAAAATCGACAATTATTTCATCTGTTGAAGTGTCTAGTTTAATCCCAATCTCTTTGTTTTTAGCTAGTATTTGGTTGATGTGAACTTGATTAGCTATAAATGAAATGTAGTCCTGTGACTTGTAGGTTAAGACTAATTTGCCAGCTTCTATTTTTGAAACATCCAGCAGGTTCCTAACTACTGTAATGCTATTGCTACTGGTAGTTTTGATTATGTTTAGGATCTCGGTGATTTCAGGATTCAACTCCTCTTTATAGTCCTCGATTAAAATTTCAGAAAAGGCATTGATGATGCCAAGTGGACCTTTGATATCGTGCGCGGCTATTCCTATAAATTTGTTTTTTTCATTATTAATTGATTTCAAATGGCTATTTAAAGATTTAAGTTTCTTCTCATTTTCTTTGAGGTAATATAATAGTAAGCCTATGGAAATGAAGAATATAAGTCGAATTCCTGCATTCCAAATGGGAAAGAAAAGTAAGGTGTATTCTCGTGTCAGGTACTCGGCAATAAACCATTCTATTGATGCTAAAGTAGAAGTGAAGATAATAGCCGATACACTGGTCTTTGGGGATATGGAGAGGGAAGCTATTGGCAATAGGTAAAAAAATGAAAAGGCAAATTCATCTCCAGTTAGAAAGTCAATGTATCCAATGAGAAGAATAGTTATTGTCGCTACAGGTAAACTGATGTATTTATTTTTAATTCTTTCAATTAAATTCATTTCCATAAATTTTTAAAAGCCCATCGTAAAACGGGTGCTGTTTGTTAGGCGAGATTAAATAAGAATACAACAATGACTCCAATCGATAAGGACTATCAGGTAGGAGAAGGGTAATAGCTCAATGCACTTCGATTTATCGCTGGCGAATATCTTCAGATAACTTCCAATTGCAATGCATTTCAGGATGTTTTTTTAATGAAGGACTAGTAAATATCGTCCGTCCCGCTGGGACTTTGCCGGATCTTATCTGTATTAAATTTTCCAGAGGTTGAAACCTCTGGCAAGGACATGAATCGTCCCGCTGAGGGGCGAGCGTTAATGATTTGTCCAGTAGGACAAATCTAGTGAGAAGCCAGAAAGTAGGGTGGGTGTAATCTGATAGTTTGTAGAATCAATGCCGTAGGCATGACCGATCCTATAGCCAGCCATGGTTGGTGAGCGTAGTCGAACCATCAATGGCTGGAAAAATGAAGATTGAATGATTTAAAAAATGCCGTAGGCATGGCCGATATCAAACACACACCATCCAATAAGAAGAGCGATCGAGAAGAGAGAGGATTTAACTGAGAGCGGAATTATAACTCTTATAAACCAGCAGCGCTGCAGCAAGGTCTTCTATTGCTAAGCCGGCGGATTTGAATAGGGTTACCTCATCGTCCGAGGTTCTTCCAGGGTGAATGCCTTTGATCAGTTCCACAATGTCAGCTTTCACGTCTTCTTCTGTGATGACTCCGTCAGCGATAGGAAGTGCAAGTTCTCCTGTCTCATGAAGTGCTCCAGCTCTGGAATCTACGAAGATTGTGCTCTTACGGATAGCATCATTATCGGTTTCCCGGGTATCTGGTTTGTGAGAACCTATCATATCTAAGTGCGCGCCAGGCTTTACCCAATCTCCTTTAATTACAGGGGTTTTAGAAAGAGTGGCGCATGCGATTAGATCAGCTTGTCGGGTTACTGCTTCTAAATCTGTGACAGCTTCTGCTTGGATTCCATGCTTCTTCAAACTCGCTACGAAGGCCTCCAGTTTGACTGAATTCCGCATCCAGACACTGACTTTTTTGAAGTTCCTCACTGCCAAATGCGCCTGAACCAAGTGGGCCGCCACAGATCCACCTCCTACTACCAATAAATTTTCTGCGTCCTCCCTGCATAGGTAAGAAGCGGCAAGTGCGGAGGTGCAGGCAGTTCGCCGGGCTGTGAGCTCAGTAGCATTCATCATGGCCAGCGGTTCACCTGTTTTGGAATTGCTGAGGATATACTGCGCAAAAATAGAAGGCATGTTTCGACTGGCATTTGCTGGTGCGACAGTCACCTGCTTCATGCCCATGTATTCGCTGTTCCAGACCGGCATAAGGATCAGCGTATTATCATCTCCTTCTGCTGTCTTGTAAAAATGATGATGCCGCACTGGCATGGTGTAGTCAGACTGAAAAATCTCACGAAGCGCTTCAATCAGTTCTGTGTAACCTAGATATCCACTGATTTTCTCATCTGGAATAATTTGCATAATGGGTTGTCGGGTTAGTCAAAGCCCAAAGGTCGGGAAAATAGTAGGTCAGCCAAACTATACCTAGTCCCACGAGCTATCTTATTGGAGGAATAAATATGCTTCGTCCCTCTGAGGGGCGAGCGTTAATAATTTGTCCAGTGGACAAATCTAGTGTGGGCCGGGTAGTAGTGCGGGTAAACTAAACCCAATCCGAATAATGATTTGACTAAGACGAAAGGGGGGCTGAAACTTCAGGTGCTAAAAATATCAACTGAATATCAGGTGTTTATATGGTGTCTATATTTAATTTCAATAATCCCTATAAAAAAGATAGGGTATATAGGGAAATGAATATATTTGCTGAAATTATAACGCTCATGAAGAAGTTTGCACTGAGTTTTACGCTCTTGTTTATCCTGCTGGTCTTTCAATCTTTCGCTCAACGAACGATCGAAAAGCAAAATCTGCTGTGGACCCGGTACCTACTTAAGGTCAGGATTTCAGATCAGTACCTATTTCGTCATGAGGTCGAAGAGCGTACCTATTGGTTTCCCTGGAGACAGCATCAGGTTGTGCTGCGGAGTTTGCTGGAGCGCAAACTGGGACAGGGCTGGAGTGTAGGAGGGGGATTCACCTATTTTCAGCATTCCTTGCCCAATAGTCCGGTGGGAGAAGTGATCCAGAAAAAGCTTGAATTGCGACCTCAGCTTGAGCTTATCTACCAGCAGTCTATTACGTCTAAGCTAATTCTCCAGCACCGATACTGGTACGAATGGCGGTTTTTCCAAAAGGAACCCCAAGGTTTTGAACATGTTGCCAACCGGGTTCGCTATCGATTGGAGCTAAGCTATATTCCCCATCCAAAAATCACCCTAAAGGCTTTTGACGAAATCCATCTTCATCTAGCTAGCACAATCACTTCTAATGTATTTGACCAAAATCGAGTAGGAGGCAGCATCATCTTCATGCCCGAACCCAATTTTGGATTGGAACTGGGCTACCTGAATTGGTATCAGCAAAAGCCCAGCGGAAAAGACTTCTACAGCAGGAACATCACTCGGATCACTTTACATCATCAACTAAAATTCGCCAAAAAATAAGCTCCTATGTCCGAATTACTAAATCACCTGACCCTTCCTTTTTTATTGGCCATGTTTCTTGCCATCACCATGGGCGGGAGTGGGACGGCCCCCTCTTTCTCGGCTGCCTATGGGGCCTCGGTCATCAAACGAAGCCTAATCCCAGGTCTTTTTGGGGTGATGGTCCTGCTGGGAGCATTGATTGCGGGTAAAAAAGTGTCCTTAACACTGGGGCTTGGACTCTTAGAGCAATCCTACTTTACCCCATTCAACACTTCCGTCATCTTACTTTCGGTCGCCTTGTCGCTCTTGGTGGCCAACTTACTCGGGGTTCCTCAATCCACCAGTCAGTCTACGGTACTGTCTATTTCAGGAGCTGCTTTGGCTCTGGATGGACTGAATACCGATACCCTCTTTTATGAAATCATCCCCACTTGGTTTATTCTCCCTCTGGTGGCTTTTGGGCTGATGTGGGTGTTAATACAGTGGGTTTTTCCATTGATCAAATCCAAACTATTGACGGAGGATTACAGTCACCTTCAAGAGCACAAAGGGCTAAAATTTGTCTTGATCGCGGCGTCTTTGTATGTGGCATTTTCCATAGGATCCAATAACGTGGCCAATGCAGCTGCTCCAATCGCCTCCCTTACTGCCAATGAGCTTGGGCCGGTAGGAACTGAGAATTTCCTCCCCATCACCATTTTGTCTGTGCTGATTGTCGCTCCATGTTTTGCAATTGGAAGCTCGCTGCTGGGGCATCAGGTGACGGAGACTACTGGCAAAGAAATCGTGGAAGTGAGTCCCTTCTATGCTACCATTATTGCGCTAATAGTCGCCAGTTTGCTTCTCTTGGCATCTGCGCTAAAGGGAATTCCTACTTCCTTGGTTCAGCTGAATGGCGCTGCATTTATCGCCTTGAGCATCCGGAAAAACGGCTTTAAGCCCACGTTTCAAAATAAAACCGTCCGCCGCTTTTTTGCGGTCTGGGCTGTGGCACCGCTTGCAGCGTTTGTGATGACCTATGGATTGATCCGCTTGGCTGAGGGGTTTTAGCCTTGGGCTGGGCAGGAGGGCAGACAAACTACACCCAGTCCCAAGAACGATCTGACTACGCCCAGACGGGGTTACAAACTACGCTTAGACGAACGAGCTGACTACACCCAGACGAAGATTACACCTAGGCTGGCATTCTACTCCTAGCGGGCTTTAAATTATTTAATTCGCTGGCTTAGCAGGAGGTGTAACTCCAAGTTTTACCAGGACCAAGTCGGTAAACGGATCGTCTTCTTGGGAATAAAGAAGGATGGGTCCTGCCTGACCTGCTGATTCTGCAAGGATATGAGTGTAATTGTTCTCGGCAGCAACATCATTTATTGCGTTGTACACTCTAGTTTGTACAGGCTCCAACAGTTCCTGCAATTTCCTTGAATAAGCAGCTTGGACGTCCTGTTCGAATTTTTGAACTTCCTGCTGCATTTTTGTCAACTCTTGTTCTTTTGTGCCTCGGGCTTCTTCAGTCATTGTATTCATGGACTGCTGATAAGTTTGAACCTGCTGTTGAAAGGCTTGAGTTTTGGTTTTAAGTTGTTGATCAAGTTGCGCACCATAGTCGGTCACATCCGAATCTATCTGCATCATCTCAGGCATCAGGCTCATGATGTACTCTGCACTGGTGAACCCAATTTTTAGTCCCTGCGCGGTAGCTACAAATCCAAAGCAAAGCAATGCAATTGTTGATAGGATGATTTTTGCTTTCATAGTTTTGATTTTTGTTAACTTTAATTTATTTCTTTGAATATACGGAATTCTGCCAGTAACCAAATAATATACTGAGAACCCCTAGTATCCTTACTAATTTGCAATTGGTTTGGCTGTTCGTACACTCGAGCTGATTTTTATAGAATTGCAAATTCTACTGATAGGAAGGTGTAATTTCATCCGACTGCTGTACGGATTACACCTAGGCTAGCGTTCTACGCCTAGCGGGGGATTGTATCCATATGGCTATATAATCATGAGTAACCATATCCACTTAGTCGTCCAGCAAAAAGACGGTAAATTGTCCGAATGGGTAAGGGATTTCAAGAAGTTTACGAGTAAGAAATTATTGAATCTGATTCTTGAAAACCCGCAAGAAAGTAGGCGGGAGTGGTTACAAATGATCTTTGAATACCATGCGAAATTCAACAAGAGGTCTGGTGTCCCGATAGCTATCGGGATACAATTCTGGACGCACGATAATCACGCAATCGAACTCTATCGACCAGAGATGATCGAGAGTAGAATGAAGTATATTCACGAAAACCCAGTCAGAGCTGGAATTGTAGAAAAGCCGGAGGACTTTCTATATTCTAGTGCTAGGAATTATTCGGGAATGAAAGGTTTGATTGAGGTTGATTATTGGTAAGTTGTTCTGAAAAACCAATTGCAAATTGGTTAGGATATTAAAGCGTAGTTACAAACTACGCTTGGAAAACGATCTGACTACACCCAGACGGGGACACAAAAACGATCTGACTACACCTAGACGGGGGGCACCAACTATTTTTGACCATTTTATCCTTTTTTTCATTTTCATTTAATAAAAATATCTGTTTATATTCTCTCACGAATACGTTGTTGAAGCCTTAATTGAATTTCCTCATAGATCATGGTATGTACATTTTCCCTGATTTCGAGCGTAACTGTTAAGGCGTATTTGATTGATTCCTGCCTTGACAGCCCAGAAGCGTCTTCTCTGCAACTTACTTTTATATTGATCGTATCACCGTCCTGAAATACATCCGCATATTCCCCCGTCAGTACATCGTGTTGAACGGTGCCCTTGCGACCCAACTTAAAATCATGGCTATTTCTTGAAAGTGCCAGATGCCCATTATTTTCCAGGTTATCAAAAAATAAATGGGCTTTCCTGTATTGTGCAGTTTTAAAATTCAACGGGCTTATCCAGGCCAATGAAATAGCTAACCTCTTGTCAATATTTACCGTCCCTAAAGAAGGGGGTAACGGAAAAGAATAGGTGTGGGCATCCTGACCAGTACGGGTAGTTAACTCGCCAAAACCAATTAATGTAACACGATGGTCGGTGCAATACAATATCTTTTCGCTGTCAACGGTGCCATAACCTAAATAGGGATATATATTTCTCTTGACGGTTTGCGGCGAAATCCCAGGCAAGGTGCGAATGATCTGTGTGATTATTTCTTGTGCTTCCCCCCAGCTTGATCCGTGTACAAGCAATGCTTTAAGAATGACGGTAAAATATCTTTCCGGTATTTTCTGCTCGTTGGGGAGTTCTTCATTTAGCTCCAGCAACATTTCGTAAAGCTTTGCACCAAGATTTGAGGTTAATGCTGCAGCATTGCTGGTTCCTGTTAAATATCCAACTTTCTGCATATCACCCGGCGCACCGGGCATCGCTGCTAAATTCCCGGGCGGGTGCACGATAGATTCTCCTGTTTCAATTCTCAAATGTGTTTTTTCAGGATCTGTCTGTCGAATATGTTTTCTATACAGGTGTCTGCCCCCAGCCATTAATATTTCCGGCTTTATGGAGTTGTTATAGCCAAATCCAATTCTGCTAATCGGACTTAACAGGAAGGGGCTTGTAATCAGATTTTTTCGTTGCGGAAAATTAAACGGCCCATGACTATCATGATGCGAAGAGCCGACAGTTATGGAATTAATCGACTCTGCCGGAGTTAAAATTTTACGGTCAAAGTTGCCTTCGATCATTTTTCTCAACGTGGCTGTTTGCACATCCGCCGCACTTGTTTGATCAAAATCGGCCTCCGGAATATCCAATACAATATCATCAACCTTATTGCCTGCACTTATTATAAATAACACGTTGTACCTATAAGACAGCCAGTCAATTAATTTTGCCCAGGTACTGATATTGTGATGAAAGGGGCGAAAAGGGTCACCAATAGAGAAATTAATCAGTTTTATTTGCGGCGCTGTCGGTGGGTAACCGTCTTCACCCTCAAACATCCGCTTTACTGCCCGGTGTATAAGATCAATAGGTAATTTATCATCTGGCAGAAATTCACCCCCTGACTGGTTATTTGCGATTGGCTTTAAGATGGGCCTTACATAAATAGGCCGATTTAAAGGAGCTGAATCTTCGCTTAAATCGCCATTGATAATCAGTGAGGCCATAGCCGTTCCATGAACCCGGTTTTGTGCTAAATAATTATGTGCAAAATCATCGGGATCGTCAACGTTTATCTTTCCAACCAATAGTGCATGGTTTTCAAGCGGCAGGCCATCCAGCAAAGCTACAATCGGAGTTAATCCGGGCTGAATTCCAGCCACTTCTTCGTTATAATTGAAAAGTTGAGGTTCTTCGGACAGATCAAAAATGGATTGACCTACCGGACGAAAAAACAAAATTTGCTGTGATTTTAAAAAGGTAATGTTCGTATTTTCAGTTAGATCCTCGAAACTGCCGATAGGTGCCTCGGCAATAAAAGCATGGTAAGCTATTTCCGATATGATAACCCGGGAGTTTTCAATAATTCTTCCATTGTTTTGCTGTAACAGGCTGTTCACTTCATCATAAGCCCGCGCATCTTTTGCTGCATCATTTTTAAAAGCTAACTCGATTTCAAATTTTACCGGGTCAACCTCAAGCAGGCGCATTTCATCTAAATAATTTTCAAGCCCTGTATCGTAAATTCGATCAGCAATACTATATGGTCGCAAATCTTTTAGCCGATCAAACAAGATTCTAAATTTGCTTGTTCCATGAACAAAATTTTGCTCATCCCTATTTAACTTGTATTTCTCCCAATAAGCTCGCAGTTCCCTAAGCGCGGCTTGATTAGTCATGGTAAGAAATAACCTTGCACCAAAACGTTTATCTACACGTTCACCATCCCCATTTACGGTATAAAAATTTTCATCCGGGTCAATTTCTGACTGTAATTCACCCAAAAATTCCATGCCCGGAGTAGCGGCAACTGCTTTAAAAAAATCCTTTAGGTCACCAGCGACTTCCAATACCAAAATCATTTCTGCAACCAGGTTAGCCGGGTTGGCCCCTAGGTATGCGGTTTGATTTTCAAGTACCCGGTCTAATTCCGAAATTCGATTTTCAAATTTTTGAACTTGAGTTTCTTTTTCAGGGTATTTGATATTACCGGTAAAAGGTTGTAAAGTGTCACGGGAACCGGATGATGCCCGTGGAAAGATAAGGAGCGGTTTTTTAGCCATTTCGCAGTTGGTACTTATTGGATATTTGGTTTAGAGATTCATCAACTATTTTTTTAACGTCAACTTCTGGAAGCGACAATATATATTTCCGTTGAATATCCAATACAAATTCCTCTATTTCAGAGAAACTTAAACCCTCCAATTTTCCCGATATATTTTTATGCGAATGCTCTAAGCTATATTTTACACGAGATTCAAATTTTTTAAGCCAGTTTTCAATCATTAACCGGTCCGGCTTTTCAAGTTCCATACGGATTTGAAAACGCCGCCAAACTGCCCTATCCAATAACTCAGGATGGTTAGTTGCGGCGACAACTACCACATAACTTGGTAAGCGATCTATTTGCAATAGTAATGAGCTCACCACACGTTTAATCTCTCCTGTTTCGTGCGTATCGCCTCTTTCTTTACCTATCGCATCAAATTCATCAAAAAATAGCACACATTCCTGTGTCCTGATAAAATCGAACATGGCCTTTAGCCTTGATGCTGTTTCCCCTAAATAACTGCCAATTATACCGTCATATCTGATGACATAAAACGGCACCATCAGCGATTGCGCAATACCTTCAGCTAATGAAGTTTTACCATTCCCCGGAGCGCCTGCCAATAAAACACGGTTTCTTGGTTCTAAATTATATGACCGAAGCAGGTCGCTTCTATGATGCTCCTGAACCATTTCGTCAATAATTCCCCGGTTTTCCCTTTTTAATACAATATCATCAAGAGATTTACCGGGATAAATTCTAAAAAGAAAACTTTCCAGCTTTTCATCGAGTAATGTTTTGGGGACAACTTTAGAGCTTTGATCTTTTGAAAATTGCTGATTTTTGAGAATATCTGCCAACTGATCTGCAACGATATGGTGCTGTTTGTTCCGCTCTTCTGCAATTAAAGATTCCACGACTTTGGTAAAGAGGTTTTTATCTCCAACACTTCCGGCTTTAACCAGTTTCAATAATAGATCAGCTCTTGCCATATTAAATTCTTTCTATTCTATACCGAGGCAAACCTACAAAGTTTAAGCCACTTGAAATGCATCTATAATCTTAAGCTAACCAACTCATGCCGTCGGTTTAAATACCCAATAATGGGTATTTAAACCGACGGCATTTCTTTTTTTTGCTAAAAAGTCTCTTGCACCTAGGTAAAATAGATAAAAATTAGGGATTTCAGTTGTACAGAATGGATAATTGGCAAGGAGAGAAGATTAATTTTAAAAATCTAACGTCCTTCCTTGGCTCCAATAATTGATTTAAATTTCCCATAAAAAAAAATCCCTCAGATTTCTCCAAGGGATTTATAAGTCACTATCAAAAGTGTGCTAATTCTATATTTAGATTGAAGTCCAGCTCAATCTCGTAAATCCAATATCGCAATTCGTAAATATCGAATGATGAACCTACCCATGGCAGGCAGGCGCAGAATTTCGAATAAAGAAATTTAGGAATTCCCCTCCACCCAAACCCTCGCATTCACAAAAGCCTCCATCCAAGGCGTAAAATCATCTTTACGATCATCAGGGTAGTGTGCCCAGTTCCAAGGCTTCAGGCTTCGCTCGATGTGTGGCATAATCGCCAGGTGACGACCGTCAGCCGATGCGATACCTGCCGTAGCATGATCGGAACCGTTTGGATTGCCTGGGTAAGCTTCGTAGCTGTATTTCATCGCGAAGTTGTAGTCGCTTTCAGCCTGAGGTAGTGCAAACTTGCCTTCTCCGTGTGCTACCCATACACCTAGTCTCTGTCCGCTCAGTGATCCTAGCATTACAGATTCGTTTTGTGGGATGGTTACGTTCACGAAAGTTGATTCAAACTTATGGGATGCATTGTGAAGCATCTTTGGTTTGTCGGTGTGATCAGGAGTGACCAAGCCTAGTTCTACCATCAGTTGGCAACCGTTACATACGCCCAAACTCAAGGTGTCAGGTCTCGCGTAGAAGTTGTCCAGGGCTTGCTTAGCCTTAGGATTGTAAAGGAATGCACCTGCCCAGCCTTTGGCCGAACCCAGTACATCGGAGTTGGAGAATCCACCCACGAAGACGATCATCTGCACGTCTTCCAGGTTTTCACGACCTGCGATCAGATCGGTCATGTGAATGTCCTTCACTTCGAATCCTGCCAACCAAAGGGAGTAAGCCATCTCACGATCGCCGTTCACACCTTTTTCACGGATGATCGCTGCTTTCGCCTTGCCTTTCTCAGTTCTGAATGGATCTAGTCCTGCAGTTTCGAAACTGCCTTTCCAACCTTCAGCAAACTCAAATGCAAGCGGCTGATTTTTATAATTGTCAAAGCGGTCTTTCGCAAGTTTCTCTCCGCTTTGCTTTCTGTCTAATAAGTAAGAAGATCTGAACCATACATCACGAAGCTCAGCGATGTCCAGCGTCAGGTCTTTTCCTGCAAACTCAATGTTTCCGGAATCAGTCACTTTCGCAAGTTCCACATAATCAATATCAGCTTCTACCAATAAGGCTTCCACTGCGTGATCATCTTCGACTTGAATCAGGATTCCTGGATTCTCGGCAAATAAAGCTTTCACTAGATCTGCTTCATGCAGACGATTCAGTTTCACTTTCAAACCTACATTTTGTACAGGGAAACACATTTCCAAAAGGGCTGTTACCAAACCACCTGAAGAGATATCATGACCTGCAAGTATCCAAGTCTGATCGATCAGATCCTGAACAGCTGTAAATGCCTTAGCGAAATATCTTGGGTTTTTAACGTCCGGAGTTTCTGTTCCGACCTTGTTCAAGGCCTGATAGAAGCTTGAGCCAGCCAATTTGAATTCGTCCTTAGAAAAATCTATGTACAGGATTCTACTTCCTTTGATAGGTTTCAGGGCAGTTTTCACTGTTTTCTGAACGTTGCTACATTCACCAACGGTGGAGATAATCACCGTTCCCGGAGAGTAAACCGTTTTTCCGTCAGGATATTTCTGCGTCATGGAAAGGGAGTCTTTTCCCGTAGGGATATTCACACCCAGATCAATCGCAAATTCAGAAACTGCTTCTACCGCTCTATATAGTCTATCGTTTTCACCTTTGTTCTTTGCTGGCCACATCCAGTTGGCAGAAAGGGAAATGCCCTGCAAACCGTCCTGAATATGCGCAAAAATTAAGTTTGTCATCGCCTCAGCAATCGCCAATCGACTACCTGCTTCAGGATCTGCCAAGGCTGCCACTGGCGCATGTCCGATGGAAGTTGCGATTCCTTTGTTTCCGGTGAAGTCCAAAGCCATTACAGCCACGTCATTCAGTGGAAGTTGGATCTCACCGACGGTCTGCTGTGTTGCCACACGACCCGTCACGGATCTATCTACTTTATTTGTCAACCAATCCTTACAAGCCACTGCTTCCAGCTGCAATACCTCGCGGATATATCCCTGGATCAGATCAGCTTCATAGTTTGCTTCCGCAAAAGAAGCGTTGGTGGTATCGTCTTCCAAAATGGTCTTAGGAGAAGAACCGAACATGTAGCTCAGGTTCCAGTCCACCGGCTTTTCTCCGGTTTTGCCATTTTCAAATTTGAAATGCATATCTCCAGTCGCCTCGCCTACCACATAGAATGGAGCGCGCTCACGGTCAGAGATCTGATGTAAGGTATCTACGTCTTTTTTGCCAATCACCAATCCCATACGCTCCTGAGATTCGTTTCCTATGATTTCCTTAGCGGAAAGGGTAGGGTCACCCACCGGCAATTTATCGATGTGGATTGTTCCTCCAGCATCTTCCACCAATTCAGAAAGGCAGTTCAAATGTCCGCCAGCTCCGTGATCGTGGATAGAAATGATTGGGTTGTTTTCGCTCTCAGCCATGGCGCGGATCACGTTGGAAACACGCTTTTGCATCTCAGGATTGGATCGCTGAATTGCATTTAGCTCGATTGCATTGGAAAGTTCTCCTGTATTCAGGGAAGAAACCGCCGAACCGCCCATTCCGATTCTATAGTTGTCGCCGCCCATGATCACAATCTGATCACCGGCTTTTGGTTCGTTCTTTTTGGTGTATTTGGCATTGGTGAAGCCCACGCCACCAGCTAGCATGATCACTTTGTCAAAACCGTGATGCTTGCCGTCTTCCTCATGCTCGAAAGTCAAAAGGGATCCACAGATGAGTGGTTGACCGAATTTATTACCGAAATCAGAAGCTCCGTTGGAAGCTTTGATCAGGATATCCATAGGCGTTTGGTACAGCCAAGGACGCTCAGCAAGCTTGCTTTCCCAAGATCTCCCTTTCTCGGAACGAGGATAAGAAGTCATGTAAACTGCCGTTCCTGCCAAAGGAATAGAGGCAGTTCCGCCAGCCATACGATCTCTGATTTCTCCACCAGCTCCAGTGGCCGCGCCGTTGAAAGGCTCCACGGTAGTTGGGAAGTTATGTGTTTCAGCTTTTAGGGAAATAACTGTCTCGACCTCACGAGTTTCGAAGAAGTCTGCCTGATGCGCCGTTTTCGGTGCGAATTGTTGTGCTTTTGGACCGCCTACAAAGGCTACGTTGTCTTTGTAAGCAGAAGCGATACGGTTAGGATGCGCTTTAGCAGTTTCTTTGATGAGTTGGAAAAGCGTCTGAGGCTTTTCTACTCCATCTATTATAAAAGTACCGTTGAAAATCTTGTGACGGCAATGCTCTGAGTTCACTTGAGAAAATCCGAAAACCTCAGAATCCGTCAGTGGTCTCTCCAATTGCTTGGAAACATTGTCCAAATAATCAACCTCTTCTTGGCTAAGTGCCAAGCCGTTTGCCTTGCTATACGCAGCGATATCGTTGATTTCTACGATCGCTTCCGGCTGCAAGTGTATATCAAAAATCTCCTGATCTATCCCGTTATAAGCTTTTTGAAGCATAGGATCGATTTGGTCTCCTTCATTCATCGGGAAAAACTCCTCGACACGGATGACGCCAGGGACACCCATGTTTGCGGTGATTTCCACAGCGTTGGTTGACCATGGAGTAATCATTTCCTTGCGAGGTCCTGAATAGTTTCCGGTGAGTGATGGATTGCTGATCGCTGTAGCTCCACCAAAAAGCCAAGTCAGCTTTTCTAAGTCTTCTGGAGCGAAAGGTTGTGGAGATTGTACAGCGTAAACGGTTTTTAGAGGGGATTCAAAGAAGAAAATCATGTCCTTTGGCTGGTAAGATGCAAAGGTACGGAATTGAGCGGGAGATTGAAAAATTAGTGTTCAGATTTCAGTCGTGAATATTCGTCATTGCGAAAGCGGCGGAGGAGCTTGAAGCAATCTGTTATTATTTAGGAGGTACGAATTACGATTTACGAGATTACCGAAGAGTTGGGGTACTTTCTGGTTAGTTGAGCTTTGTCATTGCGAGGGAAGAATGACCAAAGCCCGCCAACTGCTGGGCAGGCAATCTGATCATATTTACGAGATTGCTTTGTCGCTCATACTTCGCTCCTCGCAATGACGCTGATCCTAATGGCAGTATGATAGAGCCAAACTATCTTGGTGTCTAACGTCTTGGGTCTTATATCTAGCGTCTTGATTCTTAAATCTACCGTCTTACTGCTTGTATCTAATGTCTAATAGCTATTGTCTTTTAAAATCTGACACTATATTTCTCGCAGTTTTAAATTTCAAAAAATTAGCTCGCTGTTCATCTGCGCGCACTTTTCCTTGTTATTTTTTTAAATAGGCCGAATATTGTTCGTTTTCGGCACGGTGGAAACTTTTGCTTTGGTGAAAGTTTCCGTAGTTTTGCATCTCGTAAATTAAGTTGATTAGCATAAATGAGGGAGAAGATTCTAGGGATAGCCAGTGATCAATTTAGCCAGTATGGTGTGAGAGCCATTACGATGGAGGATATTGCTCGTTTGGCTGGGATTTCCAAAAAGACAATCTATCAGGAATTCATAGATAAAAAGCAGCTTGTCAAGGAGGCTTTTTCAATGGCATTGAAAGAGGATCAGGATACGCTAGACAAGATTCTGGAAGGTGAAGATGGTGTGATTGAGCATTTGGTTCATACTTCCAAGATGGTAAGGGAGCGCTTGTCAACCTTGAACCCAATGGTCTTGCTTGAAATCCAAAAGTACTTCCCGGAAGTTTGGGAGATGTTCAATCAATTCAAAGAAGAAATTATTGTGACAGATATCGTCAACGTCCTAGAGAAAGGCAAAACCCTTGGTTATTTTCGTCCTGAAATCAATGCGAAGATCTTGGCGAATATGCGAATAGATCAAATCAGCGCTGCTATGAATCCATCCAACTACGACCGAAGAGATTTTAGTTTATTAACTCTGCACATGGAGATGTTAGATCATTTCTTACATGGTATATTTACCGAAAAAGGTAGGCAGGCTTATCTGCAAAAGCGAAATACTTACTAATCAACTTCTATAACTGCCCTTTGCTGGCGATTACATAAAATCAGACTCTTTTTAGATTTAATCATGCATAAAACAAAGATTTATTTTGTGGTTTTCCTTGCCTTGAATTTATTCAGGCTGGAGGCTACTGCCCAAGAAGCTCCGCCTTTGGAGACGCTACAACTCAATCTCAAGGAGACTTTGGAGTATGCCTTGGAAAATAATGTGGATGCCAAGAATGCCAGACTGGAAGTGATGGTTTCGCAGACTACCATTAAGGAAGAAACAGCTGCTGGTCTGCCACAGGTGAATGGTTCGGTAGGGGTTAATTATAATCCACTCGTTCAGGTGGTGTTTTTGCCAAATGCACCGCCATTCGGTGATCCTACCAACCCTTCTGATGTGATTCCGGCGAGATTCGGTGTGAATTACTCCGCAAATGCTGGAGTGAATATGACTCAGATGATTTTTGACGGTTCATTTTTCGTGGGTTTAAGAGCAGCGAAGACTTACAAAGCTCTGACCGAGCTGAATAAGGTGAAAGTGGAAAATGATGTGATCGAGAACGTCAAGAAAGCATATTTTGGGGTTTTGGTAAATGCTGAAAGAATTAAACTTTCTCAGGCCAACCTGACCAGAATTGACTCACTATTGGAAGAAACCAAAGCCATGAACGAGGCAGGATTTTCTGAGAAAATAGAAGTTTCAAGAATTCAGGTTCAGCGTAACAATACCTTTTCACAATTGAAGAGAAGCATCACTGCCTACGATATCTCTAAGCAGCTTTTGAAGATTCAATTGGGACTACCGAAAAATTACGATCTCGTAATCACTGAAACTCTTGCTGAATTGAATCCTGAGGAGGACCTTTCAAGACTTCAGACTATGGAGCAAAGCCACCGCGTAGAAATGGATCAGCTGAATACTAACATGGAGTTGACTCAATTGGATCTGAAGTATAACACTTCACAATACATACCTACGCTTGATCTCAATGCTAATTTCACAAGATCAGGTGCTGGAGATTCATTTAACACGCTTTTCAAGTCATCAAATTGGTTTAGCTCTTCAATGATCGGTGTTGCTATGAATATTCCGATTTTCGATGGACTAGCCAAAAGCGCTAGAATACAGCGAAACAGAATACAATTGCAGCAGTTGGAAAATCAGAAGTACTATTTGGATGGCAATATTCAACTGGAGATTTTTCAAGCCCGACAAAATCTAGCAAATGATATGGAGGTTTTGGCAGTACAAAAAGAGAGTATGGCACTGGCAAAAGAGGTGTATGATATCTCCAAAATCAAATACAATGAAGGTGTTGGCTCCAACTTGGAGGTTGTAGATGCTGATGCCGCTTTGATAGAATCAGAAATCAATTACTTAGGAGCTCTTTATGATGGCTTAATTTCCAAAGTAGATTTGGAAAAGGCGCTGGGGATCTTGAAAGAAGGAATCAACGACTAATCCAACATTTCCTTTTCAAAAAGGAAGTATATAACAACGACAATATCAATAAATCATGAAATCGAGCAGAACCAAACCGTCCTATACGAGGATGATTTTACTATGCGAGATTTCTCCCGATAGCTATCGGGATGGCCTTAATAGAGAAATTATAATCATATGAAAGCACTATATAAATTTTTACCCCTGATTGCACTTGCCTTGGTCGCTATTTCCTGTGCTACTGAAGAAGGAGTGGAGGCGAAAAAAGCTGAGTTGAAAGAACTCAAAACGCAATCAAACGAAATCAACAGCCAGATAAAGGAGTTGGAGGCTGAGTTGATGAAGTTAGATCCTGAGTTTGCCAAGCTAAATCATAAGTCAATCCTAATCACTACAGCTCAGGCTAAGAGAGGGAGATTTGAGCACTATGTGGAGGTGACAGGATCTGTTCTTTCTAAGAAGAATGTGAGCATCAGTGCTGAGACTTCAGGGAGAATTCTGGAAGTGCCGGCTATCGAGGGTATGAGAGTCTCTAAGGGACAGGTTTTGGCGAGAATTGACACTGAATCCATACAACGTTCTATAGAAGAGCTGGAAAACACCATGGATCTAGCAAATACTTTATTCGAAAAGCAGGAGCGTCTTTGGAAGCAGCAGATTGGTACTGAAGTACAATACCTAGAAGCTAAAAATAGAAAAGAAGGCTTACAAAGAAACTTGGCTTCCGCCAAAACGGAGTTAGCTAAAGGAGTGATTCGAGCGCCATTTGCAGGTACGATCGAAACTGTGCAGGTGAGATTGGGCGAGTTGGTTCAGCCAGGTGCATCTATGTTTCAATTTGTCGGAGAAAGCGACTTATTTATTGAGGCAGATATTTCTGAGTCTTATGTAGGAGTTCTTGGAAAAGGCGATTCTGTAGATGTGAGATTCCCTTCCATCAATCAGGAAATACAGACAAAGGTGTCCGCAGTAGGTGCGATCATCAACCCAAACAACAGGACATTTAAAGTGGAGGTGTATCTTCCAAAGGTCCCAATGGTGAAGCCAAATATGATTTCTGTTTTGAAAATTCAGGATTATGAGCATAATGATGCAGTCACTGTTCCTAGTCATTTGATCCTTAGCGACAATAGAGGTGATTACTTATTTGTAGTAGTGGAAGGTTTCGCCAAGAAAAAATATGTAGAGAGAGGAAAGACCTTTGATCAGGAAACTGAAATATTGAAAGGTTTGGAAGGAAATGAAGTTTTAGTGGACAAAGGCTTCCGTGAAGTAGGAGATAATTTCAACGTGAATATAGCTCAGCAGTAATAAGATGGCGGAAAATCAAAAACCAATAAAAACGAGAGAGTTCGGCTTATCCAGCATGAGTGTGGATAATTCCACCTCTGTGGTTATCCTTACGCTGATAATTACTTTCCTTGGCTTGAGTGCTTATCGCAATATGCCGAAGGAGAGCTTTCCTGAGATCGTCATCCCTACGGTGTATGTAGGAACTCCTTATCCTGGTAACTCACCAGTGGATATGGAGAATCTAATCACAAGACCTATAGAGAAAGAGTTGAAGTCCCTAAATGACGTGAAGGATATTACTTCTACATCTGTTCAGGATTTCTCTTCTATTGTAGTGGAATTTAATCCTGGCGTGGAGATCTCCAAAGCTATTCAGGATGTAAAGGATGCTGTAGATAAATCTAAAAGTGAACTGCCTACAGATCTGGATCAGGATCCCAATGTATTGGAAGTGAATACATCTGATTTCCCGATTATGAATGTTAATATTTCTGGAGATTATTCTGAAGCTGAACTGAAGAAGTTCGGAGAATACCTGGAAGATGAGATAGAGAAGCTTTCAGAAATCTCAAAAGCAGATTTAGCAGGAACAGTAGAGCGAGAGATTCAGATCAACGCAGATCCTTACAAAATGGAATCTGTTGGGGTGAGTTTCAATGATATCGCTTCTGCGATCCAAACGGAGAATGTGACGATTTCAGGTGGTAATATTAGGTCTGGAGATTTTCAGCGCACACTTCGTGTAGATGGAGAGTTCACAGACCCAATGGATATTCTGGATATCATCATCAAAACTGACAACCAGAAAATCGTTTACCTCAGGGACGTAGCAGAAGTAAAGGATACTTATAAAGAGAGAACAAGTTACGCTAGAAGCAAAAACCTTCCTGTAGTGACGATCAACGTAGTGAAGCGAAGTGGAGAGAACTTGCTGTATGCTGCGGATAAAATCAAGGAAATTATTGAAAAAACCAAAGCCGACAGATTCCCTCCGGATCTTGAGATCAGCATCACCAATGACCAGTCCAAAGCAACTAGACTTCAGGTAAGTGATCTTGAAAACTCTATCATCTTTGGGGTGATTCTAGTGGTATTGGTATTGATGTTTTTCCTAGGATTTAGAAATGCACTTTTTGTGGGGATAGCAATTCCGCTTTCCATGTTCATTTCTTTCCTGATATTAAATGCTTTTGGGATTACGCTGAATCTAATGGTGCTTTTCTCCCTGATTCTAGCCTTGGGTATGCTCGTGGATAACGGTATCGTGGTGGTAGAGAATATCTATCGTTTGATGTCTGAAGGCAAAAGTGCCGCTCAGGCAGCAAAAGAAGGAGTAGGGGAGGTCGCTTGGCCAATCATTACTTCTACAGCTACGACTCTAGCTGCATTCCTTCCACTTGCATTTTGGCAGGATACGGTAGGGGAGTTTATGAAATTCCTTCCTATTACATTGATTATTGTTCTTTCTTCCTCCCTGTTTGTGGCCTTGGTGATCAACCCTGTGTTGACTGCCCTTTTCATGAAGGTGGAAGATGTAAGTAAGGATAAGCCTAAGCAGAAATCTATTATTGTAGCGGGTGTATTGCTGATCCTATCAGCATTGTTTTATCTGATTGGATGGACTGCTTTTGGTTCACTGATGTTAATTGCTTGTGTATTAACTGTTTTCAATGTCTTCATACTCAGAAAAGCCATTCGCTGGTTCCAGACTGTGTTTTTGGTGAAGATGGAGAATATGTATGAAGGTATTTTGCAGTATGCTCTTAATGGCAAGAAGCCCTATGGGTTTCTAGGTGGCACGGTGCTACTACTTGTGCTTTCTCTACTTCTTTTGGTAGTAAGGGCCCCACAGGTTCTTTTCTTCCCGGATAACCAGCCTCAGCTCATCAATGTGTTTATTGAATTCCCGATAGGAACGGATATAGAGGCGACAAATGAGTTTGTGGATGGGATGGAAGATGAGCTGATGATAGCGCTGGATGAATACAAGGATATATTGGAATCAGTAATCACTCAGGTAGGAGAAGGAACTGGCGACCCGATGGAAGGACCAAGTAACCAACCAACGCCTCACAAAGCGAAAATCACAATCGGTTTCGTAGACTACATCGACCGCCAAGGCATCAATACCAACGGCGCGATGGAGCAGATTCGTGAGTTGTCTACCAAATATCCAGGTGTGCTGGTAACTGTAGATAAGCAGAGAAACGGGCCTCCAGTAGGTAAAGCAATTAATTTGGAATTTGCTGGAGAGGACTACGATCAGCTGATTGCGTTTGTCAACCAAACAAGAGAGTATCTGAATGATCAAAATGTCCCTGGTGTGGAAGAATTGAAGTCCGATTTGTCACTGGGAAATCCTGAGGTGATTTTGAATATTGATAGGGATAAGGCTAGGAGATTTGGGCTTTCTACCTCAGAAATAGCAACTGACCTTCGTACAGCACTTTTTGGTTTGGAAGTATCCAAATACAAAGAAGGTGAAGATGATTACCCAATCCAGTTGAGGTTAACAGAAGGTTTTAGATATGATATCAACACCTTGGTCAATAAGAAAATTGGCTTTAGAGATAAATTTGGAGATAAGCGGGAAGTGCCAATCTCAGCCGTAGCTGAGGTGAAGTATGGTTCTACTTATGGTTCTGTGAAGAGAAAAGATTTGGAAAAGGCGGTTACCATCTATTCCAATGTGCTTGATGGTTTCAATGCAACTGCAGTGAATGCTCAGATACAAGCAGCTCTTGAGTACTACGAAGTGCCAGATGGCATCTCTGTGAAATACACGGGTGAGCAGGAAGAGCAGCAGAAATCTATGGATTTTCTTTTGGGTGCGTTAGGGATCGCAGTTTCCTTGATTTTCCTGATAATTGTAGCTCAGTTTAATTCGGTTACTACCCCATTTATCATTATGGCATCCGTAGTTTTGAGTACGATTGGTGTATTCTTGGGACTTGTGATTTTCAACATGGATTTCGTTGTAATTATGACGGGTATAGGTATTATTTCCTTAGCGGGGGTGGTAGTGAACAATGCGATTGTATTGATTGATTATACCAACCTGGTTCGCGAGCGTAAAAAAGATGAACTTGGAATGGATCAAAAAGATCATTTGCCATTCCCTCTTATGATTTCTAGTATAGTAGAGTCAGGGAAAACTAGATTAAGACCAGTTTTGCTTACAGCGATCACCACTGTATTAGGATTGATTCCACTAGCAATTGGTATGAACATCAATTTTGGAACATTGCTAACATCATTTGATCCACAATTCTATGTGGGAGGAGACAATGCAGCTTTCTGGGGACCGATGGCTTGGACGGTAATATTTGGGTTAACCTTTGCAACCTTCCTTACGTTAGTCATCGTACCAGTCATGTATTTGTTGGCAGATAAACTCAACATGAGAATCAGCAAACTTAAATCTTGATTGGATTAAGGTTGGTGGTTTTTTTTGTTAAAACCTCTGGGGCAATGTCTCAGAGGTTTTTTGCTTTTTATATGAGGGGGCTTTTTCCTTTCAAGCATGGAATTTGTAAGTTCGCCATCCCGAAATCATTCGAGTAAAAATGGAAGAATTAAAGTGGTTTGTGATGTACACAGCTTCTCGATCTGAGAAAAAAGTGGCTGATCGATTGAAAGAAAGAGGCTTGGACGTGTACTTGCCTATGATCGAAGAATTGCGTCAATGGTCAGATCGTAAGAAAAAGGTACAACGTGCCATGTTCAACGGTTATGTATTTGTGAAGACTCATCGTAATCAACTTTGGGAATGCTTACAGGTGCCAGGGGCAGTGAAGTTTGTTCATTTTTCAGGTCAGCATGCGACTATCAGAGAAGAGGATCTGGATATCATCAAGCGTGTGATAGAAACAGGTGTAGGGGTGGAATCCGACGGGTCCACCATCGATCCTGGGGAGAAGGTAAATGTAATAGGAGGACCGCTTCAGAATATGACTGGGGAAGTCATTGAGAAAGGTAATAAGGATTATTTTTTGATTCGAATTCCTGGTATTTACCAGAACCTATTGATCAACATACCGAGGAAGTTTTTGGAAGTAACTAATTGAAAAGCAAAGAGCCATCCCGAGTATCGGGATGGCTCTTTGCTTGATTGGTAATCGGTATGAACTTAATCTTTTTTGCTAAAGAAATATCTTCTGTAAACAACTTGTGCCTGGCCTAAGTGATCTCCATATCTGTTGAAACCAATATTTCCATCCAAGTTATCAGTAAAGGTCATCATTAAGGAGCCTTCCAGTGCAATATCGGAAAATGGACCTATGGAATAGCTTAAACCTGCTCGGATAGGTATATAGCCCGTTGTAATGGTATGATGAGTAGGAATCTCATCCTTATCAAATGTTTTTGTTTGCTCTGTGCTAGCGTGCATTACTCCTAGTCCTACTCCTCCATAAAAATTGAATAAACTTCTATTCATATGGTTGGCGAAGGGAACTACATACATACTTGGCATTAAGTCAAAATAATAGACAGGCCCAGAAACGGTAAAGGCTGAGTGTTTCTCAAACCATGATCCTATAATTTTGGGAGTTGGGTTGCCACCACTTGAAATCCACTGCATACCTGCAGACGCTCTCAGATCAAATCTGTCATTGAGTCTCTTAATCAATGATGCTGTTACGGATGGTTTGACTTCAAAATTAAAAGCCCTGTATTGCCCTCCATTATCCATATAGGCCATCGCAGGTCCTATACCAATGCTGAAGATATTGTCTCTGGATTGTTTCTCTTTATAGAAACTCTGAGCAGACAAATTCATGCTTCCAAAAAGTAAGCAAACTAAGATGAGAAGGGGGGATTTTCTTGACATAATGGTAGAGCCTAAAAAGGGAAATGTACCTCAGGGTAAGACTTGTTTGCAAATTTTGCAACAAATATGCCAATCACCTGCTTGGAATTATATTTAAAACAGAAAAATACCAGAATTAGTATAATTGAGTTAAAAAATCAAGCACCCTCAAAAGCCTTTTTAATGTCATCTTCGGTGATTTTCAACTTGCTTCTGCAGGCTTTTACCAGCTCAGCGGCTTCTTTTACCAACTCAGAAAGTTCGTCTACACTTTTCTTTCCTTCTTCAAGTTCCGCCAGAATTGTCTCCAATCGGCTCATAGCTTCGTTGTACTTTAATTCACTCATTTTTCCTCAATTTGTGTAATTGTGCTACTGATTTTTTGCTTGGAAGTATGCGTCTGCAATTCATCTCCAAGTTGGATTTTTGCAGCATTGATGGACTTGCCATTGATTTCGGTTCGGGTATAGCCTCTGGCTAAAATAGTATCGGGGTTCAACTGGCGCAGAAGTATTTCTTTGGAGTCTAAACTCTGTTTTTGCTTTTGCAAAAAGCCCTCCAAACCCCGAATCATATTTTTCTCAAAAGAAGCCAAACTATTTTCCTGAATCTGTAGGATGTTTTTGCTCGAAATTCGAATTCTGCTGATTGAAGAATTCAATTTCTCCGCTTCAAGCTTCAAACGACTTTCAGAAAATGCTTTTACCTGATGGGCGATTTGCTGAATTCTGGTTTGCTCCTCACTGAGTTTCTGGCGAGTTGCGCGATCTAGTCTTAGCATTGCTAATCCTAGATTTTCTTCGAATTCTCTAAAACCAGAAAGGAGAAATTCTGCCACCGCTGTAGGTGTTTTTAGTTTGGTATGCGCCACCAAATCGGCAATGCTTTCATCACGCTCGTGTCCGATGCCAGTGAGAACGGGCAAGGAGAAGTTTGCGATTTTGGCTGCAAGCCTATAATCATCAAAGCAATCCAAATCCAACTGGGCACCACCGCCACGTATCATCACTACCGCTTCAATTCCCAATTCATCTTTCACAGATTCAATCTGTTCCAGACTTCTGGTCAAGGAGGCTACGGCTTCATTTCCCTGCATCATAGAAGGGAATAGCTTATGATAAACCTGATAGCCGTACGCGTTATTTTCTAATTGATTGACAAAGTCACCATAGCCTGCCGCAGTAGGGCTGCTGATGATGGCGATTTTCTGAATAACTGCAGGAAGTGAATGTCTGGCGTTCAGACGAAGTAAGCCTTCTCTAGTCAGTCTATCGATGGTTTCTTGACGGACCCTAGCTCTTTCTCCCAAGGAAAAAGAAGGGTCAATATCCTTTACATTAATGCTCAGACCATATACAGGATGGAAGTTGACTGCCACTTGAGCAAGCACCTTCATACCATTCTTGATACTAGAACCAGTAATGGATTCAAATCTCGCCGCCACATTTCTGTAGGCAAAGGACCAGAGATTGGCCTTTATCTTTGCTTGGACGGTGTTTCCTTCCTTTTCTACCAGTTCAAAATAAGCATGTCCCTGAGGAGCTTGACGGAAGTCTGCAATTTCACCAATAACCCAAATTACCGGATCAAGTTCCGTCTCCAAGGCTTGTTGGATCAGCCTATTGAGTTCAGATATCGATCGGGCATTTTGCATGCTTATTTAAGTTTTTGAAATTCCGCTTTGATTCTTTGATTCAAACCTAAGCTTGCACGAAGCATAGGAAGTCTTACCTGGTCATCACAGATTCCCATATGACAGAGCAAATTTTTGATTCCTACCGGGTTGCTTTCCTCATACATGAGGTTGTTTAAAGGTAAAAGTGAAAAAGCTGCTTTCAAACTTTCTTCTTCTGAACCATGGCACATGGCCTTAAAAGTAGCTGGAAGTGCATTTGCCATTACAGAAATAATACCTGATCCACCAATGCTGTATAGCGCTTTGGTCATTAGATCATCACCAGAAACCAACAAGAAATCTTTGGGCATTTTTGCAGCGATTTGCATGCATTGCTCCAAGTTTCCACTTGCTTCTTTCATACCTATAATATTAGAATGCTCAGCAAGGCTAAGAGTAGTTTCGGCAGTGATGTTAGACATGGTTCTACCTGGGATATTATACAAGATCACTGGAACTGGACATGCGTCAGCGATTGCTTTGTAATGTGCGATAATTCCTGCCTGAGTTGGCTTGTTATAATAGGGACTTACAGAAAGGATGGCGGTGATGCCGGTGAAATCTGTGGCAGAGATATCGCTCAATACAGACATGGTGTTGTTTCCTCCCATACCATATACAACAGGCACGCGTTCGGCATTATATTCTAAACAAGCATTTAAAACCTGTTTTTTCTCAGAAGGTGAAAGAGTAACTGTTTCCCCAGTTGTGCCCAAAACCACCAAATAATCCACTCCACCGTCGATTACATGATCGATAAGTCGTTTTAGACCATCGAAATCAATAGAGTAATCATCGTGAAATGGGGTGACAAGGGCTACGCCGGTTCCTTTAAGTTGATTCATGTATATAAGGTTTGGGAGGCTAAAGATAATGGGATGATAGGAATTGGCATTCTGTTTTTGGAAAAAAACGCCTCTGTAGACGCGAATCAATATTCGCACGTAATTCTGATACCTATTATTGTCCTTGGGCGAAAGATTTTTCGCCCCTACACGTCACCTATCATCTTCAAAAAATCTTCTTCGCTGATCATCGGAACGCCCAGCTTTTGGGCCTTCTCTTTTTTGCTTGGGCCCATGTCTTCACCTTCTATGATGAAATCCAGGTTTTTGGAAACGGAGGAAATGTACTGTCCGCCATGTGCGATGACGGCATCTTTGATTTCATCGCGTTTGAAATGCGTCAATTTCCCGCTGGCCAAAATGCGTTTGCCTTCAAGAGAATTTCCAAGTTGTTTTGATTCTGATTCATCGACCTCGAAATTCAACCCGAAGCCTTTTAATCTGGCGATGATCTCTTGGTTCTTTGGCTGCGACAAAAAGTCCTGCAGGCTAAGTACAAGCGTTTCGCCTACGCCATTGATGTCCAGTAATTGTTCAGAAGTAGCAGCTTCGAGTTTTTCGATTGTTCCAAAATGTCTGGCTAGCAATTGAGCCGTGTTTTCTCCGATATTTCTAATTCCCAAAGCAAAAAGCACCTTTTCGAAAGGCTGATTTTTCGACACAGCAATTCCCTCCATCATGTTTTTGATGACGCCATCCTGGAAGGTATTGGCTTTGAGTTTTTTGATGCGATCTGTTAGCTGCTGGTTGAGGTCAAGGTTCAGTTTCAATAAAATGCCGTGAACGGTGCCTTCCTTTTTGCTGACTTCAAGTACTTGCTGGAAATCTACTTTTCTGCTAAGGAAAAGATCTATTACCACCGCTACAGGAACGTAATCTTCGAGTTTTGGCAGGTTGTGATCCTTTAGATTTGAAATCAGGTAATCGATCATTCCCGTATTGGAAGGGACTTTTTTCTTCAATTTTCTGATATGCTCCTGAAATGCCTTTAGCACTTCTGCTAGTGGTAATTCAGTATTCTCGGCTAGGAAATCATGAACCTGTTTTGATGTAAGACCTTCAGTTAAGGCATAGAGTGCTTTTTCTAAGGTGATATAGAGCAAGCCATCACCTTCAGTTTCGTACTGATCTTGGGACATCTCTAGTCCAAGCAGTTCTTCCTTTTTTGCCTCCAATTCATAAATATCTGCTGGATCAGTGATGAATCCCTGATCGATCAAAGCTCTGATTCGCTCTGTTCCCATGGAGTCAATATCCATGGCGCGTTTGGATACGAAATGCTCGATTCTTCCCAGTACCTGAGGGGGACAGGATTCGGCATTTGGGCAATAATGCTTGGCTTCGCTTTCCTTTCGTTCCAGTTCCGTCCCACATTCTGGGCAGTGAGTGATATATGAAACTGGTTTTGCATTAGAGTTTCTTCTTTCGGGATTTACCGCAGTGATTTTTGGGATGATCTCTCCTCCTTTTTCCACAAAGACAAAGTCGCCCTCATGTAGATCCAAGCGCTCAATTTCATTGGCATTATGGAGAGAAGCGCGCTTCACGGTCGTACCGGCCAAACTCACCGGAGACAGATTTGCCACGGGAGTGATGGCGCCAGTTCGCCCAACTTGATAGGTCACAGACAGTAATTCCGTCTCAGCGCTTTCCGCCTTGTATTTGTATGCTATCGCCCAGCGGGGATTTTTGGCAGTGAAGCCCAGTTCCTCGCGCTGATCGTAATTATTAACTTTCAGAACTACGCCGTCAGTATCCACAGGAAGTGAAAAGCGCTTTTCTTTCCAGTCTTCTATGTATTGGATTACCTCCTGAATGTCCGCAACTTTTCTATACGTTTGGGAGACGTTGAATCCCCATTTTTCTATCAGGGATATGGCTTCAGAATGGGTGTTTACGCTCAGTTCATCGCCAAGTAACTGGTAAAAATAGCAATTCAACCTACGCTTGGCGACTACCGAGGAGTCCTGCATTTTCAAAGTTCCGGAAGCTGCATTTCGCGGATTTGCTAAGAGTGCATCACCTGCTTCTTCACGGGCAGCATTGATTTTCAGGAATTCCTTCAAAGGCAAAAATATCTCACCTCGTACTTCGAATGTTGCAGGAATGTTGTCACCTTTTATTTCCAATGGGATATTCCGGATCGTCCGCACATTGGCCGTGACATCATCTCCTTTGTATCCATCTCCACGCGTGACAGCTCGAACCATTCGCCCATTTTCATACACTATACTGATAGCAACCCCATCGAATTTCATCTCGCAGAAATATTCAAAGTTGGGGTGACCGAGTCCCTTCACCACGCGCTCATCAAAGGAGATAAGTTCTTCTACAGAATAGGTGTTTCCCAGTGAAAGCATTTTAGTGCTATGCTCTACCGTTTGAAAATCCTTGGTGATTGTGCCGCCTACTCGCTGGCTTGGGCTATCTGGATCAAGCAAATCAGGGAAGCTAGTTTCCAAGGCAATCAGTTCCTCCAAAAGCTTATCGAACTCAAAGTCAGATATCTCAGGATTGCTTTCCTGATAATAGCGGTTGTTGTGATGATTGATTTCTTGGCTCAGCTGTGCAATTCGCTTTTCGGCTTCCTGTGGATTCATGTGCTTTGTAGAAAAATTAAGGCTTGTAAAAATAGGAGTTCGATAGGGAAGGAGCAATATTTTTCCTAGGTAGAAAGTTTATAAGTCACAAATTGAAAGTGAGTATTTTTTACCGCAAAGACACAAAGTTCGCAAAGAAATGCGCTAAGGTTTTTTGAGTGGCGCTAGTCGGTAAAGGTACAGAACGATGGTTTTAGAAGGGGCTAAGTTTTGGATGCAGGAGGAAACTTTAAACCGCCAATTCAATCTATTTTCCCGCGGTCAGAGTAGGATTTATTTCACAAAGGTTAGTATTGGGCGTTTTCCTTTATTCAAATACAGTCCAGTAACAATTGCAATAATTCCGGTTTTTGCAAGTCCATTTTCAATATTACTTAAGTCTTGCCCGGTTAAGTCAGCGTAATGGCTCAATAAGTAAATTCTTAATATTTCGGCTAGGATAAGATATCCAAGTAGCCCCAGGAAAATTGGAGGGAATTTCTTTTTACGCTTAAAAAAGGTTGCTAAGCTCCAAACAAGAATTCCAAGTCCTATTATCATGGAAAGAATTAAATAGGTATAGATGTGTATTCTAGTTTGAAGTAACTCATCTATTGTGTGAAAATATGAAGTCCAATCATCTGATAATAGTTGATTTATTGTAGTTATTAGGCTGATCAAAATTTGAAGCCCACTGCCAATTATCATAATCATTATGACCCATAGCCACCCACCAATTGGTTTTCCAATAGTACCATGTAAGTCTTTCTCTTGCATTACTTTTTAAAAAGGTAAGTTTTCCTTTAGATGAAGGACTTGATTTAAGAATACAGAAATAGAAAATACTCAACTGCGAATGTATTGTAATTACATTAGTTATGGTCTTTTACCATTATTTTTTCATCTGCTTCATATTGATGCAAAAAATCCGGACAAAAATCATAATCATTAGGCCAGTAAATCCCTCTGCCATTTTCGTAAAGTGCGACTTTTTGAAAATAAGCATGATCGGAAAGAGGTTGGCTTAGATCGTCATCTCCTATAAAAGAATCAAAATCAATAGTTTTATCAGTGCCATCACTGAAGTAGAAGTGGATCTTTTTGTCTCCTTTTAAGTAGTAGTTTGTTATGCTTACCATGGCTTTACTGTTTTAATCTAAAGGTTCAATTTTGTCCAATGGTTCACGAGCAATAGCTTTTTGCCAATTATTTATCAATTCATCCCGATGCTCAATTGCCCATTCAATGGCCAGTGTTTTTGCTCTTTTTGGTAAGTGACCTTCCAATATTTCTAAAGTCTTAATATCAACCAGAGCTTCATCGTCTTGGTATATCACATGAAAGTGCGGTGGATTATGATCGTTATAAAACATCCTGATAATTATTCCATAGAATCTGCTTATTTCTGGCAGTGATTAAGAGGTTTTATTCGATTTTATAGTCTTGAATTCTCCAAAATATGAATTGGTTTGGCTGTTTTCTAAATCTAAAATAAGAATTTCATAAGTATTTCTGTTTTTTAAACCTTCGAGGTTCAAAATAAACTTAAAGGTTGTCAGAATGGAGTGCTGCCACGAGATACATATTTAACTTGATATTGGATTAACCTGGAGTTGTCCGCCTATTGCTTTTAAGACTTTCATAACGGTGGAAAATTGAGGTTTGGCACCGTCTGAAAGTGCTTTATATAAGCTTGGTCTGCTGAGTCCGGTTTCTTCTGCAATTTTTGTCATTCCGATTGCTTTGGCTACGTGGCCGATAGCATTTATCACATCTGCATTATCTCCTTCTTCCAAAACTGTGTTCAGGTATTCAGCTATCATTTCTTTACTATCCAAATAATCTGCTATGTCAAATTTTGAAGTATCCATATTGTTATGTTTTTAACTTATTCCAGATTTCTTTCGCTTTCTTAATGTCATTCTGTTGGGAAGACTTATCTCCACCAATTAGCAGAACAATTATAATTCCATCCTTTTCCTTGAAGTAAACTCGATAGCCTTTTGCGAAATTTATCCTCATTTCGCTAATTCCATCTCCTACAGATTTACAATCTCCGAAGTGACCATCTCTTTCAATTTTCTGAATACGAAAAAGAATTTTAGCCTTGGCTTGTATGTCCTTCAGCTTTTTTAGCCATTTGTCGAATTCAATTGTTTTCTCGATGAAGTATATATTGTTTGTATCTACTTGGATACAAAAATACAGATTAATTTTTATTTTCTTTTACTGCAAAAACACTTAGTTATTTAAGTGTTTTTGAGTCTTGGCAGGGTAGTTTTCCTTTACAAATCCTTCAAGGTTCAAAAAAGGCCTCAAAGGTTATACGCGTTGCACTCACCGCAGCATTACGAGCAAAATCAGGAGCTTTGAGCTGCAGGAACTTTACATTGCATATCCTCCCTTTATTTTAAATCTTTGCTATACTATTCTCCCCAATCACCTATGACTAAAAAAGCCAATCTTGAAAGCAAAATTCTGGATGCCGCCTACAAACTTTTTTTGGAGAAAGGCTATCGCCAAACTACCATGGATGATATAGCCCAAATGCTAGGCATGAGCAAAAAGACACTTTATAAGTATTATCCTGGTAAGATGGAATTGCTTGGAGCATCTTTTGAAGTAACCAAAACCAAGCTTACTGCTAAAGTGGAGGCAATTGTGGAAAATCGTTATATTTCTTTTCCACTTAAACTGAAGTCCACTTTGACTGTAATGGCTTCACTTTTAGGTCCAATCAATCCTGAACTTTTCGAAGATCTTAGAGAGCATGCGCCCGAAATCTGGGAAGATCTCACCCAGTATATCAATGAGTCTGCCTACACTCGTTTTAAGAAGTTGCTAGAGCAAGGGGTAAGTGAAGGGTTGGTCAATCCCTCTATCAATATCAACCTTGTAGTTATGCTATATGCTACTGCGGTGCAATCGCTCATGGATCCGAAATTTATCAACCAATTTCCCGAGCCAATACAGCAAGGGATGAAAAATCCTCCTGCCGACATTTATGATCAGGCGATCACAATTATATACAATGGTATTTTGACGGATGAGGCTCGCAATGAATTTGCAAATGCCTAAGGCTCGCTTTGCCTGATTTTCCTATCTTTGCGCCCTGATCCTGTAACGAATTTGTTTTCAACGCGGGGTTTTCTAGTTAGAATTTTAGATTGATCATGAGCAATAAGAATTTCAAAAGATATACAGTCACTTCTGCACTTCCATACGCCAACGGACCGCTTCATATCGGTCATCTGGCGGGATGCTACATTCCCTCAGATATATACGTTCGCTATTTGCGAAGCCTAAATAGAGACGTAGCCTACATCTGTGGCTCTGATGAGCACGGTGTGGCGATTACTATCAAGGCAAAAAAAGAAGGAAAAACGCCTCAGGAAGTGGTGGATCACTACCATCAGATCATGAAGGGTAGTTTTCAGGAATTTGGGATCAGTTTTGATCATTACTCCCGCACATCAGCACCTATACATCATGAAACGGCTCAGGGTTTTTTCAAGGATTTGTATGAGAAAGGCGAATTCCTAGAGGAGACTACCGAGCAATATTACGATGAGGAAGCAGATCAGTTTTTGGCGGATAGATACATAGAAGGTACTTGCCCGAAATGTGGGAATGAGCACGCATACGGCGATCAGTGTGAGAAATGTGGCAGTTCGCTTAGCCCTACAGAACTCATCAATCCAAAATCAAAACTCAGCGGAAGAACTCCTATTTTGAAAGAAACCAAACATTGGTTTCTTGACTTGGCGAGGTATCAGGATTTCCTGAAAAAATGGATACTGGAAGATCATGCGAATGATTGGAAAAATAACGTACTAGGCCAGTGTCGTTCCTGGCTAGAAGCTGGCGAAGGTTTGCAAGCAAGATCGATGACCAGAGATTTGGACTGGGGTATAAAAGTGCCGTTGCAAGACGCAGAGGGCAAAGTTCTTTATGTTTGGTTTGATGCGCCTATTGGCTACATCTCTTCGACTAAAGAATGGGCAGCCGAAAAGGGTATAGATTGGGAGCCTTATTGGAAAGATCAAGATACCAAGCTGGTACATTTTATCGGAAAGGATAACATCGTATTCCACTGTATTATTTTCCCGGCAATTCTTAAAACTCACGGCGATTATATTCTGCCTGAAAATGTGCCTGCAAATGAGTTTTTGAACCTAGAAGGAGACAAGATCTCTACTTCCAGAAACTGGGCAGTTTGGTTGCATGAGTATTTGGAAGATTTTCCTGGCAAGCAGGATGTGCTTCGCTATGTGCTTACAGCAAATGCACCGGAGACCAAAGACAATGACTTCACCTGGAAGGATTTTCAGACTAGAAATAACTCAGAGCTGGTTGCTATTTACGGGAATTTCGTGAATCGTGCAGTCGTTTTGACTCATAAATACTATCAGGGAATCATCCCTCAGCGAGGTGAATTGACTGGTTACGATCAGGAAATATTGGATGCTTTGGCAGAATTTCCTGAGAAAATCGCTTCTTCTATCGAACGCTATAGATTCCGTGAGGCGCTAAGCATAGTGATGGAATTGGCTCGATTGGGAAATAAATACCTAGCAGATACAGAGCCTTGGAAAGTCATTAAAACTGATGAAGCTCGCACAGCAACTATTCTGAATATCGCATTGAATATCGCTGCTAACCTTGCGATCGTATCAGAGCCATTCTTACCATTTACTGCTGGGAAACTGGTGGGTCTTTTTGGAATGGAAAAGATAGATTGGTCTGAAGCTGGTCAAGGCGAACTGCTGAAAGCGGGAACTTCTCTAGGAGAGATGGGTTTACTTTTCGAGAAAATCGAAGATGAAACTGTAGAAAAACAAGTACAAAAACTATTAGATGCCAAGAAGATGAATGAAGCTGAAAATGCACAGGTTCCAGCGATGAAAGAGATCATTACTTACGATGATTTTGCCAAACTAGACATGCGCGTAGTTACTATTTTGGAAGCGGAGAGAATGCCAAAATCCAAGAAGTTAATCAAAATGAAAGTAGACACAGGTCTTGGTCATAGAACGGTACTAAGTGGAGTAGCAGAGCACTTCGAGCCAGAGTACCTAATAGGCAAGCAAGTGACGATGTTGATCAACCTTGCTCCACGTAAGATGATGGGCATTGATTCCGAAGGCATGATTTTGATGGCAGAAGATAAAGACGGAAAGCTGAAGCTAATGGTGCCTCATGAAGGGACTGCGAGTGGATCGACGATTTCTTAAGAAGCAAGTATCAAGATTTTAGAACCAAAAGTCAATATATAAGATATTGGTAGGGGCGAATAATTATTCGCCCTTTTTGATGTTCAATAATCATTCGTCTTTATTGAATTCAATTCCATTCAGATGATCCAAATAAATTCTTAAATTCATTTTTCTATGGAAAATGACATTAGGTGGAAGCAACGTTTAGAGAATTTTACAAAGGCTGTGAAACTTTTGGAGGAAATTCAATTTCTTGATCTTGCTAAAACTTCACAGTTAGAAAAAGAGGGGATTATTCAGCGTTTTGAATTTACGTTAGAATTGGGATGGAAAACGCTTAAGGATAAAATGGAGTCAGACGGTTTGGTTCTGTATCAAATTTCTCCAAAAATGGTTATGAAGGAAGCTTTCAAAGCTAAGTACATTGACCAGATTGAAATCTGGCTTGACATGATTAATGACCGTAATCTTCTTAGCCATACCTATGATTTTACAGTTATGGAAGAAGTAATTCCTGATATTCAAAAGCGATATTCTCAAGCTTTATCAGCCTTGAATAAAACATTAGTTTAAGTTGGAGTTTGTGAAATCGAGTCTGTCTGAGGTAGATAGGCATGAGTAACGAGATGCTTAAACTGATGATTCTAAGCCTTGCTAGAATCCGCGTCCAATTGGCGTCAACCGAGCAGGCATATGACCGTTGAAAAATAATAATAAATTGATGAGATTTGGACTGACAAATTCTGCTCAAGAGATACTTGTTGATATTTTTGAAAAATATCCACAGGTAGCCCATGTGATTATCTATGGTTCTCGAGTCAAAGGTACTTTTACTAATAGATCTGATCTGGATTTGGTTATTGCTGATGGAGAAATTGATCGTTTTACTTTGGGAAAAGTGATTTCTGATATTAATGAGAGTGATTTTCCTTACACTATCGATCTACAGAGTCTTGGTAGGATTCAGAACAAAAATCTGCTCGATCATATCAATAAATTGGGAAAGACCTTTTATAAAAAAAGAGATGAATTAAATTAAAATTAGAATCTAGATTTTAAAACCAAGAGTCTAGATTTATGATATTCGCCCTTTTCTTTTGTCTCTAAATCTAATGTCCTGCTACTTCTGTCTAGCTACTAACGACTAATGAAGCGGTCTCTTCTTAATCATCCCTCCCTTAGTGTCCTTGATAGGATATTGAATCACAAAGGCTTTGGAGTCAATTTTTTCGATTTCCACAAGCATTTTGGTGACTTCTAATCGGGTGATTACGCAGAATAATACTTTTCTATCGGGAAGCTCTTTGGCCTTGTCTCCATATCCTCCATCAGATTTCAGTACTGTCACCCCTCTTCCTAAGTCAAAGGAAATCATTTGTTTGATTTCTTCATTGTACGAAGACATGATCATCACGCCTAGGTATTCTTCCACGCCGTTGATGATGAAATCTACAGTTTTGGAAGCGGAGAAGTAAGTCAGCATGGAATACATGGCTGTTTCTATATCTACGAAAATAGCTGCGATTATAAATAGGCAGACATTGAAGACAGTGATAAAATCACCTACAGTTAGGCTTGATTTTCTGCTCACAGAAATGGCTAGCACTTCAGTTCCGTCGATTACAGCCCCACCTCGAATAGCAAATCCAATTCCTGATCCTAAGAAAAAACCTCCAAAAACAGCAATCAGCAATTTATCTGCCGTTATAGCAGGGACTTCTATGTAATGAACAAGTAGTGCTAGCGCAAAAATTGCCAAGGTGCTTTTGATCGCGAATGGCACCGAAACCTGCTTAGCACCAAGCAGAATGAATGGTAAGTTGACTAGTATAATTAGTACAGAAAGATTGACTGGAGTAAGCATGTCTAAGAGCAGTGACATGCCCATCGCGCCTCCATCAAAGAATCCATTTGGCAATAAAAAACCCTTCAAGCCTATGCTAGCCATCACGACTCCTATTGCAATGAAAAGACCGTCCTTGATTTGTCTCCAAATCGTGATTCTCTTCACTATCGAGTTGTCTTGTATTTTTAAAAGTCGCTTAACCATGGGTCGAAAATAAAGTATTTTAATCAACAGTTCTGTCTGCAACTGCAACCAACCCAAGAATAAATACTTAACTTAACTGAGAAGAGAGGGCTGAAATGATGGTCTGATTGATTGATAGAGTGGTAATTATTGAATCATAGTATTGACATATCGTGGCAAGAATATAGATTTTCATAAAAATATGAACCTATTTTTATTATTTTTTTGACAATTACTCTAATTCACCTATCTTTTTGAAGCTTGTTTTATTTTAGATAAACTTATGAAGACCGAAGGATACAACGCAGGAGAACATTACGATGAGATGATCTCTGAAGAAGGGGAGATTAGAGAGCATTACAATGAGTTTTACAATCATCTGAAAAAGACGAGTTCCAAAAAGATGAACCAGTTGCAGCATTCTGCCAATCAGACGCAGCGATCGATGGGTATGACTTTTAATGTCTATCATGACAATCAGGGAATGGAGAAAATCCTTCACTTGGATATCATTCCCAGGATTATTCCCAATTCAGAATGGCAAAAGCTCGAGGCTGGATTAAAGCAAAGAACTCAAGCTTTGAATATGTTTCTTCAGGATATTTATAATGAGCGAAATATCCTGAAAGATGGTGTCGTGCCTTCAGACCTGATCCTTAAGAGTAAGGATTATCTTGAGCCTTGTATAGGATTGACTCCTCCTAAGGGTATCTGGTGTCATATTACGGGTACTGATCTCGTGAAGAGTAAGGATGGGGAATATTACATCTTGGAAGATAATCTCAGATGTCCATCAGGAGTTTCCTATATGTTGGAAAGTCGAGAAATAATCAAGCGCGTCTACCCTGATATTTTTAATCAAAAGGGTGTAATGCCAGTCTCGAACTATCCGACTAAGTTACTTAGGATGCTTCAGAATCTTTCGGATAAGCCTAAACCTGTGGTCGGAGTACTGACTCCCGGGGTTTATAACTCGGCTTATTATGAACATTCGTACCTCGCTTTGCAAATGGGAGTGGAGCTGGTCAGTGGCGTGGACTTGATCGTAGAGAATAAGAAAGTGTACATGCAGACCACCAAAGGTTTAGAGCAAATCGATGTGCTTTATCGCAGGATAGATGACACATTCTTGGATCCAGAGACTTTCAATCCAGATTCTATGCTGGGAGTTCCTGGTCTTTTTGAAGCCTATAAAGCGGGGAATATTGCTTTGGCAAATGCTCCTGGAACGGGCGTAGCGGATGATAAGGCAGTTTATGCTTACGTTCCAAAAATCATCAAATACTATCTTAATGAAGAACCAATATTAAATAATGTACCAACTTATCTCTGTAGAGAGGAAGAGGACAGGCAATATGTGTTGGATCACATAGAAGAATTAGTTGTGAAGGAAACGAATGCGGCAGGTGGATACGGGATGCTGATTGGTCCAAAGGCAACTCCAGAGGAGCATGCGAAATTCAGAGAGCTTGTTGCCAATAATCCAACAAACTACATCGCTCAGCCTACTTTATCCCTTTCAACAGTGCCGACACTTACCGATGAGGGTATAAGCGGAAGGCATGTGGATCTGAGACCTTATATCTTGTATGGACAAGAAATTGAGGTGATTCCAGGCGCATTGACTCGAGTAGCGCTGAAGAAAGGTTCGTTAGTAGTGAACAGCTCCCAAGGTGGAGGAAGTAAGGATACCTGGGTTTTATATTAATGAATATGATTACCCGTAATCATGCCAGCAGCCAATTTTTCTTTGCTCACTTGGTCAGAAGACCGGTGACCGAAGTGACCAGAAGTTTACTGTGGAGCAAAACATATAATGCTTTAGTCTGATAACTGGCAAAAAAGCGGGTATACAAATAATAAACTGAAACAATATGCTAAGTAGAGTAGCAAATAGTATTTATTGGCTAGGGAGATACCTAGAGCGCGCGGAGAATTATGCGCGATTTATAGACGTGAATTTCAACCTGATGCAAGATCTTCCGCTAGATCTCAAAGAGCAGTGGCGTCCTTTGATCGCAGCTACAGGAGATTTGGCTCTTTATGAGAAAAGTTGTACTGGTTACGAGAAAAATCAGGTTTTATTCTTTTTGGGGTTTGATGCAGAAAACCCAAACTCCATGGTCTCCACCATCAAAAATGCTAGAGAAAATGCACGGATCATCCGCGAAAACCTAAGTAAGGAAACGTGGGAGAAAGTCAATGAACTCTACTATATGATGCAGGAAGGCTTGGAAAAAAAGGTTTGGAAAAAAGAAGATCCAAGGCCGTTTTTTGAGAAAGTAAAAAATCAGATTTTATTGATTTATGGTATCGCGGATAGTAGTGTGGCCCGAACTGAAGGGTGGTATTTCAGACAGCTTGGTCAATTCCTAGAGAGAGCTGATAAGACTTCCAGGATGTTAGATGTGAAATATCATATACTTCTGCCTTCAGACCAGGAGATCGGTACTCCTCTTGATTTCCTTCACTGGATGGCTTTATTGAAGTCAGTTACTGCATTCAATACCTATCGCAGATTGTATGGGAATATTGAGTCTGCCAACGTGGTGGAGTTTTTAACACTGAATAAGTACTTTCCTAGATCCATCTATTTTTGCATCAAAGAAGCTGAGAAGTGCCTCCATAACATTTCAGGAAATTTGGGTGGTGGATATATGAATTCACCTGAAAAGGCTATGGGAGAATTGCGTTCAAAATTAGAATTTGCCGAAGTAGGAGAGATTATTGGCTTTGGCTTGCACGAGTATTTGGATAATCTTCAGTTGAAAATTAATGAGATATCTAATTTAGTCGACTCTAACTTCTTTACTATCAGAGATAATCAGACCTATCAAACTCAAAGTCAAAATCAGAATTGATAAGCTGAAATCTTCAGGATATTAATCTGCGTAAACCCCTTCTTTTGGTTTTTCGAATATTTCTGAGTCAAACTCTTCATCCAAAAGCAAGGCATCTGCTATGGTGACTTGGTATTTTAAAATCTTGGTAGAGTCGTTTTCAATAGTGTATCCCGTGAGGATTCTAGGGAAAAACGCACCATTTGATTCTCTGTAATCATCGTATTTCAACGCGCTAAGAGGAGGGTTTTCACTGTCATTGGAAGGAACCGAGTAAAGAACGTATTCAACTCTATTGGTTTCAGGGTTCACCAGCATGAAGTATTGGTTCTTAGGATTTGTTGATGCTGTGTTAGCATCAAATTTTGCCTGGAACGTCGGGTATTTTTTTCCATTCAATAATTTGTCCTCTACTTTTTCTACTGTCACTCCTTGATCAGTGAATACATAGGGAATGTTGAAAAAGTAGAAATACAGGTTGTGATAGAACTTCAGGGATTCCCCGCTATAAGCCTCTCTGTTTGGACTGATCCAAGTCTGATACCCATCAAAGCCAATCTCAAAATCCGTGGTAGAAAGGCGGATTTGTCTACTTTCCAGATTGATAAAAGCATTTTCCTCTATCATAATACCCTCATGGATCATCGAATAGCTCTCAGCCTTGGCATTGAACCATTTTTGCCATTCTCCGTGCGCATCTAAAACGGCTGTGAATTCAGGAGAAAGCTCAGGAAGAGATTTTTCTACATTGGATTGGCAAGAAACAATAGAAACTAGAAGTAGTAAAGAGGCAAATGTCAGGGTGAGTTTTTGCATTATGTAGCGTGTTTGGGAGTTCAATTTAGCAGGAAATTGAGGACCTTCCAACCTGATTATTTCACTAAGATTCATAATTGAAACTGATTTTTTGCACAAAAAAGCCCGAGCATAGCTCAGGCATTTTCATTTGATCAAACCTATCGGTTATTCTATTAACCTACCTAGTGTTACTCAACTGAACTGTCTTTTAATTCTTTCTCTCGTAGGTTTTCAAAACCAAAATCTGCGTTCTTAACCCATTGAATGGCTTTTGGTAATATTGCTGCTCCTATCAATACCCCACCAATAGTGATGACATGAAGAGGGGAAGTGAAATAGCTACCAGATGTAAATACGCCAAGTATCAGTAAGGTGCTGAAAGGCATCGATACCGCTAATACGTTGATTCCTAATTCCAGATCAAAGGTTGGATTGTCTTTTTGAGCCTCATTTTCATATTCAAACTTCCGTATCGCAGACATGTGCGCAAATGGCCAAAAGCTCACTGCACTCTGTGGAAATACCACTGCTAGTAGTATCGCTGCCTCAGAAGGCATTGGCACTAACCAGATGAATAGACCGCTAAGCAGGAATGTAAATCCAGCTCTGAAAGTGAGTATAGAGGTTATCATACGCAGTTGGTCCCATTTGAAGATCACGGCTATGCCTATGAAAATCAAGACTAACGGAGTCATCATATCCTTCATCATCAGGATAGATTCGCTAAGAAACCCTGGCATGCTGTCCATATTGAATCCAAAGCTTAGCAGAACTATCGCAACTAGAATTACCAAATTGATCGGTTCACTTACCATGGCTATCAGCAGTTCTTTTACCTTTTGGCCATTCGATTTAGATTTGAGGTTTTGGTTTTTGTAGTACCAAGACATGGCTAGTAAATAGGCTAATACTAACACGAATAGCTTATTTCCAATGTCTGACAGTGCTGCCCAAGCTAGCGCGTCATCTCCCAGGTACTCTACTATAAAAGGGAAACAGGTCAATCCCGGAGCCAAAGATGGGAGAAGCAACATCAGTGTTCGCATGGCCGGTGTATCCGCTTTGACACCAAAATATGGCAGCGAGTACTTGGTAAGGAAGATCATCACAATATTAAATACCAAAGCCAAAACCGGAAGAATCAATAGATCCGGATTGATTTCGATTTTCAACAAGGCAACAAAGATCATTGCCGGCAAGGCGATGTTTAGAATTATGGATTTTAACCCCTTTTTCTGATCCTCATTTTGAAGTTTTTTCTGGAGAAATATCCCGATAACTATCAAAAGGAGCAGCGATAGGGTCTTCTGAAGTGCAATACTCATACGAATCCTTGTTTACTATGCGGTCACTTTTTTGAATGCATCGACGAAAATTTCCATTTCTTCCATGGTACCCATACTTACTCTACACCAAGGTTTGTTGTCAATGTTGAATACCCGGATACCAACTCCGCTGTCGTACATGCCTTTCATAAATGGCTGCCCTTCCATTCGAAGTGGGAAAATCATAAAGCTGGTTTCGGTAGGAATGATATCGTAGCCTAGAGAAGCTACTTCACCTTTGGTGTACTCTCTACATTCTGCATTCATGCTTCTACAGCTGCTGAGGAAGCTTTCTTCCTTCATGCTTGCGATAGCGCCATTTAGTGAGGTGACGCAAAGTCCCATTGTGCTTCGTACCATAGAAGTGATGCTCTCGATACGCTCAGGTAGTGCTACCATGTAGCCAATTCTTAATCCTGCCATTCCGTGGATTTTGGAGAAAGTTCTAGCTACGATTACATCTTTACCTTCGGCTACTAATCCTACCATAGAGCTTTCCTCTGGTTTCTGAAGGAATTCCAAGTAGGCTTCATCCACGAATACCGGTGTTTTCGCTGATACTTTTGAACAGAAAGCTTTTAGTTTGGTAGCATCAGTGATCGATCCTGTAGGGTTGTTTGGATTACAGATGTAAACAAGATTCGTTTCAGCGTCGACAGCTTTTTCCATAGCATCCAGGTCATGCTGAAAATCTCCAGTCAATAGGGTAGGCTTCCAAGTGGCACCAAGCTTTTGAGCAGTATTCATCAATGACATGTAGGATGGATCTGCAGAGACTACATTTCCGCCATTCATAAACTGTACAAAAGCTACTTTTTCTAGAATATCTGAAGAACCAGGAGATAGCATGATGTGGTCTGCTGATACTCCTTCTTTCTCGGCGATCATGTCAAGAAGTATTTTTGCTTCCCCATGTCCATATCTGTTGCCTAGAGAAATAGAGTCAGAAATGGCCTTGATTACCTTTGGAGAAGGACCATAAGGATTCTCATTTGCATTTAATTTTGCTACTATTCTCGCTTCATTGTATTGAAAAGTTGGAATATGCTCATGTAGAATTGAGTCAGGCTGATATACTGCAAGAGCTTTGTTTTTTGGCATGGCAAAAGCAGGGGCAATCGCCATAGTTCCCACAGCCATAAGGCTGGATTTGATCCAATTTCTTCTGTTAATAGAGTGGTTCATAGTAATTTAATAAGGTTGTAGAAAGTTTTAGAGGATTGATTTTATAAAGAATGAACGTTGTTATTTGACCCTAACAGTGTGGTATTTTCTGAAGGCGACATTTTTGTAGGTTCCTGAGAATTCAAGTCGAACCGAGCTTCCACTAGTTGCTTCTGATAAGCCTAGATCAGCCCAAGAAATAACCAATTCAGCGCCGCCGCCGGTATCTGTGACCAGTTGGGCTACTTCATTGGTGTTATTGATTAAGACTGCGATGCTAAGGTTGGGTACAGGAATGGAGTCTATCCCTTTAGTGTAGTCTAGAATGTTGGTCTTGTCGAGTTCTAGAAATCTGGAGCCCACCGTGACTGGGGAAGCGGCACTGAAGGAACTTCCTTCAAGTAAAACCAATACAGGGGATGCTACATTTGGCGTAGCCAAATCCTCGGCTTCTACGCAGGATTGGGTGAAAGCAATAGTGGCAAACGCTGCCAGAATTAAGTATATGTTGAATGACTTTTGCATATAAATTTCAGTTGAATGATTAGAGATCGATTTTGATTAGTCCACCCACCAAAGTGGAGTTCGCATGTTGTCAGAGCCTCCTAGCTTTCTTACACCTTCGTCTAGATTTGCTTTGTTGAGGGAGTATTCGGAAGTGGGATATTCTATCCTAGTAGGAAGTATTCCATCGTTTGAAAACACTGCGCTTGGGTTTGGTGCGGGCATCACAGGATATCCTGTTCTGCGGTATTCGTTCCAGGCCTCTACTCCTTGTCCGAAAAGCGCTATCCACTTTTGAGTCATGATGCTTTCCTTAGTGACTTCGCCGATACGTGACATGTAATCACCCGGCATAGTGAGGCCCTGCTGCTTGAAAGAGGCTTTGATTGCACTTTCCAGGAATTCACTTGCATCACCCGTGATATCTCCGTCTAATGCTGCTTCGGCTTTGATGAATTCCACTTCTGCATAGGTCATTAGGACACTTGGAGCGGTTGGGTCCAAATATTTAAGTCCAATTCTCGAAGCATTGTATGTTCCAGCAGCTGCATCGGTCAGGCCATTTGGCAAACCAGCGTAGCTTCCATCAGCCAAAGGCTGCGCATAGACTGTGATTCTTTCATCGTCTAGTGCAAGAAGTTTATTGATCAATGTGGTGCTGATATTCCAATCTGATCGAGTGGAGAATACATCAAACATTTTGTTTCTGCTTCCGATTACATCGAAGTGAGTTAGCTCAGCTGTCTGAGAATTGCTCTCGATAACAGGATACTTGGTTGGGTTAGCCAATATTTGACTCATTATAGCCCGTGATTCTGTAGCTTTTTTAGATGCTTGTCTGTTGGCAATTCTCAATGCAAGTGAATTTGCAAATCGCTTCCACTTCATGATATCGCCGTTGAACATGATGTCCCCGACTACCGCAGGTCCAGAAGTAGAGAGAAGATCATTTGCTTCCATCAGGTCAGCAAGAATGCCTGCGTACACTTCCTCCATAGAATCGTATTTCGGAGAGTTGATGGCTTCTTCCGCTGTACCCTTTAGCGCTTCAGAATATGGAATAGGTCCGAATACATCTGTGAGGTAGGCATAGGCAAATGACTGCATGACCATTGCAATGCCTACATAATTGGCATTTTCGTATGTTTTGCCTGGCCCAGATAGGGATTTTACTTTCTCGAAATTGATCAGGGATTCTTTATAAATATTGTTCCAAGTGCCGGAAGAGATGGTGAGAGGAATCTCATAACTGTCGCCTTCAGCATTGATATAGATATTTCTGGAAAGATGCTGGATCCAGCACATGGCTGCATCGATATTAAGCCTTTCATACCTGATGCTGTGTCCCCAATATCTATCCACCGTTACTTGTATTGCATTTGGCAAAAGCAAGGAAGGGGAGATGGCGACCGGGTTGTTTGGATCGGTATTGATTTCTTCAAAATCCTTGGTACAGGAAGTCATCGTACCAAGAGTCAGAAGAAGTATTGCGAGAGTGTATTTGTATAGTCTATTCATGATAAGTTCTTAATAGGTAAAAGATTAGATCAGAATGTCACGTTAAGGTTGAAGCCCAGATTACGTGTAGTAGGCATTTGGCCGTAGGCAAATCCTTGTCCGTTGCCACCCTTCATGTCCACTTCTGGATCCATGTGAGGATGGTTTTTGTAAAGAATGGCCAGGTTACGTCCTACGAAAGAGAGCTTCATAGTTTGGATGAACTTATTTCCTAAGAACCTTTTTGGGAATACATAGCCCAAAGACACTTCACGAAGCTTCACGAATGTTCCATCAAAAATTCCTGATTCATGGTAGGTGCGTGGGTTCTGCGCATTCCAGAATGTTCCTGCACTAGCGATTACATCGTTTGGCACATACACTGGCGCCTCTGAGGTGCCTATATTCATTACACCTTGACCTATTACTCCCTCTTCTCTGCCTATGGCAGTTTCAGCATATTGACCTGTTTTTCTGGCAAGGCCAGTTCCCACGTCGAATATGTCTCCACCCATTTTTACATCGACCAGTGTGTTCAACTCAAGGCCTTTGTATGTTAAGGAGTTGGTCCATCCGCCTATCCAGTCAGGCTGAATATTTCCAAGTGTGTAAGTGCCTTCTTCCAATACAGGAAGGCCATTGTTGTAGACAAGCTCTCCTTCTGGACTTCGGAGATATCTTCTTCCGTAAAGCGAACCATAAGGCTGACCTACTCTTGCTTCAGATGTAAGTGAGTTTTGAGTGCCTAGAATATAGTTTTCCAAACCTTCCGCTAGTTCTACTACTTTGTTTCGGTTTCTTGCAAAGTTCAATGCAGTGTACCAGCTAAACCCTGACGCGGTGTTAATAGGAGTGGCATTAATGGTAAGTTCAATTCCTTGGTTGGTGATTTCACCAGCATTTAGGATTTGACTGCTATATCCTGAAGCTGTAGAAATGGATACCGCAAGGATCTGGTTTACAGTTGACTGGTGATAGTAGGTGAAGTCTATTCCTGCTCTTCCTTCAAAAAACCTCAGGTCCAAACCAACTTCTTTCCCTGTAGTGATTTCCGGTTTAAGAGTTCTATTTGCTATCTCACTTGATTCTGAATAAGTAGGAGTAGTTCCTGCCCAAAGTCCTTCAGAGGAATAAACTTGATTAAGTAAATATGGATCTGCATCATTGCCGACCTGAGCTATACTTCCTCTGATTTTTGCAAAGGAAAGGAAGCCTGACTGCACGTCGAAAATATCTGTCAGCACAGCAGACATCGCTACTGAAGGGTAGAAGAAGGAATTGTTTGAAGTAGGTAATGTACTGGACCAATCATTTCTTCCAGTCACGTCTAGAAATAAGTAATTGTTGAAGCCGAATTGTGCGGATCCAAATACACTGTTTACCACTTGTTTTCTGATCGTACTGGAAGGAGTAACTGGGCTGGCGTAGTTGCCTAGGTTGTAAAGTCCATCAATGGTAAGCTGTCCTACGCTTACTGAGGTGCTTTTGTAATTATTAACCCTGTTGTTTGCCCCAGCTTGTATTTTCAAAGAAAGTCTTGGAAGCAAGTCCTTGTCAAAAGTCAGAATAACGTCGCTGTTTGTTTCTTGACTGTTTAGAACTGATTCTGAATAGGAGCCAAACCTTTTGACATTGTTTTTGAAGCTTTCTGCACTGTTGATGTTTATACGCGTATCGCTCCAGTAATCCGTGCCTGATCGGGCTAGGATGCTGAAATTCTCGCTGATGTCGTAGTTCAGTGCTATGCTTCCTACTAAGCGGTCTTTTTCATTTGAGTTGGGTAAATACTTTTGGTTGAAAAATGGATTGGAAAAGTATTCATGCTGCCAGTTGGCATACGGATAATCATCCCCTTCTCTAAAGGTGAGTTTTTGGGTATCATAATAGTCTTCCCAGTTTTTTAGCTTGGTATAGTCCGTGTGTCTGTGAGCCCAGATGAAATCCTGACTTCCTGTAAAACCTCTATTGTCTGAGCCTGATTTAACATACTCAGCATTCACGCTCATTTGAAGCTTTGGGATGAATTTGTAGGAGGTGTTTATCTTGAAGTTATTACGGAAATAATCATTGTCCGCCATGATACTCGTCTGATCCAGTCTTCCTATAGATACTCGGAAATTACCTTGATCATTTCCTCCGGATAGTGCGATGGTGTTTGATAAACTTTGACCTGTTTCCCAAAAATCATCGTAGTTGTTGGGCTGTGGAAGAAGAGCGACTTTTTCTGGTGCGGAATACCAAAGTGGCACCATTCTACCGTCCATAGGAGCGCCCCAGCTTTCATCTACGCCGGCAGTTCCGCGAATCCCGTCTGCATCAAATCCATTTCTTCCATCTACGTACCAAGTTCTGTAGCCAGTTCCGCCTCCATATGTGTTCTGGAAATCTGGCTTTACAAGTGGATTGTCAAAGGTCATGTTGCTGTTGAATTCAATGCCTAAGCCTTTGGATCCAGATCCATTTTTGGTAGTGACCATAATGACCCCATTTGCCGCACGTGAGCCATATAGTGCTGCTGCTGTGGCGCCTTTTAGAATGGTCATTTCTTTGATGTTGTCAGGACTTATCTCAGATAAGCCATTTCCATACTGTCTACTAGAGGTTTGCTCCAGAGGAACGCCATCTACTACCACTAAGGGCTCGTTGTTTCCAGCGACTGAAGATGAGCCTCGGATTACGATATGGGCGCCACTTCCAGGCATAGAGTTTCCAGTTACCTGAACACCAGCTACTCGCCCTGAAAGGCTATTTGCCACGTTAGTTGGACGAGATTCTGTAAGAGCGCTACCATCTACACTTTGTGTGGAATATCCTAGCGCTTTTTTGTCCCGCTCCAGACCAAAGGCTGTTACCACGACCTCATTCAAAGCCAAATCAGACGAAGCTAATTCTATAGTGAATATTGAAGTACTTCCAACTTTAATCTCTTGAGTGGTGAATCCTATGAAGGAGATCATCAAGATTGCGTTTGGACTATCGTCGGGTAGTGTTAAAGAGAATTTCCCATCTATATCAGTTACGACTCCATTCATGGTTCCTTTGATCAGGATACTTGCGCCTGGAATAGGGATTTGTTCCTCGTCTACGATCACGCCAGAGATTACTCTTTCTGTTTTTTGAGACGAGGGGATTTGATAAGATAAATTGGGTGAGGAGGAAGGGGCTTTAGGTGCTGCATAGGACTGTTCCAGCATGTAAAAGTCTCCTGCGCCTTTTCTAAAGTGTATTTGACTTCCTTTAAGAATTCGTTGAAGATTCTCCTCGGCAGTCAGTTTGGAGTTAATAGCTGCGGGGATTTTTGTTTGTGCATCTACCAAGGATGAAGGATATGCGATAGATATGGAATATATGTCCTCTAGTTCTTTAAGTGTAGATTCAAGATTTTTAGTATCCAACTTCTGGGTAAGAGTTGGGCCTTTGGCAAATTGTGTGAGATTTTGGCCTTCTGCGGAGAGTGGGAGCGCTAGCACTCCAGTTACCCCGACTACCAATAGATAACGGGTAAATTTGATGAGCATAGATTAACAGGTTAGTGGTTAGAATGATGACTCGCGTTTATTTTGGGCCAATTGCTAATCATTCGTAGATCTGGGTAGGTTAACTACCTAGATCTCACTAGTGTAATTTTTTAAGCAGTTGGTCTTCACCAAAGCTTTTGCTCGAACTAATCTTACTTTATATTTGCTTGCTATCCGGCCGAAAGGCAAGCGGTAATCTATTGTACTCGTATTGAATTCTGTTCTAGATGTATCTCGGTATCGAATAGAACTTCGATGTTTTCGATAACCTCATTTGGATTGTCTGTTAGGGGCAAGCTTCCAGAGATAAGTTGATAGTTTGTTGGCAGAGTTTGATCTACTAATTCCAAATCATACAATTCTGCGACTATGCTTAGCACTTCTTCCAGACTCTCATTTTGCATTCGAATTTTTCTGTCTTGCCAAGCAAGAAGTTTAATAGGATCAGCCACTGTTTTGGCTTCTAGCTGATGATTTTCTACATCTAGTTTTATGGTTTCTCCAGGCAGTACCATACGATTTGTGTTTCCTTGTTCGCTTTGGTAGCCTAGCTTTACACTTCCTTGTATGAGTGTTAGTTTGTGTATTGGATTTTGGTTTTTGAAATTGAATTCAGTTCCAAATACCTCTACTTCCATCACATCTCCTTCATTGATTACAAATCGTTTAGATTCTGCGTCTTTGGCTATTTCAAAGTATGCTTCTCCGATCAGTTCTACTTTGCGGTCAAATCCAAAAGCCATATTGTAGGTATAGGTCAGCGATGAGTTGGAATTTAGCAAGGCTGTTGAGCCATCAGGTAATTCGATTTTCAGCGTTTCATTGGAACCTGTTTGATACGTGTGTTTTTCTAGTTTAAGTGTAGTCCAAAGCGCTCCATTTATAGCGAGTACTATAAGTACTGATGCGGCAATTTTTGTATAGGTGAAAATCCTTCTTCTGTTATTTCTCTTTTGTTCATGCTTTTGAATACCAGTCTTAATATTCCGAAGTATTCTTTTCTTCAGTGCTTTCTGATCTTCTATAGTCATGAGACCTACCATGTCGGTTTCGAGATTTTCTTCGAACGCCATCTGATCATCTTGAAATAAATTGGAACTTTCTTCTGTCATGAATACTGATTTATACTATACAAGTCAACTCAAACAGAATTATCCTCCATACTGAATAGAAAAAAAACCAACTTTTTTAATACGGGTATATTTTTTACTAAAAAAGTCTAATAATTTACCCTATAAATAGAATTATCACAAAAATGAAATTCATAAATGGATGGGACTTGGTGCTACAGAAGAAGGCTGGGGAGGTACAGCTACCTTAATTGAGGTAGGATATGGTGCTAATTGAATCAAAAAGAGAGGCTGAACCGAGGGAGGTAAGTGTAGTAAGAGTGAGTTCTCTCAGGCTGATCCGTATATCTTTTAGTGCTCGCATCAGGTGTTTTTCTACTGTGCTCACAGAGATTTCAAGATTTTCAGCAATTTCAATGTAGCTCAGTCCTTTTTTGAATCGGAGTTGATAGACTTTTTTCCGCTGTGGAGGAAAATCCTGTACTACTTTTTTGATGTTTGATTTCAAATCATTAAAGAGAACCTTTTCATCCGTGGAGGAGCTATTTTGCTCTCCTTTGGATTTTTCCTGATCTGAATATTTGTCTCGTATGGTCTGGGACTTGTACTGGTTAATGATACGGTAATTAACTGAGGTGAATAAGTAGGAGGAAAGAGAGGAGTGAATATCTAGTTTTGCTCGTTTGGTCCAAAAGTCAATAAAAACTTCCTGCACGATTCCTTCCACGATCTCCTTTTTACCAAGTTTTTTGTAGCCGAAATTGAACAGGCGCTTCCAGAAAAGGTCGTAAACTTCAATAAATGCTGACTCGTCACCATTTTTGATTCTTTCTATGATTTCTTGTTCGTTTAACACTTTTTCGGGCATGGGGTCTTTTACTTAATAATTGGGTGCTAAAATTGTTTGATCAGTAAAAGTTGGTTGTAAAATTTCTATCAAATAGAGTAATTTGTGTTAAACTATCAAATAGTGGGTTTAAATAAAATATATTTTTGGAAAATATGTTGCGTTTTTTTGAAATGTGGGTAAGAAATCGATTGCGTGATCGCTGTTTATAAAATAAACCATTGAAATGCAGTTACTAAAGCACTGTTGATTGCTTTTAGTAATAATAGGAAACATGGTGTGTGATGATTGAATGTCCTATAGTCCAATTGAAGTACTCACAATTTTTTTTATAATTCTTTCTTAGATTAAATCTAAATAATAAAATACTTCCTTATTTTTGCCCCAGTATTTATTCTCATTCTCTTTAACCTGACCACTTTATGCAGCCAAAGAAATCTACTGCTTGGAAAAGCATTCGAAATATTTTTGACCAAGTACACTTGTATGCGGGATTGATTTCTGGTTTGGTGGTTATAGCAGTTTGTTTCAGTGGAACGATATATGTCTATAACACGGAGATTCGTGAGATAATGGATTCCGAACTTTACTTCGTGGAGGAAACCGGAGAGCGTATGTCGGCAGATGAGCTGAAAAGTTCTTTGGAGAAAAGCTCTGATTCGAATGTGGTAGGCTTGATGTGGAACGAGGAGGCTGATCGAAGCGTGCAGTTTACCTTAAAGAAGGAGGGAGAAGAGGGGAGAGGAAGTACTTTTTATGTCAACCCCTATTCTGCTGAGATTCTGGGAAATAGCTCTGACAAAACGTCTACATCAGAATTTATGGGTTATATGTTTAGTCTTCATAGATGGCTGCTCCTAGATAGAATAGAAACACCTATCCTGGAGAGCATGGGCAATCGTGATTTGGGAAGGTTTATCAATGGAGTTGCTACCTTATTGTTTCTGCTGGGAGTGATCACTGGTATAGTGATCTGGGTTCCAAATAAAGTTAAGAATTGGAAGCAAGGGTTGAAGGTCAAATGGTCAGGAAATTGGAAGCGTGTGAATCACGATCTGCATAATAGTTTGGCGTTTTACTCGCTTATTTTCCTATTTATCATGTCTGCTACTGGGCCTTTCTGGTCTTACGAATGGTATAGAGAGGGATGGCAAAAGACTTGGGATACATATCAAGCACCTGCTCCGAAAGGTGAAGTAGCTGCTAAACCAACAGCTGAAGCCAAGCCAGAACTTGCTGCTCCTATAGAAGAGGTAAACCTTGCTGTTCTTTCTTTGGAGGATATTTTCGCCAAAACGAACGCTGAGCTTCCTTATGCTGGAAATATCAGAGTTTCTCTTCCATCCAAATCTTCAGACCCCATCAGCGTGAGTAAGTATAGAACAGGCTTTTTTGCGAGAGCTGGTGCTGATCAATTGACCTTATCGACTGCAGATTTATCAGTGACGGAGGCTAATTTGTTTTCCGATTTGCCTTTCCGTCAGCAGGTCGGTAGATCTGTCAAGTCTCTTCACGTAGGAGATATTTTTGGTCCATTCTCTAAGTTTCTATGGTTTGTCGCCTGCTTGATCGCAACTTCATTACCGATCACAGGAACCTTGATCTGGTGGAATAAGAGAAAAAAGAAACCGACTAAGAAAAAGCCAATCGAAAAGCGTGTAGCTGAAATGGCGTAAAGTATTCAAGACCTTCTGATATCGGAAGGTCTTTTTTGTTTTTTACTGCGGAGGCTACTATGTTTTCGAAGAGGGCGCAACTCTAGTTATCCTGCTTCTCCAGAAGCAGGATTTGGTATTGCTTTAATTCGATATTACGGTTACGTCCTTTCGGGATAGAATGCTTCGTGGTTTGAGAAAACCCAAACCATGGTGTTAAACTTGTCTCTCTAGGGACTGACTATAGGTAGCTTTAATTAAATAGGTTCTTTAGCTGTGCCTTTAGGTACCGCACTATTTGTAAATATTTTAAAGTGCCGTACCTAAAGGCACGGCAAAGTTTTATTGCATTTTTCTTTCTACCCAGAGCCTGTCCCTAGCGGGACTTTTGACTAGTCTTCCAAAACTTTAAGAGAATATTAAGCCTCAGAATTACCGACCTTAGATTGAATTGCTAACTTTTGCATAGTAATTAAAAAAAATCTGGCTTGACAAAGAGGGATGAGATTACAATTAATGATCAGTTCCACGGAAGGCTAATTAATACTAAGTTGTGCTCTCTGCGAAAACTCCGTGGCCTTTATGGTTAAAAAAGACTCAATCATGAGAATTCTAGTTGTAGAAGATGAACCGGGTATTTCCAGCTTTTTAAAACAAGGCTTGGAAGAGGAATCCTATGCAGTAGATGTGGCCGAAAATGGTGAAAAAGGGCTTCAACTTGCGCTAAGTGGAGATTATGCTCTTTTGTTGCTGGATTGGATGCTGCCTTTGAGAAGTGGAGTGGAGGTCTGCAGGGAATTCCGCAAGCAGTTTTCAGATACTCCTGTCATTTTTCTCACAGCAAAAGACACCGTGGATGAAACGATCATTGGTCTGCAATCCGGGGCGAATGACTACATCAAAAAACCTTTTCACTTCGAAGAATTGTTGGAAAGAATTAAAGTTCAATTGCGAGCTAAAGGCGGCTCTGAGGAAAAATATACATTAGGCCCGATTACACTTTACACAGATAGACATCAGGTATTCAAAGGAGAGGAGCCAATCCAGTTGACGCAAAAAGAGTTTGCATTGCTGGAATATTTAATGAAAAACAAAAATCAAGTTTGCCGACGCACGCAGATCATTGAGGAAGTTTGGGACATTCATTTTGATTACAATACAGGTGTGATTGATGTTTTTATGAATTCACTTCGAAAGAAATTGCATTTTAACACCAATGAGGATTACATACAAACCGTACGGGGAATAGGATATATCGCCAAGGATTTATGATAGTTTCCTACAAAGAACGCATAGCACGTCGACTTACTTTAGTCACAGCTTTGATTGTACTCATTGTGTTTGCGATTATATATCTGGTGGTGGATTACACCGTGATCCAAAGCATAGATCGTGAGCTCAAGCTGGAGACGGACAAGCATGTAGGCCAGATTTTTTTGGTGAATGGGGAGATTCGCTTTGTGCATAAAGACGAGTGGCTGGAGCAGGAGCACAGCCAGATTCAGCTCAACCCGATTTTTATAGAAATAGTGGATATGCAGGGGAATTCCATGGATAGATCACCGAATCTTGGCGAAAATCACTTGAGTTTTTATCCTGATAGAAGGAAAAATCATGAGGCGTGGACGCTTAAAACCGGAAGCAGGGAAGTGCGGCAGATGCAGATTCCACTGAATCATGCTGGAAAGCAAGAGGGATTTATGCTTGTGGCCAAGTCATTTGAAGATGCCAGAGAACTGTTGACCAACCTCAGAAATATCTTAGTCATTCTCTATCCTGGAATCCTGATTTCCTTGTTTCTGGCCATGCGGTTTTTGGCGGGAAAAAGCATTCAGCCTATACAGAAGATCATTCAGAAGACCAATCTTATTTCCCAAAGCAATCTTAATGAGCGAATTGCTGTAGCTGAGCCAAACGATGAAATTGCCCAGCTTACTCGCTCGATCAATGAGTTGCTAGCCAGATTGGAACAGTCACTGATTAGAGAAAAGCAATTTACATCTGATGCATCTCACGAGTTGAGAACGCCTCTGTCTGTGATGCGGGGTACACTTGAAGTATTAATTCGTAAGCCTCGGACTTCGGAGGAATATATGGAAAAAATCAAAATGGCATTGGGGAGTATAGATCGAATGTCAGAGATGATCGATCAATTGCTTTCGCTAGCGAGAGTTGGAAAGGGTAAAATGAGTAGGGAAGAAGTGGAGTTGGTTTCGTTTACACAGAATTTTGCGCAGCAATCCCAGAGAGAGTCTGGAAGGGCGATAGAATTCGATACCAATCTAGCAATTCCACTTTTTACGTTGGTCAATGAGAAGTCATTGCAGATGATTTTGAATAACCTTACCCAAAATGCGATTAAATACTCCGAGCCAGCTACTAAGATCCAACTGCAGGTAGGTAGTCATGAGGGAGCTTCATTTATTGTGATCAGAGATCATGGTAAAGGGATGACGAAGGAGTCCATGGATAAGATTTTTGATCCTTTCTACAGAGAGATGGATGATGCTGGAGGTGCGGTTCAGGGTACTGGGCTAGGACTAGCTATAGTGAGAAAACTTGCTTTGGAATCTGACATACAGGTAGAAGTGGTAAGTGAAAAAGGTAAAGGGTCTGAATTTAGATTGATTTTTAGCCCAGAGATTTAAGGTAATCTTAAGGGAGTTTTTCGGGCGTTGCGAAGCCTTTAGGCCATTTTTGTAATTCAATTTTAACCCTTCGCATGTTAGATCGAATTATACGATGGAGTATTGGGCATAAGCTCATCATTTTCATTTTTATAGCCGCCTGGATAGGTTTTGGTGTCTTTGCGCTTAGCAACCTTCCCATAGGGGCGGTGCCTGATATCACGACAAACCAGGTTCAGGTGATCACTACTTCCAGGAATCTGGCGACAGAGGACGTGGAGAAATACCTGACTTATCCCGTGGAGCTGGAGATGGCAAATCTTCCCGGTGTCGTCGAAATCAGGTCTATTTCCAAGTTTGGACTTTCGGTGGTAACCATAGTTTTCGAGGATAAATTGGGCACATACCTTCCTCGGCAACTTATTGCGGAGCGGATCAAAATGGCTGAAGAAAGTATTCCTAAAGGGTTTGGTACTCCGATAATGGGTCCGATCTCTACAGGTCTGGGAGAGATTTTTCAATATGTGATCGATGTAGAACCTGGCTACGAGAGCGAGTATTCTATCACTGATCTGCGTACGATTCAGGATTGGGTAGTGCGCCGACAGCTTTCGGGAATTGAAGGAGTAGTAGAAGTAAATACCTGGGGTGGATTTCTGAAGCAATATGAAGTTGCCATCAATCCCGAGCGATTGAAGGGAATGCAGATTGATATTGCAGAGGTGTTTCATGCGATGGAAAAGAACAACTCCATTGCTGGCGGAGGGTATATAGAAAAGACAAATGAAAGCTTTTTTATTCGAGGCGAAGGCTTGGTTTCTAGCTTGGAGGATATAGGAAATATTGTTGTGGATGTGAGGAATGGTTCTCCTATATATATCCGTGATATCGCTGAAGTCGGCTTTGGACATGCGAATAGATTTGGGGCAATCACAGCAAACGGGGAGGGAGAAAAAGTTCTGGGTCAGGTGATGATGCTGAAAGGCGCGGATTCCAAAGGAACCATAGATCGGGTGAAAGAACGCTTGGAAGAAATGAAGTCTTCTCTACCGGAAGGGATTATCATAAACGGCTTTTTGGATCGCTCAGAATTGATCGATAAGACCACATTCACTATTGCTGAAAACCTGATTTTGGGTTGCCTGATTGTGGTTTTTGTGGTGGTTCTGCTATTGGGTAATTTCCGATCTGGTTTGGTGGTAGCATCTGTGATTCCGCTGAGTTTGCTTTTTGCTTTGGCTATGATGTACATCTTCGGAGTCGATGCCAACTTGATGAGTTTGGGCGCGATTGACTTCGGTATTATCATCGATGGAGCAGTGATTATAGTGGAATTCATAGCTTTCCAATTCACCCGATCTGATCATCAATTAGCAGGGCTTTCCAAAGCTCAGAGACAAGAAAAGAAAGATGAGATTTCATTTACCGGTGCTTCCAAAATGATGCACTCGGCGATTTTTGGGCAGATCATCATCATCATCGTTTTTATCCCGATTTTATCGCTGACGGGCGTAGAGGGCAAGATGTTTCGGCCAATGGCTGAAGTATTCTCTTTTGCCTTGATCGGTGCAATGATTCTAGGTTTGACCTATGTGCCGGTAGTTTCAGCTCTTTTCCTTAAGACTACACCGCCTGGCCCAAAGAATGTTTCCACAAGAATCATCAACGGGTTGAATAAAATTTATGAGCCGGCGATCACCTGGGCTTTGGATCATACCAAAGTTGTGCTGATTTCCGCATTTGGACTATTGGTAGGTACAATCTTGATTTTTTCTACCATGGGTTCCGAGTTTGTGCCTACGCTAGATGAGGGGGATTTTGTGATTCAGCCATTTTTGAAAACAGGAACTTCACTAAGTAACACGGTGGAAACGGTCACGGAGATTGAGAAAATCTTGAAGGAATTTCCAGAGGTGAATCAGATAGTAACAAGAATAGGTGCGGCTGAGATACCAACAGATCCCATGTCCATGGAGGAAAGTGATGTGATCGTGACCTTGAAACCGAGATCTGAATGGACTACGGTGGAGACCAAGGATGAGCTAGCTGATAAATTCAAAGAAGCGCTGGAAGTGATTCCGGGGATGGAGTATGAGTTTACTCAACCTATAGAAATGCGTTTTAATGAGCTGATCACGGGTGTTCGGGCAGATTTGGCGATCAAGGTTTTCGGAGAGGATCTGGATGTGTTGCTTAGTACTGCTCAGGAAATTGAAGCTGCAATTCAGGGTGTAGAAGGAGCAGCAGATATTATTTTGGAAAAAGTGGATGGTCTTCCACAGATGAAGATTGAATACAACCGAGGTAAAATCGCCAAGTTCGGATTGAATATTTCTGACCTGAATGAGGTTGTTACGATGGGTTTTGCAGGCATGACAGCGGGCAAAGTCTTCGAAGGCGAAAAGCAATTTGACTTAGTGGTGAGATTTGCGGAGCCTTTCCGCAAGGATATTAAAAATCTGGAGCAGGCTTCGATCCAACTTCCAAATGGCGGCTCGGTGCCGCTTTCTGAATTGGCTACCATCAGCTACACCAAAGGCCCTTCGAAGATTTCCCGTGACAATACCAACCGTCGAGTAGTGATCGGAGTGAATGTTAGAAATCGTGATTTGCAGTCAGTGGTGGATGATATTCAAGCGATTGTTGCTAACGAGATAGATCTTCCTGAAGGGTATAGAGTGGATTACGGAGGTCAATTTGAAAATTTGCAACAGGCTAGAAACAGGTTGATGATTGCCGTTCCGATTGCTTTATTCTTGATTTTCGTACTACTTTATTTTGCTTTTTCTTCTACGCAAGATGCGCTGATGATTTACTCTGCCATTCCACTTTCTGCGATAGGAGGAATACTACTACTTTGGGCTCGGGACATGCCATTCAGTATTTCAGCTGGTGTGGGATTCATAGCACTTTTCGGTATAGCTGTGCTAAACGGTATCGTATTGATCGAACATTTCAAATCCATGGAATCACATTATGTCAACATCAAGGATCTAGTTATCAAAGGTGCCAAAGAGCGTTTGAGGCCAGTTTTACTGACTGCTTCGGCGGCGGCTCTGGGTTTCTTACCTATGGCGATTTCGAATTCTGCAGGAGCTGAAGTGCAGCGTCCTCTTGCCACGGTAGTCGTGGGAGGATTGATTTCTGCTACTTTCCTGACTCTGATCGTGCTGCCAGTATTGTATGTTTTGTTTAAAAGTAAATCAGGATCGTCTTCTTCCTCTTCCAAAAAAGTCCTGACTTCTTTGGTGTTTATTTCCATGGTTTCTTTTGCTGCAAAGGCGCAGGAAACTCCACTTACTCTGGAGCAGGCTGTTGAGATTGGATTGGAGCGAAATCTTACGTTGCAAGCAGCTGACAAGTCGCTGGAGATGGCTAATGCCAAAATCGGCCAAGGTTGGAATCTAGCCAAAACCAATGTCTATTATGCTGAAGATAAAAATGACATAGCCGAAAATGGAATCTATAACCGGAAGTGGGGACTAAGTCAAAGTATGGCTTTTCCATCACTGTATGGAGCGCAGAAAAATGCGTTGGAAGCAGGAGCAGAGATGCAGCTTAGCCAGTTTGAACTGGAAAAGAGAAGGCTGGAGGGAGAAATTAGTAAGACATTTATTGAAGTCAGGTACTGGCAGGAGTTGACAGAAAACTATGATTACCTCGATTCTCTTTATGCGGAATTTACCCGTGCCGCTACTCGGAAGTTTGAAACTGGTGAAAGCAATTATTTGGAGAAACTGACAGCTGAAGGCAAGCGTCAGGAGATTGGATTGAAGAAATCTGAAGCGAATGAAAATTACCTAATGGCATTGGATCAACTGAAGCTGGTCTTAAACTGGGAAGGGGAGCTTGAGCTGGCTGACGAGGAGATTGATTTGGATATTTCATTGATGGAAGATTGGTCATCACACCCCGGCGTGGAGTACTATGAAAGTGCAGTGAGTCAATCTGAATATCAGATTCAGACCGAGAAGAGAAAACTCCTTCCAGATATCAATGTAGATGTGTTTCGTGGTACAAACCCAGGTGCCACTGCCAAGGTGTATCCAGGGTTTCAGGCGGGAATTTCCCTTCCTCTGTTTTTTGGAGCGCAAAAATCCCATGTGAAAACCAGCGAATTTCAGCAGCAAAAAATCCAGCTTGAAGCTGAGCAGTATAGAAATCAGCTGGAAAATCGGGCGCAGCAGCTTCATCGCCAATTGGATCAAAATATTCGTGTGATAAATCATTATGAATCCGAGGGCAAAACACTTTCCATGCAAATCCTCGAACAAGCTCAGCGATCTTACCAAGAAGGAGAAATCGATTTTCTCCAGTATGTGCAACTGATGGAGAATTCTAGGACGATTACACTACACTACCTGCAAAGCAAATTTGCATATCAACAAACTATTTTGGACATCAACTACCTTCTGAACTGATGAAATCGAGCATAACTCAAAAAACTCCCATTGGGATGATTTTCCACCAAGCGAGATTCTCCCGAAGAAAAATCGGGACAGGCTATCTGGCCCTTGAAAAACAAATTATAAACAGATGAAAAATTTCCCTATAAAATCACTACTGAACGCTACACTTTTGGCGAGCAGTCTCTTATTCTTTCAATGCAATGGATCTAGCGATGCAGGATCTGACGGTGTAGAAGTGGAAGCCGGAACATCTACTGGCCCTTTTATCACTGTTTCCCAAAAGCAATTTGAGACGATGAGAATGACTTGGGGTAGCCCGAAATTGGAGGAGTTTTCTGAAGGTCTTTCTGTACAAGGCATGGTGAAGGTTCCTGTGGAAGGAATTCAGGAGATTTCGGCTTACTTCGGTGGCTATGTAAGTGGCTTGAATAAATTGGAAGGACAACCTGTCCGTAAAGGCGAGGTGCTTTTCTACTTGGAAAATTCTGATTTCATCCGCCTACAGCAAGAATTTCTGGAGGCAAACAGTCAGTTAAATTACTTGCAGGCAGAGTATGAGCGTCAAAAGACCTTGTATGGAGAGAAGATATCGTCTCAGAAGAATTACCTGAAAGCTGAAGCAGACTATCAGGGGACCAAAGCCAAGGCTGAGAGTTTGAAACGTCAGTTGGCGCTGATCAATATTAATGCTGATCAATTGAAGCCTGAAAATATCCGCTCCAAAGTGCCGGTTCTTTCACCGATATCAGGTTTTGTTGATGGGATTCATCTGGTGCAAGGGTCATTTCTGGCAGTTGCTGGCAAGGCTATGACTCTGATCAGCAAAGAGCATATGCATATAGAGTTGGTGATTTTCGAGAAGGATGCTTCTCATATTCACCAGGGACAAAAGGTGCAGGTGTCCATTCCTGATCTACCGGGTAGGACTTTGATTGCCGAGGTGTTTGTAGTGGGTCAGTCGATCAATAATGAGCGACAGATTAACGTGCATGCGCATTTGCCAAATGAGGAAGAAGAGGAATTGCTTTTTCCTGGGATGTTTGTGGAAGCAAAGCTGATGCTTGATCCCAAAGAAGCTTGGGTAGTTCCTGTGACTTCGGTGATTGTGTCAGAAGGAGAAAGTTATGTATTGGTGCAGCGGGAGAAGACTGAGACTGGATTTAAGTTGGAGAAAATAGCTGTGAAAACCGGCTTAGAAAGCGACGAAATGATAGAGCTCTTGCCAAATGAAGCCTTGGATGAGAATACGGTGATCCTGACTCATGGCGGGTTTAATCTGCTACCTTAAGATGAGCTTATTTACTATGGAGTTGGCGCAGGATGCACAATTACGAGCTTTGTCATATCCTGCGATTCGTACTCTTTGAAATAGAATTTGGTCTTTGAGGACACAGACCGGGAACAAAGTGATTGAGTCCTCATTATGGTTAAATAGGGTTCATTGAAAAGTATCAAGTGGTTGATTTTGCTAAATTAACCTTTCCAAAAGATGGTGGTAGCACTAAAAAAGGATTGATGAAATTTTATATAAATGATAAGGAAGTAGATGTGACTTTACTAAGTTTCAACGCTGGTCTTAATTATGGTAGATTTAACTATGAAGGATTAGTGATTGATAACTACGTAATCTCACTTACTGAAATGGAGTTTATAGAGATCGTGGAGCAGGAATACAACCGGGTTAGAGATGAGATTAAACTTGATGATGAAAGTCAAAATGAGACTTCCGAATTTTCGGTAATACAATATGGGTCAGTTGAAAGGTTAATTAGTAGTAAGCAGGCACTTCAGGATGTTACTATAAGTTATTTGGATCGCTTTCTTTTCGGGGATTTGTTTCCGCAGGTTGAAAGTGCGATTTATGTGATTAACAGTACCGAAATGGTATCAGCTGTGAATGGTATGATTGAGATTTCAGGAAGAACTTTTCGGAAATAATAGATCTAATGCTTAGGTATACATCCATAAAGAAAAAGTGGGTTATATGCTCAGGCTTATTTTTAGAATATCTTCTCACTAGTTACAGTATGCCTCAATGCCATGCGAGTGCTGTAAGCGAGTCATGCTTAATGTGCTGTGATTTAGTGTTTTTTGAACTGAAATTCATTCATTAATAAAGTTCTAGTAATCCCCCTTTGCCCGCATAAGATTACTTTTGGTAAATTGTATTCTCACATTTTACTTTTCAAATTTTTATTCACTACTGTCCGAGAAACGGTTTAAAATTTAGGGGAAGCTTCGTTTGAGAAGCTTCCCCTTTTCTGTATTTTCAGTTTACCACAACCTCTTAATACAGCGGATGAAAAATACACATTTCTTCGGACAGCCGATATTTTCTCAGATACTTTCTTTGATTGACCGTTCGCTGGTTTCCAAAGTAAAGTCCAAGCATCAGTCGGATCGCTACTACAAATGTTTCGATACTTGGCAGCACTTAGTCACGATGCTTTATTGCTCTTTTAGCGGAGCCAGCTCGCTTAGAGAGCTTTCAACAGGACTTTTGGCGTGGCAGAATAGACTTGTTCACATTGGGATGCCCAAAGCACCCCGCCGTTCCACTATCTCGGATGGTAACATGCGCAGACCCAGTGAAGTATTTAAGGAGGTTTACTTGGCACTTTTTGAAAAATATCGATCTGTTTTACCGGACAGCCGACTGAAAATGGATGTACTTAAAAAGCTATTTATCGTGGATTCCACGGTCATCAGCTTATTCAAAGATATTCTTAAAGTAGCTGGAAGGCCAAGAAAAGATGGTAGAAGCAAAGGCGGAATCAAAGCCCATGTGATGATCCACGCCGCTGAACTGATGCCCTGTCTGGTCAGATTAACTGAAGGAAGTAAGCACGATCATACATTTCTAAAGCATCTAAACCTCCCTGTGGGCTCTTATCTGGTAATGGACAAAGGATATACAGATTACCATCAATATGCGCAGTGGACAGAGCGGGGCATCTACTTCATCACGCGGATGAAAAACAACGCCATCTTTGAAAGTTTGGAAGAATTTGACTTGCCTGAACACAAGGATCAGGAAATTCTCAAAGATGAAACAGTGACTGTCCAATATAAAATAGGAACTGAAAAACACCCGCTCAAGCTTCGAAGAATCGCATATTGGGATGAAAAAAACCAAAAGACCCTTGTCTTTATGACTAATAATCTGGAGATCGAGGCTTCCACTGTTGCTGCTATTTATAAGTACAGATGGCAGATTGAGCTACTCTTCAAAAGACTCAAACAAAACTTTCCACTCAAATACTTTCTTGGAGACAATCAAAACGCCATCGAAATCCAGATTTGGTGTGCATTGATCTCACTGCTGCTCATGGAAGTGATCCGCAAACAACTCAAAAGAAACTGGGCATTCTCAAATATGGTCGCCATGGCAAGATTCCATCTAGCAAGCTATGTCCACCTAACCAACTTCCTTAATAACCCGGATAAAGAGCTCCAGGAAAATCTCCTGAAAGCCAACCAAACGGCCCTATTTCCAACCTAGTGGGCTTACATTCCAATTTCACCCAAAAATCTCCTCTGATTAAGTTCTTTTCAACCTCTCTGAGAAATTCATACTTTAGTCGGACACTAGTGATTT